>DATASL010000028.1:0-126137 GCA_036269235.1 Rhizomicrobium sp.
AATCGTATCGAACGCTTCTTCAACAAGCTGAAAAACGCGCGACGCGTTGCTACACGCTACGATAAAACCGTCGACAGCTTCATGGCCTTCGTTCAACTCGCCTCAATCAAAATCTGGTTGAGGTTTGTCAACAGAACCTAGACCACCTGCTCGCGATGTGCCTGCGAGTGATGGCTGTAGGTTTTCCACGTGGGCCGATAATCCTCGTCAGCCTGATGCCCCCAGACCGTCCATCTCGGGCGAGTGCCGCGCGCGAACAGTTCAACGAACGGACCAGAAGAACATGATTCGATGATTGCGTATTGCTCATCGGGCTTACGGGAATGTTCGCGCTTTCGCGTTGCGAGAAAATTGACCTGCCTGCGCCCAGGCGACAGCGTCCGAGCGTTCTTGCCTTTAATGCCAAACAACAAAAGCTCGGTAACGTTTCGGAAGTAGAATCCGACTCCGCGTCCATCAGGTCCCCCGTCCTTGCGGACCTTGTGCCACACAATGTTAGACTTGTACTGAAAGCCCCAGGCTTTCATCACCGATAGTCCCTGCGGCAACAGAGCATTGGGCACCCAGAGATACAGGTGTGCCACGTCACCCGTGATTTCGGAAACCGGCAGCCGCTCGATTTCTTCAAAACTGAGCGTTTCATAACGATTCAGACGCCGATGGCCCGGCGCGACCTTCCCCGTCTTGTTGTCGAACCGCCAAGGCGGATCGGCGAGCACTGTTGCAAACTTTCGGTTACGCGCCAGCGTGATAAGATTCTTTGCGGATTCCAATGGGCTTCCTGCTTTGTCCGATTCGCGATCACCAGTCTCACTCAGGAAAAGCATTTTGTCTGGTCCTTGTCCGACAGGTTCACACCGATTCGACCGCCATCACCCCCGGCAGGGACTGGATCGCCGATTTCATCGCCGGGGTGATGGCGTGGCGGTCTTTGAGGCGGATTTCCACGTCCTGGCCTTCGGCGCCCGGGACGATCAGGGTGACGATTCCCTTCCCGGCCCCGCGCATCTGGCCGGCAATGGCGCCGAGCGGTTTGGTGTCGGTTAGCACGATACGCAGGCCTTCGCTCGCATCCGCGGCAGCCTGTTCCAGATCGGAGACGGACAGCGCCCGAAGTTTCAACTCCTCGTCCATCCAGTCGGCCGAAACGGAAAGCAGCACGGCTTTGCCTGCTTCGAGCAAAGGGCGCGCCGCCATCAGCACTTCGGAGAATACCATGATCTCGAACATGCCCGTGGGATCGGACAACGAGAGAAAGCCGTAGGGCTGGTCGTTGCGGCCGCGGCGTTCCTGTTTTCGGATGATGGTACCGGCGAGCACGGCGCGGAAACCGGAACGCCGGCGATCTTCCTGCAGCTGCGCCCAGCTGACAACGCCGAGACGTTTCAGGGCGGCGCCGTAAGAGTCGAGCGGATGGCCCGACAGATAAAAACCGATGGCACTGAATTCCTCGCCGAGCCGCTCATGCGGCAGCCAGTCCGTCACGGGCGCGAGCCGCAACTCCTCCGTCGCCACCGCGCCGCCACCAAACAAACTCACCTGCCCGCTTTCACGCTCGCGCGTGGTCGACGCGGAATGGCTGAGAATCGCATCGGAGGATTCGACGAGCTGATGCCGGTTGGCATTCAGTCCGTCGAAAGCACCTGCACGCACCAGGCTTTCGAAAGCGCGCTTGTTGACGAGCTTGGGGTCCACGCGGCGGGCGAAATCGGCCATGCTGCGGAACGGGCCGCCGCGTTCGCGGATCGCCACCACATGATCCATCGCCTGGCGGCCCACGCCTTTCACCGCAGCCAGCGCATAAAAGATCAGGCCCGCTTCGCTGTCGCAGGTGAAGAACGAGTCGGAGCGATTGACGTCCGGCGGCGCCACCTTGATGCCCAGACGCCCGGCCTCCTGGCGGAATACATTGAGACGGTCCGTCGAGCCGATATCGAGCGTCATCGAGGCCGCAAGAAACTCGACGGGATAATTCGCCTTGAGATAGGCGGTCTGGTAGGCAACCTGCGCATAGGCGGCGGCGTGGCCCTTGTTGAATCCATAACCGGCAAACTTGGCCGCCTGTTCGAAGATCGTGACGGCCGTGCCCCGCGCGATGCCCCGCTCGGCGGCGCCTTTCACAAATAATTCCTCGTGCTTCGCCATCTCGGCCGGAATCTTTTTGCCCATGGCGCGGCGCAGAAGATCGGCCTGCCCCATGGAATAACCGGCGAGTTCGCGCGCGATGCGCATGACGTCTTCCTGATACGTCATGACCCCGAACGTCTCGGCGAGAATCGGCTCCAGTGAGGGATGCAGATAATCGGGCTGTTCGCGGCCGCGCTTGCAGGCAATGTATTTCGGAATCGAATCCATCGGACCCGGCCGATAGAGCGCAACGAGCGCGACCAGATCGTTGATATGGTCGGGGTGCATCTTGCGCAGGAGATCGCGCATGCCGGCGCCTTCGAGCTGGAACACGCCCACGCTCTCCCCGCGCGACAGCATCTCGAACGTCGCGCTGTCCTCGAAGGCGATATTCTGCGTATCGAGCACGATGCCGCGGCGCTTTAATAGTTCTTCCGCCCTGGCGATCACGGTCAGCGTCTTCAATCCGAGAAAGTCGAATTTGACCAGGCCCGCTTTCTCGGCGTCTTCGTAGTCGAATTGCGTGACTGGCATCTCGGAGCGCGGGTCGCGATAGAGCGGCACCACTTCGTCCAGCGGCCTGTCGCCGATCACCACGCCCGCCGGATGGGTCGAGGCGTGCCGGTACAATCCCTCGATGTGGCCGACGATCGCGAACAGTTTGCGCGCGGCCGGCTCCTGTTCGGCGATAGTCTCCAGACGCGGCTCACCCGCGACCGCATCCCTGATCGAGACCGGCTTGCCGGGCGGATTTGGAATGAGCTTGGCGATGCGGTCGACGAGACCGAGCGGCATCTGCAGCACGCGCCCCACATCGCGCACCGCCGCGCGCGCCTGCAGCGAACCGAGCGCAATGATATGCGCCACGCGATCTGCGCCATATTTGTGCTGCACGTAACGGACGACTTCGTCGCGCCGTTCCTGGCAGAAATCGATGTCGAAATCCGGCATCGAGACGCGTTCGGGATTGAGGAAACGCTCGAACAGCAAACCGAAACGAATGGGATCCAGATTGGTGATATCGAGCGACCAGGCAACGAGCGAAGTGGCGCCCGAGCCGCGCACGCCGACCGGAATGCCCTGTCCGCGCGTCCATTTCATGAAGTCCGAAACGATGAGGAAATAGCCCGCGAAATCCATGCGGAGAACGACATCGAGCTCGAAGGCCAGCCGGTCGCGATAGACCTGCTCCTCCGCATATTTGCCGTGATGGGCGAGGCGCCGCGCGAGCCCCGATTCCGCCTGCACACGCAATTCCTCCGCCGGCGAAAGGCCCGATTCCGGCTGGAATTTCGGCAGGATGGGATCGCGTTTCTTCGGCCGGAAGGCGCAGCGTTTTGCAATCTCGACCGTATTGGCGATCGCCTCCGGCAGATCGGCGAATTGCGCGGCCATTTCCGCCGGCGTCTTGAAACGATGCTCGCGCGTGACGCGCCGGCGCTCCTCCTGCGAAACGAACGTGCCGTCCGCAATACAAAGCACCGCATCATGGGCTTCGTACATTTCGGGTTTCCCGAAATGCACGTCGTTCGTAGCTACCAGCGGCAGTGCTTTTTCATAGGCAAGCGACAGAAGCCGGTCTTCCGTCGCGCGCTCCTCGGCAAGCCCGTGGCGCTGCAATTCCATATAGAGCCGGTCGCCGAATATTTCATGCAGCCGGTCAAGCAGTTGTGCGGCGGCCTCGTTCTGGCCATCGACCAGCAGGCGATTCAGCGGACCGCCCGGCCCTCCCGTCAGCGCAATCAGCCCGCCGGCATGTCGCGCCAGCAGCTCCGCGGTTGCATGAGGCCAATCTCCCGGCGCTGCGCCGAGATAAGCTGCGCTGAGCAGCTTTGTGAGATTGCGATAACCGGCTTCATTCTGAACCAGGAGCGGCAGCAGGTCGGGCTTGCGCTGCACCATGCCGGCCGACGGCGACGCCTCATCGAGATCGACAGAAAGCAGGCAGCCCACAATCGGCTGGACGCCGGCTTTCGCCAGCGTCTCGGTGATTTCATAAATGCCGAAAAGATTGTTGACGTCCGTGACCGCAACGGCCGGCATCGCCTGCTCGCGCGCAAGGCCGGCGAATTGCTCCGGCCGCACCGCACCTTCGAGAAGAGAAAAGGCGCTCTTCACCCGAAGGTGGACGAAAGCGGCGGGTTTGCGCTCCTGCGCCATCGCGAATACCGCACCCTTTCCCAGCCTGCCGGACGATCACTATCCGCGCGCCTGCCTGCGGCGCGAGTAGTGAATCGCACTATCCACAGGAGCTTTCAGAGCACGCCCATCAGGGCTGGCGCCGCACTCGCCAGCAGGAATGCGCCGCCGATGAAAATCAACAACCCCACAGTAGCCGCAGCGTCCGCGAACCAAGTCGACATCTCGCGTTCCTCCCTCTTTAGTTTTGCTGAAGTTATGTTCCCTATGCGTTCCTGTCAAGAACGAATACGGAACACGGACTGCGCGTTCCGCGCCGGAGGTTCTGGTTTTCGATCAGGGCAACAGTCGGCGAAATCGGAGGTGCTAAGTCCTGGAAACGAGGCGGCCCTCGTGAAGCACGAGCGAGCGGTCCATCTTCTCGGCCAGCTCGATGTTGTGGGTGGCGACCAGTGCCGCCAGCCCTTCGGCATGAACCAGCGCCAGCAGCGCCTCGAAAACACCCGCTGCGGTTCGCGGATCGAGATTGCCGGTGGGTTCGTCGGCGAGCAGCAGGCCTGGATGATTGGCCAGCGCGCGGGCAATCGCCACGCGTTGCTGTTCGCCGCCCGATAGTTGAGCAGGCCGATGTGTCAGCCGCTGTCCGAGACCCAGCGATTCGAGAAGACGCCGCGCCTCTTTCGCCGCCGCCGGCTTGGAGCGGCCTGCAATCAGTTGCGGCATCATCACGTTCTCGAGTGCGCTGAACTCCGGCAGAAGATGATGCGCCTGGTACACGAAGCCTATGCGATCGCGCCGCAGCCGTGTCCGCTCGCGATCCGCGAGAGCCGAAGCCGCAACCCCCTCGACCCAGATTTCGCCTTCGCTTGGCGCCTCGAGCAATCCCGCCATATGCAGCAACGACGACTTGCCCGCGCCGGATTGTCCGACCAATGCAACCAGTTCACCGCGCGCAACGGAAAGTTCTACGCCACGGAACACTTCAAGCGTTGCATCGCCCTGGACGTAGCGGCGCGTCACGTTTTCGAGACGAAGCGCGGGCGCGTTACTCATAACGAAGCGCTTCGACGGGATCGAGACGCGCGGCACGCCACGACGGATAGAGCGTGGCGAGAAAGGAAAGTCCGAGCGACATCGCCACCACGGAAATGACTTCGCCCGGATCCATTTCAGCGGGCATGCGGCTCAGGAAATAGATCTCCGGGTTGAACAATTCGGTTCCGGTCAGCGAGGAAAGAAACTGCCGGATCGATTCGATATTCAGGCAGAACACGACGCCGATGATCAGCCCGACAATCGTTCCCACCACGCCGATGGAAGCGCCGGCAATCAGGAACACGCGCATCACCGCGCCTTTTGCGGCCCCCATCGTGCGCAGGATGGCGATGTCGCCGCTCTTGTCCTTCACGAGCATGATAAGGCCGGAGACGATGTTGAGCGCCGCCACCAGAATGATGAGCGTGAGAATGAGAAACATCACATTGCGCTCCACTTCGAGCGCCGAGAACAGGCTGGAATTCATGTCCTGCCAGGTGATGATGCGGGCAAAGGGACCCGAAGCGCGCGAGATGGGTTCTGCGAGCGCGTTCACGCTGTCGGGATCGCGCACCATCACTTCGAGTCCGCTGACCGTGTTGCCCATGTTGAAATAGAGTTGCGCCTGGGCAAGCGGCATGAAGACGAATGTCTGGTCGTATTCCGACATGCCGATGCTGAAGGTGCCGGCGACGACGTAGCTCTTGACGCGCGGCGTGACGCCGAACGGGGTGACGTTGCCGCGCGGTGCGATGAGCGTGATGCTTGCGCCGGGCACGAGCCGCAGCCGCTGCGCGAGCCGCGCGCCGATAATGACGGAATCGCCACCCTCGAAATGGGCAAGCGCGCCGTCGGAGAGGGATTTGGATACAGTGGTCAGCGTTTTCAGATCGTCGCGCCGCATGCCGCGCACGAGGACGCCGCTTGCAACACCGTTTGCCGTGGCCATCACTTCGCCGTTCACGATCGGCGCGGCACGCAGCACGCCGGGAACAGCCCGCACCCGCATCGCCATCGCATCGTAGCCGGTAAGGCCGCCGATCGACGACTGGATCGTCATGTGGCCGTTAAGTCCGAGAATGCGCGAGAGCAGTTCGTGCCGGAAGCCATTCATCACCGCCATCACGATTATGAGCGTCGCGACGCCGAGTGCGATGCCAACGAGCGAAAAACCGGAGATGACGGAAACAAAACTCTCCTGGCGTTTCGCGCGCAGATAACGCAGCGCAATCATCCATTCGAAAGGGGCAAATGCGCGGGTTGCAGAAGACATTTCAGCCATGTCTCCCTCTCCCCCGCAAAGCGGGGGCGAGGGCGTGAATACCGAAGCACATCACCTGGCGAAGCGGTTCAGGACGGCTTCGACACTCATCTCTTCGCGAGCGCCGCTGCCACGGTTTTTTACTTCGACCAGACCTTTCTCCAGACCGCGCGGGCCGACAATGATCTGCCAGGGGAGACCGATCAAATCCATCGCGGCGAATTTCGCGCCCGGACGTTCTGTCGTGTCGTCGTACAGAACATCCCGGCCGGCTTCGGTCAGTCTCGCATAAATCTCTTCGCAGGCTTCGTCTGTCGCCGGGTCCCCGGCTTTCAGATTGATAAGCCCAACGTCGAAGGGCGCTACAGGCTCGGGCCAGATGATTCCGGCATCGTCGTGACTCGCCTCGATGATTGCTCCAACCAAGCGCGAAACACCGACGCCGTAGGAGCCGCTTTCCACCGCGCGCTCCTGCCCGTCCGGACCGGCCACGAAGGCGCGCATGGGCTGCGAGTATTTGCTGCCGAAATAAAAAATCTGGCCGACCTCGATGCCGCGCGCCGATACGCGCTTGTCTTCCGGCACCTGGGCTTCGAACTGCGCCTGATCGTGCACGTCTTCCGTCGCGGCATACAGTTCGGAACGTTCGCGGACGATGGGCTCGAGATCGCCGTCGAAATTCACATCTTCGCCGGGCGTCGGCATGTCGATAAGGTCACGGTGGCAGTATACCTGGCTCTCGCCCGTCTCGGCCAGAATGATGAACTCGTGCGAGAGATCGCCGCCGATCGGACCCGTTTCCGCCCGCATCGGAATGGATTTGAGCCCCATGCGCGCAAAGGTGCGCAAATAGGCGACAAACATTTTGTTGTACGATTTGCGTGCGCTCTCGAAATCGATGTCGAAAGAGTACGCGTCTTTCATCAGGAATTCCCGGCCGCGCATCACGCCGAAACGCGGGCGCACCTCGTCCCGGAATTTCCACTGGATGTGATAAAGAATAAGCGGCAGGCTCTTGTACGAGCGAACATAGCCGCGGAAAATCTCCGTCACCATGTCTTCGTTGGTAGGACCATAGAGCAGCTCGCGCTCGTGACGGTCCTTGATGCGCAGCATCTCCTTGCCATAGGCGTCGTAGCGCCCGGTTTCGCGCCAGAGATCGGCAGGCTGCAGCGTCGGCATCAATATCTCGATCGCGCCGGCGCGGTTCTGTTCCTCGCGCACGATCTGCTCGATTTTCCTGAGCACGCGATGACCGAGCGGCAGCCAGGCATAGATGCCGGCAGCCTCCTGCCGGACGAGACCCGCGCGCAGCATGAGCCGGTGCGAGACGATCTGCGCCTCGGCAGGCGTTTCCTTGAGAAGCGGCATGAAAAAGCGGGAAAGACGCATTGCGTGATATCTCCAGACCCGGCTTCATACGGAATGAACCGTAGCGGCGCAAATGGCTGCGAACCCTTCGAAAATTCAGGGTCCGACGAATTCGCCGAGACACGTCATCCGCTTCACAGGATACCGGGCCGCGTTGCGATCATTGGTGAGGAGAACAAGGTCGTCGGCAATCGCCTGCGCGATGATCTGATGATCGAACGGATCGCGATGATCGGGAAGGATGGGGAGCCTGAGCAGTTCATGGATGTGAGCGAGGCTGAGAGGAAGTACGCCAATGCCGAGCCCGGCCATGGCAGTCATGACTTCGCCAAGGTCCGGGGCGACGAGTTTTCCGATACGTAGTTTAATTGCCATTTCCCAAAACGAGACGATGCTGACGAAGACCTCGCTCACGGGATCGACAATAATCTCGCGTGCTTTCGTACCGATGTTTGCATTGTCCGTGGCACACCAAATCAATACGTGGGTGTCAAGGAGAAGCCTCACGTGCCGCCTTCCATCTCATCAATCAATTCGGCTGGCGTCTCGTCGAAATCGGGAGCCATCTGCAGACGGTCCTTGAACATTCCGAAGAGTTTCGCGCGCTGCTGCCCAAGGGAAGCAGGTGGCACCACGCGTGCGACTTCCTTTCCATGCGATGTGACGATGATTTCGGCTCCGTCATGTGCCTCGCGCAGATAGGTCGACAGGTTTGTCCGGAATTCCCGGAAGTTCACCTTCCTTGGTTCGGCGGTCACGCTCCGCTCCCGTGTGGACACAAATTGCGTACACCAATAATGACTGACTGACAATTCTTCACAACTTCCCTATAGGTCACTCTTGCATAGTGCGAAGTTCATGCTAGATTGGACTTCGTAATAGCCTTAGGGAGGCGGAAACAGGCGCGTGGCAGACGAATCCCCTCATACGCGCAAATTCCGTAAGGAACTCATGGCCGGGCTTTCCTCGCTCGTCCTCCTGGCAGTGCTCGCCCGCGCGGGCCGGGAGATGTATGGTTACGAAATCGCCAAGGCCGTTAAGGCCGAAGGCGAAGGCGGGCTTATCTTCAAGCAAGGCGCGATCTACCCCGTTCTGCGCTCGCTCGACGCGCTGGGACTTCTGTCCAGCCGGGTGGAAGCTTCGGCTTTCGGTCCGCCGCGCCGCTATTACGGCATCACCGACGAAGGCAAGCGTGCGCTGTCCGAATGGCAGGGCGCCTGGAAGGACATGCGCGAATTCGTCGACGACGCGCTGGCCGCGCATCTTGCGGGGCCCGCGCAAGGGCCCATGCTGGAGCACCGTGCATGAAAGCCAACGCGGCGCCGCCGACAGTCCGTGCCTATCTGGACGAGCTCCGGAATGCGCTGAAAGGCGCATCGCCGGGCCTGATCAGCGACGCGCTTGCCGACGCCGAAGAGCATCTTCAGGGCGAAATCGCCACCAATCCCGGCAAGACAGAGTCCGAAGTCCTGGCGACGGTCGTCGAAACTTACGGCACGCCGCAGGAAATCGCCGAGGAGTACAGATCCATGGAAGCAGCCATCGCGGGGCCGTTCCCCAAACCCGAACAGAAGCCCAGAAATCACAAAGGTTTTTTCGGCGTCATCAGCGATCCCAAGGCCTATGGCGCGCTGATGTTCATGCTGCTCGCGCTACCGACCGGCATCTTCTACTTCGTGTGGACGGTGCTCGGGCTCAGTCTCACGGTCCCATTCTTCCTGTTCATTTTCGGCATTCCCTTCGCCCTGCTCTTCCTAGGCTCGGTGCGCATCCTGAGCCATGTCGAGGGCCGGATCGTCGAAGGTCTGCTGGGAGTCCGGATGCCGCGTCGCCTGCCGGCACAGTCCAGCGGCGAAACCATCTGGGCGCGGATCGGTGAAGCCCTGGCCGATATCCGCACATGGTCTTCACTGCTTTATCTGCTCCTGCGGCTGCCTTTGGGAATCGCCTATTTCACCCTGGCCATCGTGGGAATCGTCCTGCCGTTGGCGATGGTCGGAGGACCGCTGGTGGATCTCGTGACAAACCAGTCGCACATTCATTTCGACGATGTTCCCTGGCTGAACCATCTGTTCCACACCGCCCCGGGCCTGGTTCTGCTGATGGTAATTGGAATATTCCTGATTTTCATCGCCCTGCATATGGCGAAGGGAATTGGCTGGTTGCACGGACTTTTAGCCGAAGCTCTTCTCGTAAGACTTTAGAATTCATCTTCCTTCGCCAACTCGAGGGCGGCCGTTAGCGGCCGCCCTCTTTATTGGGCACATGAACTTCCCTTAACGCGGCAGTAAAGGTTGACGCCCCTAATAGCGTTGAGGTTAAAAACCTTGCCCCGCTTCGGGCCGGGCGTAACGAGGGGCTGTACCCACAGCCGGACGCACAAACGAACAGGAGACGCCGTGGAGCGCCGCGACGCCGTTATGTTTGAGTTTATGCATGCGCAACGCCGGCTGACGCGAGCGGCAGCGCAAAACCTTTCCTCGCCCGATGGCCGCTGGGCGCTCGTTTCCACATCCATCACCGCTATCATAGCCGGCTCGATCGCCTGGCTTGCGGCCGGCACCGCCATCCCGTCGGGATCGCAAGGCTTCGACCAGCAGCGGTCGCGGCTCCTGATGCCTTACGCATTATTCCAGCGCCTGGTCGCCCAGACACATGGTTCCGACTTTGCCGTTGTGGCGCCGCTGGGATCGATCACGACGTCGCCCGCAAAGCAGGCCTTGCCGGCCACATCGGCACTCGACGAAAGCCTCGCCGCCGAAAGCGACCAGGACGACTCGGCCACGACGCCGGGCATCGATACGCACGAACTGACGCTTGAGCGGGGCGATATGTTACCGCTGGCCCTGGTAAACGCCGGCGCCACACCGCAGGACGCGGAAGCAGCCGTTGTGGCCTTGGCGAAGGTTTATAACCTCCGCGCGATCAAGGCCGGCCAGGTGCTGCAGCTGACTTTCGCGCCTGCCCCGCCGCCGAAAACCGTGGCCCGGATCATCTACACGCCCGCCACGCCGTCGGCAGCGCAGCAGGACGCCGCGGCCCAGGCCGCCGAACCATCCGCTCCGGGCCGTTTGCTGTCGGTCAGTTTCTCGCCGACTGTCGAACACGACGTGACCATCACGCGCGGCGCCGACGACCGCTTCACCGCGCAGGACGCGTTCAAGCAGCTTGAGGCGCATTATCACCGCGCCGGTGCGAAGATCGACTCGAGCCTCTATCTCGCCGCCATGCAGGCCGGCATCCCGGCGCGCGTTGTCGTGCAACTCATCCACATGTTCTCCTACGAAGTGGATTTCCAGCGCGACATCAAACCGGGCGATTCCTTCGAGGTATATTATAATTACTACTACACGCCCGAAGGAAGGCCGGCGAAGGAAGGCGAGATCGCTTACGCGGCGATGCATTTCCAGGGCCGGACGGTCGCGCTCTACCGCTACCAGCCGAGGGACGAGGACACCGCGGATTATTTCGATGCGCATGGCCAGAGCGCCAAGAGCATGCTGATGAAGACGCCGGTGGACGGCGCCCGCATCTCGTCAGGCTTCGGCATGCGCTTCCATCCCGTGCTGGGCTATACGCGCATGCACAAGGGCATCGACTTCGCCGTGCCGAGCGGAACGCCGGTCATGGCGGCCGGTGCCGGCGTGATCCAGCAATCGCATTGGGAAAACGGCTTCGGCAATTTCGTTCTGCTCAACCATGGCAACGGCTATCAGACGGCTTACGGCCATCTGTCGCGATTTGCGCCCGGAATTCACCCCGGCTCACACGTCCGCCAGGGTCAGGTGATCGCTTATAGCGGTGCCACGGGTCTCGCTACGGGGCCGCACCTGCACTACGAGATCCGCATCAACGGCCAGCAGGTCAATCCGGCGGCCGTGAAAGTGGCGCGGGGCCGCATTCTCTTCGGCGGCGCGTTGCGCGACTTCGAAGTCAACCGCATCCACGTCGACAGCCAGATCGCCGCCCTGCCCCTCGAAGGCAAGCTGGCCGACACGACCAACGATCTTCGCGCCGACAAAGACTGAGAACTGCGTCAACGGCAGTTGCAATCTCCGCCGCAAGCAGAGATTGCAGCGCGCATTGCTGCTCGCCGGCGCAGAGCAAGTCCAAAGCATGAACGGCTACAAGTCCGTCGCCTCTTTCGTCTTCCGCGTTCATGGGCCCCCGGGACAAGCCCGGGTATGATGTTTGTTTGTCCGGTCTTAATGGTATCGCCGGCCCGTTCGCCACGCCAAAACCGCCGCGCGAAGCACCGCGCCACCCGCCAGATGCAGACCCATTTCACTCTGCCGAACCGTATTTATCGGCATCGGCTGAGCGGCTGACCGCTATTCGGCTTTCTTCGCAGCCGAGCCGCGCTCTTTGATTACCGCGAGGATATCGCTTGCAGTCGATTTGCTTATCGTTCGTCCGGCCGATCTGCTGAGCTTGAACTGATGAACGCGAGGAGCAAAACAATTGGTGTATTCAGTTGCGATGTTTTTATCGCTCAAAGGCAGCGGAAAATCCCAGGAAACTGCACAACCTCCATATATGCTTGCGTTATCGGAAATCAGGACATGTTTGCCGATGCCCCTGGTACGGCCCGATATCCCCAGCCCGGTTCCCGCATGCCCTGAGTAGTAGCACTTGGTAGTATTATCTACCATGGTATAATAGTTCTTATTGTACCAGTGTATCTGGAAATAATTGCAGTAGTGACCGCCGTCTCCCGTGGTCAGATAAAACGTCGTCGAACCCGACCCTTTGCTGGTCTGTCCCGCGAGCGCCGGCGTGCTGGTTGCGAGCACCGCTGCTGCCGTCAGCAATAGATATTTGTTCATGTGTTCCCCCTGGTCTGACTTGATCCCCGGAGGGTACTCCTGTCCCTCAAATACCACAACCACGGATTGCCCGGGGCGAATTTGCGGCTTTCACGTTTTGACCGACATGCGCTAGAGACGGCCGCGCGGCGGTATTCGCACCGCAGAACTGCAAGGGAAAAAGCATACAATGGCTTGGTCGTGGGATTTTCTGGTTCAGGTCTTTCGCGGCCTGGGCGGCACAATCGACAATGTGGCCCGGAAGCCGGGACGTGGCGGCCGGGGCCTCGTGTCGATACAGCCCGACAAGCCGGCCGGTATTCACGTTCCCGCAAACCTGCTTGTGCCCCTGTCCGACCTGGAATTCGCGGATGGCCGGATAACGCTAAAAAAGGATGCCGCAGCCGGCAGCGGCGAACGGACCTTCCTCGAGAACTATCTCAATGACCTTTCCTGGGAGAGTGGAGGTAAAGCAGAGGCATCAGCCTTTATCGCAGGGCTTGATGGGCTGCCGTCCGAGGTGAAGCAGGTGCTTTCGGAAGAATTCGCCATGAATGCCTTCTTCGAAGGTGGCGAAGAAAGAGCCCGGAACTGGTTTTTGGAAAGCAGGCGTCTGGGCTGGCGGGACAAACCGGTCATTGCTCCCTTTATCGAACTGGCTGAGCATGATTCGACCAGCGCCCCTTGCGTCGATCACGACGGCCTCGCGCTTGTCGGCATGTTTCCCGAGGGGGTTCGCACCCTGCGCAGCGAAGCGGACCCGATCACGTTCTTCCGGCGGTTCGGGTATGCCAGTCCGGAACCCACCGCGTTCAGCCAGCCGATGGCGGCCGAGCCGCAAGGCTGCAAAATCGAAATCCGCAAGAAAATCAACAGGGACGCGACATTGGGGTCTACACGCGTGCCCGAATTCACGCGGGACGGCGATTCGCTTCTGGCGTCCTGCCTGATGCTTGGGAGTGTTCCTCGTCCCATGGTGCCGCGGAGCATTTTCAAAGCGATGGCAAGCGGCATGCCCCTGGCAAGCGCGGATCAGACTTTCGATTTCATCCAGCACCGCAACCGGATGATCTTTCTCGGCCTGCTCGAAGTGCTTGAGCCCTATGAGGGTAATATGGTCGCGGAACTGCGGTCCGTTGCCCGCTACCAGTTGCAGGCCATGTCGTTTTGCATCGGCGTGCGTGAGCTTTGAACCGTGGAAAGGACATATCGTCAGGTGCGGACGGGTTGCGCTCAACCAGAGATTTCCCACCGGCCACGGCCATGCCGGCGACCGGCTACAGAACCGAGAAATTGTCAGCAATCAAACAGTTAACGCATTGAAACGGACTTGACGCTGTCCAGTCGAGTCACTACGGTCCCGAATTAAAGCCGACATCTCGTCGGCGTTCCAAAGGGGGTTCCCTAAATGAATAAGTTCCTGTTGATGAGTGCGGCCGCCGTTCTATCGACGACCAGCGCTTCTTTTGCCGCAACGCACCATGACCCGAGCTCGGGCAGCACGTCGTTCTATTCGACGACGGGCGGCGGCGGCGCGTATTGCAACCAGTGGTATGCGACCTGGAACGGCGCTGCCTACGGCAACCAGGATAACCTGGAAGTCCATTGCTATTACAGCGGCATCTATAGCAACGGCGTTGGCTTCGCCGGCAAAGTCAAGAAGATGGGCAATGTCATTCAGCTGCCGGCTTCCATCGCCATGGCTGAAGGCGTCCCGAGCTATGCTTCGAACTTCGTCATCGGCGGCAAGAAGATCAAGGCCGGTGCGTCGATCGTGGGCTGGGGCACCGATCCGTCGCTTTCGGTGTATGAATTCAGCGCCGGTGGCGTAGCACTCGGTCAGGCTCCGCGCGCGCCGAAGGGCAAGGTTATGCCGAACGTACAGCGCGCCCTTCTCGGCTACGCTGCGAAGCACGTCAGCAAGTAAGAAGATTTAATTCGGGCCAATTTTGTTGACCCGTTTATTTCTGGGAACAGCGGCGCACGTTGCGCCGCTGTTTCTTTATGTGTTCGTGGCGATGAACTTCAGGCTTCACTCGGTCAATAAAGATTTCGCCGCCTGGGTGTGCGCCTTGATGACTCGATAGCGTCGCCCCCAGCGACAAACTCCCACCTACGGTCGATTCAGCTCACCCTTCTGACGAAGGATTTGGGCGGACCTATTCGGGACCGTGAACGAATCGCTGGCCTACGCCGGAGTTGCATGGCGCCGATCCTGCCCGCTGGCCGGAAATGAAGCAGGGCACCTGTGTTATACCGGCGGCCCAGGCGTCATCCCTCATAGCGTCATGGCCCGCGACGGCGGGCTGCCCAGGTGACATATGGACGGCGGCGGGTATTCGTCAATATTTTCGATACTGGTGCCAGATTTCAACTGGAAAGCCCGCCGTCGCGGGCCATGACAAATTTGGGGGAATGAGTCTGAAGCCACGGCCTCTGGTATTACTGCTTAATACTGCAGTTACGCGATGCGAACTGGCCCCGTAGAGTTGCGCACTGACAGCTGCGCGGCCGGCGTATCATTTTCATGCCGCGTGCGATCCGTGCGTAATCGCCGCCGGATTTGCGGCACCGAACTCAGGTACTGCGGGATAAAGTGTCAGCACGTCGCCCAGCGCTGTCTTGAGCGGTTCCAGCCAGGGCTCGTAATTGAGCCATGGCTCGACTGTTGCGGAATAGATAGGTTTGCGCACCTGCTCCGAGCTTGCCGTACGCACGCCCCGGTCGTTTTCGTGAAAGCGCAGGCACTGCTCTTCGAACGGCAGGCCGCAATAGTCGAGCAGGCGGCGAATTTCCGTTTCCGGATCCTTCACCATGGATTCGTGAAAGACGCGATGCACCCGGCCCGGAAGCACCCTGTCGAAATGGGCCATCAACTCGACATAATTTGCATAGTAGCGGCCGACTTCCGAAAGGTCATAGGTGTGCGGCATCGAGCCAAGGCTGAAACATTGCTTGTATCCGGAGAAGGAACAGGACATCGGATGCCGTCGCGCATCGATGATCCTGGCGTTGGGAAGGATGAGGTGAATCAATCCCACATGCAGGAAGTTCAGTGGCGACTTGTCGGTAAAATATGGGCGATCCTGCTTGCGCTGATACCTTGTCGTCGCGAGATAACGTTCGCCCAGCGTCCTGAATTCGTCAGGATCCAGCTCCCTCAAAATCTCCGGAAATTCGTGTTCCGACCGCGCCCGCAGATCCGTGGCGATCTCCGAAAGGTCGGGGAGTTCGGCCGTCCCTTCGACCAGGGGATGCGTGGACAGGATCTGCTCGATAAGCGTAGAGCCGGCGCGCGGCATGCCGACGATGAATATCGGATCTTTTGCATCAAAACCGAGCCCTTCTCGCGAACGAAGGAATTCCGCCGTGAAAACGGCCTTGGTCGTCCTCATCCGCAACTCTGATGCTTCCGGCTCGTAATAAGTACGGGCGCGCCGAAGTCTGTTGCCTTCATGGTAGTGCTCGAAAGATGCGGAATATGCCTTTTCTGTCTCAAGGGCCGTGGCGAGCGCAAATTCCATTTGGCAGCGCTGTTCCGGTTCCAGATCGCTGCGCTGGAGTTGGGCCTGCATGACTTCGATATCCGCCGGCGAGAACCGATAGGTCTTCAGATTGGCCAGCCCCCACCACGCCTGACCGATGGCCGGATCGAAACCCGAGCAGCGGCGATACGCGTCCACGGCCTCGCGGGAACGTCCCACTGTCCGGAGAAAATGCCCATAATTGAGCCAGAAGGGTGCCCCGATTTCCAGCTCGGGCCGCACTTTGTCGAACAGCTGTTGCGCCTGCTCGTATTCCCCTATCAATACGAGGCTCCACGCCTTCAGAAGCTCCACCTGCGCGTCGTCCGGCCGCGCCTCCAGAATCATGTCGAAGTGCGTGATGGCTTCGCGCCACTTCGCTTCCTGGTGCAGCACGATTGCGAAGGATTGGCGGGCGGCGTGATAGTCCGGTGCCAGGGCGAGCGTGCGTTCGAGCAGGTCTCGCGCGGCGGTCCACTTGTCCCTGCTCATGCTCATTTCGGCGAGCAGATGCACGAAACCCAGATCGGTGGGATTCACCCCCAGGCACTGGACGAGCATATTCTCGGCCTTGGAGAGGTCTTCGCCCGATTCCGCGATCACATCCTCAAGCAATTTGAGTTCGCGGACTCCAACCCAGAGCTGCCGCGAATAGGCCACAGCCGCAGCTTCCCTGTTGCCGTCGAGCGAATGCTGATTTCCCAGTGCGCGCCAGGCAGCAGGGTGATTGGGTTCGGCCTCGACGACACGCGACAGACACTCGATCGCCTTTCGGTGCATGCCCAGACGTCCGAGCACGAGGCCAAGCTCATACTGAATCGACGCGAGCCGGGGGTACGCGTCCGCCAGCATCTGCAGCACTTCATGTGCGCCATCAAGTTCATCCATGACCCGATACGCACCGGCGAACAGCAGCAATGCCTGCTGCTGTCCCGGCATGTTCGTGAATACTTCGCCGGCCTGAAGGCTCGCAGCCGGTGCGTCGGTTTCCAGGACTTTCGCAATGGCGGTCAAACGCGCCGATAGCGTATCGGAGTGTTGTACTTCCGCGTCCGCCACGGCGGATGAAACAAGTTCTGTTTCCATCAGATCATGATACCTTGCTGGCGAGTGGGGCAGCGCCTGGCTGCCGCCAAGTGTCGCGTGCCGCCTCTTCGAAATCTCCGGGGATCGCCGGGTACATAGTCAGAACCGAACCCAATGCCTCCTTCAACGGACCGAGCCATTGCTCGTATGGCCGCCACTGATCAAGGCCATCCCGATTCACCGGCCGGCGAATCTGCTCCGAACTTGCTGTCAGAATGTTGCGGCCGGATTCGTAATGGCGCAGGCATTTCTCCTCGAACGGCAGGTCGCAATGTTCCAGCAGCCGGCGAATCTCGGTTTCCGGATCCTGCACGAGATCCTCGTAAATCAGGCGGTACACCCTGCCCGGCAACACTTCGTCGAAATATGCCATGACTTCCACATAGCTGCGATAAGCACGTCCCATGTCGGCAAGGTCGTATGACGGCCCCGACCCCTGCGGGAAATTCTGTTTGAAATTTGAAAGGCAGCAGTCGAGAGGATTTCGGTGCACGTCGATAATCTTGGCGTTCGGCAGGATGGTGCAAATGAGTCCGAGATAATGGAAGTTGCCGGGCATCTTGTCCGTGAAGCGCGGCAGACCGGATTTGCCGTAGGCTCGCGCCCATTTGATATATTCCTCTCCAAGAGCACTCAAATCCTGGCCTTCAAAGGGCGCCGCCTCGGAACCGGCAGCCAGTTCCTTTGTTGCGATCCGTTTCGCGATTATTCCAAGCACCGGAAGCTCGCTCAATCCTTCCACTTCCGAATGGGTCGAAAGAATTTGCTCGACCAGCGAGGATCCGCTGCGGGGCAAGCCGGGAATGAATATCGGCGCCTTTGACGGACTGCCGAGATGCGCATGCGCACGGAAAAAATCTCGCGTATATCTTGTTCTTGTCTGCTTCACGCTCTCGGCCAGTCCCTGCGGATTGTAGGGATTGCGCGCGCGGCGCGAAGCATTGGCCTGACTGTACTGTTCGAATGACTCGGGGTAGTTCTTCTCTTGCTCGAATGCCCGGCCAAGCGCGAAATGAATGTGGCAACGCTCTTCCTCGTCCAAATCGGCGCGGGCAAGCTGGGTCTGCATAGTAGCGATGTCGGCCGGCGAGAAACGGAACGTCTTGAGATTGGCAAGCCCCCACCAGCTCTCGCCGAGCCCCGGAAGGATTTCGACGCTCTTGCGGAATGCAGTAACGCAATCCCCGCTGCGCCCTTCGGATCTGAGTGCATAGGCGTATGCGAGCCAGAACCGCGCATTGTCCGGCTGCTCTTTGACGAGGTTTTCGCAGTAACGAATCGCTTCGCCGGTCCGGCCCAGCCGGAACAACACTGTTCCCTTGTAAAAGCGGTAATCCGGATCGTCCGGACTCTCTTCCAGCAATATGTCGAGTTGATCGTTCTCTTCGTGCCATTTCAACTGGGCGTGGAGTGTCGAAACATAACCGACACGCGCCGCCGTATAATCGCGCGCCAACTCGAGTGCATGTGCAAATATTTCTTCCGCGAGATCGTTTCGATTGATGCGCATGTAGAGCTCACCCAGGATGCGGGTGGCCTCCACGTCCGTTGAGTACATGTTAAGATAGTCGCGCAGCAAATTGATGGCGGTCTCGGTCTGATCGATCGCCAGCCCTGTCGCCTGTTCGAGTGTTTTCACATCCAGGATCGAGGATCGGGCGTGTCGGGCAAGCGCTTTCGCGGCCGCCTCCGACTTGCCTGTCCGGGCCAGTTCTTCCCCCAGCGTGCGCCAGGCAGAAGGATGGTCCGGCTCCAGCTCTACAACCCGGGAGAGAGCCCCGACCGCAGCTTCGCTCTCGCCGATATCCGCCAGCAGGAGCCCAAGTTCGTAATGCACGGCGGCGAGTCCTGGCCGTTGCACGGCCATGGTTTCCAGAAATGTCCGGGCACCAGCGGTATCGCCCCGTATCCGGAAGGCATAGACCACAAGCTGCAAAGCCTGCGGTTGCGCAGGTATGATATCGAGCAGCTCCCGCGCGCCTTGCTCTGCCGTTGCCGGATCGGTAACGAGGATCCTTGCGAGGTTACCGAGAGCAGGCCACAGCATGCCATGTGACTGCGTCTTGCCCTGCGCCTGCGTCTTGTTTGTCTGATCCATCGGGCTGTTCACCATATGTCACGCGTGCCCGCGGCCCGCGATTATTACACACTTGTTATTGTGCAATCTCTTGCCGCCGCCCACAGAAACGGCCCGTAAGTATCCGACCCGGTTGATCAAGTCCAGATGGTCCCGATACCGCAGGCGGCAGGCCATGGATCGTTCGTCGAGCCCGGAAAAGCTGTTCCTCCGGTGCTCTGGTGAGGGTGTGAGCGCAGTTCAGCGCACCCGCTCCGGATGAGGGTCTTGCATTGCCACTGGCATGGCTTCAAAGTCACGCGTGTCGAAACCCCCGAGATTCCGAACGTGAAACTGTCTGCGATGATTGGTGCCTTGCTCCTGTTGCAAGGAACGTCCGCGTTTGCGCAGCAAGTAACTCCCATTCAGCCTTTTCCCGCGCAGCGTGTTGTTTCCCCTAACCAACACGCACCTGCCGGACGTCATCCTCCCGAACGCCCCTGCGCAAACGATGTGAAGAAATTTTGTGGCAAGTTGGATCCCGGCGAGGGCCGTATCTTTCATTGCATGGATGCCCACAAGTCGCAGCTGACACAAGCCTGTCGAATACACCTCGAGTCCGTCGAATGGCTTCATGCAAGAACGCAGGCGGTCAAGGCGAAACTCCAGGCGAAACGGATCAAGGAAGGGAAACCACCCGATCCGTTGTTGAATCCTACGCCCATTGGACATAATCCTATGGAGGGTGACTCAGATGTTACGGTTGTCGGTCGGCCGCATCGGCCGAGGCCTCCAAAAGCTCATGCCCATGAGACGACAAAATCGTCACCGGGCAAACCCCCGTCGGACCAGACAACAGCCGCGCCCGGACAAACGAAGACACAGTCCGGCGACGCGACAACTACATCGTCAGGCGACGCGAAGCCTCAACCGGGTCAGACATCGACCACCCCGTCCGACCAGACGAAACCTCAACAGAACGGCACGGCGCCGCATAATTAGCAGACGGGGAATATCCCGATTGGTGAGATGAGAACGAAGGCGTCCGCGAAATCGGACGCCTTCGTTTTATCAGTGCACGGCGTGGCTCGGCAGCGGCACATCCTGATAGTCACCCCCGGCCTCGAACGAATGCCCGTCGATCGTGAGCCCGTGTTGCGCAGCGCCGACTTTCACCATCTGGCCGTCCGCTATCTTTCCTTCCAGCAGCAACTGCGCCAGAGGATCCTGCAAGCGCCGCTGAATTACCCGCTTGAGCGGTCTTGCGCCGTAGACGGGATCGTAGCCCGCCGCGGCAAGCCACTCGCGCGCCTCGGCATCGAGCGCAAGCTCGATCTTGCGGTCGGCCAGCAGCTTCTGCAGCCGCGCTATCTGGATATCTACGATCCTGTCCATATCGGCGCGGGTGAGCCGGTGGAACAGGATAATCTCGTCCAGCCGATTGAGGAATTCCGGACGGAAATGCGCCCGTACCGCTTCCATCACCTGGGCGCGCGCACGCGGCATTTCCTCGCCGTCGTTTGTCGACAGAAGCTCGGTGCCGAGATTCGAAGTTAGAATGATCACCGTATTGCGAAAATCGACCGTGCGGCCCTGCCCGTCCGTCAGACGTCCGTCGTCGAGCACCTGGAGCAGAACGTTGAACACATCGTGGTGCGCCTTTTCGACCTCGTCGAACAGGATCACCTGATACGGCCGCCGGCGCACGGCTTCCGTAAGCACGCCGCCTTCCTCATAGCCAACATAGCCGGGCGGCGCGCCGATCAGCCGGGCCACGGAATGCTTCTCCATGAACTCCGACATGTCGATGCGGACCATCGCGCTGTCATTGTCGAACAGGTAGTCCGCAAGCGCCTTTGTGAGCTCCGTCTTGCCGACACCGGTAGGTCCGAGAAACAGGAACGATCCGATAGGACGGTTGGGATCCTGCAGCCCCGCGCGCGCGCGGCGCACCGCGTTCGAGACGGCTCGCACCGCTTCGTTCTGTCCAATCACCCGCTTCTCCAGCGAACCTTCCATATGCAAAAGCTTGGCGCGCTCACCCTCCAGCATCTTG
This sequence comes from Rhizomicrobium sp., assembly GCA_036269235.1. Taxonomy (GTDB): domain Bacteria; phylum Pseudomonadota; class Alphaproteobacteria; order Micropepsales; family Micropepsaceae; genus Rhizomicrobium. The sequence goes on from DATASL010000028.1 coordinate 21,461, forward strand.
TCGACCGGTATGCCCGTCCAGCGCGAAACCACCTGCGCGATGTTCTCGGGAGTGACAGCTTCGTTGGCAAGCGCGGATTGCTGCTTTTCCTCGACCGCGCGGAGCTTGCTTTCGAGGTCCGGGATAACGCCATAGGCAAGCTCGCCGGCGCGCCCCAGATTGCCGCGGCGCTGGGCGACGTCGAGTTCCTGCCGCGCCGTATCCAGCTTTTCCTTCAGCCCCTGCACTTCCTGAACGGACTTCTTTTCTTCCTGCCATTTCGCCGTCAGGGAGGTCGACTTCTCTTCCGTCTCCGCGAGCTCGGCCTCAAGTGCCGCGAGGCGATCCTTCGATGCCCGATCTGTTTCTTTCTTCAACGCCTCGCGCTCGATCTTGAGCTGCATGATGCGGCGATCGAGCTCGTCCAGCGCCTCCGGCTTCGAATCGATCTGCATACGCAACCGGCTGGCCGCCTCGTCCATCAGATCGATTGCCTTGTCGGGCAGGAAGCGGTCGGTGATGTAACGGTTCGACAGTTGGGCCGCGGAGACGATCGCGCCATCGGTGATGCGCACGCCGTGATGAACTTCGTATTTCTCCTTGAGGCCGCGCAGAATCGATATCGTATCTTCGACCGTCGGCTCCGAAACGAATACCGGCTGGAAACGCCGCGCCAGCGCCGCATCCTTCTCGACATGCTTGCGGTATTCGTCGAGCGTCGTGGCGCCCACGCAATGCAGCTCGCCGCGAGCGAGCGCCGGTTTGAGCAGGTTTGAGGCGTCCATCGCGCCTTCGGCTTTGCCGGCGCCGACCAATGTGTGCATCTCGTCGATGAAGAGAATAATGCCGCCGGCCGCCGCCGTAATTTCGCTCAGCACGGCTTTCAGCCGCTCTTCGAATTCGCCGCGGAATTTTGCGCCGGCAATCAGCGAGCCCATATCGAGCGCCATCAGCCGCTTGTCGCGCAGGCTCTCTGGCACGTCGCCGTTCACGATCCGCAAGGCGAGCCCCTCGGCGATCGCCGTCTTGCCGACTCCGGGCTCCCCGATCAGGACGGGATTGTTTTTCGTCCGGCGCGAGAGAACCTGGATCGTGCGGCGAATTTCTTCGTCGCGGCCGATGACCGGATCGAGCTTTCCGGTGCGCGCCAGTTCGGTGAGATCGCGCGCGTATTTCTTGAGCGCGTCGTAGCTGTTTTCTGCCGTGGCAGAGTCAGCCGTGCGCCCCTGACGTAATTCCCTGATGGCGTTGTTGAGATTTTGCGGACGAACATTCGCGTCTTTCAGTATTCGTCCGGCGTCGGTGCCGCTCGCCATTGCAAGCGCAAGAAGCAGCAGTTCGGCCGTGACGAAGCTGTCGCCCGCTTTCCTGGCGAGTTCCTGTGCCGAGTCGAGGACGCGCGCCAGCTCGTTGGAGAGATAAACCTGGCCGGCGCCGGAACCTTCGACGCGCGAAATCTTGCCCAGGGCGATTTCCGTTTGCTGGCGAACGAGATCGGGACGGCCTGCGGCCGATGCGATCAGGCGCGATGCAAGGCCTTCTTCATCGTCCATCAACACCTTGAGAAGGTGCAACGGATCGATGGCCTGATTGTGGGAACGAACGGCGAGGCTTTGCGCAGACTGAATGAATCCGCGCGCGCGCTCGGTAAACTTTTCGATGTCCATATATGCCTCTCATGCAGGGCCCCTGAAGGCGCCCAATGCAATTGGCGCGGCCTCCATCGAGCACCGCACCCTGACAAATATGTAGATCGAAGTTTCGGGGTAACAAGCCCGCACGGACGGAACTACGCCGCCGCGTCGTCCGTCTCTTCTTCCTCGGCGTCCTGGCCCGCATCGGCCAGCGAAAAGGAGGCAGCGCTCCCGCTGTGCGCGGGATCGCGTCCGTTGCCATTCACCGGATAAGGCTGCGCCTGCTGCTGATAAGGCTGCTGCTGGGGCTGGCTTGCCGCCATGATCCGCCAATAGTGTTCGGCATGCTGCAGATAATTTTCTGCCGCCACGCGATCGCCCGCAGAGTTCGCGTCACGTGCCATCTGTAAGTACTTCTCATAGACATGAGAGGCAGAGCCGCGGATTTTTATCTCCGGCCCTGAGGAATCGAACGTCCGGTTCGGATTATGGCTGCTGGTTTGCGGCCTCCGGCCGCGACTGCGTGAGCGTTTCACGGGTTCCCCTGTCCTTCCACTTTCTTCATGCGTGTTTCTTCATGCGCGGCGGGGCGCTCCACATACCCGGTTCGAAGTTTCCTGCATCACCAACCCCGTCGCGCCACATGGCACGCCCGAATTCCCGGCCCGCATAAAGCTCAGAACATCATTCGCTGGCACGGACAGCAGCGCCTCGTTTGCGCCGACCGCCCCCGCGGTCCCCAAAACGCCGATGTTTCCCGGCGCTGGCGGGCTCCGTGCTCACCCCTTCAACACGGGGGAAGCTAGCGGGTCGCAGGTCCCTTTCCAACTGAATTTTTCAGGGGCGCCAACGGGCTGCCCTCCCCAGCATGACCAATGACCAGACAGCGGGGAATGCCAGAGAGATCGGAAATGGCAGCACCAACTTCAAGCCCCTCCCCCCTGACAATTTCCGTAACTTTGTCCCCTTGGCCCGCGCCGATCTCGAAGAGCGCGACTCCCGACGTCGACAGGCATCGGGCCGCAAGCGGCAGAAAGGCGTGAAAACCCTCCAGCCCGACGGGGCCTCCAACAAAGGCCTTCTGTGGTTCATAATCCTTTATTTCACGCACACTTGCAGTAAATTCCTCATCAGTCAGATAAGGGGGATTGGCAAATATCAATTCGAAAATGCCTGCGTCCCCTGCCCAGGCAGATCCGATCTTCCCGGGTGGCGTGTCGGCCGCGGCAAGCGCGAAGCGGCAACGGCCGGCCAGATCGTGCCGGGCGGCGTTGCGCCTCGCATAGGAAAGAGCCGCTTCGGAACTGTCGATGCCGACACCGCGCGCATTCGGCCGTTCCTTGAGAAAAGAAATGAGCAGACATCCCGAGCCCGTCCCGATGTCCAGGACACGCACCGGCGCGTCCGAATCGGGGAAGCGCCGCAAAGCCTCTTCGATCAGCGTCTCGGTCTCGGGCCGCGGTATGAGGACGCCCGGACCCACCTCAAAATCGAGACTCCAGAACTCCTTATGCCCCCTGATATAGGCCAGTGGTTCACGCGCGGCCCGTCGGGCAACGAGCGATTCGAACAGTTCGATCTGGTCCGGTGCCGTTTCGCCGGGGAACACGCTGCCGGATGGAATATGGAGCGCCTGCGAAAGAAGAATGCGTGCGTCAAGCCGCGCCGATTCGATACCGGCCGCCTGCAATTGCGCCACGCCACGCGACAACGCCTCACGGACAGGAATTTTCACTGCGCGATGTCGGTCTCGAGCGACGCAAGGCGGTTCGCCTGGTCTTCGGTGATCAGCGCATCGACGATTTCGCCCAGTTCGTCGCCTGAAAGAATACGCTCGAGCTTATAGAGCGTCAGGTTGATCCGGTGATCCGTCACGCGGCCCTGCGGGAAGTTATAGGTACGGATACGCTCGGAGCGGTCACCCGAACCAACCAGATCCTTGCGCTCGGCCGCTCGCGTCGCCGCGATGCGCGACCGCTCGGCCTCGAACATCCTGGCCTTCAGGATTTTCATCGCCTGGGCTTTGTTCTTGTGCTGCGATTTTTCGGTCTGCTGCGCCACCACGATGCCGGTCGGCAAATGGGTGATGCGCACCGCGCTTTCCGTCTTGTTCACATGCTGACCGCCGGCGCCGCTGGCGCGGTACACGTCGACCCGCAAATCCTTCTCGTCGATATGTACATCCACGTCTTCGGGTTCCGGCAACACCGCGACCGTCGCGGCGGAAGTATGAATGCGGCCGCCGGCTTCTGTCACGGGAACGCGCTGCACGCGGTGCACGCCGCTCTCGAATTTGAGCTTCGCATAGGCGCCCTGCCCCGCAACCTCCAACACCGCCTCACGGATTCCGCCGAGATCGCTGTCGCTCTGATCCAGTATTTCGGTTCGCCAGCCCATGAGCTGCGCATAGCGTTGATACATGCGCAGGAGATCGTCCGCAAAAAGTGCGGCCTCGTCGCCGCCGGTGCCAGCCCGTACTTCGACGATTGCAGACGAATTGTCGGCGGCGTCCCTGGGAAGCAGTTTCAACTGCAGGTCAAGTTCGAGCCGCGCAAATTTCTCCTTGAGCATCGCGCGCTCCTCTCCGGCGAGGGCACGCAGCTCGGGATCGCTCGCGCTGTCGTTTGCCATCGTCTCGGCATCGTTCAGCGCCTGGGCGGTGTCGCGATAGGCCGCCGCCGCCGCCACCACAGGCGCGAGTTCGGCATGCTCGCGCGAGAGCCTGACATAAGCAGAACCGCTTGCACCGGAGGAAAGCTCGGCTTCCAGGGCCGCGAAGCGGTCGACCAGCCGCGCCAATGTGGTTTCGGGAATCATCAATCAAAACTGTCATGGCCCGCAAATGCGGGCCACCCAGGTGACACCTGGCAAGTCCTCCAAATATTACGACAGAACATCGCACCGTCAGAAGCAGAGCATAACCCAACCGGGTGGCCCGCATTTGCGCGCCATGACACCTGAGAACGAAGTTTGAATACGCTACAATGCCGGCTCTAGAGCAGCAGCGCTGTTGCGGTCGCGCTCGATTTCAGCCGCCTTTTTCTCGCAAAGCTCAACCACATGATCGACGAGTTTGCCGTTTTCGAGTTTGTAGGCGGGCTTGCCGTTCAGATAGATCATGCCCGCGCCGGCGCCGGCGCCTCCGCCGGTGAAACCAAGATCGGTTTCGCGCGCTTCGCCCGGACCGTTGACCACGCAGCCGATGATCGAGAGCGTCATCGGCGTTGAAATATGTTTCAACCTGTCTTCCAGCGTGCGCACGGTGTCGATCACATTGAATCCCTGCCGCGCGCAGGAAGGACATGAGACGATGTTCACGCCGCGATGACGCAGGCCAAGGGACTTCAGGATATCGAAGCCCGCGCGAATTTCTTCAACCGGGTCTGCCGAGAGTGAGACACGGATCGTATCGCCGATGCCGGACCATAACAGCATGCCCATGCCTATCGACGATTTCACGGTCCCCGACATGAGGCCGCCCGCTTCCGTAATTCCCAGGTGCAGAGGGTAGTCGCAGGCTTCGGCGAGCCCCTGATAGGCGGCGACCGCGAGGAACACGTCCGATGCCTTCACGCTGATCTTGAATTCGGTGAAGTCATTGTCTTCGAGGATGCGCGCATGGTTCAGCGCGCTTTCCACCATCGCCTCGGGGCACGGCTCGCCATAGCGTTCCAGCAGGTCTTTCTCGAGCGATCCGGCATTGACACCGATGCGCATGGAACAGCCGTGATCCTTCGCCGCTTTCACCACTTCGCGAACGCGCTGCGCCGAGCCGATATTGCCGGGATTGATACGCAGGCAGGCCGCGCCGGCGTCCGCCGCTTCGATCGCGCGCTTATAATGAAAATGAATGTCGGCGACGATCGGAACCTTCGCGGCTCGCACGATCGTTTTGAGGGCGGCCGTCGATTCTTCGTCGGGACAGGACACGCGCACGATATCGGCGCCCGCTTCTTCGAGCGCACGCACCTGCGCGATTGTCGCGCCGGCGTCCTCCGTGACCGTATTCGTCATGCTTTGAACGGAAATCGGCGCGTCGCCGCCGACTTCGACGTTGCCCACCCGAATCTTCCGTGATTTGCGGCGGACGATGTCCCGATACTCTCTGACACTCATGGCGTCACCTGATCACTTTCAGCCGGGATTCGCCCGGTGGGCGCGGTCTACTATGGCTTGCGGATCGAGCGAAAGAGCTTCCGTCAGCTGACCGGCACGACCTGCCACGCCGGCAAACTGACCGTCCAGCTCAAGCAGAACAGCGCCACCGTCAGGCGTAGTCAGCGAAAGTCCCACAAGATCTGGAACGCGGTAAGCGTCGCCGGGATGCAAAATGCGGTTTATGAACACCTTCGCACCAAGCCCCTGGACAAGCACATGAGTCGCCGCGCGGGCGTGAATGACAACGCGAGCATTGCGGTTTTGTATGCCATAGACCTGCCCCTGCGGCAGCGCGGCCAGAGCAGAGTTCGCGGGCGTGCCAGAGGCAGGCGGCGTTACTGCGATGGGTTGAGGCCCGGACGCGCTCGCAGCCGGAACACTGGAGGGGGATGCAATATTGGGGCGCGGTTGCCCATGAACAGGCCGCTTGACCGGTGATCCGTGCTTCTCGGAATCCGGCGACATCACAGCCGGAACGGGCGCCACGGGCTGGACTGAAGGCAGATTGGCAGAACGGACGAGGTGATAGCCTGCGTAGCCCACAACCCCAAGGACAATGAGAGCCATCAGAAGCCAGCTATAAGGCAGGCCGCCTTCGCCGGCATCTGGTGGCAATCCCTTCAATGGGAATTGCTCGGCGGGGCCGCCGATCTCAGCCTTGAAGCGATCCACGAATTCAGCGGGAGCGAGGCCCAGATGCTGCGCATAGGATCGGACAAAGCCTATCGCATAGGTCCGTCCCGGCAAATCATCGAGACGGCTTTCCTCGATCGCGGCGACCTGATCGCTGCGGATTCGCAGCGCACGGGCCACCGTGGCGATTTCTTCACCGCGAGACAGCCGGACGGCCCGAAAATACTGACCTACGGTCTGAGCTGTTGAATCGGCCAAGTCATCCTGCATTCGGACCTGCTGCCGCCCGGCTTCGCCGCGCTTACCCGGCGGCAGCAGTGTAACTTTGGCCATGCCAACCCACTTGTTACCCGACTTGAAGAGATAGCCGGTGGGCGGCAGTCAAATCAACACGCGCGTTACGTTACTTGCCTTTGCCGACGCCCGGGCCAGCAAGTCCCGACATACCCTGCAGCTGGGTCTGTTGGACCATCTTCTGAGTCTCTTCCTGGCGCCGATCCCAATCCCGCTGCGTGTGGCACTCGCGGGTTGCGCCAAGGCGCGTCCCTGTCGTCGGGGGCTGCGTCCGGCACACGATCTCGTCGCTATTTGAACTGGGGGCAGCGGTCGCGGGCGTCGCCTGAGCCGTCTGCTGCAGAGCAGGGGTGCTCGGCGCAGTCGTCGCGGTTGCCGCCGGAGCAGTTTGCGTCTGGCCCGGATCGGCCGAAGCTAAAGCAGGCGTAAGAACAGCCGCTGCGGATACGGCCAGAACGGCAAAAATTCGCATTTCCAGATCCCTTTCAATTGCGAGGCACCGGAAAATGACGCAAGCGGCCGTCTAATACAAGACGTAACGAATCCTGCGCATTCTCGCCTCATTTGATGGCACAAAATCCTATCACTGTCCCGACTTAACCGGGGTTTTTACGATAACGACTTTGTGTACGTCGCGCGCAATGCGTTCGGAATTGGCTCCAGCCCGTACTGTGCATAACAGTTAGACGATCAAGGGCCGCGGATTCCACAGTTTGCGGATGAAGGTAATCCACGATCAAATCTTGCCAAAAGATAAATCCATTCCCGAACTCCTGACGCATCCCCCCTGCAGTGCGCCAGCCGCTGGTGCGCTGCCAGTGGCGACGGAAGTGCAAGTCGAGGACCGCGTGACCGCATCACGGCGGGCGCGGGCCGGGCACTCTTCGAAATCAGGAGCGCGACGGCAGAAAGCGCAACCGGCGCGACCGGCCTCACGACAAATATCCTTTCGATCGCGGTCGGCCAAACGCAGCTTAGATCCCGCGGAGTGATACCAGTGGTCCTGATCTTTGACTTGTTTCCTATGGTGTCTTGAAATCGAATGAGATCGTTTTGTTGCACTACCGTTGTTATCCCCGCGAAAGCGGGAACCCAGCAGCGTGATCTATCCGGAAAGGCGGGTGAGCTGGGTCCCCGCTTTCGCGGGGATGACAGCTGAGGGGTGAATTATCAGGGCCTCTGGTATGAGTCGCCAGTGCCCTTGCCGCAAATTACAAGCTGCGTGTAATTTGTCGCTGGATCAAACAGTAAGTAGTAACGTTTTCGTGTCTGACCGCACGCGGATTCGCGGCAGATTTTTATTTCCGCCGTATTATTGCCGGATCACAATTCCGCGTTCCGCGGCAAAGGCTGACAGGCGGGTGCGCAGACTGTGATCGCTCCTGTCGCATTGCCTGTCCACAAACGCAGTGATTTCACGCGAATCGAGGCTGCGTATCATCATTTTGACCGCACCGATGTTTGCGGGCTGCATGGAGAGGCAGCGCAATCCGGTTCCGATGAGCGCCATGGCTTCGAGCGGCCGGCCTGCCATCTCACCGCACAATGAAACTTCGCCATTTGCCTCCGCCGCGCTCCGCACGATCTGCCGCACCAGCGTCAGGACCGGCGGACTCAAAGCGTCGTAACGCCTGGCCACCCGCGGATTCGTGCGGTCGACTGCGAATACGAATTGCAGAAGATCGTTCGATCCGATCGAAACAAAGTCTGCGCTTCGCAATATCTGCGGCAACATGAACGCCATCGCCGGCACTTCCAGCATGGCGCCGACCAGCGTCTGGCGCGGCTGGGGCAGATTCAGTATTCGCGCCCGCTCCAGTTCGCGATCGAGGAGTGCGCGGCCGCGGTTGAACTCGTCGACATCCGTGACCAGCGGCAACAACAGACGCAGGGTGCGGCCGACCGACGCCGCAATCAGCGCCCGCGCCTGATAACGCAGAAGTGCCGGACGATCGAGCGCGATGCGCAATGCGCGCCAGCCAAGCGCGGGATTCTCTTCCCGCTCCCAGCGCCCATAGGGAAGTATTTTGTCGCCGCCGAGATCGAGCGTGCGGAAGATCACCGGCCTGCTGCCCGCCGCTTCGATCACCCGGCGATAAAAACCAACCTGATCGGAAAGTCGCGGCATGGTCTGCCCGACCATGAATTGCAGTTCGGTGCGAAAGAGCCCGATGCCGTCGGCGCCCGACGCATCGAGATGGGGCATGTCGAGAAGAAGGCCGGCATTCATCATCAACTGAATGGTCACGCCGTCCTTCGTGACCGCCGGAAGATCGCGCATTTCGGCAATTTGCGCGGCCCGCGACTCCCGAACGGCGCGCCGCGTTCGGAAAGCAGTGACGACATCGGATGCTGGACGCAAATGTGCTTCGCCCGTCTCGCCGTCCACGGCGATCACATCGCCGGCACGAGCCGCATCGACTATGCCTTCGGCTCCGCTCACGAGCGGAAGCGCCATCGCGCGAGCAACAATGGCGACATGCGAGGTGGGTGCGCCTTCCTCGAGGACGAGGCCCGCCACACGATGGCGCGCATAGTCCAGAAGCTCCGCCGGCCCCATGGCGCGGCTGACGAGGATCGCGTCCGGCGGCAGGGTCCGGTTTTCGTCCGTTTCTCCGTCACCGCTCAGATGACGCTGCAGGCGGCGTGCGAGATCTTCGAAATCGTGCAGGCGCTCGCGCAGGAACGGATCGCCCATCCGGGTGACCCGAAGCCGGAATTCGTCCTGCACCCGCTCGACGGCGGCTTCGGCGGTCAAACCGGTGCGGACGGCGTCATGCAGTTTCTGCTGCCAGCCCTGGTCCTCGGCGAACAGACGATAGGCTTCGATGACTTCACGGCTTTCCTCCGAGAGGTCGAGTTCGCTGGAGGCGAGCATATCGTCTACCGACTGCCGCAACTTTGCGAGCGCGCCATCGAGGCGGCGCGCTTCGAGCAGCGGATCGTCGGCGATCATGCGCTCGACTTTCACGCGCGGCTCGTGCAGCACCACTTCTCCCACTGCCACGCCTTCGGAGAGCCCTTCTCCCTTGAAAAAGCGCGGCCTGTCGGAACGCAATTCGGGTTCATCGAGCTCGGCAATATCGAACAGCGCGCCATGTGCGACGATTTCCGCGAGCACCATGGCTACCGTCTGGAGCGCTTCGACTTCCTCCTCGTCGTATTGCCGCGCTGCCCGGTTCTGCACGGTGAGTACGCCATACACCTGCCCGCCGCGCACGATCGGCACGCCGAGAAACGAGCGGAACGGATCCTCGCCCGTTTCAGGCCGATAGGAGAACCGTGGGTGACTTGGCGCCTCGCTGAGATTGATGGGTTCGGCGGTTTCCGACACGAGGCCGACAAGTCCCTCGCCTGCGCGCATGCGGGTTCGGTGAACCGCCCCTCTGTTCAGCCCTTCGGTCGCAAACAGTTCGAGCATGTTACCGGCGCGGCGAAGATAGATCGAACAAACTTCCGCAACCATATTTGCTGCGATGACGGTTACGAGGCGGTCGAGGCGCGCCTGCGCGCTCGCCCGGTCCGCCATGATCTCGCGCAAACGCCTGAGCAGCAGGCGCGGCCCTCCCGACGGAACGCCTGCCACCATCAGAGATGCGCTTCCTCCTCTCCCGCACTTATGGGGGAGAGGGCCGGGGTGAGGGGGTGGTGACGCGCAGCCGATGCTGAAGAATTCGCCTGCCGCACAAACGGACATTCAACTTCCGTACGGCGGAGAGTCCTCCTCACCCCGACCCTCTCCCCCTGAACAGGGGGAGAGGGAAATACTGCTCTCTCCCTTCTCAACCAATTACTCCACGTCCAGCTCGTAGGCCGAATGGAGTGCGCGCACCGCGAGCTCCACATATTCTTCGGGAATAAGGACGCTGACCTTGATCTCCGACGTAGAAATTACTTCGATGTTGATGCCTTTTTCCGCCAGCGTCCGGAACATGGTCTGCGCCACGCCCGGATGGGCGCGCATGCCGATACCGATGATCGAAACCTTTGCCACGCCGGCATCCGAGGTCACATCGCGATAGCCGATCGCCGGCGCCGCCTGTTCGATGGCGTGCAGCGCGCGCGAGAGGTCACCGCGCCCGATGGTGAAAGTGAGATCCGTGCGGCGCCCATCTTCCGAGACGTTCTGCACGATCATGTCGACATTGATCCCCGCACTCGCCAGCGGGCCGAAAATGGCGGCCGCGATGCCCGGCTGATCCGGAATCCGGTGCAGCGTGATCTTGGCCTCGTCGCGCGAATAGGCGATGCCGGTGACCGGCTTCTTCTCCATGATGTCTTCCTCGTCGCAAAGAAGTGTGCCCTCGCCTTCAGGGTCGAATGTCGACAGCACGCGCACCGGCACGCGATGCACCATCGCCGTTTCGACCGAGCGGGTCTGCAGAACCTTGGCGCCCTGGGATGCCAATTCCAGCATTTCCTCGAAGGCGACGCGGCGCAGCCTGCGGGCGCGCGCCACGATGCGCGGATCGGTGGTGTAGACGCCATCGACATCGGTGTAGATGTCGCAACGGTCGGCCCTCAGCGCCGCCGCGACCGCGACCGCGCTGGTATCGCCACCGCCGCGGCCGATGGTGGAAACGCGATTGTCCGGTGCCACGCCCTGAAATCCGGCCACGACGGCCACCTGCCCATTGGCAATGCGGTCGCCGAGCATGTCGGTCTCGATATCGAGGATGCGCGCCGAACCGTGCATCCCCGAAGTGTGCACGGGAATCTGCCAGCCGAGCCAGGAACGCGCATTCACGCCGAGCGCGTTCAGCGCGATGGTCAACAACCCGGCACTGATCTGCTCGCCGGCGGCGACCACCACATCATATTCGCGCGCGTCGTGCAGCGGCGCCAGTTCGCGCGTCCAGCGCACCAGCTTGTCGGTCTCGCCGGCCATCGCCGATACCACGACCGCGACTTCGTCGCCGAATTCGAGCTGACGCTTCACCAGCGTCGCCACATGGCGGATGCGATCGAGATCGGCAACGGAGGTGCCGCCGAATTTCATCACGATCCTGGCCATCTGCCTCTCGTCCTTGCCGCATTTCCGCGTATGCTGCGCCGCAACCTTTTAGACGCGACATGGCCAGCGCTCAACGCCGTTCGAATCCCGGCAACCCATCTGCCGCACGCTCCTCGGTCGACGCGCGCGAGGTGGAGAAATTTGCCGCGCTGGCGGGAGAATGGTGGGATCCAGCCGGCAAATTCGCGCCGCTGCACAAGCTCAATCCCGTCCGGCTGGCGTTCATCCGCAACATTGCCCTGCGCCATTTCGATCGCGACACGCAGACGCTCGCGCCATTTTCCGAGCTCACCTTGCTCGATGTCGGCTGCGGCGGCGGGCTGGTCAGCGAGGCGATGGCACGGCAGGGCTTCGCCGTGCTGGGCGTCGATGCGGCCGACGAAAATGTCGCAGCCGCCGCAGCGCATGCGCGCGCCATGACTGCGCCACCGTCCTATCGCTGCACCGCCGCCGAAGAACTGGTGCCGGAACAGGCGCGCTTCGATGTCGTGCTGGCGCTGGAGATTCTCGAGCATGTCGTGGATCGCACGGAGTTCCTCGCGACCTGCGCCCAACTCACAAAGCCCGGCGGCCTGCTTGTGCTCGCCACGCTCAACCGCACGCTGAAATCGCTCGCGCTTGCGAAGATCGGCGCGGAATACATCCTGCGCTGGCTCCCCGCCGGCACGCATGACTGGAACAAATTTGTTTCACCGGAAACGCTGTCGTCGGAACTGCGCAGTCTCGGCCTCGCAACCATCGAAACCCGCGGCATAAGTTTCGATCCGCTGGGCTGGAACTGGCAGCTCTCGGCGGATACCGACATCAACTACATGATCGCGGCAGCAAATAAGACGCGTGTATTGCCTAAAGGACGCGAATAGCGCTTCCTGATTTGTTGTGGCGTGGCAAATAAAACGCATCAACAAATTTGTCATTCCCGGCGCGCCGCATCTTCGCGGCGCGGGAAGGGAACCCAGGTGCCAAATCCACAATGAACATCGAGTTTCGCGGCACGAACTGGCTCTCCTTCATCCCTGCACCGCGGCCTGATACAGCGCCGCGATCTCGTCCGCCGTGAGCTTGCGGTCGAAGATTGCGATCTCGTCCAGTCCGCCGGGCAGGAAGCTGTTCTTGTCGAGCGTGCCCAGCCGCAGCGGGTCGCTGCCATTGCCGGGGATGATGTTATAACTCTGGTACTGCGAGCCGGATTCGATGTTCCCGTTGAACATGACGCCGTCGACCAGTTGACCGTTCAGGTACAGCCACGCGCCGGCATTTGGATCATGCAGGTCGCCCGGATCGAGCACACCTACGAACTGATACCAGGTGCCCGGTTCCAGAAATCCGAGTTGGTCGCCGTGATAGGCGGCACCCGCGCCGAGCTTCCCGGTCAAACTATAAACGTAGAACGACACCCAGCCCGTATGTGCCGGCGCCGTTCGCGAATAGACACGGAACGTCCACTCGTAGTTGCTGCGCCCGCCTTTGCCCAGCCAGTGGACGTATTGCTCGTCATTCTCGCCGGGGAAATCGACTTTATCGAGCCGCATGAAAGCATGCACCGTGAACCCCAGCGTCTGCACCCAGAAGCGCGAGAATTTGACGGTCGGCCTTGCCTGCGATGCCGAGTTTGACGACAGGACGGAGATGCCGCCGGCGTTGGAGATGTCGGTATCGACCGCCGTGACAAGCCAGTTTGCGGGCTGTGTATCGGCCTGATTCCAGGCCCGTGCACGCAAGGTCGGCCCCTCGATCTGGAACCGGACGAACCAGCCGTCGCGCGAAGCGTAAGTGCCGATATCCGACACCACCGCCAGCCGCGTCTCAGTCCCCGCCACGTTCTTCCACAGGGACAGTTCAAGCGAATGATCCGGCTGTTCGACCAGCTCCGCCTTGTAATACGTATAATTATCTTTGCGGCGGGCGACCAGCGAGCATGGCGCGAGCGGCCCGCCGCGCGCCACATCGTCCCACGACGTCTCGATCTGGATGTCCGCATTATAAGGCGCGATCGGCAGGCCGATCATCCATGTCGCCGCATGGCCGGTCTCGTCGATCGCCGCCAGGCCGTCTGCGCAGGAGAAATACGCCGGGTTCGAGACCTGCGCCGCCCATGTCCCGCCGTGATCGGCGTCGCCCCAGCCGGCATCGACGACGCGGTGAAAGGAGTCGTTCGCCTTGGCGAGCGAATAGATGTCGTGATCGGGAACCTCGACATAGGCCACGCCGCCGAAATCGATGCCGGTGTCGAGATCGAGCGTTGCACCGGGCACGCTCGGCAGGCCCCCGACCACACCGACCGACGGCGCAGACTGATAGGTGCCGTTGATGGCGTAGCTGCTGGAATCCCGCGCGGCGCTGCCGATCTGCGGGGATTTCTCGTCCAGCCGCCACCAGCCCTGCGGCGCGAGTTGGACCATGAGTTCGGCGAAGCGGTTGCTCACATGCGACAGCGCGCCGAAATCCGCCAGGACAAACGCGGCGTCGTTGAAGCCACCATCGCCCGCCGGGTGTGCAAGGCTGGTCCACACGCCTGCGTCGCCGAACCCGATGATGTCGGCCTTGCCGTCACCATCCAGTTCGCAGACGAAAGCCGGATGCCAGCTTTGCAGCCACGGGCCCTGAAACACCGCGCCGCCCGGCAGCGTCCAAACTTGGCTGAAATTATCGAACGGCAGGGAATCGTCGGGCGAATAGGTCCAGCCCTGGTCATAGGCAAAGCCGGCAAGCACGAAGACGGCACCGGCAAAACTGCCATCGCCTGCGCCAACAGCGGTCCACACGCCGGCATCGCCGAAGCCGATAATGTCCGCGTTGCCATTGCCGGTGATGTCGGCAACGAATCTTGGGTGCAGATCGGGCCGCCAGCCCTGATCGTAGCCCAGATTGTTCACCGCCAGAGTCGCGCCACCGAACGACCCGCCGCCATTGTTGCGCGAGACATAAACGCCGGCATCGCCGAAACCCACAATGTCGGCCCTGCCATTGCCCGTCAGGTCGGCGAGCAGCCGCAGATGTTTTTCGACCTGCCAGGCCTGCTGCGTGCCGAAATCCGGGAGGACAAACTGTGCCGGGCCGAAGGTGCCGTCTCCATTGTTCAGCGCAACCCACACGCCGGCATCGCCGAAGCCGATAATGTCGGCCCTGCCGTCTCCCGTCAGGTCGACGGCGAAGCGCGGATGCAACTTGGGCCGCCAGCCTTGATTGTAGCCGAGGTCGGGAACCGCGAGGGTGACGGCGCCGAATCCGCCGGAACCATTGTTCAAGGCCACATAGACACCGGCATCGCCGAACCCGACGATATCGCCTTTACCGTCGCCCGTCAGATCGGCGAGCAGGCGCACATGTTTTTCCACCCGCCAGGCCTGCTGATAACCGAAATCCTCGAGCGCGAACTGCGCGGGGCCGAAGGTGCCGTCGCCATTGTTGAGCGCGATCCACAAGCCGGCATCGCCGAAGCCAACAATGTCGGTCTTCCCGTCGCCCGTCATGTCGGCCAGGAAGCGCGGATGCTCGGCGGTGGTCCACCCCGTATTCAGGCCGAAGCCGATGCCTGCCGGTTTCGGCTGGCCGAAAGTGCCGTCGCCATTGTTGAGGGAGATCCAGGCATCGTCGTCCGAAAAGCCGACAATATCCGCCTTGCCGTCGCCGGTCAGATCGGCGACGAGCCGCAGCAGATCCGGATTGTTCCAGTTGATACCTGTTACGCTCATCGGATGACCTCTGGTACTCGCGTGATCTCGCAGGGATCGCTCACGCCACGGTGAGAGGCCGCCGCGACCCCGGCTCGCGATGACTTTGACGATAGTGATCCACGCTGCGGTCAGATTGTCCAGTCAAAGCAGAGAATTTTCCGTATCCCGATTCTGAAATTCCTACTTAAATCGTATTGCAATTTGCCGTGGAGCTAACGAATCAAGCGCATCCACAATTTTGTCATTCCTGGCGAGCCGCCCCTTAGCGGCGAGGGAAGGGAACCCAGGTGGCGAAGCGACCTCGATTGGTGAAGAACTGTTTCGTGCATGTTATTTCGATCATCGCTGCTGTTGAGGCATCTGGGTCCTCTTCCCTCGCTGCGCTCGCCGGGGATGACAGATCGGGTCACGCATTGGATATCTGCTCCCTGCAGGCAATTACTCTGCTGTCATTCCCGGCGAGCCGCCCCTTAGCGGCGAGGGAAGGGAACACAGGCGTCGAAGCAAACAGAATTGGCGGAGAACTGTTTCGTGCATGTTATTTCAATCATCGCTGCGGTTGAGGCACCTGGGTCCCCTTCCCTCGCTGCGCTCGCCGGGGAAGACAGTGGCACGTGAGCTTTCAGACGGTCCGGCCCTGCACGGCCCTGCGGATTGCCGTCACGGCGGCGGCGATCATGGCGGGCGTGAAGCCGGCATGGCCGAACACCACTTCCCGGCTTTCGCGCGGAACCAGCTGGAATTTGTTCATGCCGCTCGCAAGTATTCCTTCCCGCAGGCAGAGATCGGCGAATTGTTGCTCGCGATGCATGGGAAGCGAGGCAACGAGATGCGTTCCACCATCCTTCCGCTGCGGCGTAACGATCCCGGGCAGTTCTTTCTCCAAGCTCCGGATCATCGCCACCCTTCGTTCGGGATAGGCCGAGGCCACGCGCTCCAGGTGATCGTCGAAATGTCCGCCATTGAGGAAATCGGCAAGGATCATCTGGTTGGGAAGACCGGGATACTCGTCCGTCGCGATCTGTATCTCCGCGAACCGCTCAAGGAGAGAAGGCGGACATATCGCGAAAGAAATCCCCAGGGCAGGAAACAAAACCGGATTGAACGAATCGACATAAATGGTTCGCGACCTGTCTGTTGCCGCCATGGGTTTCGCGGCGCGCCGCCAATCGGTGCTCTGCCAGTCGAAATCGTTTTCGACGATCCAGGCGTCATGCGCCGAAGCCCAGGCGCGCAGCGCGGCGCGGCGCTCTTCGGTCATCACCGCGCAGGTCGGAAACTGGCAGGCCGGCGTGACAATCGCGAGTTTCGCGCGCGGCGCCGTCGCGAGCCCGCAAGCCACGTCCATTCCCGCTTCGTCGACGCAAACCGGCATCAGCTGCATCCCGCAATTGCGGAAATAGGGAATGGCGGCAGGATATCCCGGATCTTCCACCCAGACTTCTTCGCCCGCGAGATCGAGCGCGCGTATCACAAGGTCGATGGCGGCCTGCGTGCTGGCTGTCACGATGATTTCACCGGGCAGGCACGCAATGCCCCGCGCGAGCGCGACATGGGCCGCGATGGCTTCCCTGAGCGGCAGCCAGCCCAGCGGATCGGCCTGCGAGAGAGCGGCGCCGGAAAGCTGATTCCTGCGCCGCGACTGCAGCCTGTTCCAAAGCGATGCGGGAAAGAGATCGATGGCTCGCGCGCATGGCATCAGGGGCGGCCGGTACGAAACCGTCTGTTCCGGTTTCGGCGCCGGCGTCACCCGCGGTCCGTTATAAATTACATAGACACCGGAGCCTCTCTGTCCGCGGACCCATCCATCCGCGTTTATCCGATCCATCGCGTTCAGGATCGTGTTGCGTGACACCGCCATCTGTGCGGCGAGCACGCGTGAGGGCGGCAGCCGCATTCCGCGCGGCCATGCACCGGAGAGCACGAGCCAGCGAATGCGTTGATATACAAGCTCATGCAGGGGCAAACTCGCATCTGCGAACTGCACTGTTCCGCTCCGCGCGCCGTCCCGACAACAAGCATGAAGCAAAATCAAAGAACATGCGCGCGCAATCGCGCGATTCACGCGAACGTGACGCGTGAATCGGGGTGCGGATCATGATCGCAGGAAAGTGAATGCGACCGCGCCGGCAACAAACAGCCCTGTTGGCTTGAAATCCGGTGTCCGGGCGACATGCGCCCGTTTCACGAAAGCGCGAGGAAGTCCCAGTTCCCGGCCGGGATTGGCTCTGGCTTCCGCCCGACGGAACAGCGGATATCCGTACGTGAACGATCCACAACGGGGATAACAATGAGCAGAAAATCACTGATGATTTCGGCGGCGCTGGTTGGTCTCATGGCCGCGGCGCCCGCAATGGCCAAAGGCGGCGGCGCATTGTATCAGCTGCCGCTCGTCGCCGGCAGCACGGAAACCATCGCCTTCGGAGTCACGGACAAACAGACGATCACCGGCTACTCGCTCAACAGCAGCGGCATCGAGATCGGCTTTGTCGGGCCGGCCGATGGCAGCAACTACACCAGCTTCAACGACGATCCGACGGGCGGCACGCAGCCGCGCGGCATCAACAAAAAGGGTTATATCACCGGCATCGACGATCCGGCGGGCAGCTCGGTAGCCGATTATATCCCTTACGAGCGCAGCCCGGACGGAACCATCACCGATGTGACCATGGACGGCACGCCGCTGAACTATCTCGTCCAGGGCATCAACAAAAAAGGCGTATTCAGCGGCAGCTACGAGGACGTGTCGGGGAATATCTTCGGCTATACCGGACAGAACGCCCAGTACAAAAAAAGCATCACGCTTCCGGGCATCACCACGACGGCCATCGCCGGCCGCGGCATCAACGACAAGGGCGATGTTGTCGGCTGGTACGCGGATGCAAGCGGCGTTCAGCACGGATTCCTGCTGAGCGGCAAGAAAGTCACCACCATCGACGACCCGGCCGGCGTCACCAATCTCGAAGGTATCAACAACAAGGGGGAGATCAGCGGGCTCTATACCGACGCGTCCGGCAGCCGGCACGGCTTCATCTATGATATCAAAAGCCACGCCTTCACGGAGCTGACGATACCCGATGATACCTATGTGGAAGTCTGGGGCATCAATGACAAAGGCGTCGTCGCCCTCGACGGCACGAACCCGACCGGCGTGTTCACCGGCTATCTCTATTGCCCGAAGGCAAATGATTGTCCGAGAGGCGCTCTCGCATTCGAGCCCGGGACGGCCCCTGCCCTGCACCATTCACGAATACCGATATCATCGCGAAATTCCCCCTGAGAAAAATCACTGTTGAACTCCGCGCCTCCTCCTTCCCGGGGAGGCGCTTTTTTTTCGAGTCAGAGGAATTTTTCGAGGGCTGCCGCCCTGAAAGGATAGAGCACCTTTTCCTTGCCGCCGGACGTGACTTCAAAGACCGTTCCAAGGCCGTTTTCGGAATTTCCGCCCAGATATGTCGTGCCGTAGAGATTGCCTTTCTTGTCCGCGATCAGAGGGCCGTTGGGCATCCCACCGTCGGGCTTGTCGGTGAAGGAATGGAGGACGGTTTCGGTTCCGTCCGGCGCCAGCTCGTAAACGACACCGCACCCGCCGCCAATGCAGGAAGCACCGCTGCCGCCGTCTTGTGTTGTCCCAAACAGATTGCCCCCCTTGAGCATGATAAGCCCCGAGGGAAGTGAGCCGTCGCTGCCGTCAAAGGCATGAAGTACCTTCACGCCTTTGCCGGCAACACCTTCGATTTGGGCGATCATGGCCAGCACAACGCTGCAACCCAGAACAAATCTTGTGGACAGACGGGACTTGCCGGTCATGTATAGTCTCCCCTAACAGCAGCGCAAGCAAACGCGCGGCGATGTTCTCGCTCCGCCGGAAGCGATATGGCGCTCGACTGTCACCCAATTCCGCCATTATGTAAAAGTCGTAGGAAATATGGCCAACCAGGGCATCGCGGGCGAAACGGTAGATCGGGGACAATCACGACAAAGAGCAAATAGATCTATCACTTCATGTTTTCTTGCTTTGCCGTACGTTCGTCCGCCGAGTGGCGGCCGGTCGTGCTGATTTCGTCGTCCGCCGCGCGCGCTGCTTTTGTTCCTCTGCCTTGATAATTATCGCGCCCTTCGCGTCCGGATCGAGACGCAGCTTGGCGAGCTTCACCTCGCTGGCGAGCAGCGCCTCGATTTCCGGGCGGTCGAATTCTGCAATCGAACCCAGTTCGATGTAACGCGCCGTCCTGCCCTGCCCTTGCAGCAGCCTGTTCGGGTCCGATTTCGACAGCTCGGCGCCTTTTCCAAATCCCAGTCTCACCACATGCGGATACACCGAGAGCGTGCAAACGCCCTCATAGCCCCGCTCGGTCGGGGAATAGGAGATCACGAGCGCGTTCTGGTTCTCATATACGTATACGATTTCGAATAGTCCGGGCAGCCGGGCCTGCAGCCGAGCGCGCAACGCCTTGCCGAGTTTGGCCATCGCGGGCTCGTATTTCGCGAAGTAGCCGGCAAGCTCAGTTTCGGCGTTCGTCATCGGCAGGCCCTTTCATCGAACCGGCGCGGAGCGTAGTTGCCGGAGGCGACCAGGTCCACGCGCTGGTAGCACGCGCCTGTGGATGCAGCCGGTTGGTAATTCCGACCGGCGAGACGGCCAAGCGGGACTGATGAAGGCCAGCCGCGGCGCTTGCGGCATTTTCCGCAAGCGCACGAGCAATACCATATCGGTTGACAAAAGTCCAAAATGGTTGTATGTCCTTCTGGATTCGAACTCCAGCGAGGCAAATCATGACCACCTCCTCTTCCGATTACGCCGCCGGGCGCGGTAAACCGCCGCTGCATTCCAGGTTCCAGAAGGGACAGTCGGGCAATCCGAGCGGCAGGCCGGGGCCGGCGAAGCTTGCGATGCAGCGCTTCCAGCGGGCGCTCTGGGCGGCGCTGGAGGAGCGGCCGGAAGACCTTGAGGGATCGAGGCCCTCAAGCATCCTGGCCGCCATCGCGCGGAAGATGGCGCTCGACGCGTCCGACGGCCGGAGCGCGGCGGTTCGGCAGGTGCTGTCGCAGATGGAGACCGAGAGCGTGCGATCGGCGGGCATGGACGACGACACCGCCGAACAGCTCTTTACCGGCGCGGAGCTGCTTTCCCTGCTGCAGGGAACAATGCAGGGAAACGAAAAACAATGGCTGGAAGATCTGCTCTGGCCGCAGGCGCAAGACGGGGCGGCGCCGGCGGATGATACTGCGCCGAAGAAAGAAATCGCCGCGCCGGCGCCAACGGCCGCCCTGCCCCCGCGAAACAAACAGGAGCCGCTTTCCCTGCTGCAGGGTAAGAAGCAGGGAAACGGGATAAAAATGCCGGAGCAGATTTGGTCGCCAGTCCCGGCGCCGGCGGCAGCGCGCGCGCAATTCATGACAGGCACGGCACCCATCATCTCCCCCTTGCGGGAATTACAAAGCACCACGCGCAACCATCATCTCCCCCTTGCGGGGAAGTCGAAATTCGCAAGCGCAGCGCAGCGAATTTCGGGTGCGGGGTGAGACGGCGGCACACTACCCCCCACCCGAAAAACGCTCGCCGCCTGACGTCAATCGGCAATATCGATGCGACCGCGTTTTTCGACCTCCCCGCAAGGGGGAGCTGAAACGCGATTGTCGGAATATAGCGCGATTGATTGTCGATGAGCACGGCGACAGTGCTACGAGATGCAAGGATGTAACTACATGTGCACCCATCATCTCCCCCTTGCGGGGAGGTCGAAATTTGCAAGCGCAGCGCAGCGAATTTCGGGTGGGGGTCCGGTAGCGGCACTTGCCCCCACCCGAAAAACGCTCGCACCGGATGGTAGCCGACAGTGTACCCGCGAACGCGCTTTTCGACCCCCGCCTTCGCGGGAGCAGGCTCTCCCCGCAAGGGGGAGGTGAAGTGCATTCGTCGCCCGTCAAGCCTGCGGTGGGCTCTTATCAGGACAAGATGCAGCGCGCGTCTCTGCCGCGGCGAGGATCGCGTCCATGATCCCTTTGCGGTTCTTCAGCACGTCGCTGTTCCAGAAACGCAATACGCGATAGCCGCGCGATATCAGATATTCCGTGCGCGCGGCGTCATACGCAATATTTTCCGGCCCGGCATGCTGGGAGCCGTCCAGTTCGATAATGAGTTACGCCCCATGGCAGATGAAATCGACATAATAATTGCCCATGGGCGCCTGCCTGCGGAAGTGCAGCCCTTTCGTTTTCAGCAGGCGCAAGGAGAACCACAATATCCGCTCCGCTTCCGTGGAATTTGCGCGAAGCTGCCGCGCCCGCAGGTCGGCCATGAAGCACCTCGACTATCACCTCCCCCTTGTCGAAAAACGCAGAGCGTTTTCGGGTGGGGGCATGGTGTCGCCATCTGGCCCCCCACCCGAAATTCGCTGCGCTCCGCTTGCTAATTTCGACCTCCCCGCAAGGGGGAGGTGAGTTATATCAATTCGCTTCTTCTTCCAGGTTGGGCGGGAGGGGGGCTACGTCGACGCCTTCTTCGATCAGTTCCTTGGCTTCCTTCAGCGTCGCCTCGCCGTAGATCTGGCGCTCGTCGGTTTCGCCGTAATGGATCTTGCGCGCTTCCTCGGGGAATTTGGGGCCGACATAATCGGCGTTCTGTTCTACGTATTTGCGCAGGCCCGTCATGAATTTGCGCATCTTGCGGATTTCTTCCGGCGCGGACGGCGCGCGTTCGGCCGGTGCGCCCTTGAGCGCGGGCGCCATCATCGCCTTCTTCACCGAACGCGTATCGCAGACGGGACAAACAAGCTTGCCCGCCGTTTCCTGTTCGTCGAACGCGACACTGTCGCGGAACCAGCCTTCGAAACCATGGCCTTCGGAACATTGCAAAGCATATACGATCAAAGAGTCATCTCCGGAACGGGGACGTAAACTGGCGATCAGGCGCGCGATTCACAAGCGGATCAGGGGCCCGTGTAATCGCGGTCGTGTTGCAGGCTGGGGATTCGCGTGCGCGCATCGAGCGATGCGGCAGGATTGATTTCGGCGAGGATGATGCCCGGTTCGGTTGCGGCTTCGGCGAGGATTTCTCCCCAGGGCGAAACAATCAGGCTGTGGCCATAGGTGCGGCGGCCATTTGCATGCGTTCCGCCCTGCGCCGGCGCAATCACGAACGCACCATTCTCGATCGCGCGGGCGCGGAGCAGCACATGCCAATGCGCCTTGCCCGTGGTTTCGGTGAAGGCCGACGGCACGGTCAGCGCGAAGGCGCCGGCCTTCGCGAGCGTGCGGTACAAATGCGGAAAACGCAGATCATAACATATGGTCAGCCCGATTCGACCCCAGGGCAGATCCGCGGCGACCGCCGCACTGCCGCCGGCAACCGTATTCGACTCGCGATATTGCTCGCCGGACGGCAGGTCCACATCGAACAGATGGATCTTGTCGTAGCGCATGGCAATGGTCCCGCGCGGATCGATCAGAAAAGACCTGTTGGCGGTCTTTCTTTCATCCACCTTGATCGCGAGCGAGCCGATGAGGAGCCAGATGCCCAGCTCCTCTGCCAGCGCCTTGAAAACCGGCAGCGCCGGATCGCGATCCTCGGGGCGGCTCAGTTCGAGCTTGGCCCCGCCATCGGCCGCCATCAGCGTGGTATTCTCGGGCGTGGCGACGAAATCCGCGCCGGCCTTTCGGGCCTCCCGGATCAGGCCGGAGGCAGCGCAAATGTTTTCGCTTACATCGTCGGAGGAGCGCAGCTGAACGCAGGCGGCGACGAACCGGCTCACGTTACTTTTCATCCAGCAGCGGATCGAGCCGGCCGGCCATTTCGAGGGCAGCGAGATCGTCGCTGCCGCCGACATGCACCTCGCCGATGAAAATCTGCGGCACCGTTCGCCGCCCTCCGGCCCGGTGCGCCATCTCCTCGCGCGCATCCATGTTCATGAACACGTCGACTTCCTCGTACTTCGCACCCTTCTTCCTCAGCAAGTCCTTGGCGCGGACGCAATAGGGGCAAATAGGCGTGGTGTAGATGGTGACGGGACGCATTCCGCAACACAACCCGGGACTCAATTTGCGTCGTGATTATAGCGGATTGGACATGGGCCGGACAACGCGCGCGAGCGCGAGGACAAATACCCGCCTGGCGCCGCCGCGCTTGAGCGCGCGGGCGCATGCCTCAATAGTTGCGCCCGTGGTGAACACATCGTCTATCAAAAGTATGGTTTTTCCGGCGAGGCGGCCCGCTCGCGGCCCGTCGGCGCGGAACGCGCCCTGCATGTTCCGGCGGCGCGCGGATGCCGACGGCATCTCGCCCTGGCTTGGCGTAGCGCGGACCCGCCGCAGCAAGAGGCTGTCGACCGGCTTTGCGGCACGGCGTCCGAGCTGCGCCGCAACCAGCGCCGACTGGTTGAACCGCCGCCGCCACAGGCGTCCATAATGCAGAGGCACGGGCACGATCAGATCGGACTCCATCAGAAGTTCGCGGCCGGTTCTCTCGAGCCAGCGCGCGAAGGCGGGCACCAGATCAAGCCGGTCGGCGCGCTTGAGCGCCAGTACCAGGTTTCGGCTGTTGTCGTCGTAGCGCATCAGGGCGCGGGCCTTGTCGAAAGCGGGATGGCGCTGTCGGCAGGCGCCGCAAAGCGTGCCGGTCCCGGCGTCGAAGTCGAACGGAAAGCCGCAGACCTCGCAAAGCGGACCGGACAGGAACGAGATCCCGCTCCAGCAGCTGCCGCAAAGATTATGCGCCGCGGAAACAGGAACCCGGCATATGGAACACAGCGGAGGAAAGATGAAATCCAGCAGCCTTGTACCCAATCCTAGCCCGGGCCATATCGCCGTGCGGGTTGCCCGTGCCAGAACTTCGGCAGTCCTCCGGATCGGATATTTTGCCGGCATCCACGCCTGTTATCGCCGTTCCGGCAACGATATGTGTCGAACGTGTCTGCGGTCCCGATGCGACGACAGGATGAAACAACTCCGCCAGTGACACCGTGACCATACCAGTCATCTTCGACCGGAAACTTTATGCCATGCGGCGCATGAGAGCCGCCCGTCGCGGGGCGGACAGTTTCCTGGCGAGACAGGCCGGCGAGAACCTCGCCGAACGGCTAGCGGCCGCGGGGCGTAAATTCGAGCGCGCTCTCGATTTGGGCTCGCGGCCGGAGAGTTTCGCTCTCGTGGCGCCGTTGGCCGCGCATTGGGTTCGAACGTCTGCAAGTGCGGCTGGAACCGGCGAGCAAATCGTTGCCGACGAAGAACTGCTGCCTTTCGGGCCCGGGAGCTTCGATCTCGTGATGAGCGCGCTTACGCTGCACGCGGTGAATGATCTGCCGGGAACGCTGGTACAAATTCGTCGGGCGCTGGCGCCCGGCGGTTTGTTTCTTGCGGCATTGTTCGGCGGGAGCACACTGGCCGAATTGCGGCACGCCTTTGCCGCCGGCGAGGCGGAAACAACCGGCGGGGCGAGCCCCCGAATCGCGCCGCTTACCGATGTGCGCGACGCAGGCGCACTTCTTCAGCGTGCGGGATTTGTAATGCCGGTCGCGGATGTCGAACGCATTGCCGTGCGCTATCGCGCGTTTTCCACGCTTGTGGACGACCTGCGTGTACTGGGTGAAACAAATGCGCTGATGCAGCGCCGGCGGTCGATGCTCTCGCAGCGCATGCTCCGGGCGGTGCTTGCCCATTACAGGGAGCAGGATGACGACTCATGCGGCCAGCTGCACGCGACGTTCGATATCCTTTTCCTGACCGGCCGCGCGCCCGGCTTGACAGGCTGAAGAACTAGAGGGAGCTGGCAACCTTGTTGAAGAGTTGAACGAATGTCTGGCTGCCGAGTGTCGAAATGGCGCCCACGATGGCCAGAGTCATCAGGGCGATCATGATGCCGTACTCGATCGCAGTCACCCCGCTATGGTCGCGCAGAAGGTTCGCTAGAGAAGATCGCAGAGCATGGGGATGAGGGGCAGATCCGCCGCCGGCATCGGATATCGATTGAGGTCCTTTGGAAACACCCATTTCAGGGCCTGATGATGATGCGGGCATGGCAGTCCTTCCCATTTGCGGCAAACATAGAGTGGCATAAGGAGATGAAACTCGGGGTAGGCGTGAGATGCGAAAACGAAAGGCGCCAGGCAATCCGCCTTGACAGCGATTCCCAGTTCTTCGCGCAACTCGCGGATAAGTGCCGTCTCCGGGCTCTCTTCCGCCTCCAGTTTGCCTCCGGGAAATTCCCATAGCCCCGCCATATTTTTGGATGCCGGACGTTGGGCAACAAGCACCCTACTATCCACATCGATCAGTGCGCAGGCGACAACAAGCAACATCTGCTTTTGCGGCATTGCGCCCTACAAACCTTGCAGGTGGCGCATTAAAGGCCCGTTAAAAGACATTCATGAATCCGGTGATCAACTGCGATACGAACCATTAATCCGTATATAGCCGTCGGTCAGATCGCAGGTCCACATGCGCGCATGGCCATTGCCAATCCCCAAATCGACTTCGATTGAAACATTTTGTCCCGATACCGCCCGCGTTGCGGCGGCTTCATCGTAACTGTCGGCGCGCTGCCCCTTCTCCGCCACGACATGGCCACCAAAGGCGATTCGCAAACGGTCGCGATCAGCTGGTTCACCGGCCTTGCCGACAGCCATCACCACACGGCCCCAATTTGCGTCGCCGCCGGCAATCGCCGTTTTAACGAGAGGTGAATTTGCAAGGGAAATAGCAATGCGTTTTGCCGAATCATCGGTTTCGGCTCCGGCGACATCGATCTGGATCAATTTTCGCGCACCTTCCCCGTCGCGCACAACTTGAAGTGCCAGATCCTGAAGCACGCCATTCAACTTCAGCCGGAAATCCGCCAGGCGCCGATCGCCGGCTTTGCCGATTGGCGGATGATGTGGCCCTCTTCCGGTCGCGAAGAGCAGCAGCGTGTCGTTGGTCGACGTATCGCCGTCGACGGTGACGGCGTTGAACGAATCCTTTGCACCGGCTGCCAGCAACTCCTGCAACACCGCAGCGGGAAGATTGGCGTCGGTAAAAACAAAGGCCAACAATGTGCCCATGTCGGGAGCAATCATTCCCGAACCCTTGGCGATTCCATTGATCGTGACACGGTGATTTTCGATTACCGCCCGTGCGGTGGCCATCTTCGGGTACGTGTCCGTGGTCATGATGGCCTCAGCCGCATCGCGCCAGCCACCGGCCGCTCCGGCCTCTGCAAGTGTCCCCAGCAGACGGGTGATGTTTTCCGCCGGCAGAGGCTCCCCAATCACCCCCGTGGATGCGACAAAGACTTCCTGTACCTGACAATCGAGAATCGCTGCGGCCGACCCTGCAACCGCACGGACCGCTTCGCGGCCGGCCGCTCCTGTGAAGGCATTCGCGTTGCCGCTGTTCGCAACGAGCGCTCTGGCCGATTGCCGCGACAACTGCGCGCGGCACCATTCCACCGGAGCGGCCGATGTGCGCGAGTTCGTGAAGACACCGGCGACCTGCGTTCCCGGAGCCAGTACCGCCAGCATCACGTCGTTGCGACCACGATACCTGATATTGGCCGCCCCGGTTGCCAACCGCACGCCCGCAAGGGGGGGGAGGACCGGAAATGCCTTCGGTGCGAGCGGAGACACCGGCGGCGCCGAAGCCGCACGGTTTACGGTTTTCGAAGCCCGATGCCGCGCGATCTGACGCTTTTTGACAGGCCCAAGCTTCTGTCCGGGCCTTTTCGCCCGCTTGCTGGCCATTTGTCCCTCCCCACCCGGCACCAGGCGCCCAACCGGTCGGGCCGGGCTGGCGGATTAGGCCGGTTTGACGCGAATTGACAAGGGGGAATGCTGTTCTTATCTGTCCCGCGCGGCCGGCGCAAATCCACATGACCGGCAGTTTTCTGGATTTCGCCGGCGCATTTGGCCCGGGGAAATTGCGAACGGCCGTCAGGCCCATCGAGGACAATTCATGCTCGGCTTGAACGGTATTGCACAACGTTTCTTCGGATCGTCCAACGAACGCAAGATTCGGCCTTTCATGCGGCGCGTCGAAGCAATCAATGCGCTGGAGCCAACGTTTCAGGCAAAGAGCTCCGATGAGCTTCGCGCATTGACCACGACGTTCAAGGAGCGCCTGAAAGCGGGCGAAACGCTCGACGATCTTCTTCCCGAGGCCTTCGCCACGGTCCGCGAGGCGGCCAAGCGGACGCTCGGCCAGCGGCATTTCGACGTCCAGTTGGTGGGCGGGATGGTCCTGCATGGCGGCAATATCGCCGAAATGAAGACGGGCGAAGGCAAGACGCTTGTAGCGACGCTCGCGGTGTATTTGAACGCACTGACCGGCGAGGGCGTGCACGTCGTTACCGTCAACGACTACCTGGCTCGCCGCGACGCCGAATGGATGGGGCAGATCTACCAGTTTCTCGGTCTGACCGTCGGCTGCATCGTGCATGGTCTGACGGACGAGCAGCGGCACGCCGCCTATGCCAGCGACGTTACCTACGGCACGAACAACGAATTCGGCTTCGACTATCTGCGCGATAACATGAAATACAGCATCGCGACGATGGTTCAGCGCGGCCACTCCTATGCGATCGTGGACGAAGTCGATTCCATTTTAGTCGACGAAGCACGTACGCCGCTCATCATTTCCGGGCCTACCGAAGACCAGACCGAAGTGTACCGTGCCGTGGATGTCCTGATTCCGAAACTTCACGAAAAGAACGACTACGAACTCGACGAAAAGCAGCGCAACGTAACACTGACCGAATCCGGCAACGAGCATATGGTGCAATACCTGCGCGAAGCCGGGCTGCTTGAGAACGGCGATCTCTACGATCTCGAAAACATCAACATGGTTCATCACGTGAACCAGGCGTTGAAAGCCCATACGCTGTTCCAGAAGGACAAAGATTACATCGTCAAGGACGGCAAGGTCGTCATCATCGACGAATTCACGGGCCGCATGATGGAGGGCCGCCGCTATTCCGAGGGCCTGCACCAGGCGCTGGAGGCCAAGGAAAGCACGGCCATCATGCCGGAAAACGTTACCCTGGCTTCAATCACCTTCCAGAATTACTTCCGGCTCTACAAAAAGCTCGCCGGAATGACCGGCACGGCCATGACCGAAGCGGCCGAGTTCATGGACATCTACAACCTCGACGTCATCGAGGTGCCGACCAATCTCTCGGTCAATCGCGCAGATTACGACGATGAAGTCTATAGGACTGGCGATGAAAAGAACGAGGCCATCATTGCCCTTGTCAGGGAGTGCAACGAGCGCGGACAGCCTGTGCTGGTGGGAACGACGTCCATCGAAAAGTCCGAGCATCTGTCGGACCTGCTGAAACAGCGCAAGATCAAGCATAACGTGCTCAACGCGCGTTATCACGAACAGGAAGCCGTGATTGTAGCGCAGGCTGGCGTATCGGGGGCTGTGACGATCGCGACCAACATGGCGGGCCGCGGCACCGACATCCAGCTCGGCGGCAATGCGGATATGCGCATCCGCAACGAACTCGGCGGCGTCATCGACGAGGCCGAGCGCGCGACGCGCATCGATGCGATCAAGGCTGAAATCGCGGACGACAAACAGCGCGCGCTTGCGGCTGGCGGCCTGTATGTCGTGGGCACGGAGCGCCACGAAAGCCGGCGCATCGACAATCAGTTGCGCGGACGATCCGGCCGCCAGGGCGATCCGGGCGCCTCGAAATTCTTTCTGGGCCTCCAGGACGACCTGATGCGCATTTTCGGCTCGGAAAAATTGGACTCGATGCTGCAGCGCCTGGGTTTGCAGGAAGGCGAGGCCATCGCCCATCCCTGGGTCAACAAGGCGCTCGAGAAAGCGCAGCAGAAAGTCGAAGCGCGCAATTTCGAAATGCGCAAGAACGTCCTGAAATTCGACAATGTGCAGCACGATCAGCGCCGTGTGATCTTCGAACAGCGCCGCGAGATCATGTCGGCCGACGATGTGAGCGATCAGATCGCCGACATGCGCGAGCAGATCGTCGACGAACTGGTGGCGCGCCACATTCCCGAGAAAGCATATGCCGAGCAGTGGGATGCGGCGGGACTGCTGTCGGAAGTGGAGAAGATTTTCGCCATAACGCTGCCGGTCGTGGAGTGGACCAAAGAAGAAGGCATCGCAGAAGAGGAAGTGCGGGAGCGCATTCTCAAAGCGGTCGAGACCCGGGCGGCGGAACGCTCCGCCAATGTCGGTCCCGACATCATGCGCTATGTCGAAAAATCCGTGCTGCTGCAGACGCTGGACCAGGACTGGCGCGAACACATCATCACGCTTGATCATCTGCGGCAGTATGTCGGGCTTCGCGGTTACGGGCAGCGCGACCCGTTGAACGAGTACAAGAGCGAGGCATTTGCCCTTTTCGAGGGCCTGCTGAGCAAGCTGCGAACCGACGTCGTGCGGACACTCATGCATCTGCAGATCAATGTCGAACAGCCCCCGCCGCAAATGGAGCGGCCGCTGCCGCAGATGCAGGCTTACCACATTGATCCGTTGACGGGCGAAGACGATGCCACGCCCGGCCTGACGTCGGACGAGCAGGCCGTGCGAATTGCGCGCAATTACGACGGTCCCATCGATCCGAACGACCCGGCAACATGGGGCAAAGTGCAACGCAATGCGCCCTGCCCTTGCGGCTCAGGCCGCAAATTCAAGCATTGCCACGGCGCGCTGGTGTAATAACACGCATTTTGGCATTCGGACCTCGCTGCCGAAAGGCGGCGAGCCGATGCAGCGCGCGCGAAACCAGACACCATCGTGGCGAATGTCTGCCGGTTATTTTTTTGCCAAATATTGCGCCAGCATGTGCGGAAGACGTTCTTTCACGAAATTGATGTCGGACGTGTTGCTCGGCGCCGCGATGAAATACCAGGGAATATCGTGGCGGCCCCAATCGACGCGCCAATAGGGCTGGCCCCAAAGCGTGAATGTTTCATAGCCGGTCGCGGCGAACAAATCGAACCAGTCGTCTTTCGAATAGCCGTAGGATTGGGCTGAATTCTCCTGGTCGTTTTCGAAAACGATCAGGGGACGCCGCGTCCTGATTGTATCACGGCCGCCTTCGAGGGCGCGAAGCTCGCCACCCTCAAGATCAAGCTTTACGAAGCGAAGACGCCTTTCCCCCAGCCGCGCACCGAGCGTATCGATGGTCGTAGCCTCGACTTCAACGACCTCCACCGCCTCTTCGAAATCGTAACGGCGCGCTTCAATACCGCTATAGGCAGGGTGTTGCTTCGTGCAACGAAACGACACATGCCCAACGCGGTCGTACAACGCCTTGTCAATGACCTGTACCTGTCGCGCGTGGTGTTTGCGGGCACGCTGTACAAGGCGGCGTGCGAGTTTCGGATGGGCTTCCACGGCCAGCACAATGCCCTGCGGCCCGACACAATTCGCCATCGGAAAACTATGGCGGCCGACATGGGCACCGCCATCAAGGGCCACATCGCCGATGCCCAGGACCGACGTGTAGATATCTTCGATGACGCGCTCAAACAGGTCGCCGGGCTCGGGATAGGCGCCCCCGCCACGGCTGCCGATCCGGAACAGTTCGGCGTGCGCGCTCTCATCCAGCAGCGCCATGCCTGGTGTCAACTACTACCCAGGCTTCGCCCGATGGCGAGATACTTGTCACGTCGCTGCTGGCGAAGTTGCGCAGGAGAGAAACCGTCAAACTCGGCAAGCGCATGGGCGATGGTCTGGCCCACCGCCTGGATCGCCTGTCCCGGCGAGCGATGCGCGCCACCGGCAGGTTCGGGAACGATCCCGTCTATGACCTTGAGTTCCAGCAGATCCTGCGCCGTGATCCGCATCGCCGCCGCCGCGTCCTGCGCCTTATCGGCGCTCCGCCATAAAATCGAGGCGCAGCCTTCAGGCGAAATCACAGCGTAGATCGAATGTTCCAGCATGTAGACACGATTGGCGACCGCTATGCCGAGCGCACCACCCGACATGCCTTCGCCGATTATCACTGTCACCAGCGGCACGCCGAGACCGAGGCAGGCATTCGTGGCGCGCGCAATGGCCTCGGATTGACCGCGCTCCTCGGCGCCGACGCCCGGATATGCTCCCGGGGTATCGGCGAAAGAAATAACCGGCAGCTGAAAGCGCTCCGCCAGTTCGAAGAGCCGTTGCGCCTTTCGATAGCCTTCCGGCCTTGCCATGCCGAAATTATGGGCCAGTCGACTGTTCGTATCGTTGCCTTTCTCCTGCCCGACAATGGCGACCGGTCGTCCCCGGAAGCGTCCGATCCCGGAAATCACCGCCGTGTCTTCAGCAAACAAACGATCACCGGCGAGCGGCGTGAATTCCTGGATAAGAGCGGCCGCATAATTCGAGAAGTGCGGCCGGCCCGGATGGCGCGCGACAAGCGTCTTCTGCCACGGTGTCAGCTTGGAATATATGTCATTGACGAGCGAATCCGCACGCGACTGCAGCCGCGTGACCTCGTCATCAATCTGCATGCCCGGATCCTGAGACGCCAGCTGGCGCAGCTCAACGATCTTCCCCTCAAGATCTGCGATCGGACGTTCGAAATCGAGATAGGCCTGCATTGTTGCACTCATCGGCCGCGCTCACGCACCATCTGCATCTGTCCCACTATGACTTCCGCCTGACGTATCGAAGCGGCATCGATCAGGACACCGTTCAATGCAACCGCACCGAGACCCTTTGCATGGGCGTCCTTCAGGGTCGCCAGAATGGCTTCCGCGCGTTCTACTTCTGCGGCGGGCGGCGTGTAGATTTCGTTAGCGAGCGCAATCTGGCTGGGGTGGATGACCCATTTGCCCTCGCAGCCAAGTATGGCGCCGCGTCGTGCCTGTGCGCGAAAGCCCTCCGCGTCCGCATAATCGCCAAACGGCCCGTCTATGGGCACGATACCATGGGCGCGCGCGGCCTGGGCAAGCCGGAACAACGGATAATGCCAGAGATCGTTCCAATGGCGTTCGCGCTCATATTCGCCGCCATCCGTCAGCATCACATAATCTGCGTTGCCTCCGCCAATATTGGTAGTCCGCATGCCTTGCGAAGCCGCATAGTCCGCAGAGCCAAAATGCAGACTCTCCAGTCGCGGCGACCCGCCCGCGATCGCATCGATATTCGTAAGACCCGCAACGGTCTCTATGATCGCTTCCAGTCCTAT
The DNA here is from genome assembly GCA_036269235.1 of Rhizomicrobium sp. Lineage (GTDB taxonomy): Bacteria > Pseudomonadota > Alphaproteobacteria > Micropepsales > Micropepsaceae > Rhizomicrobium. The sequence continues at coordinate 53,972 of DATASL010000028.1, forward strand.
TTCTTTGCGGCGTCCCACCGCTTTGGAGGCCTGCGTTACCAGCATATCGATGGCATAGATATCTGCGGCATTTCCGACTTTGGGAATAAGGATCGCGTCGAGTCGTTCGCCGCCCTCTTCAACCAGCGCCAGCACGTCGCGATAACACCAGTGGGTCTCGAGCCCGTTGATGCGAGCCGTTACGATCTTGTCGCTCCAGTCGAGGTCCTGCAGTGCCGCCACTACGTCATCCCGCGCGCGTTCCTTGTCGGCGGGAGCCACGGAATCTTCCAGGTCGAGGCAGACAACATCCGCAGCGCTTGCGGCGGCCTTCTCGAACAGAGCCGGCCGCGACCCGGGAACAAACAGCTTGGATCGATACAGCCTGGGAGCGATCCGGCGAGCCGTCTCGAGAAAACTCATGGGCAGATCCCAATCATTTCGTGCCACCTTTGACGATCCGTGTGCGGGCAAGCGGATGGGCATTGATGACGGTAGCACGCAGATGTTCGTTTGCTACATGCGTGTAGATCTGGGTGGTGGCAATATCGGCGTGACCGAGAAGCGTTTGAACGCTGCGAAGGTCTGCGCCCCCCTTTACGAGATGCGTGGCGAAAGCATGGCGCAACACATGCGGCGAAAGCTTTTCGGGATCGATGTTTGCCTTCAAGGCCAATTCTTTCAGAAGCTGATAGCAACGCTGGCGTGTCAGGTGGCCCTGCCCGCCACGCGACGGAAAGAGATAGCGCTCACCGGCTCGCGTGCCAGGTGGAAGGATTTGATCGCGCACGGTAAGGTAATCAGCAATTGCGGCGCGTGCCGAGGGATTAAGCGGTACCGGACGCTCCTTGGATCCCTTTCCTTTCACGATCAGAAAAACATCGCCGTTCCTCGCGGCTGCAAGCGGCAAGGTAACGAGTTCGGAAACCCGCAAACCGGCAGCATATAGAACTTCGAGCATACAGAGCAGCCGCACCCCTTCCGCCGATTCGTCGGCCGCCCGGCGCGCGGAGCTAATGAGCGCATCGATGTCCTGTTGCGAAAGGATGCGCGGGAGCGCCTGCACGCGTCGCGGTGCGTCGATTGCAGTGGTGGGATCGTCGGCGCGCCAGCCTTCGGAATAGAGAAAGGCATAATACTGCCGGAGCACCGAGAGCCGCCGCGCCTGCGTGCTCGGTGCACTTCCCTGCTGCACCAGATGCCCGAGATATTGCCGCACCTGGTCGCGGCCGGCTGTGCGTGCCGAACAATTTTGCCTTGCCAGCCACGAATCGAACGCCACGAGATCGCGGCGATAGGCATCAAGCGTATTGCGGCTGGCGCCGCGTTCGGCGGCCATCATGTCCAGAAAGGCCTCGATCGCCCCCAAGCGCGCCTCACGGGAAATTTTTTTGGCAGCAGGCGGACTCAGCTGGCGAAACGGTCATTCGGAATAACCTGTTCGTAAGTCCGGTGCGGAGGCGAAATCGTACCCGCATAAATTGCGAGCGCCGCCGCGCCGAGAATCAACAGTGCAACAATGGCAATGGCAATGCGCAGGCTCCAGCCCATGTGCGGCCTTTCAGGTTTGCAGAGCGTTTTTGCGCGCGGGCCGATCGGAAAGTAAAGCCTGTTGCTGGCGCGCAATGCCGCGCCCGTATATTCCAAGGTCATGTCGGGGCTGAAACGCACGGTTGCACTCATCGGTATGATGGGGGCGGGGAAAAGTACGGTCGGGCGCAGGCTGGCCAGCCGCCTTCGCACACCTTTTTTCGATGCAGACATCGAAATCGAAGCCGCGGCCGGCTGCACGATCAATGAAATTTTTGCGCGCTTCGGCGAAAGCGAGTTCCGGGAAGGGGAGCGACGCGTCATCCTGCGCCTGCTTGCGTTGGAACCGCATGTGCTGGCCACTGGCGGGGGGGCGGTTCTCGACGTAGCGACCCGGGCCCGAATCAGTGAAAATGCAGTTTCGGTCTGGCTTCGCGCTCCACTCGAACTGTTGCTGGCCCGGGTAGAACGCCGTGACACGCGCCCTCTTCTTCATGGGGGAAATATGCGCGAAAAACTCACGCGGCTGCTGGCAGAGCGAGAGCCGCTTTACGCCCAAGCTGATATCGTCGTCGATGCCGGAGACGGGCCACATTGGATCGCCGTTGAACGGATTCTCGAGGCACTGGCCAGCAAAGGTCATTTGAACGAGCCATGACCGAGCGAATCGAAATTGCGTTAGGCGCGAACCGATACGCGGTGCATGTCGGCGCGAACCTGCTCGAACATGCGGGCGAACTGGTCCGCCCTCTGTCCACAGGCCGCGTTGCCGTTGTGACGGACCGCAATGTCGCGGCGCAACACCTTCAGCCGCTCCTCGATTCGCTCCGCACTGCCGGTTTCGACGTCCACCCCATCGTCATCGAGCCCGGCGAAGAGGCAAAAAGCTTTCACGGTTTGGAGCAGTTGACCGGCGCATTGCTCAATGCGGGAATCGAGCGGGACGGGCTGGTTCTGGCGCTGGGTGGGGGCGTCGTCGGCGATCTCTCGGGCTTTGCCGCCGGCATACTGAAACGCGGCATTGGCTACGCACAACTCCCCACCACGCTTCTTGCACAAGTCGATTCGTCCGTAGGCGGAAAAACGGCGATCAACACGAAAGAAGGCAAGAATCTTGTCGGCCTGTTTCATCAACCTCGCGTGGTAATCGCCGATACCACACTATTGCGCACACTGCCTCGCCGCGAATTGCTCGCAGGCTATGCCGAGGTGGTCAAATATGGCGCGCTTGGGGACGCGGCCTTTTTTGAATGGCTTGAAAGTCATGCGGTTGCCGCTCTCAATGGCGAGGGGGCACATCTCGACAAAATGATTGCCCATTCCTGCAGCATCAAGGCGGGAATTGTAGGCCGGGATGAACGCGAAACGGGCGAGCGCGCACTGCTCAACCTCGGCCATACGTTCGGGCACGCCCTGGAGGCCGCGGCGGGTTTTTCCACGCGCCTTCTGCATGGAGAAGCGGTCGCCATAGGAATGGTCCTGGCGTTCCGACTTTCAGTAGAACTCGGTTATGCTGCGTCACACCATGCGGACCGGCTCGAGAACCATTTGCGTACCATGTCGTTGCCGGTCTCGATCGGTGAGATTCCCGGATCGCGCCCGGATCCGGAAACGCTCCTCGCGCACATGATGCACGATAAGAAGACCAAAGGCGGCCGGCTCACCTTCATATTGGTCCGCGGCATCGGGCAGGCGTTCACGACCAGCGATGTGCCTTTCGCAGCGGTACGGGAAGTTCTGTCGTCCTGAGGAAATCAGCTAGGATCACAATCAGGACAGATAAAGGAAAGTCGCCATGGCAGGGTTTCTGGCCGCCGGCATTGTCGTCATAATTATATTGCTTTTCGTATCGGCGTTTCTTTCCGGCTCGGAAACGGCGCTGACGGCCGTTTCACCGGCAACGATGCACCGGCTCGAACAGCACCGCTCGCGCGCGGCGCGATGTGTCAATCGCCTGCTTTCCGATCGCGAACGAATGATCGGGGCAATCCTTCTCGGTAATACTTTTATCAATATTCTCGTTTCATCGCTCGCGACATCGCTTCTCGCAGCACATTACGGCAGCACGGCTGTGGTCATTACCACTGTGGTAATGACGTTTGTCGTGCTCGTCTTTGCCGAAGTCCTGCCAAAGACGCTGGCCATCGCGCGGACAGACCGCTTCGCACTGAGCGTCGGGCGCATTCTGGTGCCGGTCGTTAGCCTGCTTGGGCCAATCGTAGGCGCGGTGCAGTTCGTTGTCTGGCGCCTCCTTCGCCTCTTCGGCGTGCGCGAAGAGAGCGAAGGCCAACCCGTGTTGCCGCCGCACGAAGAAATCCGGGGTGCCGTCGAGCTCGCGCATCGCGAAGGCGGGGTGCAGCGCGAACACCGCAATATGCTGGGCGGAATTCTGGATTTGCGCGAACTGTCGATCGGCGATGTCGCCATCCATCGCAAGAACATTATCGCCGTCGATGCCGATCAATCCCCGGCAAAGATTTTCGAGGAAGTGATGGCGGCGCGCCATACGCGCGTTCCGATCTGGAGGGAGACGCCCGACAATATCGTCGGCGTCTTGCGCACGGCCGATGTAATGCGCGACTTCGCGCGCCGCCGTGGTCTTCTGGCGGGATGGGACATTCTATCGTTGATGGAAGATCCCTGGTTCGTCCCGGATACGACGACGCTTGAAGAACAGGTGCGGGCGTTTCGCCGGCAGCGGCGCCATTTTGCCCTTGTCGTCGATGAATATGGAGCGCTTCAGGGTGTCATCACGCTGACTGATATTGTCGAGGAAATTCTTGGTGGGATTCCCGACGAGCGCGCGACGAGCGAGCCGGCGCAGGTACGGCCGCAGGCCGACGGTTCTTATCTGGTTGAAGGCACGACGCCGCTGCGCGAACTCAATCGCGTTCTGGATTGGCATTTTCCCGACGAAGACGCCACAACGATAGCCGGCCTCATCATCCACGAGGCACGAACTATTCCCGAGATCGGTCAACGCTTCGCGTTTTACGGCTTCAAGTTCGAAATCGTGCGCCGCCAGCGAAACCAGATCACCCTGGTGCGCGTGATGCCCCCGCCGAAAACAGAAAACGGCACAACGGAGAACTGAACGGAACTGCCCTGGCGCGAAAGACTATTCGCCGGGCGCGCGCGCTTCGATGGAAAGAGCATGTATCTGGCCATGCATTTCCGCGGAGAGCACTTCATAGATTTTCCGCTGACGCGCGACACGACTCATGTCGATAAATGCCGGCGCTACGATGCGGACACGAAAATGTGTTTCGCCAGCGGGCCGCGCACCGGCATGGCCGGCGTGAAGCGCGCTCTCGTCATTCACATCGATCTGGGAAGGACGAAAAGCCTCAACCAACTTGCGGCGGATTTCATCGGCAACACTCATTGGGGTTCCATTGCACGCGGCGCGGAGAAGTCAAGCGCGACGTTTTCTTGTTTTTTCATATCTGCATACCATAATCGCGTTCATGAGCACGGCAGATTATCGGCCCCGTTTTGGCAAGGATATGCGCATCAAACCGGATGCGCAGATGCGCGTTTCCACAGCGCGGCCCTGCGCCACAAAGGGTTGTTCGGGCGAAGGCGCGTTCCGCGTTCCCAAAGCACGCGACCGTCTCAATGAGCATCTGTGGTTCTGTCTCGTGCATGCCCGCGAGCACAACGAGCACTGGGATTATTTCAGCGGGATGGACCAGACAGAAATCGAAGCGTTTGCCGAGGATGCGCTGACGGGACACCGCCCCACCTGGCCGCTGGGTAAGCGTGGTGCGCACGGATACGCGGGACGCGACCAACGCAGGTTCCGCGATTTTCATACCGTTTTCGGAGGAGCGACCAGCGAGACTGCCGAAACGTCCGTGCCGCGCCAGCCGCGGCGACCGCTTACGCCTCGTCAGGTGCAGGCGCTCGACGTTCTCAATCTTGAATCGGACGCCAGCTTGCCCCAAATAAAAGCGCGGTATAAGGAACTTGTGAAACGGTTCCATCCCGACGCCAATGGGGGCGACCGTGGCACCGAAGAGCGGCTCAAGCGCGTTATCCAGGCGTATGGAGTGCTCCGCGCATCGGGCCTGACCTGAGCGGCTCGAACATAACCTGGCCGGATTGCATCGCATCATGACACAGAACACGCAGGGCCTTGATCCCACAATCGCGCCCGACACGACCGTGGATGTGAAAGCCACGTTCGGTATCGACGCTGCGATGAAGGTTCCGGCCTTCAGCCGCGGGAGCGAATATGTTCCCGATCGCGATTCGGCCTATCGTTTCGATCGTGAAACGACGCTCGCCATCCTGGCGGGTTTCGCCTTCAATCGCCGGGTCATGATCCAGGGCTATCACGGCACCGGGAAATCGACGCATATCGAACAGGTCGCGTCGCGCCTCAACTGGCCGTGCATTCGTATCAATCTCGACAGTCATATCAGCCGCATCGATCTGGTCGGCAAGGACGCGATCGTTCTGCGGGAAGGTCAGCAGGTGACGGAGTTCCGCGAAGGCCTGCTCCCCTGGTGTTTGCAGCATCCCGTTGCGCTCGTATTCGACGAATATGACGCAGGTAGACCGGATGTGATGTTCGTGATCCAGCGGGTGCTGGAGGTACAGGGTCGTCTGACCTTGCTCGATCAAAACCGCGTCATCCGTCCCCATCCGGCGTTCCGGCTTTTCTCGACCACAAATACGATCGGTCTCGGCGACACGACAGGTCTTTATCACGGGACGCAGCAGATCAATCAGGGGCAGATGGATCGCTGGAACATCGTGACCACGCTCAATTACCTCACACATGATGCGGAGGTAGATATCGTTTTGGCCAAGGTGCCGTCCTACGACACGGCCGAGCGCAAGAAGCTGATCTCCGCGATGGTGCGCGTTGCAGACATGACGCGAAATGCTTTCGTGAACGGCGATTTATCGACGGTCATGAGCCCGCGTACGGTTATCACCTGGGCGGAGAATGCCGAGATATTCAACGATGTCGGCTTTGCGTTCCGCCTCACCTTCCTGAACAAATGCGATGAGTTGGAGCGCGCTTCCGTCGCCGAGTTCTATCAACGTTCATTCGGCGACGAGTTACCGGAATCCGCCGCCAAAGTTCTCGTTGCATGAAAGCGGACAATCCGGCTGAGCCGTTCAAGCGAGCGGTCGCCAGCGCGGTCCGTTCGCTCGCCGGAGAACCTTCCCTCGAGATCAGTTTCAGCGCCGAACCGGCAACCCTGCGAGGCATGAAGGCGCGGCTGCCCTTGCCATCACGCAATCTGCCGCCGTCCGAAGTGGCTGTCGTCCGCGGTCAGGGCGATGCTTTTGCCATGCGCCTCGCTTACCACAATGATGCGCTGCATCGGCGCTATCGGCCAAGAGTGCCGGACGCTGCTGCGATATTCGATGTCGCCGAACAGGCACGCGTCGAAGCCATCGGCGCGCGCGCCATGAAAGGGGTCGCCGACAATCTGACCGCGCAGCTTGAAGCACGTCTCAGCGTTTCCGGCATGGGAAGGACCACCGAGCGCAGCGAAGCACAGCTCGCCGAGATAGTAGGGCTGCTCGTACGCGAGCGCCTTGCCGGGCTGGCGCCGCCTGAATGTGCGCAAGCCGCAGTAAACAGCTGGCGTGACTGGATTGAAGAGCGCGCCGGGAGTGATCTCGACCGTTTGGAAAGTGCCTGCAAGGACCAGAAAAAATTCGCGAAACTCACACGCACGATCCTCAAGGATCTGGAACTTGGCGAGGAGCCTGGCCAGGACGAGGAAGCGGAGGGTGACGAAACTTCCGATCCCAATCAGCAGCCCGAAGAAGGTTCCGCCGAGACGGAAGCGAGTGGCAAGCCAGAGCCCGACGAAACCGACGCGGCAGAAGCAGAAGGCGAAGACAGTGAGGAAACATCCGCTGAGATGAGAGCGGAGCAGACATCGGAGCCGTCCGATGCTGATGCGGAACAGTCTGGCGCACGCCCTTGGCGGCCCGACCAGCCATTCGCCCATCAGGACGCCTGGGGCTACCAGGTGTTCACCACGCAATTTGATGAATCAATCGCAGCGGCCGATCTGTGCGATCCGGATGAACTCATGCGGTTGCGCAATTTCCTTGACCAACAACTGCAGGCTCTGCAAGGCGTTGTGGCGCGGCTGGCAAACAAGCTGCAACGGCTGCTTCTTGCTCAGCAGAACAGAAGCTGGGAATTCGATCTCGAGGAGGGATTGCTCGACAGTTCGCGCCTGCCTCGCATCGTCATCGATCCTATGTACCCCCTCTCCTACAAACGGGAGAAGGACATGAATTTCCGCGATACGATCGTGACCCTGCTGCTCGACAATTCGGGTTCGATGCGCGGTCGACCGATTATGGTTGCGGCGATGTGTGCTGACATTCTTGCACGTACACTGGAGCGCTGCAGCGTGAAGTCGGAGATACTCGGCTTCACGACGCGTGCCTGGAAAGGCGGCCAGTCCCGCGAGAAATGGATTGCAGAAGGCAAGCCACCTGCCCCGGGCCGTCTCAACGATCTCAGGCATATCGTCTACAAATCCGCCGACGAGCCGTGGCGGCGGACGCGCCGCAATCTCGGACTGATGATGCGCGAGGGACTCCTTAAGGAAAACATCGACGGCGAGGCACTCATCTGGGCGCATGCGCGGCTTATGGCGCGGCCGGAGCAGCGACGCATCCTGATGGTGATTTCGGATGGTGCGCCCGTCGATGATTCGACGCTGTCGGTCAATACAGGTAATTACCTCGAGCGCCATTTGCGGCATGTCATCGAGGAGATCGAGGAGAAATCCTCCGTCGAACTCACCGCCATCGGCATCGGCCACGACGTAACGCGTTACTACCGCCGTGCGGTCACGATCGTCGACGCCGAACAACTCGGCGGCGCGATGACAAGTCAACTCATTTCATTGTTTGCGGAGCAAGCGGCGCCAGTGCGCCGACGCCTGCAGGCGCGAGCGGCGTAATTTCGCCGGGCATCAGGACATCACCTCCTGGTTTGCCCGGGCGACCGGCTTGCTTATGGTCCATAAATTGGACCGCCCGCACGAAGCGGGCGATGAAGATCGCAGAGTGCGGCGACTAAGCTGCTGCGGCTGGCTGCTTCTTCTGGATCATCCGTTTGTAACGGAGTGCACGCTCGGAAAGGACCGCATCTTTTGCGTCGAGCAGAAAGGCGTCGATACCGCCGCGCCGGTCGACCGTCCTCAGCGCGTTCATGCTGATGCGCAGACGCAGCTTCTGGCCCAGCGCCTCGCTGGCCAGCGTGACGTCTTGCAGATTGGGGCGGAAGACGCGCTTGGTCTTGTTGTTCGCGTGACTGACGTGATGACCCGTCATCACGCCTTTGCCCGTAAGTTCGCAGCGGCGCGCCATGGCCTACCTCTTGGACTTGAAAGCGCGCTTCTTAAGGGGGGGTATTCCTGCCGTCAAGCCTGCGAAACGCCGAGATCAGTTCACGGGCCGCAGCTTCGGGAAGCTTCCGGCCAGCAAGCACGGCCTGTTCCAGCGCCGCGGCTTCGTTGGAGATTGCGGGATGGGAACCAAGGGCTTCAATAAGGGCGGCGCGGACCTCGTTCCAGAACCAGCCCCGCGACTGTTCAATGCGCAGCCTGGCAAGATGACCGCCAGCCTCCAATCGCTCAGCCAGATTTTCCATCTGCGACCAGATTTCCGCGATGCCGGTGCCTTTCAGAGCCGAAACCCGCGCGATTTCAGGCGGATTGCCGGGATATTTCGGCCGCATCAGCGCCAGCGCTGCGCGATAGTCGCTGAAGGCCCGGCTCGCTGCATCGAGGAGGTCGCCGTCCGACTTGGTGACCAGTACCAGATCGGCCAATTCCATGGTGCCACGCTTGATCCCCTGGAGGTCGTCGCCACTGCCCGGGGCCACCAACATCACGAACAGATCGACCATTTCCGCCACCGCCGCCTCGGACTGCCCGACGCCGACCGTCTCGATGAAGACCACGTCGTAACCGGCTGCCTCCGCAAGCAGAATCGCCTCGCGTGTGCGGCGCGCCACACCTCCAGGCGTGATTCCGGACGGCGACGGCCGGATGAAGGCGCGCGGGTTGCGGGCAAGCTTCGCCATACGTGTCTTGTCGCCCAGAATGGAGCCGCCGCTTCGTTGCGACGATGGATCGACAGCGAGCACGGCGAGGTTTTTTCCCATCCCGGTGATCTGGGTGCCCAGAGCTTCGATGAAGGTCGATTTGCCCGCGCCGGGAGCGCCCGATATTCCAATTCGCAGCGCCCCTCCCGTTCGTGGCAAAAGCGCTGTCAGCAAAGCTTCCGCAGCCTCTCGATCGATCGGGCGAGTCGATTCCGCGAGCGTGACGGCACGCGCCAACGATTTGCGATCCCCGGAGCTTACCAGCCTCGCAAGCTGGCCCAGATTGTTCACCGGCGTTCGCGTCACAATTGCACCAACTTCCGCCTCCGGAATCGGGCGAATTCGGAGATTATCATGCTGCGTAAAGCTTCTGTGCTTCTGGCGCTCCTGATCGGCGGAGCGGCTTTTGCTCAACCCGTGAGCGACGCTGCCCGACCGCAGCACGCGCCGGGCATGGTCAACCTCGCCTATAGCATCGCCTTTTGGAGCATTCCCTTCGGGCAGACGAGCTATGAAGGCCGCTTTGTGAATGGCGGCTACACGGCGGCGTCGCATTTCGAGACCAGCGGCATCGTGAGCCTGTTCTGGCAGGCGATCATTGACGCTTCGGCGTCAGGACGGTTCGCCGGTACGGCGCTCGCGCCAAGCAGATATGATTCCTTCTATCGCCGCGGCAGTTCGAAAAAAGAACGCGTGACCGTCACCTTCGACAGGAACGGCGTAACGACCTTTGCGGATCCGCCGTACGACACGACCAAATACCCTGTGAGCGATGCCCAAAAGCGCGAAGCGCTCGATCCGATGAGCGCGATCACACTCGTGCTCACCGCTACAAACGCCGATCGCGCCAACCCATGCGGAACGGTCGCGCCGGTATTTGACGGTCGGCGCCGCTACGACATCGAATTCGCCTATGTGCGTGACGAGCCGGTGAATCTCGGTCCGCTGTATAGCGGTTCTGCGCATCTCTGCCGCCTGCACTACAAACAGATCGCCGGCTTCAAACCGAAGATTTTGAAAGAAGGCGCCGCCTTCCCGCCCATCTACGGTGATTTCGTCGAAATCGCAGCACCCGAGGCGCCTCAGCATCGCTACATCGTGCCGCTCAAACTCTGGGCGCATGTCAACTGGGGCACGGTGTCGGCGCAGATCACGCGCCTCGATATTCCAAAATAATGAGCCCTCTCCCCCGAAGCCGGGAGAGAGGGTTATTTGTCAAGGTCAGTTCGTGGGATTTACAAACGCGACGCCGCGATAGACCGTGCCATAGGCCGGCGTCTTCAAAACATAGAAAGCTTCTTTGCGCGGGAGTTTCGTGGCTGCAAGCTTGTCTTCGATAGCCACGACCTCATTGGGATCGGCGCCATTGTCGCCTGCGGCGCTGGACGTGGAAGTCACGGCCCATAGCTTCACTTTACCGCCTTTGACCTCGCCGGCGAGGTTCCGCAGACCTGTCGTCGTCACCGTCGGATAGTCGCCGTCATAACCCGCCAGCGTATAGCTCGTGCCGATGAGATTGTTGGTCAGCACATAGTCGAACTGCCACGTGCCGTTCACGAGGCTCCACTTTTCGAGACCGGCATGCGTGGTCTGGTCAGTCGTATTTCCCGAGCCTTCGTCCGCGACATACATGGTCGTGGCATTGGCGAAGAAGATTCCGAACGGAGTGAAGTTGCCGCCCGAAGTTTTGGTTGTATCAGTCGGGAAGCCGGGCACGACGCTCACTGTAGCGCTGGCGGCACTCGAGAGCGACGGAAGGTTCGGCGTGACCGTGTAGACGGTGTCGATACCGTTGCTGCCGCTGCCTTTGCTGAAATAAATCGCGCCGTTGAACTCGGTGATGCCGCGGAAATTGCTGTCTTTCCCGGCTTTATCGCCGCTGACGGAACTGAATTGCGGGTCGGCCTGCGCGGAGTTATCCGATGGAATGGGCGCATAATTGTAAGTGGGCCACTCCAGGGGATTGACCACCTCCAAGCCTGTCGTCTGCGTGACGTCGGGATTCGTGTAGCCCTGATTGTAACTGCTGGAGGCGCCATTGTTGGAATTGCCGACCGTGTAATATGTATCGTCGTCGGGGCTGTAGAACGCCGAACGGCCATTGTTGCCGCCATAGGCGATCGACGGAGTATATGCCAGGGCGCCATCCTGCGCCACGCTCACGATCGTGCGAGGATGGGCGTAGGTGTTGCCGAAGAAACAAGTAACGGGATTGGTTGGGTCCTGCCCCGCGACGGCATCCGAGTTGGATGAGTCGAGCGCACCCACGCCCGCACCGCCATAACCGATGAAGGAAAGGACGGGGCCATACCAGCGATTTGAAATGTGCAGCCCCAGTTCCGACTTCGACGAGAAACTGGTGGCGACCTGGTCCGAGGGAATCGACAGGGTCGAATTGACGAGGCCGTTATTCGGATTGACGTCGTTCAGCGTGATGGCTGACGATACGCCAAAGCTTGGATCTGGTCCGACATTGTCCCACACATTGACATAGTCATTGCCGGCAATGGCCGTCGAGAACGGCTGGCAGGTCGTACTGGCCTGAGCGCTGGGCAACTGCGAACCCGTCTGCAGCTGAGCGACCGCACCTTGCGAGTTGTCATAGGTGCTGCTGCTGATGACGAGCGAATTCGGTTTCAGGAAAGGCGCCTTTGCATCGGCAAGATTTGCCGAGGCAAGGATGGCGACAAGACAGCATCCGGCCAGCAGCAAAGTTGGCCGGATCGCCCGGGTCGTAGCGTACATGGTTCCTCGCTATTTTCATGAATGGGAAACGAGCGCACGGGTGCGCTCCGTGAATCCGTGCGCAAGGCCGGAAACTGGGCGGCCAATATTTCAGGAATATGTCGCGCCTGTTAAGGTTAGGCGACAGCTATTGGCAATTTCCTCACCCACCATGCGAGGGACGAGTTCGAGCGATTGTTGCAACAATGCCTTAGTATAGGTCCCGGACAATTCCGCCCGGACCGTCGGGAGAAACGTCATGGCATGTCGGATAGGAAGAGCGGGCGTGTGCGCTTTGACTTTGGAGTTGCTACTGGGCGTAGCCGCAACGGGCGGATCGGCAACTCCAGTCGCGTTTCCGCTGAAGGCAAGCGCAAATAACCGCTATCTTGTCGATCAGAACAATGCTCCCTTCTTGCTGACGGGCGACTCTCCGCAGGCGATGATCGGCAATTTGTCCCTGGACGATGCCGCTTATTTCATCGCCGACCGTGCACAATACGGCATCAACGCGCTATGGGTGAATCTGCTGTGCGACGCCTACACCGCATGTAATTCCGATGGCACGACCTATGACGGTATTGCGCCGTTCACGAATCCGGGCGATCTTTCCACCCCCAACCCCGCCTATTTCGATCGCGCCGCGAAGATGATTCAACTCGCGGCGAACAGCGGCATGGTGGTGCTGCTTGATCCTGCCGAAACCGGGGGCTGGCTCGACGTGCTCGAAGCCAATGGCGTGAAGAAGACGCGTGACTATGGCCGCTTTCTAGGCCGCCGTTTCAAAAATTTGTCCAACATTATCTGGTTGAGCGGCAATGATTTCCAGTCCTGGCAGAACCCGTCGGACAACGCGCTTGTCTGTGCGTTGGCACAGGGTATAAGAGAAACCGATCCGCATCCGACGCAGACTATTGAACTCAACTATTATGTCAGCGCGTCGCTGGACGACAGGAAATGGCGAAAGGTCGGTGACCTCGACGCTGTCTACACCTACCGTCCCACCTACGCCGAGGAATTGGCGGAATACAAACGCACCGACTTCCAGCCGACCTTCCTCGTCGAAGCCAATTATGAGTTCGAGCACAATGGGGGCACCGATGGCGGCACGACGCAGAATCTTCGCCGTCAGGAATATTGGACCGCGTTGTCAGGCACGACAGGACAGCTCTATGGCAGCCATTATTCCTGGACTCTGACCGGCGACTGGAAGAATAATCTCGACACGATCGGCGTTCAGCAACTCTCCTGGATGAGGCAGTTCTTTGCTGCCCGAGACTGGTATGATCTTGTGCCCGACCGCCATCACCAGCTTCTGACGCAAGGCTATGGCCATTTCTCGAAAAGCGACCCGATACCCGACGATACTTATGCGACCGTCGCATCTGCACCCGACGGCGGACTCGCCCTCGCCTATCTGCCCGACATCAGGAAAGTGACAATCGACATGACGAAATTCTCAGGTCCCGTCACGGCTCGATGGTTCGACCCGACAAATAACATGCTGCAGACGATCTCTGGCTCCCCCTTTCCCAACAGCGGCAACAAACGTTTCACGCCGCCCGGCGCCAACAGCACCGGCGACACCGATTGGGTGCTGGATCTTGAGGTGAAGTGAAACCTGCGAAGACGGTTCAGTCGACCGACGCCCGTGGTTCGCCCGCGCCGAGACGCGCTGCGATGTCGGGCTTTACCGTGCCGCCCTACGCGCACGGTAAGGTGCGACCGTCGACCGACGCGATTTCGATGCGGCAGAAGGTAGGAGAGCAGCGCGGCGGGCGATGAGAGAGTAAATCGGGATCGCCAGATCTAAACAGCTTGCCCGGCGCACCAGCCTGACGACCAGGCCCATTGGAAATTATAGCCGCCCAGCCAGCCGGTGACGTCGACCACTTCGCCGATGAAATAAAGCCCGCGCGAGGGCTTGGCTTCCATCGTTCGGGAGTCGAGGTCGCGGGTGTCGACACCGCCAAGTGTGACTTCGGCCGTGCGATAGCCCTCGCTGCCGGCCGGGATCAGGCGCCAATCATTCACCGCGTCGCTCAGGCTGCGCAACTTCGCGTCCGACAGGTCGCCGAGATTGCCCGTGCAACGCTGCGCATCGGCAATGTCTTTCGCCAGTCGCCGGGGAAGAAACACCGCCAGGACATTGTGTATCTCCTGCCGGCCGTTCTGCGTTCTTGCCGACCGCAACAACTCGAAGAGATCCGTTCCGGGCAACAGCGAAATGCAGATTTCTCCGCCCTCCCGCCAATAGGACGATATCTGTAGAATAACTGGGCCGCTGAGGCCGCGATGTGTGAACAGCATCGCTTCGTCGAACATGGTTTTGCCGGATCGCACGCGCGCCTCAACGGCAATGCCCGCCAGCGGCTTCAGGCGCGCCAGCAAGGTGCCGTCGAAAGTCAATGGCACCAGGGCGGGTTGCGTCGGCACGAGCCGCAAGCCGAATTGCTGCGCCAGCCTATAGCCGAAATCGCTCGCACCTATTTTGGGGACTGATTTGCCGCCTGTTGCTATGACAAGCGCGTTACACGGCAAACGCTCCCCTCCCGCCAATTGCAGCAGGAATCCGTCTGCTGCTTTCTCGACATGGACAACGCGCGCGTCGAGACAAAGCTCGGTGCCGGCATCTTTCATCTCGCCTAAAAGCAGATCGATAATCTGTTGCGCCGAGCCGTCGCAGAACAGCTGGCCCAAGGTCTTCTCGTGCCAGGCGATGCCATGGCGCTCGACCCGAGCAACGAAATCCTTTTGCGTGAAGCGGCTGAGCGCCGAAATGCAGAAGCGGGGATTGGCAGAGATAAAAGCGCCCGGAGTGACGTTGCGATTGGTGAAATTGCAACGCCCGCCGCCTGAAATGCGGATTTTCTCGCCGGGCGTCGCCATATGCTCGACGACCAGAACGCTACGGCCGCGCTTTGCAGCCTCCGCGGCACACATCATCCCTGCGGCGCCAGCGCCGATTACGACCACATCGCGCTGTTCCATTTACCGCCAGTTCTCGAAGCGCGGCGAACGTATCGCAAATGACGCGCAGATTTGCCAACGCGCCGTTATTACGCAGCAGCGGCCTGTCAACAATTCCCAAGCATCACACCAGGGACGCTGCGGGCCATGCTGCCGCCGAATTCAACAAGGCCTGGCGTCTCACCTTCGCGGGACCGTGTTATACCATTCGGATACGGCGTCGACGCCGGTGTAAGCGCCCCCTGCAGCGACCAGCCCGGAGCCAAGCAGAAGCAGCGAAGCCGGTTCGGGAACTCCCGGCCGTCACGCTCGAGAAATCGGCCATTCTGGAATCCAGTCTGCCGGGCACGATGAATTTGTAATAATTTCCGACGCTCTCTTGCCCGGGATTGGCAGGCGTCGGGCGGATTTACGCAATTGGATTGCGACCAGATTCCTCCAGCAGCGCATCGAGTTGCTCGAACGTCTCGCTGAACCCGCATGTAGCTCCCGAAGCGATGGTTTCGTCGAGCGCTTCCTTCGAGGGATAGAGGTCGTGCATGGTGACTCGCGTCTCGCCACCATGTTCCTCGAAAGTCACGGTGGTGACGGCGCCACCTTCGCCGCCTTCCTCGTTCGTCCAGACGAGGCGCGCGTCCGGTATCACCTCGATATATCGGCCGAAGAACGCCATGGGCTCCCCCGAGGACGGATTGCCGAACACGAAACGGTAAGTGCCGCCCGTACGGACATCGGCCTCGCAGGAAATGAACGACACGCCGCACGATTTCGGCATCCACCAGCGCTTGAGCAGTTCCGGCGTGGTCCACGCCGCGAACACGATCCGCGCCGGGGCGTTGAAGCTTCGCGTGACGACCAGCTCACGCTCGGACTTCCGCTCAACGTTGGTTTGGTTCTTCACTTGATTGGGCTCACACTCTTTGCTTTCGTTCATCGGCTTTCTCCTTCCGTTTCAATTCCTCAGCGATTTCGTCCAGCGCGTCGAAACGCATCTCCCAGTGCCGGCGGTAGCTCTCGATCCACGCCGCCTCTTCCTCCAGCGCGCGCCCGCCCAGCCTGCAGGTCCGCACGCGCCCGATTTTCTCGGTCTTAACGAGCCCCGCCTGCTCCAGCACGCCGACATGCTTCTTCATGCCCGTCAGCGTCATCCGGAACTTCGCGGCCAGATCCGTGATCGACGCATCCGCCCGCCCCAGCTGCTCCAGAACGCCGCGTCGTGTGGCATCAGAAAGCGCGGCGAACGTGGCATCCAGTCGGGTCGTCATATACTGAACCATTATGTTCAGTATATGACGCGAGCTAAGCTGGCTTGCAAGAGCGGCCTCAGTCGAAAGCCGAAGCCGCATCGGCGGCGGGAGGAGGAACGAGGGCGCGATAGGCGAACGCACCCGGAGCAATAATCAGGCCATACAGAACCGGGGCGAACGGGAGAACGACAAGCACCGCATATTTGAGTTTGCTCACGGCGGACATCAGCATTTCGCTATAGGCGGCACGCAAGGTTGCCGGTCCCAACGACGCAGCAGCAATCACCTTTGTAAGCGCAGGCCCCATGGCGAGCGATAGCGCGACGGCATAGAGTACCATGAGCGGAATCCAGACCGCCATCACGATCACGAAAAGGCGCCAGAAATTGCTGCGGGTCAGCGCCCAGCTGCGCCAAAGGCCAAACCGGTGTTCGGCCACCGCCACGGCAGACATAAACGAAGAGAGCCTGATCCCGAAATAAAGTACCGGGAGAAACACCCCCAACATCACGAACGGCGTAGCGACAGCCGTCATACGGGACATGGCCGCCGGATCCGAAGCAGCGCCGGCCCTAAACGCGCCGCCCACGATTGCGGTCAAGAATCCCAGGATCACCGCCAACCCGATACCAAGAACGATCATGATGATGCCAAGCAGGATATAACCGCCAAACACGCGCAGTTCCGCCGCTCCGACGGAGAGATAAACGAACCGCGGACCCTCGCGCAGACCGAGCGCCACCCTGGTAACGCCAACGGACATGACCGCCAGGAGCGCCAGATGCACCGCTTCGATACCCAAGCCGGTGAGAGGCGAACCCGCCGGACGAAGGCCCCCTGCACCGGCAGCAACGGCCTGGAAGTGCGGAAACGTGACGAACCAGGTGAATAGCAGAGAGAGCAGCATCGGCAGCCACAGCACGCCGAGGAGCGAAAGGTAATTCCGGATGGAGAAGTTGAGGCTCTCGGAAATGACCTTGCCGACCGGAATTTTGTTCATCTGTCCCCCCGTCCTTCCTTCAATGCAGAACAACAAAAAAAGTGATGAGGCTGTCGCGTCGCGGCGTCAAGGGACGCGAGGAAGAATTTGTGAGTGGGCCAGGGTTACCCACTTTGGGGTTACCCGGCTCGGCCGGCGCGAAAATACGTGCTGCATTATGTCGTTGTCACGGCGCGCTGAGCGACGGAAATAACTTCATCGCGACGGAGACTTTCGACCAGAAAAACGGAGGTCGTGAAGGTGCTCGCCAAGCGCAACAACACTTCGGATTCCTGCGGCACCTGGGGCGCCTTCGATGCCGCGTGGTCCCTTTCCGTGGCTTCGTGGACGGAATCGCCGTCGATCCCGCACGCGGCGTAGCGGTCGCGACCACCGGCCCGAACGGCAACAGCGGTCTAATTATATGTGATTGCGGCTGGTCGGGGAAGAATGTAGATTGGCCTCTGGTCCGGCTTCGGTGGTCGGCCACGAATAGGGATCGGCGCCATGCATCAGCTACATTGCTCGGGATTGCGGTCGCGACTTCAGGGCGGCGCTGCCGCGTTTGCAGCACTGACACTCTTTGGTGTGGGGGCGGGATTGTGCGGACCGTCCCAGGCAAAGATCATCACCTTTGATCCGCCAGGCTCGATCTACACCCTGCCCGCGGCCATTAACGCGTCGGGGTGGATTACCGGATCCTATGTCGACAGCAAGCGTGCAAATCACGGCTTTCTGCGCGCGCCGGACGGCACGCTTACGACTTTGGACGTCCAGGGCGGCACATGCGGCACCTACCCCTATGGCATCAATCGCAGCGGCGTCGTCGTCGGTGCGGAAGAGGACGGCGCCTGCAAATTTCATGGCTTCGTGCGGGCGGCCGACGGCACGGTCACCGTCTTCGACGTGCCGGGTTCGATGGCCACGCAGGCGCGCGCCGTCAACGACGCAGGCCTCATTACCGGCACCTATGAAGACAGCAGCCATTACGCGCATGGCTTCGTGCGCGCCACCGACGGAACATTCACGAGTTTCGATCCCAAAGGCGGGATCAATACCGAAGGCCTCGGCATCAACAAAGCAGGCGCCGTAACCGGAAGTTACGAGGACACAGGTTTCGTGAGCCACGGTTTCGTGCGCAGCGCCGACGGGACCATCACCACCATCGACGTGCCCGGCGCAACCTCCACGTCTCCCTACAGCATCAACGATTCCGGCGGCATCGCCGGCACTTACGCGCAGGGACAATCCCAATACGGATTTGTTCGCAATCCCGGCGGAAAAATCACAACGATCGATCCCGATGATTCCGATACGGCCACCGCAGATTCGATCGACAAAGGCGCTGCGGTTATCGGCATCTATGTCAAGGATATCGTCCATGGCTTCGTCCGGCGTACGAACGGAAAGATCGTGAGCTTCGATCCGGCGAATTCGCGGGGCACATCGCCCATCGCCATCAACGCCAAAGGTAGCATCGCGGGCTGTTATCTCGACGATAACAATATGGAGCACGGTTTCCTGCGCACGCCGTGAAACGCGGCCGGGTGGACAAGCGTCTGCGGCGCCGGCTGTTTGGCGCTTCCCTTTTCCTTGTGGCGCTGACGCAGGGTGCGGCGTGCGGTGCGCAAACGCCTTCCGCAGTCCCGAAGCCTGCGGCCCCGGGTGGTGCATCCGCCGACCCGCCTGCGGTGGAAGAAGTGATCGTCTCGGCCGCAGGCCTGTATGGCGACTGGAAAATGGTGCTGCCGGAATGGCCCGGATTCGACAAACCGGTCACCGGCGATTTCTGCACCTTCAAAAAGCACGACGAGGGCGTCGCGATCGTTTGTGCCGACGACTTTCTGCAGGAGATTCCGGAAGTCACATTCGACGGCGACAAATTGAGGCTGCGCTGGGGCGGCGCGTTCAGGCATACAATTTACGACGCCGTGTGGCAGGGAAACGGATCCATCGACGGCGAGATCATACAGGCATCGATGGGAGCCGTCATCCGCCGCATCCGGGCGAAGATGGAGCGGGTAACGGACCAGCCGGCCAGCGTAGCGCCGCAGGAAAGCGTGGCTGTGATAAATAATTATTTCATCGATCTGGCGGCCGGGTCCGTCCGCGAAAATTACTATGAGGAAGATGTCTTCAGGCGGATGAAGCAGACGCCGGCAGATCGGGCCGCTCTTGGTACCGGCTTGACCGTGAAATATTTCGGCAGAATCCTCGAGGACAAAGGCCACGGCCCGACCTTCCCGGATGTGTTCAAGGTCTCGAACGCCGCAAACGCCGCGCAATGGTGCCTCGTCCGCCGCGATGCGCAGGGTCTGGCGGACGTCCGCTGCACCGCGATTCCCTAGCGGCAATGCACCGCCGTCTCGCTTCGCTTCTGCGATGTCCGCAACGTGCGGAGCCAGGGCGTGCTCATAAGACGGACGCTTCAAACCGCGATTGCCAAAGAGCCTGCCGCGTCTTCAGCTCGTCATCGCGTTCGAGTTCCGGGAAGTCTTCGCGAAGGCGCTCGAGCTCCTCATATTTGAATCCCCCGTCGCCATGGCTGTTCCACGCGGCCTGAAGCGCGGCATGCGGGCTCTTTCCCAGGCCAAGCTCAAACCAAATTCTGTTTTTCTGGGTATCGACGCGCCGGCTCATTCCCACCCACGCCTGACCGGTCGCCGTGCAGATAATTGCATAAATCCCAAAGGCAGGCTTGCGCGCCTTATACGCCGCGATAGCCGCCTTCCGCTGCTGGCGATCCATGAGGGCCCCTATTTTCGCCCGGGTGATATTACCGCATCTTTTTGCCCGGGCAAATATGCCGTGATCGCCGCCGGCCTGACTCTGCGCAAGCGCAGGGCGGCCCTTGTTTCATCGTCGTTATGGATTGGCTGGTCCGGCATCACCGTCCGAAATCATATTTTCTTTTTCCCTGCGTTTTTCCCTGCACCAGGGAAAAAGGGTTCCGCTTCGTTTCGCGGTGCCGATGGCGCGGCGTCCCGTGTTTCTTCGTTGTCATGGATTGGCTGGCCCGGCATCACCGCCCGAAATCATATTTTCTTTTTCCCTGCGTTTTTCCCTGCACCAGGGAAAGAATCTCTGTTTTCGTTGCTTGCTGCTCCGCCACCCCTCGGCCCAAGCGCTTTCGGTCGTCGGGGTATCGCGCGATGTTTAACGGAGGATGGTATCACCGAAATGGGCTAAATGTCAACCAAATTGGTCCATACCGCACGCTTTCTCACCGCGACGCCCGTCTAACCCTGATCCTCCGGGTCTATGGAGTCCGCGTTCGATGGGTATACTTGCATGTCGGCAATCGCGGGCGGGCGCCGTGGCGCTGTTCACGGGCCGCTCGAGTTTTCCGATCGCTTCCGCGCGAACCGCCCGAAACCGCATCGCTGGACCGGGTGCCCGGCGCCATCTGTCTCGTCGCCGCGCCGCTCGGATTATATATCGGCAGCCATTACGAGCCGCGATCGATTCACGTCGAACAAGGTTTCAAGGCGGGGCTCTGGTGTGTGACGGTGGCGTGAGCCGGACCTCCACAACGATCTAAATAATGAAAGGTACGACGATGATGGACCTTGAGAACGTCGGCATCGTGATTGCATCGCGCGAACTGACGCTTGATGACAAACAGGCAATTCCGATCCTAATCGGAAAGCCCGAAATTCTTCCCGGATCCGACGACTGGTATTGCCCTCATCAGGCCGCTGGAATCGGCTCTGGAAAAGTACGATACGCGATCGGCGTCGATCCGGTTCAGGCGCTTGTGCTGTCGCTGTCGATGCTGGGAGCCGAACTCTATTGCTCTCCTGAATATGAGGCGGGCCGGCTCAACTGGGAATGCGGAAAGGTCAGAGGTAATCTCGGCCTGCCCGTTCCGGAGAATATCCGGGATGTTTTTCCGGGCGGAAAAGCCGGGGGAAGCGGCACGAAGGACTAAGCGCCCCAGGTGGACGAGCGCTTTCTCGTTGCGCCGGCCGATCCCGAATGGCACCACATCGCGCGCTTCCAATGGCCGCTCCTGCCGCACGGCCTGGCGGGCGCCGTGGCGCTGTTCACCGGGCCGCTCCAGTTTTCCGATCGCCTCCGCGCGAGCCGGCCGAAACTGCAACGCTTGACCGGGCGCCCGCCGCCATCTGTCTCGCCGCCGCCCCGCTCGGATTATATATCGGCAGCTATTACGAGCCGCGCTCGATTCACGTCGAGCAAGTTTTCCAGGCCGGGCTCTGGTGGCTGACGACGGCCATCGCGTTTGTCTGTATCCTCAATCGCCAGATCGCAATGCACAAAGCGTGGATGATAGCGCGGCTTTGGCTCGCATCTTCGTCCTTTCGCGCGTTCCGGACGGTTTTCACATGCATTTTTCCGATCAGTTTCTGGCCGATATGCTCTGGTCGCTCGTCATAACCGCGCTGATCGTGCCCGACCTGATCCTGACCACGCGCGAACTCACCCGCCTCGCCTCCCGCCGCCGCGCAAGGGGCGCGGTTCCTGCTTTTGCCGGGTGATGGGGGGCTGCGGTATCAAGGAGACAAAAGCTACGTTTCCCGCTAACCGAAGGGTAATGAAGCTCATGCTCCCCTGTTGTCGTTGAGTAGCTCCAGAGCCTTGACTGCGATGTCATCCAATTCACCCGATGTGCTCGACCAAGTTCAGTTAAGGCGCATTGAAGCCGTCCATCGTGGATTTCTCTACCAGCATCTTTATGCGGTCGCCTGCCTTTTGCGTCTCAATTTAATCGGCGCGACCTTTCTGATAGTCGAGTCCGACGAAGATATAGAGCTTCAGTTTTCAGATAAGCGCATTTATGTACAGGTAAAAACGCGGGCCCAACAACTAGATGAAGCTGACATCTCGGACGCATTAAGCAAATTCGAAAAACTGCGTAAGGAGCACAACACCGGCGCGAGATCGGGCAGCGCATCGTTCATAATCGTTTCAAACGTAGCTCCCGGACCAAAGCTTCGAGAGCGAACGCGCGCAACGGGCTGGCCGGCGGACGTACAACTGTCACGCCGGGCCAGCCATCTTCCGACAAATCGTTGCCGGACGCTTGGAGGAACGTTTCGGAAGCTCTTGACCAATGCGCGCGAATTGCGGCGCAGCTGCCATTTGCGCTATTAGCTCCTGAAACTTTGGTTTTAAAGCTCGCGGCTATGGTGATGTTGGCTTCTGCGGGCACACCGCCACACGCTGATCACCGTTTTGCCGCCAAAGAAACGGCCGCGCTTTTCGAACAGTTGGTCGTTCAGCTCCAAGAATTTCCTGCACCCCCCACGAAATATCGACCTCAAGTGAACGAGCCCTTACTTGTTTCCGATGCAAGGCTTCGTATTGTCACAGGGTTCTCAGGGGCGGGAAAGACGGCATGGGTCGCCCAAGCCGCTATGCATACCGCATCTGAGCTGGCTTATTTTGATATTGGCGACAATCCAGGCACCGCTATTTCTATCCCCCTGGCTCGTGACCTTGCTGGCCGATTCTTTGGAAAGGGGGGCGGGCTCGGAGAGATCCTTCTACCGGGCGCATCTGGCATCGATATGCTGCGCGCATTAGGTATTCGCCTCAAGCGCGAGGCCATCTCGATAACGGTCGTTATCGACAATGCTCATCGCGGCAACCCAGACAGCCTAAGCGATATAATCAACTGCCTCCCTGACGCCCGTTTTGTATTGCTTTGCCAGCCTGGGCCTACAGTCCAAGAACTCGAAGCGAGATTGCATCTGGTCGAAGAGAGCCTTCAGGGATGGTCCCTCGACACGATCGCTGCTGATGCGTCGGACTTAGGTTGCAGGCCGTCTCCCGGATCCGCGCAAAGATTACTCCAACTCACAGCTGGCTTGCCACTTTACGTGCAAAATGCAGCGCAGATAGCCTCAAAGGAGTATGGCGGGGACATCGACGCATTCTGCTCGGATATCGAAAAGCAGACACACAGTATCTCGACGGCGCAGGAGATAATTCTTGCCAAAACATTCACTGGCCTGCCCGAGGCGACGCGAAATGCGGTGGCGGCACTGTCGATCACCGATATCCCGCTTGCGCGCGAAGAAGTCTCCAGTTTGTTAAAAGAGGCGCTCGGCGTTTCGGATGGTTTTACGGCACGCTTTGTGCGCGAGTTGCGTCCTACGGGAGCACTCGAATTTTTTGGTCATGATCGAGTCAAAATTCATGATGCGATGCGGCTTATCGGCCGGGCTCAACTTAATTCGCTTGGTGCTGAGGTTCGGAAAAAAGCGTACCTCGCGTTCCGAAGCATCCTGATGTCTTCGGTCCCGAAAGACCGTGATCTAGCGAAGCTTTCCCTCTTAATTCGGGTATTCGCGGAGATAGGAGAAATAAAACCACTCGTCGAATTTGCCACAGACGAATGGTTTCATGAGTTGGGTGTCGTCAGGCAGATATATCCCATTCTTGAAGACGCATCGACTTCGGAAACGGTCGATCCCGCACAACGCTTTTCGGCCTTGGATGGCCTCGTCTTCTCAGACTTGAAAGAAAAAGACCTTGTGAATGCTGAACGGCATCTCAAGATTATGATTGAGCTTGCAGCCGCTCATAAGCTCGACGCCGACGATCACCTTACTCTTGCGATGAAAGAAATGCTTGTCGCAGCGGCGCGAAAGGACGCCGCGCAAGTCATCGAAAACTTAAAGAAGGCAGCGGAATTACTACCGGACAACCCGTTGCACAGACGAATTTATCGATACAATGCGGCACACGCTCTGTACCAGCTTGGGTACTATGAAGAATGTGTCGAAGAGACATCCGAATTGATCGAAGAGTATTACGACGTTCTAGGATTGACGTTTTCTGATGTGATGGGGAATAACCCGGACAAGATTTGGCCCATCCTCAAAAAGGGAAAGGATCATACTGACGATCTCAAGCACCTTGCGGATTGCCTGGACCTCCAGTCAACCGCTGCCGACCTTGCCGGCCTAGTTTCCCCTTTTGGCCGAATACACGCGGTGAAGTTCTACAGCATGGCGAACGCGGTTGATTCGCTCGTCAGGGTTGGACAAGACCTCGCGGACCAATTCGTCGGGAGAAAGGACTACATCGGCGCGCGGGAAGTCATGGAAAGGAACGTCATCCCCAACGTAACTGGTCTCAAGTTGACTGGTCGCATGGTGCCTGTTCGATCCCAATACGCGGTCATCCTCGCGTATTGCGGCGATTTCACATCTGCTGAACGTGAAATGGCCGCGCTGGCTCCATATGAAAGCGGGCTCTCAGCCGAAGGGCGAAATGAACTTAAGGAGCAACGCGCTCTTATTGCGCGAATGCGAATTATTCCGCCTAAGCCTCAGTGGCAAATGCCCTCGACAATCGTGCCCCCCTGGAAAATTGGACGTAATGAACGATGCCCCTGTGGATCGGGCAAGAAGTACAAAAAATGTCACGGCAACGTGGCCTAACGACTTTTGTCAGACGCATTGAGGTTGAGAGACGGTGGTGCCTAAGGTCGGGCTTGAACCGACATGCAGTTGCGGGCGCCGGGCTTGGGGTCTGCCGCGTCCACCGACCCGGGGCAATCGCTTTTTTTCCCAGATGGGTGCGAAATACGATCACTCCGCCGCGTCGCCCGCACAAGCTCCAGCACATGCCGTGCCGCGCTTGGTATATTCGCCCCGGTCCGAAGATCGCCGCCACGCCGGCCGCTTCCAGCGCGGGATAATCTTGGGGGGCCACTTCCTCCGGCGTCTGAAATAGCGGGCCGATATCGACGTCGAAGCCCAGATCGGCGAAAGCGGTGGCGATGATCTTGGCACCGCTGTTGTGGACGTCCTGCCCCATCTTGGCGACAAGCATGCGCGGCCGCCTTCCCTCCTCGCGCGCGAAGGCCTCCACCTCGCCGCGAATAGCGGCGAACTCATTGTCGCTCTCATAGGCGCTACCATAGATGCCCGACACGGAACGGATCTCCGCCTGGTGACGCCCGAACACTGTCTCCATCGTTGCGATGATTTCGCGGTGAAAGCTAGTCGTGGTACCAAGAATATTAGAGATCGTCCTTTTCAAAATAGTCGAGATCGATTCGTTTTATCTGAATCTCTCGCTCAAGTCTCACTCCAACACCGTATCTTATTAAGAGTCTTACGAGCTCTTCGCCATCAATCAAAATAATTCTTTGGGGAACCCGTTCGGCATATTCTTCTGCGTGCTTTGAAAACGAACAGGTGGCTACAAAGATGCCCTTGCTGGCATTCTTACCTACCAGAGCCCCAGAAAATGCCTGAAGCTTTTCGCGGCTTATAGTGGTCTTGGGATCATATTTTTTCGCCTGAACGTAGACCACATCCAAACCTAGCGGGTCTTCATTGACAATTCCATCAATCCCTTCGTCTCCGGATCGTCCAATCCGTTGCACGACATTCTCCTTCGATCCTCCGTATCCCATCGCAACAATAAGATCGATGACCAATCCCTCGAAGAATGCGGGCGATTGCTCTGTAATGCGGTCGAGCAGGTCAGATTGGAGGCGACTCTGAATTTCAGCGATCGCCGCGTCTATTCGTTCATCTGGTGTTGCCGATTGAGAGACAGTCGATTCTGG
This sequence comes from Rhizomicrobium sp., assembly GCA_036269235.1. Lineage (GTDB taxonomy): Bacteria > Pseudomonadota > Alphaproteobacteria > Micropepsales > Micropepsaceae > Rhizomicrobium. The sequence continues at coordinate 80,053 of DATASL010000028.1, forward strand.
TGCGCCAGAGAGACTCGGCTCGGTACTGCGAGCCTTGGGGGCCTGGAATTTCTGAAATTCAGGAAATTGTCTCAATATCTTCACATCGATTCGATCCGGATATTGCTTGAGCAACGACATGCCTCTTGCCGTCACGAGAAAATGCGCGCGGCTGGTTCGTACCAGCGCGCCAGCCTTGCCAAGATAAGTGCGTGCCCAATGGATTCGGTTGGAAACGAGGGTCTCGGTTCCACTAGGTATGGTTTGTGCCCGTTCTTCGGGAGTCAACTTGAATTCCTCTGAAAGCACGCTAATTGCGTCACGAATACTTTTCTCGACGCCATCTGCGCCGTAGGAAAGGAGCGGCCTCATAAAAGTCTGATAGTCAGGGACGGCCATATTGCTACACCATTAGATGTTTGTTCATGTGAATACGAAATTACCACTTATTGAGGGCGGAGATATAGCTAAAAATCTGCGGCCCCCTACGTCCCTTCGCTTCGTACATAATCGATCAATCGGTTGGCTGATTCGACTTTTTGGCGTAACCCGCTTCAATTTTTGCTAATGTACTGCCTTCGATTGTCGCATTGCACCTTTTTTCCACTTGTCGTTTTCGAGAAGCGTCGATTGGTAGACCCGCATGTCATTGCAGCCATCTGCCAAACGGATTGCGGTTCTTACGGCATTGGCCAGCGCCGCAGATAACCACGGACTAAGGGTAATGCGCTCAATACAACTGAGGTCGATCCTGAATGGCTTGACCTCGACCTCCTCATCCTTGCTCTCAAAAACAATGCGGTACTCCTCTTCGTCGCGATATGGATGCCGCTTTAGGAACGGTAACTGCTTGATAGGAGGGTGAAACGTCTTGAGATCGCTGATTTTCTTATAATCAACCTTCTTCTTACTTATACCGTCTAACCCTTCAAATGCCTGTAAGAGTTCGTCGCGTTTGAACACGATGCAGACGCCATCTGCGCCGTGGGTAAAGACGCGCCAATGATGATAAGTCTCATCGGTTTCAGCGAAGCAAAGCGCTAGTATTGTCTTGAGTTTTTTCCGTTCTTTGTATTGCCGCATGTAGAATGCGTCATTACGATCATCCCAGAGTGAGGGATTAAGAAGCGTGATCTGCTTATGCGCCAGCACATGAAGGGCTGATGGCAAACTAGTGTAGCGACGTAACACGGGGAAAGTTCTGTCGGAGGAAGACACGGGGAAAATCCTAGCTTGATCGGTGTCCTGTCAATGCGCTTACTGATACCCCACGGACCTGAACCAACACGTAAGCAATGGCGCTATATTCTTAGTCTCTTGTACCCGCCGTACCGAAGCAAGCTTTCTATTCCCGGAAGAGAGTGAAATAGGACTACTCCACCGTCTCCCCCACCCTCCTCGCTCGTATCAACTCCAGCACATGGCGCGCCGCGCTCGGAATATTCGTCCCCGGCCCAAAGATCGCCGCCACGCCGGCCGCTTCCAGCGCCGGGTAGTCCTGGGGCGGGATGACGCCGCCGGCTACCACCAGAATGTCCCCCGCCCCCTCGCGCTTCAATGCCTCCATCAGCTGCGGCACCAGCGTCTGGTGCCCGGCGGCGAGGCTTGAGATGCCGATGACGTGGACGTCGGCTTCGATCGCGTCCATGGCCACTTCCTCGGGCGTCTGAAACAGCGGGCCGATATCGACGTCGAAGCCGAGATCGGCGAAGGCGGTGGCGATGATCTTGGCGCCGCGGTCGTGGCCGTCCTGGCCCATCTTGGCGACGAGGATGTGCGGCCGCCGGCCCTCCTCGCGCGCAAAGGCTTCCACATCGCCGCGGATGGCGGCGAACTCATTGTCGCCTTCATAGGCGCTGCCATAGATGCCCGACACGGAACGGATCTCGCCTGGTGACGCCCGAACACCGTTTCCATCGCATCGGAGATTTCAGTGACAATACCCACCAGCAATTTGAATGCCATCACGGATATTCTTGGACCACCCCTAAACATCGGCCCAGGCGTTTTCAGATATCGCAGGAATTCACACTTGACCGGATATCACTGGCTTTTAGAGCGAGAGCGTACGAAACCATGGGTGCCCGTTTCACTGCCATAGGATCCGGTGATTGATTCCGCGTTGTTGATGCTTTCTGGCTCGACCTCCGATGACCCCCGAGGATCGACGTATCGAATTGCCCCCCGTTTACCTCGCCTAAACCCTTGAACACCCATGCCATCGTAATATCCCGTGAGCGCACCCTTGTCGTTAATGCCCGTGGGAACTATCAATTCTTCGGATCCGAAAGTGAAACTGGTAATTGTGTTATCGGGTGCGCGTACGAAACCGTAGATGCTGCCATTGCTCGCCTGATAGTACCCCGTTACATAGCCCTCCTTGTTGATACCACCCGTAACATAGAAAACAAGGGACCCCGCTTCGCCAAAGGTCGAAAACGTCCCGTCGACCGCCCTCACGTAACCATAGTAATGGCCCTTGCTGTCCTGATAGTCGCCAGCGATAGATCCTTCCTCGTTTATTCCCCAGACCTGTGTAAATATTGAACCTGGGGGATCGAAGATTGAAATCACCCCACTGGGCGTTCGCACAAAGCCGTGAGTAATATTACTTCCGTCTTGGTAAAATCCGGTGATGGTGCCGGCACGATTGATGCCCGTGATATCGATCCACGTCGACCCCGTAACGTCAAAAGTTGTGATGGTGTCGTCGACCGCTCTGGAGAAACAGTGATACAAACCGCGGCCGTCCTGGTATTCTCCGGCCACCGAGCCTGCGTTGTTTATTCTATTGGCATCGGTACCTACTGAATCTGGCGGATCGAAAACTTCGATTGTGCCATCAGCATCCCGGACAAAGCCATGATAGACGTCGCTGCCGTCCTTAAAGTTTCCAGCAATTGCGCCTGAGTCATTGATGCTGTAGGCGAAGGTACCAACAGAGCCTTCAGGATCAAAAGTTGTCATCGTCGCTTCTGCGCCCGTGGAGGTCACGAGCACAGCGATACAAGCTGCAGCAAGAAACTTTACTGCCACTTTCGGCCGAAATATTCCATACAATCCGTTCTGGCCGATGCGTTCCAATCTCATTCAACAATCCCCAAAATTTTGCCTCTCAGTTGTTGATCGTCGCATTTTTTGGGGGAGTGTTAAAGTCCCAATCGGCGATTCATAGACTGGCAAGGTAGTGATCCAGATCGAAGCCGAGATCGGCGAAGGCGGTGGCGATGATCCTGGCGCCGCGGTCGTGGCCGTCCTGCCCCATCTTGGCGACGAGCATGCGCGGCCGCCGGCCCTCCTCGTGCGCAAACGCTTCCACATCGCCGCGGATGGCGGCGAACTCATTGTTGCCCTCATAGGCGCTGCCATAGATGCCCGACACGGAACGGATCTCCGCCTGATGACGCCCGAACACTGCTTCCATCACGGTGCGATATCTCCAAGGCCGACCGCAATTATGGGGTAAAATCTATTGGTGTCGTCGGATTCCGTTGACTCTCGCATATTTCACAGGTATTATAATTATCGGTTGCGGCGTTCGGAGGCGCCTTGGTTGGGTGCGCGTGGCGACCATCAAGGTAAGGGGGAAAAATGTTCGAAGTTTATCTGACCGTCAGAAAGCTCGGGTTTGCTTTGGCTGTCACTTATCTGGCGCTACCAGGACCCGCACAATCGAACAATTTAAAGGTGCTTTATGGCTTTGACGGCATTGGCCCCACCGGCCCTCTTGTAACTGACAATCATGGCAGATTTTACGGAACAACTCAGGTTGGCGGAGCTAATGGGGCTGGCTCCGTTTTCAGCTTGTACAAGAACAGGAAATCTCACAAATGGACGGAAAAGAGTCTCTATAGTTTCTGCTCGGTGGCCTTCTGCGCCGATGGTTATATTCCGGGAGGCACTGTAAGTGTCGATAGCTCCGGCATCATTTACGGTACGACATATGCAGGCGGAACAAGGGGCTGTGGTTATAATGGAGACGGCTGCGGTGTTGTATACAAACTGACGCCAGACGGCACTGAAACCGTCCTTCATGCTTTCACTAATGGCTCCGATGGAAGTTCCCCATATGCGCCTCCCATAGCCGATGGTTCGGGAAATCTTTATGGGACGACCGCCCTGGGCGGGGGCACCGGATGCGGTGGCCTTGGTTGCGGTATTGTCTACGAGATTTCTGCAAATGGACACGAGTCCGTACTACATGCGTTCACGGGCGGCGATGACGGCAGCAATCCCTATTTTGGCGTTCTGACTTTCGATGATTCAGGTAATGTTGTCGGAACGACGATTTTGGGCGGCGAAAACGATGAAGGCACCGTATTTAAGGTCTCGCCAAGTGGTACAGAGTCGATCATGTATTCCTTCGATCCGACAGACAGTGGCCATAATCCGGAATATGGACTGATCTCCGACGCAGCGGGAAATTTCTATGGGGCAACGCCGGATGGTGGTGTCAATGGTGCAGGCGTGGTGTTCTCACTCAGTCCAAATGGATCGCAAACAGTACTTTATTCCTTTAGTGGCGGAAGTGACGGGGCCTCGCCTTCTTCAGCTCTTGTTTTTGACGCTCAAGGAAATCTATACGGAACTACTCTTAGCGGAGGAATCGGTTGCGCCAAGTACCTCCCCGGCGGCTGCGGAACCGTATTTAAGCTATCCCCGCAAGGCAGGAAAACCACTCTTCACACATTTCATGCTCGAAGGGACGGAAAACACCCAAGCGGCGTAATTATCAATTCGAGTGGCAGCCTGCTCGGTACTACTCCCGTGGGTGGCAGTGGCGGTGGCGGAACGGCCTATGAGATCACGCCATAATTGGGAACGTCGTCAGCTTAAAGGAGCGATTTCGACATGTGGGAGGCGTTTACTGAGGCATCCAAACTCATTTATCAACACGACAGAGCAGCGGTCTGAAGTTCCTCGCGCGTGCTTCACACCGGCATAAAAAAAACATCACTCCGCCGCATTCCCCACCCTCCTCGCCCTTACCAACTCCAGCACATGCCGTGCCGCGCTTGGAATATTCGTTCCCGGCCCGAAGATCGCGGCCACGCCCGCTGCTTCCAGCGCCGCATAGTCCTGCGGTGGAATAACCCCGCCGGCGACCACCAGGATGTCCCCCGCCCCCTCGCGCTTCAGCGCCTCCATCAGTTGCGGCACCAGCGTCTGGTGACCCGCGGCCAAACTTGAAATCCCGATGACATGGACGTCGGCTTCGATCGCGTCCTTGGCCACTTCCTCGGGCGTCTGGAACAGCGGGCCGATATCAACGTCGAAGCCGAGATCGGCGAAGGCGGTGGCGATGATCTTGGCGCCGCGGTCATGGCCGTCCTGCCCCATTTTGGCGACGAGCATGCGCGGTCGCCGGCCCTCCTCGCGCGCGAACGCCTCCACCTCGCCGCGGATGGCGGCGAACTCATTGTCGCCCTCATAGGCGCTGCCATAGATGCCCGTCACGGACCGGATCTCCGCCTGATGACGCCCGAACACTGTCTCCATCGCATCGGAGATTTCGCCGACGCTGGCGCGGGCACGGGCTGCGTCGATGGCAAGCTCCAGCAGATTGCCATTGCCGGCCGCGCCTTGCCTCAGCGCCGCGAGCGCGGCCTCGACGGCGCGCGCGTCGCGCGTCGTCTTTATCCATTCCAGCCGCGCCACCTGCTGCGCGCGCACCGCGGCATTGTCGATGTCGCGGGTTTCGATCGGCGCTTCGGTATCGAGCTGGAATTTGTTGACGCCGACGATCACATCCTCGCGCCGGTCGACGCGCGCCTGCCGCCGCGCCGCGGCTTCCTCGATACGCAGCTTGGGAATCCCGGCCACGGTCGCGCGCGTCATCCCGCCCATGCCTTCCACCTCGTCGATCAGCGCTTGCGCGTGGGTGGCGAGCGAATGGGTCAGCGCCTCGACATAATAACTTCCGCCGAGCGGATCGACGGTGCGCGTCACCTGGGTTTCATTCTGGATGATGAGCTGGGTGTTGAGGGCGATGCGGGCGGAGAATTCCGTCGGCAGCGCGATGGCCTCGTCGAAGGAATTGGTGTGGAGCGATTGCGTGCCGCCGAGCACCGCGGCCATCGCCTCGTAAGCCGTGCGCACGATGTTGTTATAAGGGTCCTGCGCGGTGAGCGAGACGCCCGATGTCTGGCAATGGGTGCGCAGCATCTGCGAATCCGGTTTCTGCGCGCCGAAACCTCCCATGATCCGCGCCCAGAGGAGTCGCGCTGCGCGGAGCTTGGCGATCTCCATGAAGAAATTCATGCCGATGCCGAAGAAGAAGGAAAGCCGCGGCGCGAAGGCATCGACATCGAGGCCGCGGCTGAGCGCGGCACGGACATATTCCATCCCGTCGGCGAGCGTGAAGGCGAGCTCCTGCACGGCGGTCGCGCCCGCTTCATGCATGTGATAGCCGGAGATGGAGATGGAATTATATTTGGGCATGCGCTTCGCAGTATAGGCGATGATGTCGGCCACGATGCGCATCGAGGGTTCGGGCGGATAGATATAGGTATTCCGGACCATGAACTCCTTGAGGATGTCGTTCTGGATGGTGCCGGAAAGTTTCTCCGGCGGCACGCCCTGCTCTTCCGCGGCGACGATGAAATCGGCGAGCACGGGAATGACCGCGCCGTTCATGGTCATGGAGACCGACATTTTGTCGAGCGGGATGCCGGCGAAGAGGATCTTCATGTCCTCCACGCTGTCGATGGCGACGCCGGCCTTGCCGACATCGCCGGTGACGCGGGGGTGGTCGCTGTCATAGCCACGATGGGTCGGCAGGTCGAAGGCGACAGAGAGGCCCATCTGACCGGCGGCGAGATTCTTGCGGTAGAAGGCGTTCGACTCCTCGGCGGTGGAGAAACCGGCATATTGGCGGATGGTCCAGGGGCGGCCAGCATACATGGTGGCGCGGACGCCGCGCTGGAACGGGGCGATGCCGGGCAGGGAATCGAGCGTGTCGAGGGTTTCGAGATCGGCGGCGGTGTAGAGCGGCTTGACGTCGAAGCTCTCGGGGGTGCGCCAGACAAGGTCCTCGGGCTTGCGCTCCTTCAGCTCACGGGTGGCGAGCTTCGTCCATGCTTCAGGCTCGCCCGTATCCATGCCGCATCTCCCTGTTTGCCGCGGAGTATCACGAGCGCGGCTGCGCGCGGCAAGGTTCCGATGTCTGTCATGAGCGCGTCATTGTTCCGTCATCGGACCTTCCGTTCACGGATTATATGGAATCGGGCGAGTCGTCGCAGGCCATGGTTTGACTGCACCCCCATAGTTATGGCTATGATGCTCTTGACAGCCAACCCATTGTGTGAGAACAAATCAGGATATTGATTCGGTTAGCGATTCGGACATGTTATGTTCGAGCGGCGTTCACGTTGTTAACCGACCATCCACAGGCTGGTTCAACAACAATCCACAGATCAATTGCGCGGCGGAACGGCTGGAAAAATTCGATTCGATGACGGTTGGGCGGCCTCGCGAGAAAATTAAAATGCCCTGCGCCACATGGGCGCGTGCGCGCTTTGGCTCGCGGGTTTCGGTGGCAATTTCCGATCAAATGCGCCACATGGGCGCGTGCGCGCTTTGGCTCGCGGGTTTCGGTGGCAATTTCCGATCAAATGATGTAAGGTTTTGGGCATGGTCGCGGTGGCGCGCCCAGCTGTGCCAATTCGCTGTTATTCCCTGTTAAAATCGCTGTTATCGGGTTTCGGCCGCCCTTGCGTGGGCGGGACCAAACCCCGATGTTCGAAACGAGATGACCGCGCGGCAATTGCCCCGCGGCGCGGGCCGGCCGCATGTCGCGAACCGGATCGGCGCCGTGCTCGGGCCGACCAACACCGGCAAAACCCATTACGCGATCGAGCGGATGCTGGCGCACCGCTCGGGCATGATCGGCCTGCCGCTGCGGCTGCTCGCCCGCGAGGTCTATGACAAGATCGTCCGCATCAAGGGCGCGGCGGCGACGGCGCTGGTCACCGGCGAAGAGAAGATCGTGCCGAAGGGCGCGCAATATTTCGTCTGCACCGTCGAGGCCATGCCGCTCGACCTGCGCACGGCCTTTCTGGCTGTCGATGAAATCCAGCTCTGTGGCGATGCCGAGCGCGGCCATGTCTTCACCGACCGGCTGCTCCATGCCCGCGGCGAGGAGGAGACGCTGTTTCTCGGCGCCGAGACCATGCGGCCGGCGATCCAGCGTTTCGTGCCGGGCGCGCATTTCATCACTCGCACGCGCTTCTCCGACTTGGCCTTCACCGGCCACAGGAAACTGACCCGCCTGCCCCGCCGCGCGGCGCTGGTCGCCTTCTCGGCCGAGGATGTCTACGGCATCGCCGAAACCGTCCGCCGGCAGCGCGGCGGCGCGGCCGTGGTGCTGGGGGCCTTGAGCCCACGTACGCGCAACGCCCAGGTCGCGCTCTACCAGTCGGGCGAAGTCGATTTCCTGGTCGCGACCGATGCGATCGGCATGGGCCTCAACATGGATATCGACCATGTGGCCTTCGCGGCGCTGGAGAAATTCGACGGCATCGGCGTCCGCGCGCTGCGCGCCGACGAGATCGGCCAGATCGCCGGCCGTGCCGGGCGCCACATGAATGACGGCACCTTCGGCACGACCGCCGATTGCGAAGTGCCCGATGCGGAAATCATCGCCCGCATCGAGGCCCACCGCTACGAGCCGGTACGGCTGCTGCAGTGGCGCAATTCTTCGCTCGGCTTCCGCTCGCTCGCCGACCTGCTCGCTACGCTCGACGAGCCGCCGCCGGCCCGCGGCCTCGTTCGCGCCCGCCCGGCCATGGATGTCGCGGCGCTGCGCGTCTTGTCGGGCTCAGACGACATCAAGCCTTTCGCCAAAAGCCCGGCAGCGGTGAAACTGCTCTGGGAGGTCTGCCAGCTGCCGGATTTCCGCAAAGTGTCTGTCGACGACCATGCGCGGCTGGTGCAGCAGATATATTTGCACCTGATCGGACCCGCGACCGCGCTTCCCGAAGACTGGATCGCCCGCCAGGTCGCCCGCCTCGACGCGATCGAAGGCGATGTCGCCACACTGTCCGGCCGGCTCGCCCAGATCCGCACCTGGACCTATGCCGCGCACCGTCCGGGCTGGGTCCGCAACGCGGCCTGTTGGCAGGAGCAGACAAGGGGCGTCGAAGACCGCCTATCGGACGCGCTGCATGAAAGGCTCACCCAGCGCTTCATCGACCGCCGCACCTCGCTGTTCCTGCGCAGCCTGCGCGAAGACGAGCCGCTCACCCTGCAACTCGACGAATCGGGTGCGGCGCTGGTCGGCGGCGAGGTCATCGGCAAACTCCAGGGTTTCCTGTTCGTGCCCGACCGACAGGCGGAAGGGCTCCACGGACGCACCCTGCGGGCGATCGCGGCCAAGGCGCTCGAAACCGAATATTTGCTGCGCGCGCAAAGGCTTTCGGCCGCGGACGATGCGGCTTTCACACTGAGCGAGCATGGAAGGGTATGGTGGGAGGGCGCAATCATTGCGAGGCTGGCACGCGGGCCTTCAACATTGGAACCTGACCTCGCGCTCGTCTGCGACGACCAGTTGAAGGCCGAACTTCGCGACCAAATCCTGACCCGGTTGCGGCGCTGGCTTTCCGCCCGCATAGCGGAGCGACTGGCCCCTTTGCTGGCGTTGCGCGCCGCGGCCGATGCGCCCGCCGGATCGCAGCGCGCATTGGGCGGCGAGGTCCGCGGCATTGCCTATCAGCTCTGCGAAGAATTCGGGTCGTTGGACCTGCGCCAGGCGGTGCTGCCGGGCGACTTGCGCCCGGCGCGATTCGCATTGCGCCGCTTCGGCGCGCTGTTCGGACGGCATTCGATTTTTTTTCCACAACTTTTGCGGCCCCAAGCGGCCAGCCTGCTCGCCCTGCTTTCCGCGGTCTGGGCTCGTCTCGACGCCATCCCGTCCCCGCCTGCGCCCGGCCTCACCACCTTCGCGGCGGTGGATTGGCTGCCCGGAGCTTTTTTGGCGGCAGCGGGGTACAGGCGCTTCGCACACCGGGCCGTGCGCCTCGATATTCTGGAGCGGCTTGAAATTGTGCTTGATGGCGCAATGCGCTCGGGGGCCACCGCAGATTCGCTCATGCCGCAACTGCAATCGCTGCTTGGTACCAATGCCGCCGGGCTGGAACTCATGCTTCCCGCGATTGGATGGCGGCAAGTGGCTGTCGGAGAAAGTGAATTTGGAACGCCTGTATGGCGGCGCCAGGCCCGGCTGCCCGTTGACCCCAAGGGAAAGCGCAAGCCGAAACCTCGACCGATGTCCCATTCGCCCTTTGCCGAATTGGCTGCTCTGGTCCCGGCCGATTGATGACCGGCCGCGTTCGCATCGATAAGTGGCTCTGGCATGCGCGATTTTACCGTACGCGCGCATCCGCACAGGGCGCGGCAACTTCCGGTGTGATTCGCCTCAACGGCGCGCGCGTAGAAAAATCGAGCGCCGGGGTTCAGCCAGGCGACATTTTGACGGTGCCGCGCGGACGCGAAGTCGTCGTCGTCCGGATTGAAGCGCTGGCCGAGCGGCGCGGCAAAGCGCCTGAAGCCCGCAGCCTCTACAGCGTCGTCAGCGGAAGCGTTCTTGATCCGGCCGTCGCACCGTCTTAATTGAGCCGCGGCTTCGTTTCTTGGCCCGCGAGGAGCTTTTTCATGACCTACGTCGTCGTCGACGCCTGCATCAAATGCAAATACATGGACTGCGTGGAAGTCTGCCCGGTGGACTGCTTCTATGAAGGCGAGAACATGCTCGTGATCGACCCCGATGTGTGCATCGATTGCGGGGTCTGCGAGCCCGAATGTCCGGTCGAAGCAATCAAGGCCGATACCGAGAGCGGCCTCGAACGATGGCTGGCACTCAATACCGAATACGCCAAGAAATGGCCGAATATCACTCAGAAGGGTGTTCCGCCGGCTGACGCGAAGGAATTCGACCAAATTCCGAACAAATTCGAACAATATTTCAGCGATAAGCCGGGGTCGGGCTCTTAGAATATTCCAACGCATTTGGTCGGTTTGGGGCAGAATTATGTCCCTGAAACGGGGTGGCAGGCCAGCGTTCACGAATTCTTACAGCCATGCAAGAAACCGCGTTGTTTCAAGTGTTTGGCACATTCGTACTTCCCAAATGCCGGTTCCTGTGATACGGTTGTCATAGTCGGTTATGGCAGTCAGATCCTCGCGTGAGATCCCGCGTCCCGAATGCCGGTCGCGGGGTTACTTTGACGGTATTTCAGCGTGATTGATCGCTCTGCGGCGGCGGAATGGCTGCAGTGACCTGTGGTCCTACGCCGACGGAAAGGTTTGCGTGTGAGAATGGATAAAGAGATGGCCGCCCCCAAGAAAAAGGTTCCTGCCAATTCCAATAAGAAATTGGATTTCAAGGCGAACGATCACGTCGTTTATCCGACCCATGGTGTGGGACGGATCGCCCGGGTTGAAGAACAGGAAGTTGCGGGCATGAAGCTCGAACTGTTCGTGATCCAGTTCGAAAAGGACAAGATGACGCTTCGCGTTCCAACCGCGAAGGCAAAAGCCGTGGGCATGCGCAAGCTGTCCTCCCCCGATGTGGTGGCGACGGCGTTGAATACGCTGAAAGGCCGTGCACGGATCAAGCGGACCATGTGGAGTCGGCGCGCGCAGGAGTACGAGGCCAAGATCAATTCGGGCGACCTGGTTTCGATTGCCGAAGTGGTGCGCGATCTTCATCGCGCAAGCGGCCAGCCGGAACAATCCTATTCCGAGCGCCAGCTCTACGAAGCTGCATTAGCGCGCATGGCGCGTGAAGTCGCAGCTGTCGAACGGATCGACGAGCAGGCTGCGGTCAAGCGCGTTGAAACGGTACTGCTGAAAAAGGCGGCCTGACAGCCGTTGTAATCATTATTCCCCCTTCCCGACTTGTCGGGAAGGGGGAATTTGCGCCTAGCGCTGCGTAGCAATCGACCCCCGCAATTCCGGCGTTTCCATCACCTCTATATTGGCCGGAGTTGCAATCTCCATCTCGGGCCGGCGCATTCGGTCTATCCAGCCGCGCACACGCACTGCTTGTCCCTTGTAACTGAACGGTTCCACGCCGATTGCGCGGAAGTTCTTCAGGTCGTCGCCCGAAATTACCACTGCAAAGTCCTTGCGACGGTCATGCCCGAACTCAAGGAAAACGTGCCCGCTGGCGCCTGTTACGTCTTCGATCGTTCCTTCGACAATCTGAAATGTCCCAATCGCGTTTATCAGCCCGGTAGGCCCGCGAACATGATAGGCCTCGTCAGACCAGATGCCCGTTCTGGCGCTGCGCGCGCGCCGCTCGGCGGCGAAAAGCTCGCCCGCGCATTCATTGCGGTCCGGCGCAACGGAAACACGAGCGAGACCTTCTTCCAGCAAAACACGCTGCAACCAGCGGCCGCCGGAATCGCCGTTAAGAAAAGCCTGGGCCCGCAATCGTCCATAGCGGTCTTCTTTGGGGGATTCCGCAGCCAGGATCAGCCTGTGACCCGTTGCAAGTTCTCCGAGCCTGTCGATCGCCTGATCGGCGTAGAAATCTGGCGCATGGTCGCTGGCACCGGCGGGCAGGATAAGTCCTTCAAGTCTTGCCGCCCGCCCATCGTCCAGAACCAGTACGCCATCATGCTCGACACGCACAATTTTGGCCCGGCCGATCTCTACCGGCGGAAAACAGGATGGCGGAGCGGCAAAGACTGCCGGAATCCCCATGCAGAATAACGCGATGACAGCAAGGACAGGAGTCGGCAACATGGCGGTCATCTGCTGGTATCCGGGATCGATTTTGCCGGCAAGCGGTTGTAATTGCACGGCTAAGTGGGGACGGGCTCGGTTGTCTCCCCCTTACCATTCCCCAAATCACAGGTAACGCAATGCATCCTTCGCCCGAATCGCTGCCTGCATTCGAACTGTGGCTCCTGGACAGCGGCACCAGTCTCGTGGCGGCCATGCTTATCCTCATTGTCGGTTGGGTGGCGGCAGGCTGGGCAGCGCGGGGAACGCGTCGCGGACTAAGCCGGCTGCATCATTTTGACGAGACCCTGAAGCCGCTTCTTGCGTCGCTTGTCCGTTACGCGATCCTGATCGCAACCTTCATCGCTGTGCTCCAACGCTTCGGCGTGGAAACGACGAGCTTCATCGCTGTGGTCGGCGCGGCCGGCGTCGCCATTGGCCTGGCATTGCAAGGCACGCTGTCCAACGTTGCTGCCGGTGTGATGTTGCTCGTCCTTCGTCCGTTTCGCATCGGAGACGGGATTCAGGCAGCCGGCCAATCCGGAACGGTGCGCGAAATCGGGCTCTTCACCACCATTCTGGTCAATGACGATCTGGCCTATGTATCGATACCAAATTCGGCAATCTTCAGCGGCGTTATCGTCAACAATTCCCGCGAGCCGAACCGCCGTATCAATTTCATTGTCAGCATCGATTTCTCCAACGAAATCGAAACGGCCCAGAAAATCGTGCTTGATGTATTGCGCAGCGACCCGCGCGTGCTCGAAAAGCCGCCTCCGATGACGGGCGTCGCCGCGTTGCATGAATACGCGATCGACGTTGTCGTGCGATGCTGGGTGCGCAACGCTGACAACGAAGCGGTGTTGTTTTCCATCCAGAAAGCGATCAAGGACCGCTTTCACGCCGCCGGTATTACAATCCCTGCCCGGCGCCAGACAGCGACAGCGCGCGAGCAGATTGAGTCGCCGACCGCCTCGCGCCCTGCCGCACAGAAGGCGCATTGATCTCCCCGCTTTCGCGGCGACATGCCCGCGAAATGGAATAAAACACTTCTCCGTCCCGTCTCCGGTCCGGCATGCGTTCGTTGATTTCGGGGAGAGTGTTTCTTGTGTCAAATCTGAGTGTCAATTCCTCGCCCATGGTCGTCAATGCAAGGGTCCATATAGGTGGATCGGATCTCGAGGATGATGGCTGGCCTACGTCCACGGCCTGGCGAACGGAGAACACGGAGAACACCGATCGCATGTCCGTGGGGCTGTTGTGTTCGCCTCCGAATAAGGATTCAATCCATCGCTAGCGCGGGTGAAGGGGCGCCTGCTGAATTGGGAGCTTTCATGCGCCGCGTTGTTGTCGCCATTCTTTCCGTTGCCCTCGCTTCCTGCCTGCCCGTATTGGCGCAGAACCTTTCCACGGATCCCGCAAAAACGCCCAGCGGTGTCTATACGGTCAATGCCGGTCATACGCAGGTGTTGTTCTCTGCGCGGCATCTCGGTCTCACGGATTACTTCGGCAGGTTCGACAAGATTTCGGGAACCTTGAATTACGATGGAAATCAGCCGGAACGCAGCAATGTCGATATTTCGATCGATATGGCGAGCATCGACGTGCCAAGCGCACGTCTCACTGACAACCTTAAGAATGTGTTCGGCGTACAGCAATATCCGGCAGCGACTTTCAAATCCACCTCCATCACGCGGACTGGACCAGATACCGGTCAGATCACTGGTATGTTGACAATGCATAATGTCAGCAAATCCGTGACGCTCGATGCGACCTTTAACGGCGGTGAACTCAGCGCAATGTCCGGCGGTCACGTGTTGGGGTTCCGGGCAACGACTGCGATCAAGCGGAGCGATTTCGGCCTGACTTCCATGATCTGGTCGCCTTTCGTCAGCGATGACGTTCATCTGATCATCGAAGCAATGTTCGACCAGCAGAAAAGCTGAACATGCCTGCTACAAATACCCGAACCCGCTATGGCAATGTGGCGATGACGCTGCATTGGCTGATTGCAGCTGCTATCATTGTAAATCTGTGCCTCGGCCTTTACATGGCCAACATCCTCACGGACCAGGATCCGAGCCGCTTTCCTATCATTCAGTTTCACAAATCACTGGGGCTGACCGTATTGACGCTCAGCGTGTTGAGGCTCATCTGGCGGATCGTCAATCCCGTTCCTCCACTTCTGGATTCAATGAGTTCGGGCCTCAAGACGCTCGCGCGTACCACCCACTACCTTCTCTATTTCCTGATCATCGCCATTCCGCTCACCGGATGGGCGCTTGTTTCGGCTTCTCCTCTCGGTTTGCCGACCAACTACTTCGGCCTGTTTCACTGGCCCGGCATTCCATTCCTGACGGACCTGACGCGCGCGCAGAAGATGCCGCTACGCCACGAGTTCTTTGCAATGCATTTCTATCTGGCAATTTCGGCGCTCGTTCTGGTGCCGCTGCATATCGCCGGCGCTCTTTATCACCAGTTCAGGGGCGAGGACGTGCTCCGGCGGATGCTACCGGGGACGCGTGTGGCGGGAAGAGCATGAAACGCTACCTACTCGGAATTTTTATCGTGCCACTCCTGGTCGCTTATCCGGCCGCGGCGGCACACTGGAATGTAGATTACGCGAAAAGCCGCCTGGGATTCACCGTTCAATGGAGCAACGCACCGTTTTCGGCGCAGTTTAAACACTGGAACGCCGATATCGATTTCGACCCCGACGATCTCGCTCATGCCCATGTGACAGCGAGCGTGGATCTGGGAAGCGAGACATCCGACGAGCCGGATTTCGATAGCGGCCTGAAGGGCGCGCAGGGATTTGAGACCTCCCATTTCCCGGAGGCTCATTTCGTAGCCACGGGATTCACGCGGAAATCCGCAAACGGCTACGACGCGCATGGCACGCTCGCCATTCATGGCATCATCCGCGAAATTAACCTGCCCTTTACCCTCGCGCTCGACGGCGGGACGGCGCACATGACCGGCATCGCACACGTGTTGCGAACCGACTTCGGCTTAGGACAGGGTCAGTGGGCGGCGTCCGATCCCGTAGCACACGACGTTGCCATTACGATCGATCTGTTCGCGACCCGATAACGGGTGCCGGCCACGCTGCCCGGAAGAGTCTGAAGCAAAAAAAAACGACGGATTCAGCCCGCGGATATCTTCATGTGCTTCCCGCTACCGATGCTAAGATCGCTCCGAAATCATGCCGGCAGTGAGCAATACCGATGCCGCGGATCGAACCTGCTACAAGAGAGACTGTTTCGCAGGCAGCAGCACTTCTGCGAAGCGGAGGCTTGATCGCGTTTCCTACCGAAACAGTCTACGGACTGGGCGCAAATGCAATCGACGATAGCGCGGTCGCACGCATCTTCGAAGCCAAAGCCCGGCCGCGTTTCAATCCGTTGATCGTGCATGTGCGTGACATCGAACACGCGGATTCAATTGCCGTATTCGATGCTTTGGCATCACGGCTCGCGCAGACGTTCTGGCCCGGCCCTCTGACGCTTGTTCTTCCGCGCCGTTTTGCGGCTCAGATTTCACTGCTTGCCAGTGCGGGTCTCGATACGGTGGCATTGCGCGTGCCTTCGCATCCCGTGGTGCAAAATCTTCTCGCCGAATCACAGCTGCCGCTCGCGGCCCCCAGCGCGAACCGGTCCGGAACCATCAGCGCTACACGCGCGTCGCATGTGGCGGAAAGCCTTGGCGAATCCGTCGATCTCGTCCTTGATGGAGGCGCAGCGCCGCTCGGCGTCGAATCCACCATCGTCGGTTTTGACGCGAAAGGACCGCTCCTTCTGAGACCCGGCGCATTGGAGCGCGACAGGATCGAAGCGGTTATTGGTGAATTGCATGATTATCAGGGTGACCTGGTCCAATCGCCCGGGAGACTGCAGAGTCACTACGCGCCACGTGCCGTTTTACATCTGAACGCGCAAAATGCAGGCGATGCTGAGGCGCTTCTTGCTTTCGGTCCTACCAACTTTCCCAGGAGCGCGCATATCATGCGCAACCTCAGCCCCACCGGCGATCTACGCGAAGCCGCAGCAAATCTTTTTGCCATGCTGCATGAACTCGACAACACCGGCTGTAACAGCATCGCCGTAATGTCCGTACCGGATGTTGGTCTAGGCGAAGCAATCAATGATCGGCTGCGTCGCGCAGCGGCACCAAGAGAAAGCTGACATGCCAATCACGCAGGCGACGATGGACCGTCTGAAGGATGCTGTCGGTCCCAAGGGATTCAGCGAAAATCCCGTCGAAATTGCACCCCATCTGAGCGAATGGCGTGGCCGTTATCACGGAACAACGCCCATTCTCCTGAAGCCGGGAAATACCGAGGAAGTCTCGTCGCTGGCAGCCATCTGCAACGAAACACACACACCCATCGTCCCGCAGGGTGGTAATACCGGTCTGGTCGGCGCCCAGATCCCCTCAGGCGGCGAGGTTCTTCTCAGCCTGGAAAGGATGATCCGCATCCGCCAAATCGATGCGGAGGATATGAGTGCGATCGTCGAAGCAGGTGTTATCCTCAGTCGATTGCAGGAGGCATCGCGGGAAGCCGGCGCGTATTTTCCCCTGAGTCTCGCCTCGGAAGGGTCCGCTACTATTGGTGGGAACATTTCCACGAATGCGGGCGGCATCAATGTGCTTCGTTATGGTTCGGCGCGACAGCTCGTGCTCGGCGTTGAAGTCGTGCTTGCGGATGGACGCGTCCTCGACCTGCTGAAGACGCTCCGCAAGGACAATTCGGGTTATGACCTGAAACAGCTCTTCGTCGGCGCCGAAGGGACGCTGGGAATAATTACCGCGGCGGCGTTGAAGCTGTTCCCTCAACCCGCGTTGCGCGAGACCGCTTTCATTGCGGTTCGCGATCCCGCTGCCGCCATCCGGTTGTTGCGGCGCCTCGAAGAGGTAACGGGCGGCCTGGTATCTGCTTTCGAACTAATGGCGCGAACGGGCATCGATTTCGTGCTCGCACATATTCCGGATACGCGGGATACTCTCGCTGTTCATTCGTCCTGGTACGTTTTGATGGAAGCGACCAGCGGAACAGGGTTGCCGTTGCGCCGCATCATGGAGGAGACACTCGCGGACGCTGTTGACGGAGGACTTGTCCTCGATGCGACGCTTGCCGCAAACGAAGGCCAGCGCGCGGCCTTCTGGAGATTGCGGGAAAGCTTTTCGGAAGCACAAAAACGCGAAGGTGCCTCGATCAAGCACGACGTCTCCGTACCCATACAGCAGATTCCCGAGTTCCTGGCGCGTGGCTGCGCAGCGGTGGAAGCGATGATCCCCGACGTGCGCCCCGTTCCATTCGGGCATCTGGGAGACGGCAATATCCATTTCAATTTCAGTGCGCCGAAAGGCGGTGACGCGGCCAGTTTCCTTGCCGAATGGGAGAGTGTTTCCAGGGTGATTCACGATCTTGCGGCTGCTTTCGGGGGATCGATCAGTGCCGAACATGGAATCGGGGTCATGAAACGCGACGCGTTGATCGACTACAAAAGCGCGACCGAACTTGAGGTAATGCGCGCCCTGAAACGCGCGTTGGATCCGACCAATATTCTCAATCCGAACAGGGTCGTGAGCGTGTGACGCCGTGCCCTTCCGTCGCACAAACACGGATTGGCCGGGCCGCATCCTCGATACACCACGGAAGTTCGGATTTACGCAGCAATGGCGATGAGATCAGGCCGCTTCAGACAGCGCCGGCTCCGGTACCGGCTGCGCTGCGTCGACCGGCACAGAGGCAGTCGCGGCAGCGTATCGGTAGGAAACGGCGCTGACGCATGCAGTAACCATGGTAGCGAGATAAGGCAGACTCTGGATCGCCAGCATGAACATCCAGAGCATCGCCGCCGGATCGTCGAAGCCGCGGATCAAGATCATCGCAACGATGGCAAGAAACAGCAATGCAAGCAGACTCATTTCCTGCCAGACGAGATGCAGCGCTTCGCGAAGTTCGGCCGGATTCTCGCATTTCGGCGTACGCAGGAACGGCTTGCCCGAAGTGAATAGCCCCGTCAGCACTGCCTTGCCTACCGTGTGCGTCAGTGAGAGACCGGCCGTGGATGCAAGCACGGCACCTATTACACCTGATCCCACCTTTTGCGGGTAGAGCAACAATGTTTTTGCGGTCTTGGCTCCAAAGAGCGCCAGCGCCGCCGCCGACAGCGCTTCCATCGGTACATCGAAGTAGTTCGGCGCGATCGCCATCAACGCGGTCCACACGAGCGCGAACAGCGTAACGAGGAGACCCAGCCCGTCCGAAATCCACGGCAACCAGCCGCACAGGAACTGATAGCGCTGAGCCCAGCTTAACTTCGTGCGGCCGAAGAACATGGCGCCGGCATGGCGCTTGAGGATTTGCATGGCTCCGTAAACCCAGCGGTAGCGCTGGGTCATGAATGCGCCGAGCGTGTCGGGTGTGAGTCCCCTGCCCATGCTTTGGGGAATATAGGCTGCGCCGTAACCCGCCTCGAAAAGTTTCAGGCCAAGCTCGGTATCTTCCGTGATGCACCACTTGCTCCAGCCGCCGACATTTTCAAGAATGTCGCGGCGTACGATCGTCATCGTACCGTGCTGGATGATTGCATCGTCTTCATTGCGCTCCACCATCCCGATCTGGAAAAAGCCGCGGTATT
This sequence comes from Rhizomicrobium sp., assembly GCA_036269235.1. Lineage (GTDB taxonomy): Bacteria > Pseudomonadota > Alphaproteobacteria > Micropepsales > Micropepsaceae > Rhizomicrobium. The sequence continues at coordinate 99,405 of DATASL010000028.1, forward strand.
CCTCGAAGCACATATGTTTGAAAATGGTGGCGGAGCCATCACGGTAATCCTGCGGCCCTTGCACGAGCGCAACTTTGGGCGAGGCGAAATAAGGTAGTGCGCAGCGCAGCCAATAGGGAGCGACCTGATAATCGCTGTCAATTACCGCGACAAACGAAGCTTCCGGATCGGTGAGACGCAAGGCTTCGTTCAAGGCTCCGGCCTTGAACCCTTTCACGCCATCGAGGTGATAAAATCGGAACGCAGTCCCGAGCGTGTCGCAATAGGACTCGACGGGCCGCCAGACCGTCGGATCCGGGGTATTGTTGTCGAGAACTATGACTTCAAAATTATCGTAATCGAGACTGGACAGGGCATCCAGGGTTGCGATCACCATCTCCGGCGGTTCGTTGTAACAGGGCACATGGATGGACACGCGCGGCGCGCACTCGGGTATGGCGGCGAGAAGCGTGCGTCTTTCGATACGCCAGAGACTGGAAGCGAGTTCCACGCCTTCCGTAATGATGACGGCAGCAGCGATGAAAATCAGCGGTATCATCGCGACCGTCATGACAAGGTCGCTGGGCTCGATGTATTCGAGCGAACTTGTATCGAGGATAACGAGCAGACCTGTGGATATCAGGCCGACCAAGGCGCCCATCACCAGATAGCCCGGCTGGCGCACGCGTGGCATCCGCCCGAGTATCAGCAATCCCATGAGGAGCGAAAGCAGCGCGGCGCAGAGCGCGTAAGTGCGCCACGCCGGAAACGAGCGCAGCATTCCGGTGAACGCGAATTTCGGCGTGCCGTTCGCGTCGAACATTCCCCAGAATGCGCCGACCGCGCCTTCGTGGCGGCTTTTCCAGGGTTGGTCGTAGGCCTCGACAAGATAATAGTCGTAGCCCTTCTCCAGTGCGAGCTGGACGAAATTACGGACGAACCACGCCTCATTGGCAACCGAAGCTTCCGCACCTTTGTGCGCCCGTCCTGCCGACGGCCAGCCGGCTTCGCCTATTACAATCGGCTTGTCCGGAAATTCCTCCTGGACGTCGGCATAGAATCGCTGCAACGAGGCCAGCGCGCCATGCACCGGCACGCCTTCCCAATAAGGCAGCAGATGGATGGTGATGAAATCGACGTTCTGAGCCAGCTCCGGATTCAAAAGCCATTGTGACCATGGTTCGGCTGTCGAAACCTTGATGCGGTTGGGCAAAGCCGCACGCACGTGGCGTATATACTCATTCAACTGATCGGAATCGACGTAACCGAACAGCATGGCCTCGTTGCCGACAAACACGCGGTCGACGGTGCGGCGGTTGGCCAGCGCAACGCGAATACCGGTTTCGATTTCTTTTTCGTTTTTCTCAAGGTCGGGTCCAATCCAGATTCCCAGCGATACGGTGAGACCGTAGCGGCGGGCGATCTCAGGTACACGGTCAAGCCCATATGACACGGTGTAGGTGCGCACCCGACCGGTAATCCTGGATATTTGAGCCAGATCATGATCGATCTGTTCGGCCGTAACCGAATCATGGTCCTTCTTCGTGAACAGATGACTCGGGCTGTAGGTAATCCCGCGCACCTGCCCATCCCAATCGGGCGCGATGACGACATAGTCCTGACTCGCCCAGAACAGCACGCTTGCGCCGACGACGAGCAGCAGCGCGAGCGCGATACGGATACCGCCTCCGGAAAATCTCTGCCGCCAGAAATTCGTCATGTCGTGTTCAGGCCCGCACGCGAGCGCACCATCATCTCAACCGGTCCGGCCGGAACTGCTGTATAACGGATTCGGAGCGTATCCGCCCAATCTCCCTTGAGCGAGCCACGCCAGGGTTACTGCGGCTGGTCCTGATCCTGCTGATCGTCCTTCGGAGCCGGAGTGACCTTCACGAGTTCGAGATCGAAAACCAGCGTCTGGTTGGGTGGGATGACGCCGCCGCCCGCCCCGCGAGAGCCATACGCCATACTTGCCGGAATCACGAGCTGCCAATGGTCACCTTCCCGCATCAGCATCAGCGCCTCGGTCCAGCCCGGTATCAGCTTATTGACGACGAAATTGGCCGGCAGCCCCGGTTCGGTCTTGTCGAAGACCTTTCCGTTGATCAGTGCACCGGTGTAGTTGACGTCGACACTATCCAGCAGGCCCGGACGCTTGCCAAACCCGTTCTTGATGATCTTGTATTGTATGCCGCTCGGCCGGACATTCACCCCCGGCTTCTGAGAATTTGCAGCCAGATACGCCTCGTTTGCCGGCAAGCTCAGGGCAGCGTCCTGAGCCCAGGCTGGTGCAAATGCGAGAAAAGCAAGAATGGCAGCCGCAACAACTCCGAAACGGGACATGGGTCGCATCTCCTTCCTATCCAGGATATGCCATGCCAGTCCATTCGGGCCGGCTTTCGAGGCGATGGGCAAGCAATAGCGGGTGGCGGCCCGATTTCAAACCGTTTCGGCCGCCACGGCCACGTGTGGAACCAACGTCATGACCATGGATGCGGCGACCGGGCATGTACGGGTCGGTGTGAGTGCGGTCATCTGGAACGCAGACGGCCGGATGCTGCTGATCCAGCGTGCCAACCCGCCGCGGCAAGGCGAATGGAGCCTGCCGGGCGGCAAGGTGGAATTCGGAGAACCCCTTCGGACCGCCGTGCTTCGCGAGATCCGCGAGGAGACCGGGCTCGAAATTGAGATACTCGACCTTGTCGACGTGGCCGAACTTCTTCCCGATACGTCCCGCAACACCGATCACCACTATGTGCTGATCGATTTCAGCGCCCGCGTCCTGTCGGACGAACCGGTTGCCGCAAGCGACGCAAAGAAGGCGCGCTGGTTCACAATGGAAGAAGTGGGTTCGCTTCCGCTTTGGGACGAGACCAGGCGCGTAATTCAGTTGAGCGCAGACGCCGTCAACCGTCAGCGATCCTGATAAATATTTACATCCGGGCAGGTACGCCGATGCCGAGAATATCCAATGTCTTTACGAGAACAGCCAGCGTGAAACCGCAGAGGCCGAGGCGGCCACTTCGCAATTCCCCGTCGGATTCGGAGAGTATGTGATGTGCCGCATAAAAGCGGCTGAACTCCTGCGCCAACGCAAAAGCAAATTCGCACAAAACATTCGGTGCGCGGCGAATCTCTGCGGACAACATTGCGTCGGTCAGAGACAGCAGTTGAAGGACGAGACGACGTTCTTCGGGTGAGCGGACCAGAGGTGCCGTACGTTCAAAGCCTTCGCCGTCTGCCTTGCGCAGGATCGATTGAATGCGAACGACCGCATATTGGAGATAAGGTCCCGTGCGGCCTTCGAATCGCGTGAAGCGCGCAAGGTCAAAAACATAGTCGGAGGTTCGAAAATTCACGAGATCGGCGAATTTGATTGCCGCTATGCCCACCGCCTTGGCGATTTCGGCGTGCTCCTGCGCCGGATAATCGGCGGCAAGACCCTGCTCCCTGAGCCGCTTCGCCGCTTCGTCGGTGGCCATCGCGATAAGGTCGTAAAGCTTCATCACGCCGCCGGCGCGCGTCTTGAACGGCTTGCCGTCCGTACCGTTCACGGTTCCGTAGCCGACATGCTCCAGTTCTGCTTTGCCGTTCAGGCGTGCTTTGCGCGCGGCGCGAAACACCTGCTCGAAATGCATGTGCTGGCGCTGGTCCACGACATATAAAATCAGATCGGGATCGTAGTTCTTGACCCGATCGACGATGGTGGCGAGATCCGTCGTGCTGTAGAGAACAGCGCCATCCGATTTAAGAAGAATGAGGGGCGGAATTTCCTTGCGATCATCCGCCTCGCTCACCGCTATAACGAGCGCGCCTTCGCTCGGCTCCGCAATGTGTCTCGATTTCAGATCTGCAATCATTGGCGGAATCAGCGAATCTACATCCGCTTCGCCTTTCCAGAGATCGAAACGGATGCCGAGGCTTGCGAATTCGCGCTTCAGGCCTTGCTCGGATATTTCGAAGAAATGGCGCCACAACGCGCGATAGCCCGGACGCCCGCCCTGTAGTTCGGCCGTCGCCTGCCGCGCCTCTTCAAGCCGCTCAGTGTTTGTTTTGCAGGCGCCCGAGGCCGCCGGATAAAGCTCTTCGAGCTCCTCCATGCTGACCGGCGATTCCTTTGGGTAAGGACCGGAATAGTTCGCGTCGAAATAAATCGGTGCGAGGTCGCGATGCCGAATTTCCGAAATGAGCTGCCCCATCGGCAGCCCCCAATCGCCCAAATGAACGTCGCTCAACACGCGCCAGCCATTGGCACGAAAAAGGCGCTGCAAAGAATCGCCGATTATGGCCGTGCGCAGATGCCCCACATGCATAGGCTTGGCGACGTTGGGGCCGCCGAAATCGACAACCAGCGTTTTGCCCTGGCCGGAATCAGGCGCCCCCAGCCTTTCTTCCGACGCCATCGCGGCTGCCCGGGATTCGAGAGCAGAATCCGCAATATCGAGATTGATGAAGCCGGGGCCTGCAAGCTCGACCCTGGAGAAAATGGCATCCCCATGCAGCCTTGCCGCAATTCTCTCCGCTATCGCGCGGGGTGGTGCTTTGGCTGCCTTCGCCGCAGCCAAGGCACCGTTGCATTGGAATTGCGCAAGATCGGGTCGATCCGAGACCTGAACAATGCCCAGCGCCGGATCGAATCCTTCAGCGGCGAAGGCGCGTCCTGCAACCTCCGACAATTCCGCCAGGAGCGAGATCATGAGCCGTAATGACTGCCTTGCCTGTTGTAATCAAGCTCGGCCTTTGTCAGCTGCAGACCCACAAGAACCTGATAGTCGTAAGGATGTTTGCCTTTCGCGACATCCAGATGCGCAGAGCCGACATTGTCGCTCGCGGTGGCCGTGGTCTGTCCCGGCGCAAAATCAATCTGAATTGAATAGGTTCGCTTGGCGAGCATACGCACCCGACCGTCGGTAACGGCAACGAAATAGGGCACCGTGTAGTGTGCTTCGGCGCCGCTCGGCGGCCGTGTTGCCCGGAAGTTGACCACCATCCTGGAATCGGCCGTATGTTCCTGTTTGTCCATGTCGCAGGTCCCATTCACCGCGGTGATTTCGACCGTGTAAACGACGTTTGCCGGATCGGGCGGCGTCCCGGTACGGAAAATCGTTGCTGCCGAGGCATCGGTAACCCCCGTAATCGTCGGACAGTCACCCGTCTTGTCGCCGGAACACGCCACAAGCGCCAACACGGCCGCAGCCGCAGCAATTAAACCCGGATAGGTATTTTTCATTGTTGGATGTTCAAAAACCAGCAATAGCAGGCACGCTTACCGGCCGCTTTCCTTTGGGTGACATTCCGCGCAGCCTGAGCGGACTCGCGAGAGTGCCAAGCGGCACAGAACTGTAACCAACAGAAAAATGGCGGTCTATACCGATCTCGCATTTGACGACCTCGGAAACCTGCTCTCGGGGTACGATATTGGCACGCCAAAGAGCTTCAAGGGCATCGCGGAGGGAGTCGAGAATTCGAACTTCCTCCTGCAGACGGATCGCGGCACCTACATTCTGACCCTTTACGAGAAACGTGTTCGCGCCGAGGACTTACCCTTCTTTCTTGATCTTCTGGAGCATCTTTCCCGACGGGGCATTGCCTGCCCTCAGCCCGTTCGCGCGCGTTCTGGCGCACAATGGACGACCCTGAAAGACCGCCCGGCGGCTCTGTTGAGCTTTCTGGATGGGGTGTCGCTGAGACGTCCTCGCGCCGGCCACTGTGCGGAAGCGGGTGCGGCACTGGCGACACTTCATTCCGCAGGTGCGGATTTTGTGTCGCGCCGGGCCAATTCGCTTTCCCTGAGCGGCTGGCGAAAATTGGCCGAATCGGTGATGACACGGGCAGACAGCGTCGAGAGTGGCCTTGCTCAACTCATTGCAACCCGGTTGGACTCAATCGAAGACACTTGGCCCTCGGGCCTGCCGGCTGGCGTTATTCATGCAGACCTGTTTCCGGACAACGTGTTATTCATCGGTAACCGCATCTCCGGATTGATTGACTTCTATTTTGCCTGCGATGATTTTTATGCCTACGACCTCGCCGTCATGCTCAATGCTTGGTGTTTCGAGCCGGCAGGCTCGTTCAATCGTACAAGGGCTCAAAGTCTGATTTCCGCTTATTGCCAACGTCGCCCCCTTAGCAACCTGGAAAAGCAGGCGCTTCCGGTCCTTGCGCAGGGTGCAGCTCTTCGGTTCCTGCTCACCCGGCTACAGGATTGGCTCGATCATGACGCCCGGATGCTGGTCCGGCCTAAAGACCCGCGCGAATTTGCCGAAAGGCTTCGATTCCATGCGGCGGTGAAGTCAGCTGAAGAGTACGGCGCTTGAAAATCCTCCCCCAGGTGGAAATCTTCACGGACGGTGCATGTTCTGGAAACCCGGGACCCGGAGGATGGGCAGCCATACTTCGTATGGTTGGTGAAAATCCCGGCGAAGCTGACGCCGCTGAAAAGGAACTTTTTGGGGGAGAACAGCCCACCACCAACAACCGTATGGAAATGACTGCTGTCATACGGGCTCTGGAAGCACTGAAAAGGCCGGCCAGCGTCACAATCTACACCGATTCAAAATATGTGATGGACGGGGCGACACGCTGGATATCGCGCTGGAAACTGAATGGCTGGCACACGGCGGACAAAAAGCCCGTCAAGAATGACGATCTCTGGCGCGCCCTCGACGCCGCAGCACAGATACATCATGTTTCATGGAAATGGGTAGCCGGGCATTCGGGGCACGCAGAAAATGAGCGCGTCGACAAGCTGGCCCGGGCAGCGATCGCGGCAAACAGGATTCAAAACAAGTAAGAGGCCAACCAAACCCTCCGGATCGCATCTCTTGCCGAGGCCGCCAGTGCCTTCATTGCGCGATCCGGAGGATGTTCGGTCCTCAGAGTTGCTGAAGCATGTGCTCCGCACTTGACACGGAGAATGCGCCGGGTTCTTCGATGTTCAGTTGCTTCACCACCCCGTCATCGACCAGCATAGAGAATCGCTGACTGCGCGTTCCCATGCCGTATTTGCTCGCATCGAATTCGAGGCCGAGCGCACGCGTGAAATCGCCATTGCCGTCGGCGAGCATTACGACATTCTCGCCGGCATTCTGGTGTTCGCCCCAGGCGCCCATTACAAAGGCGTCATTGACGGAAACGCAGGCGATTGTGTCGACACCCTTCCCGCGCAATGCATCTGCATGCTGGATGTAGCCAGGCAGATGCTTTGCCGAGCAGGTCGGCGTAAACGCGCCCGGCAGCGCAAACAGCGCAACCTTTTTGCCTTGAAACAGATCATCCGTTTTCACCGGTTGCGGTGCACCGGCTTTCATTTGCATCAGCGTCGCCGACGGAACCTTGTCACCCACCTTGATCGTCATGGTCTTCTCCTGTTGCGAACCCGCGGCGCTTGTAGCCCAGCATCGGCGCAACGCAAAGGCCGCGCATCGCGACCGCGCATCGGCTGTGGCGGATCGCCTTCCGCGTGCTAAGCTGAACGCATGACAGGTTCACGACAGCGGCAATCCGCAGACGTCGACAATTTTCTCGAAGGGAAGCTTTTGATCGCCATGCCGGGAATGGCGGACCCCTACTTTGAGAAGAGCGTCATCTTCATGTGTGCCCATTCGTCCGAAGGCGCCATGGGCATCATGATCAACAAACCTGTTGCCGGGCTTTCCTTTCATGATTTGATGGAAAAGCTCGAATTGCAGGTGGGGCGGGACACGCCGAACTTTCCGATCCTGTATGGCGGCCCCGTTGAAACCGGCCGTGGTTTTGTCTTGCACAGCGGTGACTACGAAAGCTCGGAAGCAACACTTCCCGTCTCGGAGGATATATCGCTGACGGCAACGCTCGACATCCTGCGCGCCATGGCGGACGGGCGCGGACCCCAACACGCAATCTTTGCTCTCGGCTATGCCGGATGGACGGCAGGCCAGATTGAAGACGAGATCCGCCGGAACGGATGGATCCATTGCGACTGCGACCCTGAATTGCTTTTCGAGGCGAAACTGGACGCAAAATGGTCTGCTGCCCTGCGCAAGCTGGGCATCGACGTTTCAGGCCTGTCCCCCCACGCTGGGCATGCCTGAAGCCTGATCCGCGGCGAGAGGGGCCGTCTCGGTCGTGCGATGCGACGAAATAAAATCAGCCACCTGCTGGCGTGAGAGCGCACCGGCAAAATAAAAACCCTGGCCGAAGTCGCAGCCAATCTCCTTCAGCCAGGCCGCGTCGCTTTCACTCTCGATCCCCTCCAGCACCACTGAGCGACCGAGGTCATGCGCAAGATTTATGACCGAGCGCAGAATGACTCCCGCATCCGATTGGGCCGTCTGTCCGCGTATGAGAAAGCTCTTGTCGATCTTGACGGTGTCAAAGGGCACGTTCTTCAGTTCGCTGAGCGTCGATGTACCGGTGCCAAAGTCATCGATGGCAAGGCTTGCACCGCAATCGCGCAAACGGCGCAGCGTATCTCGAAATCCCGCAGAAGGAATTGCGGCGCTCTCGGTCAGTTCGAGCTTGAGCGTGCCCGCAGGCAATCCGTTTTTTTCAATGAGCCGGGATACCAAACGTTCGAGTTCGCGATTCTTGAGCTGACGGCGGGAAACGTTGACACCTATGAAAAGAGGCTGCTCAAGCAGAAGTGATTTCCGCCAAATGGCGAGATCGGCAGCTGCGCGGGACAATGCGAACTGGCCGAGTTCCACGATGATTCCCGTTTCTTCCGCGTGAGCAATAAACTCAGCCGGCGGGATTGCGCCGCGTCCCGGTTTGGTCCAGCGAAGCAATGCTTCAAAGCCTGCAACTGATCCGTCAGCGAGCCGTATGATCGGCTGGTAGGCAACGTCCATTTCACCGCGCGCCAACGCTTCACGCAGTGCCGTGTCGAGCGCCACTTCATCGGCGGGCGTGGTATTTTCAAGGTCCACCGAATAAAGCCGGACGCAGGCGCCCCCGTCGCGCTTCGCTTTCCTCAGTCCGAGTTCGGCATTTTTTATCAGGTCAAAGGAATCTTTTGCATCGCGTCCAAGCGCAATTCCCGTGCTGACCGGCGAGAAAACGTTGCGATCATTCCATTGATGCGGTGCATTCAAGGCCGCAACGATCCGTTCGCCAAGTGCTGGAGCATTCGTATCGGCGCGCACAAAGAGCAATGCAAATCCGTCGCCACCTATGCGATAAATCTGCGCCCTGCCCCGACCGAGCTCGACAAGCCGCGTGGCGATGGCCTTGAGGATGTTATCACCTCCGGCATCGCCCAAACTCGCATGGATTGTCTTAAATCGATCTACGTCGAGCAGCACCAGCACCGAAGACGCGAAATCATCTCCAAGCTTGTCCAGCTCGTCCACGAGTCCGAGACGATTGCGCAAACCGGTAAGCGGGTCACGATCCCGGGCCGCGGTTGCATCGGCTTCCTTGCGTGTAGTGACATCGGCAATGAGACCGAGATAGCAATCAACAGAGTTGCCTGACCCCATCGCACTGGCGCGCAATTCCAGCCAGCACCAGGCCCCGTCCTGCGTGAGAACACGAAATTCTACCCGGAATGCCAATCCCTTTTGCGCCCGAAACCGGTCCAGCGCGTCGCTGTATATATCCCTGTCGTCTGGATGGATTCGCGCAAGCCATACAGCGGCAGGGAACGACTCGGCACAGTTGCTGAAGCCCAGCAATGAAGCTGCTTCGGGCGACAACTTCACCGTTTCCTCCCGCAGGTCGATCTCGAAAACACCCTGATAGGCCGCAGCGATGGCCCGAGCGGTTTCGTCGCGCGCCGCCATGCGCCGGTCGCCCAACGACGCGGTCGTCGAGCGCCTTGCCGGAAGAATTGCGATACCTTCCCCAGCGGCGACGGCAAGTGCCAATAGAACCGCGCCCGTTGCTGCAAATCCACCGATGACACCGGGAGCGGCAGCATTCGACTGAAATCCGCCCAGGGCCGAAATCGCGGCGGCAGTTGTTACAAGCGCGAAAACAGCCGCACTGGGCGCCGCAACCCGAGCCGCCTGCGCGCCGGCTATTCCGTGACGGACCAGGTGGCTGGCGATAAGGCCCGTACCGACAACGACCGTCAGGTCTGTCAGCAACATCGCGCCCGGGACTCCGACAAGCGCCGCCGCCGAAATCACGATCAGGCTCATCATCACTGTTTGCAAATTTGCCCAACGCGGCAGTTGCTCGACGGGCGCAATTGTGTCGGTCAATCTTATTCCTGCAGCCAGCGCCAGGCCGGCGAGCATCGCCGTTATGCCATAGGGGCCACCGACGCCGCCCACACCGACTGCATCGAAAACACCAGCTGTGGCGAGACGGACAAGCAGCACACCAAGCAATACCGCAGCAGCCCAGCGTGGCGCCGAATGACCCGTCATGACTGCAAGGCCCGTCATGATGGCGAGCGCCGCCGCAATCAAACCCGCAACAGCTGCAAAGAGTACGGCGAGCTGCTTGTTATGCGCGGCAAGCGCAGACTCAAGCCACGCGCTTACCTGCGGATGGACTTCCGCATCGGACAGGCGCAGGGCCAGTTCCGCTGATGTGGCCGGCGGCATGGTGACGCGAAACGCGTATCTGCCATAGGCGTGAGCATTTTCGACGGTAACGTCGGCGTCCGACGTCGCTACCTGGCGGATCGCAGACCGGCCTCGCCGCGGGAGGATTCGCAAAGCGGCATCGAACGGCTGGTCCGCGAGAAGAATGCGTGTGACCGGGCGAACTGATTCATTGACGGCCGTCAGCATGTACCAGGCCGAGCCGTCCGACTCCTTGCCGTTCGCGGCGTGATAGGGCGAAAGCGCCGAGCCTAGTCCAATGACGAGATCGGTGCTGGCAAAATCCGGTCCACGCAAACCGCTATTTGTTGCGTCGGCCAAGCAGATAAAAAATGAAAGAAACACGGCAATAGCCGAGGCGATCAGCGCAAAGGCCCTGGCGTTGCCGCTCACGCCAGCCGCACATCTTCGGCGAGGAGAGCAAAGAGCAAATGGTCCTGCCACTCGCCATTTATCTGAAGATAGTGTCGTGCCAGACCTTCATGACGGAAGCCGGTCTTCGCCAAAAGTTGTCTTGAAGCTTCGTTGGTCGGCAAACAGGCGGCCTCTATACGGTGCAGACCGAGCGTGCGGAAAATAAACGGAAACAGGGCGCGCACGGCGTCAAACATATAGCCTTGCCGCGAAAAACGCTCTCCTATCCAATAGCCGAGCGCGCAACACTGCGTAACTCCACGACGTACATTGGACAGCGTGCAGCCGCCAAGAAGCGCATTGTCGGCTGTGCGGAAAACGAAAAATGCGTATGCAAGATCTTCCCTCGTCTCGCGCTGATATCGTTTAAGCCGGCGGCGAAAAGCGCCCTTGCTGAGCTCGTCGGTACTCCAGGCTGGTTCCCAGGGCGCAAGAAAAGTACGGCTTTCGCCGCGCAGCGTTGCCCAATGCATGAAATCGATGACGCGCGGATAACGCAAATATACGTTCTCGCCCGTGATCACCGGCTGTTGACCACCGGGGAACATCAGGCCCCGCATGAAGCCCATGCGAACAGTAGTCATTCGGCCGCGTGCGCCGGCGCGACAGACCAATCGCTTCGGGATGACGGAGAGCCTGCTATTGCATATCGGGCAGCAAATGTTTCGTAACTTTCGAGACCCCCAACCGGACCGATAGCAGCTATCGCCGGTCTCGCTGTATTCAACAGGTTCTCGCCAAAATTGCGCACGTCCTGGACGCTCACGGCCTCGAGCTTTTCCCGGATTTCCGAAATTGGCCGGACGCTCCCGTATGCCAGCAGATGCGAAGCAATCAGTTCGGCGCGCGCCGAGGGCCGTTCAAGACCCATCAGAAGCCCCGATCGAAGCTGGGCTTTGGCGCGCGCTATTTCTTCATGGTTTGCAGAGCAGGCAAGTTCGTGCATTTCGCCGGCCACCAGAGCCGAAATTTCCGCCGCCTCGGCGGCCCCCGTGCCGGCATAAATACCTATCATTCCGCCATCGATGAAGGAATTGGCAAAAGCGTAGATCGAGTAGCAGAGCCCGCGTTTCTCGCGGATTTCCTGGAACAGGCGCGACGACATTCCTCCGCCCAGCGCCGTTACATAGACCTGCGCAGCGAAGAGCGCATCGTCGCCGCTCGGAATTCCGGGAAATGCCCAGGTAACGTGTACCTGTTCGAGGTCCTCTTCGACACGAATGTCGGAACCCGCAAAATTTGCGGGTTCGCCTTTTGGCCCTTCGCCAACCCTCAAATCCCCGAAGCATCGCGCCGCAATATCGACCATGCGGGCGTGTTCGACTGCACCCGATGCGATCAACGCCATTCCGCGGCTGCGGTAATTTGCATGCATATAAGATTCGAGATGTGAGCGCGTGAAACTTCCAACTGTCTCCTCGTTTCCAAGAATCGGCCATCCCATGGGCTGGGCCGGATAAACCGCCGACTGCAGATGATCGAAAATAATATCGTCAGGCGTGTCCCGCGCCTGCCCGAGTTCCTGAAGCACCACCTGGCGCTCGCGCTCGAGTTCACCGTGGTCGAACACCGGATGAGTCAGGATATCTGCAAGAATATCGACGGCAAGCGGCACATCCGACTTGAGCACACGCGCATGAAAGGCTGTCTGTTCACGGCTGGTATAAGCGTTCAGCGCGCCGCCAACAGCTTCAATTTCTTCGGCAATGCCGCGGGCGGTGCGGCGCTCTGTGCCTTTGAAAGCCATGTGCTCCAGCATGTGCGAGACGCCCATGAGAGGTTTTGCTTCGTGTCGGGCGCCACAATCTACCCAGACGCCAAGGCTGGCGCTTTCGAGTTGAGGCATCGGATCCGTGACGACCGTCAGGCCGTTGGGCAGTCTGGTGATTTCAACATTCATGAGGGGTGCTGGTCTCGATAAAGCTGCGAATCTGGTCGATATCGGGCGGCAGAACTGTCGCTCGTTCCTCCCCCAGATAAGATTGCTGCAGGCGTGGGGGCAAGGGGGGGACCATTCCGGTCGCTTTTGCGACCGTTTCGGGAAATTTCGCCGGATGCGCGGTGGCGAGCACCACCGCTGGCTCCGTGCCGGTGGTGGAAAGCCGGTTGGCTGCCGCAAGTCCCACCGCCGTATGGGGATCAATCAACCGGCCGTAACGATCATAAGCTTCCCGAATTGCTTGGAGGGTCTCCGCGTCTGAGACGGCATCGGCGGTATAGCGCGATCGCAGGCCATCGAGCATGGGCGTGGAAATGGCGAGCCTGTGTTCACGCCCGAGGATGTCCATTGCAGCGCGGACCCAGCCATGATCCCGGCCCGAAACTTCGAATAACGCACGTTCGAAATTGCTCGCCACCTGGATGTCCATCGATGGACTAAGTGTTGCCTGCGCGCGATGGATCGCATATTCGCCGCCATTCAGCGCTCGTGCGAGAATGTCGTTGGAATTCGTCGCCGCGACGAGGCCGCCAATGGGAACTCCCATACGGGCCGCTGCGTCGCCGGCAAAAATATCGCCAAAATTTCCCGTCGGAACGACGAACCGGGCGGTCCTGCCGAGTTTGGCTACTGTAGTGAAGTAATAAACGCTTTGTGCGACGATGCGGATGCAATTAATGGAATTGACAGCGGTTAATGCCCTGGCGGTGGTGAATTCACGATCGGCGAACAGACCTTTGACGAGTGCCTGCGCGTCGTCGAAGGTACCTTCAAGCGCGATGTTATGAACATTGGCATGCGGCGAAGTTGTCATTTGCCGCCGCTGCACTTCGCTTACCCTGCCCTTCGGGTGCAAAACGAATATGGTGAATTGCGGCAACCCGCCGAACGCCGCGATAGCCGCCGACCCGGTATCTCCGGAAGTGGCGACAAGAATGGTTGCACGCGCATTGCGCCGTGCAAGCTCGCGCGACATCAGCCTTGCAAGCAGTTGCAATGCGACGTCCTTGAATGCGAGCGTCGGGCCATGAAACAATTCGAGCAGATAGAGTCCAGGCCTCAGCTCAACAAGCGGCGCGATATCCGGATGATCGAAGGTGGCATATGCTGCATCGATGTCCTCGGCGAGATCTTCGAGTGAGACGCCGTCGCCCGTAAATTGACGCAACACATCCAGTGCGACCGTTCTGTAATTGCGGTTGACCAGCGGCCACGCACATCCGGTCGGCCAGGTCTCGGGCACATAGAGGCCGCCATCGGGGGCAAGCGCACCAACCAGCACATCGGAAAAAGGTATGGCGGGAGAGCCGCCGCGCGTGCTCACAAACCGCATTGTTATCAGTTTCCCGTTTGGCCGAGACGGCGGCCAACGCCAAAGACAAGCCGGCCGTGCGCGCGATGATAGGTGAAATAGATGATGACCAGCGCCCCGGCGAGCAGAAACCAGGTTAGCGCATATTGCAGATGATCGTTCGGCATATCGACGCGAGTCTGTCCGCCCCGCGGCCAGGGGGCACCCGCCCGCGACGTCTTTGCTTCAAGAATGGCGGGCGCGGCAAGCTTCAGGTGCTCCGCTTGCGCGATGCCCGACAGATCGCGCGCAAACCAGACCCGATGCTCCATATCCGGATGGGGCGTGAACGGCCCAGGCTTGTCCGGCGTGCGCCATATACCCACCATGTCGACCGTTCCTTGCAGCTCGCTCCCGGGACGTGAGGCCGGATCACGCAAAGTTGTTGGTATCAGGCCGCGATCGATCAGCATCGTGCGTCCGTCCACGAGCTTGAAGGGAGTCAATATGTGATAAACGGGCTCACCCTTTGGTCCGGTGGTGAAGGCATAAACTTCCCGCGCGTTCTCAAAACGCCCCGTGAGAGCCACTGGTCTGTATTGCGCCTGCTCTCCGAGTGCCAGAGCCGCATCAAGACTGATCGGCGCGGCCGCCATATTGCGGGTGATCTCGGCAATCAGCCGCAACTTCCAATGCAATCGCTCGAGCTGCCAGATACCAAGCCCGACAAGCAGCGCGAACATCGGCAGGCACAGAAGCGTGAAGCCAAAGAGAGGCCGGAAGTGCAGCCTCATGCTACTTCGCGATCCGGCCTTCGCGTGCCTGGTGTTTGTACTGCAGCGCCATGAGTGTGGATTTGACGAGCCGAAGACCGCCAAAAGTCAGGATTGCAATAGCCGGAAGCCAAAGTACCGCGTGAACCCAGTATGGCGGCGCCCAGGCGCTCTCCACTGCGAGTGCAGCACCGACGACGATTATACCGGCAATAAGAATGACGAAAACGGACGCGCCGTCACCCACGTCGAACATCGAATAGTCAAATCCGCACTGGCTGCATCGCGGCGCGATGCGCAGGTAACCCGCAAATAAAGGTCCTTTCCCGCAACGCGGACAGCAGCCGGACAAAGCGGAAATCAAAGTAGCGGGCGCGGAGCCCGTCATCCGGCCCACTCGGTGACGGCTGCCGCACCCCACACATAAATGCAGAAGAACAGAAATAGCCACACCGTGTCGACGAAGTGCCAGTACCACGCAGCCGCTTCGAAACCGAAATGACGCTCCGGCGTGAACTGGCCTGCAACGGCGCGGGCAAGGCAAACCGCAAGGAAGATTGTACCGATGATCACATGGCAGCCATGAAACCCCGTTGCCATGAAAAAGGTCGAACCGTAGATCGCCTGAAAATTGCCGACACCGGCGGCGAGCGAGACATGTGCAGGGTCCGTAAACGGCAGCAGCGCCAGATGATTGAAGCCGAACGTAAACGGCGCGTGCATGTATTCGAAAGCCTGAACGGCAGTGAAACACATTGCGAGGCAAACCGTAACAATCAGGCCTTCGATCGAACCTTTGCGATCGCCGTGCTGCACAGCGTGATGCGCCCAGGTCACGGTGCAACTGGAGGTGAGCAGAAGCAGAGTGTTGAGAAGAGGCAAATGCCAGGGATCCATTGTAACGATCCCGTTCGGCGGCCAGCCGCCGAGACCCACATCATGCGGAAACAGCGCGCTGTTGAAATAGGCCCAGAACCAGGCAAGGAAAAACATCACTTCGGAACTGATGAAAAGCACCATGCCGAAGCGCAGGCCGAGCTTCACGACGGGCGTGTGATCGCCGCGTACGACCGACTCGTTGATAACATCGCGCCACCAGCCGGCCATCGTGTAGAGCACGAGGAATAGTCCGGCCACGAAAACCCAGGGTTGGCCGTTCAGCGGCACGCCGAAATTCTTGTAGCCGCTGTTCATCCACAGAATGGCGCCAATCAGCATGGTGAAAGCGCCGATGGAGCCAATGAACGGCCATGGGCTCGGGTCGACCAGATGATAGTCGTGATGCTTTGCGTGCGCGTCCGCCATATCCGCCTCTGTCATTGAAAGAAGTTCAACACATGCCCCTTGAGGCGCACCATCGTCATTACGAAGAACAGCACCACGAGCGCCGCCAGCACAAGCGCGATGGCGATGTTACGCCGCCGTCGCTCTTTCGCTTCGCGTATCTCGTCGTCCATCGGCTCACGCCCATCCCCCGAAATGAAGCGTCGTCAGAGCCGGCAGCCCCATGAGGCGCTCCACGATAAGTGCCGCAAAGAGCACAAAGAGATAAAAGATCGATACGCCGAACAGCCGGTGCGCCGCAGGTTCGTGTACCTCATCCTTCTCCCGTAGGACACAAACGGCTTCGACCGTGAACCAGCCGCCGAATGCGAAGGCCGTTGCAGCATAGAGTGGGCCGCCCATACCGATTGCGGCCGGCACAAGACCGAGCGGCACAAGCGCAAGCGAGTAAAACAGAATTTGCCAGCGCGTCGCACGCTTGCCCTTCACCACGGGAAGCATCGGCACCCCGGCCCGCGCGTAATCCTGGGAGCGATATAGCGACAGCGCCCAGAAGTGCGGCGGTGTCCACAGAAAGATGATCGACACCAGAAGCAGCGGTGCGAACCCGAGCGTGCCCGTGACGGCGGCCCAACCGACGGCCGGCGGCAATGCACCGGCAAGGCCCCCAATAACGATATTCTGCGGCGTCCGCCGCTTCAGCCAGAGCGTGTAGACGAAAACATAGAACCCGATCGAAAATGCGAGCAGGAACGCCGCGAGCGGATTTACAAACAAGCCCATCAGCGCGACCGAACCGGCAGCCAGGGTCCAGCCGAAACCGAGCGCATCGCCGCGAGCGACGCGGCCCATCGGGATGGGACGCGTCGCAGTGCGTGCCATGAGCGGATCTATGTCCGAATCATAGGCCATGTTCAGCGCGCCGGACGCACCGGCGCCGACAGCGATGCACAAAAGTGCCGTGAAGCCGGTGAAAAGATCGACATGGGACGGCGCAACAAGCATTCCCGCAAGCGCGGTAAAGAGCACGAGTGACATCACCCGCGGTTTCAGCAGCGCGAAGTAATCTCCAACGCTCGCGGCGCGCGCTCCAGAGACAAATGTTGCGGTAACTGCCGTCATTTGATGCGCGGGATTTCAGTATAGGAGTGGAACGGCGGTGGCGACGAAAGCGTCCATTCCAGCGTCGTCGCGCCCACGCCCCACGGATTATCCCCTGCCCGCCTCTTGGCCAGAAACGCTTCCGCCATCGTAATCAGGAACACGATCACACCGAACCCGGCGATGAAGGCTCCGATGGACGACACATAGTTCCAGCCCGCAAATGCGTCGGGATAATCCGCGACGCGGCGCGGCATGCCGGCGAGCCCGAGGAAATGCATGGGGAAGAATGCGACATTGACGCCGATAAACGTCAGCCAGAAATGAATCTTTCCGAGCGTTTCATTGTAGGTGTAGCCAGTGATTTTCGGAAACCAGAAGTACCAGCCGGCAAAGATCGCAAAGACGGCGCCGAGTGACAGCACATAATGGAAGTGCGCCACCACGTAATATGTGTCCTGCAGCACGACGTCGACGCCGGCATTGGCAAGCACCACGCCCGTGACGCCACCGATGGTGAACAGCATCACGAAGCCGACTGCCCAAAGCATGGGAGTCTTGAACTCGATCGAACCGCCCCACATCGTCGCAATCCAGGAAAACACCTTGATGCCCGTGGGGACTGCGATGACCATCGTTGCGAAGACGAAATAGGCTTTCGTGTCCACAGAGAGACCCACTGTGTACATGTGGTGAGCCCAAACCATAAAGCCGATGAAGCCGATGGCCACCATCGCATAGGCCATTCCGAGATAACCGAAGACCGGCCGCTTGGAGAAAGTTGCGATGATATGGCTGATCATGCCGAAGCCCGGCAGGATGAGAATGTACACTTCGGGATGGCCGAAGAACCAGAACAGGTGCTGGTAGAGGATCGGGTCACCGCCGCCCGCCGCATTGAAGAAGCTTGTGCCGAAATGCCGGTCGGTGAGCAGCATGGTGATCGCGCCCGCGAGAACCGGCAGCGAGAGGAGCAGCAAAAACGCCGTCACGAGCACCGACCAGACGAATAGCGGCATCTTATGCAGCGTCATGCCCGGCGCGCGCATGTTGAAGATCGTGGTGATGAAGTTGATTGCGCCGAGAATGGACGAGGCGCCGGCGATATGGATCGCGAAGATCGCGAAGTCCATTGCCGGCCCCGGCGAACCTGTGGTCGAGAGCGGCGCATACATCGTCCAGCCGCCGCCTACTCCCATTCCGCCGGAATCACCCTCGACGAACATCGAAAGAATTAGCAGCGTGAAAGAGAACGGCAGCAGCCAGAACGAAATGTTGTTCATGCGCGGGAAGGCCATGTCCGGCGCCCCGATCATCAAGGGCACCAGCCAGTTTCCAAACCCGCCGATCATCGCGGGCATGATCATGAAAAAGATCATGATGAGGCCGTGTGCGGTGACAAAGACGTTGAAGGTGTGGGGCTCGCTGAAAACCTGAAGGCCCGGATACATCAGCTCCGCGCGCATGAACATCGACAGCGTGCCACCGATGAGCCCGGCGCAGATGGCGAATATAAGGTACATCGTGCCGATGTCCTTGTGGTTCGTCGAATAGACAAACCGCCGCCAGCCCGTCGGATGGTCCTCATGCGCATGCGCGACTTCAACCATTGACCTCAATCCTTTTTACTGTCTGCCCGCGCTCGCGACCTGGGTTCCGGTATCGGATCCGCTGATCGACGCGAATTTCTTTTTCGCACCCTGTAGCCACGTGTTGTAGTCGTTCTGCGACACGACTTTGACCTCAATCGGCATATAGGCGTGGCGGGCGCCGCAGAGTTCTGAACACTGCCCGTAGTACGTGCCTTCTGCTGTCGCCTTGAACCAGGTTTCGTTCAAGCGGCCCGGAACCGCATCCATCTTCACGCCGAACGCCGGAATGGCCCAGGAATGGATGACGTCCGCACCGGTGGTCAAAATCTTGACAACCTTGTTGACCGGCACAACCACGACATTGTCCACCCCGAGAAGTCTTGGCTCGCCCTTCTTCAACGCCGCCGCGTCGGAAAGGCCCAGCGAATCGAATTGGAAATTGCTTCCCGGATACTGGTAGCTCCAGAACCATTGATGGCCGATCGCCTTGATCGTCACATCTACGGGCGGCACGTCAGCTTCAAAGTAGAGGAGTTTGAATGAAGGTATCGCAATGGCCACCAGGATGAAGACCGGCACAATTGTCCACAACACTTCGAGCAGCGTGTTGTGCGACACCTTCCCGGGCACCGGATTGCTGCGCTCGTTATAGCGGATGGCGATCCACAACAGGAGGCCGAAGACAAACAGGCAGATCAGGGTGACGATGTAGAGCACACCGGTGTGGAAGCTCTCGATCCGCTGCATGACCGGAGACGCAGCGGGCTGAAAGGTCATCTGCCAGGGCTGCGGCGCGGCCAGCGCGTCGGCTGCCGGCATAAACAAGGCGGAGCACAGGCCAGCCGCAATTCCCAGTTTTCGCAGAAACATCCGGCGACCTCGAAAGTTGGCGGGCGACACCCGCAGTCAGGGCGGTCATGAACACAAGCGCGCGCAGGTGTAGGGGAGCCAAGCCTCTGAAGTCATTGCGACCTTATGCCACCCTCGGATCAGGGCTATCCATTCGACGCGATGCAATCTGCGGCGACACCCAATTCGCGCGTCGTTCGGTGCCGCCTGAAGCGCCCGCAAGACTGCAGGATTCGCACTGACTGACGCCCTTCCCTATATCTTGCAGGACGCAAAAGGACGGCACCCATGGACGGCGATCTGTTTTTCGGCAAAGCGGGGCTCGACCGCGACAATGTGCAGGCAATCGTCGACGATGCACTCACCGGTTCCGATGATGGCGAACTCTATCTCGAACATTGCCGCAGCGAATCATTCGCCTTCGACGACGGACGCCTGAAAGCGGCGAGCTTCGATACGAGCCAGGGTTTCGGATTGCGTTCGGTTGCCGGCGAAGCAACCGGCTATGCGCACGCCAACGAACTTTCCGAACAGGCGATTCGCCGCGCTGCGGAAACGGTTAAGGCTGTCGCCAGGGGGCACTCCGGCACGCTGGCGCTGTCGCCGCGGCGCACCAATACCCGCCTCTATTCCGACACCGACCCACTCGGCAGCGCCGAGTTCGCCGCCAAGATCACGCTGCTCGAAGAGATGAATGCCTATGCCCGTGCGAAGGATACGCGGGTCCGTCAGGTTTCCTGCTCGCTCGCCGGCGAGCATCAGACAATCGAGATCCTCCGCCCTGGCGGCGAGGCGTGGCACGACGTCCGGCCGCTCGTGCGTATCGGGGTTTCCGTCGTGGTCGAACAGGACGGGCGCCAGGAGAGCGGCGCGTTCGGAGGCGGCGGGCGCTCGGGGTACGAAGCCTATCTCGAGCCGCGATACTGGAAAGACGCGATCGACGAGGCGCTGCGGCAGGCACTGGTCAATCTCGAATCGGTTCCCGCGCCGGCCGGCGAAATGACCGTCGTACTGGGACCGGGCTGGCCGGGCATCCTGCTGCATGAAGCGATCGGCCATGGTCTCGAGGGCGATTTCAACCGCAAGAAAACATCGGCGTTCGCCGGGCTGCTGGGCGAGCGGGTTGCGGCACCAGGCGTGACGGTTATCGACGACGGCACCATTGGGGGCCGGCGCGGCTCTCTGACCATTGACGACGAAGGGTCTCCCTCGACCCGGACAGTGTTGATCGAGGACGGCATCCTCAAGGGCTATATGCAGGACCGGCAGAATGCGCGCCTGATGGGCATGGCGCCCACCGGCAACGGCCGCCGGCAAAGCCACGCGCACAACATCATGCCGCGCATGACCAACACCTACATGCTGGCCGGCGACAAGGCCCCGGAAGAGATCCTCGCCAGCGTGAAGAGGGGCGTCTATGCGGTGAATTTCGGCGGCGGCCAGGTCGACATCACCTCCGGCAAGTTCGTCTTCTCCTGCACCGAGGCCTATCTGATCGAGGACGGGAAGAAGGGCGCGCCCATCAAGGGTGCAACGCTGATCGGCAACGGGCCGGAAGCCCTCACCCGGGTTTCGATGATCGGCAACGACATGCAGCTCGATCCCGGCGTCGGCACCTGCGGCAAGAACGGCCAGTCGGTGCCGGTGGGGGTCGGCCAGCCGACGCTCAGGCTGGACGGGCTGACGGTGGGCGGCACGGCGGCGTAGGCGGCCGCCCGACGGCATAACAGCGATTTTATCAGCGATTAACAGCGAATTTGCTGCCAGGGCTGCACGCCCTCATTTCCACCCTCATGAGATTACTAGCATATTTGATTGGAATTTTCTACCGAAACAAAACGATAACCTCACGAGCAAATAGCCGCACACAACTATTTGCCGGGTTCGCTAAATCCCAAGCGTTCCACGCAAACGAATATCAAGGTCGCCGCCCGATCATCGCGCAATCTGCACAGGGCGACCGCGATGTTCCGCCACGAGCCTCCGCATCAATTCTTCCTGGCCGAATGCGCCCGTTGCGGATTTGCCGTCGAGGGCGAGATACGAAACGGCAATGGCGGCTGGAAGCAATATGACTGCAACGCCTATTCCCTGAGCTGCACGCACCGAACCGCGAACGGCAGGCCGACCATGGTGTGTCCCCATCTGCGCGCCGCAAAGCTCGGCGCCCGGCCGCTGAGCAATGACGATTTCCTCACGCGGCTGCGCGCCTCCCCCCGCAGCACAGCCGGTCACGGCGAGTCCGGGTCCGCCGCCGCGTTATGAGACGCGTTTCCAGATGATATCCTCGCCTTCGCGGCGATCGATGAATCCGGTGACTTTTCCGTTCGCATCGCGCGTGAAGATGCGTTTGTCGCGCGGCTGACCGGGAATGAACATGACGCTGTCCGTTTCGGCGACCAAAGGAAGCGGCGGCCGATCCGGCCGTTCCATGATAAGATGATTGCCGATCAGCCGTATGTTCACCGAAAGGTCCGGCGCGGCGCTGTAGCGGCCTTCATAGTCATGCAGCACGCGCGCGGATACGGTGACGGACGGCGGATCTTTCGCTTCGACATAGGCGTGAACCATCGCAAGCTTCCATTGCGCATCGCGGCACAGCCAGGTCTCGGTCATGAGATAATCGGCCCGCAAAGCGACTCCGTGATAGTTCTCGCGCTCGTCGTCGCGATGGATCACCAGCGCCGTGTCGCCGTTGAAGCGGACCTTATAATCGGTGATCGCCAGCCGGCCCGAAACATTCGCCGGCAGCGGCACCAGCGCCGCGAGAAACGCGTCGCGCTGCATGATCGCGCCGTTCTCGTCGACATACACCGCATCCGGCGTCAGCGCCTGTTCCCAGGCCTTGCGGTTTCCAGGCGCGATCGCATCGAGCAGCGTCTGGTCTTTCCTGTGCAGGCTCGCCTCATCGGCCGCGCAGGCAACGGTTCCCTGAACCGCAAGCGCAACAAGCATTGCGATCACCATCTGCTCCTCTTTTCCGGATTTTGCGTTCCACCCGTTATGAGCGGGTGAAACGCAACCTGCCCCGGCGCTCGCCGCGGCGACATTCAACTTTCCGTTATGGCGGCCCGGTGCTCACGCGCGCATCCGGCCTCTATTTGACTGCAAACACGGTGCCGAAATCCGTAGCGCCGCCGCCCGATGCCGTGCTGAGAAATTTGTTCTTGCCCGTCTCGAGCAACGCACCCCACGGATAGGCGCCGTCATCGCCGTTGGTGAAACTGTGCAGCACTTTCTCCTTCCCGTTGGGCGCCAGCCTGAACACGACCCCATACCCCTCCGCGCCCCAGAACAACGTGGTGCCATAGAGGTTTCCGGCCTCGTCCGCGATGAGGCTTACCACCGGCTGGCCGCCATCATTGCCGCCGCTGAACGTGTAGAGCACGCTCATCTTGCCGTTCGCGGCAAGCTTGAAAACAGTGCCGCATCCTGCCCCGCCGCATCCGGCGCTTTGGCCGCCGAATTCCGCCGTCCCATACAGATTGCCGGATTTGTCGGCGATCAGCCCCGAAATGGGATTCGCGCCGTCCGCTCCGCCGGTGAAAGCGTAGAGGACTGTTTCCTTTCCGCCGGGCGTCACCTTGAATATCGTCCCGCACCCGGGGCCGGCACAGCCGGTCCCGCCATATTTGGTCGTGCTGTACATGTTGCCGGATGTATCGCTCACCAGCTCGGCCTCGGGCGAAGCACCATCGCTGCCGCCGGCAAAAGCGTGCACCAGCGACTCCGCTCCCTTCGCGGAAATGTGAAACACGGTGCCTTCGCGATCCGCGCCGCCTCCCGCAGCCGTGCCGTAGAAGCCGCCCTTGCCGTCGCCAAGCAGCCCGCCGACCGGGTTGCCGCCATCGGCTTCGCCCGTGAACGTGTAGAGCACGGACTCGACGCCGTCGGGTGTGACTTCGAAGACGACGCCGCACCCTCCTCCGTTGCAGCCTTCGTTCACGCCGCCCTGTTGTGCGGTACCAAACAGATTGCCGGACCCGTCCATGACGATCGGGTTCGGATAATTGCCGTCCGTGCCCCCGGTAAATGAATATAATTCGGTCTTGCTGCCATCCCTGGCCAGCTTGAACACGGTACCATTGCCGTTGAAGCCGCCACTGCCGCCGGAAAACGTCGTTCCGTAGTAAATGCCTTTGCCGCCCTTTATCAGCCCGGCATGCGGCTCGTCGCCGTCCTGCGAGTTCTGGAACGTATAAACGACGTGATAGCCCTTCGCTGCAACGCCGTTGATTGGAAGCAGCAACGCTGCTGCCAGCCCGCCGGCAAGAAAATATGGCCGCGCACGATCGAACCTGTGAAGCATGGCTTTCCCCTCCTGTTGCCTGATCCGGCAGGTCTATGCCTGTCGTCCGGTTGTCATATGTGTACAGAAGAAAGCGATCGACGCAAAAGCCTGTCGACTAACGCTGCCGGCATGACGGCGGCGAACTACCCCGGCGGCATTTCCTCGAACACAGTCAGGCCGTCCGGCAGGATCGCCCAGGGGGGACGGGCGCGGTTGGATTATGGCCACGCTGGGCTTGAACAGCGACGGATCGTCGAGCGTCCCGGCATAGACCGTGTGGGAATCGTCCACGCCGAAGAGACCACCGAAAACCAGGCTGCCGCAGACCGCGCAGAAATTTCGTACGGCCTCGCCGCCGCGGATGGACGCGACACGCGATTGCCGGGTTTCACCGGCGATCTTCAACCTGCCGGCCGGAAATCCCATGAACGGAACAAATCCCGAGCCCGACGCCTTGCGACAATCGCCGCAGAAACAATAGCCCGCAAAATCGGGCGTACCGACTGCTTCATAGCGCAGCGCTCCGCAAAGACAGCCGCCCGTGTATCGCATCTCCATTTCGACCATTCTCTTTTCCAATCGGATTTCCTCCTGGCTCGCCGTCTGATTTTCGGGGGCGGTCGGGATCGTGCCCGCAGCATAATCCCCGGAGCAGGACGCCGCATGCGCCGCTGACGTGCGCATGCAGCCTGAGCGTGGTTGACGCAAAACCCCGAGCAATCCCTGCATTGCCGTTTGGAGGCGGCTATCAGGATGCAGCCGTTCATTCGCCCCGCAACGGCTATCCGGCCGGAGCCATACGGACCTCAACCCTAATTTGATGAATTGGAGACTGCAGGCGCGTCGGTGCTGTCCTTCAGATCGTCACTGTAAGCAAGCCAAATCAGGCCGCGTGCTCCGGACATCAGAAATACGCCCACAAGAACGTAGAAGATCATGAAACTGATTTCCTGCCGTATTGTGAGCTGGGAGTTGGCGGCGCCATTTCCCAAAGATTTCAGCATGCACCAAAAACCATTATAGGCCGCCAGCGTCCAAAACCATACGGCAAGAAGGCGAACCCCAACTCCGAACAGCTCACGCGGTCGCATTGTCAATTTGTCCCCCTTGAAACAGTGGTCATGACGCAATCCTATATTTGCCTTGGGATTTGTGAAGCGGAGAATCGCCGGCCGTCTACGAGCCGGCCTGCACCTGATTGGCCGTTTCGCGAGTAACTACTCTAATCTCCTTCGTATGAACTTTTTTCGTTTCCATGACAACACAGCGCGTCGGCATTCGAGGGTCTCGAACACCCTTCATAACGGCATCCCGAATGAACGTATTTGCCGCGACCGTGAGCATCACGCAGGCCGGCATCTTGTGTCCCGGCTCGAATACCTACCGCTGCCTCCGCCAGACAGCGTTGTTCCATAGATGTTTGCGCCCGTGTCGATGATCACATCACCGTAGGGCCCGCTGCCGTCGCTTCCCCCCTGAAAATCATACAGTACCGATAAACTGCCGCTCTGCGACAGCTTGAATATCAGTCCGCAACCAGCACCGTTGCATCCGCTGCCACCGCCGCCCCGGCGACGCCATACAAATTACCATCATTATCTATGGCCAGATTACCAGAGGGATATTCTCCGTCGCTGCCCCCCTGAAATTTATGCAGAGTCTTCTCAGCTGCGCGCCCCCCGGGAGCAAACGACAGGATCAGCAGCGAGGCCAACGCACCGCCCGTTACGCTGCGCATCAATCCGGTGATGGAAATGCGGCCCATGGTATCCCCCAACAATTGGATGCACCACGCTGGTGCAAGGCAAGCCAAATTAAAGCATATTATATTCCTTCGCGAAAGCTTGACCGGTGCGGTCCTCGATAATCACGGGTCTGACCTCCGGTGTATCCGGGCCCGAGGTTCCAAGAAGTGATGGCGTCAGGCACACGGTCCCCCTGCTCCCGGTCAAGCCCAGATTGAAGTAACTTCCACCTCCGGAATCGCCCGGCGCAAAATAACCCGCCACCAAAGCGTATTTCAATGAGCCCCCAAGATAATTCCGCAGGCTCGCCCGTACCGGATGACGTTGCCCCCAGTTCTTATCCAGGGGGGACTGGAGTCTGAGGGTTGATTTTCTCCATCTGTACGAAAGGAGCAATGGGCAAAGGCGCGTGGCCCTCCACGAGCCTTGGCGGCTTTGCCCATTGCGGTCCGAACTGGCTTGCGTAAACGGCTGGCGCCAGCCAGCCGATGCGAGAATGCGGACGGATGTTGTTGTAATCGCGACGCCAGTCTTCCAGCGCCAGGCGCGCATGCGTCAGCGTGGTGAAGAGGGTTTCGTTCAGGAACTCGTCGCGCAGCCGTCCATTGAAACTCTCGACGAAAGCATTCTGCGTGGGTTTGCCCGGTGCGATGTAATGCCAGCCCACCCTGGTCCGCTCCGTCCATGCCAGGATCGCATTGCTTGTCAGTTCGGTGCCGTTGTCGCTGACGATCATCCCGGGCTTGCCGCGTGTCGCGATGAGGCGGTCGAGTTCGCGGGCCACTCTGAGGCCGCTCAGCGATAGATCCGCAACGGCAGCCAGACACTCCCGGCTGCAGTCGTCGAAGATGGCAAGGATGCGGAAACGCCGGCCGCAGGCCAGCTGATCGGATACGAAGTCGAGCGACCAGCGCTCGTCGGGGCGCAACGGCACGATCAT
>DATASL010000029.1:0-217857 GCA_036269235.1 Rhizomicrobium sp.
CGGGTGCAAGCTCGCTGGTCGTGATTGCAAACGGGATCCCGTCCAGCCCAGTTTCGGTCACGGTCCAGTAAGACCGATGCCGCGTCCCTCCTCCGCTTTGTGCGGAGGAGGGACGCCTGGCGCTTATGACAGAAAAAATCCACATCGGCATTGGAGGCTGGACATACAGGCCGTGGCGCGGCGCCTTCTATCCCGAAGACTTGCCGCAAAAGCGCGAGCTTGAATTCGCCAGCCGCCATCTGACTTCGATCGAGATAAACGCAACCTATTACTCCAGCTTCAAGCCTGCGAGCTGGATCAAGTGGCGTGAGGAAACGCCACCGGGGTTTGTCTTCTCGGTCAAGGCTTCCCGGTTTTGTACAAACAGGAAAATTCTTGCTGAAGCGGGCGAGTCCGTAAGGAAATTCTTTGCGCAGGGCATTCACGAGTTGCGTGACCGCTTCGGGCCGGTGAATTGGCAGTTTGCGGCAACGAAAAAATTCGATGCTGGCGAGATGGAAGCATTCCTTGAGCTCTTGCCGCGCGAGGTGGACGGACTGAAGCTGCGGCACGCGCTGGAAGTTCGCAACGAGAGTTTCAAGACGAAAGCCTTCTACGAACTCGCACGGCGCTATAATTCGGCCATCGTTTTCGCCGACAGCGACGACTATCCGCCGATCGACGAACGCACCGCTGATTTCACCTATGCCCGGCTGATGCGCACGCGAGAAGATACGGAAACCGGCTACGACGCCAAAACCCTCGATGGCTGGGCAAAACAGGCACGCAGCTGGGCAAAGCACGGCGAGGTTTTCGTCTATTTCATAGCGGGGGCAAAGGTTCGGGCGCCAGCCGCAGCACACGCGCTAATTGCACGTGTGGAACCCTGAGAATTCCTAAACAATAGAGTGTGTCGCGCTTACGATGCGTATTATCGGTAATGCCGCCGGAACTGTTCTGCTATTCCTGTTGTCGGGCGTCGTTTCGGACGCCGGGCTCACGAAGCCAGCAATGATCGATGCCGCACGTGTGGCGGGCCAAAGACCGCAGGAATGGCTTCTCGACGGCCGCGACTTCGCGAATGCGTATTTTTCACCATTGAAAGAGATCAATGAATCGAATGCGTCCAGGCTCGGCTTTGCCTGGGAATCGCGCGATTTCATCTCGCGCGGTGGCATTCACCACGGAATGGAATCCAATCCGGTATTCATCGATGGCGTGCTGTATTTCTCGGGTCCGTGGGGCAATGCCTACGCGGTGAATGCGCGCAGCGGAAAGCGCTTGTGGTCCTATGACAACCACGCCGACGGGCAATACGCCCGCAAGGCCTGTTGCGATGTGGTCAATCGCGGCGTGGCGGTGTGGAAAGGGAAGGTCTATGTCGCTTCGCTCGACGGCTGGCTCGCGGCGATCAATGCACAAACGGGTCATCTTGTGTGGCGGTCCGATACTATCGTCGATCGTCATTTCAACACTACGGTCGATGGTGCGCCTCACATCGCCGGTGACAATATCCTCATTGGCAACGCCGGTGCGGACATGGGTTCGCGCGGCTATGTCAGCGCTTATAACAGCGAGACCGGGAAACTCGCCTGGCGGTTTTGGGCGGTGCCCGGCGATCCGCGCAAGGGCTCCGATGAAACGCCGGAAGTAACATTTGCCCGACAGACATGGGCGAATAACACACGCTGGGATCTGGGTGGCGGCGGCAATCCGTGGGATTCGATTGTTTATGATCCGCAAGCCGGACTTGCCTATCTCGGGATTGGAAATGGAGGGCCTCTGCCGCGCTGGCTGCGTAGCGCCGGTGGCGGCAACAATCTGTTTCTTTCCTCGATCGTTGCGGTCGATGCGAAAACGGGCCGCATGAAGTGGTATTATCAGGAGACGCCGGGAGACAGCTGGGACTACACCGCTACCGCGCCGATTGTCCTCGCCGATCTGTTGTGGAAGGGCCGTCTGCGCCGCGTGCTGATGCAAGCACCCAAGAATGGCATCTTCTACGTACTCGACCGGGAGACGGGCGAGTTGTTGGGCGCAACTCCCTATACGACGGTCAACTGGACAAGCGGTATCGATCCAGGAACGGGCCGTCCGCATCTGACTGCGCATGCCGATTATTCGGCGCGTCCGGAAATTATCTGGCCCGGTTCGGCGGGCGGCCATGGCTGGCAGCCAATGTCCTATGATCCCGACACGGGACTGGTTTATCTGCCCGTGTATGATGCCCCGACGAAATACCGGATAACCGGTGCTCCTCAATTTCTGCCCGGCGGCTTCAACAATGGTGTGGTGGGCAGTTATCCGCCCTACGTTACGCGGCAGGATCAAAGAGACCTTGTCGGGCAGCCGGCGCCGCGAATGGAGGGGCGCCTTAAGGCCTGGAACCCGCGGACGGGAAAAGCGCTATGGGTTTCGCCTCCCTTGCCGTTCCTTGTCGGCGGAGCGCTTTCCACGGCGGCCGGACTGGTGTTCGAGGGAACCGAAGATGGCAACCTGTCCGTATACAGAGCAAAAGACGGGAAATTGCTGAAGCGGATTCCCACGGGCACCGCCATTATGGCTGCACCGATGTCCTATATGCTCGATAGTGTCCAGTATGTGGCGGTGCTTGCCGGAGCCGGCGGCCCTCAAAATACGTCATGGTCGTCCCACAATATTGCTTCACGCTACGAGAATTTTGAACGCCTGCTCGTCTTCAAGCTGGATGGCGGCAGGGTACCGTTGCCGCCACCTATACGTCCGCTGACTCCCGAACCGATCCCACGTCGCATCGACACGGATGCGCAGACGATCGCGCAGGGACGGAGCTTGTTCGAGCAGCAATGCGCGCGCTGCCATCAGGAGGGTGGGGGACGTGGTGCGTATCCGGATCTTTGGAACATGCCGAAAGCCATTGCCGACGGATTTGACGATATCGTGTACCGCGGCGCTCTGCGCTATTTCGGGATGGGAGATTTTTCAGACTCGCTTTCGAAATCGGACGTGGTCGCAATCAAGGCTTTCATTGTCGACGACGAAATCGACCGGCGCTTGCGCCGTCGCAGGCACGCTGCGACGCGCAACCAATTTCATTGAACGCATGTCGTGTCGCGGCAGGGCATTTTTTCCGGTCTGTGATCAGTGCCGGATGTCGGCGCCCGTCGGGGGATTTGGAACACCGTTGAGCCCGCACTGAAGTGCCGGGAATAAATTCGGCGCTGCTTGAAGACGGCACGATGGCGACCCACATCCGGAGGGATGGAACGTGGCTTCCCGTCATCTGAGTAAATTCATCTAAAGATGAGAATAAGTTCATGGAAACGCGCAAATTTCCATGCGCAGAAGAAGGATTATGGCGCGTTGAATTAGATGCCGGCTGGTCGCGAGAGGCCGCCTTCCGAAGCTGAGGGATCGTTGGGATGCGTGTACTTTTTGTGACGTCGGAGGTGTTTCCGCTCGCGAAATCGGGAGGTCTGGCGGACGTCTCAAGCGCGCTGCCCGCTGCCCTGAAAGCGGAGGGGATCGATGTCCGTGTCCTGCTACCCGCTTATCCGCGCGCATTGGCGGCCCTGAAGAACGCAAAAGTCGAGGCGCCGTTACCGAAAATGCTCGGCGTCGAAGGGGCGGTACTCCTTTCAGGCGAAATACCGGGATCGGATGTGCGTGTATGGCTCATTCATGCGCCGGCGCTCTATCTGCGCGATGGCGGATTGTATCAGGACGGCGAAGGGCACGATTGGGCAGACAACGCGTTGCGCTTCGGCTTTCTCTCCCATGTCGCGCAGGCCATAGTTTCCGGACGGGCCGGAAACTGGATTCCGGACGTGGTTCACGCCAATGACTGGCACGCGGGATTGCTTCCGCTTCTCGCCGCAATGAATGATGGCCCGAGGCCGGCAACGGTGTTCACCATTCACAACATGGCATTTCAGGGAAATTTTCCTGCCCAATTGTGCTCGGATCTCGAAATTCCCGATCGGTTGTTTCATTCCGACGGCATCGAATTTTACGGTCAGCTTTCTTTTCTGAAAGCAGGGATTCGCTACGCTGACCACATCACGACGGTAAGTCCGACATATGCAAAGGAAATCCTGACGCCGGAATTTGGCTGCGGACTTGATGGCGTCCTTCGACAGCGGTCGCAATCGCTATCAGGTCTTCTCAACGGCATCGACGTCAACTTGTGGAACCCGCGATCTGATATTCACTTGGCGCATTCGTTTTGCGCGGCGGACATATCCGGAAAGCGATTATGTAAGACTGAGCTTCAGCGCGAACTCGGCCTGGAGAGGAGCGCCGAGACGCCCTTGATAGGGTTCGTCAGCCGGCTGGCACATCAGAAAATGGCGGATGTCATACTGGAGGCGGCTCCCCGTATTCTCGAAAATGGCGCGCAACTCGTCGTAGTTGGGCAGGGCGATCCTGCACTTGAAGCCGCTTTTGCCGAATTAACGCCTTCCCATCCCGGACTGGTCGTTCGGATTGGATATGAGGAAGGACTTGCACATCGTCTCCATGCCGGCGCCGACGTCCTGCTCGCGCCCGCGCGTTATGAACCCTGCGGCCTGACCCAGCTTTATGCGATGCGATATGGTACGGTGCCTGTTGTTCGGCGCACGGGTGGTCTCAAGGACACGGTTGTCGAAGCATCCCAGAGCAATTTGTTCGATCGCACGGCAACCGGCATCCTGTTCGATGAAGCAAGCATGGATGGCCTGATGCGCGGCGTCGTTCAGGCGCTTGCGCTCTACCGCGAACCGTTGTTGTGGCGACGCCTGCAACTTCAGGGGATGGCTCAGGATTTCAGTTGGGCTGCCAGTGCCGCGCGATATGCCTCGCTCTATCGCCAGGCCGAACCGTTGGCAGACGTTGCGGTGGAGACAGCTCCGCAAAGAATTGTCTTGCCGCCCTCGGTTCATGCTGCATAGGTGGAGTTGACTCGTTTCGTGATCTCGTCAAATCGAGGTCGGTAAGCGCGCAAGCGCCATCTGCTCCGATCCGGGTGTGAAGACATATTCTCCGACCTCAGCGCTCATCCGGATGAGCGGCAGCCGAGAGTGCGATCAGCGACGCGCCTGCGAAGAGCATGTCGATGCCGATCACCAGTGGCAGGATCCAGAACGCGGCAGCCGCGAAAGTGACGATCAGGATCAGCGGCGCAAGCAGAAGATCGAGCACGCCGTTGGTGACGATCCACGACCATTGCCGCGACATTTTCCGCCTGTGCTCGAAGCCAAAGAGGATCATGAGCAAACCGTCGGCGGCCAGAAAGCCGGCGAGGACGAAACTGAGTGAATAAAAGCCGTGCATGGGCCATATCGTCAGCAATATCCCCGCAATGATGCTGATAAGCGCGGACGCAACGGCCCAGGCGAAACCCGGTGCATGGCGGGCCAGGAGGGTTGTGACGAGGCCGACAAGCCCGGCTCCCAGGAATAGCCATCCGAGCAGCACGGCTATGCCGGCCAGCGCAATTTCGGGCAGCACGATCGCGGCCAGCCCGAATAAGAGCAGAATCACCCCCTCCAGGAAGAGCAGGCGTCGATGGTCGCGAAGCTCGCCGGTTACCTGAATTGCGGCTTCATGCTCGCCGCGCCGGTCGATTCCGTTGCTCATGTTCCTTTCCTCTTGCGTGCGCGGCGTCAATCCAGCCTGGGTCAAAGCCGTAAGGAACGATTAACTTATGCTACGTATTTATGAACAAGAATAAAACCAGGTGCCGGCCATGAGTACTGTCATGCGACTGGACCAAGCCAGACAGATGTGTCGCGGCGGCGGCGAGCTTACTACGGCCGAATGCAAAAAGCTGGTTGCAGATTACGGCGCTCGCGCAGATGCGCTGGAGGCGGCAGCGGGCGACGCCTTGCTCTTCGACACCGAGTCCATGCTTCGCGGATTGGCTCGCCGGTACAGGCAGCTTTCCCATTACCTGGCCGAAAATACGCCGGCGGCGTGAACTGTTACAAAGCCAAAACGGTCAGCGCTTCCGGTTCAGCAGATCGCGAACATGTGCTTCCACCTCGGCGAAGTCATAAGGCTTTGCAAAAAAACGCGCGCCCACGATCACCCGTGCAAGGTTTTTTTCGGCCGATCCGAACGCGATACCAATCGCAGGGTAATTTTCTCGCGCCCATTGGGCAAGCCAGATGCCGTCATGTTCCCCAGGCATGCGCACGTCCGTGAATAGCATGTCTACGATTTCGCCGGAATCCAGTATTTTCGCCGCTTCGCCTGCATTTCCCGCTTCGATAATCCGAAAGCCTGCGTTTCGCAGGTGGTGGGCGAGCATGACGCGAATCAGAATTTCATCCTCAACGACGAGGATCGTCGGTGACCGGTAATCCGCATCCGGTTCGTGACAAGGTCGGGTGGTTGCAGACATCCCGCGGTGGAACTCCGTCGTCTTGAAATCGCTCCCGAAACTCCTGTCAGATTCGCGACCCACAGCCTAGTCCGGCCTGTCTAACCGGCGGCCGGCGCGCAGGCGCCGAATACGATTGACGATTTGCTGCGGATGATAAGGACGACCGAGCGGTCCTTCGTCGCAAATCTCACTGGCCTTTTCTGCGGATTTGGCGACGCCGAAAGTAAGGATAATGTCGATGCCGGGGTGACTCTGCCGAACCTCCCGCGCCACGCCAAAACCTTCTCCCTCGGAAATCTGGGAATTAAGCAGGAGCACATCGATCTTCTGCAGGGACCGCAGAACGGTTAGCACATCCTCTGCAGAGCCTGCTTCCATCACCGCGTAGCCGCATTCGCGCAGATACTCCGCCAGCACCATACGTGCGAGCACGTCCGGTTCAGCGATAAGCACAGTTTCCTGATTGGTCGGTGAAGGCTGGGACGTGGTCTGGCGGTACGGCATGCAGACTGGGAAACACATACCCAAGCACGACAGTTCCCTCGAGGGAAATTGCCTCTTGGGGGTGATCGCCAACCCATCGGCGAACTGCTGCACAGTCGAATTGTTCGGAGTGACGAACCGGAGTATAGGTGGGGTATGAACAAGATTGAACGCGAATTCCAGTCCGACGGTCCGGCGGAACTCGAATATCTTGACGGCGAATATCGTCTCCTGAAGCCGGGCTCCTTCGTCTATTGCGCGGTGACAGGCGAGCCCATTCCGCTCGAAGCATTGCGTTATTGGAGCGTCGATCTGCAGGAGGCGTACGCTAGCCCGGCCATCGCGGTGCAGCGGTTGCGCCAGCGTGGGCTTACACCGAAATGATCGCGAGACGGGCATTCCTCGCCGCTGCAGCGGCGGCGGCCGTTTGTCCCCGCACGGTTCTCGCCGACAGTTCACGCCTCGTATTCGACGGTGCGCTTGAACAAGGCAGCCTCGTTCTCGGCAACGCGCAAGCTGGCGCACACGTAACGTTGGACGGCGCGGCTCTCCTTGTATCACACAGCGGCGATTTTGCTTTTGGCTTTAACTACGACCAGACAAAACCTGCCGAGATCGTGGCGCAATACGCCGACGGCACCACGGAGATAAAATCGCTGCAGCCGGTCGCACGGAAATATGAGATTCAACACGTCAACGGTCTGCCTGAAAAACTTGTCACACCACCTCCCGAAGTGCTTGAGCGGCGCAAGAGGGAAGTCGCGATGATCACTGCATCGCGTACGACAGATACCGACGCGGACTGGTTCGTTGAAAAATTCGACTGGCCGGTGCCGGGTATCATAAGCGGGCCGTTCGGAAACCAGCGCGTTCTGAACGGCAAGCCGATGGAGCCGCACTTTGGTGTCGATATTGCGGCCCCCGCCGGTACGCCGATCGCTGCGCCCGCGCCCGCCCGCGTCGCGCTCGTTGGTCCTGATTTCTATCTGGAAGGCGGTCTCACGATCCTTGACCATGGCCATGGAGTGACGACCTGTTACCTTCACCAGAGCAAACAGTTGGTGAAGGTCGGAGACATGGTGGCTCGCGGCCAGGTAATCGGCGAGGTGGGAATGACCGGGCGTGCCACCGGCCCGCATCTGCATTGGGGTCTCAACTGGTTCCAGATGCGGCTCGATCCGTCCCGCTCCGCGCGCACTCCGGCGCCAGCAAAAGCTTAGCGCTCCATCTGGTCTGTCAGTGCCAGCGCTTCGCGTCCCCGTCGCGAACGCGGTCGTTCGCCCGGCTTTGGCCAACGGCGATGGATCCAGAGCCATTGTGAAGGCCGGTAACGCACACACGCTTCGATGGCTTCGTTGATGCGGGTTGTCAGCATAAGCACGTCGCGCGCATGCTCACCGCTGGGCACGAACTCGATCGCCGGATGCACGGTTACGCGGAATCGGGCGCCCCCGATGCGTTCGTTCGAAATCGGCAGAAGAACAGCCCCGAGTTTCAGTGCAAGCGCGGCAGGTGCGGGTGTGGTCATGGCATCGCGACCGAAGAACGGTACGGCCAGGCCTTCATTTGTTTTCTGATCGACTAGCATGAATATCGCCTTGCAGGCGCGCAGCAATGTGAAGATACGACGCGTGCCCTGCGCGCCTTTTGCGATCTGTTCTTTTGGTCCATTCCTTCGTCGCTGACGCACGAGCCAGCTGTCGACGAATGGATTGTTGACGGGTCGATAGACCGCGCCACCCTCCACGCCATATTGGGCGGCGGCCAGAGGCAGGACTTCCCAATTGGCGAAATGCGCCGAGACGCATATGATGCTGCTTCCGCTGGCCACGGCATTCTCATAATTCTGCATATTGGCAAGCGCGATGCGCGGATGAGTCCCGCGAATGGACAGTTTTCCGAGGTGCGCATACTCGGCAATATTTCGACCGAGGTTATCCCACATCTCGCGGATAATCTGTTCGCGTTGTTCAACGCCCATTTGAGGATAGGCTGCGATCAAATTCTCCCGGGCGCGCTGGCTCGGATGGGAACGCGACAGAAGCGTGCGACCACACCAAGCACCGATTGCCGATGCCGTATCGACCCGAAACAGACGGAAAAAGCCAATAATCACGAAGAAAAATGCGGCTTCAATTAAATAGCGGGCGAGGGAAACGCCGTGCTTGATTCTGCCAGCTGCGCTCATGGTTTCAATTCAGATTATTGAACATCGCGGCAAACAGTCGCTCAAGTTCTCGCGTGGCATCGAACACGGCTTTGACCGGAAGAACATCGATGCCCGCTCTTTCCCCAGCGTTCATCCGCACCAAATCTTTTTCCGTCGTCATCAGCGTGGCACCTGCGTTTCTTGCGCGCTCCCGCAACAGGGCGATCTCAGCAGTCGAATAAACGTGATGATCGGCGAAACCATGCGTTTCGACAAGCTTCGCACCCAGTGCCCGTAAACTGGTAAAGAATTTATCCGGCCGTCCGATACCGGCAAACGCCACTAAAGGTTCTCCCCCGAGGCACCTGTCCGACAATAATCTGGCGTGCAAAACGGGTGCGGTGAAACCGGGCAACGGTGGCCTGCCGCTTCCCATCAAAATTACT
Source organism: Rhizomicrobium sp. (assembly GCA_036269235.1). Taxonomy (GTDB): domain Bacteria; phylum Pseudomonadota; class Alphaproteobacteria; order Micropepsales; family Micropepsaceae; genus Rhizomicrobium. The sequence continues at coordinate 9,404 of DATASL010000029.1, forward strand.
GCGTCTGCCCGGTCAAGACCCTGTCTTACAGGTTCGCGCAACGGCCCGGATGGTATAATCCTGCAATTGCCGAATCCGCTTTCGGCATCTACGACGACGAGAGATAGATCTTTCGCCAGCGTGAAATTCTGATGGCCGTCGTCCATTATGATGATATCGGCGCCTTCGCGCTCTGCGAGACGTGCGCCTTCCGCCCGGTCGTCAGATACGATGGTTGGCGCAATCTTCGCGAGCAGCAGCGCCTCATCACCGACAGCAGCAGCATTGTGTGTTTGCAAGTCGACACGCAATGCACCGCGCGACCGTCGGGCATAGCCACGCAAAAGATACGCGACGGAAAGGCCCTCGATCTGAAGCATTTGTCCGATCGCAATTGCCACAGGCGTCTTGCCACTACCACCAGCAGTCAAATTGCCGACGCAAACAACTTTCGGGGCCGCACGATAGGGTTTTTGCAGTCGATGTTTCCACCTGACGGACGCGCCATACAAAAAACCGAGCGGCGCCAGCGCGCTCGCAAGTAATCGTGCGTTGAAATCATCGCGCGACCAGAAATCAGGCGGCCGCATTGGTCAGCAACGCCTCCACGGCCCGCCGCGTTTTCGTCAGCGCGCCGCCAAGCAGAATTGCCGCTCCCGCAGCCGCGGCACCTGTTGCCATGCACTCGGCGGGATCATTCAGCCAACGCCGGGCGAGAGCAACTATCTCGGCGCACGAAAGGATGCCTCCACGGCCCTGAGCGGCGAAAATCGCACTATATATCAGGGAAAAATTCTCTCTGTGCGGACCAGCCATCACCGCACGTTCGAGGCGGGCGGCTTCCAGCGGATTTTGACCGCCATGCGGTACGAGGCTCCCGCCGACGAAAGCGAACGGAGCGATAGTATAAAAGAGTGGAAGTTCGCCGATCGTGTCCGCGATGTAGACGGCCGTATCGGGTTTGGGAAGCGCGGGCTCAGAGCGGCGCAGAACAGCACGTGTGCCGCACAGCATTGCAATGTCCGGGGCGCGGGCAGGATGGCGCGGCACAATGATTGTGAGGAGATCAGGATATTCCCGACGCAAAATGTCATGAGCAGGGAGAATTGTCTCGTCCTCTCCGGGATGTGTGCTGGCTGCCAAGAATACCGGCCGTGATCCGACGGAGCGGGTAAGTTCCGCCAGTGCTGACGTTTCGGGCGGATCGGGTTGTACGTCGGCCTTCAAGTTTCCGGTGACGCGAACGTCTTTCGCGCCCAGAAACGTGAGGTGATCTGCACTTGCCTCATCCTGCGCAAGACACAGATCGAAACATGACATGATGCTCCGGGCACTAGCCTTTGCACGTCGCCATCCCGAAAAAGAGCGTGCGGACATGCGGCCGTTGATAAGGGCAAGTTTCACACCCTGCGCGTGTGCGCCGGAAAGAAGGTTTGGCCAGAGTTCCGAATCAACAAATAAACCTGCGTCCGGACGCCAATAGCCGAGAAAACGTCGTGTTGTTGCGGGCAAGTCTATCGGCACGAACTGGTGGAATGCACGTGGTGGTAAGCGTTCGTGCAGCAGCTTTGCGGAGGTAATCGTGCCACTTGTCACCAGCACGGAACGATTTGGTTCTTCAAGCAAAGCACGTATGAGAGGTAGAACAGAGAGACACTCGCCGACACTGGCACCATGAAACCAGATGAGATTTCCATTTGGACGCGGGAGGTTTGGATACCCAAGGCGCTCGGAAAGTCGTGAAGGCTCTTCCTTGCCGCGCCGCGCACGCGCGCGAAGCAGGATCGGCGCAGCCGGCGCGAACGCAGTGGCAGCAAGGCGATAGGCCTGAAGCGCGAGCGGTGCCAAGTTATCCTCCAGCAGCAACCGGTTGCGTCACGTCATCACCTTCGACCAGATCGTGGCGATAAAGCCGCGCATAGAGCCCCATGCGCGCAAGAAGCTCAGGATGTGTGCCGCACTCGGCTAACCGGCCACGATCGAGCACATAAATCCTGTCTGCATCGAGCACAGTCGAAAGACGATGGGCGATTACGATCGTCGTTCGTCCCCTCATCAGATGCGTTAGGGCCTCTTGGACCTTCCTTTCGCTTTCTGTGTCCAGTGCAGAAGTTGCTTCGTCGAGGAGCAAAATCGGCGAATCGCGCAGCATGGCGCGCGCAATAGCGATACGCTGTCGCTGACCGCCGGAGAGCTTCAAACCGCCTTCGCCGATGCGGCTATGATAGCCTTCGGGGAGTGCAGTAATAAACTCGTCGGCCGCTGCCGCACGCGCAGATTCGACGATCTGCTCAAGCGTCGCATCGCGCCTTCCGTATCCGATATTTTCGGCGATTGTTTCATCGAAGAGAAACGGATCCTGCGTGACCAGGGCAATATTGGCACGCAGGGATTCTAGCGTAACGTCCGATATGTCCTGTCCGTCGATCAGGATGCGCCCGCGTTCTACATCGTAGAAACGGAGTAGGAGATGGAATATTGTGCTCTTGCCCGCACCGGAAGGGCCAACCAGCGCGATCTTTTTTCCGGGCGGGAATTCGAGCGAAACCCGATCGAGAGCTGCAGCACCCTCATCGTGATAGCTGAACGAAACATTGTCGAAACTGATGCTGCCGCCCAACGGCGCCGGCTTGACGATGAGGGGACGAGCTCCCAGGCGGTCGATGATATGGGGTTTGGTATCGATCAGCGCAAAAATGCGGTTCGCAGCCGACAGTCCCTCAGTTGAAATGGTCCAAAGCTGGCTGAGGTTGCGCACCGGCTGCTGGGCAATCAGCATCGCGGCAATGAAGGCAGTGAATTGATTGATACCAAGGTGGCCGTGCAGGTGCTGGTATCCGGCGAAAGCGATCGTCACAGCCGCCGCCACACCGCCGATCATGTCTGTGGAGGGGACGGCAGCCGCCCGCGCACGCACCGCACGAAGGATGAATTTCAGACGTTGAGCGATGCGCGTTTCGGCAGCACGCGTGGCGTGTGCTTCAAGCCCATAGGCCTTGACAATTCGCCGTCCCGCCAGGGCCTCGGAAAGAGCGCGGGAAAGAGTACCCGTTTCTTCCATGCCCCGCGTCGACGATTTGCGGAGCGAGCGGCTGAGGCGCTGAGTTACGAGCGCTACGGGCGGCAACAAAAACACCGAGATGGCGGCGAGTTGCCAATCTTCGTAAATCATGACGCCTGCAAGTACCACGAGCGTAACGACCTCCTTGCCAAGACCTGCCACGCCGCGGGTGATCGAAGCTCTCAATAGGGTTGCGTCATAGAGAAATTTGGAGACCAACTCACCTGAGTGAATGTCGTTCAGTGTGGCGAGATCAAGCCGTATCTGACTTGCAAACATATCGCGCTGAACATAAGACACGACCCGCTCGGCAAGATTGTTAAGCGTATACTGCTCGCCAAAGCCCGAAACAGCCCTAAGTGCTACGACGCCCACGATTGCGAGTGCAATGACGGGAAGTACTTTGGCATTGTTGTCGAGGAATATCTGCTTGGTGGCAGGATCAAGAAGCCACGCGAGCACACCATTCATTGTCGCGGTGATGATCATGCATAAAGCTGCAAGCACCAGCCTGTTCCAGCGCCGCCCCATATAATCTTGCAGCAGCCTGCGAATGATGGCGAAATCACCCAGCTGCTCAGTCTGTTGTGGATTCGGGCGCCGTTTCGATGCGGTGCCGGGATATCTGGTATCGGTGTTCATCCGATGTCCGTCAGGCTTTCCGGAGTTTTCTTGTATAGGCCGGGCGAAACGTATCCAAATCCTCCCCGTGGGTGGGTATGACAGCAGAATCTAGCACAAATCGGCTCAAGCGTCAGAGGGCGTCCGGTTCCAGCAACCGATGGATATGCACGACGAAGTATCGCATTTGCGCATTGTCGACTGTCGCCTGGGCTGCCGCGCGCCAGGCAGCATAGGCATCCTTGTAGTTCGGGTATATCCCGACAATATCGAGTTTTGAAATGTCCCTGAAGGCGACGCTGTCGGGAGCTTCCACCTCTCCTCCGAAAACCAGATGGAGCAATTGGCGTGTTTCATGCTCGGCCATGCGACTGCTCTCGATTTTCCCGCTGCTCAGTGTTGGAGAGGTATTTCAGAAATAGCATGTGCAACAGAGGTCCGGCACAGATCATCGATCGCTGCATTGCGCTGGGGCCGCCAAACCAGAGTGAGTGCCCGTCCTTGGCTGTAACGACGCCGCCAGCCTCGCGCACAATAACATCGCCTGCCGCCATGTCCCAGTCGTGCTTGGGCGAGAGGACGATCGCAGCATCGAACTGGCCCGCGGCAACCAGAGCCATGCGATAGGCTATAGAACTACGCGTTTCGATGTGAATGGTAGACCAGACGTCATGCGGCAGCTGAAGCCACGCGGGATGGGCCGAAACGTCTTTCGGTCCGAGCACCCGGCAGCCCTGGAGCCCGGTGCAGGTGGTAACCCCTATCGGCATGCCATTCAGGTGCGACCCGCCACCTTCTGCAGCACTGAACAACTCTTCCGTGATGGGGTTGTATACCACGCCAGCCACCGCGCGGCCGCTGTCTGCAATCGCAACGGAAATTGAGAAATGCGGACGTTCTTTCAAAAATGCCGTGGTCCCGTCGATCGGATCAACAATGAATTGACGTTCTGCCCCCGCCTTTTCTGTGGCGCGGCCGGTTTCTTCAGATAGCCAGCCGTAATCCGGACGCGCCGCTTCGAGACGGTCACGCAGGAATCGATCAATTGCGAGATCTGCCTCTGTGACGGGTTCACCCCGGCTTTTGCTCCAGCGGCGATATTCCTGGCCATAATATCGACGTGCAATTTCGCCCGCACGGCGTGTTGCCTCTTCGATCAACGCGAGGTCTTGGGCGTCATTCGCCCGCAATGGTCATACCTTCAATGCGTAGCGTCGGCGCATTGCTGCCATGTCGAAATACCAGATCATTCGCAGGAGTAATATGCCGGAACATATCCTTCAGATTTCCAGCAATGGTTATGCCGGCAACGGGATACGCAATCCTGCCGTCTTCGATCCAGTAACCCGAAGCGCCGCGACTGTAATCACCTGTCACCATGTTCACGCCCATTCCCATCAGCTCCGTAACAAAGAACCCCTGGCGGATGTCCGCCATCAGTTCATCCGGCGACGCCTGGCCCGCTTCCATATAGAGATTAGTTGTGGACGGCGAGGGCGGTCCTCCGGTTCCGCGGGCAGCGTGCCCCGTGGTACGGAGCCCGAGCTGCTTCGCACTCGCGCAATCCAGGATCCAGGTCTTCAGGATGCCTCTTTCGATCAAGGGGAGTCGCTTGTTCTGCACACCTTCGCCGTCGAACGGTTTTGAGCGCAGGCCGCGCGGTCTATGCGGATCGTCTATAATGTTGATAGACGATGAAAATACCTCGCTGCCCATGCAATCTTTGAGAAAGGACACGCCGCGCGCGATCGAAGCGCCGGAGATGGCACCCGCAAAGTGTCCGAGCAAACCGGACGCGACCCGGGGCTCGAATATAACAGGTATTGTTTGTGATTTTGCTTTGCGCGGATTAAGGCGCGCAATGGTGCGTTCGCCGGCCCGCCGTCCCACTGCTTCGGCGCCTTCGAGATCATCCGCATGGCGCACGCTGACGCTTTCGTAGTCGCGCTCCATCGCCGTACCCTCGCCGGCGAGCACAGCGACACCCAGATTGTGCGTGGTTCCGGCATAGCAGCCAAAAAAGCCGTCGCTGGTAGCGAGCGCGATTTCGCTTCGCCCAAAGCTCGCACCGCCGCCTTCTGAATTGGTGATGCCCGGCACCGACATCGCCGCAGCCTCGACCAGCCTGGCACGCTCTATCAGAATTTCGATCGAAGGCTCGTTCGTATCCTCGAGGTCCAGCGCTGGCCAGGATTTTGCGAGACGGTCAATGGGCGCGAGGCAGGCGAACTTGTCCTCGGGTGCCAGTCTTGCCATGGCCAGTGCACGTTCAGGCAGTTCGGCGAGCGTCTGGGGCGAAAGATCCGTCGATGAAACGAATGCAATCCTGTCGCCTGCGAATACACGCAAGCCCAGGTCCCATGATTCGGTCCGTTCCAATTCTTCCAGTCGCCCAAGGCGATACGCGACGCTGGCGGCGACGCTCGCGACCAGGATTGCATCTGCCGCATCGGCACCTGTACGGCGGGCGCTCTGGATGAGGTGATCAAGGATGTCCTGGGGAGCTGCCCTTACGGTCACTGCGCTATGACCGCGCTCGATTGCGGGGCGAAAACGAACCAAAGCACGCCGGCGATCCCTACAACATACGCGATCCAGGTAAGTACCATGCCGGCGAAACGCAGCGGCGACGGGCCAGTCGAGCCCGAAAGCCCGATCGCATGCAGGATTCGTCCGATGGTGAACGTTGCGCCCATGCCGTGGATAACCCAAATGGAGCGCCCAAGCGGCGATGCCAGCGCCCACAAAAGAATAAGTGCCATGGGCACGTATTCGGCGTTGTTGGCGTGGGCCCTGAGCGGGGCAGCCATCTCGGGCTTGCCGCCATCGCCGATCGGCGTTTGAGTTCGGACGCGCGCCTGTACGACCCGCATCGAGAGCACGAGAAGGATCAGCGCATTTACGGCGGCGTAGAAGCCAAATGCGTAAATCGACGATTCGAAAAGCAGCATGATGTTCCCTTATGGCCCGCGATCCCGCCGCGCGCAATGTGCGGGTGCGGTCCGGCGATGGTCAAGCGGAGCCCTTGGGTTTGGCTATTTGGGGGTAGCAAGCGTCCGTGTGGGCCATCAACGTCGGAGATACGTGCACCAATTGCGTGGCCATTCGGGACTTCTCGATATTTTCGAACAGGCCGATCGCTTGACGACATCGCGCTACGGGATGGACGCCTGCGGGCCCCTGCCTGAGGGTTGCCCATTTCTGTGTCCGCCGATATCGGCTTGAGATAAAACTTGCCCGAGGCGGTTTCCACCGAAACCGAGCTGATGGGTGCCGGGCTTGCACGGTTACTTGAAGAGCGCGGTGGGTGGTGCAGACGAGGGCGTAACGTAAAGTTTCTGTTCGCGGTAGGCGATATAAAGATGAAGATGTCGCAGAATATCCATTCCGATGAGCATGTCCGGCAGGTGTTCTGTTTCACCGTCAGGTATGCGCGTTCCGGCAGGCGATAGCGCAGCGGGAGCGCGGCCAAGGCCGGGAATTATATTGACAACGGGATTTGCAACGGTAACCCCGCCAAAGTCCAACGATGCAAACTTATACCGATATGGCATTACTCGCCGCTGGAAGCGAAGCATTACCGGAAGTTCTACGCCAAGTTCATTTCGCGCAGCTGTAATGCTGAGCATTGTTGTGAAGGCGCCCGTATCAAGCAGTGCATTGATGCGTCGACCATCTAAAGTCACGCTCACAATGATGTGTCCGCTTGATTTCACGACTTGCATCGGAATCACCGCTACCGTGGAAGCCGGCCAAAACACGACCTTCCCTTCGCAATGGTCAGGCGAGATCAGGGAGAAGGTTCGGGCACCAAAATCGACCGCTACGTCATAGAAGCGCAAAATCCCCGGACCAAGAACGCCTGCAATTTCCGGATGACCTGGGAACAGATAATCCGGTCCGATGACGAAGCCAACATTATGGCCTATCAGGTTGCCGATTGCGAAATCGGGAACCACTGTCGCATGATCAACTGAATTGCCCCGCAGATCGTAGAAACTCAAGTTTGGTGTACGCGTCGACTTGAGGCCGAGCGCCGACTGCGTTTGCGGCGTGATTTCATCCAAAGCGCCGCCCGTATCGAGCAGCATATATTTTTTTCGACCCTGCAGGCTGACCGGAACGAATACCTCGCGATCGTCCGCACTGGCCAGAAGCGGAACCGAAGCGATGATTTTCAACGGTCCGCAAGTTGCCGCCTGCGCCTCCCGGTATGTGGCGGAAAGGAACGCTAACAGGGCTAGTCCGAGAAATTGTCTGCGCATGCCCGGTGATAACGCGGAAGGATCGGAAATGTGCTCGACCTGGTCGAATCACCGCCAGATTGGTTTTCCCGTTCCCGGAAGCCCCAACCGCGGCCATTTTTCGGTCACCGTGCGAATAATGTCTTCGCTCATGCCGATCAGACGACCCCACTCACGTTTGGTTTCGGGCGGGAGCTTGTTGGTGGCGTCAAGGCCAATTTTGGAGCCAAGACCGGATTCAGGCGACGCGAAGTCGAGATAGTCGATCGGCGTGTCATTCACCAGTGTGATGTCTCGTGCTGGATCCATGCGGGTCGCAATGGCCCACATCACGTCCTTCCAGTTCCGTGCATCGATGTCGTCGTCCACCACGATCACCCACTTCGTGTACATGAACTGGCGAAGATATGACCAGACTCCCATCATAATTCGCTTGGCGTGGCCTGGGTATGCCTTCCGCATGCTAACGACCGCAATGCGATAGGAGCATCCCTCGGGCGGCAGCCAGAAATCCACAATTTCAGGAAACTGCTGGCGAAGCAGCGGGATGAACAGCTCGTTCAGGGCCTCACCGAGAATGGAGGGTTCATCCGGCGGCCTTCCGGTATATGTCGAAAGATAAATCGGATCGCGGCGCATGGTGATAGCCGTGATTGTGAATACAGGGAACTTCTCCACCGAGTTATAATAACCAGTGTGATCGCCATATGGTCCTTCATCGCGATAATCAACAAGTGAGACTTCGCCTTCGAGAACGATTTCGGCATGGGCAGGAACCTTGAGTGCTTGGCTCACGCAGTCGGCCAGTTCCACGCGCGCACCGCGCAACAGGCCGGCAAACTGATATTCGGAAAGCGTGTCGGGGACCGGCGTTACAGCCGCAAGGGTTATTCCGGGATCCGCTCCAATCACAGCCGCCGCGGGCAGAGGCGTGCTATTCTCTTTTGCCCATCGCGCGTGATGTTGCGCGCCGCCCCGATGCTTCAGCCAGCGCATCAGGGTCTGGTTCTTCCCGATGACCTGCATGCGATAGATGCCGAGGTTGAAATTATCCTCGCGCGCCGCACCGGGTCCTTTCGTCACGACGAGCGGCCAGGTGATCAAGGGGGCAGGTTCGCCAGGCCAGCAGGTCTGAATGGGAAGGCGGGATATATCGATGTCCGCGCCGCGCAGAACAATTTCCTGGCACGGCGGTGCGCTTATTGTTTTCGGTCGCATGGACATCGCAGTTTTCGCAAGCGGCAGCAGGTCAAGTGCTTCACCGAAGCTCCGGGGCGGCTCGGGCTGGCGAAGTGCCGCCAGCAATTCACCGACTTCGCGCAGGGAAGTCGCATCGCGGCGTTCGACCCCGCCCATCGTGATGCCCATCGCCACGCGCCTTACTGTGCCGAAGAGATTTATGAGCACCGGCATTGAACTGGCGTGGCCATCCGGCTTTATCGCTCGTTCGAAAAGTGCCGCGGGCCCTCCATCGGCGATCAGCCGTGTCTGGATCTCGGTCATTTCCAGTATGGTGGAGACGGATTCGCGCACGCGGACAAACTCGCGTTCGACCTCAAGGCGCGCTACGAATTCACGAAGGGAACGGTAGGTCACTGTGATCGCTTTCCCCGCGGGAGCTCAAGCGCGGCCTGGTTCGCCCGCAGGGAAAAGCCTTATTCTTCTGTTCGCGATCGGGCAATTGGATACGCGGCGGTCGGCAGAATGCCTAAACCCGCCCCGATCGAAGGTGGCCCTACACCGGAAAGATCAGGCGCCCCATCCTGCCCGAAGCCTCTCAGGGATTTATGACTGCGAACACCGTGCCATATTCGTTGCCCGATGCGCCGCCGCCTCGGGTCGTGCCGTACAGGGTCCCTTTCACATTGACCAATCCGGCCTCGGGGAATCCGCCATCCGCACATTTCTGCTGCTGGCAAAAGGAATAGACTACGTTCAATGTATCTGTGCTCGGATCCAGTGTGAACACCTCGCCTCCGTTTGTGGCGCCCCCATAGCTGGTCGTGCCGTACAGCTTGCCGTTCACATTGGTGAGACCCGCAACGGGGAACTGGCCGTCTTCGCAATTCCTGAGCTTGCAAAAAGAATAAAGCACATTTTCTGTGCCGGTGCTGGGATCGACCACGAACACCGTCCCGAAATATCCATTAGTACCACCACCAAATGTTGTTCCGTAAAGCATGCCGTTCACGTCGAGCAACCTGGAACGCGGATATTCGCCGTCAGCGCATTTTGTGGTGCTGCAAAACGAATAAACCGCCTTTTCCGAGCCGGTGCCGGGGTCTACTGAAAACACCGTACCTTTACCATTGGCACCACCCTTTTGGGTTGTACCAAACAGCGTTCCATCTACATCGATCAAACTCGCCATGGGACTTTGGCCATCAGCGCAGTTTGTTTGATTGCAGAAAGAATAGATCACCTGTTCCGTGCCCCTCTTGGGGTCCAACGAAAAAACCGTACCCTTGCCGTTCGTGCCGCCGCTCAGCGTCGTGCCGTACAATGTGCCATCGATATTTATCAATCCAGATTCCGCGTTCGCACCATCTGTGCCGCCGAAGTTATAAATCGTCTGCTCACTGCCGGTTCTCGCTTTGAGCGAAAACGCGGTGCCGCTGCCATTCGCGCCGCCCTGTTGGGTCGTGCCGTATAGAGTGTCCTTGATGGCGATCAAGCCCGACAGCGGCGAACTGCCGTCCGTGCAGTTCTTCTGAGCACAAAAGGAATACGGCAGGGTATCCACGATTTTCTTCGAATTCGGATCGATCGCAAATACGGATCCGTAGCTGTAGGCTCCACCGCCGCTGGTCGTTCCGTACAAGATGCCCTTCACACTGGCCAGACTGCCATACGGCCAGGCGCCATCTGTCCCGCCGCCAAACGAATAAAGCATCTTCACGCTGGTCTGGGCAGCCTCCGCAGCCGGAAGCTGCAAGACCAAAGTGCAGCCAACAGAGCCTGCAAGCAGAGCCACGGAAATGAATCTCATCTTGGTATCCCCGCATCAATCATTTCGGGCTTCTTGGCCCCATTCGCCTGTCGGGTTCCTTAGCAGATTTTGCGACGCAGTTGCAACTGGTACGCCTACTCTGATTCTTTACCGCTCGCAGGCGGGGCGAATGGCACGAACCCAAGTCTGGATGCCGCACAACCAGCGACCTTGGGTCATCCGTCTTCATTCGCGACTTTCCACTTGGAGGGCGCGGCGTGCCAGATGCCGTAGACGAAGTAGATCAGTAAGCCGAGACCCGTCCAGAAGATCAATCGGTCCAGCGTATCCGGCGATGCGATGAACTTGCTCACCATCATTGTCAGACATATCGCGATGCCGGCGGGCGCCACGAACCACACGTAAGGAATACGGAAACGGCGTTGCGCCCTCGGTGCGGTCACGCGCAGTATAAGAATTCCCGTACAGACCGCGACGAAAGCAAGCAGCGTGCCGACCGATACGAGTTCGGCAAGCACATCGAAGGGGAAAACGGCGGCAAGCAGCGCGGCAACAAGTCCGGTAATGATCGTGCCCCGGTGTGGCGTTCGGAACGATGGATGAATGGCTGAAAATGATGGTGGCAGGAATCCGTCGCGCGCCATCGAATAGAATACCCGGGACTGCCCATAGAGCGAAACAAAGACGACGGAGGCCAGGCCAACAACTGCGCCAATGTCGACCGGCAGGACAAGCCAGTGCAATTTGGCAATTTTGCTTATCGCGAAGGATACAGGATTTTCCACATCCAGCGTGCGCCAATCCGACACGCCGAGCAAAGCGACGGTCATGAGGATGTAGAGCGCGGTGCAAATAAGCAGCGAGCCGAGAATCCCGATCGGAAGGTCGCGTCGAGGGTTTTTTGCCTCTTGCGCGGCAACGCTGACCGCTTCGAATCCGATGTAAGCGAAGAAAATGCTGGCCGACGCCGCGAGAATCCCGCTCACGCCGAACTTTCCCCACGGCCCGGCATTGGGTGGAATGAAGGGGCTCAGATTTGCCGGCTGAATAAGAGGAAGCGCAAAGATTATGACCAGCAGGACGACGACGGTTTTGACGATAACCATCAGTCCGTTGACGTTTGCCGATTCTCGCACGCCGACGACGAGAAAAACCGTAAACGCCGCAATGAGCGCGACGGCAGGGACATTCACGAATGCCTTGGTGAATTGGAGAGAGTGAAAGTCCGCGCCCGCGATCGGCGCATTCGCGAATGCCTGTGGAAAATTGATACCGAAATCATGAAGCAGGCTGACGAAATAACCCGACCAGCCTGCCGCCACGCCGGCCGCCGAAACTCCGTATTCGAGCACCATGTTCCAGCCAATGAACCAGGCCATGAAGCGGCCCATTGTGGCGTAGGCGTACGTATAGGAACTCCCCGACTCCGGAATCATCGAGGCGAATTCGGCATAGCACAGACCCGAAAACAGGCAGCCAATTCCCGCAATGACAAAAGAGATGAGAACGGCCGGCCCGGCGTTTTCCGCTGCGGCGTGACCGGTGATCACGAAAATACCGGATCCGATGATAGAACCGATGCCAATGAGGACAAGGTTCGCCGGTCCCAGGGCGCGCTTAAGCTGATGCGCTTCTGCAATCACCGGATCAGGTTGCGTCAGCGTTATTGCGTCAGTTGCCATATCAATCCCTTCGACATTGCTGATCTGCGATTCTCCTACCACGGCTGTATGAATTGTCGGCGTAGTGGGTGTGGATGGCAAATCCTGTCGATGCCAAGTGGGCGCCTGAGCGATGCAATCGCAGGTGGGAGTGCTACGAGATCGGGCTCCGACCGGCCGAAAGGGAGACCGCGCTGTGCTTTCTGCCCCAGGAGAAATAGAAGATCAGTCCCACCGCCAGCCAAATGAGAAAGCCGAGCCAGACGAGCGGGAAAAAGCCCCAGACGAGCGGGTTGCCCTCCTTCAAAAAGTAAATGAGGAAGAGCGCGGTCAGTGCCGAGAGTGCCGGAATTATGTAGGGCCCAAATGGCACTTTGAACGTACCGGTGAGCTCGGGATGCAGCCTGCGCAAAATTGGCACCGCGACGGAAACGAGAACGAACGCGACCAGCGTTCCCATGTTCGTCAACGAACCGAGGATGCCGATGGGAAACAACGCGCCGGCGGCGGCGATCAGCACGCCAAAAAAGATCTGGGAGAACATCGGCGTACGCCAACGCGGATGCAGTCGTGTGAAACTCGGAGGAATGAGGCCGTCGCGCGACATCGCATAAAAGATGCGAGTCTGGGCGTACATCATCACCAGCAAAACCGTGGTAAGCCCGGCAATGGCGCCGAACGAGACGATCACGGCCGCCCAGGCAAGCCCGACGCTATCTACCGCGAACGCCACCGGGAATGAGACATTCAATTTGTAGAACGGCACCATTCCATTCAGGATTGCCACCACGACGATGTAAAGCACGGTGCAGATGGCAAGGCTCATAATGATCCCGAACGGCAGATCCCTGGCAGGATTCTTGGCTTCCTCCGCAGTGGTTGAAACCGCATCGAAGCCAATGTAGGCAAAGAAGATGAACGCGGCGCCCCCGAACATGCCGCCGATGCCGAAGGGGAAGAAGCCGCCCTGGCCTGTTTGGGGTCCCGGAGGAAGATGGTAGTTCGTCGCGTCGATGTGGCCAATTCCAACTGCGATAAAAAACAGCACAACTGCTAATTTGATCGCAACGATGATCGCGTTGACGGTACCGGACTCCTTGGTGCCGCGAACCAACAGGGCGGTGATAAGGAAGATGATCCCTGCCGCGGGCAGATTGGCGACTCCTGGCGTAGCGTCCCAGTGGCTGTGCTGCCACGCCTGCGGAATATTAATGCCGAGTAGTGTTTGCAGGATGTAGGTAAAATATCCCGACCAGCCGACGCTTACGGTGGCCGCGCCGAGCGCATATTCGAGCACGAGGCTCCAACCGATGATCCAGGCGGCAAACTCGCCCAGCGTTGCATAGGTGTAGGTGTAGGCGCTCCCCGAGATCGGTACTTTGCTCGACACTTCGGCATAGCAGAGCGCAGCCAATGCACTGACGATGCCCGCGACAACGAAAGAAATGGTGAGCGCCGGGCCTGCGCGAGTGGCCGAGGCGACCCCGGTCAGCACGAAAATGCCGGTGCCGATAATGGCGCCGATGCCCATTGCTGTCAGCGACCAAGGTCCCAGAGAGCGTTTGAGCCCATGCTCCTCGTCGGAACCTTCAGCAAGAATGCGTCCCAGCGGCTTTACGCGATCGAATAGCATTGAGAGTGGTCCATTATTCCATTGCTATGGCAGTCCGTCTGCAAGCGTAGTGGTCTACCGTCAATTCGCAAGGGTGGAGGCAGCCAACCGAAGAATTATTAAGGGGGCGGTGTTAAATGTCCCTCGGACTTCAACCAGATCGCAATCTCATTTGCCGTTCGGATCGTGGACGTGGAAGGGCCGCCGGTGGGGGGGGCGAGGTGGCCATGACCGCCGTGCTTACGGCACAAGGCTTTTCTTTCATCGCGTCGAAGTGATTGGCGTAATCCTGACAGGCAGTTCGCCTTCCACAACCTGACGCTCCGCGTTGAAACCACCTCGCGCCCCGCTGGCGATTGAACGCCACATTGTCTGGCCCGCAGTCGGTGAACAACCAGCCGAACATCACGCCATTGAAGCGCCCATCCGATCCCGGCAGCTCGAATTGGTCCCGGGATCCGCCGCTCAGCAGTGGTTCTCTATTTGTTCTACCAAACAACGGCAAGCGAAATCGGTGAGGAACGTTCACTCCCGCCACGTTGGGAAGGCAACGCAAATCAGTCGCAACGCAGACGATCACGTTGCGACGAGGCGGTAGACGCTCGTTTCGCGAATTTCGCGGTCTTCGAGTTCTCGCGTGGTGCGGACCTTATAGGTCGCGAGACGGCTGGTGCAGTTCGAAGGGAAATAGGCGCGGCCAGGGTCACCCAATAACACTTCGGCGCCCTGGCAGACGCAACCGTTCAGCCAGTACAGCAATCGTTCCGCGAGGGGGCGCTCGTAGCACATGTCACCGACGAGAATAACATCCCAGCCACAGGGGCGGCCGATGATGTCTTCCGTGACGATCTCGATCTTTTCGCCGCGTCTCCCGTTCTGGGGCGTTTCTGCCGATGTCCTGCGAAGCATGCAGCTCACGCCGTTTGCCCAGCAGTTCAGGCCAATTGCCGCCGCGGCGAAACCGTCGACATCGGCCGCGACAACCATGCGCGCCCCGGATTTGGCCGCCGCGATAGCCACCAATCCCGACCCGGTGCCGAAATCGAGCACGGATCGAGCCGCAACAATGTTGCGGTGGTCCAGCACGTAGCGCGCCAGCGCCTGACCGCCGGCCCAGGCGAATGCCCAATAGGGCGGAGGCACGCCTTCTGCCTTTAACTCATCTTCGGTTTTGCACCAGAGCGGCACCACTTCTGTTGCCAGGTGCAAGTCAATCTCGGGCACGAGCGGCGGTGCAGCCAGCTCTGTGTTCGCCCGGATGAATTCTGCCGTATGCCCTTCGAACATCCTCAAGCCACACGCTTGGCTTATGGTCACTCTGACGAATTGGAATGCGAGTTTATTCCGGCCCCCGGTACACGTTTGCGTGAGTTCTGTCGTCAACGAGCGACGGTCTAGAACAGACCTCCCTGATGAAGCACGAGTGCGGCCATCCAGACTTCGCAGACTATTTGTGCCGCGAAAGCCGAAAAGCGGAGAACGACGGCTGGAACCGAACCGGACGCGATGTGAACGGCGGACTGGAGTATCCGGCTCACAACGACGACCACTGCCAGCCGGTTGAATGTCAGGGTTTCCATACCAACCACCCAGCCCGACAGGACAATGGCGCCGAATATTGGAAGGTTCTCCACCGCGTTCAGGTGGGCGCGATTGATACGCCAATAGGAATCGCTGCCGTGCGGAACCCCGGACGCGAAGCTGTTTGCCCTGGCCTCGCCACGAAGGACCAGCAGCAGCCTGTCGGCGGCGACCATCAGCACAAGCGCAAGGGTCCACAGGGTATAAAAAACAAGTGCGGAGATGGAATGGGGTGCGGTGAACTGAGACATATGGTTTCTCCCGGTCGGTAACTAAGCAAAATAGCTCGCAGCAATAATCGCTGCGGCTGTGAGAAGGCCCGTGTCCCTGTTGGCACGAAAGAGCTTTAGGCAGCGTTCCGTATTTCCCACATCCAGCAGCCGGGCTTGCCAGATGAAATGAATTCCCGTTGGAATCAACAGCAACGCGGTCCATAAATGCCGGGTCGCAACGACGAGTGCCAATGCAAGAAAGCCAAGTGCAAGCGCGTAAAATCCGTCGATCCAGCGAGACGATGTTTCTTCAAATAGCCTGGCTGTCGATTTCACGCCGATCAATGCGTCATCATCGCTATCCTGATGAGCATAAATAGTATCATATCCCAGCGTCCAGAAGAAACAACCGGCGTAGAGAAGAAATGCTGGCGGGGCGAGATGCGATGTCTCCGCCGAAAATCCAAGCAGGGCGCCCCAATTGAAGGTCAGACCGAGCCACGCCTGCGGCCACCATGTAATCCGTTTCATAAATGGATAGAGAGCAACAAGAACGAGCGAAGCAGCCCCGAGGAAAATCGAAAACCTGTTGAACTGAAGCAAGACTGCGAGGCCAGCGACGCATTGCAGCGCGGCAAAAATCCATGCACCCTGCAGAGACACCGCTCCGGAGGGAATAGGTCGTCCGCGCGTCCGTGCGACCATCGCATCGATGTCGCGATCTACAATATCGTTATACGTACATCCCGCGCCGCGCATAACAATTGCACCTGCGATGAACAGTCCTGACAATTTGAGATCATGCCAGGAGCCGAAGCCCCGGCCCTGCGCTGCAGCGCCGAGCGCAAGTCCAAAAAAACACGGCAGGAGAAGCAGCGCGACACCGATAGGTCGGTCGAGCCGCATCAGCCGGAGCCAAGGGCGCAACGTCATGGGCGAGGCATCCACCCAGCTGTCGGGCCGTGCATCGGCTGGCACAAGTGGCATTTCTGGAATTTCCGTCACGGCGGTGCTCCAAAGCCCTGGAGGTCGTGCCGGCACTTTCGCTCAAGGGGCGTTGTGTCGCTATTCTTCATTCGCAGGATTCGCAGGGCCATTCACCATCGGGGGTCGAAGATGGAGCCGTTCTCTGAGCTTACATATCCTGGAGGAAAGGTGCGATTGTTTCTGGAGGGGCAGTTCGCAAAAGGCACACGTCTGCCGCTTTCGCAAGGGCAGTCACATTATCTGCTTCATGTGATGCGAGCCCGGATCGGTGATCGCATCAACCTTTTCAACGGTAGCGACGGTGAATGGCTGGCGCGAGTTGCGGAAGTTTCGCGGCGAGAATGTATTGTTGCCTGTGAGGCCAAGATTGCCGAACAGGGCTCCGACGACGACCTGTGGCTCGTCTTTGCGCCTATCAAGAAGACACCGGCAGATTATCTCGCGCAGAAAGCGACGGAACTGGGTGTCTCGGCTCTCCTGCCGGTGATTACCCGCCGGACAATGGTCCATCGAGTGAACACGGACCGCATCCGCGCAAATGCAATTGAAGCTGCGGAGCAGTCAGGGCGGACAACTGTGCCTGAGATTAGGGAACCGCTGGAACTCTTGCGGCTTCTGGCCGAATGGCCGCACGAACGAAAGTTGCTGTTTTGCGATGAAGCAGGGGGGCCGCCGATTTGCGAAGTGCTGGCGTCTCAGCCGGCATGCGCTTGGGCTGTCATTATCGGACCGGAAGGTGGCTTCGATAGCGCCGAGCGCGAAATGATCCGGGCGCTGCCTGCAACGGTTCCGGCTTCTTTAGGAAGACGCATCCTTCGCGCCGATACTGCAGCACTCGCAGCACTCGCAATCTGGCAGGCTCAGTGCGGGAAAGGGTAACCCGAATTATAGAACTCGGACCCGGGAGCGTTATTCGTACCATAGCCGGGCTGCGACGAGTAACCAGGCAGATAATTGTAACCGGAGCCGGCGGGCCAGTTCTGGTCCGAGTTGACGCTGAAATGAAAGGAGCCAAGACCGTCCACCTTCGTGTCACCCTGCTGATCGGTGGAAAATTTGCTTTGCCCCTGTGCGTCTGGATCCTGATACGCGGGAGTTCCATCGCTGTTCAGTTGCGGCACGGTCACCGTCTCAATCGCAAAGCCCGGCAATGAGGACAAAAACAGGGCCGCGCCAGCCGCCGCAGTCAGAAACAGCCTCGAACGCATCACTCATCTCCTCGAAGCGGAATGGCAGGAATTGAACATGCTCTCCCTCTCCGAAGCAATGGGGCGGGGCCCGACATTTGCGGCTCAGGTCTGCAGCCAAAGGCAGCCGCTTGTCGCGGCAGGAGGCGGCGCCTACATAGCGAAAGCTAAATCCCGGAGTTGGAATTCGCCCACCCGGTCGAATCGCCGGGCGAGGGAGTAGCCGCCTCATGTCGATCCCCCAATCCGCAGGCGGACCAATCCAGTCTCGCGAAGACCTTGTTCGCTATCTCGAAAGCGGCGGAAAGCCCCGCTCGCAGTGGCGCATCGGCACGGAGCATGAGAAATTTGTCTATGACCTGACCACCCACAAACCCCTGACCTATGCCGGTTCGCCCGGCATCCGCGCAATGCTGGAGGGTATGCGCCAATTTGGCTGGGAACCCGTGATGGAGGGCGAAAACATCATCGGTCTCGCACAACGCGATGCCTCGATCAGTCTGGAGCCGGGTGGGCAATTCGAACTTTCCGGGGCGCCATTGCGCACTGTGCACGAGACATGCGCCGAGGTGAACACGCATCAGCAGCAGATCCGCGAAGTCGCGGGCGAACTCGGTGTGGGCGTGCTCGGGTTGGGCTATGCGCCAAATTGGCGGCTCGATGAAGTAGATCAGATGCCCAAGGGGCGCTACGCGATCATGCGGCGCTATATGCCCCAGGTCGGGGGTTACGGGCTCGAGATGATGTTCCGTACCTGCACCGTGCAGGTGAATCTCGATTTCACCGACGAAGCGGATATGGCGAAGAAATTCCGTGTCGCGTTGGCGCTACAGCCCGTGGCGACAGCGCTGTTCGCCAATTCTCCGTTCCGCGAAGGTCGCCCGAACGGCTTTCTTTCCTATCGCAGTCAGATATGGACGGATGTCGACAACGCCCGAGCCGGTATGCTCCCATTTGTGTTCGAGGATGGATTCGGTTTCGAACGATATGTCGATTATGCCCTCGATGTGCCGATGTACTTTGTCTATCGTGACGGTCGTTACATCGATGTCGCGGGAAGGAATTTCCGCGATTTTCTCGAAGGACGCATTCCTGAACTGAAAGGCGTGGTGCCGCAGCTTTCCGACTGGGCAGATCACCTGACCACAATCTTTCCCGAGGCGCGGCTCAAGAAATTTCTGGAAATGCGTGGCGCCGATGGCGGCACCTGGCGGCGCATTTGCGGACTGCCGGCGTTATGGGTGGGAATATTGTACGATCAGGCGGCGCTCGATGCGGCGTGGGACATGGTGAAAGACTGGACGTGCGAAGAGCGCGCCACGTTGCGCGCCAGTGTTCCCACGCTTGCGTTTCAGGCGCCGTTCCGCGGTCGCAGGGTGCTTGATCTCGCTCGCGAAATGCTGGCTATCTCACAGGCTGGCCTCCGGGCTCGCGCCAGGAAAGATGCCGGCGGCATGACGGAAGAGGGGTTCCTGCAACCGCTCGCCGAGCTCGTGGGACGCGGCTATACCAGGGCCGAGGAGTTGCTCCATCGCTGGCGAAACGAATGGGACAGAGATTTCTCGCGCCTGTTCACGGAATACAATTTCCTTTAGTACAGCACTGCACATCAGACGGTATAACTTCCGGCAGATTGATCTATTCGTAGAGTGATCGGACATTGAGAAGATTTCATAACTGAAACTTGTGCTCGGGCCAAAGCTAGAACCGGCGGCGACTCTTGATATCGTCGAGATGACGTTCGACCACTTTCTCTCGGAACATCGATTGTCGGATCGGACGATGGCTCAGCTCACAACGTCACTGTAGGCTTATTACAATTTTTACGCTAGGCTGGGTATTATTGAATCATCGGGGCCAGCAGTCTTCCTGCCGCGGGTATGGGCAACTTGATGGACGGCCGCGAATACAGGCTGGGAGCGTGGACATATCTCAAAGTAACCGACCGGTGGAAAATGAGGGCTGAATTTGATCCTTTTCGAAAGGGGCGTCATTCTGCATCCGACAGGGGCCGGTTTCGGGTTATTCCGCGCGTCGCCTTTGCCTCGGAAGATCTCAAATCATGTGTCCGGAAGGGGGGCGAGTTCGCCCAACGACGCTCCGTGTTGCAATCTCCCTGACCTGCCATATCAAATGCCGACAAACCGGGGAACCAGGAAGATAGATTTCGTGCTGTTCACCGATAAGAGCTGGAAACTCTGGTGATGACGCGACTGTTATCATGTAGGTGGGTCAAGGGACAGCATCGCACTTCGGCGGATTCAACGCGTCAACGCTGGCTTGTTTTCTCCGGCACAATCTGGACATGCGCAACAACAATAATTACGGCAGCGCTGTTGATTCTTCTGACTTCAGAATCGAGTACATTGGCAGAGCCGCTCGAACTTGCGATCAAGGCGAATTATCTGGAAAGGTTTGCACCTTTCATCGAGTGGCCTCCGACGTCGTTTGCAACGGCAGATGCGTCATTGACGATATGCGTTCTTGCAAATGATCCGTTGGCGCCATTGCTCGAACAGGCCGCTGCCGGACAGAAAGATGGCAGCCGCCTTATAATCGTGAGGCGGCTTGGGCAGACCGATTCTGCGGCACAATGCCAGATCTTCTATTTTGAACCCGATGATCCGGTGGGAAAGCAGATTGCCGAGAACTTGCAGAACCGCCCTGTGCTGACAGTAACAAGTGCCGCCGCGGAACAGCAGACACCAGCAATAATCACCTTTGTAATCGATCAGAATCGTGTGCGCTTTGACATAGACAACACAGCAGCTTCAAATGCCGGACTGAATATCGGGTCCAACCTGCTGGCATTGGCAAGAACCGTGAGGCGCACGCCTTGAAAGCGTCACGCGTCACCGGGCGCTGGACAATGCGACCATTTGCGGCGATCGCCGCGGCTGCGTTTTTGCTCCTGCTGGGCGTGTTGGTGGCTGTGCACGAAGATGGTTTTGCAGGCGAACAGCACAGGCGAGAAATACAAGAACAAGCAGATATCCTGGCGGCGAGCGTGACGGCCGCCGTGCAATTCGGCGACAGGCGCGCCGCCGCAGAGTATTTGGAAGCACTGAAGGTTAATCCGGAGAT
The DNA here is from genome assembly GCA_036269235.1 of Rhizomicrobium sp. GTDB lineage: Bacteria > Pseudomonadota > Alphaproteobacteria > Micropepsales > Micropepsaceae > Rhizomicrobium. The sequence goes on from DATASL010000029.1 coordinate 30,583, forward strand.
TATGGCCGCCGCCGTTTATGACGGCAACGGAAGCGTGTTATCGGAATTCACGAGGCCGGGCGTGCTGACGCCTCCAGAAAGTCCGGCTGCTTTTTCCGATCATAAATCTACCGCAGAAGACATTCGGCTCCTTGTACCCGTTCTGGAAAAGTCATTGCAGATCGGCGCCATATACTTGTCTGCCAGCCGTGAGACATTTGAGATCCGGTCCGCCCGGTTCGTCGGAATAGCACTCCTTGGCGCCATGGGAGCGCTGGTATTAACGGTGCTTGCGACAAGTCAGTTGGCATTAGCGAAGGCCAACGCTGAACTCAAGCAACGCGCGGGTGATCTCTCATTGGCGAACGAGCAGTTGAAGAAGGAAATGGCGGAACGGCAGCAAGCTGAAGAAGCGCTGATGCAGAGCCAGAAGATGGACGCTATCGGGCAACTTTCTGGCGGCATCGCACATGACCTGAATAATTTTTTCGCGATCATCAAGGGCAACCTGCAACTGCTCCGCAAACGATTAGCGCAAGGGCGTACCGGCGTTGAAACCTATGTTGATTCCGCCGAAGAAGGATTGGAGAAAGCCGCGGGTCTCACACGCCGCTTGCTGGCTTTTGCCCGGCGCCAGCCCCTTCTTACGGAGCGGATCGATTTGAACCTGCTCGTCGAGGGCATGCTGGAACTTATTCGTCGTTCTGCCGGGGAGAATGTCGTTGTGGAGACCGATTTGAAGGCAACATGGCCCACACGTTGCGATCCTGGCCAGATGGAGACGATCCTTCTGAACTTGGCGATCAATGCTCGTGACGCCATGCCGCGGGGCGGAACCCTGGCGATCGGTACGCGGGATCGCATGTTTGCTGCGGGATATGAAGAGGTCCTGCCGGCGGGCGATTATGTGGAATTGGTGGTGCGCGATACAGGCTTGGGCATGACGGAGGAAGTCCAGCGAAAGGCACCCGAACCGTTCTTCACCACGAAGCCGCCCGGTCAGGGGACCGGACTTGGGCTTAGCACGGCGTTCAGCTACATAAGACAAGCTGGGGGATGGCTTTCAATTGAAAGCCAATTGGGAAAGGGGACCGCCATCGTCATCCTCGTACCGCGAGACATGACGGCGATCGGCTGTTCTCTAATTGCAGGTACATGATGTCTGATCCGGCCAACGGTCATCCCGCCCCAAAAGTGCTCATTGCGGATGACGAAGCAATGCTACGCATCGTGGCGGCTGAAACATTGCAAGATGCGGGTTTCGACGTCAGTGAAGCGGGCGATGGAACAAGTGCGCTCGAGATCCTCCGGTCCGATCCAACGATCGAGCTTCTGGTTTCCGATATCAAAATGCCAGGTTTGAATGGTATTGAACTTGCGGAAGCCGGGCTAAAGTTGCGACCGGAACTGAAGATATTGCTTATGACAGGTTACGCGACAGAGAATCTTCCCGACTCCCTGCGAGAGCGCGGACTCGAGATTCTTCGGAAGCCTTTCGATTTCGATCAGCTCTCGGCGCTTGCGCTGAGCCTGGTAGACAAGAGGGCCTGAAATTCAACAGCCATCCACGTGCTTTGCTCACCGTACGTCAGATAATCCCCGGTAACCAGCGCCACGGTACGGTCGTCATATAGTTGGCGTAGTCCGGTTCCTGGCGCAGGAAGTCTTCCTCAACAAAACTTTTTATTACAAACAAGCCGCCGCCAACGAGGAATATAATGGCGTTGATGAACGAAAAATTCTGCAACGCGAGTGCGGTATAGGCAAGATAGATACCCGTGTATATGGGGTGACGCATAAATCCATATGCGCCCCGGGTCACGAGTCCGCGTTGCGCGGGTACAAGCCCGATCGAGCGTCCGAGGCTTATGCGCGCCCAGACACTGACTATAAAACTTGCCAGACTAAATATAGAGATCAGCCATTGGGGTGCGAGCGGAAGCCCGGCCGTTGCAAAGCGGCCCATGATAAACAGCCAGTATGTGGCGACAAAGGCGAGCAGCCAGAAGAGCGGTTGGAGTGTCACGCGTGCCGGTGGCCGCCGCACAAGCATGCCGAGCACAAGGAGCGTGAAATTTGCATTGGTGACGATCCATGCAAGGTTGAGCCCGAATGTGTGTATCTCGTGTGCAAGCGATCTGGCGAACGGAACGCAAGCGATTAGCGCAATGAACCGGTCCGTCCACGGCGAACACATCCAGCGGGCAACACGGGAGGATGTAGTTCTGTCCCAATACGGCACAATGGACACGGCAGCAGCTCCGTAGGGCCTTATCCTACACCGGTTCGCAATACCGGGACCAAACGCGGCGCAGATTTCGCGCGAAAACTGTCTCGCTTCAGGTCAATCTGGAAAGCCGAAGATGGTAGCGGCGGATCCGGATTTGGCAGGATGGTGCTTGCCACGTCCCGCGCCTACGTGGTGCGTCAGGGAGGAGGGCAAAACGTGTGAGCGAAAATCTGGAAACGGCCGAACCGAATCCAAACATTGCAGCTTTCGGTTACCGGCAGGAGCTCAGACGATCGCTGGGTCTTTTCGATCTCCTGGCCTATGGCCTCGTCTTCATCGTGCCGATCGCACCGGTTGCCGTGTTCGGTATCGTCTTCAATGCCAGCAGGGGAATGGTGCCGCTGGTATATCTGATCGGCCTCGTTGCCATGCTATTCACCGCGCTCAGCTACATGTCGATGTCACGCGCGTTTCCGGTTGCCGGCTCGGTTTATACCTATGCGGCGCGCAGTATTGGCCCGACCGTGGGTTTCTTTACCGGCTGGGCCATTCTTCTGGACTATCTCCTGCTTCCAACTCTCACTTACGTCGTCGCAGCCATTGCCATGCAGGCGGCGGTGCCGGGGACGCCAAAGGCATTGTGGGTTCTGGTGATGCTCGTTGCCGCAACCACCATCAATTATCTTGGCATCGAGACGACGGCCCGCGCAAATTTTGCGTTGCTTCTGTTCGAACTTTTTGTACTTGCGTTATTTGCGGTACTTGGCGGTTCGGCGCTTGCGCATCATGTCGCGGGGGCTCATGCGTCGCTTGAGCCCTTCTACAAACCGGGCCAGGTGACGCCAACGCTCATTTTTGGCGCGCTTTCACTTGCCGTGCTGAGTTTTCTCGGTTTTGACGCAATCTCCACACTCTCGGAAGAATCGCGTGATGGTGCAAACGCAATAGGGCGCGCCACGATGCTTTCGCTCTGTCTTTCCGCAGTATTGTTCATTGCGCAGACCTGGCTGGCCTGCCTTTTTGTTCTCGGGCGAATGAGCTTTCCGTCCGGCAATGCAACAAACACGGCTTTCTATGATATCGCCGGGCTTATCGGCGGTTACTGGTTCAAGTTTCTCCTGGCCGCGCCCTGTGTTTTTCTTTCGGGAATTGCTGGCGCGGTCACTGCGCAGGCGGCTTCCGCACGGTTGCTCTTTGGCATGGCGCGGGATGGGGAACTTCCGCGAGTGCTCGCTTACGTTGACTCCGAACGGAAAGTGCCCGTCCGCGCCGTATTTCTTATCGCCGCAATCACTTTGGGACTAAGCCTGTGGATGACCGACAGGCTCGAGTTGCTGACTTCCATGGTCAGCTTTGGCGCGCTGACGGGATTCCTGCTGCTTCACGTGTCCGTTGTAGCACATTTCCTCTGGCGTGAGAAAAGCAGGAATTTTATCCGGCACCTGCTGTCACCGGCAATCGGTTTCGTCATCGTCGGCGACGTTCTGTGGAATGCGGAGACGAATGCAAAAATCGCCGGCGCTTGTTGGCTCATTGCTGGGCTGGCACTGTTTGTCACGCTCCGCCTTCTGCACCGGCCGGCGCGATTGCCGGAATGACGTCTGGTATCATGTGTCCATGAACGAGAGTCGAAATCCTGCGTTGCCCGTAGCTGCAACATCGCGCGCGCTTTCCCCTGATGGTCATCCGGCCATGACGGGGAGCGTCACTGCGCTGGGGATTTCGGCGCTCGGCGTTGTATTCGGCGATCTCGGAACGAGCCCCCTCTACACGCTGAAGACCGTCTTCGCCATCGCAGGAGCGCACGCGAGCCCCGATGTGGCGCTTGGCGTTCTCTCGCTGGTCATCTGGACCCTTATCGTCATCGTGATGGTCAAATACGTGTCGTTTGCGATGCGCGTCGACAATGACGGTGAGGGAGGCATATTGGCCCTGCTTGCGTTACTTGGCGTGAAGCGTGCTCATCGGCCTGCCATCGTTGCTATCGGACTTTTCGGCGCGGCCCTCATCTATGGCGATGGCGCGATTACACCGGCCATTTCTGTGCTGTCAGCGCTGGAAGGTTTGAACATCGCTACTCCGGCGGTCAGCGCGTATATATTACCCGCAGCGGTCGTCGTTCTCCTGCTTCTATTTGCCGTGCAACCGCAAGGGACCGCGCGAATCGGGAGAGCGTTTGGTCCCGTGATGGCATTCTGGTTCGCGAGTATCGCGCTGCTCGGTATCTGGGGCATTGCGCGACACCCGGCTGTGCTCGCCGCTATCGATCCGCGGTATGCATTTCGCTATCTGTTCTCGGGCACGCAAGGCAGTTTCCTGGTGCTGGGCGGCGTCTTTCTCTGCGTTACCGGCGCAGAGGCGTTGTATGCCGACATGGGTCATTTTGGCGCGCGGCCCATACGCCGCGCGTGGATATTCCTCGTATTCCCCAGTCTTCTGCTCAATTATGCCGGGCAAGTGGCCCTGGTGCTCGAAGGAGCGCCAGTAAACGACAACATATTTTATCGCCTTTGCCCGCCGTTCTTGTTGGTTCCGCTCGTAATACTGGCGACGGCGGCGACAATCATCGCCAGTCAGTCGATTATTACAGGCGCCTTTTCCATGACGCGTCAGGCGATCCAGCTTGGCTGGATGCCGCGCATGGCGATCACGCAAACTTCCGCGGAAGGTTATGGTCAGATATATGTCGGCGTCGTGAATTGGTGCCTGATGCTGGCTACGCTTGGACTAACCATTGGCTTCCGCAAATCCGACAATCTGGCTTCCGCATATGGCATCGCAGTGTCGGCCACAATGTTGCTGACGACGGCGCTGCTGTTTCTTGCGATGCGGGAAATCTGGCGCTGGAGTATGCCTGTCGCAGCTGGGGTGGCAGGTCTGTTCCTCGTCGTCGATGGTTCGTTCTTTCTGGCAAATCTCACAAAGATAGCCGAAGGCGGCTATGTGCCCCTGCTGCTCGCCGCACTCGTCTATTCCGTCATGATGATCTGGCATTGGGGCGCAGTCTCGGTGGGTAAGCGTGTGCGTGAATCCGTCATGCCGATCACCGAATTCATGAAGATGCTCGACACCTGCCATATTGCACGGGTGCCCGGCACCGCGGTGTTCCTGACGCGTACGCACAGTGATGCGCCGCCCGTCATGGTCTGGCATGTGAAGCACAATCGCGCATTGCACGAAAAGCTGCTGGTGGTGAGCATAGAAATGCAATCCGTTCCATGGGTGCATGAGGGCGCGCGTCTGAAAGTGGAATTGACCGGACCGAACTTCTGGCGCGGAATTGCGCGCTTTGGATTCATGGAGCGGCCCGACATGCCCGCGCTTCTCCTGCAGGCGAATGCCTGCGGCTGCGGCCTCGATCTGCATGATGTTACTTACTATGTGGGGCACGAGACGGTAATCGCGCGCGAAGATCACCAGGGCGTGCCACGTTGGGTGGAACGGCTGTTCTCTTTCATGCAAAGGAATTCCGCCCATGTAAGCGATTATTTCCGCCTTCCCGCGGATCATGTCGTAGAAATTGGGCGTGAAATCGCGATTTAAGCGAGCACCGTCGCAGATTTGTCCGCGCGATCCGGTCCTGTGCGCACGAATAAGCGATCGCCCGCATAAAGCGGGCGATGACGCGTTGACGAACTCAGATTCGGGAAGATCGGGTGATCAATTTAACTTCGCGGGCAATTCGCCAATGCTTTGCGTAATGAGCGTTGTGGCTTTCTGATCGCCAAGACGTGAAGCAATGATCTTCTCTGCCGCAGCCACGGCGGCATCGGCGGCGAGCGCGCGGATTTCAGCCATCGCGTTCGCTTCGGCTTGCGCGATGCGTTCCTGCGCCTGACGGGCGCGGCGCTCGATCTGAGCCTGCATTTGCGCGCGGGCTTCGGCCGTGAATCGCTCGTTTTCGGCACGCGTTTCGTTCAGGATCGCCGCGGTCTCGCTTTCCGCGCCTTGCGCGCGTTCGCGGTAGGTCATCAGCACCGTTTCGGCTTGCTCGCGAAGACGCTTCACGCTTTCCAGTTCGCTCGCAATGCCGTGCGCGCGGCGGTCAAGCGCGTTTGTGGCCTGGGTGATCGCCCGCTTCCAGATGAAGATCGCAATGACAGTGAGAAACCCCACCCATTCCCAGAAATCCGGTTCCTTGAGGAAATCGAGGCTCATCGCGTCACCGCTGCCACTGCCGCCGTGGCGTCTTCGGAAGAAACAGTTTCACCGATGAGACGGGAGACAATTCCCGCCGCCGCATCGGCCGCCGCACGGCAGATATGTTCGCGGGCTTCGGCGCGTAAGGCGGCGAGGCGCGCCTCGGCCTTCGCCAGTTCGGCGTCGGCCTCGCTCTCTGCGCCCTTTTCGGCGCGTTCGACGTCGGCGCGAACGTAGCTGCGTGTCTCCTCGATCATCGTGCGTGCGCGTTTGCGCGCTTCGACGATGGTGTTCTGGTACGTCGCCCAGGTCGCTTCTGCTTCCCGCTTGCCCTCTTCGGCGCGCGCAAGTTCTTCGGCGATTCGCCGCTTGCGCTCGGCGATTGTGCCACCGATGCGCGGCACCACCACCGTTCGCACGAAGATGAGGAGCAGTACGAAGGTGATGGCGAGCCAGAAAATTTGGCTCGGAAAGGTATGCGTCGCGAATGGCGGAAAGCCGGCCGAGCCCTTGACGGGGTGGTTCAAGGCCGCGTGGAGGTGAGGCGCGGTCACGTTCACGATGCGTAGAGAATGATCAGCGCGATGACGAGGCCGTAGAGGCCGGTCGCTTCGCACAGCGCGAAGCCGAGCAGCATGTTGCCGAACTGGCCCTGGGCAGCTCCAGGATTGCGCAACGCGCCGGAGAGATAGGAGCCGAACACGTTGCCGATGCCGATGCCGGCGCCGACAAGGGCAATGCAGGCAAGCCCCGCCCCGATCATTCTTGCTGCTGCGATGTCCATGAGAATAGCTCCTTTGGGTTTGGGGGCCAGTCGGCCCTCAGTGATTGTCGTGGAGATGCAAGGCTTCGTTGAGATAGATGCAGGTGAGAATCGCGAAAACATAGGCCTGTAGAAAGGCGATCAGCACTTCGAGCGCATAAACCGCAATTTCGAAAAGGAAAGGCCCAACGGCAAGCGGTGCAAACCAGGGCTTCGGCGTGACCGCCGTGGCGCCGAGCGCGACGATGAAGGCGGCAAACACTTTCAGCAGTGTGTGTCCGCCCAGCATGTTGGCGAAAAGACGGACGGAGAGGCTTATCAGCCGCGTAAAGAACGAAATGACTTCGATCGGGATCAGCAGGAACTGCAGGTAGATCGGGGCCTTGGGCACGAACAGCTTGAAAAAGCCGATGCCGTGCGTGATGAACCCGGTCACGATAACGGTGAGAATGACTACGAGGGCAAGCGCAAACGTCACCGCGATCTGGCCCGTCACCGAGAAGGAGCCAGGAATCAGACCGAAGAAATTGGATAAAAGGACGAACACGAAGATCGCAAAAACGAACGGAAAAAACATGAGTCCGTCCTCGCCCGAAGACGACGTGATCATGTGGCTGACGAACTCGTAAGAGAGTTCGGCGATGGACTGCATGCGCGTCGGTATCAGACTGCGGCGCAATCCGGCAAAAGAGTAGAACAGCGCCGCCGCGCCCAGCACGACGAACATCCACGCCGCCTGGTTGGTGAACGAGATGTCGTAGTGGCCGATGTGCAGCGGCAGCAGCGGCTTTACTTCAAATTGCGCCATCGGTGTCATGGCCACGGCGTCGTTACTCCTCGTCTTCGTCTCTTACCGGCGCCGCGGGATGTTTCGCTGCGTCAGCATTCAGTTCGGCCGCCGCGCGTATCACATTGCGGATACCGGCGACCGCGCCCAGGATGAACAAGATCAACAGGAAGATCGGTGTGGTGTGCAGCCAGCGGTCCAGCAGCCAACCCAATCCCCCGCATACCACCGGTGCCACGACCAGCTCGGTGCCGAAGCGGAATGCAATCGCAAACGCGCTTGGCGTCCTCTCGTCGTGGTCCTTGCGGTCCGCGCCACGCGCCTCGTCGATCCTCCGGCCCAGCGCGCGCAGATCGTCGGGTTCGGACGGAGGCATTCGGACAGACTCCCCGAAAGAGACGGCACTGGACGCGCAAAAGCAGCCTTCGGCTCGCGAAAGCGGCGGGACCATAATGGTCCACGCAACAATCTGTCAAGGTTCTGCGTGCGGCACTAAGTGGCTGGATTTACTGATGTTTTCTTGGGACTGCAGGCGGTTCCCGCAAATTTAACTGCAGCACACTCGAATCAGGAAAGGCGGGCGCGGATGTGCGGTCTCAGATTACTCCGCGGCCAGCGCCCGTTCGGCCTCCGACAGGTTCACCGAAACGAGCTGGCTCACCCCTCGCTCTGCCATGGTCACGCCGAAAAGGCGATGTACGCGCGACATGGTCAGCGCGTGGTGGGTGATGACGATGAATCGGGTCTCCGTCAGTCGCGTCATCTCTTCGAGCAGGTTGCAGAACCGGTCGACATTGGCGTCGTCGAGCGGCGCGTCGACTTCGTCGAGCACACAAACGGGTGCGGGATTGACCAGGAACACTGCGAGAATAAGCGCCATAGCCGTCAGCGCCTGTTCGCCGCCCGAGAGCAGCGACAGAGACTGCAGGCGCTTGCCCGGCGGCCGAGCGAAAATTTCGAGACCGGCTTCGAGCGGGTCTTCCGATTCGGTGAGGGTGAGCTTGGCTTCGCCACCTTCGAAGAGTTTCGAGAAGAGAAGCTGGAAGTTCGTATTCACCTTTTCGAAGGCCTCGAGCAGGCGCTCACGGCCTTCGTGATTCAGGCTCTGTATTCCACGCCGAAGACGCTGAATGGCCCCGTCCAGATCGGCGCGGTCGCTCGTCAATGTGTCGAGGCGCTGGCCGTGTTCGGCGGCTTCTTCCTCGGCGCGCAGATTGACGCCGCCCAATTGCTCGCGCTCGGCCTTGAGTTTTTCAACGCGCTTTTCCGACTGCTCGAGCGGTGGCAGTTCGTCCTTGTTTTCGATACCTGCGAATCCCGCAAGCGCGTCCGGCTCGATATCAAGTTCATCGCGGATACGCGTCTGAAGCTCGGAGAGGCGTTCTTCGGCCGATTGTGCAAGCGCTTCGGCGCGTGCCCGTTCTTCACGCGCGCTGGAGAGTCCGGCATCGGCGGCTCTGGCCGATTTATCGGCCGAGGCGAGCAATGCTTCGGCGGCAATACGTGCGTCGGCAGCTTCTTTGCGCGCTGCTTCCGCGAGCCCGATGGCATCGAGCAGTGCTTCCCGCTTTGCAGCGAGCGCGTCCGGTATGGCTTCGAACGTCTCAAGTTCTGCCTGCAGTTCGCCGATCCGCCGCATGAGTTCGTCGATTTGACGGAGCGCGGCCTCGCGTCGGCTTTCCCAGCGTTGCCGGTCATCGGCAAGCGTCGAAAGCCGGCGACGTCGCATTTCATTTTCGCGACGTGATGCGTCGAGTGCTGCGCGTGCTTCGAGATGAGCTGCACGGGCTTCTGCCGCGCCCTGGCGTGTTGTTACAACGGCCTGCGTCAGTTCTTCGCCATTGCCGAGCTGGGCGAGAGCCTCGTGCGCCTGCCGCGATGATACGCTTGCTGCATCGCGCGCCTCGGTTAACCTGCGGATTTCGGCTTCGAAAGTCGCCAGCTTTGCGCTTCGCTCTGCCGCGATGCGCGCAGCGTTCGCGGCCGCTTCCTGCGCGGCAGAAAGCGCGCGGTCGGCGGAGCGGCTCGCCTCATCGGCTCCCCGCACTGCGTAGCGTGCCTGCTCCGAGGCGTCGCGCGCAGCGGAGTAGCGCGCGAACGCTTCCGCGCGTATCTCCCTGGCGAGAATGATTTCTTCCGTGAGTGCGATAAGCCGGTTGCGTTGCGCCAGGCGAAGCGCAGCAGGCGAGGGCGCATCCGCGGACATCGCGTAACCGTCCCATCGCCACAGATCGCCGCGCTGGGAAACAAGCCGTTGCCCCGCCAGAAGCAGACGCTGCAAAGCGACGCCCATCTCTTGCTGCACGAGCCCCGTCATTGACAGGCGTCGCGCAAGCGCAGAAGGCGCGGTTACAAAGTTCGTAAGCGGCTGTGCGCCCTCGGGAAGCGGCGCCGATAATTCAAGTGCGCCGAGATCACGCCAATGATTTGGCGCCGTGTCATCGAGCGGCGCTTCAAGGTCATCGCCCAAAGCCGCGGCAAACGCCGATTCGTATCCGTTTGCGACGCTCACCGAGTCGACAAGACGCGGCCAAAGGTCACCACTTCCGGGGTTTAGAAGATCGGTAAGGGCCTTTGCTTCGGCAGACAGTCGTTGCGTTTCGCGCTCGGCAGATTCGAGCGGCAGACGCGCCTCTCTCTCTGTTTTCTCCGCGTTCTGAAGGTGCTGTCCCGCCGCATCGAGCGCATCGCGCGCATCGACGGCAATTTGGCGGGCAAGAACGGCCTCTGCTTCGCAAGCTTGCACATCCAAAGCTTCGGCAACACCAGCGAGCGCTTCGGCACGGCGTAGCGCTGCTTCTTCCCGCTGGACCGAGCTTGTTTCAAACAAGGCCTCCGCAATTTCGCGTGCGCGCGAATGGCTTTGCGTTTTTGCGCTCCATTCGGCGAGGGCGGCGTTGGCCTGTTCAAGGCCGCGTTCTGCCGTCGGCAAAGCGTTTTCACACTCGGTCGCCCGTATTTGAATCGCAGCGAGCCCGTCCGCTGAAGAGACATTTTCGGCTTCGAGCGCGTTGGCCTCCTGAGCGAGAGTTACAAGCGACTGTCCCGCATCGGCATCGAGAGCACGTTCGCGAGTGAGATCCTGATCCGCCTGCGCGATGCGCTGGCGTTGCCGCTGCGCCGCTTCGCGCGCCCGCGCTTCTTCCTGATCGAGTGCGTCGCGCTCCAGCGCCAGACGATGCAGGGCTGCGGCGCGTTCGGCTTCTGTCAGACGCAGAGGTTCGACGGCATCGGCGGCTTCGAGCCGCGCCGTGGCAGCTTCGGCGGCCACAGTGGTGCAATCCGCGACGTGTGCGCCCGCAGTTTCAAGGGTGTCGCGCGCTGCGTGCAGATGAGCGTCCGCAGCCGTCCAGCGCAGGTGGTGGGCGACCGCTTCGGCCTTGCGGATCAGGCCGGAAAGATTTCGGTAGCGCGCCGCCTGGCGGGCCTGCCGCTTCAAATTCTGGAGCTGGCCGTCAACCTCGCGAATAAGATCGTCGACACGCGCCATGTTTGTTTCGGCCGCGCGCAGTCTGAGCTCTGCCTCATGACGGCGCTGATGAAGGCCTCCGATTCCCGCCGCTTCCTCGAGAATTGCGCGTCGCGCGAGCGGCTTCTGGCTGATGAGAATGCCTATCTGACCCTGGCGCACGAAAGCCGTGGATGCCGCGCCCGAAGACGCATCGGCAAAAAAGATTTGCACATCACGCTGGCGAAGGTCGCGCCCGTTGATGCGATAGACGGAACCGGCTTCGCGCTCGATCCGCCGCGACACTTCTATCGTGTCATATTCATTGAAAGCGGCCGGTGCGCTGCGGTCTGCGTTGTCGATGTAGAGTATTACTTCGGCCACGTTGCGCGCAGGACGCGCCGCACTTCCCGCAAATATCACGTCGTCCATTTCGGTGCCGCGCACCGAAGTGGGGCGCGTTTCACCCATCACCCAGCGCAGGGCATCGAAGAGATTGGACTTGCCGCAGCCGTTGGGCCCGACAATGGCCGTCAACCCCGGCTCGATCTGGAGCTCTGTGGGTTCGACAAACGACTTAAATCCGGAAAGCCTGAGCCGGGTAAACTTCAACTGGTGTGCGCCGTCCTGCCGCCGGTATAGCTAATCAGTGCTTCTTCAGCAGTCCGTTCAGATATGACTGCATCTCGTCCCATCCGCCCGTGAACTGGCGAACTTCGCCGTTCACAATAAAGGTTGGCACGCTGTTAATCCCGAATTTCGACACAGCATCCTGACCGACCTGCGTGATCTGCTGCGATACAGCCTGATTCGCTATGCAGCTGTCCACCTTGTCCGCGCTCAAGCCGGCGATGCGTCCCATTTCAACGAGGCCTGCATGAACATCGGGAACGCGAAATTCAGGGTCCCATTTCTGCTGATTCCGCCAGAGAAGATCCAGAAACTCAAAGAACTGGCTTTCAGGCAGGCAGTGCGCCATTGCGGCCGCCGCGACGTCCGCGGGACCCAATGGATAGATGCGCAACGCGTAATAAACCTTCCCGGTGTCGATGAAATTCTTCTTGAGCAGCGGAAATTCCGTCATGTCGAAGTGCGCGCAATGGGGACATTGCGGGGCAGCATATTCGACAATCTGGATTGGCGCCTTCGGCGAGCCCATCGTGTGATCTGCCGCGGTCAGCGTCACCGTCTGGGCCTGGTTGCCATCCGGAATGGCGCTCTCGGAAGATGCGCCGAAAAATACGTACCACGCGGCCGCGCCGAGCACGCCCAGTGCCACTATGATCAGCCCAGTAAGCAGATACTTCCGCGACATGACAGCCTCTTTCCCGGCATCGCCTCGCGAGGGTTTTGGCAGAGGCGTGCGCCGCGTTCAATTGGCCTGTCGTTCACGTGTGCTTCCTGGCACGGGCAAGGGCGAGAAGAGCGTCCTTTAGACGGTCGTCTCCGGCAAATTTCCGTGCAGGGTCATCGGATAGAGATTCCTGTGGATTCTTTTGCGTACGGCGCTCGGGCGCCGCCGCGACATCGCCGGGGACGAAGCGCAGTCGCTCCACCGTCTGGCGTCCAAGATAGGTATTGATGCGCGCACAGAGCGCGCGGCTTTCATGTTGGAGGAACACCGCAGCCGCCGGATCGGCCCTGAGCGTCAGGACGGCCCCCGACGAGCCCTGCCTGATGCGCAGAGGCTGCGCAATGCGCGCGACGTCGGCGCCAGCGATCTCGCGCCAGCGCAGCACAAGCGTAGGATCCGAAAAGCCGGCGCGCATGAAAGCTGCATTTCCGACCAGTGCGGCATCGGCGGCGACCGAAATTGCGCGCGCCCGCCGCTGCGGCTCGGCATCCGCGGCCCTAGGTTCCGACGATTGTTTCTGCACGCGCGACATGCTGATTTCCGGTCACCCACCATGCCCCAAAGCCCGCGAACACGCCAAACCGATGCGCGCCCTGCCGCAAGCCTGCTTGCCTGGTACGATACGAACCGGCGTGTGTTGCCCTGGAGGGCTCTCCCCGGAGAGAGGCCTGACCCTTATCGGGTCTGGCTCAGCGAAATCATGCTGCAGCAAACGATCGTGGCAGCCGTCGGAAGTTATTATCAGAAATTTCTTTCCCGTTGGCCCTCGGTGCAGGCGCTGGCCGCGGCTTCGCTTGACGACGTACGCGCGGCATGGGCCGGGCTCGGCTATTACTCCCGTGCACGCAATCTGCATCTCGCGGCGCGAGTCGTGGCAGATGAATTCGGTGGCGCCTTTCCCGCGAGTGCGGACGCATTGCGAACGCTGCCCGGCATCGGTGCCTACACCGCAGGCGCAATTGCAGCCATAGCCTTCGACGCACCCGAAGCTGCGGTTGACGCCAACGCGGAGCGTGTAATCGCCCGTTTTTTTGCACTTGAAGACGCTTTGCCCAAGGCGAAGCCGGAATTGCGGCGGCTTACGCAATCGCTCGTGCCGCAAATGCGGCCCGGCGATTTCGCCCAGGCGTTGATGGATCTCGGCTCGCTCGTCTGCACGCCGAAGCGGCCCGCCTGCATGATATGTCCGTGGACAAGGAATTGCCGAGGACGCGCTCAAGGAATTGCCGAGTCTTTGCCGCGAAAATCTGCCCAGCGCGATCGCCCGCTTCGCCGCGGTGCGGCGTTTGTGGCTCGCACCGCAAGGGGCGCGATCTTGCTGGAGAAGCGGCCCGAAAAAGGGCTGCTGGGAGGAATGCTGCAGCCGCCGCTCGGGCCCTGGACGGCGAAGTTTCCAACGCGCAACGAAGCTCTGGCACAAGCACCGTTTGCAGCTGACTGGCACCGCCGCGCCGGCATGGTGCAACATGGTTTCACGCATTTCGAACTGCAGATTCAGGTCTGGTTCGCGCAAATCTTGAGACAGGAGACGGCAAGCGGACTATGGCTCAATCCCAAAGATATGGGCCATGTGGCGCTGCCCACCGTCATGCGCAAGATCATCGGGCACGCCTGCGAGGATCTGCCGGCCACGCAAGCGCAATCCCGCAAAAATCAATAAGGATATTTATACAAGTTCCGCCCGGAGGCGCTGGCGGAGCACGTCGATCGGCACCTGTATGCCGTTGTATTCGTAGTGCCAGAATGTCCAGCCGTTGCAGGCGTCCAGCCCCTGCACATGCGCTGCAATGCGATGGATGGAACCGGTCGCGTCGGCGCAGACAAGTGAACCGTCGGCCCGCACCTTGGCGCGATGACGCTTCGCGGGACCGTGCAAAACCGTGCCAGGCGGCAACAGGCCGCGCTCGACAACCCAGCCAAATGGAATGCGTGCCTCTGCGCGTTTCGAGCGTGTGACTTCAATCGCATCGTCCGATGCAGGCGCAATTTCCGCGATGCGTCCGCGTGCCAGTCGGGCATAGTTCGGATCACGCTCGATCCCTATAAATCGACGGCCGAGCCGCCGTGCTACCGCACCCGTCGTACCGGAGCCGAAGAAAGGATCGAGCACGACGTCACCCGGCCGCGTCGAACTTACGATTACCCGGTGCAACAGCGATTCCGGCTTTTGCGTGGAGTGGGCTTTTTCACCGCTCTCGTTCTTCAGGCGCTCACCGCCGGAACAGATCGGCAGCGTCCAGTCCGAGCGCATTTGCAACTCGTCGTTAAGCGCCTTCATCGCTTCGTAGTTGAAAGTATAACTCTTCTGGTCGCGCGATTTTGCGCACCAGATCAATGTCTCATGTGCATTGGTGAAGCGGCGACCCCGGAAATTCGGCATCGGGTTGGTCTTGCGCCACATCACATCGTTGAGGATCCAGAACCCCAGATCCTGGAGAATGGTCCCGACGCGAAAAATATTGTGATAGGAGCCGATCACCCAGAGCGCGCCACTGTCCTTCAGCGCGCGTCGTGCGGCTGCAAGCCAAGCGCGGGTAAAGCGGTCATAGTCCTCGAAACTGGCGAATTGGTCCCACTGATCATCCACCGCATCAACCCGTGAATTGTCGGGGCGACGCAATTCACCTTCGAGCTGGAGGTTGTAGGGCGGGTCGGCAAAAACAAGGTCGCAGCTGCCTTCCGGCAGCCCGTTCATCAACTCGACGCAATCGCCCTCCAGCACGCAGTCGACTGCATGCTTAACTTCCAATGCCTGCGACATCCCCGCTCCCCGCGTTCATGCTCGGACAGCAGACTGATTCGCCTGAGTCCACAGGTCAAGAGTCTGCGGAATCAAAGTGTTACATTTGAGTCTTCGAGTCGTTCACCATACAAGATGTTGTGCACAGGAGCGAAGCAGCGCCGATGGTGGAGGCAAGGACCGAGCCGGGCCAGCGCTTTCAGGTGCTCGCCTGTCGAGTAACCCTTGTTGGTGATCCAGCCATACCCGGGAAAATTCGCATGCAGTGTCTGCATCATGCGGTCTCGCGTGACCTTCGCGATGATCGAAGCGGCGGCAATGGAAACCGAGCGCGCGTCGCCACAGACGATCGTGTCGCATGGGCAGGGAAGCGCTGGCGCATCGTTGCCATCCACAAGCGCGAAATCAGGTTGCACCACGAGGGCGCGGACGGCGCGGGCCATGGCGAGATGCGTAGCCTGCCGGATGTTGATAAGATCTATTTCATCCACACTGGCTTCGCCGATACCGACGGCCAGAGCACAATTCAGGATTCTTCCATAGGCTTCCTCCCGCGCCTCCGGTTGCATCTGCTTGGAATCGTCGAGCCCTTTGGGGATGCGTTTACGGTCGAAGATCACTGCCGCTGCGACCACCGGTCCTGCAAGCGGCCCGCGTCCTGCTTCATCGACACCGGCGACTGGTCCAGGCCGTGTCTTCAGCACGCGCGCTTCAAAAATGTAATGCGGCATGCGTCGACCCTAGGCAAACGCCCGGTACCGCGAAAGTCGCCGATCTACGTTATTCACACCTATCTCGAACCTGCCGACCAAATGCGCCAACCGCGAGGTTCAGATCACAACAGTCTCAACTGGTCGCCAGGGCGCGGTGGCCGGCGGAATTTGTCGACCGAAAGTGGTGCACGTTCCCGGTTCAGGCCGAGGCGTTTGATTGCCATGTGGAAACGTCGCGCGATCATTTCTGCATAGGGCCCAGTCCCCTTCATGCGCGTGTGCCATTGGCTGTCATAATCCTTGCCACCGCGCATCTGCCGGATCAGCGACATCACATGTTTCGCGCGGCCGGGAACTTTCTCCTCCAGCCATTCGCGGAACAGATCCTTGATTTCAAGCGGAAGTCTCAGCAGCACATAGCCGGCGCTGTCGGCTCCCGCTTCCACTGCCGCACGAAGAACATTTTCAAGTTCTTCATCGTTTAACGCCGGAATGACAGGCGCGAACATCACACCCGCCGAAATGCCGGCTGCACGCAAGCCGCTTATCGTCTGGATCCGCCTTTGCGGCGTGGCCGCTCGAGGCTCCATCACACGCGCCAGTTTTCGATCCAGTGTGGTGATCGAAATCGCCGCGCGCGCCAACCCGTCTTTTGCCATTGGTGCAAGAATATCGATGTCCCGCAAAATCAGCGGCGACTTGGTCACGATGCCAACCGGATGATTGAAGCTTCGCAACACTTCAAGAATGGATCGCGTGATTTTCAGCTGGCGCTCGATCGGCTGATAGGGATCGGTATTTGTCCCCATGGCGATGACCTTCGGCACATAACCCGGCGCAGACAATTCCCGCGCCAGCAGCTCTGCCGCATTCGGTTTTGCAAATAATCTGGATTCGAAATCCGCGCCTGGCGAAAGACCGAGATAGGCATGCGTGGGACGCGCGAAACAATAAATGCACCCATGCTCACAACCCTTGTACGGATTGATCGACTGTTCGAAGGAGATATCCGGCGATTTGTTGCGGGTGATAATGGTGCGCGAAGAGTCCTTCAGCACTTCTGTCTTCAGCGGAGGTGGCGTCTCGTCTTCCCGCGTCCAGCCGTCATCAGCCAGGACGCGGGTCTCGCGCTCATATCGTCCGGACGCGTTCGACTGCGCTCCTCGTCCCCGCAACGCCCTCGTATCGGCAGTGATGTCGGTCGCCGTTTCCATGGGACCAGAATACCACAGTCATTGAACATATCAAGAACAAATCGATCTATGCGAAGTAGCGGTGCTTGCGTCCCGTTGGGGGACAGGGTCCGGAGGGGCCGGTTGCCTGCTCGCGGGTCCAGTCTTTCGTCGGATCATCCAGTTGCGCGTAACGCGCCGATCCCGGCTCAACAACGTAGGCGACTGCCGTAGCCGAAATGTGGGTTAAATCGGCAAACTTGGGGGTGTCGTGACGCGTCCCGGATCTGCAACTCGCGGCATCGGGTTGCTGCTGCAACGCTTCGCGCGCTCCCGGCGTGGGAGTGTTGAGAAGCGCCAGGTCGTATGTGTCATAATCAGCGCTCGTGCAGCCACTCAGCACCAGGGCGGCCAGCGGAACCATCAGCACTCTCACGGTTGCTCCTCCGTGTCGCGTGCCTGCGTGAAACACCCGTCCACGCGGCAGCGGCTTGCGAGCATCGCCACGCAAATTCGAGGCCAGGGGGCCGGGGAAAGAATAGATGCGGATCGCTGGACAGCAGCGTGCCGCCTGAGTACCTCTCCGCCCATGAGCGAAAAAACTTTCAGCGTCCGGGAAATACTGGCGGGCCACGCACCACCGGATGCTCCGGTCACGGTCAGAGGCTGGGTGCGTACGCGCCGCGATTCCAAGGCGGGGATTTCATTCGTCCATGTGTCCGACGGATCGCTCTTTCATCCCGTACAGGTGGTGGCGGCGAATACGCTGTCGAATTACGCGGACGAAGTCCTGAAACTGACGACCGGTTGCGCGGTCGAAGCGACCGGCACGATCGTGCCGTCGCCCGCGAAAGGGCAACCTTTCGAGATGCAGGCGAGCGACATCCATGTACTTGGCTGGGTCGACGACCCGGACACGTATCCCATCCAGCCCAAGGCGCACACGATGGAGTTTCTGCGCGAGGTGGCGCATCTGCGCCCGCGCACGAATGTCATCGCAGCCGTTACGCGCATGCGCCATACCCTCGCCAAAGCCATTCATCGCTTCTTCGATGAAAACGGATTCTACTGGGTCAACACGCCGATCATCACGTCTTCCGACGCCGAAGGCGCCGGGGCAATGTTCCGGGTTTCGACGCTCGATCTCGCGAACCTGCCGCGCAATGAAACAGGCGGCGTGGATATCGCGAAAGATTTCTTCGCGCGCGACGTGTTTCTGACGGTCTCCGGTCAGCTGAATGTCGAGGCGTATTGTCTGGCGCTGAGCAAGGTCTACACATTCGGGCCGACTTTCCGCGCCGAGAACTCCAACACCAGCCGGCATCTCGCCGAGTTCTGGATGGTGGAGCCCGAGATCGCGTTTGCAGATCTTTCGGATGACGCAACGCTTGCGGAGCAACTTCTGAAGTCGGCGCTCAAAACCGTGCTCAACGAGCGCCCGGACGACCTCGCTTTCTTCGACGAGCGCATCGAGAAGGGGCTCGTGGCAAAGCTCGAGAACATTGTTTCTTCCGAATTCGTGCGCATGGACTACAGCGAGGCGGTCGCGGTCCTTGAGCGGACAAAGGAGAAATTCGAGTTCCCGGTGACATGGGGTATCGATCTCCAGTCCGAACACGAGCGATATCTGACCGAGAAACACGTCGGCAAGCCCGTGATCGTCATGAACTACCCGAAGGACATCAAAGCATTCTACATGCGGGTGAATGACGACGAACGAACGGTTGCGGCCATGGACGTGCTCGCTCCCGGCATCGGCGAGATCATCGGTGGCAGCCAACGTGAGGAGCGGCTCGACGTGCTCGATGCGCGCATGACAGCGCTCCACATCGATCGGGAGCATTACGAATGGTACCGCGACCTCCGTCGCTATGGCACCGTACCACATGCCGGCTTCGGACTCGGTTTCGAACGAACGCTTGCCTATGTCACAGGACTTTCAAACGTTCGCGACGTCATTCCATTTCCGCGCACGCCGGGTCATGCAAGGTATTAACCTGTTGGAATTGACGCCGATTCCGGTCTCAGATCCCGCGCATTGCGGTTACGATGTCCAAAGTTTAGATTGGGCATCGTATTCCGGGGAGGGGATATAATGCGTTCCGCAAGCATCTTTGTTTTGGCATATCTTTTGATCTCTACGGTTATGCCGGTCTGCGCCAATGAACTTTCCAACGGCCGATTGACGGTCGATTTCGACCTGAGCGGTTCGAAGACGGCGGATCGCGTCGATTCGGTCGTCTGGATCAACAGCGACGGTACGGCGACTGCAAACCTCGCCGTTGCAGGCGGCCCGGTGAATTGTGGTGATCCGCAGGAGTTCTTTGGCGAATCCTATGGTGATCTCGACGACCGCGCACTTGAACTGATCGCCAATGGCTCTTCCGCCAAATGGAAGCAGAAGAAGGCAACGTCGGGTACTTCGAAGACCAATGGGAAAGATACTTGCACGGCGCTGCTCGGGAAGACGACGACGGTATACAGCCTCGCCGACGGGGACAGTACGCAGAACATGATGAAGATCAAGCGCAGCTTCGCTTTCGCATCAGGCGCGCAGGCCAATACGGAGAATCTGCGTGGCTATGTCCCGCGCGTGAGCATGAATACGTTTGTGGATGTGATTTACCTCGACAGCGAAGGGGCGCTTCAGACCGTCAATATCGGCAATTGTCCATTCGCCACTGAGACCAATTGTGAGATATCCGACTGGAACGGCAAGTGGTTCGCCGATGACGACGGCAACGGAAACGGCATCGTGATGATCCGCGACAAAACCTCCAAGGCGCCGGCGGAAATCGCGATGGATTACGACTCTTTCTCGGTATCGAATGCCACCTCGATCCTGCTCATGCGGCCCGGAGCGGGATGGAGCGGCAATCTCACCGAGACCGAATATCTCTGCGTCTACGATGCCAAATCCTGGCCCGCAGCCAGTCGCGCCAAGGGCAAACTGCCGAAGGGTTGCACGGTGAAATAGGCGGCCGGTAACTTGCCTTCAACCCTCCGCCATGGATACTCGCGGCCGCCGGCCGGGGAGTTCGTTTTGCCCATCCAGGACACAGCCGCGCCTTCGCGCAGCGGTAATGCAGATGACATTACGAACGCGGCGGTCCTCGCGGTGGCGCTCGCGGTGGCGTTGCTGCAGTTTTTTCTCGCGCCGCTGCTATTGCCTGCGGGCATGGCCGGTGCGCTTGCTCTGATTCTCCTGTGCGCGGTCACGACGCCGCTGCATTGGGGTCTGATGCATGAATCCATCCATGGCAAGCTGTTCCGCGAGCCGGCGCTCAACCGGCGCGCGGGCAGGATGCTGGGCGATTTTCTTTGTCTGTCATGGGATGTGATGCGCTTCGGCCATCTGCTCCATCACAGCAACAACCGCCACGAATTCGACCGACCCGAATCCGTCGAGCCCGGCGGATCGCGGCTGGGCGCGGCCGGGCCGTATTTCCTGAAGCTGCTCGGCGGGCATGCGCTGATCTCGGCCCTGTCATCGATTGCGCTCGCGCTGCCGTCGCGTGTTGTAACAAATCTCGTCCCGCGCACAGAGCCGATGCGCCAGGCGGCGCTGCGCGCGTTCACCAACAAAGAGCGGCAGTCGCGCATCCGCGCCGATCTTTGCGTGCGGATAATGCTTCTGGCGCTTGCCGGCTTCTGCTGGCGCGCACACTGGCCGGTGTTTGCAATATCCATCGCCGCGCGCTTTGCGATGCTCTCGCTGCTCGACAATGCGCCGCATTACGGCACCGCGCTCGACTCGGGCACCTATGCGCGCAACACGCGCCTGCCGGGCTGGGCGCACTGGCTGGTGATGGGACATAATTTCCACGGCATCCATCACGGCGCGACGGGGCTGAGATGGCAGGACTTGCGCGGTGCGTTTGTGCGCAGCGGGAAGAACTACGAAGGCGGTTGGGCGGCAATGGTTGTGCGCCAGTTCCGCGGTCCGGTTTATCTGGATTGAATATCAGCCGTCCGAGGATGCAAACCGCACCGCCTCGTCCGCCGCGCCGAACAGCGCCTTCGCTTTGTTCACCGTCTCCTGGTACTCCGCTTCCGCCACGCTGTCGGCCACCACCCCGCCGCCGGCCTGCACATACATCATGCCGTCCTTCACCACCGCGGTCCTGAGCACGATGCAGGTATCCATCGTACCGTTGGCGGCGAAATAGCCGATCGCGCCCGCATAGGCCGCGCCGCGCTTCTCGCTCTCGAATTCGTCGATGATCTCCATGGCGCGGATCTTGGGCGCGCCCGTGAGCGTGCCGGCCGGCAGCCCCGCCGCCAGCACGTCGACGGCATCGAGCCCCTCGCGCAGCCGTCCCTCCACATTCGAGACCAGATGCATCACATGCGAATAGCGCTCGATGAAGAAGCTGGCCGTGACCTGCACCGACCCGGGAGCCGCGACGCGCCCGACATCGTTGCGGCCGAGATCGAGCAGCATCAGATGTTCGGCGCGCTCCTTGGGATCGGCCATCAGCTCGCGCGCGAGTCTGGCGTCCTCCTCCGGCGTGGCGCCGCGCGGCCGCGTGCCCGCGATGGGACGGATGGTGACCATGCCGTCGCGCAGCCGCACCAGGATCTCCGGGCTCGAACCGACAATGGCGAATCCCGGAAAGGCGAGGTGATAGAGAAAGGGCGACGGGTTGAGCCGCCTGAGCGCGCGATAAAGGGCGAGCGGCGGCAGCGCAAAGGGCCGCCGGAAGCGCTGGCTGGGCACCACCTGGAAAATATCGCCCGCAAGGATGTAGTCCTTCGCGCGCGCGACCAGCGCGAGATAATCGTCGCGCGCGATGTTGGAACGGATCGGCTCTGGCGCCGCCGGTGTTTGATGGTTCGCGGGCGCCGGCGCCGGCGCATCGAGCCGCGAATTGGCCTGCGACAGGCGCCGCAACGCGTCCGCATGAGCGGCGGCCGCATCCACGCCGTCGCGCGGCCATACCGGCGCGACGAGAATGATCTCGTCGCGGATCGTGTCGAAAATCGCGACGACGGTCGGCCGCAGCAGGATGGCATCGGGCAGATCGAGCGGATCGGGCGGGGCCGCACCCAGCCTTTCGATGAAGCGGATCATGTCGTAGCCGAGATAGCCGAACAGGCCCACGGCCATCGGCGGCAGCGCCGCGGGCAATTCCATGCGTGTGGCGGCGATGTAGCTGCGCAGCGAATCCAGCGGCCGCCCGGCCAGGTGGGCGGGAACGAATTCGCGCGAACCGCCTTGCGCGATCTCGGCCCGGCCCGACCGGCAGCGCCAGACAAGATCGGGCTCCATGCCGATGATGGAATAGCGTCCGCGCGTCTCCCCGCCCTGCACGCTTTCAAGCAGGAAACTGTTGTCGCGACCACCGGCGAGCTTCAGATACGCTGAGACCGGTGTTTCGAGATCGGCCACGCGCCGCGCAAACAGCGCCTGGCCGCGGCCCGCTTTGTAGTTCTCCGCGAAGGCCGCGAAATCCGGTTCGGTGATCATCGAACGGTTGCTATCCGCCCGTTACGCGATCGACCTGCGGCTGGTTGATCGTGACGCCCAGACGCGAGCGTGCCGACATGGCGAAGGTGGTGTCGATATCCTCCGCCGCTTCGTTGCTCAGGCTGCTGGCGAACTGCATGAACATTGGGGCCTGCACGGGATTGGGCGGCTGCACCACGCCGGTGGCCTGTGCGATGACGAGCCCGTTGGGCGTCTGCGCCGAAACGACTTTCCCCGGAGTCGAATTGAACAGGTCCTGGACAAGTTTGGCCGGCCAGCCGGGTATCTTGACGCTGCGGGTGACGGCGCCAGTGTGCTGCACGGCGCTGTGCACCTTCACCGCGATGCCCGTCAGGCTCTTCGCCGTCGCCGCTTCTTCGATCATGCCCTTCGCCATCGTTGCGAGCTGGCGGCTTTCCCAATCGGCCGTCCAGGCGGCGACAGCCTGCTGGCGCACCGCGGCGAGCGGCCTCAGTTTGGGCGGCGCCACGCCATTGACCTTGATCACATAGACGCTGTTGTCGGTCGAGGGGAACGGGTCGCCTTCCTCGCCGATCTCGGATTTCTGCAGCTGTGCCTGGAAATCGGCGGTGGTGGGCAGATCGGCTTTGGTTC
Organism: Rhizomicrobium sp.; assembly: GCA_036269235.1. Classification (GTDB taxonomy): domain Bacteria; phylum Pseudomonadota; class Alphaproteobacteria; order Micropepsales; family Micropepsaceae; genus Rhizomicrobium. The sequence continues at coordinate 53,994 of DATASL010000029.1, forward strand.
CGTCTGGCGTCAGTCCGTTCTTGTCGACAGCCGCGATGTGGATCACGCGCATCCCGGCGCGATGCGCGGCGTCGGGAAGGGCGGCGCCGCCGGCGCTGGCGTCGTCGAACGCATTGGTTACATCGGTCAGCTTTGCCGTCGCGAGCTGGGTCATCACGTCCCTGCGCAGCGCATCCTTCACCGAGGCGTAGGATTTGTTGATCCCCGGCGTGATCTTCGTGACGTGCAGGATCACCCAGCCGAAGGTGGATTTGACCGGCTGCGTGATGCCGTTGACCTGCAGGGCAAACACCGGCGGCCCGCGATCCTTGCCGAGATCGGCCTCCACCACGGAGCCGAGCGACGTATCCGACGGCTTCAGCCCGCGCTGGAACGAGAGCTGGTCGAAGGTCGAGCCGGCATCGAGTTTGACGCGCGCCGCTTTCGCGCTCGCTTCGTCGGGAAATACCATTTGTTCCACGTCGCGCTTTTCGGGGACCTGATACTGGTCCTTGCGCAACTCATATTGCTGCTGGAGTTCCTGGTCCGTCACGTGGACCTGGTTCATCACATCCTGCGGGCTGGCGACCGCATAGGTTACGTCGCGATATTCCGGCGTGCTGAATTCCGCCGGATGCGCATGCACGAAGGCGTCGAGTTCCGCATCGCTCGGCGCGGGCGGGGTGCCCGCCGCCTGTTTGGGCACGATCACATAATCGGCCGCGCGCTGCTGCTCGACATAGTCGAAGAGCAGCGACGTATAGCCCGGCGGCAGCCCGAACCCGTCATGCACGGCGATCAGGAGCTGGTTGCGGGCGATTTCATGCCGTTCGACATCCACAAACGAGTCTTCCGTGTAGCCTGCCGCCTGCAGCCGCTGCAGGAACGTCTGATGGTCGAAGCCGCCGAGCGGGCCGCGAAAGGCCGGCACCGCGCGGATCGCGCTGGCGATCTGGGCGTCGGTGGCGTTCAACCCGTAATGCGCGACGACCTGGTCGATGGCCTCGCGGCTCAGGGTCGATTCCAGCGCCTGGCGATCCAGCCCCTTGGCATGCGCTTCCTCGGCCGTCACATCGTGGCCGAGCTGGGCGCCGGCGTTGCGCAGGAAATTCTTGTAATCGCGCTGGAAGATTTCGGAGTCGATCTTCTCGCCGCCGATGCTGGCGATGCTCGTATCGGTATTGCCGCGAAAAATGTCTGCGATACCCCAGACGCCGAAGCTGAGCGCCAACAATCCCAGAAACACGCCGGAAATCCGGGACTTGGCGACTTTGCGCATCTGTTGAAGCATGAATAACGTTCCCTTGGCGGCAAAAAGCGGCGGATGATAGGGATGCATATCTGCAACAGCAAGCCAGAGAGGGATGGGGCATGCGGCCGCTGATCGCCGGTAACTGGAAAATGAACGGCACCGGGCATTCGCTGGCGGAAATCGCCGCGGTCGCGGAGCATGTCGCCGCCGGAAATGTTCGCGCCGATGTGCTTATCTGTCCGCCCTTCACGCTGCTGTCGCGCGCCGTGGCCACGGCGGAAGGACGCTTCGCGATCGGGGCGCAGGATTGCCATGCGCAGGTGTCGGGTGCCTTCACCGGCGATGTCAGCGCCACGATGATTCGCGATGCCGGCGCTATGGCAGTGATCGTCGGCCACTCCGAACGCCGCCACTATCACCACGAGACGAACGCGATGGTGGCCGCCAAGGCGGAAGCCGCCTGGCGGGCGGGCCTCATGGCCATCATCTGTATCGGCGAGACCGGGGACGAACGCGACCAGGGCCGCGCGGATGAGGTGGTGCTGGCGCAGATCGAAGGCAGCGTTCCCGCCGCGGCCCGCGCGGGCAACACCGCCATCGCCTACGAACCCATCTGGGCGATCGGCACGGGGCTCACGCCTTCCGGCGACGACATCGCCACCATGCACGGCATCATCCGCGAAAGCCTTCAGCGCCGCTGTCACGGCGAAGGCGAGCGCATCCGCATCCTCTATGGCGGCTCGGCCAATCCCGGGAACGCACGCGGCATCCTCGCGCTCGCCAATGTCAACGGCGCGCTGGTCGGCGGCGCCAGCCTGAAGGCGGAGGATTTCATGGGCATAATCCGCGCGGTGCCGCGGGTGTGAAGGGGGCGGATGTACCGGGCCGCTGCCGTACAAACATTTCCGACTATGGATGCGGGAGCAGGACGCAAGAGTTACAACTCTGACTGTGACCCTGCGGGTGCGGATAGGTAGCAAGAGTTACAACTCTGACCCCGATCTTCATGCGTTCGCCGCATGCGTTCGCCGTATTTCGATTTCGTATTTCGGAGAGCCCAGCCGCCCATTTAGCGCGGGTACTCTCAATATCCAACACATTCCAACCGATAAACGCAAATAATCAAGTGTCTTACCGTCAGCGCGACTTCGATTGCAGTCGTTACGTTGACAACGGGCAGTCGTTCAATCGTGGCTACTTCGGCTTCAGCTCAAAAACGACGCCGTGTCCTCCCTTGCCCCCGAGAAGTGTTGTTCCGTACAAATTGTCATGCGCGCCGACCAGAAGACCCGCCCAGGGGTTCTTACCGTGGCTTCCCCGAAAACCGTAGAGCACGGTCTCCTTGCCTTTCGGCGAGATCTCATACACCACACCGCAACCCTTGGCCTGGCAACCGGCGGCGCCGCCATAATAGGTGGTACCGTATAGACTGCCGGCTTTGTCCAATACCACGCCTGATGCGGGATCATCACCGTCCTTTCCGCCCTGGAAGGAATGGAGCAATGTTTCCGTGCCGTCAGGCATCACCTTGAATACCGCTCCGTCCGCCGCGGTTGTCCCGTATAGGTTGCCAGCGCCATCAGCGACCACCCCGTTTTGCGGAAGCGAGCCATCGGTGCCACCTTGGAATGCATAAATGACTGTTTCAGTACCGTCGGGTGCAATCTTGAAAACAGTCCCACAACCGAACCCATCGCAGCCCGTGCCGCCGCCACGTTCTGTCGTGCCATACAGATCGCCCATCCCGTCCATGATTAATCCCCCGGACGGTCCAAAGCCATCGCTTCCGCCTTGAAAAGCATAAAGCACATTCATGCCCCCTTCCGGCGCGAGTTCAAACACCAATCCACAGCCAGAGACGCATCCCGCCGGATTGCCGCCACCAGCCTCACCATACAAATTACCCTTGCTGTCTATTATTACACCACTGGATGGTTCATCTCCATATTGATCGTTTTGAAAAGCATAGAGCACACTCTCGGCACCACCCGGCGCAAGCTTGTAGATGGTCCCAAACCCAGCACTATTACAGATACCACCGTCAATTGTCGTGCCATACATATTCCCAGTATTGTCCATCGCCAGTCCGGTGATTGGATCGGCGCCATCGCAGCCACCGGCGAAGGCATGAAGCACGGTCTCGGCCCGATCCGGTGCGATCTGAAACACGGTCCCGCAGCCAGCGCTGTCTCCACACCCCGTCTCGCCGCCACCTCCGGCCGTGATGCCGAAAAGGCTGCCGGTTTTATCCATAATCAAGCTGCCACGAGGAGCAACGCCGTCGCTACCGCCCTGAAAAGTATGGAGAACTCTCTCCCCACCCATCGATGGGGCAATTGCTGTTGCAACAATCGCCGCACCCAAAAGATGGGCCCGCCAGGATACCCGGAAACTTTTCAAATTGCTCGCCATCGGCCCATCCTTCCCAAACGCAATCCACACTCTATCATGGTCTGCTTCCTTCGCGGCCAGGCAAAGAATGACAGCGGACGGGGAAGGAAGCGGCGCTGTGGCGGCCTGTGCGCGCCTTGAGATTCGTATTTTCCCCAATATCTCGAAATCGCGACCCGGCCGAAGCCCGGGCCTTTTCACCGGCAACGGTTTGCCCTAAGAGCAGCCGCGAAAACAGGACAGCCCCCTTCCATGCAGCTCGTGCTCATCTTCATCCAGATGTTCGTGTCGGTCGCGATGATCGCGGTCGTGCTCCTTCAGCGTTCGGAGGGCGGGGCGCTCGGCATGGGTGGCGGCGGCTCCGGGCTGGGCGGGCTTTTTTCGGCGCGGGGCGCGGCGGATACGCTGACCCGCACCACGGCGATCCTGGCCACAATGTTTTTCATCACCAGCCTGGCGCTGACGCTGCTGGCGCTGCATGGCCGGCCGCAATCTTTCCTCGATACCAACCCGGCGCTGCCCGGCCAGAGCCAGCCGCTTCAGAAGGCGCCGGCGGGAACGCCCCCGGCACCCGCGGTTCCCGCGCCGCACGGCTGAGCCGCCGGCATTTCAGTCGATCCTGTTGACGGTGGTGTTTTGCGCTTGAGTGGCAGGCATGCCTTTCCCTATGGTGTTCTTCCATGGCGCGGTTGATCTTCATAACCGGCGGCGTGGTTTCTTCACTGGGCAAGGGCCTTGCATCCGCCTCGCTGGGGGCGCTTCTGCAGGCTCGCGGCTATAAGGTCCGCCTCCGCAAACTCGATCCGTATCTCAATGTCGATCCGGGCACGATGAGCCCGTTTCAGCATGGCGAGGTCTATGTCACCGATGACGGGGCGGAGACCGACCTCGATCTCGGCCATTACGAGCGGTTCACCTCCGTCTCTTCCGGCAAGTCCGACAACATCACCGCGGGGCGGATCTATCAGGAGGTGATTTCGACCGAGCGGCGCGGCGGCTATCTCGGCCGCACCGTGCAGGTGATCCCCCATGTCACCGATGCCATCAAGGACTTCGTGATGGCGGGGGAGGGCGAGGTCGATTTCCTGCTGGTGGAGATCGGCGGCACGGTCGGCGATATCGAAGGGCTGCCCTTCTTCGAAGCCATCCGCCAGCTCGGCAACGAACTCGGGCGCGAGCGTGCCGCCTTCGTCCATCTGACGCTCGTTCCCTATATCGAAACGGCCGGAGAGCTGAAGACCAAGCCGACACAGCATTCGGTGAAGGAGCTGCGCTCGATCGGCATCCAGGCCGATGTGCTGCTCTGCCGCGCGCGCCACGCCATTCCGGACGACGAGCGCCGCAAGATCGGGCTGTTCTGCAATGTCACTCCCGAGCGCGTGATTTCCGCACCCGACCTGTCGACGATCTACGAAGCGCCGCTCAGCCTGCACAAGGAAGGTTTCGATACGCAGGTGCTGCGCGTGTTCGGCATCCAGGATGCGCCGGAGCCGGACCTGTCGCGCTGGCGCGCGGTGGTCGAACGGGTGAAGAACCCCGAAGGCGAAGTGCGCATCGCCGTCGTCGGCAAATACATGCAGGTGAAAGATTCCTACAAATCGCTGTCGGAAGCGCTGTCGCATGGCGGGCTTGCCAACAATGTCCGTGTACAGATGGAATGGATCGACAGCGAGATTTTCGAGCGCAACGATGCGGCGGCGCGGCTCGAAGACGTGGACGGCATCCTTGTTCCGGGCGGTTTCGGCGAGCGCGGAACGGAAGGAAAGATCCAGGCGGTGCGCTTCGCGCGCGAGCGGAAGATTCCGTTCTTTGGAATTTGTTTCGGCCTGCATATGGCCGTCATCGAAGCGGCGCGCGATCTCGCCGGTCTCGAAGGCGCGGGCTCGACCGAGCTGTCACAGCCGCGCCATCCCGTCATCGCCCTGATGACGGAATGGACCAGGGGCAATGAACGCGAAACCCGCAACCAAGGCGGCGATCTCGGCGGCACGATGCGCCTCGGCGCCTATCCGGCAATACTAACGCATGGAAGCCGCGTGGCGGAAATCTACGGCGCGCAGGAGATCAGCGAGCGGCACCGGCATCGCTATGAAGTGAATGTCGAATATACCGGGAAACTCGGCGAGCACGGGCTTGTCGTGTCAGGCTGGTCGCCGGACAAACGCCTGCCGGAGATCATGGAAATTCCCGATCACCCCTGGTTCATCGGCGTGCAGTTCCATCCCGAACTCAAATCCCGCCCGCTGGCGCCGCACCCGCTGTTTGCATCCTTCATCGCGGCGGCTGTCCACCAGAGCCGGCTGGTATAATCCGCAACGGACAGGTGCGGCCCGGCGCGTTTCACCTGTCATCCCGCGCAGGCGGGAAAGACAGGACGCAAGCGGAGTAATTTCATCTACCAGACCTGCACGCGGTCTGCGGGCGACAGATAGAGCTTCTCGCCGGGTTTGCCCGCGAAGGCCGGATACCATGCGTCGAGATTGCGCACCGTATCGGCGCGGTATTCCGGCGGCGCGTGGCCATCGGTCAGGATGCGCCTGCGCAGCGCCGCCTCGCGTATCTTTGTGCGCCAACTTTGCGCGTAGGCGAGGAAGAATCGCTGGTCGCCGCTCAGACCGTCGATGACCGGCGCCGATGTGCCACCGAGCGAGGCAATGTAAGCATCGTGCGACGCCGAGAGCCCCGCCACATCCGCGATGTTCTCACTTAATGTCTGCTGCCCGTTCACCGCGAGATCGGGGAACGGACGATAGCTGTCGAACTCGGCTGCCAGTTTGGCCGAGGCCGCCTTGAAATGCGCGAAATCGGCAGGCGTCCACCAATTTTCCAGACGGCCCTGTGCGTCGAACTGCGAGCCTTCGTCGTCGAAGCTGTGACTGATTTCATGGCCGATCGTGGCACCCGTTGCACCAAAATTGAGCGCCGCATCCGCCTTCGGATCGAAGTAAGGCGGCTGAAGGATCGCGGCGGGGAAATTCAGCGCGTTCGCCATCGGCAGGTTCACGGCATTCACCGTCTGCGGTGTCATCACCCATTCGTCCCGATCGACGGGGCCCTTCAGCTTGGCAAGGTTGCGCCGGTATTCGAACAATTCGGCGCGTTCGAGATTGCCCAGTGCATCATCGCGTATGACGTGAAGCGCAGAATAATCACGCCATTTGTCGGGATAGCCGACGCCTACTTTCAGAGTTGCAAGCTTGGCCAGTGCTTTCTCGCGCGTTGCAGGCGACATCCATTTGAGGTTGGAAATTCGTGCGTGGTAGGCGACGAGCAGATCGTGTACGAGCGCTTCGATGCGGGCCTTGGCCAGCGGCGGGAAGTACTGCGCGACATAAAGCTTGCCGACGGCTTCGCCCAGTGCTGCGTTGGTTGCGTCCACCGCGCGCTTCCAGCGTTCGCTGTTGCTGGGCGTGCCGGCGAGCACCGTGCCGTTGAAAGCGAAGTTTTCATCGACAAAGGCTTTCGGCAGAACCGGCGCGTGATGCTCGATGAAATGGAAGGCGAGATAATCTTTCCACACCGTCAGCGGCTCGCTTGCCGCAAGCGCCGACAGACCCCGCACGGCGCTCGGTTGCCAGACAATGTAGTCCTTCTGATCAACGAGACCGGCCGCACCGAAATAGGCCTTCCAGTCGAGGCCGGGCGCCCTGGCCGCAAACTGGTCTGCCTTCCAGGGATTGTTTGCTTTATGCACGTCCTCCGAGTCGACGCGCGACCAGTGGGCCTTTGCCATTTTGGTCTCGAGCGCCAGGATCGCTGCCGCTTTGTTTGCTGCATCCGGAATCTTCGCGAGTTTGAGCATGGCCGCGATATGGGCCTGATACCTGGCACGGATGCCGGCCATGCGCGCTGCAGTCGAGAGATAATATTCGCGATCCGGCATGCCGAGCCCGCCCTGCAACAGGTAAGGCACGTTGCGATCCGGGTTCTCGAATGCCTGCGTGATCCAGACGCCGAAAAGGTGGTCGGTATAGAAGTTCGTGCTGTTGAGCGCGTCGACGTCGGCTCTGAGCGTCGAGCCTAGATAGGCGGAAAGCCCGTGCGTATCCCTGATCGCTGCGATGCGATCAAGTTCGGGCTTCAAGGGCGCGAGCCCCTTCGCCTCGATGCCGGTCTCATCCATGTAGGAGGCGTAGTAGTCGCCGATTTTCCGTGTGTCGGGATCGGCGCCGGCGCCTGCTTTCGAAGCCGCTTCGATCAGCTGGCGCAGCTGTGCCGTGGTCTTTTCGACCAGCATCGCGCCCACGCCATAGCTTGAGTGGTCCGCAGGGATTTCTGCCGTCCTTAACCAGGCGCCATTGGCATAGGCAAAGAAATCATCTCCCGGTTTCACGGCGCGATCCATGCCCGCGAAATCGATGCCACCAGCACGTCCAACAGGTCCCGCCGTCCAGCCTGCAAGAAGCGCGGCAGCGGCAAATCCCACGGCAACAGTAAGAACGCGAATTCCTGGCATCATCCCCTCCGGCATCATCGCTGAACGACAGCCTAGCTTGTCGGATGCGTGTGGGGGAGTGCGCTCCCTCCAAAGTGAAGTCCGCAATGGATCACAGCGCCAGGCACGCTATATTCTGCTTATGACCACACCCAATTCCGTTGTTCGTATCGGATCCGTGCAGATCGGAAACGACCTGCCGCTCGCGTTGATTGCCGGCCCGTGTCAGCTTGAAAGCCGGGCACATGCATTCGAGATGGCATCGGCTCTCAAGGAGATTGCCGCGAAAGCAGGCGTCGGCTTTGTTTACAAAACCAGTTTCGACAAGGCGAACCGCACCAGCGGTACAAGCCGGCGCGGGCTGGGGTTGGATGGATCGCTTCCTATTTTCGCGGAGCTTCGCGAAAGCCTCGGCATTCCTGTTCTGACGGATGTCCATGAACGCGAGCAATGCGCGGTCCTGGCGGGCGCCGTGGATATCCTTCAGATACCGGCGTTTCTCTGCCGGCAGACCGATCTTCTTGTGGCGGCAGCTGAATCGGGGACGGTGGTCAACGTCAAGAAAGGCCAGTTTCTGGCCCCTTGGGACATGAAGAATGTGATCGGTAAGATCGTGGGCGCGGGAAATCCGAATGTGCTGGTCACCGAGCGCGGTACGAGCTTCGGCTACAATACGCTGGTGTCCGATTTCCGGGCGCTGCCGATCATGGCGCGATTCGAAGCTCCCGTTGTCTTCGATGCCACGCATTCCGTTCAGCAGCCGGGCGGGCAGGGCGACAGCAGCGGCGGAGAACGGGCGATGGTGCCTTATCTGGCCCGCGCCGCCGTTGCGGTGGGGTGCGCGGCCGTCTTCCTGGAAACACATCAGGACCCCGACCATGCACCGTCGGACGGCCCCAACATGCTCAGGCTACAGGACGTGCCAGCGCTTCTTGACGAACTGGTCGCATTCGACCGCATCGCCAAGAAGCGGGCGTTACCTCGTTACAGCTGAATCAGTCAGTCAATCCGGTCCTGATCTCGGCCAGTATGCGGCTCAGGGGTGCTATTCGGCTTTGCCAGCCGGCTTTTTGCCACCCGCTTTGCCTTTACCTTTACCTTTGCCCTTTTCTTTTTTCTCTTTTCCGGCCCGACGGTTGGCTTTCGCGGCAGCATTGCCTTTGCCGGCGCCGCGCTTGTTGAGCTTTTCGGTCAGTTTTTTCTTGTCTTCGGCGGAAAGTGCTTCCCATTTCGCCTGCAAATCGGTCTTTAAGGCGCTTTTCTCTGCTTCGCTAAGGCTGTCAAGTTTTGCACGCTGCTGCTTGCGATGCGCCAGCTTCTCTTCGCGGGACTTGCCCCCCATATCTCCGCGATTTTCCCGTTTCCAAAGGGCGTGTTGCTCAGGGGTGAGAAAGTGGTCTTCTTTCTTGCCACCAGATCCATGTACTTCCGACATATTCGGACCTCGACTCAATGGTTTTGCGTCAGGACTATTCCGGCCGCCAGCGGGCGCACAACTACGCCAGGAAGGGGGCGGGTGACAACACTTGCGGCGGCGATTTGTTGCTGTAGGGAAAATGATGTGCGCTCGCCGGCCCGACACGCGTTGCCGATGGGTGGCGATTCTCCTAGAAGCCTGCCCGGAACCGGGCTCTGGGACGGAATATGACAGCCATTATCGATATTATCGCTCGGGAGATCCTCGACAGCCGCGGCAATCCCACGGTGGAAGTCGATGTCCGACTTGAAGATGGCTCTCTTGGCCGTGCCGCTGTGCCATCCGGAGCTTCGACCGGCGCTCATGAAGCGTTGGAATTGCGCGATGGCGGCACGCGCTATGGGGGCAAGGGTGTAAGCCGCGCGATCGAGCACATCAACCGGGACATTTTCGATGTATTGGGCGGTCTCGATGCCGAGGACCAGCTTCGGCTCGACCATGCAATGCGCGCATTGGATGGCACCGCCAACAAGGGACGCCTGGGGGCCAATGCAATTCTCGGGGTATCGCTGGCCGCTGCGAAAGCTGCTGCGAAGGCTCGCGACTTGCCGCTATACCGTTACCTTGGCGGTCCGTTCGCACGGGTGCTTCCCGTTCCCATGATGAACATCCTCAATGGTGGCGCGCATGCCGACAACGCCATCGATTTTCAGGAATTCATGATCGTGCCGCTCGGCGCATCGAATTTTCGCGAAGCCCTGCGGATGGGCGCCGAGATTTTCCACGCGCTGAAAACCGCGCTGAAGGATGCCGGCCACAACACGAATGTGGGCGACGAAGGCGGCTTTGCGCCGGCGCTGAACAGTGCGGACGAGGCGTTGCAATTTGTCATGCGCGCCATCGATCGCGCCGGATACCGACCTGGAGAGGATGTCGCGCTGGCGCTGGACGCCGCTTCGACCGAATTCTTCCGGGACAAACGCTATGTTCTGGAAGGTGAGGGCCGGACGCTGGATGTCGAAGGAATGGTCCGGGTCTACGAGGATCTATGCAATCGCTATCCTATCGTGTCCATCGAAGACGGTATGGCCGAAGATGACTGGGATGGCTGGTCGGCTTTGACGAAGGTGCTGGGCCAGCGGGTGCAACTCGTTGGCGACGATCTTTTCGTGACCAATGCCGAAAGGCTTCGTCGCGGCGTCGACGGTCATATCGCCAATGCGATTCTGGTAAAGCTCAATCAGATCGGCAGTCTTACCGAAACGCTCGAAACCGTCGATACAGCGCATCGCGCCGGCTATCGTGCCGTCATCTCCCATCGCTCGGGCGAAACAGAGGACACGACGATCGCGGATCTCGCCGTGGCAACGAATTGCGGGCAGATAAAAACCGGGTCGCTCGCGCGCTCCGACCGTACTGCCAAATACAACCAGCTGCTGCGCATCGAGGAAGAACTCGGCGACCAGGCGAGCTACGCGGGCCGGTCAATTCTTCGCTGAGGGGCGATTTTTCTTGACGGCACAAAGAGACGTGTGATTCGTTCGCAGGATGCGAATCAAGCGCAGCGTTACACGGTTCTTTGGCAATCTCGTGATACCTGCGGTTTCGGCTGCAGCGATTTCCTATTTTGGCTACTACGCGATCTGGGGCACGCGCGGCCTCGTGGCACTCACCGACGTGAAGGCGAGGCTTTCCGTTCAGGAGGGACGCCTCGCTACGCTGTCCGATCAGCGCAGCCGTTTGGAAAGGCGAATTCAGCTCCTGCGCAACGAGGACCCGGACGTTATCGAGGAGGTCGCCCGCGAGCAGATGCTGGGCAGCAAGCCCGGTCAGGTTGAGGTGCGGCGCAACCGCAATTAAGCATGCTTCCGCGCTTTTCTTTGGCAGCCCGTCGCTTGCCAAATTGCGAGGCCCTTGCCACAACGACCTTGGTCCTTTGGAGGTTCGGGAGTGGCAATCGCAGCAGTCAACGTCGCTGAGGGTGCAAGTCCCCGAGCAGAAGTGCTGGAGCCCGCTCTCGCACGAAAGCTCTATACGGATATGCTGCTGATCCGCCGCTTTGAGGAAAAGGCCGGCCAGCTTTACGGCATGGGCCTGATAGGCGGATTCTGCCATCTCTATATTGGACAGGAAGCCGTCGTTGTCGGCATGCAGGCTGCGCTCAAGCCCGGTGACCAGGTCATCACCGCCTATCGCGATCACGGCCATATGCTGGCGACAGGCATGGATCCCAAGGGCGTGATGGCGGAACTCACGGGCCGGGAGTCGGGCTATTCCAAGGGCAAGGGCGGCTCGATGCACATGTTCAGCCGCGAGAAGAATTTCTTCGGCGGACACGGTATCGTTGGCGCGCAGGTTCCGATCGGGACAGGCCTCGCCTTCTCCAACAAATATAAGGAAAATGGTGCCGTCACGCTGACCTATTTCGGCGACGGCGCGGCCAATCAGGGGCAGGTGTATGAGGCCTTCAACATGGCCGAGCTGTGGAAGCTGCCCGTCGTCTATGTGATCGAGAACAATCAGTACGCGATGGGAACCAGCGTTGAACGCTCGAGTGCCCAGGCCCAGCTCTTCAAGCGCGGCGAGTCTTTCAACATCCCCGGCGAAGAGGTGGACGGCATGGACGTGGAAGCCGTCATGGCTGCAGGCCACAAGGCCGTCGAATGGGTGCGTGCCGGAAAGGGGCCGATGATCCTTGAAATGAAGACCTATCGCTATCGCGGCCATTCCATGTCGGATCCGGCGAAATACCGCTCGCGCGAGGAAGTTCAGACGATGCGCGAAAAACGCGACCCCATAGATCACTATGCGCAGAAACTGATTTCTCGCGGCTATGCCAGCGAGGAAGAGTTCAAGGCGGTCGATAAGCAAGTCCGCCAGATCGTGAACATGGCTGCCGAGTTCGCGACGGAGAGCCCGGAACCCGCATCGACCGAACTTTATAGCGACGTGCTGGCCTGACCGATGTCCATCCAGATCCTCATGCCTGCGCTTTCCCCCACAATGGAAGAAGGCAAACTGGCCAAATGGCACGTCAAGGAGGGCGACGAAGTGCGTTCCGGCGACGTGCTCGCCGAAATCGAGACTGACAAGGCGACCATGGAATTCGAAGCGGTCGATGAGGGCCGCATAGGAAAGATCCTGGTGACTGAAGGAACGGAGGGCGTGAAGGTCAATCAGCCCATCGCAGAATTGCTGCAGGACGGCGAACCCGTGTCGCAACAATCCACGGAGTCCCAACCGCCGAAGAAAGCCGGCGAAGCAGCTGCAGAGTCAGTTCCGGCAGCACGGGCGACCAATACCAAGCCCGAAGCAAAACAGCCCGCGAAACCTGTGTCCGCCGATCAATCGCACAAAGTAGTTGCGGAACTCGCGGAGCCGCCTGTTCCGCAAGGAACCGAACTCGCGAACATGACAGTGCGCGAGGCTTTGCGTGACGCCATGGCGGAGGAGATGCGACGCGATCCATGTGTGTTTCTGATGGGCGAGGAAGTCGCGCAATATCAAGGCGCATACAAGGTCAGCCAGGGATTGCTCGAAGAGTTCGGCCCGAAGCGCGTCGTCGATACGCCGATCACCGAGCATGGATTTGCAGGGCTTGGTGTGGGCGCCGCGTTTGGCGGTCTGCGCCCGATCGTCGAGTTCATGACGATGAACTTCGCCATGCAGGCCATCGATCAGATCATCAACTCGGCGGCCAAGACGCGATATATGTCCGGCGGTCAGATGAGCTGTCCTATCGTCTTCCGCGGACCGAACGGTGCTGCGGCCCGTGTGGCGGCGCAGCACAGCCAGGATTACAGCGCCTGGTATGCTCAAATTCCCGGACTGAAGGTTGTCTCACCCTATTTCGCCGCGGATGCCAAGGGGTTGCTGAAGTCCGCGATTCGCGATCCCAATCCGGTAATTTTTCTTGAGAACGAAATCGTCTATGGCCGCTCTTTTCCGGTGCCGAAGCTGGACGACTATGTCATCCCGATAGGCAAAGCTCGCGTCGTCAAGGTGGGCGGCCATGTTACACTGGTTGCTCACTCGATCAGCGTCGGACTTATCATCGAGGCGGCCGAACGACTTGGCGCGGAGGGCATCGATGCCGAGCTCATCGACCTTCGCAGCCTTCGGCCGCTGGACATTGAAACAATCATCGAATCCGTGAAGAAGACCAATCGACTGGTGACGGTAGAGCAAGGCTGGCCCATTTGCTCCATAGGTTCGGAAATATCCTCTCAGGTGGTGGAGCGGGCTTTCGACTATCTCGACGCGCCACCCGTGAAAGTGACGGGCAGGGATGTGCCGATGCCCTATGCCGCCAATCTTGAGAAACTGGCACTCCCCAGTGTGGACGACGTGATTGCGGCGGCGAAGGCCGTGCTTTATCGCGAATAGCGCCAATGAAAAACGCCGACGAAGGCATGAACTGGAAGCAAGGCGGGTGTCACTGCGGCGCCGTGCGCTTCGAAGTACTTGCGCCTGATGAAATCGAGGTACAGGCCTGTAATTGCTCCATCTGCCACATGACGGGCTATTTTCATCTGATCGTGCCGAAGTCGCGCTTCCGTCTTCTCAATGGCGCAGAGGCTCTTACGAGCTATACGTTCAACACGGAAACGGCGAAGCATACATTCTGCTCCATCTGTGGAATCAAGTCCTTCTACACGCCGCGCTCCCATCCCGACGGTTATAGCGTGAATTTCCGCTGTCTGAACGCCGACGATTTCCATTCGGTACTGACGCTGGAATTCGACGGTCGCAATTGGGAAAAGCATATCGACGAACTCGCACCGCTCGAACCGGAGAGCTGACATGCCGACACAAATTCTGATGCCGGCGCTTTCGCCCACAATGGAAGAGGGCAAGCTCTCCAAATGGCACGTCAAGGAAGGCGACGAAGTACATTCCGGTGATGTCCTGGCAGAAATCGAGACCGACAAGGCGACGATGGAGTTCGAAGCGGTGGATGAGGGCCGCATCGCAAAGATTCTGGTTCCCGACGGGACGGAAGGCGTGAAAGTCAATCAACCCATCGCTGTGCTTCTTGGCGAAGAAGAGGATGCGTCTGCCATTGCAGCGCAGGCTGAATCGGCGGCGAATGAAACTTCAAAAGAAAAGGCAGCCGTCAGACAGGAATCAGCGACGCGCGAACAAACAGCGCCTAAACATGATACCCCCGGGGGGGGCATTGATTCCGCGATGCAGTCTATTCGCGATGCTCTGGCGGAACATGTGAGTCCGGAAGTGCCGAAACCCGGAAGCGGCCGCATGTTTGCAACTCCGCTTGCACGCCGCGTTGCCGCAAATGTCGGCATCGATATGAGCCGCCTGCAGGGTTCGGGTCCGAGCGGCCGTATCGTCAAAGCGGATGTCGAAGCCGCGCAGACGAAAGGACTTTCGCCGCGCGCAGCAGAGAAGGTCGCGGCACGGCCTGCAACGCCGGAGGAAGGAGCAGCAGCGACACTATCGGGTATCGCGCCACTTCCCGATGCACGATTATTCTACAAGCCTGATGATTACGTCGAACTGCCGCACGATTCGATGCGGAAATCGATCGCCAGGCGGCTGCTGTCCGCCAAGACTCTCATCCCGCATTACTACCTGACAGTCGATTGCCGGATCGACACATTGCTTGCTGCTCGCGGGAACCTGAATGCGCTCGCCACGAAAGAGAATAACTACAAGCTCTCGGTCAACGACTTCGTGGTGAAAGCCGCTGCAATGGCGCTGATACGCGTGCCGGAAGTCAATGCGAGCTGGACGGAAAACGCCATTCTCCGCCATCGCCATGCTGATATCGGCATTGCGGTGGCGCTCGATTTCGGACTGATTACACCGATCGTGTTTCGTGCGGAAGAGAAGGGCCTTGCCGCAATTTCCGCCGAGGTGAAATCGCTGGCAGAGCGGGCGCGCGCGAAGAAGCTGAAGCCCCACGAATACGAAGGTGGCGGCTTCGCAATCTCGAACCTGGGTATGTTCGGCATCAAGAATTTCACCGCGATCATCAATCCGCCGCATGCGGCCATCCTCGCCGTTGGTGCCGGCGAAGAACGCGTGATCGTGAACGACGGCAAGATCGAGACGGCCACAATGATGACCGTCACCATGTCCTGCGACCACCGCGTCATAGATGGGGCGACGGGTGCGCGCTTCCTGCAGTATTTCAAACAGTTCGTCGAAGATCCCGCCGCCATGTTGCTCTAACCGCTACGCCGGGGCTGAGCGATGTCGGACCAGACAGGTGCGATTACGGAACTCGGCGGTGCGGCAGCCATAGAACTCGCCGTTTCGGCTCTGTCGAAGCACAAGCACGATCCGGACGGGTGCAGGAACTGCGGCGAGCCCATGCCGGGTGCCTATTGCGCGTCATGCGGCCAGGAGCGCAACACCCATCGGCGTTCGATCTGGGGATTGCTGCACAATCTTGTAGAAGAGATTGCAAGCCTCGACAGTCGCATGCTGCGCACGGCCTGGGCGCTGGTGGCCCAACCCGGTGAGTTACCGCTCGCCTTTCATGAAGGGCGCACGCGCCGTTATGTGCCCGCCGTCCGTCTTTATCTGTTTGTCTCGCTGCTGTTCTTCGTTGTGCTTTCCGTCACAGGCATTGCAATCGTTCAAATCGAGCTTAAGGAAGTTCGGAATGCCTATACGGTCCAAAATGGACCTGACGGAATCCTGCGCATTGTTGGCAGGGATGGGACAATAAAAATTATTCCCTTAAACAAGGTTCAGGCGGCGGTGAAAGACGCCGGGCCGTCATCCTATTCGGCCAAAAGCCTTTCGCCGGGTGTACATTCATCAATTGTGCCTGATTTCCACTTTTTCAAACGGACAACAGCATCGCAGCAGCATTTTTCGCCTGCAGTTTGGGCTCAACTCGAAGCCGTCAAGGCCCAAATCCTCAAATCGGTCGGCAACGACAAAAACGGCTGGATCGCGCGCAACGGCATAGCCACTGTCGAAAAGCTGGCCCACGATCCGGCAGCACTGAACGGTCCGCTTACGACATGGATCCCGCGCGTCTTCTTCTTGCTGCTGCCACTCTATGCGGTCCTGTTGGCTCTGTTCTATGTCCGTCAGCGAAAACGGTACTATTTCGTGGACCATCTCGTTTTTTCCCTCGCGGTCCACAGCTTCGTGTTCGCGACGTTGATTTTTGCCGTCGGCGCGGCACAGATACTGTCGGGCGGCCTGGTCGCCGCGCTGATTTTCCTTGCGATAAGTGTCTATATCTTTGTCGCGCTCAAAAGGTTCTATAAGCAGGGCTGGTTCATCACGGCGGTGAAATTTGCCTGCGTCTCATTCATCTACACCGTGGTCTTCCTTGCTCCGGCACTGATCTCCGTACTCGTGACCGGAATTCTTGAAGGATAAGCAGATAATGGCGGATCAATTCGACGTACTCGTCATCGGTAGCGGGCCGGCCGGCTATGTCTGCGCCATTCGCTGCGCGCAGCTCGGTCTCACGACTGCCATCGTGGAGCGCGAAAAACTCGGTGGCATCTGCTTGAACTGGGGCTGCATTCCGACCAAGGCGCTGCTGCGCTCCTCGGAAATCTGGCATCTCATGCACAGGCTGAAGGAATTTGGCTTTGAGGCCGACAATCTACGCTTCGATCTGGCAAAAATTGTCGCGCGCTCCCGCAAGGTCGCCGCACAACTCTCGAATGGCGTCGCCTTCCTGATGAAGAAACGCAAAATCACCGTCATTCCGGGTGACGCCGTGTTGAAAGGGAAGGGTGTGGTCCGCGTGTCGAAGGACGGCAAGGACCAGGACGTTGCGGCGAAGAACATCATACTGGCGACAGGAGCGCGGGCCCGCACATTTCCCGGTCTCGAAGCAGACGGGAAACTCGTCTGGACCTATCGTGAAGCACTAGTTCCTCCGGAATTTCCGAAATCGTTGCTCGTGATCGGATCAGGTGCGATCGGAATCGAGTTCGCGAGTTTCTTTCGCACATTGGGCAGTGAAGTCACCGTGGTGGAAGCATTGGATCGGGTGCTGCCGGTCGAAGACGAGGAGATTTCCCAATTCGCCGCCAGGGCCTTTACGAAACAGGGCATGCGGCTTCTCACCGGAACGACGGTGGAAAAACTAGAGAAGGACAAGGATGAAGTACGCGCCACATTGAAAACGAAAGATGGCAAGACGGAAACCGTTACAGCCGCGCGGGCCATTCTTGCTGTCGGCATTGTCGGAAATGTCGAGAAACTCGGCTTGGAGGAAGTCGGCGTCAAAGTCGAGAAGACGCATGTTATCATCAACGAATGGGGCGAGACGGGCATATCGGGGCTCTACGCGATCGGCGATCTCGTCGGGCCGCCCTGGCTTGCGCACAAGGGCATGCATGAGGGCGTGATGGTCGCCGAGCGCATCGCAGGGGTGAAAGTCGTGCATCCGCTCGATACGAGCAAGATACCGGCCTGCACCTATTGCTGGCCGCAGGTGGCGAGCATCGGCATGACGGAAGCCGCCGCCAAAGCCAGCGGCCGCAAAATCCGCGTGGGAAAATTTCCTTTCATCGGCAACGGCAAGGCCATTGCGCTTGGCGAGCCCGAGGGGCTGATCAAGACCGTGTTTGACGCCGATACCGGCGAGTTGCTCGGTGCCCATATGGTCGGAGCCGAAGTAACCGAGTTGATTCAGGGTTATGCCATCGCGCGCACGCTCGAAGCGACCGATGCCGAACTCATCGCCACGGTCTTCCCGCATCCAACTCTGTCCGAGATGATGCACGAATCCGTGCTCGATGCAGACAAGCGCGCGCTGCATATTTGAGTCTGGGGGTTTGCTCTGCGCTCCGGCGGATATTTTCCGCGAAAGCGGGAATTGTGATGCATGATCGACCCGGATTGCGTCATGATCTTCCCTGCCAAATCGCGGGTTTGACAAGTTTATTTGTACGCAACATGGATTTTCACACTTCTCGATCAAACCATATCGGCAAGTTTGAACGCGAATAATCCGGCTGCGATCAGCGGTCGCCTTATCAATCGGCCACCGGGGAAGGCGCGCGCGGGTACCCGGGCGACCACATTAAAGCGTTCTTCACGTCCCAATGCCGCCTCCGCCAGGAGCTTGCCGCCCAGCGTCGCCAGAGCAACGCCCTGGCCCGAATAACCATGAGCAAAGAGCACCCGGTCCGATAATTTGCCAAAATGCGGCATGCGCGTGACAGTTATGCCCACTGTCCCGCTCCAGGAGTATTCTATCGGGATATCCTTCAATTGCGGGAAGACACGCAGCAGGCGTGGCCGTACGAGCGCTGCAATATTCGTAGGTTTTCCGAAATAGGCCTCGCGCCCGGCAAACAACAAGCGCCCATCACCGCTCTTGCGATAGTAGTCGAGTACGTGCCGGGTATCGGCGACTGCGGTATCGCTACAAAGGATCTGTGGTTGGATGCTTTCCGGAAGGGGCGTTGTTGCCGTGATAAAGCTTTCGATATGTCCGATGAAACGGTTGAGCGCCGGTGCCAGGGTTGCCGAAAATGCGTCCGTGGCAAGAAGCACTTTGTCCGCCGTGACGCTTCCTCCAGCTGTTATTACCTCGATGCCGTTGCGAAGCGAATCTATACGTTGGACTCCGGAGCGCTCGAATATCCGGGCGCCGGCCAACTCGGCAGCGCCGGCAAGTCCGCGTGCATAAAGAAGCGGGTGAAGATGCCCCCCACCTCTGTCCAAACGGGCGCCATGATAGATCGATGAACCGATTTCCGAGGCGGCTTCCGCGTCGTTCAACACGCGAAGTCTGTTGTATCCATATGCTTTTCTGAGGTGTTCGGCTTCGTGTGTGAGCGCGCGGGCCGCTGCCCTGTTGTGCGCCGCGATAATGAGCCCCTGCTTCAACTCGCAGGCGATGGCGTGCCGGGCAATGAGTGTAGAAACATGCGCCTTGGCTTCTTCGCTCAGGTCCCATAGATCTCGGGCGTGCGTTGCGCCGAGCCAGGACTCCAGTTCCTGCTGATCCTTGCGCCAGCCCGTATGAATCTGTCCGCCGTTTCGTCCCGACGCTCCAAAACCCACGGAATGCGCTTCGAGTGCAATGACACGAGCACCGGCGGAAGCGGCTTCAAGCGCCGCGGATAATCCTGTATATCCAGCACCTACAATACAGATATCGGCACTCAGGCGCTCCGAAAGGGAACGCCGCGGTGGCGCGGTTCCGGCGCTTGCGGCGTAGTAACCCTGGGGGGATGCGTCGATCATGCGTGATTGCGATAGCAACAGCGTTTGTTGGTCAAGCGCCCCGGCGGGCATCCGGCTTGACCGTGGGCGGTCGCCATGCGAGTGCAGACACTTCTCTTGGAGCGGAAAGCGTGACCCGATCGGAAATCTGGCGCATCGAAAAATATCTGCGAAACCTGTTTCGGCTCGACACCATCACCGTGCTGGAACGCCCCAAGCAGCAGGATTCTGCCGAAGTCCATGTCGGCGGCGAATTCATCGGCGTGATCTTCCGTGATGATGAGGACGGGGAAGTCTCCTACGCGTTCCAGATGGCGATTCTGGAGATGGACCTTCCGCCGGCGCCGGCCTCTCGCGGTTGATGGGGCGGGCATTCTGGTTAGCCGCTTTTGGGATGCACCACGAAAGCATCCACAAGACGTTCGACACCATCGGCTATTTTGCGCCATTCCATGAGCTGTGAACGTTTGAAGCGATAACTCAGCAGGATGCCCTGCGCATACTGTACTTCACGGATGCAGTTCGGACTTGGCACGTCAGGACCGGGCTGGGTGCAGCGCATGACGACATCGGAGCTACCAACCCGGCCAACAAACAGATCGTCGCCGCGATACCCCGAGTCGTTTCGGAACACATATTCGACAAGTCCAGCCGATCCCGCGTGCCCGTGCCTGTCGACAACCTCGTCGAGATATATGCGTTTCAGCCTGGCGCTTTCGGCAACATCGAAAGTCTCCCGCGTGATCAGGATATGGATCACCCGCGACTTTGGACTATTGCTTACAAAGTCTTCGGCGGTCGAATCAGTGAAGCCATGGAAGCCGGGGAGTTCGGCATAGAGCGCGACGTCCCGGCGCGGACCGCCGCTACGTTCGCTGGCATAAGGAAGGTAATTCGCCGGGGTGGAAAGCGACAAATTCCCGACTCGAAGTTGCACGCGGTACATGCCGGCGCTTGGCGATGTATGTTCCTCGGCCAGCGAATTCGGATTGGGAACCAGATAGTAGAGCAGAACGAGCGCGCAAAACACCCCAATGAGCGCCAGAAGTATCAGGGGAACGAGCCAGCCCGAATGCTTGCGTATCCGCGCATCGCCGCCAGCGGACCGGCTTTCCTGGGTCATTCCAGATCATCCATTTCGGGGCCTTAGCATAGGCGCCGATGGCGAGGCTCGCGAAAATCGTCACCGGCTACCGTGGCGACGCAGATGCTTTGGCCCAAAACGGCACACGCAGCGGGAAAAGCCGGGGGTCTGGCAGGCATGGTCGCTGCATTCCCTATGTCGGAGATTACCAGGAGGCCGGCGTGCACGACGTATTGGTGGCACTATTCGCCATGGCGGCCGGCTTCACGGCTTCCGGTATCACTTCGAGCCTGTATCGGCTGATCGCCAAGGACGCCGTGTCCTCATTCGGACGTGCGATCTACGTCGCCGTGATGATTTTCGCCGGCCCCACCGTTTTGTTCGAAAACGCGGCCAGCGCATGGCGCAAGAAGACCTGTTCGGGCGTCGCTTTCTGGCTTGCCGCGGCGCTGTCGGGTTATTGGAGCCTTGCGCTCGGCCTCCTCGTCATTCAGCTGGGCCTCGCCATCAGAGCACTGTGAGCATGCTGGCGACGAGCGGGTGTCGCACGATGTCGCCCTCGCCCAGTCGGATCACCTGAATTTCCGGCACCCGCTCCAGACGGGTTGCGATTTCTCCCAGACCGGAAAGGCCGCTTAACAGGTCCGTCTGGTCGGGATCGCCCGTCAGAACCATCGTTGAGCGCCAGCCAAGGCGCGTCAGCAACATTTTGAGTTGCCCATAGGTGCAGTTCTGCGCCTCGTCGATAACCACGAAGGAATCGTTCAATGTGCGGCCGCGCATGTAGGCGACGGGAGCAATCTCGATCGTTCCATCCGCCAGCAACGCCTTCAGGCGCTTCGTGCCCAGCCGCTCCGTCAGCGCGTCGTAAAGCGGGCGCAGGTAGGGTGCGAGCTTGTCCTGCAAATCGCCGGGAAGAAATCCGAGACTTTCTCCGGCTTCCACCGCCGGCCGGGAAAGCACGATACGGCCGACCCGATTCCCTTCAAGGGATTCGACTGCCTTGGCGATAGCGAGATAGGTCTTGCCTGTTCCGGCAGGTCCAAGCGCCGCAACGACACTATGCGCATCAATGGCGTCCATGAGCCGTTGTTGCAGAGGGCTCATGGCCCTGATGTTTTTTACATATTTGCGGTCGCGGACCTGCCCGTCGAGCGGATCATAGGCCTGGCGTGCCGGGAAAAGTGGATGGACGGTAGCGGTGTCGGAAAATTGGACTTCGCGGTCTCTGCGACGCGCGGAACGCTTGGCCATACAAGCTCCTTGTCACTGACGCATCATGAGAGGATATGAAGCTGTAATGATTACAGCAGCGTGACAGCAAACGATCAGAGGGCCCACGGTTGAAATACCGTTGAAGGGGAAGGCGACGCATCAAAGACCCCCGGGTCGCGACTCAGTCTATAGATAAAGTTTAGCGCGTTTTTTGTTTCGCGTCGCGCACACGGTGTCAGTCAGGAGAACAATATGGCGATCTACGCGTTGGGCGCTGCAAAGCCGGAGTTTCCGGCTGACGGGAACTGCTGGGTGGCGCCGAATGCCTCGGTCATCGGCATGGTGCGGCTGCGTTCGCATGCGAGTATCTGGTTCGGCGCCGTGCTGCGCGGCGACAATGACTGGATCGAGGTCGGTGAAAATTCGAACGTTCAGGACATCAGTGTGATCCATACGGATCCCGGCTTACCGGTCGTGATCGGCGCCAATGTAACAATCGGCCATAACGTCGTTCTCCACTCCGCGATCGTTGGCGACAACACGCTGATCGGAATGGGCTCGACAATCCTGAGCGGCGCAAAAATAGGCGCCCACTGTATTGTTGGGGCCGGCGCCTTGATAACGGAAAATAAGGAGATACCGGCAAATTCCCTCGTCGTCGGCCAACCGGGGCGCGTGGTGCGGCAGCTCGAGGACGCGCAGCGTCAGTTAATTTTGAAATCTGCAGAGATATATGTGAAGAATTATCAACGCTTCAGATCGGAGCTGCAGCTGCTCGACTGAGGCGCCGCTGTACGCAGCGCAGATCAGCCCGCGGCGCGAAATCGCGGTTCCGTGCGCCACAGATTCCGGATTCGCGCGTCGGCTTCCGGGCCGAAGTTGAACCAGGCGGCCTTGTTGTTGCGGGCATCCACAACAAACAACATATCAAGCTTTCCAAGCTGAGGCGTCAGTGTATTGCGAACGGTATTGGCGGTTTCAACGCTGGACAGGAGCCAGACCTGGGGGAGAATTGCAAAGCTCTGGCCGAGGGTGGCGATGGTTTCTTCGAGCCTTGTGATCGAGCCGGATTTCATGTCGGCAATGATCACAAAATGAGAAGGACCGTCGGCTCGCAGGCTTTCCTCGCTTCGGCCGAATGCCACAGTCGTTTCACGACGGACGGCCGGCGCGACGTCTGCGTCCTGTTGGCTCTTCAAGGGCACGAACAGATCGCTGAGGCCGGGTTCTTCGCACGCTTTGCGGAATTCGTTTTCACCTGCGTGGGCCACCAGCGTCTGGCGCGCCAACCGGCCTTCCGCCGCGAAGGCGCGAAGCTGTTCGATCGCGTAAGGTCCGTAGGTTCGCCCCGCGGCGCTGATGATCCATGAGCCCGACATAGGAACGCGACGCACCCCCAGATTGCGCGACTCAAACTAGGGCCAATTGGTTACCCAAAACTTGCCGGTCATTCCCGGGGGACAGAAAATCTCAGTAAACGCGTGCTTTCGGGGGAATGTACTCTGCTTCGTTGGAAAGCGTGTAATCGTGGACCGGCCGGTAGTCGAGACGCGCCCAGCCCGTTTTCGGATCGAGCCATGCAAGTGTGTGCTTCATCCAGTTTGCGTCGTCGCGTTCCGGGTAATCCTCTCGCGCATGCGCACCGCGACTCTCCGTGCGGGCGACAGCGCCTTCGATGGTGACGATCGATTGCTGAAGCAGGTTTTCCAGTTCCAGCGTTTCCACGAGGTCCGTATTCCAGACGAGCGAGCGGTCGGACACAGCAATATCGGGAAGCTGTTTGTAAATGGCGTCGATTCGCGACTGGCCCTTCTTGAGCGTTTCACCGATCCGGAAGACGGCGGCGTCTTCCTGCATCGCAATCTGCATCGCAAGGCGAATTTGCGCCGTGGGCGTGCTTCCCTTCGCATGCCGGTAGCGGTCGAAACGCGCCAGTGATTCCTCTCCTGCATTTGCGGCCAATTCAGGTTGCCGCTCTCCAGGTCGAATCGCATCCGCGGCGCGGGCGCCTGCCGCCTTGCCGAATACGACGAGGTCGATCAGCGAGTTGGAGCCGAGACGATTGGCGCCATGAACAGAGACACAGGCGGCTTCGCCTACTGCCATCAATCCAGGCACGATGGTATCGGGATTGCCGTCCCGCAGAGTGACAGCTTCGCCCATATGGTTCGTAGGGATGCCGCCCATATTGTAATGCACGGTGGGCAACACGGGGATGGGCTCTTTCGTGACGTCGACGCCGGCGAAAATACGGGCGGACTCGGTGATGCCCGGCAAGCGTTCGTGAATGATTTTCGGATCGAGATGGGAAAGATGCAGGTGGATGTGATCTTTCTTCGGCCCGACGCCGCGGCCTTCGCGAATTTCGATAGTCATCGCGCGGCTCACGACATCGCGCGAGGCGAGATCCTTCGCATGCGGCGCGTAGCGCTCCATGAAGCGCTCGCCTTCGGAATTGGTGAGATAGCCGCCTTCGCCGCGCACGCCTTCGGTAATAAGCACACCAACGCCGTAAATTCCGGTGGGGTGGAATTGAACAAATTCCATATCCTGCAGCGGCAGGCCGGCGCGCAGCACCATGCCGTTGCCGTCGCCGGTCTGCGTATGTGCGCCGGTGCAGGAGAAATAAACGCGCCCATAACCGCCGGTCGCGATGATCACGCGCTGGGCGCGAAACCGGTGCATGGAGCCGTCGTCGAGATTCCAGGCGATAAGGCCGCGCACGGCGCCTTCCTCGACGATCAGATCGAGTGCGAAATATTCGATAAAGAAATTCACCTCGTGCTTCACGCACTGGCCGTAGAGCGTGTGCAGGATAGCGTGGCCGGTGCGGTCGGCTGCGGCGGCCGTGCGCTGCGCGATACCTTTCCCGTAATGAGACGTCATTCCGCCAAACGCGCGCTGATAGATCTTTCCCTGTTCGGTACGGCTGAACGGCACGCCCATATGCTCGAGCTCGTAGACCGCAGCAGGCGCGTTCTTGCAGAGATATTCGATGGCATCCTGATCGCCCAGCCAGTCCGCCCCCTTTACGGTGTCGTACATATGCCAGCGCCAATCGTCTTCGCCCATGTTCCCCAGAGCGGCGGAAATGCCGCCCTGCGCGGAAACGGTATGGCTGCGGGTCGGGAAAACCTTGGTGATGCAGGCGGTCCGTAACCCTTTGGCCGCGGCCTCAAGTGTCGCGCGCAAACCCGCGCCGCCTGCACCAACCACGACGACATCGAACGTATGATCTATGATCGGATAGGCCGGCATTTGTAAGACTTTCAAGGACGATTGGTCTGCGGCGTCACGCCGCCATTTTTACGAGCGCGAAGAGACAGGCAGCGCCTACGGTCCAGGCCACGAAATTGTTGAGCATGAGGAGTGCGATCTTCGGGCCTTCCTCATGCACATAGTCTTCGATGACGATCTGCATGCCGAGCGCCATGTGATGCAGCGCCGCGATGACGAACAACGCCATGGCGATCGCATTGACAGGCTGTGCGAAGAACGCCATGGCGGCATCCCGCTCGGCGCCGATCAGGTGAAACGCTGCGCAGACGAACCAGATCGAGAGCGGGATCAGCGCGACGGAGCCGATGCGCAAACGCCAGAAATGCCCGGTTCCCGAATGGGCGGCACCAAGGCCTTCGACCCGTGCGCGAGGTGTTTGCACGCTCATAACCGCAATCCCTGCACGGCATACGCAGAGGCGAATACGACAACCGCCAGCAGGAGCGAAAGGGCAATCACGAATACGCCGGTGCGATTGGCCGTCTGAACGTCGAATCCAAGCCCGATATCCCAGGCGAGGTGGCGAATCCCATTGAGCAGATGGAACGCCAGAGACCAGACGAAACCGAACAGGATGATCTGGCCAATGGGGTGACGGGCCACTGCCGAGAATGTGTCGTAATAGTCCGGCCCGGCTGCGAGCGCGAGCAGCCACCACGCAACGATGATCGTCCCCGCTGAAAGCGCGATCCCAGTCGCGCGGTGCGCGATGGAGGTGGCCATTGTAACGGGCCAGCGATAAATCTGAAGATGTGGCGAGAGAGGACGCGCAGCCCGCGCGGTCCGAGCCTGTTCCGCCATGAATGATCACCGGATATTGTGCCGATGCGAAGTTTAGGTCTGATGCCCATCAAGTCAACCGCGGAGCGCAGGCCATAGTGAGCCATGCAGCATCGGTTGCAGGTGCGCCACTCGGCCAGCGGCTCCTGGGATTGTGGAAGGCTGCCGTAGCAGAGCCGGGGGGTGAGGCAATTTTGTTCCTCGCTCTCATCCCGATTCTGCTCGTTCCCGCCTTCTGGAACGGCTTTCCGCTTATCTATTACGATACCGGGGCCTATGTGCTCGAAGGACTGGGCGGGCAATTTCTTGTGGAGCGTTCGCCGGTCTATTCCTTGTTCCTGCGTTTCGCCGGCGGCGGCCTGAGTTTTTGGTTCATCATCGTCGTCCAGGCCGCGCTCGTTTCCTATTCGATTACCCAGGCGGCCAGGGTCATTGCGCCACGGCTGCCGCTCCTGTCGGCTTTGCTTCTGGGTGTGTTCCTGCTCCTTGGAACCGGATTGCCCTGGTATGTGGGGCAGGTGGAACCCGATTGTTTCACCGCAGTCGTTGTACTCTCACTTTATCTGCTTGCGTTTCACTTCCAGGATCTGGGCCGCGTCAGGAGGCTGGTGTTGAGTCTTGGCGGAGCCCTGGCGGTGGCTGCTCATCCCTCGCATCTGTTGCTTGCCGCTGTGCTGTTGATGTTTGTCATCGCAATGCGCATTGCCGTGCGGTTCGCGGCCTTCATCGTTGCCCGGCCTCGGATTTTGGAGCCGGCGATTTTGAGCTTGGGCGGTCTTGCGCTCGTATTGATTGCCAATTTTTGCTACACGGGCGCGGTCTTTGTAAGCCGCGCCGGCCCGTCATTCGTCTTCGCCCGTATGCTGCAGGATGGCATCGTCATGCGACTGCTCGAAGATACCTGCCCGAAATCGGGTTACCGACTTTGTGCTTATCGTGATTCGCTGCCGGCAACGGCCGACGGGTGGTTGTGGACGCCGCGCAGTCCGTTCGTCGCGTTGGGTCATTTCCAGGGCACTTCAAACGAATCCGCGCGAATCGTGCGGGACGCGATTCTTCGCTATCCGCTGCGCCAAATTCGTGCGGCGGCGAAGAATATGGTGGAGCAATTCGTTCATTTTGGAACCGGCGATCAGATCGAGCCGCAGGAATGGGTCTTGTCGCCTGTTCTTGCGCGATACGTGCCGTCGCAAATGAAGGCCTATATCTCCGCGCGCCAGCAACGCGGCGAAATCAAATTCCACACGATCAGCGATCTCGACATTTCGGTGGCAAGTATCGCAATAGCCGGAACTGTTTTCCTGTTGGGTTGGTTTCTTCGAATGCGCCAATTCGATCTGGCGCTGTTTCATGGCTTTATTCTTGCCGCACTGATCGGCAATTCAGCAATCTGCGGAATCCTTTCCGGGCCCCATGAC
Source organism: Rhizomicrobium sp. (assembly GCA_036269235.1). Taxonomy (GTDB): domain Bacteria; phylum Pseudomonadota; class Alphaproteobacteria; order Micropepsales; family Micropepsaceae; genus Rhizomicrobium. The sequence goes on from DATASL010000029.1 coordinate 81,423, forward strand.
CGATATCAGTCGCGCCTTGTATGGCTCGCGTCATTTGCCGTCCTGATCGCGAATCCGATAGTCCTGCGGACTTGCGGCGCAACGCCGAATCCGGCAGGTAGGGCAACGTGATGGCCGACGGAATTCGCATCGCTCCTTCGATTCTTTCCGCAGATTTTTCGCGGCTCGGCGCGGAAGTCGAAGCTATCGAAAATGCCGGCGCCGACATGATCCATGTCGATGTGATGGACGGCCACTTTGTTCCCAACATCACCATCGGTCCGGTTGTGGTCAAAGCACTGCGTCCGCATGCGAAGAAGCCTTTGGACGTACACTTGATGATCTCGCCGGTGGATCCTTACATCGAGGCGTTCGCCGAAGCGGGTGCGGACGGCATGACCGTCCATCCCGAGGCCGGACCACATATCCACCGCACGCTCCAGCTGATTCGTTCGCATGGCAAGAAGCCCGGTGTGGTGCTCAATCCCGGCACGCCGATCGATGCCATCGACAATGTGCTCGATCTCGTGGATCTCGTGCTCATCATGTCGGTCAATCCGGGATTTGGCGGACAGGAATTCATTTCAGGCCAGCTTCGAAAGATCGAGGCGGCTGCCGAACGTATTGCCAGAACAGGCCGGACGATCGCGCTCGAAGTGGATGGCGGCATCACGCCGGAAACGGCGAGACTCGCGGTATCCGCCGGCGCAAACGTTCTTGTTGCCGGCACTGCCGTGTTCTGTGGCGGGCGCGACCGCTACGCAGCCAATATTGCGGCGTTGCGTGGCTAGTCGCATGTCGGAAGCGCCGGCAAGGCGTCATACCGGCCCGACGGTCGCGATGGTGCCGGAGCTATTCAGCGCCATCCTGCGAATTGCTCTCGCGCCTCTGCGCGTGGCATGGCGGGGCAGCTGGCTCTACCGCCAATTCCTGCATGGACGAATGGCCGATCGTGTGCGCCATCAGCCATTCGATGGCCTTCCCCGACGTCTGGAAGATGCAGATTCTATTCTCAGGCATCGCTTTCGTTTTTCTGGTGAAGCCGTTGAATCAGAAAGTAATTCTATCTTCGAATGCAAGGCGCCAAGCGCAGCCTGGGCCGCGGCACTTCATGGATTTGAATGGCTGCCGGCATTGTCCGGAGCCGGCGGCGATGGGGCGCGGGACTTTGCAGCGCAGCTGATCACGGAATGGCTGGTGCGAAATCCGCATTACGCGGAGCCGGCGTGGTTGCCGGAGGTCATGGCCAGACGTCTCGTGCAAATCTTCGCTCATGGGCGGTTCGTGATCGCGAATTCCGACATGCTGTGGCGGTCGAAGCTCTTCGTTTCCCTGCGCGAGCAGTCAGCGGTGCTTTCCCGGATAGCCGATGAAGCGCAGGAGGGATTGCCGCGTCTGGAAGCCGCTGTCGCGTGTCTCCTGTGTTGCTCCTGCCTGGACCACGAACCGCGCCGGATGGGTGCTGCTCTGGAACGTCTCGAGAGGGAAGTGGCGTTGCAGGTGCTGCCGGACGGCGGACATGTCAGCCGGTCGCCGGAAGATTTGCTCTGTGCGTATCGCCAGATTGTGATGGCACTGGATGCGCTCACTGCGATGGAGGCTCCTGCTCCGCCATGGCTGCGCGGCGCACATGACCGCATGGCGCCAATGCTGCGTTTCTTCCGTCACGGAGATGGGGCGCTGGCACTTTTCAACGGCGGCGCAGAATCAGACGCACGGATGATCGCAGCACTCCTCGCGCGCGACGAAGTGCGCGGTCAGCCATTCCTGCATGCGCCGCATTCGGGGTATCAGCGCCTGGCGGCATCGCGTTCGCTTGCAATCATGGATTGTGGCGGTCCACCGCCGGGAACATACTCGACGCGCGCACATGCGGCGTCCCTTGCTTTTGAATTCAGTTCTGGCGTGCATCGAATTGTTGTAAATTGCGGCACGGAAAAAGACGCCTCCGCACGCTGGAACGGAGCTTTGCGTTCGACCGCGGCCCATTCGACTGTCACGCTGGCCGATACTTCGATGCAGCCCATTCTCGCGCCCGGATTTGTGCAGAACCTGCTCGGTCCGCGGCTGATTGCTTCCTCGACGCTTCCTGAAACAAATCGTCGCGAGACTGCGCATGGTTGGCGGGTGGAAGCGAGCCACCGCTATTACATTCCCGATTTCGGGGTGATGCATGGGCGCGAACTGACACTGTCGCCGCGCGGCACGAAACTGACGGGCTGCGATTATCTGCTGCCCGAGCCATCGCGAAATGGCGAGGGCGTTCCATTTGCCGCGCGATTTCATATCCATCCGGACACCCGCATGTCGACATCGCTGAGTGGCGATATTCTGCTCAAATTGCCGAATGGCGAGGGATGGCGTTTCCGGCACGGCGGTTCTGCCGTGATCGAGGAGAGCGTCTATGCGGGGCACGGCGGCTCGAGACGGAGCGAGCAAATCGTCCTTGGCGGCGAGGTGAAGGACAAGCCTGTCGAAATCGCGTGGATGTTCGAACAGATCGGCGCCGAATGATCGCGCGGGTTTGTCAGCCGCAATCGCGCTTGCTATTCAGATTGGCGAGCTAATCGAGGTTGTCATGGTCCAGTTCAGCCTGCCCCGGGGGAGCCAGCCAAAGAAAGGCAAGACCTGGGCCGCACCAGTTACCGAAAATGGCAAAAAGCCCAAGCGGACGAAGGACTTCAAAGTTTATCGTTACGATCCGGATCAGGATGCCAATCCACGCATCGACACCTATCGCGTAGACCTCGAGACTTGCGGGCCGATGGTCCTGGACGCGCTCATAAAGATCAAAAATGAGATCGATCCGACGCTGGCATTTCGTCGCTCCTGCCGCGAAGGCGTGTGCGGTTCCTGTGCAATGAATATCGATGGGGGCAACACGCTCGCGTGCACCAAGGCGATTGCGGATATTTCCGGTTCAGCTTCGATCTATCCTTTGCCACACATGTCCGTGGCCAAGGATCTCGTTCCGGACCTCACGACATTTTATGCCCAGTACGCCTCGATCAAACCCTTCCTGCAGACAAAGACGGCGGAGCCGGAGAAAGAGCGGCGGCAATCGCCGGAAGACCGTGCCAAGCTGGATGGACTCTACGAGTGCATCCTCTGCGCCTGTTGCTCGACATCGTGTCCGAGTTATTGGTGGAACTCAGAGCGCTACCTGGGGCCGGCTGCTCTGCTCCAATCCTATCGCTGGCTCGCAGACACCCGCGACGAGATGAAGGGCGAGCGACTCGATTCGCTGGAGGATCCGTTCCGGCTCTATCGCTGCCACACGATCATGAATTGCGCGCAAACCTGCCCCAAAGGGCTGAACCCGGCCCGCGCCATCGGCGAGATCAAACAGCTGATGGTGAAGCGGAGCGTCTAAATTTTCGCTTACGCCGGCAGAGCGGACGACGTGTAATTCGCTCTCAGACGAAGGATATTCCATAACAGCGAACTTGCCGTACGTGTCGGCCAGCCTTGCGGGTTTGCGCCGATGGCCTTGGCGACCATCTGCACGAGCTTGCCGATGTGATGGCGACGATAGAGGCGCATGGCGGTAGCGTTGTACGCGCCTGCGAAGCGGCGGCGGTCATAAACAATGCGGGTCTCGTCGGCCACCGGAACATTGGCGCAGTAATAGGCATAGGCGAGTTCGTCATCGCTCGACTCGTTCACCCGTCCGACGGCGACGCTGAGCCGTTTCCACCACGACAGTTCCGGCTCGTCCTGGGCGCGAAGTGTTTCGTAGAAGAGTTTGTAGTGGCGGAATTCGTCGGCAGCGATGCGACCGGCGACTTCCTTCAATACAGGTTCATCCGTCGCATCGCGGATCGCGCTGTAGAAAGACGAGGTGCCCGACTCGACAACACAGCGCGCGATCATCTCGCCGCGGCGGCTGCCGCGCACCGAACCCCGTTGCTCGTCGTCGAAATGCTGCGGGCGGTAGCCGGCTTGAAACCGGGCGAACGCGGAGCGGAAATCGAAAGACGAATCGGCGAGTTCGCCCCAGCGGCCGAGCGCGAGCCCATGTTGGTTCTCTTCAAGGCCCCAGCGCTCGATATCGGCGAGTGTCTGTTCGCCGCAATCCGTGAAGACCCGTTTGAGGTAATCGACATAGGCGTCGGCGTTGAATTCGACGAGAGAGGCACTCTTCACGGCTGCCAGCAGAGCCGGCTCGACCCTTGCCGGATCGAAGCGGTCCCAATGGATATCATCCAATGTCCAGCCGGAACTATAAACCTGTCCCGTGGTCATGCGGGCCTCGAACTGTCCAGAATGCGCAGATCACTATAGCAAAGCCGAAGCTTAACAAAACGCTCCACGGTCCTACGCGATCAGAGGGCGGAGCGAAGCTGGCGCAGGTGGTCGAGCTGTTCGGCGACCCGGGCGCGGTCGGCCTCGGTCTTGGCAAGGCCAAGGTCTTCCTCGGTGTTCCTGATTCTTTGCTCCAGCGCCACCGCGTCGATGCTTGCCATCGGGGTGGCGTCTTCGGCGAGGATGGTAAGCTTCGTCGGATTCACTTCCGCAAAGCCGCCGAGCACGAAGAACCGTGTGTCGCCGCTCACCACGCCGCCCTTGATGTCGATCACACCGGGGCGGAGCGTGGAGATGAGCGGCATGTGCCCGGCGAGGACGCCGAAATCGCCCTCGCTGCCGGGTACGGTGACCATATCGGCTTCATCCGAGATCAGAAGCCGCTCCGGCGAGACAACGTCGAAGGAGATTTTATCAACCATTTCAAGCGGCTTCGGCTGCGAGCTTCTGTGCTTTGGCAACAGCGTCTTCGATCGTGCCGACCATGTAGAAGGCGGCTTCGGGCAGGTGATCGTATTCGCCGTTCACGACCGCCTTGAAGCTGCGGATCGTGTCTTCGAGCTGCACGGTGATGCCGGACATGCCGGTGAAGACCGTCGCGGCGTAGAACGGCTGCGATAGAAAGCGCTCGATCTTGCGGGCGCGCGCCACCGTCAGCTTGTCCTCTTCGGAGAGTTCGTCCATGCCCAGGATGGCGATGATGTCCTGCAGCGCCTTGTAGCGCTGGAGGATCTGCTGCACCTGGCGCGCCACCGTGTAATGCTCCTCGCCGACGACGCGCGGATCGAGCAGGCGGGAGGTGGAGTCGAGCGGGTCAACTGCGGGGAAAATTGCTTTTTCGAAGATTGCGCGGGACAGCACCGTTGTCGCGTCGAGGTGGGCGAAGGAGGTTGCAGGCGCAGGGTCGGTCAGGTCGTCGGCCGGCACGTAAATCGCCTGCACCGAAGTGATCGAGCCCTTTGTCGTTGTGGTGATGCGTTCCTGCATCGCGCCCATGTCGGTGGCGAGGGTCGGCTGATAGCCGACGGCGGAAGGAATGCGGCCCAGCAGCGTCGAAACTTCCGAACCGGCCTGGGTGAAGCGGAAGATATTGTCCACGAAGAACAGCACGTCCTGGCCCTGATCGCGGAAATATTCGGCGACCGTCAGACCGGAGAGGCCGACACGCGCGCGGGCGCCCGGCGGCTCGTTCATCTGCCCGTAAACGAGCGCGCATTTCGAGCCTTCGGTCGAGCCCGAATGCGGGTCCTTGTTCACGCCCGATTCGATCATCTCGTGATAGAGGTCATTGCCTTCGCGCGTGCGCTCGCCGACGCCAGCGAACACCGAATAGCCGCCGTGATTCTTGGCGACCGCGTTGATGAGTTCCTGGATAAGCACCGTCTTGCCGACACCGGCGCCGCCGAACAACCCGATCTTGCCGCCGCGTGCATAGGGGGCGAGGAGGTCGATCACCTTGATGCCGGTGACCAGCACCTGCGCTTCGGTGGATTGATCCACGAAGGCGGGCGCTTCCTGATGGATGGCGCGACGTGACACGGCGTTGACGGGGCCCGCGTCGTCCACAGGCTCGCCGATGACATTGATGATGCGGCCGAGCGTGCCTTCGCCGACCGGCACGCTGATCGGTGCGCCGGTATCGCTGACGCCCTGGCCGCGAACGAGGCCTTCGGTCACGTCCATCGCAATCGTGCGGACCGTCGATTCGCCCAGATGCTGGGCTACTTCGAGAACCAGCCGCTGGCCGCGATTCTCGGTCTCGAGCGCGTTCAGGATCGCCGGCAGATGTCCCTCGAAGTGCACGTCCACGACAGCGCCCATCACCTGGGTCACGCGGCCGTTTTTATTTTTTTCCGTCATTGCGTTCATGGCTAGCTCCGTCAAAGCGCCTCTGCGCCCGAAATGATTTCGATCAGTTCCTTGGTAATCATCGCCTGGCGTGAGCGGTTGTATTGCAGCGTCAGATTGTCGATCACCTCGCCGGCATTGCGCGTCGCCGAATCCATGGCCGCCATTTTGGCGCCGAACTCGCCGGCCACGTTTTCGAGCAGGGCGCGGAAAATCTGCACGTTGACATTGCGCGGCAGAAGATCGGCGAGGATGGCGCCTTCGTCCGGCTCGTATTCATAGACGTTGCCCATTGGCGCCTTGAGCGGGCTGCCTTCGTCGACCTGTGCCGGGATCAGCTGATGCAGCGTCGGTATCTGACTCATGACCGAGCGGAATTCGGAATAGACGATCGAGCAAACATCGAATTCGCCAGCAGCAAACATGTCGAGCACACGCCGGCCGATCGCAGCGGCGTTGGCGAAACCGATCCGCTTGATGCCGACGAAATCGATCGCATCGATGATCTTGTTTGCATACTGCCGCTTCAGCTGATCGCGGCCCTTGCGTCCGACGCAGAGTATCTTGACCGTCTTGCCGTCACGTTCGAGCGACTGGATATGCTGGCGTGCGCGGCGGACGATATTTGTATTGAACGCCCCGCATAAACCGCGATCCGCCGTGGCGACGATCACCAGATGAATCTCGTCCTTGCCCGTGCCGATCAGCAGGGCGGGCGCACCCGGATTGTCCTTGATGCCTGCGGCAAGGCTGCCGATCACCGCATTCATCTTCTCCGCATAGGGACGCGCGGCTTCAGCGGCTTCCTGCGCCCGGCGCAGATTCGCCGCGGCCACCATCTGCATGGCCTTGGTGATCTTGCGGATCGATTTTACGCTCGCGATCCGGTTTCGGAAGGACTTTAAACTCGGCATCAGGCAAAGCTCTTCACGAACTCATCCAGGATGGATTTGAGTTTGGCATCCGCATCCGGCGTAATCTGCTTCTGGCTGCGGATGCCGTCCAGAATGTCCGCATGTCTGGCGCGCATCATGCGCAGCAGCTCGCCTTCGAAACGCTGCACATCGTTCAGCGGCAGTTTATCGAGATAGCCCTTCACGCCGGAATAAATCGAGACCACCTGTTCTTCGACGGGGATCGGGCTGAACTGCGGCTGCTTGAGCAGCTCCGTGAGACGCGACCCGCGATTGAGCAAACGCTGCGTGGCGGCATCAAGGTCCGAGCCGAACTGCGCGAAGGCCGCCATTTCGCGGTATTGCGCGAGTTCGAGTTTGATCGAGCCGGCGACCTGTTTCATCGCCTTGATCTGCGCCGAAGAACCCACGCGCGACACCGAAATACCAACGTTCACGGCGGGGCGGATGCCCTGGAAGAACAAATCGCTTTCCAGGAATATCTGTCCGTCGGTGATCGAGATCACATTGGTCGGAATATAGGCCGACACGTCGTTGGCCTGGGTTTCGATGACGGGCAGGGCGGTCAGCGAGCCGCCGCCGTGATCGTCGTTCATTTTCGCGGCGCGTTCGAGCAGGCGCGAATGCAGATAGAACACATCGCCGGGATAGGCTTCGCGGCCAGGCGGGCGGCGGAGCAGGAGCGACATCTGGCGATAGGCCACGGCCTGCTTGGAAAGATCATCATAGATGATCAATGCGTGCATGCCGTTATCGCGGAACCATTCGCCCATCGCGCAGCCGGCAAACGGCGCCAGATATTGCAGCGGCGCGGGATCGCTGGCTGTCGCCGCGACCACGATGGTGTAGTCCATCGCGCCGGCATCGCTCAGCGTCTTGACGATCTGCGCGACCGTGGAGCGCTTCTGACCGATGGCGACATAGATACAATAAAGTTTGGCTTTTTCGTCGGTACCCTGGTTGACGTTGCGCTGATTGATGATCGTGTCGACGGCGATGGCCGTCTTGCCGGTCTGGCGGTCGCCGATGATCAGTTCGCGCTGCCCGCGGCCGACGGGAATAAGACTGTCGATCGCCTTGATGCCGGTCTGCATCGGCTCGTTCACGGATTTGCGCGGAATGATGCCCGGCGCCTTCACGTCCACGCGGCGGCGCTCGGCCACGTCGGTGAGATCGCCCTTGCCGTCGATCGGATTGCCGAGCGCATCAACTACGCGGCCAAGCAGTCCCTTGCCGACCGGGACGTCGACGATGGCGCCCGTGCGCTTGACCGTGTCGCCTTCCTTGATGCCCTGGTCGCTGCCGAAGATCACGGCGCCGACGTTGTCTGCTTCAAGATTGAGCGCCATCCCTTTGATGCCGCCGGGAAATTCGACCAGCTCGCCGGCCTGCACATTGTCGAGGCCATAGACGCGCGCGATGCCGTCGCCGACGCTCAGCACCTCGCCGACTTCGCTGACCTGGGCTTCCGCGCCGAAGCTCTCGATTTCGCGCTTGAGAATCGCGGAGATTTCCGAAGGCTGGATATTCATTTCAATGTCCTCTCATGGCGCTGCGCAAACCTTCCAGTTTGGTGCGCAGCGACGAATCGATCATGCGCGAGCCTACTTTCACGACCAGACCGCCAAGCAGTGTCGGGTCGACCTTCGCCGTCAAGCGCGCCTCGCGGCCGAGTTTCGACCTCAATACGGCTTTCAGCGCGTCGGTTTCCGCGTCACTGAGCGGGCGGGCAGCCGACACTTCGGCATCGATTTCGCCCTTCTGCCGCCCCAGCAACTCGTTGAAAGCGTGAATGATGTCGGTCAGCGCAAAAAGCCGCCGCTTCCTGGCCAGCGTCAGCACGAATCTGATGGTCAGCGGCGTTGCTTCCATGCGCCGCAATACGGCTTCCATCCCGGCGCGCTGTTCGTCGGCAGAAAACACTGGCGCCTTGACCAGCCGGGCCAGAGCCGGACTTTCGGCCAGAAGGGTTTTCAGCCCTGCGAGGTCCAGCGCCACGGTTTCGACCGCACGCGCCTCCATCGCCAGTTCGAAAAGCGCGGTGGCATACCGGCCCGCCAATCCTGCGTTATGTGGTTCGTCGCCAGCCACGTTTGTCTCCAGGCGCGGCGCTCGCTGAGACCTGACCGCCGGTTAATCCGTTGAAACCGCAAGGGAATCACCCACGCGGGAACGCATCCCCGAACCCGCGCGGGCGTGCAGTTAGCATGCGCGTTGTGCCCGCGCAAGAATCTGGCGCGATGCGCGCAGAAATCTCAGTTATCCGGGCGGGTCTGGGCTATAAACGCAAAACGAGGGGTGAGGAGGACAAACGTGAATCGACTCATGAGCAGCGCCGCGTTCTTCGCGGCTGTACTTGCAATGCCGGCGATGGCGGCACTCACGATCGGGACTTCGGCTCCTGACTTTACCGCGCAGGCGTCTCTTGGCGGCAAGGAATACCAGTTCTCGCTTGCCGACGCTCTCAAGAAAGGGCCGGTGGTGCTTTACTTCTATCCGGCGGCCTTCACCAAGGGCTGCACGATCGAGGCGCATGATTTCGCCGAAGCCATGCCGCAATTCGCCGCCCTGGGCGCGACCGTAATCGGCGTTTCGCACGATCCGATCGACAAGCTCGACAGATTTTCCGTCAGCGAGTGCCGGAGCAAATTTCCTGTTGCCGCCGATCCCGACGAGTCCGTGATCAAGTCCTATGACGCCGTGCTCGCGATCAAGCCGCAATATGCGAACCGCACGTCTTATGTGATCACGCCGGATCACAAGATCCTGATGGCCTATACCGATCTCAATCCGGACCAGCACGTTGCGCTCACATTGGCCGCACTGAAGAAGTGGCACGACGCCAATCCGGCGACGGCGAAATAGGCGGCGTGCTTGACCTGTGGCGCGGGTGCTGCCAAACGCCCGCGCCATGATCGAGTTGACACAGGAATTCACCTTCGACGCGGCGCATTTTCTCGATACCGGTGCGCCCGAGAACCGCCGTATCCACGGCCATTCCTTCTATGTGGAGGTGACGTTGCGCGGTGAGCCTGATGCCGCAAGCGGCGTGTTGCGCGATCTCGGTGAGGTGAAATCTGCCCTCACGGCGGTTGCCGATATCCTCGACCATCGCCTTCTCAACGAGGTCGAAGGGCTAGGCACGCCGACCCTGGAGAACATCGCACGTTTTATATTTCATAAAGCCAAAGCAAGCCTTCCCGAAACCGTTCGTGTGCGTATCCGCAGACCCACCTATGGGCAATCCTGTGTCTACGAAGAAAGCTAAGCCGCTCCCGCCGAAGCTTACTCAGCTCGGCCGCGCCGTTACCGTGCCGGAAAACCCGGACGAGGCGACACTGGAGGGCGTACCCAATCCGCATCGTGATGTGGACTATGTGGTGCGGTTCACCGCGCCGGAATTCACGACGTTGTGTCCGATCACCGGCCAGCCCGATTTCGCGCATTTCGTCATCGACTATTGCCCGGCAAAATCGTTGGTCGAATCCAAATCGCTCAAATTGTTTCTTGCAAGTTTTCGCAATCACGCTGCCTTTCATGAAGATTGCACGATCGCCATCGGCAAGCGCCTGGTCACGGCGGTATGCCCCAAATATCTGCGCATCGCCGGCTACTGGTATCCGCGCGGCGGAATGCCCATCGATGTATTCTGGCAGACCGGCAAGTTGCCGTCCGGTGTGTGGCTGACTGAGCCCGGCGTTTCTCCCTATCGCGGGCGGGGGTAGCCAACAAATGTCATTCCTGCGTAAGCGGGAATCCAGCGCCTGCATGTGTTTCAAAAAGAGTTGCTGCGCTTGCGGAACGCGCGTCCGGGATGACAGATATTATTTGAACTTCTCCGCCATCTTCGCGCATGCGGCGTGACGGTGACAGGGCGTGATGTGATCGTTGACCATGCCGACAGCCTGTGCGAAGGCGTAGACGATCACGGGACCGCAGAAATTGAAGCCGCGTTTCTTCAGATCTTTCGACAAGGCTTCGCTCATCGTCGTCTTTGCCGGGATCTGTGCGCTCGCTTTGTAGCGATTGATTTGCGGGTGGCCATCGACATGTTTCCAGATAAAATCGCGGAAGCCTCCCTTGTCCTTCTCCATGATCTCCAACCAGACACGCGCGCCTGAGATCGCCGCCTCGATCTTGGCGCGGCTGCGCACGATGCCTTCGTCCTTCAGCAGTTTGCCGATCTGCCGTTCGCCGTAACGCGCCACCTTGTGTGGATCGAAGCCGTCAAAAGCCTTACGGAAATTCTCCCGCTTACGCAGGATGGTGATCCAGGACAGTCCGGCCTGGAAGCCATCCAGCACAAGTTTCTCATAGAGTGCGCGCGGATCGAACTCCGGCACGCCCCATTCCTCATCATGATACGCGATGTAAAGCGCATCCTGTCCCGGCCAGGTGCAACGCGTAACGTCCGCGCTCACCGGCGGTTGGCTTTGCGCTTGGCTTTTCTCGCGGTCTTGGCTGCCGCACGCTTCGCTTTCGGCTTGATCTTGCCAGCGCCCCGCCTGTTCTCGCCGAGCGCCTGCTTATTCTTACCTCGCGCCGGTTTGGCGACTGCATTCCGCCGAGCCTTGGCTGCGCGCGCGGGCCGCACGCGCTTACCTGCGGCCGGATCTAACGTGGCTTCGAGCTTGTTGCCGTAGGGGTCACGGACAAAAGCACCATAGTAATCCGGTCCGTAATTGGGGCGCGGGCCCGGTGCGCCATTATCCGTTCCGCCATTATCGAGCGCGGTCTCATGGAAGCGATGGATAGCCTCGTGATTACGCGCGGAAAAACCGATATGGGCGCCATTTCCGGGGCTCGGCGATCCCTGATCCGCAGGGAGCTGAATCCAGAACTCGGCAGTCGCTCCGCCATAGCCGATTGCATACGGCAAATATTGTGCTGTGCGCTTGTAGCCCAGTGCGCCCAAAACGGCGTCATAGAATTCGGCAGCCTGCGCGACATCGGCAACGCCGATAGAGACGTGATGAAGCATCGATCCTACTCCATTGCGAGCAGCGGCGACTCTTCCTCTTCCGTGCGCGCCGTCAAGCGAAAAGCCATTCCGGTTTTCGAATCTGTACCGGAACGCCGGCCGCATGAAGCGCAACGCCCTGGGCATCCTCAAGACGGTCGAGGCGTATTGCGGCGAAGCCGCGCTCGCCACGGACCGATGTGATTACTCCCAGTTCGCGTTCCCCTGCCGCGATGGGCGTGTCCGCAGCGGGGAGCAATCCGTCGGTTTCGACAGGAAGCAGCCGTTTGCGCGCCGTGCCGCGATGCTTCATGCGGGCCGTCAATTCCTGGCCGACATAACAACCCTTGTCGAACGAGACGCCGTGCAATTCGTCGAGGTCGGCATCGAGCGCAAACATCCTGTCGCTGCCGAAATCGGCGCCTTCGGGAATTCCGAGCGCGAGCCTGCGATCGAGATAGGCGCCGGAAGGGGATAATTCCGGTGGGGAACCTGCGGTCAAGACGGTTCGCCAGCCGAGAGCAGGGTGGCGTGGATCGCGGTATGATCCGCTGCCGGCATGGGCCGTTTCGAGACTGGCGGCGATCGCCAGATCCGCGCGCAACACGATCTCCGCCCTGGCGCGCAGCCTGTATCGCGACAATCGGGTTTTCAGGTCGGCGGCTCCAACGGCCGGGCAGTCCAGCAGAACAGACGCCTCATATGCGTAAAGCAGGAAGTCGCACAGAATTTTCCCCTGCGGCGTGAGCAGCGCAGCGTAGAGCGGCTTGTCCGCCCCGAGCCTGTGAATGTCGTTGGTGATAAGACCCTGAAGGAAAGTCCGCGCGTCGTCTCCGCGGATTTCAAGCACGGCGCGATCTGCGAGCAATGTCTCCATGGCTCACAGGTAATCCGCGATCCGGCAAATGCCAAGCGGCGACGGTGAAATAATAAAAAGCCGGACGATTCGAATTACCCGCTTCGAAATCAAGCCGTCCGCATCAGCGCCGCGCGCAGATCGTCAAGGCGGCTGGTAGTTCTTCGGATATCAAAGGGAAAATCATTGAAGCCGCGATGTTGCTGTGTGACCCGCTTTCTTTCATCGGACAACAGGGATTCCAGGGCGGCGGCAATGGACTCTGCGGTAACTTCATCGAGGAAAAAAGCCCGCTGCGCGCCGACCTCCGGAAGCCCCCCCTGTTTGCTGCAGATGAGCGCACAGCCGGCCGCCAGTGCTTCGAGTGCGCTGCGCGGAAACGGATCGTCCCATTTGGAGGGAACAACCGCGATGCTCGCGCCGCGCAGCGCGGCAGTAACCTCTTCATGCGGCCGAAAACCGCCGAGCTTTATGGATGCGCCTGCGGACGCCGCTGCCGCAACCGATTTCTCGTAATTGTCCGGCGGGTCGCCGGCTTTGAACCAGTGCGCTCCGATGATCTCAGCCTTCCATCCGGGGTATCGCGGCAGCACGCATGCCAGAGCCTGCACCAGTTCCAGCACGCCCTTGTCGGAAACCACGCGTCCAACAAAGACAACAGTTTTCTCTTTGTTTTGCGGAAACGATTCCGATGTCGAAACGCCAGTATGAATCGTCACGGCGCGGTGCGCATACGGGCTGTCGGCCCCGTCAAGGAAACAGCGGCGGATAAAATCACTTACGCAGACAATGGCATCGCATCGGGCGAGCAGTTCGCGGCGTTCGACGACAGTGCGCGAACCATCCATGCCGCGCGGATCGTTCCCGTAATGGAGAACCAGTGCGGCGTTCGGAAGTTCGCGCCGCAGATAGTCGATCATCACGGGGCGATTGAAAACCTCGATGAGATCGGGTGGCGCGTGACGCACCGCTTTCACGTAGCGTCGTACCATTTCGAGATTACGGCCGCGCAGCGGCCATCTCGAAACCGGCACCGGCTGAAAGGAAACGGCCGAAAAGGGCCGCGCAACGGGTGTACCAAATATCGTGATTCCGGTGCGCCAGCGGCTCGCGAGCGTTGTCTCCAATGCGTTCAGGGAAAAGGCACCGGCGCCGCCCGGCTCGAAGCGTTCCTTGGGCGCAAGAATGAGGTGCAGCCGCTTCGTCGCATCCATCGGCTTTGCTACAGGCCCGAGGAAATCGGCCGGCCTGCCAGTACGTTTCGAAGGGCGCCTCCCAGCTGGCGCCCAACCGCGTCGAAGCCGTATTTCGCCACTGCCTCTGCGCGCGCCGCCCGTCCTAAAGTCTCGCGCAATGTGTTGTCGACGATCAGCCGCTCAATCGCGTGCGCCAAGGCCGATGGCTCCCCCGGCGGGACGAGGAGAGCAGTCTCGCCTTCGACCAGAAAATCCTTTGGACCGTCTATCGCGCTGGCAACGATCGGCATTCCGCTTGCCATTGCATCAAGCACCGCCAACGGAAAATCTTCCTGGAAAGACGGCAAAACGAAGATGTCGCCTGGCGCGAGGAAATCGGCGACAGAATCCGTCCATCCCGCGAGCGCGATGCGATCCTCGAGCTTCTCTCCCGTTATTTGTTTCTGAAGAGCCTGGCGTTCGGGTCCATCGCCGGCGATCCGGCAACTGCAATCAAATCCGTTGCGAGCGAGAAGCTTTATGGCGTTCACAAAAACGCCGTAGCCCTTTTTTTCGTGAAGTCTTCCATGCGCGACGATTTTCACCGGCTTATCCGGCGAGATCGCATAATCCGATTTCGGCCGCGCCGGCAGCCGAACCGCGTTGGGAATAACAATGATGTTTTCCGCCGCGACGCCGTCTTCAATCAAAGTGAGCCGCCGGTGCTCGGCCGCAACCAGTACACCTGCATACGGGAAGTTGCGATCGAAACGCCGCTTCTGGACCATTGGAACAATTGGAATTCTGCTGCCGATCGCGCGGCCGAAGAGGCGGTGGGCCTTTCGACCTACGCACATGACAAGTTCCGGGGAATGTTGACGGATGACAGCCCGCGCGCGCGCGCGGCTGATGGGGTCCCAATCGCTCCATGAGGTGATTTCATCGAACTGGACGCCGCGTTCCTTCGCATAGCGTACCAGTTCCGAATTGCTGCGCACGACTCCACGCGCCGGAAAGCCTGCCGGTGGAAGCATCTCGATCTCGTCGAGAAAAAGTTTTTCGAGGCCTCCGTAAGCGGATCCAAGCATGCAGTTGAGAATCATGAGACGGACTGGGCTATGCTCAGGTGGCAGATGCGTGCGGATAGCACCCTTTCAGGCGAAGCCCAAATGTTCGATCTTCTCATAGCAGGCGGAACTGTGGTTACCCCATCAGGTATCGGGATCACCGATGTGGGTGTTCGCAATGGGCGCATCGCCACAATCGGATCGCTTGCCGGCCAGGCGGCAGCCGACACCTTCGACGCGAAGGACCTGCATGTTCTGCCCGGTGTCATCGACAGCCAGGTTCATTTCCGCGAACCGGGGAACATGCACAAGGAAGACCTAGAAAGCGGGAGCCGGGGTGCTGTTCTTGGCGGCGTCACCGCGGTTTTCGAGATGCCGAACACCCATCCGCCGACGACAACGCGGCTGGCGCTCGAAGACAAGCTCTCCCGCGCCCGCGGGCGGATGCATTGCGACTACGCCTTCTACGTTGGCGCCACGCCTGACAATATCGGTGCATTGGCCGAACTGGAGCGCGCGCCGGGAGTCGCAGGCGTCAAGGCTTTCCTTGGTTCATCTACGGGCTCCCTTCTGCTCGACAGGGAAGAAGACATCGCTGCCGCGCTGCGAGCGGGGAACCGGCGCATGGCGGTCCATTCCGAGGATGAAGCCCGGCTGCGGGACCGCAAACCACTGGCACTACCGGGGCATCCCGAGACGCATCCTGTATGGCGCGACGTGGAGACTGCGCGGCGCTCGACGGAACGCGTGCTCGCTCTCGCGCGCCGGGCCGGACGGCGTGTCCATGTTTTGCACGTAACGGCTGCGGACGAACTCCCGCTGCTTGCGGAGGCGCATGACATCGCCACTGCCGAAACAACGCCACAGCATCTCACACTTGCGGCGCCCGATTGTTATGAGCGGTTGGGCACCTATGCGCAGATGAACCCGCCGATCCGCGATGCGTCGCATCGCGAGGCGCTGTGGCGGGCCGTGCAGGATGGCGTCATCGATGTGATCGGCTCCGACCACGCGCCGCATACGCGCGAGGAGAAGGAGAAAATCTATCCGGACACGCCTTCGGGAATGCCGGGCGTGCAAACGCTGGTCACTATTTTGCTCGATCATGTCAATGCCGGGCGGCTCTCGCTGTCACGTTTCGTCGATCTCACGAGCAGCGGACCAATGCGTATCTTCGGCGTGGCCGGCAAGGGCCGCATTGTCCCAGGTTACGACGCCGATTTCACCATTGTGGACCTGAAAGCAAGTCGCCGCATTGAAAACAGCCGGATGGCGAACAAAAGCGGGTGGACACCATTCGACGGAATGACGACCACCGGCTGGCCGATGGCGACGGTTATCCGTGGACGGATCGTCATGCGTGACGGAGTATTGGTGGCGCCGGCAAACGGTACGCCCGTGCGCTTCCTGGAGACCCTTGTCCCAGGCGCCTAGGGCGATGCCGCTAATTTGAATACACCGCTCGTCAGCGGGCAGTTCGTTACAACTATTGATTGTCGGTCCCGCTAAGTGTACCTTGCCGCCAGGACATTTCCTGGAGGGAAATAGATGCGTACGATAATTTTCGCGGCCGCGGCACTCGGCTTTCTGATGTCATCAGCTTCGGCCGACACCATGGCGAATTGCAGCGCGTCCTGGTCGAAGATGGCGCCGGCCGACAAGGCCAAAACAACTTACGCGGCCTATAGCAAGATGTGTCTTGCAAAAGGCTACACTGTGGCCACCGCCGCACCAGCAGGCGCGACCGGCAAATGCAAGGACGGGACCTTTACCAAGCGGGTCAATCACTCCGGTGCGTGTTCGGGCCATGGCGGCGTTGCCAGCTGGATGCCCGGACACTGATACTCGTGCCGCCGGCGTCGCAATTCAGCGCGTTTCTGTCCTGATGAATTACAACCTGCACCGCTCGCCTTCCTCCCCGGCGCAGGAGGGTAATTAGTGCAGCGTGAATTCCGCGCCCGTGTGCTTGAGTTCGGCGGCAGAAAAAACCCCGCGCGCCGCGACCCGCACCGAGTGCAGCCTGCCTTCGAGGTTTTCCTCCCAGAAATGCAGGAAGCGGTTGAGGATCGGGAATTTGGGCGCGAGATCGAGTTCCTGCCAGATATAGGTTTGCAGTACGGCCGGATGATCGGGCAGGTGATACAATATTTCGGCTGTGGTGAGACTGTAGCCGCGCAAACGCAATTCGATGTTCTGCATTGTTATATCCCTGAACTGCCCCTTGGGCCTGCTCTCCGTTCGGTCACGGATTCTTAAGCAAAAGATTGGGCACAGGTTCCCTTTCTGTCGAGTAACGGGCGCGCCATATGACGGCATTTTGTATCAAGCCTTGACGAACCCGACAGTTTTTGTCCCTTACTGTTTCGTCCGCGTCACAGACTTCCTGCCAAAGCAGCAATCCCACATCGGAAGTGCCAATGAATGATCGCTTCAACGCTCTTCTTATCACCAAGGAGGGCGAGAGCCAGACGGTGGCGGAAACCGAATTGTCGGTGAACGACCTCATGGAAGGCGATGTCACGATCGCGGTTTCGCATTCGACCGTGAATTACAAGGACGGGCTCGCGATCACGGGGCGTTCGCCGGTGGTGCGTCGTTTCCCCATGATCCCCGGCGTGGATCTCGCAGGCGTCGTGGCCCGTTCGGCATCCCCGGCGTTTCATGAAGGTGAACGGGTACTCGTCAACGGATTTGGTCTCGGTGAAACGCATTACGGCGGTTACGCGGGATATGCGCGGGTGAAGAGCGAATGGGTGCTGAAGGTTCCCGAGTCTTTGTCCTGCGCCGACGTCATGGCGATCGGCACCGCCGGTTATACGGCGATGCTGGCCGTCCTCGCGCTGGAGGATGCGGGAATCGCGCCGGAAAAGGGACCGATCCTGGTGACAGGCGCCGCCGGTGGCGTGGGCTCGGTCGCGGTCGCGTTGCTGGCGACGCTGGGCTACAGCGTGATCGCCTCGACGGGGCGCGCGGAGGAGGGCGATTATCTATCGGGCCTGGGGGCGAAGGAAATCATTCCGCGCAGCGAATTGCAGGGAACGCCGCGGCCGTTGGCGCGGGAACGCTGGGCTGGCGCGATTGACAGCGTGGGTTCCACAATATTGGCCAATGTGCTGGCGGCGACGTCAAAGGGCGGGGCGGTGGCGGCTTGCGGTCTGGCCCAGGGTCTCGATTTGCCGACAAGCGTCGCACCGTTCATCCTCCGCGGCGTTTCGCTGCTCGGAGTCGAGTCCGTCCACATGAATATGCCAAGACGGAAGCTCGCCTGGAATCGACTTGCACGCGATGTCGACCGGCACAAGCTGACTGCCATGATTCGGACGATCGGCTTCAGGGATCTCCAGGGTGCCGCAGCGGAGATTCTGGCTGGCCGGGTTCGGGGACGGCTGGTCGTCGAGATCGCCGCATGAGCAACCTGTCTCGTCCGCACCGCGAATGAGTTCGATCCTTCTGGTCCTTCCGGGGCTGATCATCGGATTTCTTGTTGCCGCGCCGATCGGTCCCATCAACCTGATCTGCATGCGCCGCACGCTTGCCTTCGGCGCGCTCACAGGATTTGTCTCCGGCCTCGGTGGCGCGATGGGCGACGGCATCTTTGCCGCCATAATCGGCTTCGGACTGACCGCCATCCGGCACTGGATCGAGGGCTACTCGCAGATTCTGCAGATCGCGGGCGGCGCGCTGCTTCTGGGTTTTGGTATTCACACCTATCTGGCCGATCCGCTGCAGGAGCGCGAAGCCCAATTCGACGGGGACCGGGCGCGCAGCAATCTGTCTTTGCTGCGCTCTTTCGCTTCCACGTTCGCCCTGGCGCTCAGCAATCCTGCCACGCTGTTTGCATTCGCGGCTCTGTTCACAGGCTTCGGCGGCTTTATCGGCCTTGCCGATCCAACGCTCGCACAGGCGGGATTCGTGGTCGCGGGAATACTTTGCGGATCGGCGCTGTGGTGGCTCACGGTCACCATGATCGTGAGCGCGTATCACGCCAAACTGAACAATCGTGTCATGCGCATCATCACCCATGCATCCGGAGCCGTTATCTGCCTGTTCGGGCTCGGCATGCTCTCGCGCGTGCTGCTCCAGCATCTCCATCTGTAGGCATTCACGGACCGTTTCCGGACGTTGACACTGCGGCGGCCCGTCACCATGATTGCAGCAACGTCGCAATCCGCCGCGAGGCGCATTGTCGACGGCCATCAGAAGATCCCTCGCGGGAGAGATTCGTCTGGAACGGCGAACGCCGAAGGAGCAACCCCCCGGAAACTCTCAGGCAAAAGGACCGCGCGGGGAGATGAGAATCTGGAAAGCAGGGCGGCAGACGATCGCCTCCCTCACCGAAGGGGTAAGCTGCGGCTGTTGATGCGCGGCGAAATCTCTCAGGTCCGATGACAGAGGGGGCGCGGGTCCGCTTTCACGGTCGCGCTGTCGAAACCCTTTTTATCGGACCGCCATGACCGACCCGGCCAATCAGAATTTCAGAAGAACACCGCTCTACAAACTTCACGTCGCGCTTGGCGGCAAGATGGTGCCGTTCGCCGGCTACGAACTGCCGGTGTATTACGAACCCGGCATTCTCAGGGAACATCTCCATACGCGCGCGAAAGCAGGTCTCTTCGATGTGTCGCATATGGGGCAGGCCACCCTCGCCGGCGACGATCCGGCTGCCGCGCTCGAGACGCTGACGCCTGCCGACGTGAAAGGCCTGAAGGACGGCCAGCAGCGTTATGCGCTGCTGCTCAACGAGACAGGCGGCATCAAGGACGATTTCATGGTGGCGAAGCTTGCGGGCGAGAATGCGCTGCATCTCGTCGTGAACGGCGCGACCAAGGAAGGCGATTTTTCTTATATCGAGGAGAAACTTCGTGGCCGCGCGGAAATCACGCCTTTGCCCGAGCGTGCTTTGCTCGCATTGCAAGGGCCGGCTGCCGAAGCTGTCCTTTCGCGCCACGCACCCGAAGCTGCAAGTCTTGCCTTCATGAAGATCGCGCGCATGGACGTTGCAGGCGTTGCCGCCATTGTCAGCCGATCTGGCTATACCGGCGAGGACGGGTACGAGATTTCCATTGCGGCGCATGAGGCGATGCATGTGGCGCGCGCGATTCTCGGCGAACCGGAAGTCCTGCCCATCGGGCTCGGCGCCCGCGATTCGTTGCGTCTCGAAGCCGGTCTTTGTTTGTACGGCCACGATCTCGACGAGGACATCGATCCCGTCGGCGCCAGTCTGGTCTGGTCGATGGGCAAGCGCCGCCGCGGCGAAGGCGGTTTTCCGGCTGCCGAAAAAATCCTGGGCCTGATCGCAAACGGCACGAAGCAGAAACGCGTCGGCATCCAGCCCGACGGCAAGGCGCCGGCGCGCGAAGGCACGGTGATCACCGACAAATCCGGCCGCGCCATCGGCCGTATCACCAGCGGCGGCTTCGGCCCGAGCGCAAACGCGCCGGTCGCCATGGGTTATGTGGACAGGGAGTTTTCGGCAGACGGCACGGAAGTCGATTTGCTGGTACGCGGCAAGCCGATGCCGGCGCGGGTCGCGCCGATGCCGTTCGTGCCGCACCGTTACAAACGCAGTGAACCAGCAAAGGCGGGGTGAACCCATGAGCGAGACACGATTTACCGACCAGCATGAATGGGTGCGCGTGGACGGCGATACGGCCACGATCGGCATCACCAGATTCGCCGCCGGCCAGCTTGGCGATGTGGTGTTCGTCGAACTGCCGGAAGTCGGCCGCAAGGTCGGGCAGGGCGGCGAGATCGCCGTCGTCGAAAGTGTCAAGGCGGCGAGTGAAGTATACGCGCCGATCGGCGGCGAAGTGAGCGAAGCCAACACCGCGCTGAGCGAAGAGCCGGCCAAGATCAATTCCGACCCGGAAGGCGAGGGCTGGTTCTTCAAACTGCACATCAGCGACACGGCCGAGCTCGGCAAGCTGATGACCGAAGAACAATATGCAGAATTCGTGAAGAGCCAGTAGGTAGATGAAACAAATAACCCTTGTCATCCCCGGCCGAGCAAAGCGAGGGGAAGGGGACCCAGGTCGTGCCAACTCGCCGATGTTTGTGAAGATGTCACGACCTGGGTTCCCTTCCCTCGCCACGCAGGCGTGGCTCGCCGGGAATGACAATTCTGGTGCAACTTCAGCGGCCGCCATTCGGCCCGGGACTTGGACATATGCGTTATCTCCCCCTTACGCCTGACGATCGCCGGGAAATGCTTTCCACCATCGGCGCACCGGATATCGATGCGTTGTTCCGCGATGTGCCGAAGGAAGCAGTGGTCGGTCGCGAGGCGTTCAAGCTTCCCGATCATCAGGGCGAGCTGGAAGTCGAGCGCCTGTTGTCGCGACTGTCGTCGAAGAACATCGCTGCGGGTTCGGCGCCGTTCTTCTGCGGCGCGGGCGCCTATCGCCATCACGTGCCGGCTTCGGTCGATCACCTGATCCAGCGTTCGGAGTTCCTCACCTCCTACACGCCGTATCAGCCGGAAATAGCGCAGGGAACACTGCAATATCTGTTCGAATTCCAGACCCAGGTGGCGCTGCTGACCGGCATGGAAGTCGCCAACGCCTCGCTTTACGACGGCTCGACGGGAACGGCCGAAGCCGTGCTGATGGCGCAGCGCCTGACGCGGCGCGCCAAGGCAATACTTTCAGGCGGGCTGCACCCGCACTACGCGGAAACTGTCGAAACACTGGCCGCGCTCCAGGGGAAAGCCGTGCGTGCGCCGGTGCGGCCTGGCGAAGCGGAAGATATTATTTCGCTGATCGACGATGACACGGCTTGCGTCGTGGTCCAGTCGCCCGATGTGTTTGGTCTCATCCGCGATCTGAAGCCGATTGCCGAAGCCGCGCATGCCAGGGGCGCATTGCTGATTGCAGTGGTCACGGAAGTTGTTTCATTGGGCCTGCTCGAATCGCCCGGCGCGATGGGCGCTGATATTGTCGCCGCCGAAGGCCAGTCCATCGGCGTGGGACTCAATTTCGGCGGGCCTTATGTCGGGCTCTTTGCCACCCGCGAAAAGTTCATCCGCCAGATGCCGGGTCGCGTCACCGGCGAAACGGTCGATGCGGAAGGCAAGCGCGGTTATGTGCTGACGCTGTCCACCCGCGAGCAGCATATCCGCCGCGAGAAGGCGACCAGCAACATCTGCACCAATTCCGGCCTTTGCTGCCTGGCTTTCACCATCCACATGGCGTTGCTCGGCGAAGAGGGTTTCACGCGGCTCGCCCGCGTCAACCACGCGCGAGCATCCGGCCTTGCGGACAAATTGGCGAACGTCTCCGGCGTCGAAGTGATTACTCCTGCGTTCTTCAACGAATTCACCCTGCGCCTGAAACGGCCAGCAGCCGAGATTGTCGATGCGCTCGCCGAACGCGGCATCCTGGGCGGCGTGCCCGCGTCGCGCCTGCTGCCCGACAATCCGGATGTGCGCGATCTTTTGATCGTGGCCGCGACCGAAACAACCAGCGAAGAAGATTGCGACGCGTTCGCCGCGGCGCTTGCGGAGTGCCTGAAGTGACGATGAACGTAGTTGGTCGCTCCACCGCCGCGGGCGAAGCAAACAATCCGGAACGCGCGACCATCTCGGGGGATCGCGGCCTCGATCACGAAGTGTCGCTGCTCTTCGAACTCGGCCGCGCCGGAGTTTCCGGAGTCGACATAACCGACGTGAAGGTGAGCGATGCGCGGCTTGGCGGGCTGCGGCGCAAGGGTGAGGTCGGGCTACCCGGCCTTTCCGAGCCGGAAGTCGTGCGCCATTTCGTGCGCCTGTCGCGCATGAACTACGCCATCGATTCCGGGCTCTATCCGCTCGGCTCCTGCACGATGAAACACAATCCGCGGCTGAACGAGAAAATCGCGCGGCTGCCGGGCTTCGGCGATGTTCATCCGCTTCAGCCGCAGCAGACGGTGCAGGGCGCACTCGCGCTGATTTCCGAGCTGATGCGCTGGCTGACCACGCTGACGGGCATGCCGGCGGTCGCAATGAGCCCCAAGGCCGGCGCGCATGGCGAACTCTGCGGCCTGCTCACGATCCGCTCCGCCATCGAAGCGCGCGGCGAAAACCGCCGCCGCATCCTCGTGCCTTCCTCCGCACACGGAACAAATCCCGCCACTGCCGCGCTCGCCGGCTTCACGGTCGACGAAGTGCCGGCTTTGCCGGACGGCCGTGTTGACGCCGACGCACTCGAAGCGAAGCTCGGGTCCGATGTCGCCGCCATGATGCTGACCAACCCCAACACCTGCGGCTTGTTTGAAGGCCGCATCCGCGAGATGGCCGAAGAGGCGCACAAGGCGGGCGCGTATTTCTATTGCGACGGCGCGAATTTCAACGCCATCGCCGGCCGCGTGCGCCCGGGCGATCTCGGCATCGACGCGATGCACATCAATCTGCACAAGACGTTTTCGACCCCGCATGGCGGCGGCGGCCCTGGCGCCGGCCCCGTCGTGCTCTCGGCTGCGCTTGCGCCGTTCGCGCCGCTGCCGTTGCTCGTGCATGACGACAAGGGCTTCCGTTACGTCGAATCGCGCGACGGCCTGCCAGCGGGCACCGAGCCCTTCGGCCGCATGTGTGCCTTCCACGGCCAGATGGGCATGTTCACCCGCGCGCTCGCCTATATGCTGAGCCATGGCGCTGACGGCATCCGCCAGGCCTCGGAAGATGCCGTGCTGGCTGCTAATTACATCCTTGCCTCGCTCAAGGGCACGCTGAGCGCGCCCTTCGAAGGGCCGTGCATGCACGAGGCCCTGTTCGACGATCATTTCCTCGAAGGCACAGGCGTCACCACGCTCGATTTCGCCAAGGCGATGATCGACGAAGGCTATCACCCGATGACGATGTATTTCCCGCTCGTCGTCCACGGCGCGATGCTGATCGAGCCGACGGAATCAGAATCAAAGGAAAGTCTGGACCGTTTCATTCGCGTGATGGCCGGACTGGCGGAAGAAGCAAAGGCCGGCCAGACCGCGCGGTTTGAAGGCGCGCCATATTTTGCCCCTAGGCGACGGCTAGATGAAACGCGTGCGGCGCGGAAGCCGGTGCTCCGCTGGACCTTGGCAAAATTGCCGGAAGCGGCGGAGTAGGAGTGCACCTTGCAGAAAGTCCGATGACGCAAATGGTGGTTGGGCTTATCCATGCCGAAGGGGGAAATTGCGGGATTTCTTTTCCGGATTTTCCCGGTGCTGTGTCGGCCGCCGAAAGCAGGGACGAAGCGGTCGCACGCGGGCGCGACACGTTGGCATTCCATGTCCGCGGCATGGTCGATGATGGCGATGATTTGCCTGTGCTGCGCTCGCCCGAAGAGTTTAAAAAGGATCCGGTATTTCGCGAGGATGCAAAGGACGCCGCCATTGTCATGGTTCCGCTCGGCACTCTCAGTAAATCGGTTGGTGCTGCCACAGCACGTTAACTTTCGGTATTCACTGGCGTGTGCTGCCTTAACATAATGCTTTGACGCACCTTTCCGAGGATCTCTTTTGTTAGTGTGCGACGGGAGGATTTTTTGTTGCCAACTGTTGCGCCAAGCTCCTTTGCCAAGAAAATGAGATTCGCGATTGAAAGGTTATCGAGGCTTCGCATGCCAGCTTCAGTTCCATCCGCGTTCGTCGTGTCGCGCAATTTGTCGAAGAACGCCAACGCTTCCTCGCGATCCATTGTCGGCATTTCGCCGGTTGTCGCTTTGTCTTTCTTTACAGCAGCTTCGCGAGGTGCAACGGCATTGGGGTAGGCGGCCTTAACAACCTTCTCAATGCGCGATACTCTTCGAGTAATTTCGGCCAGCGCCACCCTCAATTCATAGAGTTCATTTAGGAGGTGCTCGACCTGCGATTCCTTGACCGTATCTGTCATGTAATGAACTCCACACATTTTTGCCAAAGGTTTTGGAAATCTTGGATGAACTCGGGGGGCACACCACCGCCAGTAATCGCCCGCTTTATACCAACGCGCTCACGCACCCATGAGTCAAAAAATTTCGCCTCGACGTTCGTCGAGTTCGCTGTTTTAACGCAAGCGCCCTCTACTTCTCTCATGTAAAACAACGTCTCTTTGGTTGGATAATTGTTACTAGTCTTTGCCTTATTCATAAATACGGCGATCTTTGGTATGGGATGAGGTTCGATCCGCATTTTTAAGGAATGCAAGATGAGGCTGACACCGCGTGACGCGAAGAAATCAGGGTTCACCGGGATAAGCACCAGGTCGCAACATGCCAGAACGCTATACGACAGCAACGTAAATGATGGCGGGCAATCAAAAAGCACGTAATCATACTCTGAGACTTTGCCACTGTGCGTTATTTTGCCCAGAAGCCGTCGCATGAAATCCTTCATCTCGTTGCGGTCGATGAGGTCGAGATCGAGCCAATATAGATTTTCTACTGATGGAACAAAATGCAAATTATTTGCTAATTTTTATATGAAGTCATACCCAATATGAAAATCAAACTGTTGGTTTGGTTGAGTAAATTTGTCGATGGCATTAAAGATTGTGCGGCCGCTCTTGGTACTGTCCAGATACCACTTGCCAAACTTATCATCCAGCGCGCCAGTTTGCTCATTGAGGGCAATCGCTTGGGTCAATGACATCTGCGCGTCCAAATCGAAAACCAATACTTTCGCGGCCGAATACGAAGCCAACGTGTCCGCCAAGCACCAAGTCACGGTCGTCTTACCGACCCCGCCTTTGAAGTTGATTGTTGCAATCGTTTTGGGAGATTTCGCCATGGCCCCGCCCTGTGCTTACTCGTAGACGCTACCGTTGTTATCTCTGAATTCACAAGTCCGACAATCGATTTCGAGGTTATGTTAGCGGAGTTTGTCTAAATCGTCGCCATCTCCGCGTTGCCAATCGGAATCCACCAACGTTAACAGGAATTCAAGGATTTTCGCGAAAGCGCCATGATCGGCAGCCCAACGAATGTGCGATTCAAAGCGCGCGCGCTTTTCTTGGTCGCTAGAATCCCACCAAGCGCCCAAGATTAAGGGGGGAGGTGGTTCCCAGGTTATGCCAACCCGCCGTCGGCCGGGGAGCAACTCGTACAGTTCTTGCCACTTTCTTGGTTGTGGACAAATGCACCCCTGCTGTTTGCATAGTTCGAGAAGATCGCCCACGCTTGTTTCAGGGGATGCCTTGAGTAGTTGAACTTGGCGATAACCTTGTCGCAGATCGCGTTCCGCCATGATGCTATCACCGCCAGCCGCTACTTAAGATCAAGGCGTAAACGAAGCGTCTTGCTGGATTGGACTTCATGCATCCCCCGGCCGAACAAGCGTGCGAAAGTAAGGGAGCATAGCATCCCTGAACCGCTGTTCGATCCGACCTCCAACACTTGCCCGCGCAATGGCTGGCGCTGGGTCGCGGACGGCGACGACAGCCGTGCTCGCGAGGGCGTGAACATCCTTCCGATTGGTACTGCTTCCGGGCCGCGTTAATGTGCCAATTGCGCCAAGCACGCATTGGAGGTGGATCATGTCTGGCAGCGTTCGCTTCGGGGCGGCTCCCTTTGCCGGTTTGATTTTGCTGGCGATCTCCGCAAACACGGATTGCGCCTATAGCGCGGGCTTCAAGATCGTTCATGCGTTTCAGGGCGGATCGGATGGCGCGCAGCCGGCCGTATCGGTAAGGGACCGTGCCGGAAATTTGTATGGGGTGACGGGTGACGGAGGCGGCGATGGCTGCGGCGGCAGCGGTTGCGGCACGGTGTTCAAGCTAAGCAGCAGCGGCGCAGAGACTGTCCTCTACAATTTCGCCGGCGGCGCCGATGGTTATTACCCCGGCAGCGTGACCATGGACAAAGACGGCGATCTATACGGAACGACATATTATGGCGGCAGCAAAGGCTGTGACGGCAATGGCTGTGGCACGGTCTTCAGGCTTGCGCCCAATGGCACCAAGACAGTGCTGCACGTCTTCAAGAATGGCAACGACGGTGCGTTGCCGGAGGGCGACCTGGTCAATGTCGGCGGAAGCTTTTATGGCACCACCACCGAGGGTGGGATCAAGAATTGCGGCCCCTTTAATTGCGGAATTGTGTTCAAGGTGGATGCCAGCGGCAAGTTAACCGTGGTGCACAGATTTGCTGGAGGAAATGACGGCGCCTATCCCGGCACAGGCCTGACCGCGGATTCCGCGGGCAATCTGTATGGCACTACGGCCCTCGGCGGCAGCAGTGATTGCGAGGGCTCGGGTTGCGGGACGGTGTTCAAAGTCGCTCCGGACGGCAGCGAGACCGTGGTGTATGCCTTTCATGGGGGCACCGACGGCTCGGGTCCCACCTCGTCTTTACTGCGGGATTCTTCGGGAAACCTGTATGGCACCACAGCAGTAGGAGGCAGCAGCAACTGCCAGGGTTTCGGCTGCGGCACCGTGTTCAGGATTGGCGCGGACGGGACGGAGCGCGTGTTGTACGCATTTACCGGCCTCAGTGATGGCAGCTGGCCGTGGGGCAATCTGGCCATGGATGCCAAAGGCAATCTCTTCGGCATGACCGATGTGGGCGGCGAGAGCAGCGGTGTCATTTTCAAGCTGTCGCAGAAGGGAAAAGAGAGCGTGCTCCACACTTTCACCGGCGGCAAAGACGGCTCGCAGCCCAACGGCTTCATCGCCGACAAGACCGGTGAGCTCTTCGGCGCCACCATCTATGGCGGCAAGGCCGGGGAGGGTGTCGTCTTCAGGCTCGAGGAATAATCCATCAGCGACGGATTATGACTGCGCGCCTTAGTGACTTGTCTGCCCGCTCTTGTTGCTCACCATCAGACTCGACACGTTCACCGGCTCGAAATCGCCCAGTGTGAGGCTGGTGAGGCAGGAGAGGTCGTCGTCGTTCCAGCGGGCGTCGGGCGTGCCGATCAGGCCGCCGCTGTCGCCATTGTCGGCGAGGATGATGCCGTAATCGCGGAAGCCCTGGATGATGATCGCGGCCTGCGGGCTTTTGGCGGCGCAGGAAGGCGTCTGCACGGAAGCCTGCAGCCGGTAGATCTCGCCGGCCGGTCCCGTCATTGTGCAGCTGGCCGGCGGCTTCTTCTGGGAGATTTCCGATTCCGTCGGAATCGTCTTGCCGCTCTTCTTCGTGCAACTGCCGACCCCGGCGGACTCCGTCGAAGGCCACACCCAGTAATTCAGCATGTGGTTCACGGTGAATCGCATGGGGTGCTGCACGGTGCCGTTGGGCGCGGAGGGCGTGCCCGTGCCGATCACTTCATCGGCATTCACGAGCAGCGGCGCCACGGGCAGACCGGCGGCGTCGGAGGTGCCTTTGCCCTGTTTGGTCAGCTTGTCGCCGCTGGTATCCGGCCAAAGGGCGTTGGAAGAATCCCTCCATCCGGGGTTCTTGTAGAGCCCCTGCCACATCTCATAGAGCGCGGGTTTCGTGCCTGTGCTCTGCGCCCGATAGATCAGCACATGCCGGTCGCCGGTGGACTGGCTCGTGCCTTCGACCGGCGCGTTCGCCGGGATCGGCCCCTGGGTGAAATAGGATTGGTAGACTGTCGTCTTCACCGGAACGTCGGGTTGATTAAACGGCACCTCGAACGCCGGTATCCCGTTGGGGAACGACGCATATTCGGTGCCGAAGAAGGCCTTCACCGTCGCCGAGAGATAGCCGGAATAGATCGGCGCCGCGGGCGAAGTATCGACGGGCAGGCCGGTTGTTTGTTCGTCCACGCGATGATGAAATATCGAATCCGAGGGGAAGATGGTGGCGAGGAAAGTGTTCGCGCCGTTGATGGCAAAACTGATCTGTTTGCCGGCCTGTGCCTTGGCGCTGTCGGTGACGATGAGGTTCGGGATATAGGTTCCCTGGCCGCCAATCTGATTGCTGCTGATCTGTCCGCTGCCGGCGTCGATCGAAAGCCCTTCCGGCAAAGGCGGATAATTATCAGACGTGTCATAGGAGAAGGTATAGGGCGGGGTGCCGCCCGAGGCCGTGATCGTACAGCCTTCATAGGCCGCGCCCTGCGTGCCGCCGGGGCAACTCGTCGTGGTGATCTGGAGGGTCGATGGCGTGTGCCCGGCATAGGCAGATGTCGCCGCGAGAATTGCAGCCACGGCCGTACCGGTCAGGAACAATGCCTTCATGGGAATATCCTCCAGCTATATTGGAATAATATTATTCGGTGAGCAGCCTCATTCCTTCCAGCCTGACGCAGGCGGGTTAAACGAGTGCCAATTCTTTGCGTCGAATGCCGGGCTTCGCGCCGAAAGCGGACGGGATCAATAGGGCGGCGCCGCACGCTCGCGTTGCCCGGCGGCCGCTTCCATCCACCAGATCAGGTCGTCCACGAAGCGCGGCAATTTTTTCTCCAGATATTCGCCGGAGGCGCCGATGGGCTCGCCCTTTTCGTCAAGCGCCTCGGTGATCGGACCAAGGCTTATCGAGCTTGATATAACGACCATGCCCATTTCGCTCAGCGTGGCATGCCAGTTGTAGGCAGACCTGACGCCGCCGGCGCGCTGCAGCGAATAGCTCGCGATCGCCGCCGGCCGCCAGTACCATTCCTCCAGGAAATGATCGGTCAGGTTTTTCAGCCCCGGCTGAACGCCCCAATTATATTCGCCGCAGACGAAAACAAATCCGTCGGCTGCTTTGATCTTTTGCGCCAGCGTCTCCATCGCGGCCGGCGCGGCACCTTTGGGATATTCCTTGTACATACGGCTCAACATCGGCAGGCCGACCTCGCGCGCGTCGATGAACTCGGCATCGACGCCGCGCGCCGCCATTCGCGGAAGCAGATAATTTACAAGCCTGATCCCATATCGCGGCTCGCGATAGGAACCATAGAAAACCAGAACGTTTCGGGGCATGGATGATTTCCGTCCAGAGCTGCTGCCTCTCGGGCTTCAGGAAACAATCCGGCTTCCGTTAGGCCCAATGCCCTGTGCATTGCGTCAGAAGACAGATTCAGGCCGCCGGGCCACGGTTTCGCCGGAACATCTGAATAGGTATGCCACAGAACGTGCGGATTGTCGGCTCCACTGGTTCCCCGTCTTCTTAGGAATGCGAGGCGGGGGTGCGTCTGCGTCCCGCGAGCCCCAGAAACACGATCACCGCCCGGTTGATGCGGGCCATATCGCTTTCGCCCAGGCGGCCGATAAGCGTACCAAGCCGCGATTTGGGTACGGTCGTGATCTTGTCTGCATCAGGCGGCAATTCTCGCGCAGGCCGTTCGTATCATCGGGTGAAATGACGAGCCGGAAAAGCGGGGCATCCGTGGGATCGGTTGTAAACGCGCAAAGCGTGACGGAGCTGGTTCCGTCGAAGCGATCATCCTGGAGAATGAGTGCCGGTCGCGGCTTGCCGGCGTAACCCGCGCCGCCAGAAACGGTCCAGATTTCGCCGCGTTTCATTCGCGTCGGCTGAGATTGCATCCACGAAATCCTGATCCGCGGCCGCGTGCCGGCTCTGCGCGACAGCCAGCGACTGGCGGTGTGCCTGCGTCCGGAAGGTGTGCGATGTCTCGTCTGGCACCCATATCTGAAGAGGCCGCAAACCCTACGCGCGAAGCCGTTCCCGGTGCGCCCGCACCTTTTCTTTGGATGAGAATTTGCCTGTATGCACGGTCATGTAAGTTACATGTAACTTGCGATGCACGGCTGGGCAAGCACACGTTACCGGCGTATTTATCCCTTGACAGCAAGTGAGCCGTAGGCTATAACCGCACCACAAGTGAGGGTTGAGCCATGAAATTCACCTTTAAGCAGTTCCAAGCCCAGTTCCCGGATGACGCGGCCTGCCTTGAACGGCTGATGACCGTCAAATTCGGCGGCACGAAACTGACTTGCCCGGGTTGCGGGGTTGTGGGCGCTCAATTCCATGCGATGGGAGCGCGCAAGGCCTATGCCTGCCAGCACTGCGGCCACCACATTTACCCCTGCGCTGGCACGATCTTTCACAAGTCGAGCACGAAGCTGACTCATTGGTTTTTCGCCATGTACCTGATGACCAGCACCCGCCACGGCGTTGCCGCTAAGGAATTGGAGCGGCAACTTGGCGTTACCTACAAGACGGCATGGCGCATAGCACATGAACTTCGCAAGCTGATGGCCGCTTCGGATCGCAAGGGAAAACTGTCTGGCCACATGAAGTGGACGAAATGTATCATGGCCCTAAGTCGGACGTGAAAAACAGCAAAAAGAGCAAAGCGGTTTTGTTCGGCGCAGTCGAGCGCGGCGGCGATATTCGCGTTGGCGTTGTGGACGATACGAAAATGGGGACAATCAAGCCGACAATCGCACTCAATGTCGAAAAGGGATCGAAGATCAGCACCGACGATGGACGGCACTATCTCAACCTAAGTGGCATGGGCTACGAGCACGAATCCGTGAACCATAGCGCCTATGAATGGGTTCGCGGCGATGTTCACACGAACACGATTGAGGGGCATTGGGGCCTGTTCCGCCGCGCCATTAAAGGCACGAACGTCCACATTTCCAAAAAGCATCTGTGGAAATACGCCAGCGAGTTCGCATACCGCCGCAATCTGCGTGGCTGTCACTGGACGATGTTTAATCGCCTTGTTTCTGGGATTGCACTGCCTCGCCTAGTAGAGCCGTGAAATCCTCTTTATGCGACGGGTTGGCGTCCGCCGGTTCAGCTATTGCTGCCTCTGGACGCATTTTTGGCGCGTTCTGCTTTCTCTGGGTTTTCTCTCTAGCGGCGCGCTGATCTCTGAAGTGTTGCATATTTAGAAGTTCCAGAATGGTCCATGAGGGTACTACAATAGCCATACTGCTTTGGACAGCCAGAGTGTCACCGTCGCGGATTGGCTCATTTGGTCTTATTGTTTCAATTCTCTTGGCGTCAATTCGTTCGATGAACTGCCCACTATGAATACCGAGAAGTTTTATGAATGCATTGTGTCTTGCGTCTAGTTTGGGGAAAAAACTTCCGGTTTCATCTATTGCAGTTAGGTCATTCCACGGTGTCCGATAAACGAATACTGGCGACCCAGAAAATCCCGGGCGCGAGTGCATGTCTACAATATGGCTGGCTCGCAGAGCTCCATTCCCTTGCAGGACAGGGTGTGATTGATGGGCAAGTTGGCTGATATTCCCAAATCTGACGGCGACATGATTGAACTGCTTGCCAGGATTACCGGTAAAAAGGCCGATCATAAATACGTCTTCGCCCAACGTCAGCTTCGATTCTTCAATGAACCCCAGATGGGCAAAATCACTTTCGTAGACCCCCGATAAAAGGTCATCCTCGTGGCCTATAGAGTCTGTCACATCGACGGCTGCAATATCATCCCCGCCGGGCAGAAATTGCCATTCATGGGGCTCAAACTCGACGAATTTTGTAGTCACGGTAAGAATGGACGATTTTCCCTGCATCACTCGGGCGCGCTTGTTTATCCGTATGATTGATGCGCCAGCTTGAATCACATGATGTGATGTAACTCCATAAGCATGCGGGATTGCATTGGAGATAGCGGAAGGGACTACGACGCAAACACCGGTCCCGCACGGCCCCTCAACATCTCCGCTCCTTGGATTTCGGCGGTAGAGGTAGAACGTTACGAAGGCGACTTGGGGGCGAAAGCGCGGCATGCCGTAAGGAACCCACCTTTGCGTTAATGTCCCGTTGGGTGCCCGCCACGGTGTCATGCAATGCGGAAAATCGAAATCCTGAAAATGTAGCGGGCGGATGGTCATCTAAGCCTCTCAACCACACTTGCTGTCAAGGGATAAATACGCGTTACCGGTGTGCATACTTTTTTGGGTTGACAAATGACCAATATGGTTTTATTGATGTTCGTTACGTTCGGCAGACAGCGTGAACAAGCCGAAACCATACGCGGATGCGCAGGAGTAACAGATCGCGTGCTTCGACTGGCTCAGCATGAAGGCAGTTTTGTTTTCAGCAGCATCAATGCAGCATTGCATCTCCCCATGCCGGGCGGTCGAAGCACACACGATGCCGATGCAACCTCCGCGCGGAAGCGAAACGAAGCGGTACCGAATTCCCTGGTGCAGGGAATTTCTGAGGGAAATTTTGAAAAAATTCTGCAGCGGGTTGAAAACGCCGGACTTTATCTAACTATTTTGTGTTTGGATCCTGTCGACCAGGGAAACCGGCAGGGAAGGGTAACAAACAGGCGGCATGCGCGCAACGAAGAAGCCGGGCCGGGAACAGGCGATGTTCTCAGGGAATATTCGAGGCAAACGCATGCCGTGTTGGAGGGCGATCAAATGTCCAAATGGGAGCACATCACATTCTCAGGGAATATTTGAAGATACAGACAGCCGCGGGCGGGAACGGTTGACCGCTTGTTCACATCGTCCAAGCCGCGTTCTGCAGCACGACGCGATAGCCGTCGGGATCTTCGAATGTCATGCCGTTGCGGTCCCAATAGGGATTGAACGATGCAACCGCTGCAAGGCCCGCGTCGCGCATTCGGCTGATGACTGTTTCCCACTCGGCGCGGTCTGGCAGATAGAGAACGAGGAGATGATCCTTGCCCGGTGCGCGCGGTGCCGTGTGGCCATGGGCGCGGGTGAATTCGAGATGCCAAGGTGCGCCCTTGCGGCCAAGCATCACGCCATCGAAGCCGTCATGATCCGAGAAACGACAGAGGATTTCGAAGCCGAGACCCTCCCCGTAGAAATGTATCAGCCGTTCGAGATCGTTGGTGGGGCGCGCGACGCGCAGGACCGGATGCGCGGCGCTCATGTCAGCTGACGAGATTGGCGTCGCGAAACAGCAGCCAGCGCCCGTCCGGTTCCTTGCGCAGGATCGACAGCGTGTAGCCCGTGCGGCGCACAGGCGGGCCGTCTGGTGGCGTAACCGTCATGTCGAGGTAATTGCGAAGCCAGGCCCAGTCACCACGGATTTCGAGCTCGAGAATATCGGCCGAGCCTTCCATCTGCACGG
The DNA here is from genome assembly GCA_036269235.1 of Rhizomicrobium sp. Lineage (GTDB taxonomy): Bacteria > Pseudomonadota > Alphaproteobacteria > Micropepsales > Micropepsaceae > Rhizomicrobium. The sequence continues at coordinate 115,390 of DATASL010000029.1, forward strand.
GCTTCATGCCTGCCGCCATGGCGCGATAGGCCTCTTTGCCGAACGGCGCCTGGCCCTGAACCGTGAACAGAACGTCCTCCGCCATCAGACTCAGAACCTTGTGCAGATCGCCAGCTCTGCTCGCATCCATCCAGTCATCCACGAGGGCTCGAATGGCGCGTTCATCGTCCGAGATCGTCATTTGCCGTCTCCCTCAAATCCCCTCTCCCCCACGTATGTGGGGGAGAGGGTTAGGGTGAGGGGGTGCCGAAGCGCAAGAGATGTCGTGAAGAAATAATGATCGTGAACAAACAGGCGAATACGGTGCGGTGGATAGCCCCCCTCACCCCAGCCCTCTCCCCCGCGTTGCGGGGCAGAGGGAGAAAACTATGAGCAGGTTTTTACGTGCAGGTTCGCGGGGAGCCTGGTGTCGGCGTCGCCGCAGGCCTGGTCGAGCTGGGATTGCGTGAGCCCTTTGGCATGGCTCATGTCAGCGGCGCGGATGCTGGTGATGGTCAGGCGGGCGCCGGAGAGATCGGCGCCGTCGAGTTCGGCATGAGCGAGGTTGGCGCCGGAGAGGTCGGCGCCCCGGAACGACGCATTCCTGAAATCGCCATACGACATGCACATCAGCGTCAGCCGCGCGTCGTCGAACACCGCGCCCTCCAGATTGCCGTGCTTCACGCATTGGTTGGTCAGGTCGGCATGGGCGAGATAGCAATGCGGACAGTCGTGGCGCCCCGCCCTGATGCCGGCGATCGCGCTCGCATCGGGCGGCGCAGATGCGGCGAAGGCCGCAGATGTCAGGAGCGTCAGCAGGCACGCAAAGAAAAGACGCATCGCGGAATGTTCCAGATCGGGACGCAAGGCGAATGCGCCGCAATTCGCGTGCCTGTCGCCGGCGCTATGCGCGTTCGATCCGTCCGGCGTAACAGCCTCGCGTCGCATAATGGGCGTGCAGATAGGAAACGCGAGGGTCCGAAAGGAGCCGGACGATCGCCGGCTCGATCTCGTCGCCTTTGGCAAGACCGGCATCGACCATGTCGCCTGTTTCATCGAAGGCGCGCAGCGATATCATCCGTGCACGGAATACTTCCGGAATTTCGTCGACGGCTTCGTAGCGGGTCTCCGCGCCTTCGCGGATGAAGATCGCGTGGCTCGCCTGGTAGGGTGTCGCGGCCGGTTGATGAACATAGTTCAGCAGCAGGAGCGGCTGTCCCGGTTCGACATCGCGCATTTCGATACGGTCGGGAAAGCCGGGCTTCGAATCCGGGATCACGCGGCGGATGTGGCGCCGCGCGAGTTCTTCGTCGGAAAGTCCGTAGAGATGGCGAAAGGGCGCGGGATCGAGCCCGCTGATGCGGTACGACATTGGCAGTCTCCTGTGTTTGTTAGTAGTTGCGGTTATTGCGCTTCGCGGTCCAGAAGTCCGCGCTTGCGTGCGATACCCCAGCGATAGCCCGATGTGTCACCGTCCTTGCGAACCACCCGGTGGCATGGGATGGCGACCGCGAGCGGATTTTGCGAACAGGCACGCGCTACCGCGCGATACGCAGCCGGTTTGCCGATCGCGCTGGCGATCTGCGCATAGCTCGCGGTGCGGCCGGCGGGAATTGCCCGCAACGCTTCCCAGACGCGCTGCTGGAACGCCGTGCCGCGAATATCGAGCGGCAGGTCGAGCCCGCCGCGCGGGTTTTCAACGAAGCCCACGATTTGGGCGACTGTTTGTTCGAACGCGGCGTCACCTCCTACCAGTTCGGCGCGGGGGAAACGGTCCTGGAGTTCGCGCAACAGCACATCCGGCTCGTCGCCAAGCGAAATCGCGCAGATGCCGCGCTCACTGGCCGCCACGAGAATCGGGCCGAGGCTGGTTGCGCCGATGGCGAACAGTATCGTCACCCCGTCTCCGCCGCGGCGCAGTTGGCCGGGCGTCATGCCGAGGCGCGCGTTGGCGCCCTCATAGAACCGGCTCGAACTGTTGTAGCCCGCTGCATAGATTGCCTCGGTTACCGTCGGTGCGGTGCGCAGCTGTTTGTTAGTCCGTTCCGCGCGATTGGCGGCGGCGAATGCCTTCGGCGTCACCCCGGTGGCCTTTTTGAAGATGCGGTGAAAGTGATACGGGCTCACCCCGACAGCCTTGGCCAACGTTGCAAGAGACAGCGGCTCTTCGCTCGCCCGGATCAGTCTGCAGGCCCGCTCGACGGCGCTTTGATGCGCGCGCGGCTGATCTCTGTCGGGCCGGCAGCGTTTGCACGGCCGGAATCCTGCGGCTTCCGCAGCGGCCGGAGTGTCGTGAAAACTCAGATTTTCCGGCCGGGCAGGACGTGAGGCGCAGCCCGGTTTGCAGTAAACCCCGGTCGTTCGAACGGCATAGACAAACATGCCGTCAAAGCTGCGGTCGCGGCGGCGCACTGCATCGAGATACGTCGCATTTTTGACGTGTGCGCCGGGTTTTGTGGGGGTCGAAGCCATCTCGCTCACATTCATATGCATGGAAGCACATCTCCTTGCTCCCTGCGAATATGGCCATGCCCTTCCGTCGCGACATCCCGAAGCTTGCTTTCCAATTCGGAGATTCAGATCTCGATGAACGGATAGCGATCACGAATATGGGCATTGAAATACCGCCCCACCGAATCCGCCGCGATCAATTCCTGGTACACGCGGCCCGGAACGCCGTCGTACCGATAGGACCGCGGCCTGCCGCGAAATCCAATCGTCAGTTGTCGCCGGCGGTCGTCATACCGCGCAAATATGATGGCCGAAGAGTCGAGCCTGGGCATGACAGGAAAACGCCGGGGCAGGCCGGATGGTCCGCCCGAGCGCGCCTGACTACCGGTCGCCCCGGATGAATTACGAACAGCCGCTCGTGCTGCCGCAGGTTTCGCATTTCATGCAGGTGCCGTTGCGGACCAGCGTGAAATTTCCGCAGGCGCCGCAGGCATCGCCTTCGTAACCCTTCATGCGGGCCTCGGCTGCGCGCTGCTGCCGCGTATTGCGGGCGGGCTGCTCGATGGAAAGCCGTGCCTCAAGGCGATTCACAACCGTGCCAACGGGATTGCCGCCAGCCGCTTCCATGACGGCGGACCTGACTTCGTTCAAGGCGTCGATAAGCGAGGTGGTTTCAGCCGTAACGATTTCGCCATGTGCGGTTTCCACTTCATGGCCCTGCGCGGGAACGGCTTTTGCCAGCGTGTTTCCACGCACGACGGCGAGCGATTTCAACTGTCCGCGCACGAACCCGGCCGAAGCCACGCGGGAAATCGTCTGCTCCAGTTCGCTTGCGACTTCGCGGCGCGGTTGATCGTTTCCGTGTCCCAGATCTTCGTCATGTGCCGGCGACACGTGAGCCAGATCGTTGCGGCCGAGATAGGAAACGGCGAGCTCGCGGAAGATGTAATCCAGAATGCTCGTCGCGTTCTTTATCGAGTCGTTGCCGATCACGATGCCCGCCGGTTCGAAGCGCACGAAGGTGAATGCCTCGACGAATTCTTCCAGCGGCACGCCGTATTGGAGGCCGATCGAGATTGCGATGGCGAAATTGTTCATCAGGCTGCGGAAGGCCGCGCCTTCCTTGTGCATGTCGATGAAGATTTCGCCCGGCCGGCCATCCTCGTATTCGCCGGTGCGCAGATAGACCTTGTGACCGCCGACGACAGCCTTTTGCGTATAGCCCTTGCGGCGCTGCGGCAGCCTTTCGCGTTCGCGGCTGATGACCCGCTCGATGATTTTTTCCACGACGCGCTCGGAAACGACCGTCGTGCGCGCGGCCTGCGGCGCGGCGAGGAAATCATCGTTCGCATCCTCGTCGTCAATGAACGCGAGCGTCTGCGATGCGAGCGGTTGCGAAAGTTTGGAGCCGTCGCGATAGAGCGCGTTGGCCTTCAGCCCCAGCTTCCACGACAGCATATAAGCCTCGCCACAATCGCGAACTGATGCGGCATTGGGCATGTTGATAGTCTTGGAGATCGCACCAGAAATAAAGGGTTGAACCGCCGCCAGCATGCGGATGTGACTCTCCACCGATAGCGAGCGTTTGCCGATGCGTCCGCAGGGGCTCGCGCAATCGAAGACTGCAAGATGTTGCGGCTTGAGATGAGGCGCATCTTCCAACGTCATGGCGCCGCAAACATGGAGATTGGCCGCGTCGATTTCGGTTTTCGCGAAGCCCAGCGCCCTCAGCATGTCGAAATCGGGTGCGTCGAGTTGTTCGGGCGCAAGCCCAAGCGATTGCGTGCAGAAGGCCTCGCCGAGCGTCCATTTGTTGAAAACGAAGCGGATGTCGAACGCCGATTCGAGTTTGGATTCGATTGCTGCGAGCGCCCTGTCGTCGAAGCCCTTCGCTTTCAGGGCATCATGCGTAATGCCCAGCGTGAGATCTTCGAGGGTGCCATGACCCACGGCATATCCGACGATCTGGTCGATCTCGGCCTGATTATATCCGAGTGATTTCAGCGCTTCCGGAACGCAGCGGTTGATGATTTTGAAATAACCGCCGCCGGCGAGCTTCTTGAATTTGACCAGCGCGTAATCGGGCTCGACGCCGGTCGTATCGCAATCCATCACCAGGCCGATCGTGCCGGTCGGCGCGATGACGGTGGTCTGGGCATTGCGGAAGCCGAACTCCTCGCCAAAGGCGAGCGCATCGTCCCAGGACAGTCTGGCGGCTTGCGCCAGCGCTCCGTCTTTCAGGGCATCGAGGTCAAGCGGAACCGGCACGATGGAAAGATCTTCATAGCCCTCCGTCGCGCCATAGGCGGCGCGGCGATGGTTGCGGACGACGCGCAGCATATCCCGGGCGTTCGGACCGTATTCCGGGAAGGCGCCGAGTTCGCCCGCAAGTTCGGACGACGTGGCATAGGAACGACCCGTCATCAGTGCAGCGATGGCACCTGCAATCGCGCGGCCTTCGCGACTGTCATAGGGAATGCCCGCCGCCATCAGATAGCCGCCGATATTGGCATAGCCGAGGCCGAGCGTGCGGTAGTCGAATGAACGCTGTGCAATCTCGCGCGAAGGGAACTGGGCCATGAGCACCGAGATTTCGAGCACGATGGTCCAGAGTTTCACCGCATGTTCGAAAGCTACGACGTCGAACCGTCGGCCGAATTCACCGCGCGTCTCGAACTGCATCAGATTGAGCGAGGCGAGGTTGCAGGCCGTGTCGTCCAGGAACATGTATTCCGAACAGGGATTGGATGCGCGGATGGCGCCACCCGCCGGACAGGTGTGCCAGTCATTGATCGTTGTGTGGAACTGGATTCCGGGATCCGCGCAGGCCCACGCGGCATGGGAGATTTTGTCCCACAGCTCGCGTGCGGGCAAATCCTTGGCAACCCCGCCGCAGCGATTGACCAGCCGCCAGTCGTCGTTCTCCTCCACGGCATGCAGGAATTCATCCGTCACCCGCACCGTGTTGTTGGAATTCTGCCCTGACACGGACAAATAGGCTTCCGAATCCCAGTCGGTATCGTATGTCGAAAACTGGAAATCGATCTCCTGGAAACCCTGGCGGGCGAAGGAAATGGCGCGCTCGATATAATTATCCGGGATCATGGATTGGCGCGCAGCCTTCACCTCGCGGCGCAGTGCGGGGTTCTTTCTGGGATCGAAACAGTCGTCGCCCGAACCCTCGCAATTGATGCAGGCACGCATTACGGCTTTGAGGTGTTTCTCAGTAACTTTTGAACCGGCAACGAGCGCCGCAACTTTTTGTTCTTCGATCACCTTCCAGTCGATGAAGTTTTCGATATCCGGATGATCGACATCCACGATCACCATCTTTGCTGCACGGCGTGTGGTACCACCCGATTTGATCGCGCCGGCCGCGCGGTCGCCGATTTTGAGGAAGCTCATCAGGCCGGAGGATTTGCCCCCGCCGGACAATGGCTCGTTTTCGCCGCGCAGGCTCGAGAAGTTCGATCCCGTGCCGGAGCCGTATTTGAACAGGCGCGCCTCGCGCGTCCACAGATCCATGATCCCGCCGTCATTGACGAGGTCGTCAGAGACGCTCTGGATGAAGCAGGCATGCGGCTGGGGGTGCTCATAGGCCGAAGTGGATTTCACCACGCGGCGCGAATTCGGATCCACATAGTAATGACCCTGGCTGGGGCCATCGATACCGTAAGCCCAGTGCAGCCCGGTGTTGAACCACTGCGGACTGTTTGGCGCGGCTTTCTGCGTGGCGAGCATGTAACAAAGCTCGTCATAAAAGGCCCGGGCATCCGCCTCCGAATCAAAGTAATTGCCCTTCCAGCCCCAGTAAGTCCATGTGCCGGCCATGCGATGAAACACCTGGCGCGCAGAAGTTTCACCGATGCATTCGCCGCCATCGGCGACGTGCCGCCACAGAAACTCCGGCACTCCTTCTTCGGGCACGGCCTTCAGGCAGACGGGAACACCGGCTTTGCGAAAATATTTCTGCGCAAGAACATCGCTCGCGACCTGGCTCCAATCGCTGGGCACTTCAATATCTGCCTGGCGGAAGACGACAGATCCGTCCGGATTGCGGATTTCGCTCGCCACAGGATGGAAGCGGATGGACTCGAAAGGCGATTGGCCGTCGATCGTAAACTGACGATGAATGCGCATGATCCCGCTGCCCGGCCTGTGGCCGCTCCCTGGCAAAAGGATACCGTGTCGTGAGCGCCAGCATTCAGCTGGCATCCACCGGCAGGCACCTGATTTCCTCTAGATGTTGTGCCGGGATGACCGACACATGCGAAGTATGGGCACAGTCACATACCCTGCGCAAGGGCTATTTAGGTAAATGGCACAAGGCCTAGTTCGCGAGCGAAGTCGATCCACAATTTCAGCTGTGATTGGCGTGCGCCGCAGCGAAGCTCTATATTCCTGCCCGAGTCCCAAGTCGGAACATCGGATGGCGTGGCTGGAAAAGGTTTTTGTGTGGTGGCGCGGTGCGACGGTCGGCACACTTTACCAGACTTGGCGCCGGGGAACGCTGGTCGGTAAGGACAACATCGGCAACCGATATTACCAGGACCGAGCCGGCCGGCGCCGCTGGGTCATTTACAATGGGACCGTCGAGGCCTCGCGCGTGCCGGCGGAATGGCATGGCTGGCTGCATCATACCTTTCGCGAGCCGCCGACGGTGGCACCGCCGCAACTCAAGGCCTGGGAAAAAGAGCATCGGCCCAATATGACAGGAACGTCCGGAGCCTATCATCCGCCCGGCAGCCTTGCCGAGAGCGGCATCCATGCGCCGGCGACGGGCGATTATGAACCCTGGAAACCGGCATAACCCGCAGCGGACACGCGACCATGCAGAACAATACTTTCGAAACGCTGATGGGAGCTCTCGTCATCGTTGTAGCCGCGGGGTTTCTGTACTTCGCCTACACGTCGACAAGTGCGGGGTCGCTTGGCGGCTATGACCTGAATGCGCGTTTTGCCAGTGCCGACGGCATAGCGACGGGTACGGATGTCCGCCTGCACGGCGTCAAGGTGGGCCGGGTTGCTTCACTTGAACTGGACCCCAAGACCTATGCGGTGAACGCGGCGATCTCTTTGCGCAGCGACATCAAGATTCCGGACGATTCTTCGATCAAAGTGACTTCGGCGGGAATCATGGGAAGCTCTTATCTCGCAATCCAGCCGGGCGGCAGCGACAAAATGCTTTCGCCAGGCGGTGAGATCACCAATACGCAAGGATCCATCGACCTGATGGGGTTGATCGGGCGGGCCATGTACGGGAACGCCGGAGGCAAATAACACATGCGGCGCGCCATACATATTGCTCTTTGCAGCGTTCTGGTCGCAACGCCCGCTCTCGCCCAGCCAGGTGAGTCGTCCAGCGAATCAGCGGCTGGTAAGCCGCTGACCGTTGCGAATGCCATTCCGGGCAAGGACGGAATCAAACGGGCAGTCGTGCTTCGCGGCCTTGATAAGATGACCGGGCGGCCGACAAACATATTTGCGCCGGTCGGCGTGTCGGTAGATTTTGCGACGCTTTCGATTACGGCGCGCTATTGCTATTCGACGCCGCCGAGCGAGCCGCCCGAGACCACGGCCTTTATTGAGATCACGGATCACCCGGCCGATAAGCCTGCGCGTGAGATATTCTCCGGCTGGATGCATGCATCAAGCCCGTCATTGAACGGTCTTCAGCATCCGCTCTATGACGTCTGGGTTATCAGTTGCAAAACGAACCAGCCCGGCCAAGTGGCTCCGGTCGTTGCTTCGACCGCTCCCGTCAAAGCAACCTCACCGGATTCAGGCGCGAAGGAAAACGTTCCCGAATTGCCTGAAGGCGCGGGGCAGTAAACCTTCGGGCAACGGAAGTCTGCCTTACCACTGATCGCATCGGCGAGAAGTTCCAGATAGCGCTGGCGTGGAATCGCGACGGCGCCAAACTGCGCCAGATGAGCTGTGAGAAATTGCGCATCCAGAAGCCTGAAACCTGTGGACCGCAGCCGTGCAACAAGATGAACCAAAGCCACTTTGCTGGCATCGCGCTCGCGCGAGAACATGCTTTCGCCGAAAAACGCGCCTCCCAGACTCACGCCATACAGGCCGCCTACGAGACGGTCCTGGTGCCAACACTCCACCGTATGTGCATGGCCGGCGCGATAAAGCTGCGCATATAGAGAAACGATCTGGGCGTTTATCCAACTTTCTTCGCGGTCCGGGGCAGCTTCCGCGCAGGCTGTAATCACTTCGTCAAAGGCCCTATCGATCCGCACGACGAAACGATCGCTGCGCACCGTGCGCGCCAGCCGGCGCGAAATATGAAACGTCTCGAGCGGAATAATACCGCGATCTTCCGGCGAGACGAAATAGAGTTCCTCGTCATCGCGGTGCCGCGCCATGGGGAAAATCCCATGCGCGTAAGCTTTCAGCAGCAGATCGGCGTCCAGTTCCGGCGGCTTCGGCATTGCCTCGAATCAGGCGCCGCGCGATGCAAGAAAATGCTCAAGCCAATGGATATGATAGTCGCCGTTCAAAATATCCGGCTGGCTGACCAGTTGCTGGAACAGGGGAATAGTCGTTTCGATTCCGTCCACGACAATCTCGTCGAGCGCGCGCCTCAAGCGCATAAGGCACTCATTCCGGTTCTTTCCATGCACGATCAACTTGCCGGCAAGGCTGTCGTAGTATGGCGGGATGCGGTATCCTGCATAGATCGCCGAATCGAAACGGACGCCCAGCCCTCCCGGAGCATGGAACTGGGTAATTGTTCCAGGCGATGGCTGGAATGTGAAGGCGTTCTCCGCGTTGACACGACATTCGATGGCGTTGCCGGAGATGACGATATCGCACTGGTCGATTTCAATGGCGCCGCCGGCTGCAATCCGGATTTGCTCCCGTACGATATCGATTCCCGTAATTGCCTCGGTCACCGGATGTTCGACCTGCAGGCGCGTATTCATTTCTATGAAATAGAAAGCGCCCTCCTCATACAGGAATTCCACGGTTCCTGCGCCGAGATATCCGAGTTTGGTCAGGGCCGATGTAACGGTCCTGCCGATCTCTTCGCGCTGCGCCGAATTCAGGGCAGGCGAGGGCGCCTCTTCCCAAAGCTTTTGATGGCGACGTTGAAGAGAACAGTCGCGCTCGCCAAGGTGCAAGACTTTTCCATACGAGTCGGCCAGCACCTGCACTTCGATGTGACGCGGCCGTTCGAGATATTTCTCCATGTACACGGCATCATTACCGAACGCGGCTTTGGCTTCCGAACGGGCCGTCGTAAATGCAAGCGTGAGATCTTCGGGCTTCCGGGCCACTTTCATGCCCCTGCCGCCGCCGCCTGCCGTAGCCTTGATGAGCACGGGATAGCCGAGGCGGCCGGCCGTCGCGACAGCTTCGCTGTCGGTGCTGACTTCTCCGTCAGAGCCCGGAACAGTTGGAATTCCAACCTCGGCCACGGCCTGCTTCGCTGCGATTTTGTCGCCCATCAACCGGATATGATCGGGCCGCGGGCCGATAAAGGTCAGGCCGTGCTCGGCGACAATTTCCGCGAAGCGCGCATTCTCGGAAAGGAATCCGTATCCCGGATGTATCGCTTCGGCACCCGTGATTTCGCAGGCCGCAATGATTTGCGGGATATTGAGATAGCTCTGTGCCGCGGGCGGCGGCCCGATGCAAACACTTTCATCGGCAAGCCGCACATGCATGGCGTCGGCATCCGCTGTAGAATGCACGGCGACCGTTGCGATACCCATTTCCTTGCAGGCGCGATTGATCCTCAATGCGATCTCACCGCGGTTTGCAATCAGTACTTTTTCGAACATGGAGCGCGGTTCGCCGTCAGATACTGTTCAATGTTCGCCCGAAAAAATTACCAGCAGCGTCTGGCCGAATTCCACCGGCTGCGCATCCCGGACACATATTTCCTTCACGACGCCGGCCCTGGGCGCCATGATCGGATTCATTGTCTTCATAGCCTCGACGATGAGGAGCGTGTCGCCTTCGCGGACGGTATCGCCGATCTTAACGAAGGGCGGTTTGCCCGGTTCGGGCGACACATAGCAGGTGCCGACGAGCGGCGAGAGAACGGCGCCTTCCGCCTCGGTCTTGCGAGAGGGCTGTTCGGCATCTCTTTCCGGAGTGCTGACGCGTTCGGACATCACAGGAACCGGGGTCGTGCTGAAATGGCCGGCTGCGGAGACACCGCGCGCGACCCGGATACGGCGGCCGCCATGCTCGACTTCGATCTCGCCGAGCCCTGTTTCGTCCAACAACTCCGCCAACTCCCGAATGGCGGCTCCATCAACCTGCAGCTGTCCCTTTTCCTTTGCGCCACCCGCAAAGCGGGCGCCGAGCTGCTTGACATCTTTCATGTTCATCTCGCGTGGGCCTTCAACAATTCTGACAAGGCATCGATGGCGAGCAGGTAGCCAGCGCCACCAAAGCCGCAAATGATGCCGCTGGCTGCCTCACTGATATAGGAGTGCCGGCGAAAATGCTCGCGTCCATAAGGGTTGGAGAGATGGACCTCGACAAGAGGTTTCCCCACGGCGCGACAGGCGTCCAGCAGGGCGATGGATGTGTGGCTGTAGCCCCCGGCGTTAAGGATCACGCCTGACGCTTTCTCACGTGCTTCGTGCAGCCAGTCGACCAGCTCGCCTTCGCTGTTACTTTGCCGGAAATCCACTGCCCAGCCGAGAGATTCGGCTTTGTCCGTCACCGCCTTCTCGATATCCGCCAGGGTCCGGGTGCCGTAGATTTCGGGCTCCCTCCTGCCAAGAAGATTGAGATTGGGACCGTTCAGAACGTATATCGGCAGCGTCTGCTCGCGGCGGCGAGGCTTGGGCATCAAACCACCAGTCGGTCACGATTCGACAGATTTATACTTGGCCCTACGGCCCACGAAAACCTTCAAGGCGACGGGAATGCAATTGAACCTCAGAATCAATGGAGAACGGCGTCAACTGGCGGGACCGCTCAGCGTCGACCAACTGCTCGTTCAGCTGGGACTCGATCCGGCCAAAATCGCTGTAGAGCGGAATTGCGAGATCGTGCGGCGTTCAACGTACCGGACGGTCGAACTCGGCGAGGGGGACCAACTCGAAATCGTGCATTTCATCGGCGGCGGCAATACACCTGTCATTGATCTGCCGGTCGATAAACCGCTGGTCATCGCCGGCCGCACCTATTCGTCGCGCCTTATCGTCGGCACCGGGAAGTACAAATCCTATGCGGAGAATGCTGCGGCAGTGGAGGAGGCAGGAGCCGAAATCGTCACTGTTGCACTGCGGCGGGTGAACTTGGCGGACCCCGGCGCGCCGCGCCTTGTCGACTATATCGATCCCCTCAAGATCACTTATCTTCCCAACACGGCCGGGTGCTTCACAGGTGAAGAGGCTGTCCGGACGTTACGGCTGGCCCGCGAGGCGGGTGGATGGACGCTCGTCAAGCTGGAAGTCCTGGGCGATCGTAAGACCCTTTATCCCGAAATGCTGGAAACCCTGCGCGCCACGGAGTTGCTTGTGCACGAAGGGTTTCAGGTCATGGTGTACTGCAGCGATGATCCGCTGATGGCCAAACGTCTGGAGAATTTGGGCGCCGCAGCGATCATGCCTTTGGCGGCTCCAATTGGCTCCGGCCTGGGAGTCCAGAACGCCGTCAACATCCGGATGATTGTCGAAGAGGCCACGGTGCCGGTCATCGTTGATGCGGGTGTCGGCACCGCATCCGATGCAGCGGTGGCAATGGAACTCGGCTGCGATGCCGTATTGATGAATACGGCTATTGCGGAAGCAAAACATCCGCTCCTGATGGCGCGCGCGATGCGCCATGCCGTGGAAGCGGGCCGGCTCGCCTACCTTGCGGGACGGATGCCGAAGAAACGCTACGCCGATCCCTCAAGCCCGCTTGCGGGTCTTATTTGAAATTATGTCTTCGCCATCCGGGCGAGATCGTCATCCGTCACTGCACCTTCGCGGATTTTGCCGTTCACAATGAAAGCCGGCGTGCCGTCAATTCCGGACGCCTGGGCTAATGTATGGGCGGCGGCCAGTGCGTAGTCGACACTCGGCGAGGTCATGTCGGCCTTAAGTTTCGCGACGTCCAGTCCGGTCTTCTTGGCCATGGCAAACACCGCGTTCTGATCGACAGGTCCGTCCTCGTTCATCAGTGCAAAGTGGAAGGCGATATATTTGTCAGGCTGCTGCCGGGCTGCCATTGCGGCGCGAGCTGCCATTGTCGACTTTGGGCCCTTGATGGGAAATTCGATGAACGCGAACCGCGCATCCTTATGCGTCTCATAGAACTTCTTGAGTGCCGGTACGGAAGCCCTGCAATAAGGGCAATTGTAGTCGAAGAACTCCACAACGGAGATCTTGGCGTTTGCTGGCCCCGTGACGAACGCGACACGCGGATCGAAATACGCCTTCATTTTGAGCTTATTGACGGCAGCCTGACGGTCTTTGTCCTGCTCCTCGTCCTGTTGTGCCTGCAATCTATTGCTCATCTCGACGATGATGTCGGGATGGGCGAGCAGATAGGCGTGCATCTCGCTGCCGTTTGCGGCAAAGGGAGCTACTCCCAATGCGGCGGCACCGAACGCAACGACGAGCACGAGCGCCGCGCCAACGCCGCCGCCCAGTATCGCGATTTTCCACGAATCGTTCATGCAATCTCCGGATGTTTAATGACGTTTCTGGCCCTCGGGACCGGCCACGGACATGATATCGCTCGCCCTCTGCCAATCCGGTGAACCGGGAGACAGGTCGTGTTGTGCAAGCACGGCGAAATGCGCCGCCGAATTCATGGCGCCCGCATTGTAGTAACGTTCGGCCGTCGAGAGATTGGCCATGGGTTCGTTGCCAAGCTCGCTATACGCTTGCGCCGCTTCAAACCATGCGAAGCTGTTGTCGTTTTCCTGTTGCAGGGCAATCTTGAGATTGTCCAGGGCCGGTTTGGCGAGCGCCGTCTTCTCGGTTGCGAGCTGCGCCGCAGCAAGGCTTACACGCAAGAGCGACGCGTCAGGCAGCATGTCCACCGATTTCTGATAGGCGGGCACGCCTCGCTCCGGATGGCTCATATCAACATAGATTTGTCCGAGCAGCTCCCAGAAATAAGGATTCTTCGGCTCCAACGTGATCAGGGTGTTGCACTCGGCAAGTGCGTTTTGCAGATCCGGCTGTCGGAAATAGGCAACGGCACGCGCGTAATGGGCCTCCTCGCTGTTGTCCGAAACGGGATAATGCGCGAGCACCATCTCCACGGGGTCCAGAAATCCGGCGAGCTTTGCCTGGACCATGCGAAACGCATGCATGGCCTCCGGGCTGTCCTTGACGTCCTTGTAAGGCGAGGCTTCAACGAGGCGCTGGAGCAAATCAATACGTTCGCGCGACGCCGGATGATCCATCACCATGGGATCGATCTTGAAGGACGACATGGCCTCTTCGTCTGCGAGGCGCTCGAAAACATCCAGCATGCCCTGGCCCGACTGATGCGTCGCTCGCAGGAACTTCTGTCCCATCTGGTCGGCAGTAGCCTCCTGCACACGGCTGAACTGCATGAATTGTGCCTGCGCCGACGACATACCCAGTCCCATGAGCGCCATGCCGGCTTCGCCTCCTGCGCCCGCAATCATTGCGGCGACACCGGCAGCCACACCAAGCAGCATCGGAATCATGGCTTTGTGCATCGCAGCCGTATCACGGACCAGATGACCGCCCGCGATATGACCAGTCTCATGTGCAAGCACACCGATGACTTCGTTTGGCGTTCGAAGCTGCTGAAGCAGGCCGGTGTTTACAAAGATATTCTGGCCCTCGGCCGCAAAGGCGTTGATGGTCGGATCCTGCACCAGATACATTTTGACGGCAGCCGGATCCAATCCGGCAGCGACCAGAATGGGGTCTTCATAGGATTTGAGCAGCCGCTCGGTTTCCGTGTCGCGGACGAGCTGAATCGCCTGCGCGACTGCAGGTTCCACTGCAACGACGAGAATACAGGCCGCCGAAACCAGAAGCTTGAGAGCGCGCCGAACACGCCGCTTCGGTGGTTGTTCGACCTGAAGCTTGAAAATCGCCAAGGCTCGAATTCTCCTGAGGACCAGCGTCAGCACGCTGATGAACGGTAAGTTTGGGCGTTTCCGCCGTCAATCAATCGTCCGCGATGCACACCTTTCATCACAACACATGGTGATCTGATGATTGTTTCACTTCGAGCGGCTGCCGCTTACTCGCCGCGGAACGGCCGCTGCCACCATCCTTTTCGCGCCGGTGCAGCGGCTTTGCCGACCTGCTTTTCCGGCTCACTGTCTGAAATTTCAGATGTTTCTGGTGCCTCGTCATTATCCGTTGGCGTCGCGCTGACAGTGCCGTTTATGGCCTCTTCCCGGGTCGCCGAATTTGTCGAGACTGTCTGGCGAGGGTCATCGGGTGCAAATGACCAGACCGGCTCTGAAGGCGCGTTGGGGACTATGTCCGGCGGCGAAAGATGCGGTGCATGCAATGCGACATGTGAAACGGGCTCGGGCGAAACCGTCTCTTCCAGAGAATCTTCCGTTTCATCTTCAGCATCGGAACCGGACATGTTCGATTCGGAAGTCGTCTGTGCATCGCCTTCGCGCGAACCGCGACGACCGCGACGGCGCCTCCGGCGTTTGCGGGGAGCCGGTGTTTCGGTGCCGGACTGGGCTTCTGCCGCAGTTGGTTCTGCTGGCGCGTTCGTGCTTGTCGCGGCGTCCGTCTGCGGTATCCGGTCGTTTTCAAGGGCCGCATGCGTCTCTACCGCCGGGTTGGCAGTCTCGGTATCCGACGACCGGCCGCGGCGCCTGCGCCTGCGCCGTTTGCTTCCACTGGCTGATGAACTCTGTTGTTCGGGCGATGGCGGCGATTCTTCGCTTGCAGAGGCCGGTGCCGGTGCGATCTCCGGCCCTACCACCTCTGGAACGGAGGCCGGTCTCGACGAAATCTCCGCAACGACCGGCCGCGGACGTTCGTCTGGCTGACGAGTTCCGATCCGATCGATCTCGAATGTTCCTGCTATTATTTCTTCGTTGGGTTCGAACTGGATCGCGATGCCATATTCTGTCTCGACATGTACGATCTCCCGCCTTTTCTGGTTCAACGCATAGATCGCAACTTGAATGGGCGTGCGCACCTTGAGCGTCGCCGCGCGCTGCCGCTGGGCTTCCTCCTCAAGACCACGTAACAAACGCAAAGCAGTCGATTCGACAGACCGCACGATGCCTTGCCCGCCGCAATGCGGGCAGGGTACCGTCGATCCGGCGACCACGCCCGCACGAAGCCGCTGGCGCGACATTTCCAGCAATCCAAACTGGCTGATTTTCCCGATCTGGACGCGCGCGCGATCGTTCTTGACGCAATCGCGCAACCGCTTCTCGACGTTGCGATCGTTGCGCGCGTCTTCCATGTCGATGAAATCAATGACGATTAATCCCGCGAGATCGCGCAGACGCAGCTGTCGGGCGATTTCTTCCGCGGCCTCGAGATTCGTCTTGTAAGCGGTGTCCTCGATGGAATGTTCGCGCGTCGCCTTTCCGGAGTTCACGTCAATGGATACGAGCGCCTCGGTCTGATTGATGACGATGTAACCGCCGGACCTGAGCGTGACCGTCGGCATGAACATTGCGTCGAGTTGCGCCTCGATCTGATAGCGCTGAAAAAGCGGGATTGTTTCCTTGTACTGTTTGACGTTCTTGGCATGGCTGGGCATCAGCATGCGCATGAAATCTTTTGCGTTCCTGTACCCATCCTCGCCCTCGACGAGAATGTCGGCGACGTCTTTATTGTAGAGGTCGCGTATCGCGCGCTTGATCAGATCGCCTTCTTCATAGACGCAGGCCGGCGCATTCGATTTCAGCGTCAGCTCGCGAATCGTGTCCCACATGCGAAGGAGGTATTCGTAATCGCGCTTGATTTCAGCTTTTGTCCTGTTTTCGCCAGCAGTGCGGATAATCAACCCCATGCCTTCCGGCAGTTCGAGCGACTGTGCTGCAGATTTGAGACGATTTCTGTCGGCGGCGCTCGTGATTTTGCGTGAAATGCCGCCGCCGCGTGGCGTATTGGGCATAAGCACGCAGTAACGGCCGGCCAGGGAAAGATACGTCGTCAGCGCGGCGCCCTTGTTGCCGCGCTCTTCCTTGACGACCTGTACGAGCAGCACCTGGCGTCGTTTGATGACTTCCTGGATTTTATAGTGACGGCGGCGTGTCCAGCGTTGCGGTGGGCGTGCAGTCTGCAATTTCATCTGTTTGTTGCCGTCACCCTCTGCAGGATGGGCTTCCGGCGCCGTGGCTTCGAATTCCGCCGATGCCGGTCCGCTGTCGTGATCATCGACAAACGCCTCATCTTCGGCAGGCAATCTTTCATGCTCCGCGCGATAGCTTGACCCGGCAGCATCTGTTTCGCCAAACTCCGATAATTGCCCTTCCTGAACACGGTCGGTCGGTGTGTCGCGCTCGTCCGGCTCTACAGAGAGTGCCGCTGCTTCCGCCACCGTTTCCTGTGCGGGCACACTGGCGATGTCTACCGATTCCACATCATCATCATCGGCACGGCGTCGCGCCTCGGCTTCCTGCTCGGCGAGAAGCGCGATGCGGTCGGCGACTGGAATTTGGTAGTAATCCGGATGAATTTCGGCGAATGCGAGAAATCCCTGCCTGTTACCGCCATATTCGACGAAGGCGGCCTGAAGGGACGGTTCGACGCGTGTTACCTTGGCAAGATAGATGTTGCCTTTGAGCGGCCGTTTGGCCGCCGACTCAAAGTCGAATTCTTCCACCTTCTGATTGTCGAGTACGACAACCCGGGTCTCCTCTCGGTGGCTGGAATCTATGATCATACGCTTGGTCATTCGAATCTCCGGGCGGCGCTGCCACGCGCGAACTTGGTCGCGTGCCCGTTGGGGGATCGCAACAAATCATAAGGGTGGCAGGTCGCGTTGTTGGATAAACGCCCGCAAATATCAATTTCCGCGATGGTGTCGCAGGAAAGTCGGATAATGGCAGGGCTGTGCAAATCATCATAATTTCACTTAGCGGTCGCTGGGCGCCGAGACCTTCGGGCTTCCGAATTACGTGGTCCTGGACCTCCCGGTTCGGAAAACCGCCTGGCGCAGCTTCCAACCCCGTTCGGGAGGCAGGCACCGAACTCGTTCAGCGGTGCAGGCCAGATTCCCTTTTATGTGCCAAGCCGTGCGGCGGCAAGAGGTTAATCTTTGATTCACTATATAGCGTGCAAACCTGCTAACGCAGCGTAAACGGAGTCAAAGAATTCGTGGGTGGGTGGGGCTAACCTGATGAAATGGGCGGTTTTCGGGGGACTTGGAAGCCTGCTGCTGCTGACGTTGACGGGCAGTGTCGGTTTGTCGTTTGTTGCTAATGCTTTGCCTCCTCAAGCGCCGAGCTCTGCCGAGCCCACTGGCAGCGGTATCGAGCCGATCATCATCGATGCGCGAATCGGCGAACATCCGGACCGGACCCGGTTCGTTGTGGAGATATCGGATCCGATAAAGGTCAGGGTCTTTACACTAAGCAGCCCCGATCGGGTCGTCATTGCCTTACCGGCGGCTCTTTGGCGGGTTAGAGCCGCGGGCCGGCCTAGCGGGGATGGTGTCATTCAGGAATATCATTTTGGCGCCTTCGGTCCGGAGGATTCGCGATTTGTCGTCAGCCTCACGCGGCCCGTCGCGGTCGCCGAGCCCCTTATTCTGCCCCCGCAGCACGGTCATGCCTATCGGATCATCGTCGATCTCCTGCCCACGACCCAGGCGGCATTCGCACGGGCTGCAGGCTGGCCTGCAGACTTGCGGTCCAAAGAATTTCTGAACGCCAGCTTGAACGGGACGTCCACCCGCGGTGGTCCCCGGGGTCCGACTGCCGATCCACCAGCCGGGAAACGCGTAATCGTCGTGGATGCCGGCCATGGCGGCATCGATTCCGGTACCCGGGCTTATGATGGGCAGATGGAGAAAGACCTCGTACTTGACGAGGCTATCCGGCTGGGAAAGGCGCTCGCTCGGCGCGGATACGAGGTACATCTCACCCGTAACGAGGACCTGTACATCCCGCTGCAGCAACGTGTGGACACGGCCCGCGCGTATCGGGCCGACCTGTTCATTTCATTGCATGCCGACTCAAATCCAGACCCCAGGGTATTCGGTGCGTCCGTGTACACACTCTCCGCGGCCTCGTCGGACGCCGAAGCGGCAGCGCTGGCGCGAAAGGAAAACCAGTCAGACATCATTGCCGGCGTGGATTTGGGGAACCAGAGCAGCCCTGTGGCTTCGATACTGATCGGTCTGGAGCAGCGCGACACCATCAACCGGTCCGTCCGCTTTGCCGACGTCCTCGTACCCCGTCTTCAGCGTGTGACGGACATTTTGCCGCGCGCCCCACACCGTTCGGCCGGGTTCGTCGTGCTCAAAGCTCTCGATGTGCCGGCAGTGTTGATTGAACTCGGCTACCTTTCGAATCCGGCGGATTGCGCGCGTATGGCGAACGGCGGCTGGCGGAACAATATCGCTACAGCCATCGCCGATGCCGTGGATCGGCAGTTTCAGGACCGGACCCGTCAGCGCCTGTCTGCCGAGGTGGTGAAGTAAATCCGCGTCTTGCCAGCGCCACATTTTGGGGCCATCAAGACGCCGGAAGAAGGGCAGATGTTACGCAGAATATTCCTTTTCATCGGCCTCACGACGGCCGGGCTCATGATCGCCGCCGTGGCGATTTTTGCATTTTATATTTACTCGGTCACTCGCGATCTTCCCAGTGTCGAGGCTCTTCAACACTATGAGCCGCCGGTAACCACCCGCGTTTACGCCGGAAACGGCACGCTGCTGGGCGAATATGCGCGCCAGCGCCGCATTTTCGTACCGATCGATTTCGTGCCGAAACTCTTAGTCGATGCCTTTACGTCGGCGGAAGACAAGAACTTCTTCAACCACCCTGGCATCGATCCCAGCGGCATCATGCGGGCTGCGGTCAAGGATGTCTTCAACGCGCTTCAGCACAAGCGGCTTGAGGGGGCCTCGACGATAACCCAGCAGGTCGCGAAAAATTTTCTTCTGAACGGCGAAGTCAAATTCTCGCGCAAGATTAAAGAAGCCGTGCTCGCCCTGCGCATCGATTCGACTTATTCCAAGAAGAAGATACTTGAGCTTTATTTGAACGAAATATTTCTCGGAGAAAACTCGTACGGTGTTGCGGCGGCGGCGCTCAATTATTTCGGTAAGCCTCTCGATCAGCTCGATATCGCCGAGGCGGCTTTCCTGGCGGCGCTTCCCAAAGCGCCCAGCAATTACGATCCCCGTTATAACAAAACCGCTGCGCTGGAACGCCGAAATTGGGTAATCGGTCAGATGGCCGAGAATGGTTATATCACCTCCGAACAGGCGAGGACTGCCATTGCGGAACCTCTGGTCACCCAGATGCGTCCGCTCGGGATACAGACCGAAGATGCGGATTATTTCGTCGAAGAGGTGCGCCGCATTCTATACGCCAAATACGGCGCAAAGGCGCTTTACGATAGCGGGCTGCAGGTTCGTTCGACGCTGGATGCGCGGCTACAGAATTTTGCCGTGAACGCGTTGCGCGCCGGTCTGGTCAGATACGACCGCCGGCATGGCTGGCGCGGTGCCAAGCAACATATTTCGATAGCCGACAACTGGGCTGCAGAACTCAAGACTCTCGGAAACGATTCTGGAATTGAAACCTGGAGACGCGCTGTCGTGCTCGGTTTCGGTTCCGATCGCTCGGTCAATATCGGGTTCGACGACGGCACCCGCAGCAGCATCCCATTCGATGAAATCAAATGGGCCCGGCGCGAATTGCATGACGCTCTGGTGGGTGCCGCACCTGACAGAGCTCAAGAGGTCGTGAAGCCCGGCGACGTGATTTACGTCGAGGCCGCCGGGAACGGCGAGTACGCATTGCGTCAGGTGCCGGAGGTCAACGGCGCCATCGTTGCGATGGACCCTCATACGGGTCGCGTCCTGGCCCTTTCGGGTGGCTTTAGCTATGCCTCCAGCCAGTTCGACAGAGCGATGCAGGCACAGCGGCAGCCGGGCTCTGCATTCAAGCCCTTCGTTTATGCTGCGGCGCTCGACAACGGCTTTACGCCGGTCAGCAAAGTTGAAGACGCGCCGGTTTCCTTTCCGCAGGGGCCGGGGCTGCCAATGTGGACGCCGAAGAACTTCGGCAACAAATTTCTTGGCCTGCAGACCCTCCGCCGCGGCATTGAACTGTCCCGCAATCTCATGACCATCCGCCTCGCCTATGAAGTCGGAATGAAAAAGGTTGTGCCTTACGCCGAGCGATTCGGCGTGTACGACAAACTTACACCGTGGCTCTCCAATGCAATCGGGGCAGCGGATACAACCCTGATGCGCCTGACCACGGGCTACGCGGAATTCGTCAATGGTGGAAAGAAGATAACTCCGACGCTGATCGATCGCATACAGGACCGGAACGGGCGGGACGTCTATCGCCACGACCCTCGCAATTGCGAAGGATGCAATGGACCCTGGCACGGTCAGGCCGAACCGTTACTCCCCGATACGCGTGAACAAATCATCGATCCAAGGACCGCGTATCAGATTGTTTCCATGCTTCAGGGGGTGGTCGAACGCGGTACAGGAGTGGCAGTCAGAGCAGTGGGGAAACCGCTTGCTGGAAAGACAGGCACAACCAATGAATCCAAAGACACATGGTTCATCGGTTTTTCGCCCGATCTGGTTTGCGGTGTCTTCGTTGGTTTCGACAATCCGAGAACGTTAGGCAAGGTGGAGCAGGGTGCAACGGCCGCGGCTCCCATATTCCGCGATTTCATGGAAGGTGCTCTGGCCGATCAGCCGCCTACGCCGTTCCGTGTTCCTTTTGGGATCGATCTGGTGCCGGTAGATTCCCATTCGGGAGCAATGGTCAGTTCGGGCGCTCCCGGTTCTATCGAGGAAGCGTTCAAATCCGGAACGGAGCCCAATCTAGCAAGCGCCGACGTAGCGGGGCCCGCGAAACCCGCCGACAACAAGACGGGTACCACCGTCGATCCTGGCACGGGCGGGCTTTACTAAGCGATGCTCGAACGTCTCACATATTATCATGGATTCGTTCGAACACGACGTGAATAGGGCGTCCGTGCTGCACGGCCTGCCAGGTTTCGTGCGGCTTACGCGGTGGTTCTACGCCGCCTTCCAGCGCGAATTGCGATCAAACGAATTGACGCAGATATTTGCGTGCGCCGTCGTCGGCTCCGGCGTTGGCGTCTGCGTGGCCGCAATTCGCGCGCTGGTGCAATATCTCCATCGTTTTGACTTCGATATCCAAGGGGGCGGCCTGCTTTCGACGGGGCTTCATATCGATCAGGCAAGAATTTTGTTTGTTCCAGCTTTGGGCGGATTGTTGTTGGGTTTGCTCGCATTGATGACAGGGCGGTTCGGTTCGCGGGATATTGTTGATCCGATCGAAGCGAATGCGCTCTATGGCGGACGCATGTCCCTGACCGACAGCCTGCGCCTCACCGCGTCTACGATTGTTTCAAACGCTGCCGGCGCTTCGTTAGGCATGGAGGCAGGCTACACCCAGTTCGGGTCCGGACTATTCTCGAGCATCGCAGGATATTTTCGCCTCCGCCGCGCCGATCACCGCATCTTCGTGACGGCGGGATCTGCGGCTGCAATCGCGGCGGCATTCAATGCTCCGCTGGCAGGCGCTTTCTACGGTTACGAACTTATCCTTGGAAGCTACATGCCGAGCGCACTGCCTCCGATTGCTGTTGCTGCTGTTTGCGGCGCGCTTTCGCAACGTTTTATCGCGGGACCGCAGCCGCTGTTCGACGTGCAGGGCGGGGTTCCCCTGGATATTCATAGTTACGTACTATTCGGCTTTATGGGCGTTCTTGCTGCCGGAATCGCGATTGTCGCAATGATGGGCGTCACGTGGACGGAGCGGAGTCTCAAACATTCACCCATTCCCGATTGGATGAGGCCGTGCGTCGGCGGCATCGCGCTTTCCGTAATCGCGTGCTTCTTTCCTCAGGTCCTCGGCAGTGGTCATGGCGCAATTGAATACTATCTTCACGCGTCCGTAGCTCTGTTGCCACTGTTCCTCCTGCTTGGCGCCAAGCTGCTCGCGTCGGCGATTTCCGTGGGTTCGGGATTCCGTGGCGGCCTTTTCAGTTCGTCGCTGTTCTTGGGGTGTTTGTTTGGAGGCGCATTTGCCAAATGCGTCGGCTATTTCGAACCTCATTTGGCGGTCCAGTACGTGGCTTTCCTTCTTGTCGGCATGGGATCCGTCGCCGCTGCCATCATTGGCGCGCCATTGACCATGGTGCTTCTTGTCCTGGAATCCACCGGCGATTTCCCCGTTACTGTTGGGGTCCTGGTCAGCGTCATTGCATCGGCCACGATCGTCCGGCTGACATTCGGTTATTCATTCTCGACCTGGCGGTTTCACGTGCGAGGCCTGGGACTGCGTGGCGCCTACGATATCGGCTGGATTGCGGATCTTACCGTCGCACGCCTGATGCGTTCAGATCCGAAGCTCGTATCGACCGCATTGCCCTTGAAAACGCTTCGCGAGAAATACCCGCCGGGCACCGCCAAGCGGGTATTTGCCATTGCTCCCGACGGCCACTATGCGGGCTGGATAGATATGGCCGTCATAAATGATCCCGGGCTTGATGAAGCCGTCGAGGCCGGGGTGGCTGCCGATATGGTCCAGCAGCGCGATTTCTATCTTCTTCCCGATGATAATGTGCGCACAGCGCTCGCCCGGTTCGACGAAAGCCAATCGGAGACGCTGCCGGTCCTGTCGGCACGGGCCGATCCGCGCGTGGTCGGGTATGTAACCGAGGCTTACGCGTTCAAGAGATACGCCCAGGAACTGGAACGGCGACGCAGTGCCGAACTGGGCCAGCAGGACCTGTTCACGCTCGGCCAGACGCCCCAAGGCTAGGGCCGCCTCAAGCCACCCGTTTTGTCGTTCGCAATAATGTGAACTGTTCACGTCGGCGACAAGCGCCTATAATTGTATGGGTCACCTTGAGGGTCGATCATCATGTACGGCAATTTGCTCCCTGTTCTGCGTTCACTCGGTTTTGTAGGTCTTGTCTGCTGTGCGGCCACATCCGGCTCGGGCGTCGCGGTAGCTGCGGATACTGCGGCTCACGTGGATTCGACCAAGCCCAATGCTCAACCCTTTTACCCGGATACTGCGCGCGCAGCGGGTGAGCAGGGTACCGTGCTTCTTGATGTCGAGGTGCGTCCGAGCGGGCATCCCACCAAATTCCGCGTTGCGCAATCGAGCGGATATGGCGATCTCGACACAGCCGCTGTACAGACCGTGTTGAATTGGCGATTTGTACCTGCGACTCGCGACGGCGATGCCGTTACGGACTGGACCACGGTGAAGGTGGTGTATGAACTGCCACAGCCGTCCGCGCCTGTCCCCATGGGGCAGTAACAGTCGTTTTTGATTCGACGGGTATGATCACCACATTGTGAATGCGGAAGAGTTATGCGTCCTGAAACAGAACGTAGCGTGCAGGAAATCAGGCAGGCGCTGGACCTGCTGAGGAGGCATCTTTGACTGGGATCGCGCGATTGTTCGGCTGGATGAGCTGAATCACAAGGCTGGCGACCCCTCTCTCTGGAACGACCCCGAACAAGCGCAGACTTTGATGCGCGAACGTCAGCGTCTTGAGACTTCCACTTCCGGTCTCCGAAAACTGGAACATGATCTCGGTGATGCGATAGATCTGATTGATCTCGCTGAATCTGAGAATGATCCCGGAATCCTTCAGGAAACCGAGGCATTGATCGACGCCTTGCGGAAGCATGCAGACGCGTTGCGGTTCGCATCCATGCTGTCGGGCGAAGCAGACTCAAACGACACATATCTTGAAGTCCATGCCGGTGCCGGCGGAACGGAAAGCCAGGACTGGGCAGAGATGCTCGAACGTATGTACATCCGCTGGTCCGAGCGCAAAGGCTTCAAGGTTCAGATTATCGAAGAGAGTGCTGGCGAAGGCGCAGGGATCAAATCGGCGACACTTCTCGTCAAGGGAGAGAATGCTTATGGCTGGCTCAAGACCGAAGCCGGTGTGCATCGGCTCGTGCGCATTTCGCCATTCGACGCAAACGCGCGGCGCCATACCAGTTTTGCCAGCGTGACCGTTTTTCCGGTTATCGATCAGACGATCGAGATCGAAATACCGGAAAAGGAGATTCGTATAGATACGTATCGTGCGTCGGGTGCGGGCGGCCAGCATGTGAATAAGACGGATAGCGCCGTGCGCTTTACGCATCTGCCGACCGGAATCGTCGTCAGCTGCCAGACTGAACGTTCACAGCATCAAAACCGGGCGATGTGCTGGAATATGCTGCGGTCGCGGCTATACGAGATCGAGCTCGAAAGGAAGCAGGCGGAAACGGCAGCGCATATTGGTCAAAAGACGGATATCGGCTGGGGGCATCAAATCCGGTCTTACGTGCTGCAGCCTTATCAGCTCGTGAAGGATTTGCGCACGGGCGTGGAAAGCCGCCTGCCTCAGGATGTACTCGACGGCGATCTCGATCCATTCATGGCAGCTGCTCTCGCACAGGCCATAGGGGGCAAACCCAAGGAAGGGATTACGGATCTGGAATAACCAGGCCGCAGCGGCGGCATGTCAGTTCTGGATGTGCCGGCCCGCGGTGATGAAACGATTTGGATCGCGCAAGGAATTCGCAAGCCAGATTTCGTAATGCACATGCGGTCCCGTGCTTCGGCCCGTTGAGCCGAGCCTGCCCACCGGACTACCTCTTTCGATTTTCATTCCGGGCCGGACGAGAACCGTGGAGAGATGGCCGTATCGGGTGTGGAAACCATAGCCGTGATCGATTTCCACCATGTTCCCATAACCGCCGCGATAACCAGCCCAAACGACAGTACCAGGTGCTGTTGCTCCGACTACCGATCCCCATGGGCCTGCAAAATCCTCGCCGGGGTGGAACGCGACCCGGCCCGTGAAAGGATCGACCCGCGGACCGAATCCGCTCGTAAGTTCAAACTGGCCACCATGCACGGGCGTTGTCAGGGGAACGTGATGCAGCGCAGTCACAAGCGACTGCAACTCCGAGGATCGTGCCACGGCGTCAACATAGGCAGTGGTGAAGCGAGCATCGGAGACGCCGTCGATATGGACAGACTCGATGGGAACAAGCGGTCCGCCACTCGCGGGCAGGTGGCCGACGCCGAGGCCGGCAAGTGTTTTCCGCAAATCGCCGGTGCGCTCCAATATTCGCTGGTCGAGCGATCTGACGAGGGCCGTTTCAGTCCGGTCGAGGCGGGCAACGCGACGCGTTTGCTGGTCGATCACTCCCAGTCCGATCGGCCTGGCAAGTTCCACGGCCGGTTTTGACGTACTCGGGGCGAAGATTGCATTCGCCAGATGGGTAAAGACATCCAGCATGCTGGCCTTCGTCGGATGGGCGGTCCGTGGTTGCGGATCCACCGAGTCCGGCATGATGTTCAGTTCGGAAGCACCGCTTCCGAAGCTGGGCTCGGCATGAGGCGCGACAACAGCATATCCCACCGAGGGGGGAGGCCGGCCCGAATCACTTCCCAGGCTGTCGCTTGCGGCCTCGCCGCGTTTCGCGGGCGCTTCGGCAATGACGTCATCGGTTCCTCTCGCCCAGCCCGCATTGCCGCCGCTGGTTGTAACAAAGGCGGCGTCGAACGCCTGCCGATTGCCCAGCAATGACGCAACACCTTTTTGCTTGGCTTCGAGTTCATCGGCTGTGGCCTTGAAGCGGTCTTCAGCCGAAATCAGCGAGTTATTCAGTTCGTCGTAGGATAGTTGGAGATCAGCGATGCGGTTTTCATATGTCCCTTGCATCTGCTGATAGCGATGATCCTTTGCGGCGATGATACGATCCTTGAAGATCACATTCACCGATGCAAATGCCACCCATCCGAGAAAAATCAGCAAAAGTCCGGCGCAAGTAGCCTGAAGCGTGGAACCGCATGTGAAAAACTGAACGCGGCCTTCGCTGCGTATGTAGAGCTGCCGCTCTGGAAAAGTCGCGTGAAGCCACGCCCATATGCGCTCAACGAGCGTATGCCCCATGCCTTGAAATCCCTGTCTCGACCATCCCCCGATAGCCCGTTCCAGAAGCGATTTCAGCCGATCTTGGCGGCCGGTTCAAGGAAAAATTCGAGTGGCAACACAATCAGTGCGTGTACGTTACAGATCTTCGGCTGCTTTCAGAACGGCCGCAGCATGGCCCGGAACTTTAACTTTTCTCCACATCTGCCGAATTATCCCTTTTCCATCCACCAGAAAAGTGGCGCGCTCCATTCCCATATATTTGCGCCCGTACATGCTCTTTTCCACCCAGACCCCGTAGGCATTCGCTACTACAAGTTCTGGATCCGATGCGAGAATGATTTCAAGTCGGTGCTTTTTCTTGAACTTCTTGTGGGATTCCACACCATCTTTCGAAACGCCAATTACCGGGATGTCCAGCGAAGCGAATTTCTCTTTCTCCTCTGAAAAGGAAATTGCTTCTTTCGTACAGCCGGAGGTGTCGTCTTTGGGATAAAAGTACAAGACGTACGACTTGCCTTTGAGCTTCGTCGTCGAAATTTCAAATTCATCGCCGGTATTGAGCTTAAATGCCGGTGCCCGGTCGCCAGGGGAAAGATCGTTTGCCAAAGGAGTCTCTCGGGTATAGGCCCGTCCCTGCTGTTTGCGAGTTGAGGGGACTACGCGATAAGCTGAGTTGTTTACCCTTGCAAGCCGGGTGCCGCGGGCCGGGCGGTTTCCCGAATGGGTCAGGATATTGGAATTAAATCTACGCGCTGTCGGCGCTTACGGCAAATCAATCTCACTGGTCCTGCGCCGCGTCCTTTGGGCTGGCGTCGCCTTGGGTGCGGCTATCGCCTTTTTCGGCCTGGGCTTGCTCTTTCGCGTCCTTATTGGGCCAGTTTCCCTCGGCCCATTCAGCGATGAACTTCGCGCCGCGCTCAACCAGGTCCTCCCGGGCCTTGATGTCCGCTTCGATGAGGCCGCCCTCGAATGGGATCGAACGGAGGGCAGGGTCAACCTGGTAATCCTGGGGACTCGCGTGCTGGACCGGGGGCATCACATCATTGCGCAGGCACCGAAGGCCGAAGTCGGCCTTGCGGCGGGGCCTTTCATGCGTGGAAAGGTGGTGGTCGACCGAATCGCGCTTGTAGGTGTGCAACTAACTCTTGTTCATACAAGGACTGGCGCCCTGCGGCTCGGACTGCAGTCCGGCAGTAGCGACAATGACGTTCTGCAGCGCATCCGGGATGCGATCTCGCGAAATAATGGGCACGGCTCCTCCCTGCAGAGTTTCGCCGTGCGCAATGCGAGGCTTGCATTTTATGACGAAGGAAGCGGGGCCTTTCTTGTCGCGCCGCGCGCCGATCTTCAGGTTTCCGCGCCCCGCAAAAGCAAAGCCTCGAATGGCGGCCTGACCGCCAATCTGGCCGCCCAGATCGAACTCTCCGGCAAGCCCGCACATATCTCTGTCAACGTAAACTTTCCTGCGAATGGCGATATCTCGACGGGAGATTTGAGTGTCAATGGCCTCAGTTTGCCGGCGCTCGCGCGCGATGGCCGCAAGTTTGGCTTCTTGGCACCGTTCCAATTGACCAGCGATATTACCGGCTCATGGGTGCTCGTTCATGGCACGCAACTGAGATCAGCCGATTTCGGAATTGGAGCAAGCGGATACGTAACAGGGCTTGGACGCCCGCTGCACGTCAAAGCGCTTCGTCTGGTCGGCCATTATGATGGTACGAGCGGCAAGCTCCACATCAATGATGCCACGCTTGCGGGCGAAGAGGCGCACGCCCGCTTAAAGGGCAGCGTCGCAATCAATATTGACCCCGCGGGAAATATTACATCCGCATTCGCGCTTGCTCTGGATCAGCTGGGCATTGATGTTCCCGGCGCCATGGAACACCCGGTGAGACTTGGTCGTGCGACGCTGACAGGTAGCTACGACTCGGTCAGAAACAGCTTGGTTGTGGATCAGGCGGCACTCTCCGGCGGTTCGCTATCTGCCGCCGTATCGGGTCGCATCATTTTTGCCGCAAACCAATCCCCTGAGCTCAATCTTGATGGTCGGATCGGTTCCATCGCAGTACGCGATCTGCTGTCGTACTGGCCTCTTCAGGCAGTGCCTGGAGTACGCACATGGATCGCATCGAACGTGAGCGCGGGTTATTTGGGGCCGGTGTTGATCCACACTCGCATACCCCGGGGTGCGTTCGAAGGATCGACCATACCGGATGATGCCGTCCTGGTTACGTTTCCGATTCAAGGCGCCAGAATTACTTATGTTCACGGTCTTACACCACTCACCAACGTAACCGGCACCGGCACTTTGACCGGAGACAATTTCAAGGCCGATCTTTCTTCGGCCGCGGTTGGTCCGTTATCGGTGTCCAACGGACATGTCACTATCGCCAATCTGCACGTGCATGCCACGCCCGCTGTCATTACGACCCATATAACCGGTGGTTTGCCGCAACTTTTTTCGCTTCTCGACATGAAGCCGCTTCAATATCCAACCCGATTTCACATCAATACCGCTTCGGCGCGGGGCAATGGGTCGTTCGATGCATCATTTCGCGTTCCTACCGTCAGGGGTGTGAGCGTGGATGCGATTAATATTTCGGTGAACGGCGTCGTGAACAATTTTGCCATCGCGCTGGGGCAGCACACCCGAATATCGGAAGGGGCACTCCACATCGCCGTCGACAATGGCAGCCTTCATGCGGTTGGTAAGGTCGACCTCGGGGCAACGCCGCTGGACGTCGACTGGCTCGAAATATTCAAGCCTCAGGGCACAGTCAGCACAACTATCGACCTTCACGGCATGCTGGACGATAACGCGCGCGCGGCATTGAATGTCGGGACCGGATCGTTTCTAACTGGCCCGATCGCCGCAAAGGCGCATCTCTTGGGCTATCGCGGGAAGGTCCAGACAGCCGACGTCGATCTTGATCTGACGCAGGCAGTTCTTTCCGCGGATTTGCTTGGATGGCGCAAACCGGCGGGTACATCCGCAACCGCCCATATTTCTGCCCAAGTCGGTGAGGATGGGTCGTTTCGCAATGCTAGTTTGAACTTACAGGGGCCGGCGTTAACGGCGACCGCAATTGTTGCTTTTGCTGCGGATGGCTCGATCGACAGCGTGTCGGCACCTACGGTGCGTGCAGGCGCAGACGATGATTTCGCTCTGACGTTCAAGAAGCAGACAGGCGGCGGTCAGGAAATCGCCGTATCCGGTCACTCGCTCGATGTTTCGGGAGTGTTGAAGCAAAGGGCGGGCACTCGCGCGATGAAGAGCGGAGCCGCACAATCAACCCAGCCCCTCCATTTGACTGCGAATCTGGATCGTCTCGTGTTTCGGGACGGGGCGGCGTTGGCACCCTTTACCGCCGACTTCACAGGGATTGGCCGGCATGCTGTTGGGCTCTATGCCAAAGCAGGGCTTTCCTCAACGGCTTCGCTCGTTGTTCGACTGGTATCATCGGCAGGGCAACGCCACCTCACAGCTACAGCCGGCGACGCCGGGGCCGTTATCCGGACACTCCTTGACTATCAAAGCGTGAAGGGCGGCGAGCTGAGCCTGGACGCGACAATGCCGCCAGTGGGCACCGACGCGCAGAAGAATTCGCCTGTTCCGGACTACTCGGGTGAACTTATTATCCGTAATTGTACGATCCTCAACCAGCCATTCTTCGCGCGCCTGTTTTCTTCGGGCTCGCCCGGCGGCATGGTAGACCTGATGAGGGGACAGGGCATTGTCCTCGACAATGTCCACATTCCCTTCCGGATTGGTGGCGATGTCGTCACCATTCGCGACGCCCGGGCGACCGGACCATCGCTTGGACTGACAGCCGACGGTTATATCGACCGCGCGACCAATCAGGTCGCATTGTCAGGCGCGGTGGCGCCGATGTACGGACTCAACGGCCTTCTTGGAGCCATTCCTGTTCTGGGCGATGTATTTGTTTCGAAGAAAGGGGAGGGAATTTTCGGGATCACGTACAATATGCACGGCGACCTGGATCATCCCGAGGTATCCACCAACCCGCTTTCTGTCCTCGCGCCCGGAATCCTTCGGCGCATTTTCGAAGGAAATACACCGGCGCCATCGCAGGCTAAAGGACAGTAGCAGCTTAACTCGGCTTTATCAGCGCGTGCTTTTTCCGACCGACGGAAATTTTCAGAACACCTTCCGGCGTGAGATCAATAAGCCCGGCAGAGGCCCGGACGTCCGAGACACTCGCGTCGTTCAGGCGTATCCCTCCCGATTCAATGAGGCGCCGCGCTTCGCTTGAAGATGATGTAAGGCCTGCCATATGCGCCAGAGTCGCGACTGGCACACCATCCGCGAGTTTCGCGCGCGGAATTTCAACCGTTGGAAGTCCCGATGAGATTTCTCCGGCCTCGAATGTGCGGTGCGCGGTGGTGGCTGCTTCTTCCGCCGCCTCCCGGCCATGGCACAACGCGGTAGCCTCGGTTGCAAGAACCTTTTTGGCTTCGTTAATCTCGCTGCCCTGGAGTTGCTCCAGCCGCTCAATTTCGGCTGGCGGAAGGTCGGTGAACAACCGCAGGAACCGGCCGACATCGGCATCTTCCGTGTTACGCCAATATTGCCAGTACTGGTAAGGCGAACACATATCCGCGTTGAGCCACACCGCACCCAGCGCGGTTTTCCCCATCTTCGCGCCGCCCGCTGTAGTAATCAGAGATGAAGTAAGGCCAAAAAGTTCCGCACTGTCGATTCGCCGCGCGAGGTCGATTCCACTGACAATGTTTCCCCATTGATCCGAACCGCCGCATTGCAACCGGCAGCCGTGGCGGCGGTACAGTTCCAAAAAATCAAAGGACTGCAGAATCATGTAGTTGAATTCAAGGAACGTCAGCGGCTGCTCGCGTTCAAGCCTGAGCCGTACGCTGTCCATTGTCAGCATACGGTTGACCGAGAAATGCCGCCCGACATCCCGCAGGAACGGGATATATTCGAGATTGTCCAGCCAGTCGGCGTTGTCGGCCATGATTGCCCCTGACTCTCCGCCGTCGAAGGACAGGAACCGTTCGAAGGATATCAGAATAGACTGTTTGTTGGCTTCGATTTTCTCGCGAGTCAGAAGCTGACGGGTTTCCTCCTTTCCGGATGGATCACCCACTTTCGTCGTGCCGCCACCCATGAGAACGATTGGCTTGTGACCGGCCTGCTGCAACCGCCGCAGCGTCATGATCTGAACGAGATTGCCGACATGAAGGCTCGATGCCGTGCAATCAAACCCGATATAGGCGGTAATGCGTTCCTTGCCGAGAAGTGCGTCGAGAGTCGCTGGGTCCGTACAATCCTGGTATTGCCCGCGGGCAACAAAGTTACGCAGGAAGGCTGACTGGAAACGTGAAGTGATATCCGACATGATTTCGAGGGCGGTTTAGCGCCCCTCCCGGGGTGAACTCATGACTTTTGACACGTATGCTTCCACGGACTGCAATACGTCGGGTTCGTGCTTGTCGAAGAAATGATTTGCGCCTTCGATTTTGGAATAGGTTATTTTTATCCCCTTCTGCGCTGACAGCCGATCCACGAGCTTCTGAACATCGGCTTCCGGTACTACCTGGTCTTTCGTTCCATGGACCATGAGTCCGGAGGCGGGACAGGGTGCGAGGAAGGCAAAATCATACATGCTTGCCGGAGGCGCGATCGAGATGAATCCCGTGATCTCGGGCCGCCGCATCAGAAGCTGCATGCCGATCCATGCGCCAAACGAAATGCCGGCGACCCACACAAAGGAGGGGTTTGCGTAGAGCGTGTTCATCCAGTCGAGCACCGCGGCCGCGTCGGAAAGCTCGCCGGCACCATTGTCGAAAGTGCCCTGGCTGCGACCCACCCCGCGGAAATTGAAACGGACCGAGGTGCAACCCATCCGGAGAAACATATGATAGAGATCGTAGACCAGCGGATTGTTCATTGTTCCACCGAACTGCGGGTGCGGGTGCAGTACCAGCGCCATTGGCGCTCCCGGCGTTTTTTGACGCTGGTAGCGGACTTCGATACGGCCGGCAGGACCAGGCAGGATTATCTCTGGCATTTCAGGATTCCAAAGCCTTACCCAACCGCCGTGCGCGAAGCCCCCCGGAATTAGTCGGGTTTTCAGACCCCATCAGGGGGCTATTTGCGCGGCACATTGTCGACAAGGCGGCTGAATTGTTGACCGGAATGGTCGGAGAACCTATATGCGTCACATTGCGCCCGCTGCACCCGGTTTTCAGGGGCGCCGTTTCTACACCGAAGCTGCCCCTTGAGAGCAAGGGAAATGCGACAAGGCAAAGGAGCCGGGCCGTGAGACTAAGCACCAAAGGTCGTTATGCGGTCATGGCAATGGCGGATCTTGCCACCCGCGAGGGTGGGTCAGAGCCCGTATCTCTGGGTGAGATTGCCCAGAGCCAGGATATTTCGCTCTCCTACCTTGAGCAGCTTTTCGCCAAGTTGAGAAAAGGTGGACTGGTGGTCAGCGTCCGCGGACCTGGCGGCGGATATCGACTGAGCAGGCCGGCGGCCGAGCTACGTGTCGGCGACATCATCCTGGCGGTTGACGAACCCATTTCAGCGACCCGCTGCAAGCCGGGCAGTGCCATCGGCTGTACAGGAACGGCCTCGCGCTGCATCACGCATGATCTCTGGGAGGAACTTGGCCGCCAAATCCATGTGTTTCTTTCCTCGGTGACTTTGGCAGATGTGGTCGAACGGCGCGTACTCGGCTGTGCCCATCTGCGTGGCTCTACTCACCCGGAAGCGCGGGTCGCCGCCTGAAGGCCATGGCATATCTTGATCACAACGCCACCTCCTGCCTGCGGCCGCAATCCCGTGACGCTGTCGAACGCGCGCTGATGGTGGGCGGCAATCCGTCGTCCGTGCATCGGCAGGGCAGGGCCGCACGCGCAGTTGTCGACGAAGCGCGTGAGTACGTTGCCGGGCTCGTGAAATCGAAGCCCGAAGAGGTCGTTTTCACGAGCGGCGGCACGGAAGCCAATTTCATCGGGCTGTGGGGCGCTGTCCTTGGATCTGATGACAGGGGCTCACGTATCGAGCGGCTAATCGTCTCCGCTGTCGAACACGACTCGGTCTCGAAAACTGTGCGCGAGATCGCAGCGCACCGGCCTGACATCGGCATTGCCACTGTTCCGGTCTCCGCGGACGGTGTGGTGGATCTTGGTGCGCTGCGACGCGCTCTCGCCGAAAGCGGGCCTGCGCTGGTTGCTGTCATGGCAGCAAACAACGAAACGGGAGCAATTCAGCCCATACAAAGCGTCGCGGAACAGGTTCACGCATCAGGCGGCTGGTATCTGGTGGACGCCGTACAGGCCTGTGGAAAATTCAATGCGGATTTTGCCGCAGCTGATTACCTGGCGATATCCGCCCACAAACTTGGCGGGCCGCAGGGCGCCGGCGCCCTGATAGTGCGGGATAGCTCGCCCTTCGCAGCAATCGTTTGTGGCGGCGGCCAGGAAAGCAATCGTCGTGGGGGCACAGAGAACGTTGCGGGCATCGCCGGCTTCGGCGCGGCCGCAAAAATGTGCCGAGGCGATGACAGCGCGCGGAATGGCGCGCTTCGCGATCGTTTTGAAGTCGGCTTGCGTCATATTTTCCCAGATGTCGTTATTTTTAGCGAACACGTAGCGCGCGTATCGAACACATCCTGTTTCGCGGTGCCGGGAATTGCGGCGGAGACGGCGCTCATTGCGCTCGATCTGGATGGCGTGATGGTGAGTTCGGGTGCAGCTTGTTCATCGGGAAAAGTGCGGCCTTCGCATGTGCTCAAGGCAATGGGCGTTTCCGCGGAACTGACGCGTTCGGCACTGCGTGTCAGCCTCGGATGGAATTCCGGCGAACCCGATATCGAGGCGGCGCTTGCGTCGCTTGAGAGACTGGCCGCGCGCGTGACGCGCCGGGCGGCGTGAGAGAAAATATGGCTGCGATCGAAACACGCGAACGGGTCGCCTCGCTGGGCGAGAAGTACAAATACGGCTTTGTAACCGATATCGAGATGGAACGCGCGCCGCGCGGCCTTAGCGAGGATACCGTTCGGCTCATCTCGTCCAAAAAAGGCGAGCCGGAGTGGATGCTCGAATGGCGGCTCGCCGCCTATCGGCGCTGGCGCGAGATGACCGAGCCCAATTGGGCGCGGGTGCACTATCCAAGGATCGACTACGAGCAGGCTTATTACTACGCGGCGCCGAAGAATGCGGAGCAGCCAAAAAGCCTGGACGACGTCGACCCCAAGCTGCTCGAAACGTATAAGAAACTCGGCATTCCGCTGCATGAGCAAATGATGCTCGCGGGCGTGGCTGTGGACGCGGTGTTCGACTCCGTCTCGGTTGCAACCACCTTCAAGGCGAAACTCGCGGAAGCGGGTGTGATCTTCTGCCCGATCTCGGAAGCGATCCGCGATCACGGCGAACTGGTGCGCAAATATCTGGGCTCCGTCGTGCCCGTCAGCGACAATTTCTTCGCGACGTTGAATTCGGCCGTGTTCTCGGACGGTTCCTTTGTCTATGTGCCGAAGGGTGTTCGCTGCCCGATGGAGTTGTCGACCTATTTCCGCATCAACGCATCCGAAACAGGCCAGTTCGAGCGCACCCTGATCATTGCCGACGAGGGTTCCTATGTCAGCTATCTCGAAGGCTGCACCGCGCCGAAACGCGATGAGAACCAGCTGCACGCGGCTGTGGTAGAACTCATTGCCCTCGATCATGCCGAAATCAAATATTCGACGGTGCAGAACTGGTATCCGGGCGACGAAGAGGGCAAAGGCGGCATCTACAATTTCGTCACCAAGCGCGGCGATTGCCGCGGACGGGGTGCGAAAATTTCCTGGACGCAGGTCGAGACCGGCTCGGCGATCACCTGGAAATATCCGAGTTGCATCCTGCGCGGCGACGATACGGTCGGCGAGTTCTATTCCATCGCCATCGCCAATCACTACCAGCAGGCCGACACCGGCACCAAGATGATCCATCTCGGCCGCAATACGCGCTCGCGGATTATCTCAAAAGGCATCAGCGCGGGCCGCGCGCAGAACACCTATCGCGGACTTGTCAGCGTGCATCCGCGCGCGGCGAACGCCCGCAATCACACCCAATGCGACTCGCTTCTCATCGGCAAGGAATGCGGCGCCCATACGGTGCCCTATATCGAGAGCCGCAATTCGAGTGCGCGAATCGAACATGAAGCGACGACATCAAAGATCGCCGACGACCAGTTGTTCTATTGCCTGTCGCGCGGCATCGGCCAGGAAGAGGCCGTGGCGTTGATTGTCAACGGCTTCTGCCGCGAAGTGCTGCAACAACTGCCGATGGAGTTTGCGGTGGAGGCACAGAAGCTGGTTGGTATCAGCCTGGAAGGCTGCGTGGGATGAGTTGGCAGATACAATTCAGCTTGTCATCCCCGGCGAGCCGCGTAGCGGTGAGGGAAGGGGACCCAGGTCGTGCCACATCACAAGCATCCGTCGTGTTGCACCACCTGGGTCCCCTTCCCTCGCGCCCCGTTAATAAAGCGGTTGAACCATGGCGCAGTTGATACAGCACCGCCGCTTTATAGGCGGGGCGCTCGCCGGGGATGACGAGTTTTGTTTGTTTCAGAATTATCGGATTGGTCCTGATGCTTGAAATCGAAAACCTGCACGTCACCGCCCAGGGCAAGGAAATCCTGAAAGGCCTGAGCCTCGTCATTCGCGAGGGCGAAGTGCACGCGATCATGGGACCGAATGGTTCGGGCAAGTCCACGTTGTCCTACACGCTGGCAGGCCGCGAAGGTTATGAAATTACGGCTGGCCGCATTCTTTATCGCGGCGAAGATCTGACATTGTTTGCGCCCGAGGAGCGCGCGGCAAAGGGGATGTTTCTGGCGCTCCAGTATCCGGTGGAAATACCCGGCGTCACCACGATGAATTTCCTCAAGGCGGCGCTCAACGCCCAGCGCCGCGCGCGTGGCGAGTCCGAGTTTGATGCATTGTCGATCCTGCGACTGGTGCGCGAAACAGCGACGGGCCTGAACATTCCCGAAGAGATGCTGCGGCGCGCGCTGAATGTCGGTTTTTCCGGCGGCGAGAAGAAGCGGCTCGAAATCCTGCAGATGGCGTTGTTCAAGCCGTCGCTTGCCATTCTCGACGAGACCGATTCAGGCCTCGATATCGATGCGCTCAAGCTTGTGGCCGACGGCGTCAATCGTCTGCGCGCGCCGGAGCGCGCCATGCTGGTGATCACGCATTACCAGCGGCTGCTGAACTACATCGTGCCAGATCGCGTACATGTGCTGGCGCAGGGCCGAATCGTTGCGGAAGGCGGTCGCGAACTGGCACACGAACTCGAAGCCAAGGGCTATGCGGGCTTCGTGAAGGACGCAGCATGAGCGCGGCAAGGAATGCGCTTCCGGAAAGCTTTGTTCCGGAGCCCGGCAATTTATCGCCGCAGAGCGCGTGGCTCTCGGAGCGTCGCGCGCGCGCATTCCAGGCATTCCAGGCCGGCGGAATTCCGCACCGGCGCGTCGAGGAATGGAAATATTCCGATCTCAGGAACGCGCTGGAAGTCGGACGCGTTGCGGCGAATGAAACCGTCGTTCTTCCTTCGCGCGATCCCTTTGCCGCGATTGCCGGACCGCGCCTTATCATGCGTGATGGCAAATATGAAACGCCTGCTGCCTCGATGCCTGACAATTTCGACATCGTTGATCTTGCCTCGCTCGGTGACGATACGCCGGACTGGATACGGCAAAGTCTCGGCGGCGTTTTGACAAGCAGCCTGGGCCAAGCATCGCTGGCTTTGATGCAGGGCGGTGTTGCGATTCGAGTCCGTCGCGGCACAGAAGCACGTCTTCATCTCCGATTTCTTCAACAGGTCGAGACAGTGCATTCGCGCGTTCTCATCGGAGTGGAAGAAGGTGCGTCTCTGATACTTCTGGAATCGCAGGCTGGAATGCGTGGCGTGACAAATCTCGGACTCGAAGTCCGGTTGCAGCAAAACGCGCGCATGACTCATGTGCGGCTTGCCGAGGCCGCGCCAGACGCGGTGATCGTGGAAGAAATCGCAGTCGCAGTGGCGCGCGGTGCGCATTACCGCGCGCATCTTCCGCAGACCGGTGCAAAGCTTTCGCGTCTGGAATTGGCAGTAATTCTGGAAGGCGAGGGCGCGGAAGCGGCGTTGGATGGGGCCGGCGTTCTTGGTGGCAAACTGCACGCCGATGTGACGACGCACGTTGCGCACGCCGCCGGCAAGACTACGAGCAGGCAGTTGTTCAAATACATTGCCGGTGGCCATTCACGCGCCGTCTATCAGGGCAGAATCAGCGTGCACAAAGGCGCGGACGGCTCGGACAGCCGCCAGACGGCAAAGGCTATCCTGGCGGGCGAGCGCGCCGAGGCCGACCTGAAGCCCGAACTCGAGATTTTCGCCGACGACGTGAAATGCGCACATGGCGCCGCTGTCGGCGATCTGGATGCGGACTCGCTATTCTACCTGCGTGCACGCGGTATTCCGCAATCCGAGGCCCGCGAGATGCTTGTCCGGGGTTTTCTCGAAGAGGCTGTCGCAGAGATTGCGAGCGAGGAGATCCGCGCAAT
Source organism: Rhizomicrobium sp. (assembly GCA_036269235.1). Classification (GTDB taxonomy): domain Bacteria; phylum Pseudomonadota; class Alphaproteobacteria; order Micropepsales; family Micropepsaceae; genus Rhizomicrobium. The sequence goes on from DATASL010000029.1 coordinate 153,470, forward strand.
CGTGTGGAATTTGGTCGCGAATTGCCTTCCTGAAGCGTTGGACGAAGTGGCATGAACGTCCAGCTGAAACCACCTCTGGCGTTCGATGTCTCGGCCGCGCGGGTGGAGTTCGCAATTCTCTCCCGCGAGGTCTACGGCAAGCCGCTTGCCTATCTCGACAATGCTGCCTCGGCGCAGAAACCGCGTAGCGTGCTTGCTGCGATGAACGAATTCGCCGGGCACGAATATGCCAATGTGCATCGTGGCGTTCATTACCTGTCGGCGAAAGCCACGCAGCGCTATGAAAACGCCCGTGAAACCGTGGGCAGATTCGTCAACGCCGCGCATAGCGATGAAATTGTCTTCACCAGGGGCGGTACGGAAGCGATCAATCTCGTTGCCTCCTCGTTCCTCGCGTCGCGCATCCATTCCGGCGATGAAATCGTACTCACCACGATGGAGCATCATTCCAACATCGTGCCGTGGCACTTCCTTCGCGAGCGCCATGGCGCCGTGTTGCGCTGGGTCGATATCGGCGATGATGGCGCGCTCGATGCGGAGGCCATGGACGCGGCGATCGGCCCGAAAACAACGCTCGTCGCGGTCACCCATATGTCGAATGTGCTCGGCACGGTGACCCCGCTGGCGGAAATCGTTCGTCGCGCCCACGCCAAGGGCGTTCCGGTTCTCGTGGATGGTTGTCAGGGCGCCGTGCATCAGCATGTCGATGTGCAGGCGCTCGATGTCGATTTCTATGTCCTCACCGGCCACAAGCTCTACGGTCCGACCGGCATCGGTGCGCTTTACGGCAAGCGCGCGCACCTCAAGTCGATGCGTCCGTTCAATGGCGGCGGCGAGATGATCGCCGAAGTCGCACGCGAAAAAATAACTTATGCCGATCCGCCGGCCCGGTTTGAAGCCGGCACACCGCCGATCATCGAAGCGGTCGGACTTGCCTCGGCGCTGGATTGGTTGTCATCGCTGGATCGAGACGCCATCGCCGATCACGAGCATTCGCTTCTCGAACATGCCACATCCGAGATCGAGAAACTCAACTGGGTGCGGATCCTCGGCACCGCGCCGGGAAAAGGCGCGATCCTCTCATTCGAGACAGAGGGGATGCATGCACACGATGTCGCCACCATATTGGACAGGGAAGGCATCGCGGTCAGGGCCGGACACCATTGCGCCCAGCCCTTGATGGAGCGCTTTGGAGTCGCATCGACCACGCGGGCGTCATTCGCGCCTTACAACACGCATGCCGAGGTCGATTTGCTCGTAGCCGCGCTGCATAAGGCGCGCAAGATTTTGGTTTGATCGACGATGGATGACACGCTGCGTGAGCTATATCAGGAGGTGATTCTCGATCACAGCCGGCATCCGCGCCATTTCGGTGTCCTGACCGACGCAACTCATCAAGGCGACGGCTACAACCCGCTCTGCGGCGATCGCGTAACCGTTTATCTTCACCTGGATGATGCGCAGCGCATTGAAGATATTTCATTCGAGGGCAAAGGCTGCGCAATTTCTCAGGCTTCCGCCTCGCTCATGACCGATCTCGTGAAAGGCCGCACTGTTGTTGAAGCGGAGAAGCTCATGGGCGGGTTCCTGAATTTGGTAAAAGGCGAGGGTGCCGATGGATTGGCCGATGGTGATCGCAAAACGCTTGAGGTCATGGCCGGTGTTTCGGCGTTCCCGATGCGTGTAAAATGCGCAACCCTGGCTTGGCACACGATGAAGTCGGCACTGGAGAGCGGTTCATCCGCGAAAACAGAATGACCGCCGAACCGCTCAATCTCGAGGTCGAATCGGCCGTGCTGACGCCGGAGGAGTTGGAGAGCTTTACGTACAAGCTCGTCACGGCACTGAAGACGGTCTATGATCCGGAAATCCCGGTGGACATCTACGAGCTCGGGCTTATCTACAAAGTGGATGTTGCGGACAACAAGAACGTAAGCGTTGACATGACCCTGACCGCGCCAGGTTGCCCCGTAGCAGGGGAAATGCCCGAGATGGTAAAATCCGCCCTGGAAGGCGTCGAGGGGATCGGCACGGTGACCGTCAGCATGGTTTTCGAACCTCCCTGGACGCCGGAGAAAATGAGTGAAGAAGCCAAACTCGAACTGAACATGTACTAATATGACCGAGACAGCACCAAATCGCGCGCGCCGCGAACGACCCAAACCCATCCGCCTGAGCGAAGCCGCTGCTGTGCGCCTCCGCGAGATCATGGAGAGCGCGGAAGGCCGCTATGCGGGCGTTCGCGTAGGCGTCACCAATGGCGGTTGCGCCGGCATGAGCTACACAATGGATTATGCCGAAGCTTCAGGCCCGCTGGACGAAGTAGTGGAAGATCGGGGAGTCCGCATTTTCATCGATCCGAAGGCGATCCTTTTCCTGCTCGGGACCGAGATGGATTTCGTCCGGGACAAACTCGCGGCCCGGTTCGTATTCAACAACCCGAACCAGACGGCGGCCTGCGGCTGCGGCGAGTCGGTGTCGATCACGCCGGCGGAAAATCAGGCTGCGGAATAATCTGTCGGAGAGGCCGGCGGCACTCCCCACGAGCAATGACCCCTGAATTTCATGCATTCGTGGCAGAATTATTCTCGGCCTTCGGATCTGTTGAAATACGACCGACGTTCAATTTCGACGGATTGTATCACCGGGGCGTGATCCTTGGTCTGGTGTCCGGCCAGCGCATTTATCTCAAGACCGATACGACAAGCCGTGGGGCGTTCGACAACGAACGGATGGGGCCTATGCGCTATACGTCGCGTGACGGAGCAGAAGTCGCAATGTCCTATTACGAACTGCCGCCGCGGCTCTACGACGATCCCGAAGAGGCTGCAGATTGGGCGCGTCAGGCCTTTGATGCTGCCCTGCGCTCGTCAACGACCAAGCGCAAAGCACGGAAGCGGGAAAGGGCAAAATCTCGCCGGACCGCGCGCCGAAGCCAGCCGTAAAATGTGCCCGGATATAACAAGGGCGGGTCCGGGCCCGCCCTTGCCGGCAAGTTGGTTCAAACGCCGTTCCTTACCACAGGTGTACGCGATTATCGGGTGCCAGATAGTATTTCTGGTCGGGCGTCACATTGAACGTCTTGTACCAGACATCCAGGTTGCGCGTCGCGCCGATTGGCCGGAATTCGGCCGGCGCATGCTCGTTCGAAAGCACCTGCGCACGCAACGCGCCTTCGCGGTATTTCGAGCGCCAGATTTGGCCCATCGACAGGAAGAAACGCTGATCGCCGGTAAGTCCGTCCACCACCGGCGCTTCCTTGCCGCCGAGCGAGATGTGATAGGCCTTGTACGCGATCGTCAGCCCGGCGAGATCGGCGATATTTTCGCCCAGCGTGAACGCGCCGTTTACATGCAATCCAGGCAACGGCTCATAGGTGTTGTATTGGGCAACGAGCTCTTTGGTGCGCGCTTCAAAATTTTTGCGGTCCTCTGCCGTCCACCAGTTGTTGAGTTCGCCGGTGCCGTCGAATTTTGAGCCCTGATCGTCGAAGCCGTGGCTGATTTCATGGCCGATGACAGCGCCGATGCCACCGTAATTCACAGCATCGTCGGCATTGGCATCGAAGAAAGGCGGCTGCAGAATGGCGGCCGGGAAGAAGATCGCATTGAACACCGGCGTGTAATACGCGTTCACGGTCGGCGGCGACATGCCCCATTCCGAACGGTCGACCTGGCCGTCGATGCGCTTCAGTTCGCGGTTCCATTCGAAGGCCGCGCCGCTCTCGACATCGTCGACGAGGGTATCGCGCGAAACCTGATAAGCGGAGTAATCGCGCCACTTCTCCGGATAGCCGATATGCGGGGTGAACTGGTGCAGTTTGCCCAGCGCCTTTTGACGCGTTTCTTCGGTCATCCACGGCAATGTGCGAATGTCGGCGTCATACGCCTTGAGCAGATTGCTCACCAGCTCTTCCGCTTTTGCCTTTGCTTCCGGCGGGAAGTATTTGGCGACGTATAATTTGCCGAGCGCTTCTCCGAGGTTGTCGTCGATCAGGTGCGTGCCGCGTGTCGCGCGGTCAAGCTGCTGCGGGTTTCCCTGAATAACCGTACCGTAGAAGGCGAAATTCGCATCGTCGAAGCGCTTCGGCAGATAAGGCGCAACCTGATGCAGATAATGCACCGTCAGATAGTCGCGCCATACGCTGACAGGCGTCTCCGCAAAAATTGCGGCCAGTTTCGGAAAGGCAGATTTCTCCGCCACAATCAGCTGGCGCTCACCTTTTTGCGACTGCATGGGCACGCCGGCGGCTCCGAGATAGGCTTTCCACGGAAATTGCGGTGCCAGCTGCTCAAGCTGCGATATGGACATCGGATTGTAGGTCTTGTCGACGTCACGGCGATCTGCGTTGGGCCATTGCGCCTGCGCGATCTTTTGTTCGACCGCATAGACCTGTGCGGCGCGATTATCGGCATCGGGAATGCCGGCCATGCCGAGCATTGTCGCCAGATACTTCTTGTAGGCATCCCGGGTTTTTACGATCGCCGGATCATTGCTCGAATAATAATCCCGGTTGGGCATACCGATTCCGGACTGCGTTACCGTGATTGCATAGGCATGCGGATCCTTCGGATCTACGTCGATACCCATGTCGAACGGCGCCAATGTCATCAGCTTCACGGTGCCCATGGCACGCGCAACGTCGTCGGGCGTCTTCAGGCCGGCAAAAGTTGCAAGGTCGGCCTGAACCGGCGCGAGCCCGCGCTGGTCGATCTGCTTCTGATCCATGAACGCGTCGTAGAAGTCGCGGAGCTTCTTTTCTTCGTCCGTAAGGCTTGCATAGGGTTTGTGATCGAGATCCTCGAGGATCGCCTTCATGCGCTTCTCGCTGAGGATGCGGAGATCCTGGAATGCGCCCGTCGACGAGCGATCGGGGGGGATCTGGGCCGTCTTGAGCCAGGTGCCGTTAACATAGTCGAAGAAATTGTCGCCGGGCCGCACGCTCTTATCCATCGCGGAAAGATCGACACCCCAGGTTCCATATTGGGGGTGGCCCATCATGCTGTGCTGCGCCGCAATAGCAATGGAGCCGGCGGCGCACAGAGCTACCGTAAGCGCGGCAAGGCTTCGTTTCATATTATAAACTCCCGGTAATGTTGGCCGACACCCGCCCCTGAAGGTTGGGACAGGTTCCAGTATTGATTGTTGCCCCGGCTTTCAAGTCACGGAGCCGCGACCCGCGGGCCGCTGTCAGGTTGTGTGCGGAGGCGCGCCCCGATTGAACATTCCGCCGCGCGTGTGTTGAAATTGGAGGCCGATTCGCAGGATGAGCAATGGTACGGCGCAGCCTCGAAGACATGATGGAAATAGGGATTTTCAAATCCCGCTGGATATTGGCGCCATTCTATCTCGGCCTGATCATTTCGCTTCTGATGCTTCTGGTTGCGTTTGTAAATGAGCTCGTGCACACGCTTCCAAACATTTTCCAGCTGGACGTGGAGCAGATCATACTCTCCGTCCTGACACTCATCGATCTGTCGCTGGCCGGAAATCTTGTCCTCATCGTCGTGTTCTCGGGATACGAGAATTTCGTCTCCAAGATCGATACGCATGGCAGCGAGGACAGGCCGTCCTGGATGGGCACGCTGGATTTCTCGGGCCTGAAAATGAAGCTGATCGGCTCCATCGTGGCGATTTCGGCGATTTCTTTGCTGCGTGCGTTCATGAGCGTGCTCGAGCCTGAGGTCACGCTTGATCCGCGAAGGCTGTTCTGGCTCGTGATCCTTCATCTCACCTTTTTGATGTCCGGCGTGATGTTTGCGTTTATGGACTGGCTCGCAACCATCACCGAGCGGCACGTTCGCGAAGAGATGCACGAGCATAATCACGCGTAGCTGTTGCTTTCGGATTCTCGTGCCGGCGGAGCGGGTGCATTCCGTAGCGTCACCCTGGATGGCGCTGTCGTTCCCTTCCAGATTATCGCTCTCCAGCCTGTTTCCCGCAATTTTCCCTGCATCGCGGCTCCGGATCCTCAATTCGCCAGCATTTCTGCCGCTATTTCGAAGAGCATGCCCGATTTTGTTTTTTTCCCTGCTCTTTTCCCAGCACCAGGGAAGAACGATAACGCTTCGTCTTGCGTCGGCTGACGAACCGGCCTGCGATCCAGTCCGCGCGATATCGGCTCCCGATGTCCCGTCGCGCTCCGAATTTGCTCTCGTCATTTTTTTCAAAAATTCCCTCAGCAATTCCCTGCTTCAGGGAAAAATGGCCGGACCTCGTTTCGCTTGACGCCCCAATTTCCATTCTGATGATATTTCTGCTTTCCCTGCGTTCTTCCCTGCAAAAGGGAAAGCATTCGCCAGGGGCTCGTCCGCATCGGTGCAATGCTCCTTCAAATGTTGGAGTGAGCTAATGTATACCGAAATGGTACTATAGTCAACCGAATTCTCCTTTGGCTGAGGCCAGGGCACGGTTCTTGTAGGGGTAAGCGTTCGCCGCCCGTGCCGCGCGCGACATCAATATCCAGCACGAGCCGAAGCGCGTTGCGGAGAAGGGCGCGCCGGACTTCAAGATCACGGAGCCCGGCGCCATTCTCGGTTATGTCGAGACGAAAGCCATCGGCGAAAATCTTGCAACTTCAAGTCGGACCAGCTCAGGCGCTATCGAGAACTTTCCTCCAATGTTGTTCTAACGGACTATCTCGAATGGATCTGGATCAGGGACGGTAAAGTCCAACAGACCGGGACGCTCTGTCACGAAACCGACCTTGAAAATCGCAGATTACCGCGCCGCTTTTCCCGGCGGTGGATAACCCGGATAGGCGGCTCGCCACGGGCGACCGGCTGCGACAGACTGCGGCGGTTGAATTGATTCGCGGAGGAATCCCGCCTGGGCCTCGCACAGCCAACCCTGTTTGCCGAAGAGGACATGGCGCCGAAGCGCTACGTCCCCAAGCCCGAGTACGTGCGCAACAGGCTGCAGAGCCTGCTCGATGGCATGCGCGCGGTGGTGGTCTGGCCCTGGGAGCCGGTCATCGTGTCGCTGCGGTGCGATTCGGTACTGCCGCGGCTTTACGAGTTGCTACCCGACCGAGAGGAAGCGCGGCGATGGCGCTCTGTGATCGATGTTGAAATTGCCTGGCTGAACGGCGCTTGAGTCCCCACGGTCAGCGCGATCTCTTCCTGCCCGATGCGGAACCGGCTTTGTTCGAGGAACAGGCCGAGTTCGAGGGCAGGGCCGACCCGGCGCGCATTCGCTTGGAGCTTGTCGCGGTCCTCAAAAAAGCGCGGCAGGCAACGACGATGCCTTGGCCGGAGCGCGACGCGCGCATGTGGCAGATCACATTTCCGCAACTGACAAACTGGCTGCCGCCCGACGAGGCGCATCAACTCCGCCTGGATTTCGCCCGGGAAATGCAGCGCCTCGCGCGCGCCGCCTGACCGCTAACTGATTACAATATTGCTGCCGTGAGCTTGCCCGGTCTGGCACTATGCGGCCCCGAAGCGCCACGCACCCCGAGCAAAAAGTCCCTACGCCGGCGTGACTGCTTTCCTCGGCTTGCGCGCAGGCTTCTCCACCACGGGAGGCAGCTTGACCGGCCGCAGCAGGAAAGCCGGCAAATGGCTCAAATCCGGGGTTTCGTGCTCGGGATTTCGGCGCGGCTGGTTATCCCGCCGCTGTGTTTGTTGATGTTTCGGCCCGGTAGTTGGCTGATGCGGGCGGACGGGTTCATGCTTTACGGGGGCAGGCGCATTATTCGAGGAAGCGTGCGCCGTATGGGATGCCGGCTTGCGGTCGCGTGAGTTCTCACGGCGATCCGGGCGGCGATGGCTGCGCGGATGTTTGTTGTCTTCCCGGATTTCCAGCCCTTCCATCTTGCTCCGTCTAATCGGTTGCGTCGTAAGTTTCTCGATCGCGTCCACGAGTTTGGCGTCGCGCGGCGTCGCGAGCATGAAGGCATGGCCCTCGCGTCCGGCGCGGCCCGTTCGGCCGATGCGATGAACATAATCATCGGCATGAAACGGCACGTCGTAATTGAAGATGTGCGAGACGGCGGGGATATCGAGCCCGCGCGCGGCGACGTCGCTGGCGATGAGCACCTGGATTTCGTTGTTGCGGAATGCGTCGAGCGTTTTCGTGCGGACCGACTGGTCGAGATCGCCATGCAGCGGCTGGGCAGAGAAACCATGCTTCTGAAGCGAACGCGCCACCACGTCCACATCGCGCTTGCGGTTGCAGAATACGATGGCGTTTTTCACCGGGTTGTCGCGCACCAGCCGGCGCAATGTTTCGCGCTTGGCCCAGTCGTTGGCGGGCACTTCGACGATTTCCTGGGTGATGTTCGACGCGGTGGTGGCCGGACGACTCACCTCGACCTGCTCGGGATTGTGCAGGAACTGTTCCGTCAGCCGCTTGATCTCCGGCGGCATCGTGGCCGAGTAGAACAATGTCTGACGCGTGAAGGGAATGAGCTTGCAGATGCGTTCGACGTCGGGAATGAAACCCATGTCGAGCATCCGGTCGGCTTCGTCGACCACCAAAATCTGGACCTGGCTCAGCATCAGCTTGCCGCGCTCGAAATGATCGAGCAGGCGCCCCGGCGTGGCGATCAGCACGTCCACGCCTCGGTCAAGCTTCTTTTCCTGGTCGTCGAACGAGGTGCCGCCGATGAGCAGCGCCATGTTGAGCTTGTTGTACTGGCCGTACTTCTCGAAGCTTTCCGCCACCTGGGCGGCGAGTTCTCGCGTAGGCTCGAGAATGAGTGAGCGCGGCATGCGAGCTTTGGCGCGACCGCGGGCCAGCAACTCGATCATCGGCAGGGTGAAGCTGGCGGTCTTGCCGGTGCCGGTCTGGGCGATGCCGATAATGTCCCGGCGCTGAAGTACCACCGGAATGCCCTGCGCCTGGATGGGCGTCGGCGTCGTGTAGCCGCTTTGGGCAACGGCTTTCAGTACTTCGGGCGCTAGTCCCAGGCCTTCGAAGCCATTCGATGCCAAAGCAGGGCTTGTGGCCTGATTTTCAGAATCCGCAATATCTTGATCTTTGTTTTCACGGACCTCGGTACCCCCCTCCCCATCGGAAAGGAGAGATGTGCTTTCGCCGGTTTGTCCTACACCATCTGGGGTGGTTGTTTTCGAAGGACTGGGTACCCTCTCCCCCACCTGCACAAGAGGGGCAACGCTCATTGCCGACTCAGCAGCGGGCCGTTTCCACCAGCCTTGCCGCGGCGCGACAGCCGAGACGGAGGCAAGAGCCTCCGCGGCGGGATTTCCGCCCTGGTTTTCGGCACTGGCCCCGTTCAGGGGATTGCGGTTCGAAGAAGAAGTGTCCGAAAGGCTGACTTCACTCACGCCGGCGTGCGTGCCGGCACACGTTTCACTTGTCATGCGCTCCTAAACGGGCGCATTCAGCGCCCTCGCGGCCACCCGGATTGGGGCCGATTCCATTGCGCAACAACGTAATCGGTGCGAACGAAATGTCAACCCACTCACTCATTGATATATAGCTCAGATATCTGATATAGGTTCGATATGAGGATACTTGTTGATATGCCTGACACTCAGCTGAAAGAGTTGGCACGCCTCAGCACTGCGACAAAACGCTCGCGCGCGGCGATCATCCGCGACGCTGTTGTAACTTATATCGCCAAACTGAAACGGGACGATGACGATGCGTTTGGGTTGTGGGGCGATCACGAGATCGACGGTTTGGAGTACCAACAGAAGCTGCGCTCTGAATGGTAAGAGCCCTTTTCGACACGAACATTCTGATCGACCACCTGAATGCCGTGTCTGCGGCGCGGGCAGAGTTTGCCCGATATCGTGGCAAAGCAATTAGTATCATTGCGTGGATCGAAGTGCTCGTAGGGGCAAAGCCTGGGAGTGAAGCGGCCACTCGCAGCTTTCTGGACCAACGGTTCGACATAATCGGACTCGATGAGCGGGTGGCGGAGCGCGCAGTCGAGTTGCGCAAGCAGCACCGACTCAAACTGCCGGACGCGGTGATCTGGGCCTCCGCTCAAGTTCACGGAATGCTGCTTGTCACTCGGAATACGAAAGACTTTCCGTCGGATGATCCCGGCATTCGAATGCCGTACCAGCTCTAGAACAATGGTCGCCCAGAAATGGATGCCCGATTTCTAGCAGGAACGCCGCCCGGCAGTCTCACCGCGCCAGGTTTTGGTTCATGTTCATGCCGCCGGTGGAGAGCGAGTAATCCTTCAGCACGCCGCCGCGGTCGCACACCAGTGACAGCGATTTCGTATCGTTGTCCATGCCGCCTACCAGCGGCCCGACGTAAGGCAGAAACGTTTCCGGCCGCGTGCGCATGTCGGAGTAGGTATAAAGCACCATCCTCTCGCCGTTGGCCTGCCGCGTATCCATCGACGGACGGCCAAGGCTTGCTACCGCATCGCCGCAGCTGGTTTGGCCGATTTTGAACGATGCCACACGGGATTCATCGAATTTCGTCCCCACGGACATGCAGCCGCACAAGGACAGCGACAATAGGATCAAACAAGATTTGCGCATGAATCAGCCCCCCTGATTAGGGGGCAATCTAGTTGAACAACCACAGATTGTAAATGGCTGCCAGCTATACGACCGGCCGCGGTACGCCGATGCGGCCGAGGGAGCATTCAAGAGCGGAGCGGTCCCAACGGGCGAGATCGGCGGCAGCGGCATAAGTAGATTCGAGGAAATCCATCAGCACTTGTTTGGGATCAGATGCCGTGCGCACCGCATCGTACGGCAGGATGAATTCACCGAGCTCGCTGCTGAAGAAGGCTTCGGCAGGTTTCACTTGCGCCAATGCAAAACCGTCCGGGGCGGGATAGGCGTAGGAATAGAAAGCGGCGTACTCGATCGGTCCGCCGCCGGGCCAGAAGCCGGCGCTGGAAACTTGGTGCGAATAGGCCTCGCGAACAACCGCATCAGCCAAATGCGGAACGCCGCCGGGATGCAACGGGGCAGGGCGGCCGGAAAAACGCGTCACCGCCAGATCGAAACTGCCCCAGAAAAAATGCACCGGACTCGCTTTGCCCAAGAAGCCGGTGCGGAAGTGCGAGAACACTTCGTGCGTACGCAGCAGCACGCGCCAGAAGCGTTGCGCATATTCTTTATCGTAATCGCGATGCACGGTGTCTTCATCGAAGGGGATGGCTTCGGGAAGCTCGTTGGGGGTCTTGTCGATCGGCGGCGCGATGCCGAGTTGCGCGAGGCAGTGCAGCAGTTCGCCGTAGAACTCCGCCACCGGCATGGGCCGAAGCATCAACTGGCGCACATGGCCCTCGGCCGTGCGAATCCAGAGCACGTGATCGAGAAAATCGAATTCGATCTGGAAGTCGTGGCCATCGCCGCTAATCAGCGGCGTGCTTAGCCCGCGCGCGCTGACACGCAACGTGACATGCCAAGAATGATTGAGCCATGGCGTGAGTGCGAGCCGCACCTTGCCAACTACTTGCGTCCACAATTGCAAAGTGGCGCAGGTGTCTTTCCACGCCGCGTAAGGCAGTTCGGGCCAGACGTCCGTCACAGAACGATTATTACGCAACAGCCCGTCCGCCGCAACGCGTCAAACGCCCAAAATCTGCCGATTACTACACAAGAAGCGGCCCATCCATCAGGATGAGAGCCGCTTCTTGCTTCTCAGTGTGCGTGCCTCTGCGAAGCACGCCAATGTTGTCAGTTCACCGTGATGTCAGCGGACTTCGACGGAATGCCGTTGGCCACGACCTCGATCTTGCTGGCGCCGGTTTCCGCGCCTGACGGCACATCGAAGCTGGTCGAGACGGATTTCTTGCCGGTCTGCACCGCCATCGTGCTGTGGTCGTGTGTCTTGGCGTAGAACACATGTCCGGTCGAAACGTTGGTGATGCGCACCAGCGGATAGTTGGTGTGCGCGTCGAACTCATCGCCTTCCGAGGAGCCCTGCGACAAGCCGTTAAATTGCGTCCCGGTGATCTGGTAGGTCTGCCCACGGGTGACCGAAGCCGGAGAATCGGTGATCGTCGGCGCCCATTTTGCATTGTAGGTGCCCGTCGGCTGATACACCTCATCGCCGCCGAGCAGAACTTCGCCGGAAGGCAGGTTCAGCAGCGAGTTGCAGCCGCCGCTGACGTTCTGGCGCACCAGATTGGTGCCATCATACTCGTAAAGCTGGCAGCTCGAACCTTCGACCAGCACATTGCCGTTGATCAGCGAGGTCACCGGCATATCGAACGACTCATCGCCGTTTGGGAAATCCGGACCCTTCGTCCAATGTCCCGTCGGGTCATTTTTGCTGGGCGGTGTGTAAATGGCGGTGTGCGCTGTGCCTTCGCCATCGGGCGTGGAGCCGGCCGCAAATGCCGTGCCGTCCGGCCGCAGGGTCGCGCCGCCGGTTTCGCCCGGCGGGTCGTAGCACTTGCCCTTCGGACCATATGGGATGCAGTTGCCGCAGCAGTTCTGCGCACCGCGCAAATCCACCTGCGTACTACCGGCATCGACCCACGTGCCCTTGCTGGGGATGTAGCGTTCCGAATTCGGATGATTCTTCACGTCGACGACGAGATAGGAGCCATCGCGCAGCAGCGTCAGGCCCTCCTCGGCGTTGAAATCGTGCTTGCCCTTGGACTTCAGCTCGGACCAGGTGTTGGTCTTTCCGTCGAACGCGAACATTTTTTCCTTGAATTTTTCGGCGACCAGAAAGCGGCCGTCCGGCAGGACGTGAGAGGGCGAGTCGCCGATAAACGGCAGCAGCCTTTTGTCGGGCGTCACGTCAGTCCACTTATTCGTTGCCGGATCGTAGATCGCGCTCTTGTTGGTGAAAGAGAAATTGTTGAAATTGTATTCGCCGCCCGCGATGATCAGCCGCCCATCAGGCAGGACCGATTCTGCGTTGGCATCCGGCGCGTAACCGCTTGGCAGACTCGCCATCTGTTTCCACGTTCCGTTGACGTAGCTGCCGGAATTGTCTGGCGTCAGCCGATACCAGTCGGTCTCACCAAAGCCCTGCGCCATCACCGTGCCATCGGTGAGCAACATGGCAAAGACCGCTCCATCCGGTGACGGGTGGGTGAGCGACTTGACCGTTCCGGCCATTGCTGGGCCGGCGATGAGGCCAAGGCATAAGGCTGCGGAAAGCGCGAGACTGCGGCGCATGAGGAACCCCTTCTTCTTGTCCCGGATTGGGAGAACGGCGGATTTTGTGCGCTTGTCCGTGCGTGGTCAAGGGAGGTGCGGCGCGCCATCACAGAGGCGTGTCACCTGCTCTCGGACTGGGGCGGCTATTCGGCGGGCACCGCTACCGGAACCCGATCAGCCGGCAGGTAAAGGGCTGCGGCGGTCGCGAGCACTGCGGCAATCGCGAGAGCTGCCAAAAGATAAAGAAAATGGGTCGAGCCGTTGTACAGGCGCGCCACCAGCCAAACTCCGGCGGGCGTGCCGATCGCCGATAGCCCGTAGCGAATGCCGAACACGGTGCCGCGCCGCGCGGCCGGCGTGTAGCGGGCGAGCAGCATGGTTTCGACCGGCGCCATCGATTCAAAGGTGAAGACCACTAGCACCGCGGCGGCAGGCATACCCCAGCCGTGGCTCGCCGCCACCAGCGGAAACAACGCCGCAAGAATCAAAAATCCGGCGATATAGGCGCGTTTGACGCTGCCGCGATCGGCGATGCGGCCGCCAAGGAATTGCGCGCTCGCGCCCACCAGCTGGATGCTCCCGGCGATTGCGCCGATCAGGAACAGCTCGCCCGGTCCCGCGACATTGCTCAACTGCACCAGCTTTGGCAGTGCGGTGCCGAAGGCGCTGTAGAGCATCAGCGTGGCCGTCATGGTGAGCGACAGCACGGCGAAGGCGCGCGTCATGTCGGCGCGCGTGGGCGACGCGTGGGTATGCGGCATGGCATCCTCCGTCCGATCGACAATGCGTCCGGCGAAATGGAATCCGGCCAGCACCAGTCCAAGCGCGCATGTGATCGCGCCCGGGAGAATGAAGGCCTCGCGCCAGCCCCAGAGGGACGCAAGACCAGCTGCCGTGATCGGCCCCAGCGCGACGCCGATGCTACCCGCCACGCCCATTACAGCGACGGCGCGGCCACGAATGCGCGCGTGCTTTACCACCCAGGAAAACCCGACCGGATGATAGATGGAACCGGACAGCCCCAGCAGCGCCAGCGCCGCTTCGAGCTGGGTCGTGTTCTGCACAAGCCCGCACAACATCCCCGAAATGCCAAGGCTGAGGAAGCATAGCACCAGCATCTTCGTTTCGCCGACGCGATCCGCGAACCAGCCGGCCAGCGGCGCGCCAAGGCCGATGAACATCGCGCCCAAGGTCCACAGCCCGATCATGTTGCTGTAGGGCAGGTGCCAGGCCTGCGTCATCACCAGCACCAGCGTGACGTAAAGGGCGAGCAGTACGTGGTTGAAGCCGTGTGCGGCGCTGGCGAAGAACAACACAGGGAACGGGGCGCTCAGGCGCATTCGTCGACTCGACATGCAGACGTGAGCATCGGAAGCTATCGCAGGCGGCGCGCCCGGGCCAGATGAGTCTTGCATAACGGCTGCGCGAGTGAGGCGAGGGCACAGCTGTTGCGCGACTCTTCACGAGCATTTGTGCGGATGGTGGCGCTGGCCTTGCTTGCGCTGGCGGTGTGGTTGCTGTGCGCGTGGGCGAACCAGCCGCGCTCGCCGCTGCTGAACTCAACGCCCGGTCCAGCGCAGTTCTCGGCCGCGCGCGCGGATGCGACATTGGCGCGAGTGCTGGGACCGCAGCGGCCACACCCGGTCGGAACGCCGGAGAACACGGCCGTGCGCGGGCGGATCCTGAAGGAACTTGCTGCGCTCGGCGTTCCGGCGCGCACCTACACCGCATTCAGCTGCAACAGCTGGCGCGGCTTCTCCTTCATCGCCTGCGCGACCGTGACCGATATTATTGCCGACGTGGTACCGGGTTTCGGCAAGGCGATCGTGATGCTGGCGCACTACGATTCTGTTCCCGCGGGACCGGGGGCCTCGGACGATCTATCTGGCGTTGCCACCATTCTGGAAACCGTTCGCGCGCTGAAGGCTTCGCGTGAAGCGAGCAGGCATCCGATCATTGCACTGTTCAGCGACGGTGAAGAAACGGGCCTGCTGGGCGCCAATGCCTTTCTGGAAAATCCGGCGCTGAAGGCCCGTGTCGGTGCCGTCGTAAATATGGAAGCGCGCGGCACCAGCGGACAAAGCCTGCTGTTTCAGACGAGTCCAGGCGACGCGGCCCTGATCAACCTTTACGCTGCCCACGCACCAGCGAAGGCGACGAGTTCGCTGTATGCAGAGATCTACAAATTCCTGCCCAACGATACCGACCTGACCCTGTTCATTCGCGACGGCTTTCCGTCGCTGAACTTCGCGTTTGCCGATAACGTCCGCTACTACCATTCGCCACGCGACATCCTCGCGAACCTGAACCTTGCCACCTTGCAGATGCATGGTGACAATTTGCTGAGCGTCGTGCATGGATTGGAGCAATCTGATTTCGCCGCGCTGAAAAGCGGCAACGATGTTTATGTCAGCATCCTAGGCGTCTGGCTGCCCCGCATTCCGGCCTCATGGGCGTTGCCGTTTTCCCTTTTTGCTCTGGCCCTGATTGCATTTGCCGCGTGGCGCACGCGCGAACCCGAATTGACGCGGCGCGGCTTCCTGATGTCTGCCTTCATGCCGCTGGCGCTGCTCATTTGCAGCGTACTTCTCGGCTTCGCATTGGGGTTTCTGGCGCAGATCATTTCCGGCCATCCCGATTCTACCTACGCGTATCCGATTGCGATGCGCATTGCGCTGGGGATCGGCGTATGGGGCATGGCTGTGCTGGTATCGCGGATGGCGGGGGTGCACGGCGCGGCAGCGTCTGCCTGGCTGTGGATGTCGGGCCTCGCAGTGATCACCGCGCCGACGCTACCAGGCCTCAGTCCCTATTTTCTTTTTCCGTCGCTGATCGCAGCGGTGCTGCTGCTCGCCGCTTCCTTCTTTCGAGGACAGTGGAGAAACGTGGCAGGGCAGGGTGCTTTGCTCGTCAGCGCGCTTGCCGCACTGGTGATTTGGTTTGGCCTTGCAGTCGGTGGCGAAGCGTTGATGGGGCTGAAGCTGCATCCGCTGTTCACCATCCCTGCCGCTTTCGGCCTGCTTAGCTTGGTGCCATTGCTGGCGTATCGAGGAATGGTTTATCGCGCGTGGTCAAACACCATCATTGCTTGCCTCGCGATCGCTCTGGTGCTGTCTGTGGTGTCCGGACTGCTGCCGTCTTACGGCATCGCTTCGCCGCAGCGGGTGAACCTTGTCTATTTTGAAAGCGGCAATCGCCCCGCGCGCTGGATCGCGGACACCGCCTGGAAAGCAAATGGAACGGAGCCTCTGCCAAAGCAGCTGAAGGACGCTGGTCACTTTCAATTCAGCAACGACGCCTATTCCGGAATGGCGGCCGCGAGCGCAGATATCGTGCCAGCGGGCGCGCCACGATATCCGCTGCCAGTCGGAACGATTACGAGCGACAGGCGGAACGGCGCAGCGCGGATTGTCTCATTGCTGCTGCACGGTTCGCCACAGACAAGCGCGATGAGTTTGCGCATTCCAAAAGGGACGAAATTGCGTGTGGTCCGGATCCGCGGCGAGAATATGCTGGCCCCGAATGGTTGGGACGACGATACGCGCATCTATTGCGACGGCCCGGACTGCCGCGATCTGGCTGTGACGCTGATGCTGGAGAGCACCGGCCCTCTGCAAATACCATTTGCCGAGCGCCGGTACGGATTGCCGCCGTTCGGAAAAGCACTTGCCGCAGCGCGTCCGGTCACCGCCATGCCGTCCCAAAGCGGCGATGGTGTGATCCTCGCGAATGTGGTTGAGGTGCCGGCCGCCAGGTGACCTGACAACGAATATTCATTTACTCGAGCTTCTTAGCACCCCAAATAGGGTGTAATGTGGTGGTGCACTGTTCGGGGGATTTCGGCGATGAAGCAATATTTCCGCACGTTCGCCATTCTCTGCGCCGCCACCGCAACGCTCGCTCATTCCAGTCTGGCGCAGGCGAAATACAGGGTGCTTTTCTCATTTAGCGTAGCAAACGATGGGGGTGGTTACCCCGATGCCGGTGTGCTGCGCGACAGTGCCGGCAATCTCTACGGCACAACAGAAATCGGCGGCGCCAGCGATTACGGAACGGTCTATCGGCTTGCGCCTGACGGCACATTCGCCATTCTTCACGCGTTCGCTGGCGAAGATGGAGCTTATCCCATTGCTGGAATTGTCGCCGATGCTGCCGGCAATCTCTACGGCACAACCTCAGACGGCGGCGGGGGATGCTCCGCCGGCGGGTGTGGAACGGTATTCCGCGTTGCTCCGGACGGCACCGAAAGCGTGCTGCACGCGTTTGCCGGGCGCGAGGCCCACGATGGCGACGCTCCCTATGCCGGGTTGGCAATGGACAGAGGCGGCAATCTGTACGGCACAACCAGCAATGGCGGGCATGCGCACCGGTTTCAGGATTACGGCGCCGTTTTCAAGGTGGCGCTCGATGGAACCGAAACGTTGCTGCATTCCTTTGCCGGTCCGCCTGATGGAACAGACGGGCTCGTGCCGGAAGCGCCGCTCTTCCGCGACAACCGAGGCAACTTCTACGGCACAACGGTTCGCGGCGGCCTCGCAGATGCCGGCACCGTGTTCAAGATTGCCCGTGGCAAGCAGGAGACGCTGCTTTATTCCTTCGGCGGCGCGAACGACGGCGCCGCGCCGAGCGCCGGCGTAATCGCCGATGATGCCGGCAATCTTTACGGGATGACGTCGGCAGGCGGCGCGTACGGCGGCGGGGTCGTATTCCGGCTGGCACTTGACGGCACAGAAACCGTTCTGCACGCCTTCGCGGGCGGCAAAAAAGACGGCGCAAACCCCACAGGTGGTCTTATTGCCGACGGCGCGGGCAACCTTTTCGGCGTGACGGTATTCGGAGGAACATTGGATGGGCTTTGTCCGGCAGGGTGCGGCACCATTTTCAAGCTAGCGTCCGACGGCAGCGAAACCATCCTGCACAAATTTTCCTATGATGAAGGCGCGTTCCCCAATGGCATTGTCATGGACGAACGCGGCCGGTTCTACGGCACGACACACCAGGGCGGCGCGGCCGGTTACGGCACAGTATTCGAGCTGGTGAAGTAGGTTGTTACGCGTCAAGATCGCTGGACTAGTGAAAGCAGCGCAGAGAACGATCATGCAACTCACTCGACGGATCGGTAACGCAACAATTCATTTGACAGCGCTGTCGTTGGCGCTTTCGACAGCGTCAATCATCAGTGCAATTCCCGCGCAGGCGTGGACGTTCAAAACGCTCTACCAGTTCACGGGTGGTGCGGATGGAAGTAAACCGGCTGGTAGCCGGGCCTGCCAGCGGTGTCATCGCGGACAAGGACGGCAACCTCTACGGCACCACATATTATGGCGGTAACTCGATGGAGGGCATGGTGTTTGAGCTGGTGAAGTAGCGCGCGTCACACGTCCACGTCCGCCGCGGCGAACTGGGCGTTTTCCTGGATGAATTTGAAGCGCAGCTCGGGCTTCTTGCCCATCAGCCGCTCGATGAGATCGCCGGTTTCCTTCTCGGCTTGGTGCGGCACCTCCACCTGAATGAGCGTCCGCGCGCCAGGCTTCATGGTGGTTTCCTTCAGCTGCGCCGGCATCATCTCGCCCAAGCCCTTGAAGCGGGAAATTTCCACTTTCGCGTTGCCCTTGAACACGATCCTCAGCAGTTCGTCGCGGTGGCGCTCGTCGCGCGCATACATGGTCTTCCCGCCATGAGAGAGCCGATAGAGCGGCGGCATGGCGAGAAACAGATGCCGCTCCGAAATCAGCTTCGGCATCTCGCGATAGAAAAACGTGAGCAGCAGCGAAGCGATGTGGGCACCGTCCACGTCGGCATCGGTCATGATGATCACGCGCTCGTAGCGCAGCGCGTCCTCGCTGTAACGGCTGCCCGTGCCGCACCCCAACGCCTGCACCAGGCTCGCAAGCTCCGCGTTCTGCTCGAGTTTACCGGCCGCTGCGCTGGCGACGTTCAGAATTTTTCCTCGCAGCGGAAGAATGGCCTGCGTAGCGCGATCGCGCGCCTGTTTGGCCGAGCCACCGGCGGAATCCCCCTCTACGAGAAAGATCTCGGTGCCGCCCGGGGCATCCCGCGAGCAATCTGCGAGCTTGCCGGGCAGGCGCAATTTGCGCGTGGCGGCTTTGCGCGAAACCTCGCGCTCCTGCCGCCGCTTCAGCCGCTCGTCCGCCTGATCGATGACGAATTCGAGCAGCTTGTCCGCCTCCTGCGGATTCTGGGCGAGCCAGTGATCGAAATGATCGCGTACGATGTTTTCCACCAGACGCGTGGCATCGGCTGTGGAAAGTTTCTCTTTCGTCTGTCCCTGGAACTCCGGCTCGCGAATGAAGATTGAGAGCGCGCCGCAGGCGGCCGCCATCACATCGTCCGGTACTATCAGGGATGTCTTGCGGTTGTTGGCGCGCTCGCCATGCGCGCGCAGTCCCTTCGTCAGGGCGTTGCGGAATCCCTGTTCGTGCGTCCCGCCCTGCGAGGTGGGAATCGTGTTGCAGTAGGAATGGATGAACGGCTCCGCCATCGGCGCCCATGCCACGGCCCACTCCACCTGCGGCCGCTCTTTCTTGCGTTCTTCGTCGGAGGGCCCGGCGAATTCGCGTGTCACCGTCTCCTTGCCGGCAATTTCGCTCTTGAGAAAATCGAGCAGGCCGCCGGGAAATTTCAGTGTGTCCTGGGCCGGTATTGTGCTGTTCGCTTTCAGCAGCGACGGATCGCACGACCACTGAATTTCCACCCCCCGAAACAGGTACGCCTTGGAACGCGCCATGCGGTACAAGGTGGAGGGCGAGAAGTGTATCTCTTTTCCGAAAATCTGTGGGTCCGGCTTGAACGTCACCGTTGTGCCGCGGCGGTTGACGTTGCCGAGGTCTTTCAGCTTGCCATCCGGCTTGCCACGCTGGAAGCGCAAGCGCCAGGCGTGCCGGTCGCGCGCGACCTCCACCTCCAGCCACTCGGAAAGGGCATTCACCACCGATGCGCCCACGCCATGCAGACCGCCCGAGGTGTCGTAGACCTTGCCGCCGAATTTTCCGCCCGCGTGCAGGGTGGTCATGATTACTTCCAGCGCCGACTTGTTCTTGAATTTGGGATGCGGATCGACCGGCATGCCGCGGCCGTTGTCGCGAATTTTCAGTACGTCGTCGGAAAGAAGCTCGATCTCGATGCGTGTGGCATACCCGGCCACCGCCTCGTCCATCGAATTGTCGAGAATTTCCGCGGCAAGGTGATGCAGCGCATACGAATCCGTGCCGCCGATATACATGCCGGGCCGGCGCCGTACCGGCTCGAGGCCCTCGAGAACTTCGATGTCCTTGGCAGTGTAGCCCTTTGACGAAGAGGCAGGAGAATCGAACAGGTCCGGTGTCTTGGCCATACCAGCGCAGCGCTTAGAATCGTGATGACGGGTGTCTACCCAAGCCGAACGCCGCTCCAAGCACAAGTGCGGTGTCCTGCCGAACTTTTAGCTCACATGCTCGCCGCTTCACCGATAATGAAGTAGGATATGAATGTGCAGCACAGTCGAGGACAACAATGATCGGGCGATTAAACCACGTGGCGATAGCGACGAAGGATGTGCGGAAGGCCGCTGACATTTATCGTAACACGCTGGGCGCGAGAGTATCCGGGGCGGTGCCGCTGCCGGAGCACGGCGTGGTCACCGTGTTCGTCGAATTGCCGAACACCAAAATCGAGTTGCTGGAGCCTCTGGGCGACAATTCACCCATCGCGAGATTTCTGGAGAAGAATCCTGCCGGCGGCATGCACCACGTCTGTTACGAAGTGGACGATATCTACGCCGCCCGCGACCGCATGAAAGAAATGGGCGCCACCATCACCGGCTCCGGCGAGCCGCGCATCGGCGCCCACGGCAAGCCGGTGCTGTTCCTTCACCCGAAGGATTTCTCCGGCACCCTGATCGAACTGGAACAGGCCTAGACACGGCCCTTTCTCGCCGCCGAAAAGTTTCCGTCTTGCGTTATGGTGTTGTAGTTATATATAACACCAGCGAACGCAGACACCCGGCGGTGTCGGTTAACCTGGCGGGAGGGCCAAACCGATGAAAACATTGCAGAATTTCTTCCTTGCAGGCCTCCTCGCCTCGGTCTGCCTGGCACCGGCCGTCAGCGCGGATGTGGACCGCGCCCTCAGCGGCCGGCCGCTGGCGCTGATGGTCCGCGACTTCGCAACCACCAAGGTCGTGTCGTCGGAGGACCGCTCCACCATGGCTGCCGCGCTGCCGCGGCTGGTCAGTCTGCTGTTCTTACGGGCGGATCAGAACTGAAAACCAATGGCGCTCGCGATGGAGCCTGAATGGAATGCCAGTCAGCCGATCTACCGGCAGCTGCGCGACCGGATCATCGCGATGATTCTCGATGGCGTGCTGCACGAAGGCGATCCGCTGCCGTCGGTGCGGAATGTGGCAGCGGAGTATCGGGTCAATCCGCTCACCGTGCTGAAGGCCTATCAGCAGCTCGTCGATGAACAGGTTGTGGAGAAGCGGCGAGGCCTCGGCATGTTCGTCAATGCCGGCGCGCGGGCGCTGCTCATGCGGGCGGAGCGAGAGCGGTTCTTGACGGAACAATGGCCGCCCATTCGCGACACCATTGAGCGCCTCGGCCTGGAACTGAGCGAGCTGCTGTATTCGAACAGCGGCAAGGAGCATTCATGAGCACCATTGAAGCCCGTGGCCTGCGCAAGGCGTTCAAGAACACCATCGCGCTGGATGGCATCGATCTGCGCGTGGAGGAGGGCCGCATTCTGGGGCTGATCGGTCCCAATGGCGCGGGCAAGAGCACCCTGCTGAATTGCGTGCTGGGACTGATTCCGTTTGAAGGCCAGCTGAACGTTATCGGGCTCGATCCCTGGCGCGCGCGCGACCGATTAATGCGGGATGTCTGCTTCATTGCCGACGTCGCCGTGCTGCCGCGCTGGATGCGCGTGTGCCAGGCGGTGGATTACGTCGAAGGCGTGCATCCACGCTTCGACCGTGCCAAGGCCGAGGCATTTCTGGCCCGCACGCAGATCAAGAAGACGAGCCGGGTGCGGGAGCTGTCGAAGGGCATGGTGACGCAACTGCATCTGGCGCTGGTGATGGCGATCGACGCAAAGTTGCTTGTTCTGGATGAGCCGACCTTGGGGCTGGACCTGTTGTTCCGCAAGCAATTCTACGAATCCCTTCTGAACGACTATTTCGACCGGACGCGCACCATCATCGTCACCACGCACCAGGTCGAGGAAATTCAGCAGATCCTGACCGACATGATGTTCATCGACCGCGGCAAGATCGCGCTGTCCTGCAGCATGGAAGACTTCGAGAACCGCTATGTCGAACTGACGGCGCGGCCGGAGTCGGTTGCCGATGCTCGCGCACTTAAACCCATTCACGAGCGCCAGATGCTGGGCCGCACCATGCTGCTCTTCGACGGCGTAGCTCGCGAGCGGGTTGCGCCACTGGGGGACATTCGCACCCCCAGCATCGCCGATCTGTTCGTGGCGGTGATGGGCGATCGCCAACAGGGAGCCGCGGCATGAGCACCGCATCGGACGCAAATGCCGCAACCTTGGGGACGCAGGCCCGCAGCCAAACCAGTGTCGCACCGACACGACCGTTTTATTGGTCCTTGCGGCGGGAAATCTGGGAACATCGCGCGATCTATATCGCGCCGCTCGTCGTCGCCGGGCTGGTGCTGTTTGGCTATTTCATCCGGCTTTCGCGGCTGCCGGAAATGGTTCGTCACGCCGGCAGTTTGCCCTGGTGGAAGCAGTACCTGGAACTTGCGTTGCCATTTGCGATGGGCATGGCGGCGGTTTTGGTGACGGGAGTCATCGTCGGAGTTTTCTACTGCATTGGCGCGCTCGGCAACGAGCGGCGCGACCGCAGCATCCTGTTCTGGAAATCGCTGCCGGTCTCCGATCTTACCACGGTTCTGGCGAAAGCCACGATCCCGATGGTTGTTATTCCCGTGGTGGTTACGGTGGTCGCACTCGCCGTGCAGCTTGTAATGCTGGCGGCCGCAACCGGCGCGCTTGCGGCAAGTGGATCGGGTACGCAGTTGCTATGGTCGCACTGGTCCTTCTCGCATATGTCGCTGACCCTGATCTATCTCATCGTGACGGGCACGCTGTGGTACGCGCCGATTTACGGTTGGCTGCTGATGGTATCCGCCTGGGCGCGCCGCATGACTTTCCTGTGGGCTGTGCTTACGCCGATCGGCGTGGCGGTCGTCGAGCGGATCGCGTTCGACACGAATTATGCCGGGTCGCTCATTCGCTACCGGCTGAAGGGCTTTCTCGACCTTGGCTTTGTTCAACCCGCGCGCAACACAACGACCATCGATCCGGCCGCCCTGATGACACCGGCACATTTCTTCGCCAGCCCCGGCCTGTGGATCGGCCTGATGGTCGCAGTCGCTTTCGTTGCAGCGGCCGTGTGGCTGCGCCGCGGCCGCGAGCCGGCCTGAACAGGGAGGCAGGATATGCTTCTGACAGCCGCGCACACATCATCGATCGGACTTCTCACGATGGCGGGATTTGCCCTGCATATCGGCGCGGGCACCGTCGCTCTTTTCTCCGGAACCATCGCGATCTTCGCGCGCAAGGGCGGCAGGCTTCATCGCAGAACCGGCACGGTGTTCTTCGCATCGATGCTGATCATGGCGGCTTCGGCGGCTTATCTAGCGGTCGTTCGGCCTGGCCAGATCATCAATCTGTTCGGCGGTACCTTCGCTTTCTATCTCGTCACCACCGGATGGATGGCGGCGGCGCGCAGGGACGGCAAAATAGGTCTGCCGGAAAAGATTGCGATGGGAGTGGCCATCTGCCTGTGCGTGCCGTTCGCGCTGGTGCTGGTTCAGACAGCAACTGGCATGACGATTTTTAAGAGCGCCTTTGCCATCAAAGGTCCCATTCTCATCGCCATGTATGTTTTCGCATCGGTCGTGGGTATTGCGGCGCTGTCGGACGCGAAGGTGGTTTGGGCCGGCGGCATCACCGGCGCGCCGCGGATCGCGCGTCACCTTTGGCGAATGTGCCTTGGCCTCACCATGGCGGCGGGCTCCGCCTTCACCAATGGCTTGCCGCGGCTGTTGCCCGGCCCAATGCACGTGACGGGCATTTTCTTCCTCCCACAATTTATCCCGATGGTCCTCCTGGTTTTCTGGATGGTCCGGGTGCGTCTCACCGGCTGGCGTTGGCGCGCGCCCGCGCAACCTCCGGTTTCCGGAGCTGAATTTCAGGTACGCGCAATCTCCTGAAACACATCGTGCGGCCCAAGATCCTGGGAGATGTTTGGCTAATAAAGGGTGAGGCAGCCAACTCTAATTTCATGCGTTGGGAAACCGGCCGTTCATAGCCAAGGCTTAAGATGGGCGCGTCGGGAGAAAGTGCCGTGCATCGGGTGGGTCGTCGTTCCACGCCATCTTTGGGGCAGCACAAGCTGCTTATCGCCATGGTCATCCTGGCGCTCGCCTACTGTCTGGGCGCGCCTTACGCCGCCGCGCTGATCGCGCATTTCGGCTCCTGAAGCCCGGCTTTTAGCCCGTTTGCTCAAGCCGCAACGCTCTCGTATGAAGGCGTGATTCCGCTCTCTTCGAGACTTGCTACCCATGCGCCTGTCCCGCTATTTCCTCCCCACGCTCAAGGAAACGCCTGCCGAGGCGCAGATCGTCTCGCACCGGCTGATGCTGCGGGCCGGCCTCGTCCGCCAGGAGGCGGCCGGTATCTATGCCTGGCTGCCCGTCGGCTTCCGGGTGCTGAAGAAGATCGAGCAAATCGTACGCGAGGAGATGAACCGCGCCGGCGCCATCGAAATTCTGATGCCGACCTTGCAGCCATCGGAGCTTTGGAAAGAAACCGGCCGCTACGGCGCCTATGGACCCGAGATGCTGCGCATCACGGATCGCCACGAGCGCGAGCTGCTCTACGGTCCCACCAACGAGGACATGGTGACGGAAATCTTCCGCGCCTATGTGCGCTCGTACAAGGCGCTGCCGCTGAACCTGTATCATATCCAGTGGAAATTCCGGGATGAAATTCGCCCGCGCTTCGGTGTCATGCGCGGCCGCGAATTCCTGATGAAAGACGCCTACTCCTTCGATCTGGACAAGGAAGGCGCCCGCCGCTCCTACAACAAGATGTATGTCGCTTACCTGCGCGCGTTCATGCGCATGGGGCTCACAACCATTCCCATGCGGGCCGAAACGGGCCCGATTGGCGGCGATCTCTCTCACGAATTCATTGTGTTGGCAGAAACCGGCGAAAGCGAAGTGTTCTGCGACAAGCGGCTGCTCGACATGCCGGTGCCGGACGAGACCATCGATTTCGATTCCGATCTCGGGCCCTTCGTGCAGCAGCGCACGCGTCTGTACGCGGCGACGTCGGATGTTCACGATGCGGCGCGATTTGAAAGCGAGGTGCCCGAAGATCAGCGCGTGACGGCACGTGGCATTGAAGTGGGCCAGATTTTCTATTTTGGCACGAAATATTCCGTGCCGATGAAGGCGGTCGTGGCGGGGCCTGACGGCAAGGAAGTGCCGATTGAGGGTGGTTCGTATGGTATAGGCGTTTCGCGGCTGGTTGGCGCGATTATCGAAGCCTCGCATGATGATAAGGGCATCATCTGGCCCGAGCCCGTGGCGCCATTCGATATTTCGCTGATCAATCTGAAGAAGGGCGATGCGAGAACCGACGCCGCCTGCGAAGACCTATACGCGAAGCTCACTGCGGCCGATAAGGACGTGCTCTACGACGACACCGACGAACGCCCCGGCGCCAAATTCGCCACCCATGATCTGATCGGTAGCCCCTGGCAAATCATCGTCGGCCCGCGCGGCCTGGAGAAATGCCTGGTCGAACTGAAGAACCGCGCGACCGGAGCACGCGAAGAAGTTTCCGCTGAAGCCGCGTTGAACAGATTCGCCTGATGGCATCTCGGAGCCGGAGCAACGCAGGGCCGTTTTCCGCCTTCGAGTGGATGATTGCGCTGCGCTATCTCCGCCCAACGCGGCGCGAGGGCTATGTTTCCGTCATCTCCATCTTCTCGCTGATCGGGATCGCTATCGGGGTGGCGGCGCTGATCATCGTGCTCGCGGTGATGAACGGTTTCCGGCACGAACTGCTGGCCCGTATTCTTGGGCTGAACGGTCATGCCGTGGTGCAGGGCCTGTACGGAAATCTGACTAACTACGATGGCCTCGCCACAAAACTGCGCACGGTTCCGGAGGTCACGCGGGTCACACCGATTGTGGACGGGCAGGTGATGGCGAGCGCCGGCGGGCTGAATGCCGGGGTGGTCGTGCGCGGCATGCGCCGTAGCGATCTTCAGGAACTCACCACCGTTTCCAGCACGCTGTCGCAGGGCGCGCTGGCGCATTTCGCAGGCAGCGGCTCTGTCATCGTTGGTCAGCGGCTCGCCGAAAAATTGCGGGTCTTACCGGGCATGCAGATCACGCTGATTGCGCCGCGCGGCAATGTTACGCCCTTCGGCACCACGCCGCGTGTGAAGAGCTACACTGTCGCCGGCACATTCCGCATTGGCATGAGCGAGTACGACCAGACCTTCATCTTCATGCCGCTGGAGGAGGCGCAGCTCTACTTCAACATGGGCGACAGCGTGAACGGGCTGCAGATCATGGTCCGCGATCCGGAACAGATCGGTTCGGTGATGAACGGCATAGCCGCAGTCGCCGGTCCTTCCACGCGAGTCATTTCCTGGCAGGACATGCAATCGAGCCTGTTCGGCGCGCTACAGGTCGAACGGA
Source organism: Rhizomicrobium sp. (assembly GCA_036269235.1). GTDB lineage: Bacteria > Pseudomonadota > Alphaproteobacteria > Micropepsales > Micropepsaceae > Rhizomicrobium. The sequence continues at coordinate 180,270 of DATASL010000029.1, forward strand.
ATGTCATGGCTCTCATTCTCGCACTGATCGTGCTTGTCGCCGCGCTCAACATCATCTCCGGCCTCATCATGCTCGTGAAGGATAAGGCGGGGGACATCGCTATTCTTCGCACCATGGGCGCGCGGCGTGGCGCTGTCATGCGCATATTTTTCATTGCCGGGGCGAGCATCGGCGTAAGCGGCACCCTGCTGGGCTTGATTATTGGCGTCGTCTTCTGCACCTACATTGAAGAGATCCGGCAATTCCTGTCCTCGCTTACCGGCACAACGCTGTTCGATCCCACCATCTATTTCCTGAGCCGCATCCCGGCGCAAATGAATCCGCGCGAGGTTGTGTTCGTGGTCGTGCTGGCATTGTCGCTGTCGTTCCTCGCGACCCTTTATCCCTCCTGGCGGGCTGCACGCCTCGATCCCGTCGAGGCGCTTCGCTATGAGTGAGCAGCCCGTCCTGCGGCTTGAGGGGGTTGCGCGACGCTACACGCAAGGGCAGGGCACGCTGGACGTGTTTCAAAATTTGCGCCTGACCTTGTGGCCGGGAGAACTCGTGGCGCTGGTGGGGCCATCGGGCGCCGGAAAATCTTCGTTGCTGCATATGGCAGGCCTGCTGGAAGCGCCTTCGGCCGGGGAGATTTATCTCGGGGGCGCTGCGGCTTCGCGTTTGCCGGAGGCCGAGCGGACGCGCCTGCGCCGCGAGCTGATTGGTTTCGTTTATCAGGCGCATCACCTGCTGCCGGAATTCAGCGCACTGGAGAATGTGATCATTCCACAACGCATAACCGGCAGACCCCGCGCAGACGCTGAACAGGAAGCGAAGCGGCTTCTGACACAGGTGGGACTCGCCGAGCGTTTCGAACACCGGCCGTCGCAACTTTCCGGCGGCGAGCAACAGCGCGTGGCAATTGCGCGAGCGCTCGCCAATCACCCACGGCTACTGCTCGCGGACGAGCCCACGGGAAATCTCGATCCGAAAACCGCGCAAGGTGTTTTCGATCTGTTGCTGCATCTGGTGCGATCGGAAGGCGTGGCGGCGCTGGTTGCCACGCACAATCAGGATTTGGCAGCGAAGATGGATCGGGCATTTGTACTGCATGAGGGCCGGCTGATCGAAGAATCGGTGCCGTCTACCACCAGCCCCGCCACTTGAACCACACGGTTGGGAGGATTGCAGAAAACGCAATCAGGCCAAGGCCCCAGACGTATCCCAGATGCCACTGAAGTTCCGGCATGTAGCGGAAATTCATGCCATACATGCTGGCAATCAAAGTTGGTGGAATGCCGACCACCGATACGATGGTCAACACCTTGAAGATATCGTTCTGCTCGGTGTTGATGAAACCGAGCACGGCATCCAGCAGGAATTGCACCTTGTTGGACAGGTGGACTTCAAAATCGTTCAGCGACTGAAGATCCTTCGCCGCGGTCTGCAAACGCTCGATGATATCGCTGGAAATCCATTCCTTGCCCTTGTCGAGCGCATATGGAACGATGCGCTGCAGGCCAAGCAGGCTTTCGCGAATCTGCGACAGCTTCTCGCCGCACCCCCCGACCGATATCAGCACGTCGCGCAGGGCACGGTTGGCGCGTGACACATTGCGCGGCCGCTTGTTGGCATAATTGCGAAAAACGCGTTGTGAAACTCCGTTCAGTTCAACGCCGATCTGCTCCAGGGCATCCGCTCCGTAATCGGTGATCCCTTCGATGAGGGTCGCGAAAACCTCCGAGCTGCTCTTCGCGGGGCCATCCTTGTTGAAGCGCGCGATGGCGGTATCGAAGCTGACAAGAGGGGTGTAGCGCACGGTGACCAGCAAGACTTTGGTGAATACAAAGCCGAGGGCGGTCGGCACCTCTTCATTGTCGTGCGCGATCACCGGCATGTTCAGGTGTATGGTTCCGTTCTCAACGGACAAGCGGCTGGACGATTCGATTTCCTCCAGCTGCGCCCGCGAGGGCACCCGGACCTTGTACTCAGACTCCACGCGCTTAACTTCTTCAGGCGTGGGCTCGTGCAGATCCACCCATACTGGCGCGTGGCCAACGGATGCGGGGCAGATGTTCAGCATGGGACGACTCGCATCTTGCCAGGCGGCGCAGCATTGTGCGCTCGGCGCCTGACCGTTAGCATTGATTCTTCCTATCGGGCTAGGGAGCGGGGATGTTCACAACCTTCCGATCGTTTTTTGCTGCCGTTGTCATGACCTTGCTGGCCGCAGCGCCCGCTCTGGCGAAAGACTTTGCGATTCACGCCGGGCGCCTGATCGACGGCGTGTCCGCGCAGCCGCGAAATCAGGTTTCGATCCTGGTGCACGACGACCGCATTACGGCCGTGCAACCTGGCTTTGTCGCGCCGGCTGGCGCTGAGGTCATCGACCTGGCCCACAGCACGGTTTTGCCCGGACTGATCGATTGCCACGTTCATCTCACCAACCAGTTCGATGGCGGCAATCCGATTGCGAGGGAGGTCACCGAAACACGCTTCGATTCAGCCGTGAAGTCTACCGCCTACGCCCGTGCCACGTTGCTCGCCGGTTTTACGAGCGTGCGCGATGTCGGTGCCGATACGAACGTCATCGTGGCGCTGAGAAAGCAGATCGCGAAAGGCATTGTGCCGGGCCCGCGTTTGTGGGTTTCGGGAGCGCCGCTTGGCCCGACGGGCGGCCACACCGACGAATCCACCGGGCTCGATCCTGAATTGAGCGATCCGGCGTGGGCCGAAAACATTATCGACAGCCCGGAGGCAGCGCGAAAGGCGGTCCGTGAGCACAAGAAGCTGGGGACCGATCTCATCAAGATCATGCCAAGCGGTGGGGTTTTGTCTGTCAACGACGATCCCAACCGGCAGCTGATGGCCGATGATGAAATCAAGGCGGTGATCGATACCGCGCACGCCTTGGGCCTCAAAGTCGCGGCGCATGCACACGGCAAGCAGGCGATCGATACCGCCGTGCGGCTCGGCGTGGATTCCATCGAGCACGGCAGTTATGCCGATGCCGAATCGTACAAGCTGATGAAGCAGCACGGAACCTACCTCGTGCCGACTCTTCTTATTGCTCACGCAGTTTATGTCGTCGCGAAGATGCACCCCGAACAGCTAAATCCGTCCTCCGCGCAAAAGGCGTTGACGGTGGCTCCCCGCATCCAGCAAAATCTCCACGATGCCTATGAATCGGGTGTCAAGATTGCGTTCGGCACGGACCAGGGCCTGGTTCCACACGGCCAGAATGCACAGGAGTTTGCGTTGATGGTTGCTGCCGGCATGTCACCGATGGATGCCATTATCGCGGCCACCGGCTCGGCCGCCGATCTCATCGGCGATCCGCAGGACGTCGGTTCCGTGCGTCCCGGCCGCTACGCCGATGTTGTCGCGGTGGATGGCGACCCGCTTAACGACGTACACACCCTGGAGCACGTACAATTCGTGATGAAAGGCGGCGAGGTTTACAAGCAGAACGGCCAGATCGTCGCGCGCTGATGATCCATCCGGTGAAGGTTTATTCGCGGCCGAATTGCGCTCTCAGTTCTGTTTTCGCTCGCTCGAGTGTTTTCTTCCGCGATGACCGCAAGTTCTTGCCGGCACGGTTGATGTAGAACGTCAGCATCGACATCGCTGAGCGGTACGGGTCCGCCTTGCGGCGCTTGCTGTGTTCCGCAGAACATTTGAGCGACGCGGCGATTTTCTTGGGATCGTTGAGGTTGAAGACGTCCTTGCGCAGGTCGAGGGCGTCGCTCTCGCGCGTGACTTTCGCCGACCACCGCGACTTTCGCCCGCGCGGAGCCGACCTGGACGCCCTGCCACTTCTCGATTTCCTGGACGACGCTCTCGCAGCCATACCAACGGTAACGGCCCAAACGTCACATCGCTCCAGGAGGGCGGGTCGAGCGGTCTTTGCCTAGACCAGCGCGCCGTGGCAGTGCTTGAACTTGCGGCCCGAGCCGCAAGGGCAGGGCGCATTGCGCTGAATCTTGCCCCATGTGCTTGGATCGTCCGGTAAAACGGGGACCTGCTCCATTCGCGTGGTGCGCACCCGCATTGGATCTGGCGGCGCCATCTCGTCTTCGCCGGTCAGCGGATCGATGTGCGAGGCGAACATGGGGCCAGGCGACTGATCGAATTCGGGCGGCGGCGCTTCCACATTGATCTGCAGATGCATGAGTTGCCGCACCACATCGATACGCATCTTCGCCAGCAGCCCTTCGAACAGCTCGAAAGCCTCGCTCTTGTATTCGTTCAGCGGATCGCGCTGACCGTAACCGCGCAGGCCCACATACTGGCGCAGGTGATCGAGATTGACGATGTGCTCGCGCCAGTCGTGATCCAGCGTCTGCAGCAGGATCGATTTCTCGATATAGCGCATCAGGTCGGGGCCGACATTCGCCGCACGCTCGGCGGCGCGCGCATCCACTGCCTTGATGATGCGGTCGCGGACTTCTTCGTCCGCGATGCCTTCTTCCTTCGTCCATTCCGTAACCGGCAGATCGACCGCGAAGATTTTCAGCACTTCGTCTTGTAGGCCTGCCGCATCCCACTGTTCGGCGTAAGCACGCTCGGGAATGTGGCGCGCAACGAGATCTTCCACCACCTGCGCGCGGAAATCGGCGATCTGTTCGCTGACATCCTCGGCGCTCATGATCTCGCGGCGCTGATCGAAGATCACCTTGCGTTGATCGTGCTGAACGTTGTCGAATTTTAGGATGTTCTTGCGGATTTCGAAATTCCGCGCTTCCACCTTCTGCTGCGCCTTTTCCAGTGCCTTGTTCACCCACGGATGCGCGATGGCTTCGCCTTCCTCGAGGCCCAGGCGTTTCAAAATCGAATCCATGCGCTCGGAGCCGAAAATGCGCATCAGATCGTCCTGAAGGCTCAGGAAGAATTTCGATGCACCCGGATCGCCTTGACGGCCGGAACGGCCGCGCAGCTGATTGTCGATGCGGCGGCTTTCGTGGCGCTCGGTGCCCATGATGTAGAGACCACCCGCCGCCAGCACGCGTTCCTTGTCCGCGGCCACTTCGGAGCGAATCTCGGCCGCGCGCATTGCGAATTCGGACTCATCCAGCATGCCGCCGAGCTCGTTCTTGATTCGCATCTCGGCGTTGCCGCCCAGCTGAATGTCGGTGCCGCGGCCGGCCATGTTGGTGGCGATGGTAACCGTGCCGGAAACACCGGCCTGCGCCACAATGACAGCTTCCTGCTCGTGATAACGGGCATTCAGCACGTTGTGTTTAATCTTGTGCTCGCGAAGCAGCGTGGAAAGCTGCTCGGACTTTTCGATTGAGGTCGTGCCCACCAGAACCGGTTGTGCGCGGTTCTGGCATTCTTCCACGAGCTTGACGATGGCGCCGTTCTTTTCGTCGACTGAGCGATAGACTTCGTCGTCCTGATCGTTGCGAATCATTGGCCGATTGGTCGGCACCTCGACAACATCGAGCTTGTAGATGTCCATGAACTCGGGGGCCTCAGTCAGGGCCGTCCCGGTCATGCCGGCGAGCTTCTGATAGAGGCGGAAGTAGTTCTGGAAGGTGATGGAGGCGAGGGTGACGTTTTCCGGCTCGACGCGCACGCCTTCCTTCGCTTCCAGTGCCTGGTGGAGACCCTCCGAATAGCGCCGGCCTTCCATCATGCGGCCAGTAAATTCGTCGATGATGATGACCTTGCCGTCCTTCACGATGTAATCGCGGTCGCGCTGGAACAGCGCGTGCGCTTTCAGCGCCTGATTGACGTGATGGACGATGTTGATGTTTTCAATATCGTAGAGATCGCCCGTTTCCAGCAGCCCCGCCTCACGCAGCCAGCCGACCATTCGCTCGTTGCCGCCTTCTGTGAGCGTCACAGTCTTCTGTTTCTCGTCGAGCTCGTAATCGTCCTTTTCGAGCTTGGGGATCAGCGCATCGACGTTGCGGTACATTTCGGTCTGATCCTCTGTCGGACCGGAAATGATGAGCGGTGTGCGTGCCTCATCGACGAGAATGGAGTCGACTTCGTCCACGATCGCAAAGAAATGGCCGCGCTGGACCATCGTCGCGATCGAGTATTTCATGTTGTCGCGCAAATAGTCGAAGCCGTATTCGTTGTTGGTGCCATAGGTAACATCAGCGTCGTAGGCTTTCTTGCGCTCCTCATCGGTGAGGTTGTGCACGATGCAGCCAACCGATAACCCCAGGAACCTATAAATCTGTCCCATCCAATCGGCGTCGCGGCGGGCGAGATAATCGTTCACCGTCACCACATGCACGCCATTGCCGGCGAGCGCGTTGAGATAAACAGGAAGGGTGGCGACCAGCGTTTTGCCTTCGCCGGTTTTCATTTCGGCGATGCGGCCTTCGTGGAGCACCATGCCGCCCACAAGCTGCACATCGAAGTGCCGCTGGCCGAGTGTCCGTTTGGCGGCCTCGCGAACGACGGCGAATGCTTCCGGAAGCAAATTGTCAAGCGTTTCGCCCTTCGCCAGCCGATCTTTGAAAATCCGCGTCTGGCCCCGCAGTTCTTCGTCGCTCATGGGCTGGAAGCGCGGTTCCAGCGCGTTGATCTGCTCGACCCGCTTGAACATGGGCCGAAGCTTCCGTTCGTTCACGGAGCCAAAGAAACGTTGCGCAATGTCGGTGAAGCCGAGCATGAAATCCTCTGACGGGGCGGGCCAAGCCGACGCGACCGGCGAAACAAGCACAAGCGGCCGGAGAAGCCCCCGGCCGCGCGCTCGCAGAGACATAGGAACCGGCCACCCCCTTGTCAATTCACGCCGATTTCGCCCCTAGTGGCTCGTTTCGGCGGCGTTGAGGCGAGGGCAATGGCGAGCAAAAAAAAAAGGCAATCTTCAGCGCCGGCGGGCAACGAATCCGCGCGTTCACCGCTTGCGCCGAAGAAAATCGTGCGCCCTCCCGCCGTTACGGGTATCCGGCTTTCCACAGCCGCAGCCGGAATACGGTATCGGAACCGCAGCGACCTTCTTCTGGTGGCGATGGACCCAGGCACACAGGTTGCGGGCGTGTTCACACAATCGAAGACTGCGTCCGCTCCCGTCGAATGGTGCCGGAAGCACCTTCCCGTTGGCTCGGCGCGCGCACTCGTCGTCAATAGTGGCAACGCCAATGCTTTCACGGGACAAGCCGGTGTGGAAACGGCCGCCGCCGTTGCGCAATCGGCCGCGGCTGAACTTGGCTGTCGAGGAGAGGAGGTCTTTCTCGCTTCAACGGGCGTCATTGGCGAGCCGCTGCCGGCCAGCAAAATCACCGCTATGATGAAATCACTCCGCCGCTCCGGCACAGCCGCCAAATGGCGTGATGCGGCAGAAGCCATCATGACCACGGATACCTATCCGAAGCTTGCGACTGCCACCGCGCAAATTGGCCGGAGCATGGTCACAATCAATGGCTTTGCCAAAGGCTCGGGCATGATCGCACCCGACATGGCAACGTTGCTGGCGTTTGTTTTTACGGATGCAGCTATTCCCGCTGGTGTCCTGCAATCGTTGTTGTCGGAGGGGGTCGCGCGATCGTTCAATTGCATTACCGTGGATAGCGACACATCCACGAGCGATACCTTACTCCTTTTTGCAACCGGCAAAAGCCCGAAGCATCCGGCCGTGCGGGCGGCCGGCGACAAACACCTCACCGCGTTTCACAGCAAACTCAACGATGTCCTCCTCGATCTGGCGCTGCAAGTGGTGCGGGATGGCGAGGGTGCCCAAAAACTCATACAGATAGATGTAACCGGCGCGCAGTCCGATGAGTCCGCCCGGCGCATCGCGCTGTCGATCGCAAATTCGCCCCTGGTCAAAACCGCCGTCGCCGGAGGTGACGCGAACTGGGGCCGCGTGGTGATGGCGGTGGGGAAGGCCGGCGAGCCGGCTGATCGCGATCGCCTGCGCATCTGGTTTGGCAGTCAATTGGTCGCGGAAAAAGGGAGCCGCGCCACGGGCTACGACGAAGCGGCTGCAAGCAAAGCGGTATCGGGCCGTGAGGTTCTGATCAGAACGGACGTGGGAATGGGGGAAGGCTGTGCCCGTATCTATACCTGCGACCTGACCCAAGGATACGTCCGGATTAACGGTTCCTATCGCTCATGATTACGTATCGCGGGTCAGGGTTAGAACCCACCTTCAATCCCCATCGACTTTCTTAATCCGGTGTTAGGTACGCACAGGTATTACTGGAGACAAATGTGGCCAAATTGGTCTTAATTGTGGCGTGCGGGCTGATCGATCCGGACGGGCGCGTGCTGATTGCACAACGGCCGCCGGGGAAAGTGATGGCGGGACTATGGGAATTTCCTGGCGGAAAAGTGGAGCCGCAAGAACGGCCGGAAGAAGCGATGATCCGCGAATTGAAGGAAGAGCTTGGCATCGCGGTGCAAGAGCCGTGTCTCGCGCCTTTCACGTTCGCGTCGCACACGTACCCGGATTTCCATCTGCTGATGCCGTTGTTTGTGTGCCGCCGGTGGGACGGAACACCTTCGCCGCTGGAGCACATGGCACTGAAATGGGTGAGGCCACGCGACCTTCCTTCGTTTCCAATGCCCCCTGCCGATCTGCCTCTTATCCCCATGCTGCGCGATCTCTTGTAAGGCGTTTTGCGGCAAACGAGAGCGGTGCCACGGCGATTGAATATGGTCTTATCGCCGCCCTCATTTCGGTGGCCATCCTGGGAGCCCTTTCGGGGCTAACAACGGCCCTGGAAAATACATATACGAAAATCGGAAACGCAGTGACTGGCTCTTAACCCGTCCCCGAAAATTCACGATTTCTGAGCGCATCTGCAAGGCTCGCGTGCGCGGATCCCGGCGCGAGCGGCTGCTGCTGGCTTTCGTGTGGGGCCCAGCCGATGAGATAGATGACATCGAACGTGGCCCGCAACCTGCCGTCTGGTTCGGAATGGGTCCTCAGATAGTGCGAAAGCGCGGCCTCTAGCACATCACGCCGCAACAACTGGCGGCTTCGTTGGGCGAGTGCGTTGGTTTCGCCAAGCGCGCGAAGGTCGCCGGCAAGGGAGGCGAAGTCCCGATACGTCACCGTGGTGCGTTCCACATCCGCAACCGGCAGTGCGAATCCCGCGCGCTGTAATAGTCCCCCCAAATCGCGAACATCTGCGAACGGCGACACGCGCGGTGCGATGCCCCCGGCGAGTTCAACTTCGCCGATTGCAAGGGCCTCGCGAAGTTCGCGCAAGGTCTCCCCGCCGAAGAGCGCCGCGACAAATAACCCGTCCGGCTTGAGCACCTGGCAGATTTGAACGAGCGCGCCGGGAAGATCGTTCACGCTATGAAGCGACAAAACGCTCGTGACAAGATCGAAAGAGGCAGGCGCAAAGGGCAGCGCCTCTTCATCCCCCGCAACCTCCTGGGAACTCGCCCAGAGCGACGTGCATCTCCAATGTTCCGCTGCGCCCCTCAATTCGACGAAACTTTCCTCTCGGGAAGAAACGTCCAATGCATGCTGAAATCGGCGATTGACCGCTGAAATACGTTCGGCCAGATGCGCGGCGACATCGCGGACCAGAAAGTCCGTCCCGGCCGCGCGGGCGCGCCGCCTGGCGTAAAGTGAGCGATCAAAAATTTGCGGTGGGCCGCTCATAGTTCCATTCGCGTGAGGCGGTTTGCTCCGCTAGACTAGCCGCTATGGTAGCGGCATTCGAGGGTTCCGAACGCAGGAGAGGAGCGGTGCTCGCGAGCCGAGCGGGACGAGCGCTTCTCGATCTGCTGTACCCGCCTCTCTGCCTCGTCTGCCGCGTGCAAATTTCAGAGCCTCGCGCCTTATGCCCTGCCTGTTGGAAAAAAATCACCTTCTTCGAAGACCCGATGTGCGCCTGCTGCGGGTTGCCCTTCGAAATCGACCCCGGTGCGGATTCGCTATGCGCCTCGTGTCTGGCGGAGCCGCCCGCTTTCGACTGTGCTCGTGCAGCGATGGCCTATGACGATGCCAGCAAGGGCGCCCTGCTTGCGCTGAAGCGGTCCGATCGTCTCGAATTTGCACATCTGTTTGCGCTGTGGCTGAAGCGTGCCGGCGAGCCGCTGTTGAAGGAAGCCGGTGTGATCGTACCTGTGCCGCTCCACCGCTGGCGGCTCTGGGCGCGGCGCTACAACCAGTCCGCCGTCCTTGCTCAACGGCTTTCGAATCTGAGCGGAAAGCCATTCGATCCGTTCGTTCTGAGGCGCGTTCGCTCAACGCCCAGCCAGGGCGTCATGCCATCGGCAAAGGCGCGGGCGCGCAATGTCCGGGGCGCGTTCCGGGTGGCGTCCGGCCATGAACCAAAGATTTCCGGCCACCGCATTCTGCTGGTTGACGACGTGCTCACAACAGGCGCCACCATCCAGGCGTGCGCACGGGCATTGAAGCGCGCTGGCGCGGAAAAGGTGCTGGTCCTGACGATTGCCCGTGTTCCCCGGCCACTGCCGCGCGTTATATAGTGCGACGGTTTTGTGTATTTCTGAGTCGATGCCCAGGATCACGATCTACACCACGCCGATCTGTCCCTACTGCGTCCGCGCCAAGGCACTCCTGAAAAAGAAAGGCGCGGCGTTCGAAGAAGTCGATGTATTCATGAACCCGAATGCTCGCCGTGAGATGGAAGGAAAAGCCAGCGGCCGCTACACCGTGCCGCAGATCTTCATTGGGGAGCGCCATGTGGGCGGATGCGACGATCTTTACGCGCTGGAGCGAGCCGGTGAACTCGATCCGCTGCTAAGTGCGCCATGACAGCCTTTCGCGCCGCCTGCGTGCAGCTGCGATCTTCCGACGATGTGGAGGACAATATCCGGGCCGCATCCGAGCTGATTCGGGAGTCCAAAGGCAAAGGTGCGGAATTCGTCGCCACACCTGAGAATACGACGCTGATGGCGCCGGATGGTGGCGCCAAACTGGAGAACAGTTTTCCGGAAGAACACGACCCTGCGCTGCCGCGATTTCGGGCGCTGGCCGAAGAATTGGACATCTGGCTGCTGATCGGTTCGTTGGCGATCAAGGTGAGTGAGACAAAAACCGCCAACCGCTCTTTCCTGATCGACTCCAAAGGACGGATCGCGGCGCGCTACGATAAGATTTTCCTTTTCGATGTGGATCTGCCCAGCGGCGAATCCTATCGGGAGTCGAACACGGTGGCCGGTGGCAACAGCGCAGTGATTGCCGATCTGCCCTGGGGCAGGCTGGGTCTTTCCATCTGCTACGATCTGCGGTTTCCACAACTCTATCGATCGCTTGCGCAAGCGGGCAGTTCATTCCTGGCAGTGCCCAGCGCATTCACGGAAACGACGGGGAAGGCACACTGGCACGTTCTGTTGCGGGCGCGCGCGATCGAGAATGGCGCCTTTGTCATCGCGCCGGCGCAGGGCGGAATGCATGCCAACGGCCGGCAAACCTACGGCCATTCGCTTATTGTGGCACCGTGGGGCGAAATCATTGCGGAAGGGGGCACGGAGCCGTGCGTGATCAGTGCTGACATCGATCCCGCCGCTGTCAAAATCGCGCGCGAGCGTGTGCCAAGCTTACGGCACGACCGCGACTTCGAAGGGCCGTAAAGCCGCGCTGGGCGTTCGCTGCCACGCGGTTGAACGGCAGCCATTCTCTTGTGCGGCAACTGGCATGAGGTAAAGGCGCGGATCGCGCTCTAGCACCTGCGGCCCTGGAGTGCTTGCGGAACCTGGCGTTTACCCCCATGTTCTAACTTGATCGGCATCATTTGAGTGATATCCAAGGTGATCGTTTACAGCCTCCGTTGCGGCAAGGGCCACTCCTTCGAAGGATGGTTCGCGAACATCGCCGCCTTCGATACGCAGAAGACGGAAGGCAAGCTGCTTTGCCCGCTTTGCGATTCACGTTCAGTGACGAAGGCGCCGATGGCGCCCGCTTTGTCCACCAAAGTGGGGGAAAGCGAACGTCCAGCACGGATTCCGGTCGAGAGCAAACTTGCGCCGGTTCCGGCGGCCAAGGCCACAGATGAGTTGCACAAGATGCGGCAGTTCATGACGGGCTTGCGCAAATACGTCGAGCAACACGCGGAATACGTCGGCCCGCAATTTCCCGAAGAAGCGCGCAAAATCCATTACGGCGACAGCGACGAGCGCCACATCTATGGCGAAGCGTCACTGGAGGAAGCCGCCGATCTGGTGGAAGAGGGCATTGACGTTGCGCCGCTGCCGCCGGACCTGAGCGAAACGAACTGACTCTATTTGAGAACAATGCCGCGTTCGGCGGCGAAAGCTGCGAGTCGAATGCGGAGGCTGTGATCGTTACGTCCGCACAGCCGCTCGACGAACTCGCTCACTTCCCGAAGATCGATGCTGCGGATCATCATCTTGATAGGCCCGATATTGGCCGGCTGCATCGAGAGAACGCGCAAGCCCAAACCCAGTAGCGCCATCGCCTCCAGTGGACGCCCGGCAATTTCGCCGCATAGCGAGACCTCGCCGCCCGCTTCCGCTGCGCTGTGGACGATCTGCCGGATGACCGTGAGGGCCGCGGGATTCAGAGCATCGTAACGGCGCGACACGCGCGGATTGGTACGATCCACCGCAAAGATGAATTGCAGCAGATCATTCGAGCCGATCGATACGAAATCGGCGCTGCGCAGGATTTGCGGCAGCATGAACATCAACGCGGGCACTTCCAGCATTGCGCCCACCAACGTGCGCTTCGGTTGGGGTTGGCGCAAAATCCGTGCGCGCTCGCTTTCGCGGTCAATCAGCGCGCGGGCCAAATTGAATTCCGCCACGTCGCTGACCATCGGTAGCAGCAGACGAAGGGTACGCCCCGCAGAAGCTGTCAACAGGGCACGAACCTGGTAGCGCAGCAGGGCAGGGCGATCGAGCGCGATGCGCAGGGCGCGCCAGCCCAGCGCCGGATTTTCTTCGCGTTCCCAGCGGCCGTAAGGGAGAATTTTGTCGCCACCCAGATCCAGAGTGCGGAAGACGACCGGCTTGTCCTCTGCCCCTTCGATGACTCGCCGATAGAAATCGATCTGGTCGGCAAGGCGCGGCATGGTTTCGCCGATCATGAACTGCAGCTCGGTGCGGAAGAGACCCACACCGTCGGCTCCGGACTCCTTCATATGCGGCAGGTCGATCAGCAGGCCTGCATTCATCATCAACCTGATGTGCACGCCATCCTTGGTGACGGCGGGCAGGTCGCGCACTTCCGCCATCTGGGCGGCGCGCTGTTCGCGCAGCGAGCGTCGCGTTTCGAAGGCGCGAACCACCTCCGCCGGCGGGCGCAGCTGCGCCTCCCCCGTTTCGCCATCCACGACGATGAGGTCGCCGGCCCGCGCGTTGTCTACAACGCCTTCCATATTGCCAACCAACGCGACGTTCATGGCACGCGCTACGATAGCCACATGCGAAGTGGGCGCCACTTCCTCCAACACCAGGCCGATGAGGCAGTCGCGCGGATAATCCAGCAGCTCCGCCGGTCCCATGGCGCGGGCAACCACAACCGAATCTTTCGGCAGCTGTTCTTGCAATGCGGCGCCGCCATCGAGATGGCGCTGCAGCCGCCGCGCCAGGTCCTCGAAATCATGCAGGCGTTCGCGCAAGACCGTATCGCCGGTGCGGGCGATGCGGATGCGCAACTCATCCTGCACGCGTTCGACGGCTGCTTCCGCGGTGAGGCCGGTGCGTACGGCATCGCGAAGTTTTTGGCGCCAGCCCTGGTCCTGTGCGAACAGGCGATACGCCTCGATCACTTCGCGGCTTTCGCCCGTCAGATCGAGCTCCGTAGAGGCCAGCATCTCGTCCACGGAAGCCCGCAGCTGATCGAGCGCTCTGTCGAGCCGCGCAAGTTCGGCCTGCGGATCATCCGCAATCAGGCGTTCCACCCGGACGCGCGGCTCGTGCAGCACGACGCATCCAATCGCGACACCTTCGGAAAGGGGCTCGCCGCGGAAGGATCGCGGACGGTCAGCACGCAGCTCCGGCTCATCCAGCTCGGCGGTGTCGAATAGGCCACCCTGCGCGACGACCTCCGCCAGCACCATAGCGACGGTCTGCAGCGCCTCGACCTCTTCTTCATCGTAGAGGCGAGGGGTGCGGTTTTGGACCGTAAGCACGCCATACACCTGGCCACCGCGCACAACCGGCACACCGAGAAAGGAGCGGTATGGATCCTCGCCTGTCTCCGGCCGGTAGGAGAATCGCGGGTGCGTGGGCGCATCGCTGAGATTGACCGGCTCAGCCGTTTCACCCGCCAGGCCAACCAGTCCTTCGCCGTGTTTAAGGCGCGTGTGGTGAACGGCCGCGCGATTGAGGCCTTCCGTCGCGAACAGTTCATACACGTTGCCGGCGCGCCGCAAGTAGATGGAACAAACCTCCGCCACCATGTTGGCGGCGATTACTTTCACCAGCTTGTCCAGCCGCGCCTGGGCGCTCGCCGGCTCGGCCATGATCTCGCGCAGCCGGCGCAGCAGAATTCGCGGTCCTGCGGCGGCCACAGCAATCATCAGGCACTGTCCAGTTCGTAAGCGGCGTGGAGGGCGCGCACGGCGAGCTCAACATATTCTTCGGCGATGAGCACGCTGACTTTGATCTCCGAGGTCGAAATAACTTCGATGTTGATGCCCTTTTCCGCAAGAATTCGGAACATCATCTGCGCCACGCCGGAATGCGCGCGCATGCCGATGCCGACAATGGAAATCTTCGCCACGCCTGCGTCGTGGGTGACATCGCGATAGCCGATGGCAGGCGCGGCTTTCTCGATCGCGTCCAGTGCACGATGAAGTTCGCTGCGGCTGACGGTGAAGGTGAGATCGGTCTTCTTCCCGTCCTCGGACACGTTCTGCACGATCATGTCGACGTTCACGCCGGCATCGGCCAAAGGTCCGAAGATCGCAGCGGCCACGCCCGGTTTATCGGGAATACGATGCAGGGTGATCTTCGCTTCGTCGCGCGAATAGGCGATGCCGGTTACGGGTTTTTTTTCCACGATATCTTCCTCGTCGCAAACAAGCGTGCCGGCGCCATCCGGCTCGAAGGTGGACAGCACGCGAATGGGCACGCGATGCAACATCGCGATCTCCACCGAACGCGTCTGCAGCACCCTTGCGCCCAGCGAAGCCATCTCGAGCATTTCTTCGAACGCGATGCGCACCATGCGGCGCGCCTTGGATACAATGCGCGGATCGGTGGTGTAGACACCGTCCACATCGGTGTAGATATCGCAGCGGTCAGCCCCGACGGCGGCCGCGACAGCCACGGCGCTGGTGTCCGAGCCGCCGCGTCCCAGCGTGGATATGCGTCCATCTGGCGCCACCCCTTGGAAGCCTGCAACCACGGCCACCTCACCACCAGCAAGGCGTTCGTTGAGGTAGGCTGGATCGATCCGTTCGATCCGCGCGGAGCCATGAATGGCGTCGGTGCGGATAGGCACCTGCCAGCCCATCCAGGAGCGGGCGCTGATTCCGCCGGCCGAAAGCGCGACTGCAAGCAATCCCGCCGTCACCTGCTCGCCGGTAGCGAGGACCGGATCGGATTCCCGCGGGTCGTGGAGCGGGGCCAATTCGCGGGTCCAGGCAATCAGCTTGTTGGTCTCGCCCGCCATGGCGGAAACCACCACAGCAACCTGATGCCCGCGCTCCACCTCCCGTTTCACCAGCCCGGCGACATGGCGAATGCGATCAAGGTCGGCGACCGAGGTGCCCCCGAACTTCATCACAATTTTGCCCATCGACCCGGACTCGCACTCACGCCTCTGAACCTCTTAAACGGCGGGTGGGGTTCCCTCAAGCCACGGGTGCGCCCTGCACAAGAAGAGAAATGTTCTGGTACTGTTATGCAAATCAGCGCGGAAATGTCGTGAACGCAGTGTCATCATCAATCGACGAAGCCGAGGTCGAGAAATTCGCGCGGCTGGCTGTCGAATGGTGGGACCCGAAGGGCTCGTTCGCGCCGCTGCATCGCTTCAATCCCATCCGGCTGCGCTTTATTCGCGATGTTGCGGCGGATCATTTCGGCCGCAACACGCAAGAGCAGAGCCCGTTTCGCAGTCTCTCAATGCTCGATCTCGGATGTGGAGGTGGCTTGCTGTCGGAACCGCTGTCGCGGCTTGGATTTGAGGTATTGGGCGCCGACGCCGCAGAGCGCAACGTGGAAATCGCATCGGCCCACGCGGCCCGCACGGGCGCTCCCGCCTTTTATCGCTGCGCCACGGCGGAGACGCTGCGCGAAGAGGGCCTCGCGTTCGACGTCGTTCTCGCGATGGAGATTGTCGAGCACGTGCCTGACGTACTTCATTTCATAACGGAGTGCGCCAGCCTGGTTCGGCCCGGTGGCATTCTCTTCGTCGCTACCCTCAACCGCACGCTGAAATCGCTGGCGCTTGCGAAGCTTGCCGCAGAATATGTGCTTCGCTGGGTGCCGCCCGGAACGCATGACTGGAACCGGTTCATTCGGCCGGAGCGCCTTCAGGCTCATCTGACGGATGCTGGCCTTAACATCCTGCGCGTGCAGGGCATGGCTTTCGACCCGCTCGCCTGGGATTGGAGGTTGTCCCGCGATACCGATGTAAACTATGTGATCGTCGCCGGACAGGAAGGAAACCGCTGACCATGCGCGCGCGCATCTACAAGCCCGCCAAAAACGCCATGCAATCTGGCCGGGCTAACACCAGGCAATGGGTGCTGGAATACGAGCCCGCGCCACTGGTACCAGATCCGCTGATGGGTTGGTCGAGCACCGAAGATACGCTCTCTCAGGTACGGCTCGAATTTGAGACGAAAGAACAGGCGGTCGCTTACGCGCAGGCGAACGGAATCGACTATCAGCTGTTCGAACCTGTGCCGACGAAGGACAGGCCAAAAGCTTACGCCGACAATTTCAGATTCGATCGTAAAGTACCGTGGACGCATTAGGTCCACGGTACTTGGAAATCAGAAGCCCGAAAACAGAACTCAGAAGCTAAACCCAATGTGCTAAATCAAGCGACGCGGCACCGGGATTTTGACTTCCGATTTCTGAGTTCCGGCCGCGGAACGCGGCCCCGTAGCTCAATGGATAGAGCAACAGCCTTCTAAGCTGCTGGTTGCAGGTTCGATTCCTGCCGGGGCCGCCACTGAAACCAACAACCTGGGTTGCGGGATGATTCAAGGCCGCTCAAGATGTTCTTCTCGTCGTCATCCGCCGAAGTCGGCCGGGGCGTCACTCAAAGCAAAATCAACCTACCCCGGAACACTCGGAGTCCGACAAGGATTCGTTAGACACTGCGCCTTAGAATTGTGAGCGCACAAAGCTCAGACCGAAAAAGGGAGGACGCCTTGGGTCGAACTTGTCAACACGGAGCTTCCGGATGCGGCCGCTGACAGATGCCGCGCTGCCATTAGCAGTAGCGGCCGCTCTGATTTCAGCCATTTCGCCTGCATTAGCAAGCGACCACGATTTCAAGATCGTCTATAATTTCGGAGACGACGGCGACGGCGGCTTCCCTATGGCCGGCGTCATCGGAGACGGCGCCGGCAACCTTTACGGCACGACCTTCTATTTCAACGGAGCTTCGACTCCGGGCGCAGTGTTCAAGGTTGCGCCGGGCGGCAGCGAAACTGTGTTGTATCAATTTACGGATGGCGATGACGGAGGCTATCCAACCTCGGACCTTGCCGAAGATGAGGCCGGCAATCTCTACGGAACCACTCTTTACGATGGCTCCGGTGGAGGCGGCGTCATCTTCGAGGTGACACCGACCGGGACGGAAACCGTGATCCATTCCTTCGGGAATGATCAGGGACCCTCCCGGCAAGGCGTGATACGTGACAAGAAGGGTAACCTCTATGGCACGGCACAGAGTAACTGCTGCGGTCTCGTCTACAAGATTTCCAAGGACGGTTCCGAAACTGTGCTTTATTCCTTTACCGGCGGCGCCGATGGCAATGGCCCAGGCGATTCGGCTCGGTTGCTCAGAGACAAGGCGGGCAATTTATACGGCACGACGGTTGCTGGCGGCACGTATGGAGAGGGCGTCGTATTCAAGCTTGCGCCGGACGGCACCGAGACCGTGCTTCATTCCTTTATGAGTGGAAAGGATGGCAGTGTCCCCGTGGCTGGGGTCGTGGCGGATAAGGCAGGTAACCTCTACGGCACGACGTACATGGGAGGAAGTTCGGGCTGCGGCGCAGGTTGCGGCACGGTGTACAAAATTGCGCCGGATGGCACAGAAACCGTGCTCTATGCATTTTGCAGCTTGGCAAACTGCAGCGACGGCGGTTATCCCCTAACGAATCTGGTCTTAGACAAGGTCGGAAATCTCTACGGCACGACCTCGATCGGCCTCTATCCCCAAGGCATGGGCGCCGTGTTCAAGCTCGCGGCCGACGGTACCGAAACCGTGCTCCACACGTTCACTGGCGGAGCGGATGGCGGTGCCCCGAACGATTTGTATCAGTATACGCCAAGGGCGAAGGGTTACCTTTATGGAACAACCCAATTCGGCGGTTCCCGTGGGGCAGGCACGGTGTTCAGGGTCAAGAAGTGAGAGGGCATCACTTGCCGGTGCGTACGGAACGTTAACTTCATAACTATGGCTCCGGCTGCTGGTTGCAGGTTCGATACGTACCGGGGCTGCCAAATCGAGTAACTTGGCCGTCGCACTCTGGGCGGCTCCTGCTAGCACCCCTTCGTGACTTGCGCGGGCCCGGCTGCTCCGCAACAGTGCGCTCGTTCAAAGGGTTGGGTGGACGGGTGAGCGATACGGCGGCAGCCGCGATACCGGCGGCGGAATTGCGCGGCGACAGCGACAAGCGAGACAGGGCCTTTATTGGCCATCCGGTGGGGCTGGCCTGGCTCGCCGGCTCCGAATTCTGGGAACGCTTTGCCTATTACGGCATGCAGACGCTGCTGGTGCTCTACCTTACGCATTATTTGCTGCAGCCTGGCCATGTCGAGCAGGTGTGGGGCTTCGCCGCTTTCCGCCACTTCATCGGCTGGATCTATGGCACGCAGTCCCAGATGGCGCTCGCCTCCAACACAGCGCAGCTTTATGCCGCCCTGGTGTATGTGACGCCACTTGCCGGCGGCTACATTGCCGACCGACTGATCGGGCGCACCGCCACGGTCAGCATCGGCGCCATCATCATGGTGATCGGCACTTTCCTGCTGGCGCTGAACTCCACATTCCTGCTGGCGCTGGTCCTGCTACTGGCCGGTGTAGGCTGCTTCAAGGGCAATATCGCGAGCCAGGTGGGCGATCTCTATCGCATCAACGATTCGCGCCGCGCCGACGGATTTCAGATCTACTTCATGGGCATCCAGCTGGCGGTAATCATTTCGCCCTTCATCTGCGGCACCCTGGGCCAGAAAGTGGATTGGCATCTGGGCTTTGTCGCTGCCGGCGTCGGTATGGTGTTCGGGCTGGCGATCTATCTTGCCGGCCGCCGCTACTTCCCGGCGGAACCGCTCCGCAAGAAGGGCGACCACGCCGAGCGGCCCCCGCTTACCCGCCGCGACTGGAGAACGGTCACCCTGCTGATCGCGCTTCTGCCGGTGCTTGCACTCTCGATCATTGGCAATCAGGAAATTTTCGACGCCTATCTCGTATGGGGCGAGAAGGCGTTCCAAACCGTATTCTTCGGCTTCAACATGCCGATCACCTGGCTGGTGTCGCTGGATGCCTTTGTCAGCGCCGTCACCATGGTGGCCGTGATCGCTTTCTGGCGCTGGTACGGCAAGCGTTGGCAAGAACCTGCCGAGATCACCAAGATCGTCATCGGCGTGGCGATCAGCGCACTGGGGCCTCTGGTGCTGGCAGGGTGCGCGTTCGTGGCGGATTCAACGCACCACCCGGTGCCGCTTTATTGGGCGATCGGCTTCCATCTGTTGAACGACATCGGTTTCGCCAATGTGCTGCCTGTGGGGCTCGCGCTTTATTCACGCGCTGCACCCAAGGGCTTGGGCGGCGTCATGATTGCCGTCTACTACGTGCATCTTTTTATCGGCAATACGCTGACCGGCTATCTTGGCGGGCTGCTCGGCACGATGCCAAACTCCACCTTTTGGCTTTTGCATGTTGGACTGATGGCCATCGCGGCGGTCGTTCTGCTCATCGCACGGTGGCTTTTCGCCAGCATCCTCGAACCGGAGGCGATTCCCGGCTACACCACAGTGTAACTGCCGGTGGCGGAATTTTTGTCTGCAGCCTGAAAGAATACCTTGCTAGCGTTGCACCGGCCTCGCAGATTCTTGTTTATCCCTCGACCGACGTTCACGCGGCCGGAACTCCTCTTCCGCCAATTCATCCCCTCTCGCCAAATCACTTGCCGCTGGTCTGAAACCACCCGTACAAGGGTGGAACGATACACGCGTATTCAGAAGGAATTACATCCCACATGAAGGTGGAAATCACCAAACTTGCCAATGGCTTGACCGTCGTCTCTGATCCAATGCTGCAACTCGAAAGCGCGGCGTTGGGCGCTTGGGTCAACACCGGCGGGCGCAATGAAACCATGCCAGTCATGGGCGTCTCGCACATGCTGGAGCACATGGCCTTCAAGGGCACCGAGCGGCGCACCGCCCGGCAGATCGCGGAGGAAATTGAGGCGGTCGGCGGCTACATGAACGCCTATACCAGCCGCGAGCAGACCGCCTTCCACATGCGTACGCTGAAGGCGGACGTGCCACTCGCCATCGACATTTTGGGCGATATTCTCACCCACCCGGCCTTCGATCAGGCGGAGTTGGAGCGCGAGCGGCAAGTGGTGCTGCAGGAGATCGGGCAGGCGCGCGACACGCCGGACGATATCGTCTTCGATCACCTTCAGGCGGTCACGTTTCCGGACCAACCCATGGGCTGGCCCATTCTTGGCAACGAGAACACCGTCTCAAATTTCAGCCGCGAGCACCTGCAGACCTACATGGGCGCGAACTACCGCGCCTCAAGCATGGTGTTTGTGGCCTCGGGCGCGGTTGAGCACGCGCAGGTCGTTGAACTGGTTGCAAAGCACTTCGCCAGGCTGCCATCCGGCACTGCGGAACCGCCGCAAAACGCCCGCTACGCCGGCGGCGACATGCGGGTGGCGGAAGATCTGGAGCAGGTCCACGTCACTTACGCGTTTCCCAGCGTGTCCAACACCGATCCCGATTTCTACGTCTCGCAGGTGTATGCGACCGCATTGGGCGGCGGGATGTCTTCACGTCTTTTCCAGGAGGCGCGGGAAAAGCGCGGCCTCTGTTATTCCATTTATGCCTTCGCGCAGGCCTTCAGCGATGGTGGCATGCTCGGCATTTACGCCGGCACGGGCGAAGGAGAAGCTGCGGACATATCCGCGGTGGTTGCCGGCGAAATGGCGGGACTCGCGGAAACCGCAACGGATCAGGAGATCGCGCGCGCCAAGGCGCAGATGAAATCCGGCTTGCTGATGGGCCTGGAGCGGCCCGCCACCCGCGCGGAACAAATTGCGGGCCAGCTGTTCACTTATGGCCGCATCATCGCTGTGGAGGAGCTCACGGCAAAAGTCGAGGCAGTCGATGCGAATGCCGTGCGGCGCTTCGGAGCGCGGATGATGAATACGATGCAACCTTCCGTCGCTGTCGTGGGCCCGCACAACAAGCTGGAATCGCACGACACCTTTGCCAAACGGTTTGGAGCGGGAGCGGCCCGCCACGCCGCGGAATGAAAGCTGGGCCGATGGCCTTCATGCGGGGACTCACGTTCCCCGGAGGCCAGCAGCCTGTCATCCGCGGCGAGCGCGTCTACCTGCGCTATCCGTTGATGCCGGACTATCTGCAGTGGTCAAAGCTGCGTAGTGAAAGCCGGGCATTCCTTTCGCCATGGGAGCCGCAATGGGCCCGCGACGAGCTCACCAAAGGCGCGTTTCGCCGCCGCCTGAAGCGCTATGCGTCAGAAACTCGCAACGACGCGGCGTACGCGTTCTTCGTGTTCCGCCGTGACGATGACGTGCTGCTGGGCGGGTGTACGCTCTCAAATGTGCGCCGCGGCGTCACCCAATGCTGCGCGCTGGGTTACTGGATCGGTGAGCGGTTCTCCCGCGAGGGTTACATGCAGGATGCCATTCGTGCGCTGCTGCCGTTCGTCTTTCATACATTGGGATTGCATCGCATTGAGGCCGCCTGTCTGCCCGCCAATGAACCCTCGAAAAGCCTTTTGATAAAGACCGGGTTTAAGCAGGAGGGGCTGGCGCGCCGCTATCTGCAGATCAATGGCGACTGGCAGGACCATGTTCTTTTTGCCTTATTGGCTGATGAAGTGCCCGGTTGACCGCGTGGCGCGTTTCCGCCTTCATCGTGACCATCGTGCAGAATCTCTTTGAACGAACGCACATCCTCGCGCTGGCCATCATGGCGGTCATGCTGGCCGCTGCTGCGCCATTCCTTCCGCCTACAGCGGCCAAGGATCAGATCAGCATCGATTTCGCCGGACCGGTGGCGGCTATCGATCTGAAAGACTTGCTGACGCCCTACAGCGCGCCTGCCGGAAAAGAGACGGACGGCTCGAAGTGGTATCTCGTGTCTGCAACAAACGGATCGGTGCGGCCCGTCACGCGCGTGCTGATGGCGGCCGATCCACCCAACGCGGCGCTGCATATTTTTCCGCGCAAAGCGCGGCCCCAAATCCTTCAGGTCGCGAGTTCCGATTCCGGTGTCGTCGTGGAGCGGCTTCGAGCCGTTGGGCGGCATAGCTTCCTCGTCGGCATTCCGCCGGCAACCAGCGTCTCGCTTGCCGTTCGTGTGGCCTACGGGGATGAGAAGCCTTCGGTGGTGGCGTGGAACGAGCCGGCGCTGGTTGCACACAATCGGCAGGTCGCAATTTTTCTGGCCGCTGTTGCGGGACTGATTGCAGCGGCTGGAGCGATCATGGCCGGCGTGGCGATCATCACTGCGCATCCCGCGCCGGCGTGGACTGCCGTCGTGCTCATGTTCGACCTGCTGATCTGCCTGTACGGCGCCGAAGTGCTCGACGCCGGCTGGACGACAACCGTTG
Source organism: Rhizomicrobium sp. (assembly GCA_036269235.1). Lineage (GTDB taxonomy): Bacteria > Pseudomonadota > Alphaproteobacteria > Micropepsales > Micropepsaceae > Rhizomicrobium. The sequence goes on from DATASL010000029.1 coordinate 203,161, forward strand.
GCGGCCCCTACGGCATGGGCGCCATGCTGGCGGGTCTCGCGTTTGCGGCTGCGCTGAGGCTCACCGATTTTGTGGCGCCGTTTGCGGAGGTGTGGACGTCGGGGGCGCGTTGGCGGCAAGGGTTGCTGTACCTTATCGTGGCAGTTTCGCTGGCGGCGTTTCTTGGCGTCCCGGGCGCCACAGTTGCAGCAGACAGTATCGTTGCCGGTGGCACGGCGCTCATTGCAGCCTATCTCGTTCAACGCGGGCTCGCGGGCTCGCGGGCAGCTCGTGTGGTTGCGCCAAGCGCTATTGTTTTCGCGCTGGTTGCGGCCGCAACAGCGGCTGCGGCACTTGGCGCCTTCCAGCAGAATCCCATGGCATCTGGCATCATCGGTGGATTCACCGCCGCCGGTGCCGTGCTTCTGGCGCTTGCCATCGCAGCAGGCGAGGGGATCGCCATTCTCCCGCTCGCACGCGAACAAACGGCCGAGGTCTCGCCAGCACCTGCTCGCTCCGACAGCACGGTCGCGCAGGCGATCGGGGCTGCGCTGCAGGGCGTGTTCGATCTCGATCTTGCCGCCAATCGGCTCCGGCTTTCGCGCGAGGCGACATGGATGCTTGGCATGAATGGTGCCAAAGCCATGCCGCACGAGGAATGGATCGAACGCGTGCATCCGGAAGATCAAAACGTCTATGTGAAGGCACTGAACGAATACCGGACGCAGCCCGGGCTTGCCTTCCGCATGGAGTTTCGTGCGCAGAGTGAGGGCAAGCGCTATCCGTGGTTTGAGCTGCGCGCAACGATGCTGGGAAAGAGTGGCACTGGGCGCCGCTGCCTTGGGCTGCTTGCCGACATTACAGCCCGCAAGGAAGCGGAACTTGCGCAGCCTGTCCGCACAACGCGGGATTCGCTGACAGGGCTCGGCAACCGCATCGCGCTGGTCGAAGAACTTGAGAATCGTGGCGACGAATGGAACGGCCTGGCTTTTGCCATTCTTGATATCGATCGCTTCAAGTCCATCCATGCAAGCCTTGGCGATACCGGCGGCGACCAGCTGCTCGCCGCTCTGGCGATCCGGTTGGAAAAAAAATTCTCGGCTGAAACGCATGCCTTTCGCATAGGCGGCGACAGTTTTGCGCTGGTGGTCCCCAATGCTGCGGATTATGGCGCGCGGCTTGGCGCTGAACTCACCGACGTGTGCGCTGCGCCGTTCTCCGTCGCTGGACGCAATGTGTTCGCCTCTGCGAGCGTAGGTGTGGCGCTGGCGCGGGATGCGGAAGACCCGCTTGATCTCATCAGCGCTGCGGAAGCGGCGCTTGCCCAAGCCAAACGGCAGGGCGGCGGAAGCTGGAAAGTCTTTGCCCAAGGGAGCGAAGGCGCTGGGACTGGCGATGCCGTAGCACTGGAGGCGGATCTGCGTCGCGGTCTGAACCAAAATGAGTTCTCCGTGTATTACCAGCCCATCATCCGATTGGCGGATGGTTCGATTGCCGGCTTCGAGGCGCTGCTCCGCTGGCATCATCCGGAAAAAGGGTTGATTTCGCCCGCCGAGTTCATCGCGCATTCGGAAGAAACCGGCCTCATTGTCGCGCTTGGCCGTCTTGCACTGGAAAGAACCGCCAGCGATCTTGCGGACTGGCAGCGCTACTTCCCGGTCGAGCCACCGCTTTTTGCTAGCGTCAATATTTCAAAACGCCAATTGCGCGATCCAAATTTCGCCTCGTCGGTCGAGAAGCTGCTGGCAGCAGGCGGTTTCCGGAATCGCTCGTTCAAGCTCGAGATTACCGAGAGCGCCGTCGAGCCAAATCAAAACGTTCAGCGCAATCTGGAAAGATTGCGCGATCTTGGAGCAGGCTTGGCTATCGACGATTTCGGTACCGGCGTATCGACCCTCAGCCAACTAAAAGACCTGCCGTTCGATACGGTCAAAATTGACCGCAGCTTTCTCTCCCGCCACAGCAACGATCAGGACGCGGGCTCGACGGCGGTCGTCAATTCCATCGTTGCGCTTGCGCACGAACTGAACCGTACGGTGATTGCAGAGGGCGTGGAAACGGAAGCCGATGCTCTTTGGTTAAAACAGCTGGGATGCGAATTTGCGCAAGGGTTTTATTTCAGCCAGCCGCTTCCCTCCGGTGACGCGCTGAAGTTCATCGCAAGCCATTTTCGCGTCGACATTTCGACGGAATCGAAGGAGCCTATCGGCCGCGACACAGAAGAAGCCTCAAGCGCGTCCGGCGTGAGCTGACAAGGCGGACAAATCGATTCCCAGCTTGCGCAGTGCGACCGACCACTTGGCATCCATGTCCTCGCTGAAAATTAGCGCGCTGTCGGCATCGCAATGCACCCAGCCGTTCGCCTGGATTTCTGTCTCGATTTGCCCTGGTCCCCAACCCGCATAACCGAGCGCAAAGAGCGCCTGCTGAGGGCCATGTCCTTCGGCGATGGCACGCAGAATATCGAGCGTGGCAGTCAGCGAGACGTCAGCGGAAATTGGCAGGGTCGAGTCCGCGCCTTCATATTCTCCACTGTGCAGGACAAAACCGCGGCTCGTCTCTACGGGACCGCCGAACAGAACGGCAGAGTTCGGTGTGCGTTCGGAGACCGGCAGCTCCAGGCGACGGATAAGCTCCTGAAAATTCAGCCCTTCAATCGGCTTGTTGACGATCAGGCCCATGGCACCCGTGCTCGAATGCGCACACATATAGATGACGCTGCGCTCGAAGCGCGGGTCGTTCATTCCCGGCAGTGCGATCAACAGCTTGCCTTCCAGGAAACTCTCGCCGGCGATGGTCTGCGGTTTCTGGCTTGCCATCCCGTTAGGATACCATGCCGCTACGGGCATGCCATCCCGTGCCACATGACGCTTCATTCAGGGGTTCCGGCAGGCCGCGGCTTGCGCTAGAAGCGCGGCCACGCACACCGAAGGAGAGGAATTATGACAATCAAGGTCGGCGACAAAGTTCCATCCGGGACATTGATGGAAATGAAAAATGGCACGCCGCAACCGGTGGGCACAGACGAACTATTCAACGGCAAAAAGGTGGTGCTGTTTGCATTGCCTGGTGCCTTCACGCCCACCTGCTCCGCCAAACATTTGCCCGGCTTCATCCAGCACTCCGACGAGATGAGGCAGAAGGGAGTGGACACCATAGCCTGCCTGTCCGTGAACGATGCGTTCGTGATGGGCGCGTGGGGGGATCAGCAGAAGGCCAGCGACAAGGTGGTCATGCTGGCCGATGGCAACGGCGATTTCACCCGTGCGCTTGGACTCGAGATGGATGCAACGCGCTTTGGCATGGGAAAGCGCAGCCAGCGGTTCTCGATGGTGGTCGACAACGGCGTCGTGAAGCAACTGAATGTGGAAGAGCCGGGCGCCTTCTCGGTTTCGAGCGCCGAACACGTTATGGGTCAGCTCTGACGGAATTCCTTAATGGCCGCGCGGGCCAGCGCGTCTGCGCGGTCGTTTTCCGGGTGACCGGAGTGTCCCTCCACCCAGCGCCATTCAATGGCGTGAGAAGATGCTGCGGCGTCTAACTCGCGCCATAGGTCATCGTTCTTCACTGGCTTTTTGCCGGCAGTTTTCCAGCCATTCGCCTTCCAGCGGGGAAGCCACAGCCGTGCGCCATCCATCAGATAACGAGAGTCCGTGTGCAGGGTAACAGCGGAGGGCCGGTTTAGCGTTTGCAGCGCACGGATGGCCGCTGTGATTTCCATCCGGTTGTTGGTGGTGGCTGGTTCGCCGCCGGAGATTTCCTTCTCATGCAAACCGGAACGAAGAATGGCCCCCCAGCCTCCCGGGCCGGGATTTCCAGAGCATGCGCCATCTGTGAAAATTTCGACAGATGGCTTCTTCAATGCACGCAGGCCCTGCTGCCTTGCAAGCGGCGTTTCGCGCGGCGATGCTGCCTTTTCATCGAGGAATGCCTTGAGTAGATTGCAGTGCAACCGCCTTGGAGTCGTCTCGCGCGCTCCGATTGTCAAGCACGGGCTTCAGATCTGATCATGCAGAACAGGATTATCAGGGCCGCCATCTTGGCCGCGTGCGTGGCGCTTTGCGCCTGCTCGGATGACAAGATCGACCAATGCCCATCTGTTTCGACGCTGGTCGATACCGCAACCTTGCCGGTGTTTCAGACCAGCGGCTCCGCCATGGCCTATTCCGTGCACATCACGCGCGCGACGCGCGATTGCGATATCCACAAGTTCGACAAGCAGGTGGTGTCGAGCGTCAATATCAACTTCCGCGCAGTGCGCGCGCAGGCCGGTGCAGCCGCCACATACACCGTGCCCTATTACGTTGCTGTCAGTACCGAAGGGCGGGTGCTCACCAAGCATGTCTATTCCATCCAGTTCACCTTCGAGGCCGGGCAGGCTGTAGCCGAGTTCTCCCAGTCGCTGGACTCAATTACGCTCACCGTGGGCCAGGACAAGAAGGCGGCGGAATACGGCATTCTCGTTGGGTTTCAGCTGACGAAGCCGCAGCTTGAATACAACCGCAGGGCAGGGCGTTACGCCCCATGATCCCGTTGCTGAAAGAACTATCTGCGATTGCGGAGGCGGCATTCGCGGCCGAAGGTTATCCAGCAGAACTGGGAACGGTGCAGGCTTCGGACCGGCCCGATCTTGCGCAGTTCCAGTGCAATGGCGCGCTGGCTGCGGCGAAGCAGGTTAAGACGAATCCGCGCGGGGTGGCGGAGAAGATCGTGGCACGTCTGAAGACGAATTCGCTCTTCTCAAAAGTCGAGATTGCCGGCCCCGGCTTCATCAATCTGGATATCGGCGATGACGTGCTGGCGGACCGCATGCGGGCCTTCGCGGCGGATGCGCGCTTGGGCGCGCCGGAAACCGGCAAAGACAAAACAGCTGTGCTGGATTTTGGCGGCCCCAACGTCGCCAAGCCCATGCATGTCGGGCATCTGCGCTCGGCGATCATTGGCGATTCCCTGCAGCGGCTGTTTCGCGCCAACGCCTGGAATGTGGTCAGCGATGTTCATCTGGGTGACTGGGGCCTGCAGATGGGGCAGCTGATCTCTGAGATCGGGCACCGCGGCATCGCGCCGATCTATTTCGATGCGGACTACCCCGGCGAATATCCCGCGGAATCGCCGGTCACCATGGATGACCTGGAAGAACTTTATCCAACGGCATCCGCGGCCTGCAAAGCCGATCCCAAGCGGTTGGAAGAAGCGCGAGCGGCGACGGCGGAATTACAAGCCGGAAGAGCAGGTTATCGGGCGTTGTGGCAGCATTTTGTGAACGTATCTGAGCAGGGTTTGCAGCGCGAGTATGGAAGTCTCGGCGTCCACTTCGATCTCTGGAAGGGCGAGGCCAGCGTCGAGCCGCTGATCGGCCCCATGATCGAAGATTTGAAAGTGCGTGGTTTGGCGATCGAAAGCGAAGGGGCATTGGTCGTTCCAATCGCCGAACCCACAGACAAGAAGGAACTGCCGCCGCTCATCCTGGTGAAATCGGACGGCGCGGTGCTCTACGGCACCACCGATCTCGCCACCATCATCGACCGCGTGAGAGCGCACATGCCGGACCTGATCCTCTATGTCGTGGATCAGCGGCAGCACACGCATTTCGAGCAGGTGTTCCGCGCCGCGCGGAAGGCTGGCTACACCGGCAACAGGACGCAACTCGAGCACGCCGGCTTCGGCACCATGAACGGACCGGACAGCAAGCCGTTCAAAACGCGCGCCGGTGGGGTGATGAAGTTGTACGATCTTATCGCCATGGCGACCGAAGAGGCAGAGAAGCGGCTCACCGAAGCCGGCATGGCGGCGGATTACCCCGAGGAAGAGCGAAAGGATATCGCGCGCAAGGTGGGCATCGCGGCGCTGAAATTCGCCGATCTCTCAAACCATCGTGTGTCGGATTACATCTTCGATCTGGCGCGCTTCACCCGCTTTGAAGGCAAGACTGGGCCGTATCTGCAATACGCGGCCGTGCGCATGCAGTCGATTTTGAACAAGGCGCGAGAAGCCGGTTATGAACCGGCGGCGAAGGTGGTGCTGCACACGCCAGAAGAGCGCAATCTGATCCTGCAGTTGCTGGCCTTGCCGAATGCCATGAGCGGTGCCGAGCACAATCGCGCGCCCAATATCCTGTGTGATTACGTCTTCACGCTGGCACAGATCTTCAGCCGGTTTTACACCGAGCACCACATCATGTCGGAAACGGATGAAGGGCTTCGCGCCACCCGCCTTGCGCTGGTCGCCCTCACCCTCGCCGTGTTGACGAAGGTGCTGATGCTGCTCGGGATCGAGGTCCCGGCGAGAATGTGAGCGTTCCGGGCAAGTTCGTTGACTCGATATTTTGCCTCTCTATGATGCGCACCAACGTTCGTCCCCGCCGGGAGGCGATGAATGAACGGCTATCACATGATCCCTCGCGGGAGAGACCGGCGAAAAGCCGGCGCCGAAGGAGCAACCGCCCCGGAAACTCTCAGGCAAAAGGACCGCGAAGGAGATGAACTTCTGGAAAGCAGGGTGGCCTTGGCCGCCCTTACCGAAGGGGTAATCCGGCCCGTCCAGCCGGGGAAATCTCTCAGGTCCAATGACAGAGGGGCGCGCGAATTCCGGCACTCGGAATCCCGCGCCAATCTTTGGTAATGGGCCAGTGACAGACGCTACAGAGTCTCTAAGACAAACACCGCTTCACGCCTTGCACGTGGAGCTTGGTGCCAAGATGGTGCCGTTCTCCGGTTACGAGATGCCGGTGCAATACCCGGCTGGCGTCCTGAAAGAACATCTGCACACGCGGGCGAGTGCTGGCCTCTTCGATGTCTCTCACATGGGGCAGGCGTTTCTTTCCGGCGGGGATCCCGGCAAAGCGCTGGAGCGCGTGACGCCGGCCGATGTGATCGGACTCAAGGAAGGCATGCAGCGCTATGGGCTGCTGCTGAACGAGCGCGGCACCATCAAAGACGATTTCATGTTTTCGCGCCTCGCTGGCGAACGCGATCTGTACCTGGTCGTCAACGCCGGCACCAAGGAAGGCGATTTCGCCTATATCGCCGAGAAGCTGAAGGGTATCGCCACCCTCACGCCGAAGCCGGATCGCGCGCTGTTGGCGCTGCAGGGCCCGAAAGCAGGCGAAGTGCTCGAACGCCATTCTCCCGGCATTGACCAGCTCACTTTCATGAAAGTGATCCGAACCACCGTTGCCGGCGCGCCGGCCATTGTCAGCCGCTCTGGTTACACCGGCGAGGATGGTTTCGAGATTTCACTCGAAGGTGGCGACGCCGAGCGCGTGGCCCGCGCGCTGCTGGGCGAACCGGAAGTCCTGCCCATCGGCTTGGGCGCGCGGGATTCGCTGCGCCTCGAGGCGGGGCTATGCCTGTACGGCCACGACATCGACGAAAGCACCGATCCGGTAGAAGCCGATCTTGTCTGGTCCATCGGCAAGCGGCGCAAGGAACAGAAGGACTTTCCCGCTGCCGAAGCCATCATGCGGCAAGTGACGAACGGTACACGACGCAAACGCGTCGGCATTCGGCCGGAGGGCAGAGCACCAGCGCGGGAGGGAGCGGAGATCACCGACAAGAATGGCCGCCTCATCGGTCGCATTACCAGCGGCGGCTTCGGCCCGAGCCTGAATTCGCCGATGGCGATGGGCTATGTCGAGTCCGCATTCGCGGCAGACGGCACGAAAATCGATCTGCTGGTGCGCGGCAAGCCGCTGCCCGCGCGGGTGGCGCCGATGCCTTTCGTGCCGCATCGCTACAAACGCGCATCGAAATCGAACTGAAACCGGAGAGGAAATATGAGCGAAACACGCTACACCGATCAGCACGAATGGGTTCGCGTCGATGGCGCCGAGGCAACCGTGGGCATCACCAAATACGCCGCCGAGCAGTTGGGCGATGTGGTGTTCGTCGAAGTGCCGGAGGCGGGCCGCAATTTGGCACAGGGCGGTGAAGCCGCCGTGGTTGAGAGCGTGAAGGCGGCCAGTGAAGTGTATGCCCCCGTTGGTGGCGAGGTGACCGCGGGGAACGCCGATCTTACCGGCGATCCGGCCAAGGTGAATGCCGATCCGGAAGGCGAGGGGTGGTTCTTCAAGCTGAAGCTCGCCGACAAAAGTCAGCTCGAAAAACTGATGACGGCCGATCAATACGCCGAGTTCGTGAAAGGGCTCTGATCCCACATGCGTTATCTGCCCCTCACGCCGGACGACCGCGCTGCGATGCTCGCTAAAATCGGCGCGCCGAATATCGATGCATTGTTTCGCGATGTGCCGAACGCCGCCGTCGTCAACCGCAGTGCCTTCGATCTGCCGGATACTCAGGGCGAACTGGAAGTTGAGCGCGCGATGTCCCGCATGGCGTCGCGCAATATATCGGCCGGTTCTGTCCCGTTCTTCTGCGGCGCCGGCGCCTACCGGCATCATGTGCCGGCGGCGGTCGATCACCTGATCCAGCGCTCCGAATTCCTCACCTCTTACACGCCCTATCAGCCGGAAATCGCGCAGGGCACACTGCAATACCTTTTCGAATTCCAGACGCAGGTCGCGCTGCTCACCGGCATGGAGGTGGCGAACGCCTCGCTCTACGACGGTTCGACAGCCACCTCCGAAGCGGTGCTGATGGCGCAGCGCCTGACGAAACGCCCCAAGGCCATTCTCTCCGGCGGCCTGCATCCGCATTATGCCGAAACGGTGGAGACGATCGCCAACCTGTCGGGCGAAGTCGTGCGCGCGCCGGTTACGCCAGGCAAAGCAGAAGACATCACTGCGCTGATCGACAGTCAGACGGCCTGCGTGGTGGTGCAGAGCCCGGATGTGTTCGGCCTAATCCGTGATCTGAAGCCGATCGCCGAAGCGGCGCACGCCAAAGGTGCCTTGTTGATTGCCGTGGTTACCGAAGTGGTTTCGTTCGGTCTTCTTGAGCCCCCCGGGCACCAGGGCGCGGATATCGTGGCGGCGGAAGGGCAGGGCCTCGGAGTCGGACTCAATTTCGGTGGGCCCTATGTCGGCCTGTTCGCCGCGCGCGAGAAATTTCTTCGTCAGATGCCGGGGCGTCTTTCCGGTGAAACGGTCGATGCCGCCGGCAAGCGCGGTTATGTGCTGACGCTTTCCACCCGCGAGCAGCATATCCGCCGGGAGAAGGCGACCAGCAACATCTGCACGAACTCCGGACTATGCTGCCTCGCCTTCACCATTCATCTCTCGCTGCTGGGCGAAGAAGGACTGACGCGGCTGGCGCGGGCCAATCATGCGCGTGCCGTGGGGCTCGCAAACAAACTGTCGAGAATAAATGGCGTCGAACTGGTGACGCCGAGTTTCTTCAACGAATTCACCATCCGGCTGCCGAAACATGCGGCGAGCGTGGTAGATGCACTGGCGGAAAAGAAGATCATTGCCGGGGTGCCCGCTTCACGACTCTTGCCGCATGAGCGCGACCTGCGCGACCTGCTGATCGTCGCCGTTACCGAAACGGTGAGCGACGAAGACTGCGACGCGCTGGTCCAAGCACTGCAGGAGGTGCTGTGATGCCGATGAACGCACAAGGCCGTCCCAGCGCGCCGGAAACTGTCGAGCATGTGGAAATTCCGACTATCTCCGGTGACCGCGGTCTCGATCACGAAGAACCGCTGATCTTCGAACTGGGGCGTGAAGGCGTCACCGGAGTGGACATTCCGCAGGTGCAGATTTCGGAGGAGCGCCTGGGCGGCCTGCGCCGGCGCAGCCCCATCGGCCTGCCGGGGCTCTCCGAGCCGGCAGTGGTGCGCCATTATGTGCGCCTGTCGCGCATGAACTATGCGATCGACGCCGGGCTTTATCCGCTCGGCTCCTGCACCATGAAACACAACCCGCGCCTGAACGAGAAAATGGCGCGGCTGCCGGGCTTCGGCGACGTTCACCCGCTGCAACCCCAGCAGACGGTGCAGGGCGCCTTCGCGCTGATCTCAGATTTGATGCGATGGCTCACCACGCTCACCGGCATGCCGGCCGTGGCGATGTGGCCAAAGGCGGGCGCGCATGGCGAGCTGTGCGGGCTGCTCACCATTCGCGCAGCGCTGGAAGCGCGTGGCGAGAAGCGCACGCGCGTTCTCGTGCCATCCTCCGCACACGGAACAAATCCGGCAACCGCTGCGCTGGCCGGTTTTACGGTCGATGAAGTGCCCGCAACCGACGATGGCCATGTCGATGCCGACGCGCTGGAGGCGAAGCTTGGACCCGACGTCGCCGCCATCATGCTCACCAACCCGAACACCTGCGGATTGTTCGAACCCCGCATCAAGGAAATGGCGGATGCGGTGCACAAGGTCGGCGGCTATTTCTATTGCGATGGCGCCAACTTCAACGCCATCGCGGGCCGCGTGCGGCCGGGCGATCTCGGCGTCGATGCCATGCACATCAACCTGCACAAGACTTTCTCCACGCCGCATGGCGGCGGCGGACCGGGTGCGGGGCCGGTGGTGCTGTCGGCCGCATTGGCACCTTATGCACCGCTGCCATTGCTGGTGCATGATGGCAATGAGCTGCGGCTCATCGAGGACCGCGATGCGATGCCCTCCGGGGCGCGGCCCTTCGGGCGCATGTGCGCCTTCCAGGGGCAGATGGGCATGTTCGTTCGCGCGCTGTCCTACATGCTTTCGCATGGCGCGGACGGGATTCGCCAGGCCAGCGAAGATGCCGTGCTCTCCGCCAACTACATTCTGGCGTCGCTCAAGGACACGATGAGCGCGCCGTTCGGCGACGGGCCTTGCATGCATGAAGCGCTGTTCGACGACACCTTCCTCCACGATACCGGTGTCACCACGCTCGATTTTGCCAAGGCGATGATCGACGAAGGCTATCATCCGATGACGATGTACTTCCCGCTGGTGGTGCACGGCGCCATGCTGATCGAGCCAACAGAATCGGAATCGAAGGAGTCGCTCGACCGGTTTATTTTCGTGCTGCGCGCGCTCGCGGAGGAAGCGAAGGCTGGCAAGCGCGAGCGCTTCGAAGGCGCACCCCGTTTGGCGCCCCGCCGCCGCCTCGACGAAACCGCCGCCGCCCGCAAGCCAGTGCTCCGCTGGCGGCCGCCTGCGCTGCCCCAAGCGGCGGAATAGTCGAAAGCTGTCTCGCCGCGCAAAAGAAAACCCCCGCTGTTTCCAGCGGGGACAAGTTGGTGGAGGAGGAGGCTACAAAGAATTCAGAACGAGGATTTCAAGCTACGCGGCTTGAGCCCGTCCAGAATTGAAACGTGTGCGGGTTTCTTCGCAATCGCTGTGCCAACCCGGCGGGCGGTCACGAGACGTGGCGAATCCTCTGACGTTCAGTGGCCGTGCCGGTGCGCTTCATGCGGTGCTTCACCAGGCTGACCACAGCACCTTTGCGGCGTGGCATCCGTTTCGGCTCGGCCGCTGAAACTGGCGGCTCGTCAAAGATCGCGCACGGTTCACACGTGGCGCGGAGATGGACGATCTCTTCCTGCGCCACCAGCCCGGAGGATTCGGCAAAGATCAGCGCCACCTCCTCGAATTCCGCATCGAGGCAATCCGTATCCTCCAGCGCGATGGAATAGGTGAACAGCTTCGCGCCGCCGCGATCGAACACATCTACAAGTCTCATCGTCATCACATGTCCTCTCAGCTGCAGCCGGATGTCGAGCCGCAGGTGTTACACTTCATACAGGTGCCGTTACGCACCAGGGTAAAGTTTCCGCAGGAGCCGCAGGCATCGCCCTCATACCCCTTCATGCGGGCCTCGGCCGCGCGCTTCAGATGTACCTCGCGCGTGGTGGTGAGGCTTGCCGTGATCGAACTCACGATCTCTCCCACCGGGTTGGCCGCCTTCAGCACCTCGCCGCGGATTTCCCGCATCTGCGCCTCGAAACTGTCGTCGCCTTCATCTTCTACTGATTCGGGCTCCGGCAGAATTTCCATGATCGGCGCTTGCGGCTGGGGCGCGGCCTCGTTCTCGATCACCAGCATCTTGGGCGCGGCGCTGCCGCGGCCGACAAAGGGCCTTCCACGCACGAAGCCGGTGGAGGCCATCCGGGCCAGCGTTTGCGCCATTTCGCTCGACGCATCCGGCTTGCCGCTGCCATCGCCATGGCCAAGATCTTCGTCCTGCGCCGGCGGCACATGGGCGAGATCGTTGCGGCCGAGATAGGAGACGCCGAGTTCACGGAAGATATAGTCGAGGATCGAGGTGGCGTTCTTGATGGAATCGTTGCCGATCACCAGGCCTGCCGGCTCGAACCGCACGAAGGTGAAAGCGTCTACGAACTCCTCCAGCGGCACCCCATATTGCAGGCCGATGGAAATGGCGATGGCGAAATTGTTCATCAGCGAGCGGAAGGCGGCGCCTTCCTTGTGCATGTCGATGAAAATTTCGCCGGCGCGGCCGTCTTCGTATTCGCCAGTGCGAAGGTACACTTTGTGACCACCGACGACTGCCTTCTGGGTGTAGCCCTTGCGGCGGGCGGGCAGGCGTTCGCGCTCGCGATGGCGCACCACACGCTCCACCACCTTCTCGACAATGCGTTCGCTGACGATCGCGGCGCGTTGCATGGCAGGCTGCTCCAGCAGATCGTCTTCGTCTTCGTCGTCGAAAGCGAGAACCTGCGACGCCAGGGGCTGGCTGAGCTTTGAGCCATCGCGGTAAAGCGCGTTGGCTTTGAGCCCCAGCTTCCATGACAGCATGTAGCTCTCGCCGCACTCCTTCACGGTAGCCGAGTTCGGCATGTTGATGGTCTTGGAGATGGCGCCGGAGATGAAGGGCTGCGCCGCCGCCATCATGCGGATGTGGCTTTCGACCGAGAGATAGCGTTTGCCGGTGCGGCCGCACGGATTGGCGCAGTCGAACACCGCGTAGTGCGCGGGCTTCAAGTGCGGCGCGCCTTCCACCGTCATGGCGCCGCAGACGTGGATATTGGCGGCCTCGATCTCGCGCTTGGAAAAGCCGATCGCGGCGAGCAGGTCGAAGGTGGGCAGGCCGAGGTCGTCGGCGGCAATGCCGAGCACGTCGCGGCAGAACTCTTCGCCCAGCGTCCACTTGTTGAAGACGAAGCGGATATCGAAAGCCTGCTCCAGCGCGGCTTCCACCTTGTTGATCTGCTCCTCGCCGAAGCCTTTGGACTTCAGCGCGCCGTGGCTGAGCGCGTTGGAGCCTTCCAGCGTGCCGTGGCCGACCGCGTAAGCGACGATGTCGTCGATCTGGCCTTGGGTGTAGCCCAGCGTTGCTAGCGCTTCAGGCACGCAGCGGTTGATGATCTTGAAGTAACCGCCGCCCGCAAGCGTCTTGAACTTCACCAGCGCGAAGTCCGGCTCGACACCGGTGGTGTCGCAATCCATGACGAGGCCGATGGTGCCCGTCGGCGCGATGACGGTGGATTGCGCGTTGCGGAAGCCAAAGTCTTTGCCCATCGAGAGCGCATCGTCCCACGCGCGCTTGGCGGCTTCGGCCAAATCGGGTTGCACGACAGCTTCCAGATCGAGCGGCACCGGCGCAATCGCCAGCTTCTCGTAACCGGACGCTTCGCCATGCGCGGCGCGGCGGTGATTGCGGATGACGCGCAGCATGTGGTCCTTGTTCGCCGCATATTCCGGGAACGCGCCAAGCTCGCCCGCCATCTCCGCGGAGGTGGCGTAGGAGACGCCGGTCATGATCGCGCTGATCGCACCGGCAATCGCGCGGCCCTCGCGGCTGTCATAGGAAATACCGGCAGCCATCAGCAGGCCGCCGATGTTCGCAAAGCCAAGGCCGAGCGTGCGGTAGTCGTATGAGAGTTGCGCGATTTCCTTGGACGGGAACTGCGCCATCAGCACCGAGACTTCCAGCACGATGGTCCACAGGCGCACGGCGTGTTCGAACGAAGCGACATCGAAAATCTGCTTGCCGCTCTCGTCCTCGGCACGGAACTGCATCAGGTTAAGCGAAGCGAGATTGCACGCAGTATCATCAAGGAACATGTATTCCGAGCACGGATTGGACGCGCGGATCGGACCGCCTGCCGGACAGGTGTGCCAGTCATTGACGGTGGTGTGAAACTGGATGCCGGGATCGGCGCAGGCCCACGCGGCGTAGGAGATTTTCTCCCACAGGTCGCGCGCCTTCACGGTTTTGGCGACCTTGTTCGAGCCCCGATAGGTCAGATTCCAGTCGCCGTCTTCCAGCACAGCGCTCAGGAATTCGTCTGTCACGCGCACGGAATTGTTAGAATTCTGGCCCGACACAGACATATAGGCTTCCGAGTCCCAATCGGTGTCATACGTCCGGAAATCGATCTCTTTGTAGCCCTGTTTCGCAAAGCTGATCACACGCTCAATGTAATTGTCGGGGATCAGGCTCTTGCGTGCGGCGCGGATCTCACGGCGCAGCGCTGGGTTTTTTGTGGGGTCGAAGCAATCGTCGCCCGAACCCTCGCAATTCACGCAAGCCTTCATCACGGCTGAGAGATGCTTCTCGGCGAGCTTTGACCCCGCCACCATGGCGGCGACCTTCTGCTCCTCGATCACCTTCCAGTCGATAAAAGTTTCGATGTCGGGATGATCGACGTCCACGATCACCATCTTGGCCGCGCGCCGCGTGGTGCCACCGGACTTGATGGCGCCCGCCGCGCGATCGCCGATCTTGAGAAAGCTCATAAGCCCTGAAGACTTGCCGCCGCCCGAAAGCTTCTCGTTCTCGCCACGCAGCATCGAGAAATTCGTGCCGGTGCCCGACCCATATTTGAAAAGGCGCGCCTCACGTGTCCACAGATCCATGATCCCGCC
>DATASL010000030.1:0-286977 GCA_036269235.1 Rhizomicrobium sp.
CGCCATCTGATCGAGAATTTCTTCTGCAAGCTCAAGCAGTACAGAGCAATCGCCACACGCTACGACAAAACCGCCAGAAATTTCCTTGCCGGCATCCACCTGGCTGCCGCCGTCACTTGGCTCAATTGAGGACGCGCCCTAATTCCTGCTCAAAAAATTTGCTGCCGGTTCACGCACTTGCAGGGGCACGTTTGAAAGATGAAAGCGAAACGGTCTACGCCGCCTCTTCGCCGCCGGCCGGATCGCGCAGCACGTAACCGCGGCCCCAGACCGTCTCGATGTAATTCTCGCCATCGGTAGCGGCAGCGAGCTTCTTGCGGAGTTTGCAGATGAACACGTCGATGATCTTCAGCTCCGGCTCGTCCATGCCGCCATAGAGGTGGTTCAGGAACATCTCCTTGGTCAGGGTCGTGCCCTTCCGGAGCGAAAGCAGTTCGAGCATCTGATATTCCTTGCCGGTCAGATGCACGCGGCTGCCGTCGACCTCTACGGTCTTGGCGTCAAGGTTGACGATAAGTTTTCCGGTGGTGATGACCGACTGCGAATGGCCCTTGGACCGGCGGACGACGGCCTGGATGCGCGCCACAAGCTCGTCCTTGTGGAACGGCTTCGTCATATAATCGTCGGCGCCGAAGCCGAGCGCTTTGACTTTCGCCTCCACGATGGCGTTGCCGGACAATATCAGCACCGGCGTTTGCACCTTGGCAGTGCGAAGCGACTTCAACACCTCGAAGCCGCTCATGTCCGGCAATTGCAGATCGAGAACGATGATGTCGTAATCGTAGAGCTTGCCCAGATCGATCCCTTCTTCGCCGAGATCGGTGGTATAAACATTGAATCCCTCGGAACGGAGCATCAGTTCGATGCTGCGCGCCATTGCGCTATCATCTTCGATCAAAAGAACGCGCATAATTCAGTCCCCTTCAACGAACCGCATTGGCCATGTTAACGCAATCATTTAGGAAGGTAACCGGAAATGGTTAACAACGGCTTGCGTCTCTAAATATCCCTTCATGTCGGACACACGAACCGGCGCGTTTGTCTGCCCCCGGTTCGTATCCCCTTGATTCGCCTCGTTAAGTTTACCGCGGTTTAAACCCTTCCGTTCAAGATTGTGGCTGCCGGGATGGTTCGACCTTTGTCGGACAGGCAGCAGATGACTGAAAGGTGGCGGGGCGGCCTTCATGGGCACAGTTGAAGCAGACCCGGCCGGACGGCAACCCCCAGCGGAGCCTAACCCTTTGGCCGATAGAGAGTTTTCCCAATCCGGAAAAAGCGGAAACGGAATGAAGCGTCGCGAGAATATGCTGCGTCTCAAGCGTTTCCGTGCGGACGAGTTCAAACGGCGCAGTGCGACGCTGGAGGCCATGTCGCTGGAGGTGGAGCGCAAGCTGACCGACCTCGAAGAAGCGGTAGCGCGCGAGAAACAGCGGGCAAACGAATCGGATATCGGGCGGCTCGCCTTTCCGAGCTTCCTGCGCGCAATGGACGCAAGGCGGGACAACCTCAAGGCGACGCTTAAGGATATCGGCCGCGAACGAGCCCAGGCCGATCTCGAACTGGGGAAGGCCGTCGAGGAGCTGAAAGCACTCGAACTTGCCGCCGAGCAGGAGATGCGTCGCGCAGCAGAGACCCAGTTGCGCCGGAACGGGCTCAGGCTCGACGAACTGGCTCTCAGCCGTCAGCTCCGCAAGCAGGCGCTCCGCCAGATCTGAAACGTCCACTCCTCGGACGCCTCGCCAGTTGAGCGCAAGGCGTATAGCTGCTGCGTTTCTCTCTGAAGCGCAGGCTATGAGTCTACACATGAAATCGGCCATTCTTGTCGGCACGCTGCTGAGTGCGACTAGCGGAGCCCAGGCCGCTATTTCAATCTCGCCGGCCGCTACGCGGAACATGAGCTGTTCGGATGGGGTGTGCGCGCCGACCGCTAGCATGGCCGTTCTCAATGTCGGCGATCTCGAAAGTCTGCTCGCCATTGGCGAGGTGACGGTGACGACCACCGGATCCGATGTTCAGGCCCATGAAATCAAACTCGAGGCAATGTTGACGTGGTCGAGTGCAAGCGCTCTGTCCCTGGATGCTCAAACATCTGTCTTTTTGAAGAGACCGATGGAGATATCGGGCACGGGGGGACTTTCTCTGCTCACCAATGACGGTGGTTCGGGCGGCGTTCTGTCGATCGAGCCGCCGGGTCATGTAACATTCGCCGATCTTTCAAGTTCGCTCTCAATCAACGGTACGAGCTATATACTCGAAGACAGCGTTGCCAACCTTGCTGCGGCAATCGCTGCGAAGCCGAACGGAAGCTACGCGCTTGCAAATGGCTATAACGCCGAAAGCGATGGAAACTGGCCTGCCGCGCCAATAGCGTCATTCGACGGTTCATTTGATGCTCTTGGCAATAGTATTCACAACCTTTCAATCAAGTCAGGCCACAAGGTGTCCAACACGGTTGGTCTGTTCGGCCTTCTCAAGGTCAATGGCACCATCGCCCATCTGAGACTGAACCATGCGGAAATCAAAAGCGGCGCCGCTGTCACAGGCGGAATTGTGGGGAAGAATCGGGGCAATCTGTTCGAGGATTTTGCCGATGGAAAGATAAGCGGCAAGCATTACGTTGGCGGTATAGCCGGATACAATGAAGGTATTGTCGAGAACGCCTCGTCGGGGGGAAAGGTTATCACTAACTACCAGTACGGGATCGCCGGAGGTCTCGTCGGTGTGAACAGCGGTGAAATAGGCCGATCCTGGTCCAGCGCGCAGTCTTCGGGCGGCCTTTTCGCCGGTGGCCTTGTCGGCATCCAATATTTTCAACATTTTCAACGCAAGGAACAACCCATCGAAATAGTGGATTGTTACGCTACGGGAACAGCATCCGCGGCCCGCGGAACCGGCGGTTTTGCGGGCGATAGTGAGGGAGCGCCGATCATGACGTCCTACTCCACCGGAGCTGCTGTGGGCGGTGCGAGCGGAGGGTTTCTCGGCGAGGGCGGAGCAAATGGCGGCCTCACCGAAGACCTATGGGACGTAACGACAAGCGGCACTGATCGCGGGATCGGCGATGATACAGGCAATACAGGATTGGTCGGCGAGACAACGACGCAATTACAATCGGGTTTGCCCGCGGGGTTCCAGCACTCGATCTGGACGCAAGATCCGGATATCAACAATGGCCTGCCCTACCTGGTTGAAAACCCACCGATCGAATAAAGATGCTCTGATCGCGCTCACTTGTCCAAATCGCGGGTGATCATGAAGGTCGCCATGTCCCAGGCATTGCGCATGCCCAGGATCAGAATCACCACAAACGAGATTGCGAGCGTATCGAGCGCCGGCGTCACCGCCCAACGCTCGATCAGTGCAGCGGCACCGATCGCGGCATAAGCGAGGATCGGGAGGACCACGTAACAGGCGCGGTCCGCGAGATCGAGGCGCATTTTCCAGATGCGCGCCGCGACCACCAACCCGTAAATCGTGCCGCCGATCCCGCCCGTGCCCAGGAGTATCCCCAGCGACAACGATGTGAGCGTCGGGACCGTCAGGATCGCCGAGCCCACAAGCACGCTTCCAAGATGGACGGCCGTCGGGGTCACGAATCCGCGCAATCCCGTCGTCCGCTCTTTCAGGTTCGCGGCAAGAGTCGCGACAATGAACGACGCACCAACAATAGCGCCCGACGCTGTGCCGATCGTCACGTAGAAGTCCCGCCAATCGGCGAGCGGCAGCGCGGCCATGGGTGCTCCCTTGCCGGGGAACCTAGCCGATTCGCAAAGCGGATGCCTGTTCGTCGCGCCGTGGCCGGCGGCTGCTTGTTTCGGCCCTGAGAATTTGCGCTTGCGTCAGTCCTTTCAGCCGGCAGGCGCGGCCTCGACACGACGGAGGAACGTGCGTTCCTCTCGAAGAATGAAACGCTCGCGTTCGGCAAACTGAAAATTGGCTGCGCTGTCGGGGTGATTGCGGAGCTGGGCGCGATAGGCTTCGTAGGCCGCCAGGCTCTCAAATCCGATCATGGCGTGCGCGATATCGTTTGTGCCCTCATGAGGCATGAAATAACCGATCAGGTCGCCGCCGCAGGCAGGAATGGCATTCAGCCATTTGCGTGCGTAAGCCTCGAAGGCGTCCCGCTTGAAAGGATCGATCTGATAGCGGATGTGACAGACGAGTTTCATCTCTGGATGCTCCGGAAAACGTCTTGAACCTAGCGCTTGCGCGCGCATCATCGGTTCGATATACGTCGAAGTGTGAAAGACGGACCCAGCATCGCACCCGTCGCTGCGCTCGCCGGCGACCCGGCCCGCGCCAATATGCTTGCGGCGCTATCCGGGGGGATGGCGCTGACGGCCAGCGAGCTTGCGGGTGAAGCGGGCGTGACGCTGCAAACAGCAAGCTCCCATCTCGCAAAACTCGAAGGTGCCGGCCTCATCTCTGCCACGCGGCAGGGACGTCACCGTTATTTTCGTTTGGCCGATAATGACGTGGCACAGATGCTTGAGGCAATCATGAACGTTGCTGCGCGTACCGGCCAATTGCGCACGCGCCCCGGTCCGCGCGATCCGGCATTGAGACGCGCGCGCGTCTGCTACGATCATCTCGCGGGAGAAATGGGTGTCGGACTTCTGGATAATCTGGTGCGCATGAAACGGATTGCGTGCGAACGGGAGGATCTGCGTCTGACGAAATCGGGCATGGAATTCATAGCCGGCTTCCATATCGATCTCGACGGGCTCTCGAACATGAGGCGGCCAGTATGCCGGCCCTGTCTGGACTGGAGCATGCGCCGCCATCATCTCGGCGGCGCGCTTGGTGCGGCGCTGCTGAAGCGTTTTCAGGAATTGCGCTGGGTCACGCGCATTGGCGAAAGCCGGGCTTTGCGCTTTACGCCGTCAGGAGAGGCCGGGTTTCGCAAGAGCTTCGGAAGCGTGGCGGCGATGGAATCAGGTGCCTAGGATTTCCCGCGCGGCGCGCGCGCCGCTCCGTACGGCGCCCTCTATGTATCCCTGAAATTCCAGCGATGTATGCTCGCCGGCGAAATGGATATTGCCTTCGGCCAGTTTTTCGATACCGCTGAAGCCGGTAAATTGCCCGACATTGTATTGCGACCAGGCGCCACGAAGACGCGGGTCAAGATTGCCGTTGTTCACCCAGGCGAGTTGCGGTCCCTGCTGCCACGCATTGGTTATTCCGGAAAAAATCTGTTCGAGTTGCGATAGCGTGTCCGTAACAAGGTCGGCAGGCGCCGGTCCCTGATAATGACCGAATTTCATGCCGTATTTCGCGGCCAGATCGATGCCCTCGCGCCCACCGGGAAGCGCAACATAAATTTCCGTTGCACCGGGTTTCTTTGCCTCTTGATAGAAGCTGGCATCCCAGCCGCCCTGCGGTGCGCCGCCCGACAACATGTCTCCGGTGTAGCCGTCGTGCGACCAGGGGCTTCCGGCCACCTGAATCTGGATCTTCACATTGTTTCCCAACTGCAAGTTCTCGATCGCGCGTCGTTTCAGGGCCGAGAAATGCACACGCTCGAGATCGACTTCGCGCAGCATCGTGAAGGGAATTGCGAGCACCACATGGTCGGCTTCGAATTCCACCGTGCCTTGCCCGTGTCTGAAGGTGCAGCTGAAACTGCTGTCGCTGTTCTCGCGAAGCGCAACAAGGCGATGATCGAGCCGGATTGCGCCGTCCGGCAGCCCGGCAGCCAGACCCGAAGCCAGTTGGTCATTGCCGCCGCGGATGTGCCATTTCTCGTCGGTTCCCGCGAGCAGCGGATGATGCGTCGACTGACGCTCGTTCCTTGCGCTCGTATCGTAGCCCAACACATAAATGAGATTGAGCGCCGATTGCTTGTCCGGTGGTCCGCCATACTCGCTGATCGCGTTTGACAGGCATAGACGCCCGAATCGGCTCGCAGCGCCACCGGGGACATGGCGATCGACCCATTCCGTGACGGACATATGGTCCCATACATAGGCTGTCCTGGAATAGCTCTGATAGTTCGCGTGAGGGGCGTGTTCCACGGCATGACGGAATAATTTCCAGCCGAAGCTTTGCCAATCGGCATTGAGATCCGCCTGCGTGTAGCGTTCGCGCTGAAAGCGATAGGTATCCTGCTCGTGCTTTGGGTAAGCGTCGGTGTTCCACAGCGTCAGCCCCAATTCATGCGCAAGGCCTAGTGTTGCACTGTGCTCCGATGAGATGAATTCGCCATGCTGCTCGGTGATCTGGTCGTTCGCGAAGTAGTCCCGCAGCGTCTCGACCCGGCCGCCGACGCGATCGTTCCACTCGAAAATGCGCGCGATGATGCCCGCCTGCCTCCACAACCGATAAGCACATTGAAGTCCGGCGAGGCCGCCCCCGACAATCGCCACGCGTGGCTGGCCGACGGCCAATGTCCGCGTGGGCAGCAGTGCCGCGGCGGCGACAGATGCTGCACCCGAAAGCACGGTTCTGCGCGCCGGTCTTGCCATGCGCCCGGCCCGCATGGCGCCGACCTCGTCTATCGGCGCGCCTGTCCTGCGCGCTTCGCGGCAGACCGCGCCGGCTTCACGTATCATCGCGGTAAGAGGAGAGCGAAAGGAGCGATGCATGTGATCCGTTGCCTTGGGAAATTCCACAAGATCTACGATGGCTCCAGGCCGGACACGATGCCCAGTCCGCGCGCCGTCAGTACGCCGTAAATCGCGATCCATACGTAGCACGCGGCCGGAACGAAGAGCGCTTTTGCCAGCGTGCTTGCGTCTGCGACCGCGCCGGTGATTTCGGGTATGATGGCTCCGCCGACGATTGCCATGCAAAGCAACGCCGAGCCGTTCGGTTTTTCTTCGCCAAGGTTTTCGCTCGCAAGGGCGAAGATCGTCGGAAACTGGATCGAATTGAAAAGACCGACCGCAACAAGTGTGACAGCTGCAGCCAGTCCGACGGATTGCGAAGAAACAAGAACCAGCACGCAGCCACATATTGCGCAGCTCGCCAGCACCAGTCCCGGACGCGCCCGGCTCAATACATAGCTTCCCACAAACCGCCCGACCATTGCGCCGCCCCAGTAAAGGCTCACCAATTTGCCGGCCCGCTCTGCGACCAGCCCGAGCGTGGACGGCTGCATGAGATAATTCGTCATCATGCTGCCGATTGAGACTTCAGCGCCCACGTAAACAAAGATTGCAAGCGCGCCGAGGAGCAGCCGCGTCTGGTTCCTGAGCGCCCAAAGCGCGCCGAGGGAGGCCATCTGCGCGCTCACAGGCGGCGCAGCGCTTTGGCGCATCAGCCAGAAAAGAATGGCGACGACAGTAAGCCCGGCTGCAATAATGAGGAATGGTACCTGGACGGCGTGTGCCTGCGTGATCCGCACGGCGGCAAGCCCGGCCGGCGTCAGATGCGCGGCATTGATAGTGACGCCGCCGCTCAGAATGAGAATGGCGCCGACCCACGGGCCTATTGTGGTGCCAAGGGAATTAAAGGCCTGCGCCAGCGTCAGCCTGCTGGAAGATGAAGCTTCCGGCCCAAGCTCGGCGATAAAAGGATTGGCGACCACCTGCAGTAGCGTGATGCCGGCCGACATCACGAACAGCGCGAGCAGGAACGCAGCAAACAGTCCGGAAGCAGCTGCAGGCGAGAACAGCAGGCAGCCGCAGACCATCACGGCAAGGCCAAGGATTGCGCCACGGATATATCCGATGCGTGAAAGAACGAAACCCGCCGGTATGGAGAAGACAAAATAACCAATGAAAAAGCTGAACTGGGTCAACATCACCTGTGTGTAGGAGAGCGCGAAAACGCCTTTGAGCTTGGGAACCAGCGAATCGATCAAAACAGTCGCAAAACCCCAGGCGAAAAAAAGCAGCACAACAAGCACGACGAGCACAGGCCGGCGCGCCATTGCGCTGGCGGATGTTGCGGTTGCGCTGTCGCTGTCGCTCATAGCGGGTGTTTTCCGGGATTTGCGGCATGCGCCGACATCTGGTGTGCCCCTGCCAATCTGCTTATTGTTCCAATCCTTAGCCTCCAGCGCGGGGCGCACCAAGGGGAACCTGCTGTATGTCCCGCGCCGGCCTGGCTGCCCTGTGGTTTTGCCTTGCTGCAGCATTGCCGGCAGCGGCGTCCGGTAGCGGGGAAATCAAGGTCGGCTCGCTCGAACTCACAAAATGCGTCGCTCGCTACGACGGTTATTGCGGAAGCATCGTGCGGTTCCTGGATCCCGATGGCCGCATTCCGGGCAAGATCACGATCGGATTCGAATTCTATCCGCGAAGCGGCGCTGGGCGCGAACGTCGTGGCGTTATCATCGCCCAGGAGGGCGGCCCTGGTTACTCCACTACGGATTCGCGCGACGGCTATGTGAGGCTCCTGACGCCGCTCCGCGATCGGGGCCGCGATATCCTGTTGATTGACAAGCGCGGCACGGGCCGTTCCGGTGCGATCGATTGCCATCATGTTCAGAAGGGCGGCGGCCTTGACGCCGTGCGCGCCTGCGGCCGCAAGCTTGGTGATACGTCCTGGCTCTACAGTTCGACATTCGCAGCCGACGACGTCGCTGCCGTTCTTGCTGCGCTCGATATCGGCAAGGTTGACTATTACGGGGACAGTTATGGCACCTTCTTTGGCGAGGTCTTTGCCGCGCGTCACCCCGATCTTCTCCGCACCGTTGTGCTTGATAGCGCCTATCCTGTAACTGGCGACGGTCCGTATTTTCAGAGCGAGATCGAGAACGGTCCCGTGGCCTTTGCCATTGCCTGCGCGCGCCACCCGGCATGCAGCGCATTGGGCGGAGACGCGCAAGAACGGTTCAGAGCCCTGGTGGAATCACTTCGCGAAAAGCCGGTCAGCGGCCGTGCCCCCGGCGCCTGGGGTGACATGAAGAACGTGACCGCCGATCCCGGCGCGCTGTTCACCATCGTCGCCAATGCCGGCAACAATTTCACCGCCTATCGCGACATCGATGCAGCAGGGCGCGCCTGGCTGGAAAACCAGGACCCGCTGCCGCTGCTCCGGCTGGTCGCCGAAGCGACGGACGGGGAGGATTCCGCAGGGCCGCCAAGCGCCTTCAGCACCGGTCTTGAGCTGGCGGTGGAATGCGCCGACTACACCCAGCTTTACGATATGCGCGACAGCGAGAACGATCGACACATGGAATTCAAAGCCAGTCTCGCGACGACCGAATCCAACGATCCGCACATCTACGCGCCGTTTCAGCTTGATGAAGCCGTTCACGCGCCCGCCAATCCAGAAGGCCTCAATTTGTGCCAGGCATGGCCGGATGCGCCGCACTGGGCACGCCCCGGCAGGCCGGTGCCCAGGGACAGCAAATTTCCGGCAGTGCCTGTTCTTGTGCTGTCGGGCGAACTCGATACCGTGACATCGCCGAAGGAAGGCCGCTGGACCGCGGCGCTGTTTCCCAATGCGACATTTCTGGAAGTACCAAATACGGTTCACGAGACTGCGATCGGCAATGGCGGCGTCCACGTGCCGCCGTTCGGGGGCGACCTTGCGCGTTGCACGGGTCCGGTTGTTTTGAGCTTCGTGGAGTCGGGAGGATTGGCTCCCGATACGTCTTGCTTTGCTCACATAAGGCCGGTTCGCGCGGTTTCCGCTTTTGCTGCAGACTGGGAAAGCGTTGCACCGGCTGTTGCGCAAAAGGGCAATGAAGCAGGACCGCAGCAACTGACGCTTGCATCGGCCGTTGCGGAGACTGTCGGCGATGCCGTCGCGCGTTACGGCGTTCTGCTCGGCAATACCGATCGCGGATTGCGCGGCGGCACGTTCGTGCTGTCACACACGCCGACGGGTTATACCTTCAATTTAAGGGCGATGAAATGGACGGACGATCTTGCCGTTTCCGGTACCATCGACTGGAACCAGATAACCGGACATATCGTGGCAAAAGTGAGCCTCTCCGCCACCGGACATGCGGGACACGTCCGGATGGTATGGGATGACAGGCAGACAGACGCGGAAGTATCGATCGATGGGAAAATCGACGGACAAACCGTCACGGCTTCACGCATCGCGCCGTAAACGGGACGCGGTCCAATTCATTTTGAAGAACCAGGAAAAATCATGAGCCGGTTACCAGGGTCGCGGGAAATTCGAAACACGATTTTTGCCGTTGTCGCAGCGCTGGCTGTTCTTCCAGGTGATGCCGGAGCAGCCGGGCGCACCACGCACCAATTCCTTGAAGCGGTCGTTTCGCCCGATGGCTTGCACGTAGCTTCAGTCGAAGGGGATGCTTCGCCATGGGGCGGCGAACCTGTTATCCGTACACTGATCATTCGTTCGAGCGGCGGAGCAGGCGCCACCTCTGTGACGCTGCCCTGCGGCGCTGTGCGGGAATGCTGGCCGTCTTCGCTGGCATGGAGCAGGGACGGGACGTCCCTCGCCTTTGCGCTGCGCAGCCCGGGCAGTCACGCGCGATCCCTCTATTCCGTCGCGGCGGACGGAAGTCATCTGACGAAGCTTCTCGCTTTCGACGGGACTATCAAGGACCTGCGTTTCGGACCCGACGGGAGGCTCGCAATGCTGGCGATAGCCGGCGCAAACAAGGAAGTGGGCGCGACACAGGCCGGCGCGCCGGTGACCGGCGATTTGGCAGGGCCGGTGCCCGAAGAGCGTCTTGCCGTTCTGGAGAATGGCAGCCTGCATTGGCAATCTCCGCCGGGACTGTTTGTCTACGAATACGATTTTCTGGCGGGCGGGCAGGGATTCGTCGGCACGGCAGCTCCCGGCGATGGAGACAACAATTGGTGGGTGGCGAAGCTCTATCGCTTCGATGCAGCTGACGCGCACGCGAAAGTAATATTCGCGCCCGCCGATGCCCGGCACCAGATCGCCGATCCCGTCGTGTCAAAGAACGGCAACGTCGCTTTCATCAGCGGTATCATGAGCGATTTCGGATCGACCGGTGGCGACATCTTCACTGTCCCGGCGGGCGGGGGCGCGGCAGTCGATATCACGCCCGGAATGCGCGCCTCGGCGCGAACTCTCGCATGGGGTTGTGACGACCGTCTTACCGCGGAGCTGCTTGCCGGTGCGTCGACACAGCTCGTCGAATTTCCGGAGGCGTCGAGTCCAGGCGCGCCACACATGATTTGGCAGGGTGAGGAGACTCTGCACGGGACTAATGGTGGCGTGTCGCGCGCGTGTCCCTCGCCGATAACAGCTGCAGTGCATCAGAATTTCACGACACCGCCCGAAATCGAGATTGGGACTCCCGGCCACTGGCACGATCTGACACATTCCAATTCCGGTCTGACGCTCCCGGCTACGGCGCGCAGCATCAATTGGACGAACGATGGTGCTGACGTGCAAGGCTGGCTCGTATTGCCTGCGAATGTGAAAGGGAAAATTCCGCTTATCACGATTGTTCACGGTGGACCTGCCGCGGCGGCGACACCTAATTTCATGGGTGCCGGAACCGATCGCGCTTTGCTCGAACATGGCTACGCACTCTTCTTTCCCAATCCGCGCGGCAGTTTCGGACAGGGCGAAGCCTTTACGGCGGCCAATGTCCGCGACCTGGGGCATGGCGATCTGCGCGACATTCTGGCCGGAATTGATGCCGTGGCAGCGCGGGCGCCGGTCGATCCCGATCGCGTCGGCATCATGGGCGGCAGCTATGGCGGCTTCATGACCATGTGGGCCGTGACGCAGACGCATCGTTTCCGCGCAGGCGTAGCTGCGGCCGGAATCAGCGACTGGCTTTCCTATTACGGCGAAAATGGCATCGACGAATGGATGATCCCCTATTTCGGTGCGAGCGTTTATGCCGATCCGCAGGTTTATGCGCGCTCCGCACCTATCAATTTCATCCGCAACGTAAAGACGCCGGTTTTTTCATATGTTGGTGCTGCCGATATCGAATGCCCGGCGCCGCAGACACAGGAATTCTGGCACGCGCTGCACGATCTCGGCGTGCCGACATCCTATGCCATCTACCCGGGCGAAGGTCACGGTCTGCGCGATCCTGCCCACATCTCCGATGCTGAAGGGCGCACGCTGGCGTGGTTTGATAAGTATCTGAAGTGAACACGGATACTCCCCTTAAAGAGGGGAACAACGGCGCAAGTGCAAAACGAGCATGCCAACTATTATTTCTGTTGTTCTGCGGCGCGCACGGGCAAGGGCATGTTGCAAACGTTGATATGCCCCGGCGAATGTTTGAACCATGGATCGGCTCGTGTGCGTCGTTCCTGCATCAGCGTACGAAACGTGGCGCTGTCGGTGCGTAACGCCTCGAAATTTGGCCGCTTTGCCGCCGGCATTTCGCTCGCCAGCTGAATCGAAGCGATCGGCAGGCGCTGCGAGGGCTTTTCATAGAAGCCAAGCGCAGCCGTCCCACGCGGCAGGACAGAGAAAAGTTCGATGCCTTCGATGACGCGGCCAACCAGCGTGACGTTGCGGTCGAGATGCCGCGGCGCCTGTCCGATCACGGCATACAGCTCACTGCCATTGCCGGTATCGGCGCCCATGTCACGGCCGACGCCGACCATTCCGTAGCAATGCGTAAGCCAGGTTCGCCCTTCCGCCGGATCGCGCGCTGCCGGAAAGCCGGCCGAGAAACCCGTTTGCGGCGCATAAGAATCGGGATCGGGCAGTGGCGTGAAGCCGACATCCGGGCCGATGGCGCGGTCGAACTCGGCCTTGATAGTGGATTTTGCATCTCCGAGCGCATGTTGATCGCTGCGCGCCCATTGCACGACGTAATTATCCTGCGCACGCACGACCGCGGCGCCGTCGAAGTAATGTTCGCGAACCAGCGCCCTGATATTGGCAATGGAATTTGGTGCGAATGCCGGCGCCAGTTCGATCACCACCCGGCCGGCCGGCAGCTGCATGACCAGAATGTTTGCCGGATCGATGGTTCGCCAGTCGCCCGGCGGCGAGGCCGCCAGTATATCGCTCATCGACTGCGGAGCAGGCGCCGCACCTCCCGCGAAAGCTGCCAGGCCAAGCGTGAACAGGACCGGCAGGAGATTCATTTTTCCCGACATGCTTTCGCTCCATCCCCATTGCGTTTCCAGGGCGCACTATGCAGCAAAACCGGCGCAGTCCAATCTTTCAGCCGGGGAATGCAGCCGGCCGCCCTTGATGGATGCCGGCAAGCGCCTAGCTATTGGAGACAGATCGATAATCGGAGGAGATGACGATGCGCCTTGTTGCCGGACCGCTTGCCGCGCTGATGATTGCGAGTGCTTCGCTCCCCGCCGACGCCGGCTGCCTGAAGGGCGCGGTGGTTGGTGCGGTGGCAGGTCATTTTGCCCATCATCACGCCGTTCTTGGCGCCATGGCCGGCTGTGCCATCGGTCACCACATGACTGTCAAGGAACGCGAACAGAAAGCTGCTCAGGCCAAAGCGGCCGCTGCGGCAGCGGCCCACCACCCCTGATCACGCGCCCTTCGGACCGAAGGGCAGCAGCATGGAAACTCTGCGCCGGTAGGAATCGTACGCATCGGCTCCGAGTTCCTGGCGAAGCCATTGTTCTTCGAGGCGCGCTTTCATCCAGATTCCGATGGTGATGATGAGCGCGCCGGTAAGACCCAGGACCGTTCCCTTGGCTGCCGCGGTGGCATAAACCGCGAGCAGGATTCCGGTATAGATCGGGTGGCGAACGATGCCATAGGGGCCGCCGTCCACAATTCGATGATCTGCTTTCATCGTGACCGAGCCCGACCAGAGTGGACCGAGATAGACACGCGCCCACGCGCTGAATGCAAAAGCGAACGCCACCAGCGCGACACAAATCCACGCTTCCAGGCGCGTGACCAACCAGAGCCGCAACGGGCCATGATAGCCATGCGCCGGAATGAAAAACACGATCGCGCCGAGGATAAGGACGATCCGGTAAGGGAGTTCCGACCCTAACCCCACCCGCTTTTCCGCTTTGCTGCTCCATGCAGCGAGAACGATCCAGCAAACGGCGAAGCCAAGCCAGAGCGCGGCAATGATTGCGGAGATCGTCATTACTGAATGTCCTCGTCAGTCCCGCAGCAGTTCGTTGATAGACGTCTTTGCGCGTGTGCGCGCGTCGACCCGCTTGACGATGACGGCACAGGCAAGCGCCGGTCGATCGGACGCGTGCGGCAACACCCCTGGCACAACGACGGAGTAAGGCGGAACGCGGCCATAAAATACTTCACCGCTGTCGCGGTCCACGATCTTCGTGGATTGTCCGAGAAAGACGCCCATCGATAACACCGAGCCTTCACCCACCATCACGCCTTCGGCAACCTCCGAGCGCGCGCCGATGAAACACTGATCCTCGATGACCACGGGGCCGGCCTGCAGCGGTTCGAGCACCCCGCCGATACCTGCGCCGCCGGAGACATGGCAGTTGCGGCCGATCTGCGCGCAGGAGCCGATGGTCGCCCAAGTATCGACCATGGTGTTCTCGCCAACATACGCACCGACATTGACGAAGGACGGCATCAGCACGACGCCTTTGCCGATGAAGGCCGAGTGTCGCACAATCGCGCCCGGGACGGCGCGAAAAGCCGCTGCACGAAACTGTTCATCACTCCAGCCTCTGAATTTGGAATCGACCTTGTCCCACCAGGCTGCACCGCCCGGACCGCCGGAGATTGCCTGCATCATGTTGAGGCGGAATGACAGCAGCACGGCTTTCTTCAGCCATTGATGGACATGCCATTCTCCATCATGTTTTTCCGCCACGCGCAGGCGCCCGTCGTCAAGCCCATCGAGCGCGGCGTCGACAGCTTCGCGTACCGGCCCATCCGTCGACGTATCCAGGGTGTCGCGGCTTTCCCATGCGTCGTCGATCGCCCGGGCCAGTTCGTCCATCATTTCAAATCCTGATCGTTTCAAGAAATCTGCGCAGATCGGTTGTTTCGTAGTCGATATGCGCAGGCGATACGCGCGGATGCTTGGGCCCCTGTCTCGACCAATCCGAGTCATTCCTGAGCCAGACGGTTGTGCAACCAAGTTCCCGCGCCGGCGCAAGATTGCGGGCGATGTCATCGAACATCGCAGTGCGCCCGGGCGCCGCATCCGCGCGCGCGAGCACCGTTTGATAGGCGATGGGATCGGGCTTGGGACGAAAAGCAATCGTGCGAATGTCCCACAGGTCTTCGAAGAATCCTGTGAGCGCAAGCCGTTCAAGGATGCGGCTCGCGTGATTGCGGCAGCCATTGGTAAATACGAAACGCCGGCCAGGCAGGCGCGCAATGGCGTTGCCGAGGCCGGCATCCACCGCCAGTCCGGAAATATCGATGTCGTGAACGAAGGCGAGATAGGCTTCGGGATCGACACCATGCATGCGCATCAAGCCGTTCAGCGTGGTGCCATGCTCCCGGTAATAGGCCTTTTGGACGCGCCGGGCTTCTGCTTCGTCCAGTCCGAGGTATTCCTGCACGAACCGGGTCATGCGTGCTTCGATCTGCGCGAAAATCCGGCTCTCGGCGGGATAGAGCGTATTATCCAGATCGAAAATCCAGACATTCACATGCCGGAAATCCGGCGCGATATCGATCGTGGAGGCGGCGTGCATTGCGCGCGCAACATGGTCGATGGCACAAGACGGCGCAAGCCTTACCGGATTCGTCGCGCGTGCCTTCCAATCTCATCCTGAACGTCTCGAATTTGTCGAAGAGCTATCACCACACGGTGGCGGTGGATGGCGTCTCGTTCGCGGTTGCGGCCGGCGAAATCGTGGGACTGCTGGGTCCGAACGGCGCGGGCAAGACGACGACGGTCAACATGATACTTGGCGTACTCGAACCTTCGGGCGGATCGATTACGATCGATGGCCATGATCTTCTGCGGCGGCGCAGCGCGGCGCTTTCCTGCACCAATTTCTCAGCCGTTTATGCCGCGCTGCCGGGCAATCTCAGCATCGAAGAAAATTTGCGTGTGTTCGGGCTTCTTTACGAGGTGCCCGATCTGGCTCGCCGCATCGAGGATCTGCTGACGCGGTTCGATCTCGTGCACTTCCGTCGCACGAAGGCCGGACTGCTTTCTTCCGGAGAACAGACGCGGCTCACCTTGGCCAAGGCTCTGCTGAACCGCCCGAAATTGCTGCTGCTTGATGAACCAACGGCTTCTATCGATCCCGCTACGGCGCGCGGGATTCGCGGAACCATCCAGGCGTTCGCGCAGGAAAACGGCAGTGCGGTACTTTGGACAAGTCATAACATGTACGAAGTCGAGGAGGTCTGCCATCGCGTATTATTCCTTTCACATGGCCGCCTGCTGCTCGAAGGCGACCCAAAGACTCTTCCGCGCGAGCATGGCGCAGCCAATCTCGAAGACCTGTTCGTGAACGTGGCGCGCGAGCAGCTGCACCCGGTGGCTGCCTGATGCGGGCGCGGCGGATCGCAGCCGTGGCATTGCGGCAATACTATCTCTACCGCGGCAGCCCTACCCGCATGGTGCCGCTCTTCGTCTGGGTGGTGCTCGATATCACCGTATGGGGTTTTGTGTCGCGCTATCTGAACAGCGTGGCGTCACCGGGATATAATTTCATACCGATGCTGCTCGGCACGGTATTGTTGTGGGACTTCCTGACCCGGGTGATGCAGGGCGTTTCGACGGCTTTCCTTGAGGACGTCTGGTCGCGCAACTTCCTGAACATGTTCGCGAGCCCCCTGCTGATTTCCGAATACGTCCTGGGGCTCGTGATTACCGCGATCGGAACAAGCCTTATCGGCATATTCGCGATGCTCGTGCTGGCCTCCACCGTGTTCGGGCTTTCTTTTTTTGCTTACGGGTTGGCGCTCGTACCATTCATCATGGTGTTGTTTCTCTCGGGAATCGCCCTGGGCATTGCGGGCAGTGCAATGGTGCTTCGGCTCGGTCCTGCCTCGGAATGGTTCGTCTGGCCGTTGCCGGCTCTGATCGCTCCCTTTGTCGGCGTTTATTATCCCGTGACCGTTCTGCCCCGCTGGATGCAGGTGGTCGCGCACGGGCTGGCGCCCTCCTATGTGTTTGAAGGCATGCGGGCGATCATCCGTCATGCGCCGTGGCACGCAGCCGGCCTTCTGATCGGGTTTGCGCTTTCCCTTTTCTATA
Source organism: Rhizomicrobium sp. (assembly GCA_036269235.1). Classification (GTDB taxonomy): domain Bacteria; phylum Pseudomonadota; class Alphaproteobacteria; order Micropepsales; family Micropepsaceae; genus Rhizomicrobium. The sequence goes on from DATASL010000030.1 coordinate 17,015, forward strand.
TTCTCGCGTCTGCGATCTTCTTCCGCCAGGTTTATCGCACCGCCGTGCGCACCGGTCTGCTGGCCCGCTACAGCGCAGAGAGCGCAATATAACAAGCCAGCAATAGCTCCGTTGCGCGATTAAGGGGAAGCGCACTATTTCCTGGACTTCGGTTGCGGCAATTTCGGCGCCGGCGGCAGGAGTCCATCATTGCCAATATGAATTACGAAGCCGCTTTGGCCTTTGGTGCTTGTAGCGGCAAAGACCGCATTGGTGAGTCCGCGCCTGGGGCAGTCTGTGTCACCGAAGATTTCGAACGCCACATCCGCGACGCAGAACGTTGTCGTTCCGCCGACGAGTTTGTTGTTCCCGTGTTTCTGCGCCAGCAGGTAGACCGTGTCGAAACTGAGAGCCATCGTCAGCACTTTCGCGCAGGCACCGGGCGGCACATCCCACCACCCGCGCGACACGCTCAGGCGCGGCGAGCGTAGCGCGATAGCGGCCCACAGTTCTGATTGCCCGTCATTGCAGACGGAGTAACCTTCAGGCGCCGCCGTCTTCTGCGCCTCGGTTTCCAGCGCGTCGAACAGATCGTCATCGCTGACATTCGCAGGCAGGCGCATGCGCGTGCGAAAATCCGCAAGCGCTTTGGCGTCCGGACTTGTGTTTTGATTCACGCGATAACCGATATCGGCGAGCAGCCGCGCAACGCCGGCTGCGCGTGCGGCGGGCATGTTTGTGAAGTGCCTCGCCTCGGTCAAAGTCGTCGTCCAGGACGCCTTGTGCCCGGTCGGAAGCGAGGCGAAGGGCATCAGAAACGCATCGTCCGAACCGCAATGTGCGGCGCCCACCGGTACGTCAATGGCGAAATTTGTTTCCTTGGCGCAAAGCCGGATCCGGCCGCCCCAGGCCCGTGCCGGACCGGAATGCGCGCGCGAACTGCGCGCATAGAGGAAATAGGCAGGCTGGCTGAGCCGGCCTTCAAGTGCCGTGCCGCAGTCACCGGGAATTACGCGCGTCCAGCCGCGCGTCAGCATCTGCGTGCCCGATTCGTAACCCACTGCGGCATTGATCACGTAACTGGTGCGATTGCAGATCTTGAGATCGGCAAATGCCGGCGCGGCATGGAAGACCGCTGCCAGAACCAGCGCCCCGATAATCGCCGCGAAGCGTTTCATTCCCGCGTGATCATCGTTCCCGCACCGTGCTCCGTGAACAGTTCGAGCAGCAGCACATGAGGAATTCGTCCGTCGAGGATGACAGCTGCGCGCACGCCCGCTTCGACAGCCTCGATGGCGGTTTCGATCTTCGGAATCATGCCGCCGGATATTATCTCGTCCCCGATGAGTGCGCGAGCTTCGGCGATACTGAGGCGCGGAATGAGCTTGCCTTCGCGGTCGAGCACGCCTTCCACGTCTGTGAGCAACAGGAGACGCGCAGCTTTCATGGCGCCCGCGACCGCACCCGAAACCGTGTCGGCATTGATGTTGTAGGTTTCGCCGCGGCGGCCGATCCCGATCGGTGCAATCACCGGAATCAGATCCGAATTGATGATCGTGCGCAGGACTTCCGGATTGATCTCGTCGGGCTGACCGACAAAGCCCAGATCGACGGGCTTCATCTCGAGACTCTCGGGGTCGAGCTTCAGGCGCTCGAGTTTCTTCGCGATGACGAGATTGCCATCCTTGCCGGAGAGGCCGACCGCGCGACCCCCTGCCGCGTTAATTCCGCTCACGATCTGTTTGTTGATCGCGCCTGTCAGGACCATCTCGACGACTTCGATCGCCGCTTCATCGGTTACGCGCAGGCCATCGACAAAAGACGACGGAATGGAAAGCTTGGAGAGCATCGAGCCGATCTGCGGGCCGCCGCCATGCACCACGACGGGATCGATTCCCGTCTGTTTCATCAGCACGATGTCTTGCGCGAAGTGTTCGGAGACCCCGCCTTCCATGGCGTGGCCGCCATATTTGACCACGATCGACTCGCCGTCATAGCGCAGGATGTAGGGAAGCGCTTCGACCAGAACGCGGGCAGTGGATCGCCAGCGCGCCATGACGCGCATGTTACGATCCTGGCCGACTTCGTCCTGCAGCGCCATATTATGATTCCGGCGGATTCTGCTGCTTATAGCCCATGACGCCATGCCGCTGCCAGCGTGGCGATATGGTCCCGGACGGGCTCGAGGCCATCCCCATTGCGCGCGGAAGTGGCAAACAACTCGGGAAAAGCCGCGGTGCGGCGATTCAGTTCTTCTGCACAGCTGGCGCGGACCTGCTGCTGCTCAGGCCCGGCGAGTTCGTCCAGTTTTGTCAGCACGCCGACGTAGGAAACCGCGGCCTGATCGAGCAATTCCATGGCATCGCGATCGGGCGGCATGATTCCACGCCGCGCATCGATGAGCAGCAGGGTACGCCCCAGATTCGCGCGGCCCCGCAGATAGGCGAATATCAGGTTCTGCCATTCGCGCGACAACGCACGCGAGGCCTTGGCGTAGCCATAACCCGGCAGATCGGCCAGCACGCAGGTTTCGCCGAGCCGGAAGAAGTTTATTTGCTTCGTCGCGCCTGGCGTGTGCGACACGCGCGCGAGCGTGCGACGTCCGGTCAATGCGTTGATAAGGCTCGATTTTCCGACGTTCGAGCGTCCCACAAACGCGACCTCGGGTAATCTCCCCTTGGGCACCGCATCGGACGTCGCTGCGCCGGCCACAAAATCGCACGGGCCGGCAAAAAGCTTTCGTCCATCGAACTCCGGAACGGCGGACGTTTTACCTGCATAACCACGCGGGCCAGATGCCTCCGAATCGCGGTTTCCGCGCTTTCCAACCATCAGTAACTAATTATTTTCCGGACGAAGTCGATGCGCCGGCGCCCGGTGGGCCAAGCCGTCTGAGAAACGCCGGTGTCTTGAGATTGTTGAAGAGATGTACCTCCACGCCCTGACGCTTCATCATCACATATTGCTGTGTGGTCGATAACAGGTTGTTCCAGGTCCAATAGATCACCAGGCCGGCAGGGAAGGTCGCGAGCATGAAAGTGAAGATGAGCGGCATGAACGTGAACATCCGCGCCTGTATAGGATCGGCGGGAGCAGGATTCATTTTCGTCTGCAGCCATTGGGTGACACCCATCAGCGCCGGCCAGATACCGATGAGCAGGAAGCTCGGCATCCAGTGAGGGACAGCGAACGGCAGGAGCCCGAAGAGATTGATCCAGCAGGTTGGGTCCGGCGCCGAAAGATCGTGAATCCAGCCGAAAAACGGGGCATGACGCATTTCGATGGTGACGAACAGCACTTTGTAGAGCGAGAAGAACACGGGAATCTGGATTACCATCGGCAGGCAGCCGGAAACCGGATTGATCTTCTCGCGCTTGTAGAGCGCCATCATTTCCTGCTGCTGACGCATCTTGTCTTCGGCGAAGCGCTCGCGAAGGCGCTCGACCTCTGGCTGAAGTTTTTTCATGCGGCTCATTGAGCGATAGGCCGCGTCTGCGAGCGGGAAGAAGATGAGCTTGATCGTAATGGTGAGCAGCAAAATCGCTACCCCGAAATTGCCGATGAAGCTGTAGAAGAAATCCAGCAGCCAGAAGATCGGCTTGGTCAGAAAGATGAACCAGCCCCAATCTATGGCGAGGTCAAAACGCGCGATGCCCAGCGTGTCTTCGTAGTGACGAATGACGGAAACGATTTTCGCGCCGGCAAACAGGCGCTGGGTGAGTTCGAGCGTGGCACCCGGAGCTACCGTCCGGCCGCTGAGTCGATAATCGGCCTGATAGGCCTTGGCGCCCTCAAGCGGTGTGGCGCGGTAGGAGCCATCGAAGAGCTGGTTTTGCGGCGGAATTGCAGCCGCCATCCAGTATTTGTCGGTGATGCCGACCCAGCCGCCCGTCGACTGGAAAGTAACAGGCGGTTTGTCACCTTTCTTGAAATCGTCGTAGCTCGCATCCTTCAGCGCTCCATCTGCCGCGCCGACGAAGCCCTCATGCAGCACCCAATAATGTTTGGTGTCGGGCAAGCCGTCTCGCGCGACATAGCCGTAAGGATAGAGTTCTACGGCGCGTCCCGTCCGATTGGCGACGGAATCGCTGACTGTGAACATGTATTGATCGTCGATCGCGATCTTGCGCGTGAAAACAAGCCCTTGCCCGTTGTCCCATGTGAGCGTCACCGGATGTCCCGGAGAAAGGGTGTTGCCGTTTGCAAGTTTCCACGGCGTGCTTTCACCGGGCACGGCGACATGTGCGCCCGCTGCGGCCACGAAGCCGAACACCGCATAATACGGATAGCGGGTACGGACCGGAGAGAGCAGGGTGATCTCGGGGCTCTTCGGGTTCACCGTCTCGCGATATCGCTTGAGGCGGAGATCGTCGAACCGCGCGCCAGTCAGGCGCAGCGAGCCATCCAGCGTGGGCGTGTCGATCTGAATTCGCGGTCCGGACTGTGTGAGTGCCTGGGCGCGCGAAAGCTGGCCGGGACCCGTCTGGACCGGAGCCTGCGTTGTGGCCGGGCGTGCCGCAGCCTGCGCATTCCCTTTATGAATGAAGGCCTGCCTCGCGCGTTCGGCCTGCATCTGTGGTTGGGCGACGAAATATTCCCAGCCCAGCAGCACAACCGCGGACAGAAGGATGGCGAGGAAGAGATTGCGGTTTTCGGTCATCGGTCTTTACCGGCGCGGGGGCACGGGATCAAAGCCCGACGAACCGCCGAGCCAGGTGAAAGGATGACATCGCAAAAGGCGATGCGCGGCGAGGCCAGCGCCCCTCCATGGTCCATGCACGTCAAGCGCTTCGAGCGCGTAAGTCGAGCAACTGGGCGTGAAACGGCACACATTGGGGAGCAGGGGTCCTATTAACCAGCGGTAGAAATAGATTGGCGTCTTCAGGAGCACGAGCGCACCACCGCGGGCAACCAGGGTGAAGCGATTCATATCCGGATGCTTTCCGTCCGTAACCGCCCCAACCTTTCATGAGCCGCTACAAGCGCCGATTCGAGGTCGCCAAGCAACGCGCCGAATGGCCTGGTCAGCGTCTCCCGCCGCGCGACGAGAACATAGTCATTACCGGCCAGCCCATAAAGAGGAAGCAGCTGCTGGGCCGCAGCCCTCAGCCGCCGCTTTGCGCGGTTGCGGGCTACCGCATTGCCGGTTTTTTTGCTTGCGGTGAATCCGACCCGGATTCTCCGCTCCTCCGCTGCCGGCGAAGGACAAAGCTCAAGCGTCACGCCCGCAGCAACGCTCCGTACGCAGCGGGCGGCGCGAAGGAAATCCTGCCGCTTTTTGAGGCGTTCGATTTTGGGACGCAGTTCCCGAAGGGAAGGCCCGCTTCCGTCGCAGTCCGTCAGGCCGACAATCTCTTCCGGCCATGCGCGCGGCGGCGAGACAACACCTTGCGGCCGCCAACAGTCGCCATGCGGGCGCGAAAGCCGTGCCGGCGCTTGCGCACGATCTTGCTGGGCTGATAGGTGCGTTTCATGACCCTGACTCCCGGGAGGCCCGCAGAAAGAGGGGCGTTCTAAGGATCGGTCGCGCGACTGTCAACCCGCCGCAGGGCTCCTGCCAGGGTGCATCCCCCCGGACCGGACACGGGAAATTCATTGCTAAGCAGGAGTATTTAAGCGGAGAATCGTTTTCTTATCAGATGGAGTTATCAGGACAGATCCGGCCGTGGTTATGTTGCGTGTGATCAGGGGAGGTGCGGAGGCCGCGCGGCCGGCAGAGGAGCCGCATGCCGTTGAACCAGCCGCGCCTGATGCCGGTTCTGAGGAAAAAAAAGCGCAATCTCCCGCGCCGGGATGGCGCCGCGGTATCTCGGCTGCGTGGACACTGCTCGCACACAGCCTTTCCGGGCGCCTGCTTCTCCTTACCATTCTTTATGTGCTGCTTACGGAAGTCCTGATCCTGCTGCCGACACTGGGGCGCTACTACACCAGTCTTCTCGAAACGCGCATCTCGAGCGCTGAAATTGCAATCCTGCCTTTCACCGAACCGGTTGGGGCGCAGCTGTCGGAAGGACTGCGCCAGCAGCTTCTTGCCCGGGCGGGTGCCGCTGCGGTGATGCTGACGCGGCCCGACCAGCACGAGTTGTTTCTTGCGCATGACGAACCCAGCCATTTCGACAAAACTGTCGATCTGCGCGGGCAAAATCTGTTCAGTCAGATAGGCGGTGCACTTGACTGTCTGTTTGTCGGCGGCAACCGCACACTCCATGTCGTAGCCCGTACCCGGATATTGCACGCCGAAACCGTTGAACTGATCACGGACGAACAGCCCGTCCGTGCCGATCTGATTTCCTATGGGGGGCGGCTGATGCTCGTTGCCCTTGGGATTTCGCTTGCGACCGGCGTACTGGTTTTTCTGAGCCTCCATGCCGTGTTGGTGCGGCCGATGGGCCGGCTCACGCGCGCCATGGTGCATTTTCACGACAATCCGGAAGACGCGAGCCGCATTGTCACGCCGTCGGACCGGCAGGACGAGATCGGACGGGCCGAGCGCGAACTTGCCGCCATGCAGCGGGCCATTTTCGGATTCCTCCATCAAAAGGCGAGGCTTGCGGCTCTGGGCAGCGCGGTCGCCAAAATCCAGCACGACCTTCGGAACATTTTGGCAAGCGCGCAGCTTGCCTCCGACCGGCTGGCCAGTGTGGAAGATCCGGTCGTAAAGAGGCTCGCGCCGCGGATTGTCACCTCACTCGACCATGCCGTGACTCTCGCCACGCGGACCATGCGATTCGGGCGTGCCGATGAACATCCGCCGCAACGGGAGCGCTTCGCCCTCGCACCGCTGATCGATGAAGTGGCCGAAGTGGCGATCGCCGGCGAACCGTCCGAAACCAATCTGGTTTTCGAGAATGGCGTCGAGCCCGGGCTCCAGGTCGACGCCGACCGCGAGCAGCTCTTTCGTCTTCTTCTCAATCTGGTGCGCAATGCGGCAGAGGCTGCCAAAGAGCGCGAGCGCGGTTTTGTGGAAGTGAAGGCAGCCCGCGAGGTCAATCGCGTCTCGATCCTCATCGGCGACAATGGCACGGGGGTGCCGGTCGCCGTGCGCGAGAAACTGTTCCAACCTTTCGCCACTTCTACGCGGTCCTCCGGCACGGGCCTCGGGCTTGCCATCGCGCGCGATCTCGCCCGGGCGCATGGCGGCGACGTTCTCATGGAATCCACCGGCGAAACCGGCACCTGCTTCCGGATCGATATTCCCGATCGGGGCAAAACCTGACGTGACCTGGGATCCCAAGACCTATCTCGCCTTCGGCGATCAACGCACGCGCCCCGCCGCGGAACTCGTCGCCCGCGTTCCAATCAGCAATCCGAAACGGATCGCCGATTTGGGCTGCGGGCCAGGAAATTCCACTGCGCTGGTGGCGGCGCGGTGGCCCGATGCAATGCTGGAAGGAATTGACAATTCTCCCTCGATGCTTACGACCGCCCGGGAAAGCGGAATCTCCGCGCGCTGGGTTGAGGCGGATGTGGCGCGCTGGGCGCCGGATCATCCTTGCGATCTCATTTTTTCGAACGCGACGTTTCAATGGGTGAGCGATCACGAAACATTGCTGCCGCAGCTTGTTTCATACCTCACTCCCGGAGGTGTGCTCGCTTTTCAGGTGCCGCGCAATTTCAGTTTGCCGAGTCATACCATAGCGCAGGAGCTCGCGCGGGATGTGCGCTGGGCGAAAAAGCTTGCAGGCGTGCGCGACTGGTGGACCGTACGCGAGCCGGAAAATTACTTTGATATTCTCGAGCCGCTCACGCATCCGATCGACATCTGGGAAACCTGCTATCTGCAGACACTTGACGGCGCGGATGCGGTCTATCGCTGGGTGCTCGGCACGGGGCTGCGTCCCTTTATCGACGCGCTCGAAGGCGAAGAACGTGACGCATTCCTGACCGAATACCGTTCCCGCGTGGCTCGCGCCTATCCGCAGCGTGCCAGCGGTACCACGCTATTTCCGTTCCAGCGGCTCTTCTGCGTCGCCATCCGGCGCTGATTTTCCTTCGTCCAGGCAGGCGCCTGCTGCCGAATGTTTGTCGAGGGGCGATATCCGGAAGTGAATGTCAGCTTTGTACTTCCGGCTCGTCGGGCTCGTCGGCGACGTTAGGGTCTTCGGCCAGATGCGCGTGACCGATGGCTCTTTTCAGGTCGTGGCCGAGTTTTGCACCGTCGAGAATCACTTTTTCGTCGTGTACGTCGCGCACGGCCGAGAGCGGCACCGTGAAATCGCCGGCGTTCTCGATATAGACCACGATTTCGTCACGCCTGACCTCGCGCACGGCGCCAAACGCCACGTCGCCGTCATGTTCGAAAACCTCGAAGCCTTCCTCGATCATTTCGGATGCCATCTGCCGCTCCCTGGTGCTGTTCAAACATAACGCGGAATGGGCTCATTATGAGGCGTCTTGCGGTCGGAGAGGTCGAACATCGCCTCGTCCACATAACACCAGCCCCAGCCCTCCGGCGGATCGTACCCCTCGACGATCGGGTGTTTCGACCGGTGAAAATGCTTCGTCGCGTGCTTGTTGGGCGAGGAATCGCAACAACCCACATGGCCGCAGGTCCGGCAAATGCGCAAATGGACCCATGGCGAACCCGTCTTGAGGCATTCCTCGCAGCCAAGCGCACTCGGCGTAACATCGCGAATCGTATCAAGATGCGTGCAGTTCTCGCTCATGTGTCTTATGGACCCTGGGCCTTACGTCTTGCGTCTATGTCAGAGTAGGCCGGAAATGCCGAATCTCCTAGGCTGCCACAGGTGGAAGCGCCGATTCCGCGCGGCAGAATTTTATAGTGAAAGCAAGCCGATGCCCAAAAGAGCCACGCGGCATGCGGGTTGAAGGCCTCAAGCTCGACAACAGCGCGTTTCTCGCGTGCTTCGCCGCTTTGATCGGCTTTCTGGACGCGCTGCTGCTTCTCGGCTGGCACGATATTAATCCATCGAACCTCGATTGGCTCCAGGGAGACCCGGCCGTCTATCAGGCTGGGTGGGAATTCCTGCGGCGTTCGCATTGGACGTTTCCGCCCACGTGGATCAGCCATCTCGACTACCACTTCGGCATTTCCGCGGCTTATCTTGATGTTATTCCTTTGTTGGCCGTTCCTCTTCGGTTGTTTGCCGGCTTCCTGCCGGCCAATTTCCAGTATCTCGGCGCTTACGCCGTACTCTGTCTGATATTACAGACTTTTTTTGGTCTGAAGCTGCTGCAGCGGTTCACGACAGACCGGGTGATCATTGTCATCGGCTCGCTCTTTTTTCTCAATGCGCCGGTGCTGATCAACAGACTTTACGGACATTTCTCGCTGTGCAGCCAGTGGTTGATCGTAGCCGCGCTCTATTATTATTTTGCACCGGCGGGAACGAAGAGGCTTTTCAGCTACAGCTTCCCTTTCGCTGTACTGCTTCTGTTAGCCAGCGGTATCACACCTTACCTGGCCGCAATGGTATTGGGCATCGCTGCGGCAGCAGTCGTCCGCTGGTTTTCGATGCAGGAAGGCGAAGCCTTCCGGCGGCCAGCAGAGGAATCGTCTCCAAATTTCAAGCGAACACCTGGCGCCCTTCGGAGGACGCCTTTCTCTTGCGCCGCCAAAGTGTTGGTCTGCTTCGCATCGCTGCTACTGGTGATGATTTTTGCATTTGTATTATTTGGATTTCTTACCCTCGGCAGGCCCACACAGCTGGGCGGCACAGGGTACATGATGTTTTCCATGAACCTGCTTGGGCCAATCAATCCCGGTGGCGGCGCTCTCTATTTCAAACAGTTTGAAATTTTGCCGGGTCAGAGCTTTGAGGGTTATAACTATCTCGGAATGGGCGTTATCCTGCTCCTGACGATATGTGTGGCTCGCCACCCATACCTTTTGATCCGAATCTGGAACCGGTCTACAGCGTCAATTATCATCTGTGTCGGCCTCATGGCGCTGTTATCGCTATCCGCGAAGGTTACGATTGGCCGTACGACCCTGTTTGTAATTCCTCTTCCGCAGTTCATCATCCACTCCCTCGCCGTTTTCCGAAGCTCGGGCCGCTTTTTCTGGCCGGCGCATTATCTGATTGCGTTAGGCGCTATCACGGGAACGGTCGCCGCATTCACCAATCAAATGGCGCGCCGCGTCGTGCTCGCGGCGGCATTCCTGATTCAGTTCCTGGATGTCCTTCCGGTCCGGAACGGGGTGGCCGAACGTTCCGCGGGACGTCATGCCAGCCCGCTGCAGGCCCCGGACTGGTCAATCGCGGCCAGGAAACACGGTCATTTGGTTCTGCTTCCTGCGTGGCAGTGCGATACGATCCGCACGCCGGGCGGAGATGCCGACTGGAGCTATTTTGCGTGGCTCGCCGCGCGAAACGGCATGACCCTGAACAGCACTCATGCCGCACGCGATTCAGCACCCAGCAGCGCATATAACTGCGTTTCGCTGCCCAGGCAGGTGCGCCGCGGCCATTTTGCGGAGGACACCGCCTATGTCTTGAGCGATGGCGTTGTGGAAGCCGCGATCCGTTACGACACAACGCATTATTGCCGACGGGTCGATGGGTTCAACTTTTGCACATATGATCCGCCACACGCTCGCGATTCGCAGCTGCTCCTTGGGGTCATCTCGCCACTGTATCGCCTCGGCACCGAACTGCGGTCCGAGCAATCGATACCCAAATCCCTGCATTTGCAAAACTTCGACACGACGCCCGGGTGGGGGCTGTGGACCGTGGGGCCGAAGGCGAGCATCGACTTTAGAGTTGCAAATGTCCCGAAATCGCCCCTGTTGCTCGAAATCCAGCTGACCAACGTGAACACGGGGGCAACGCATCCTGTTCAACGCGCATATATTTCAATGAACGGTCACCGGATCGGAACCGCCAGTTTCCGGAAATCTGACGCGAATGCGAAGCGCATCATCGCGATTCCTGCCGGAATCATCCGCGAAAATGACATGAATGAAGTGCGCTTCGATCTGCCCGATGCAATCTCTCCCAGGGCTATCGGAATCAATCAAGACAATCGGCCGTTGGCTCTTTACCTGCACAGGTTCCAGATTGTGGGCGCGGCCACTCCCGCGACACCAGCGGTGCATTGATGGTTTGCCGGTGGCCGGTGCAATTCGCGAGCCGGCATCAACCGGGGTGCGTTTCCGCGGCGCCAGGCAGCGATTGGCGGGGGCGCCGATACGTATGAATTCCGGCACCCGAATGCGCTGCGTCTCAGACTTTTTTGTTTCCCGCAGTGGCGTGGTAAGCAATCACATATTGGCCGGCAACTGTAACGATCACGTTGGACCCTTCGGAAAGGGTCGTTCTCGAGGGGCGGAATGGACGTCAAGGAAGAGGAGTTGCTGGGCGGGGCGGTCGGCGACCATTGGTATTATCGCTCGAAGCAGCTGGCCCTGGACTCGATGCTTGTCGGCACTCCGTACCGTCACGTTCTCGATGTCGGGGCGGGGTCGGCGATCTTTTCCAAGCATCTTCTCGATCGCCGCGCCGAATCGGCCATATGTGTGGATTCGGCTTATCCGGCCGAGCGCAGCGAAACATATAATGGCAAGGTGATTCGCTTCGTGCGGGAGATCACGACCGGGAATGCAGACCTTGTCCTGCTGATGGATGTGCTGGAACACGTGGACGACGACGTTGGCCTGATCCAGGCGAGTCTTGCCGGCGCGGTGCCGGGTGCCTGCGTGCTCATCAGTGTCCCGGCGTTCCAGTCGCTCTTCTCGGCTCATGACAGATTTCTTGAACATCGGCGGCGCTATACGATCCGGTCGCTCGAGCGGGCAGTGGCGGCGGCCGGACTCAGGGTGATGTCGACGCGATATTTTTTTGCGATGATTCTGCCGCTCGTTGCGGCTATCCGGCTTGTGCATCGCGGAGGGCCGCCGCGAAGCAGCCTCAAGGTACACAGCCCGCTTGTCAATTCAGTGCTGACATTTGCTCACCGCGCTGAAATTCCGTTTTTCCGTTACAACCGGATCGGCGGCCTGTCGGTGTTCTGCTTGGCACGCATTCCATGAACGACGAAATTCGTCTCCTGTCGGTCGTCGTACCTGTTTTCAACGAAGAAGCGGTGATCGGCGAATTCAATCGCCGGATGCTTGCTGTTCTGCGCGCCTTTCCGTTTTCCACCGAACTGATCTACATCAACGATGGCAGCCGCGACGGCACCCCGGAAATCATCCGAGGTTATCTGCAGGTTTTCGACAACGTCGCACTTATCGACTTAAGCCGGAACTTCGGCAAGGAAGCGGCGATGACCGCAGGCATCGATCATGCGGACGGCGATCTGGTGGTCATCATCGATGCCGATCTTCAGGACCCTCCGGAACTGATACCGGAGCTATTTCGTGTCCTTCGGAGCGGCGATTACGACGTCGTTTATGCGCAGCGCGCCAGCCGCAGCGGCGAGACGCTGGCCAAGAAGGCCAGCGCGCATATCTTTTATCGCCTGATTGGCAGACTCACGGGAATCGACATTCCTCATGATACCGGCGATTTCCGCATCATGAACCGCCGCGCGGCAGAGGCGCTGCGCCGGCTGCGCGAACATCACCGCTTCATGAAGGGTCTCTTTGCATGGATCGGCTTTCGCCAGATATCCCTGCGCTACGACCGCGATGCCCGCTTTGCCGGCGAATCGAAATTCAACTACTGGCGGCTCTGGAATTTCTCACTTGAAGGAATAACCTCGTTCACCACCGCGCCACTGAAAGTGGCGTCCTATGTCGGGCTGGCTACTTCGCTGGGGGCCGCGCTTTACGGCGTGGCGATCGTCCTTGGTACTCTCGTGTTCGGCAATCCGGTGCCGGGTTATCCTTCGCTGCTCGTGGCCGTTCTGTTCCTGGGAGGGTTGCAGCTATTGACGCTTGGCATCATCGGAGAATATCTGGGCCGCGTCTTCAACGAGTCGAAGCAGAGGCCGCTTTACTTCGTCAGAGAATATTCGCGGGCGGGCGGCGGACTGACATCTGCACCCGGAAGCGGACAGAGCGTGTCGCCGCGGCCACATGAAATTTCAGCGCCCTGAACTTGTATTCGTATGAAGTCGGGTTTGGCAGTATGCCTGCCACTGCCACGAGCCGCGGGATGCCATGAGTATTCCACAGAACAGCGAAGTAAGTTACGGCATCGCCATCGTGGCCAATGACAAGGTGCATTCCTGGCTGCTGCCGTTTCTCGAGAGCTACCGGGCAACGAATGCCGATATCCCGCTTCATCTCATTCCGTTCGACGACAATGTAACCGCTACGCGACGTGCGGCGGAACTCTACGGCGCGATCTGGGTCAATGACGACACGCGCGAGGTCGATGCGCTCGCAAAACGGCTTTATCCGCTGTTTCCACACCATAGACGCCGTCTTCGCAAGCTGCAGGCGCTCGCCCTTCCGCTCGACCGCGTGATCTATCTGGATGTGGATACAATCCTGTTTCGCAGTTTTCGGAATGTCTTTCAGGCCCTGCGTCCCGGCGAAACGGATTTCGTGATTGCTTCCGTGAGCGAGGAGTACGTCTACAACAGGAAGCGCGCCGACCACGCCTTCCTGGACGGGGTAACGCTTTTCAACGACGGCTTCTTTCTGACATCGCGGCGCGTTCTGTCGCTGGCCGATTTCGAACGGATCATTGCCGCCGATGAAGATTTGTTCCACGCGGTGCGCAAACGCGGCATGCTGTTCGCCCAGCCTTTGGTCAATTTCGTCGTTCACCGCCTCGGGCTGAAGGTCAGGTCTCTTGGCGATTGCGTGGAACAGGCATCCAACGAAAGTTTCTACAAGGCAGAAGGCATCGCGCTGACCGAAAATGGTCCGCTTGATTGGCAGGGCCGGGAAATCTATTTTGCGCACTGGGCCGGCGCTACGGGAACACCGAAGCGCCGCGTATTCGATGCGCTCTGGCTGGATTATGCCCGGCGCGCCCGCGAGCGGATGGCGGTATGATCTCCTGTTCACCCAAATCGCAGTTTCTTTTTTGAACCCGGCCGCTTTTCTTTCGGTTATTGCGGCGCTTTGGTGGACCTGCTCCGTCGCCGTGTTGCTGCTTTCCTTCGTCGCAAGCCTCGCACATCCGTTGCGCAAAGGCCGCGGGCAGGAAATCGGCAGATACCCACCGATAAGCGCCCTCGTTCCCGTGAAAATGCTGCATCCGGAATTTGAGACTGCGCAGCGCTCGCTTTTCGCGCAGGACTATCCCGAGCTTGAGATCATCATTTCCGCCGCCGAGAGCGATTCTCCGGCCATTCGTGCAATCAAGAAAATCCAGGCGGAATTTCCGCAGCTCCGCTCGCGTTTCATCCAGTCGCATTGTGACGGCGCCACGAGCCCGAAGCTGAACACATTATGGCCGGCCATCTGCGACGCCCACAACGACCTGATGCTCGCCAAAGATTCAAATTTGCATCTGGGGCCGGGCGAGTTGCTTGATCTGGTCCATCAGATGCAGTCCGACACGGGGCTCGTAAGTACAATTTCCATTGCAACTTCTCCCCGCTCCTTTCCGGCCTGGATCGAAGCATCGATCATCGATTGTTATCACGCCCGTGTACTGATGCTGGCCGACGCCGTCGGTTTGGGATTTGGCCTCGGAAAGATCATGCTCTTCCGCCGATCCGATGTGATGCGCGCAGGCGGCTTTGAAGGATTGGCATGGGCGTTGGGGGAAGACATGGCAATGGCGCGCATGATGGCGGCGCTTCGGCTGCGTACCGTGCTCGCGCCGGGTGTCAGCCATCAGCCGCTTGGTGTGCGAAGCTTTTCAGAGTTCTGGCAGCGGCAGTTGCGCTGGATGATCGTCTGGCGCGTTCAACTTCCGGCAGCTTTTGCAGGAGATATCCTGGGTTCTGCGCTTCCGACCGCTTTAGCCGGTGCACTGGCCGCCACCTTCTTTGGATTCGACGCGACAGAGGTTGCTGCTGCGACTCTTGCTGTCTGGTTCGTGCTGGAAACTGCCCTTTGCGCCGCCAAGGGATGGCCTTTATCGCTTTGGTCGTTGCCCGCCTTCCTCGCACGGGAGATTCTTACGCCAATTATATGGCTGCGCGCCCTGACAACGCTTAACGTGACATGGGCCGGCACAACCTGCCGGGCTGGCCATAACAACTGGACGCGGTCCGCGACGGTGACCACGCCTGCCGCACCAGGCGCCAACAAATGATGGGATCGGCAGCTCTCGACATTATCGACGGAATTACAGCCATGGCTCTGCTTGGCGTGATTGCCGTCGGTCTGGGATTCCTGGGCCTGCCATCGCTTTATTTGCTCGAACTGGCGCAGGGCAAGCTGCGCGCCGGGCCGGTCACTAGGCCATGCACGGCCGGCAGCGAGCCCGACGTGCTGGTGCAAATGCCGGTATACAATGAACCCGCCGCGGTCGTGGATGGGCTTTTGAATTGCGTCGCCGCGCTCGAATGGCCAAAGGACCGGTTGCATCTGCAATTGCTGGACGACAGCTCGCCGGTGCAGCGCATGGCGGGACAAATGATGGTGGGCAGCCTCCGTGATCGTGGATACCGCGTCGATCACATCGTTCGCGATAATCGCGAGGGATATAAAGCCGGTGCTCTCGCGACAGGCTTGCGGGCGAGCGATGCGACGTTCGTTGCCATTCTCGACGCAGATTTCCGGCCGCCTGCGAACTGGCTGAGCAGCGCAATTCCCGCCCTGATGGCGGAGCCGACTGCCGGGTTCATCCAGTCCCGATGCGAATTCGCCAATGCCGAGACGAACTGGCTCACCCGCGCCCAGAGCCTGCTCTTCGATTCACATTTCATCATGGAGCAGGGCGTGCGGGCGCGGGCCGGCATGCTCTTCCAGTTCAACGGCACTGGCGGGATCTGGCGGCGGCGCGCCATTGCCGAAGCGGGGGGATGGAGCGCGGATTCCCTTTGCGAGGATCTGGATCTGACGATCCGTGCTGCCCTCACAGGCTGGAAGGGGATTTTTTTGCTCGAGCCCCCGGTCATCGGGCTTGTGCCCGACCAGATGCGGCATTGGCGTGTGCAGCAAAGGCGTTGGGCATCCGGCTTCGCCCAGATCGCACGCACGCTGACGGTGCCGATCTGGTGGTCACGCTGGAGCCTCGTCGAAAAGCTGCAGGCGGGTTTCCTGGTCTTTTACCAATCGGCGCTGCCCGTGATCGCGGTTGCCGCTGTCGCACTTTTGATCGACACCGTTCTGCATTGGGGGATATCGCCATTAATATCCCCGCTGCTTGTGGCGATATTGATTCTTTTCCTGCCCGTCGTGGTGGGAATGACCTTGCCGCCTTATCTGGAGTTGCGGCGGGGCGGCGTCTTCCGCTATCTAAGCGCGGTCTGCGCGCTGCCGCCCCTGATCCTCTATTTGAGCCTGGCCAATGGACGGCCGATCGTGGCGGCATTCTTTGGACGCAGTGAAGTCTTTAAACGAACCCCCAAAGCCGTTCCGCAACTGCCGGTTCCCCGGCAATAGGTGTTCACTTCCCGTTCATTTTAACGGGACCTTGATGGGCGCTATCGCGGGTGGCGGTACCCATTCGACCGTGTTAAGCACGCGCCGCTGTAGCGTCCCCGCCCGGTGGCTGCAGGGTTCCGCCAGAGGAGGATTTCGCGGCTGGCCATGTCCTTTTCGCTGTTCTCCGGCCTCGATCACGCGATTTTCCTCTCGTGCCTTGCCATTCACTGCCTGTTCGGCGCATCGGTTTTCTGGATCGCGTTTCAATATCTGCGCTATCGCACCGGTGCCCTGGCGCGCGAAGCGCACCTCCTCCAACTTCCGCTGCCACCGGATTCCGAACTTCCCCAGGTTCTCATTCAGCTGCCTACCTTTAACGAAGGTGCACTGATTGAGCGGATCGGACGCTGCGTGGAGGCACTCGACTGGCCGTGCGACCGGCTGCAGGTCCAGATTCTTGACGACAGCACCGATGCGAGCGTTGCCCACAGCCAGAAGACCGCCGCGTCGCTGAGGCGTGCCGGGATTGCTGCCGAAGTGGTCCGCCGTACCAATCGGGACGGATTCAAGGCGGGAGCGCTGGCGGAAGGGTTGCATCGCTCGCAGGCACCCTTCGCGGCAATTCTCGACGCAGATTACATGCCGGAGCCGGGATTTCTGCGGGCCTGCATGCGTCCGATGCTGAATGATGCGCATCTGGGCTTCGTCCAGGCGCGGTGCGACTATCTGAATGCTGGCGAAAACAATGTGACCTACGCGCAGCAGCGCATACTGGATGCCCATTTCGCGGTCGAACAGCCGGCGCGCAACTGGTCGGGCAATTTGATGCCTTTCAACGGCACTTGCGGCGTGTGGCGGCGGGCGGCCATCGACGCAGCCGGTGGCTGGCAGGGCGACACGCTGGCCGAAGATCTCGATCTCAGCTATCGCGCGCAGCTTCGCGGCTGGCGTGCATTATTCCTTTCCGGTGTTGCCGTGCGTGGCCAGTTGCCCGATTCGATGGGCGTGTGGCGGCAACAGCAATTTCGCTGGACGAAGGGTTTTGCCGAAGGGGGACGCAAGCTGCTATGGCCGGTCTGGAGCTCCCGGCTGCCGCTTGGACAAAAGATCGTTTGCACGCTGCATCTGGGTGGGGGCATGCTCGGGCCGCTGTTCGTCGTGACGCTGATAACAGGACTTGTCGACCTTTTCGTCGGCTATGGCCCTACGCGAGCGAGCGTTTCGCTGCTTGCATTTTCATTGTTGGGCGGGGCAATCATTGGGCCGGCGATGCTGATGCTGATCGGGCAGATCATGGCGCGGGGTTCAACGCTGTCATTCGAGCTTCCACGGTTGCCACGTGTCCTCGAAATGCAGATCGCGAACGGGTTGGCCAATCTGGGCGGGGCGGTCGAAGCATTGCTCGGGCGCACCACGGCCTTCGAACGGACGCCCAAGACATCTGAAGATGGAATACAGGGACAATATGCATCCCGAACCTGATCACGGCGCCCGCCGTGCCGCGATTCTTGCAGCACGTCCGGATGTAAAGATCCTCTTTGGTCCGACGGCCGCCACAGCATGGCTGGGGCTTGGCGTTGTCGTCTTGCAATTCGGCATTGCTGCACTTCTTGTGCATGCGCCCTGGTGGCTGATATTTGCGTGCGCAATCCTGGTGGGCGCATTCGCAATCCATTGCCTCAACTGTATCGTTCACGAATGCACGCATAATCTCGCATTCGGAAACAACGCGGCAAACCGGGCGCTGGCGATTTTCGTGAACATTCCTTCGCTTATTCCTTCGGCGATGGCGTTTCGTCACTACCATCTTCTGCATCACCACCACTTCGGCGTGCGCGGAATGGATTCGGACGTTCCCACGAGCTGGGAAGTGCGGGTGGTGGAAAACCGCGCCCTGGGAAAGCTGATCTGGCTGTTGCTGCTGCCGGTCAGCTACAGCCTTTTGCATCCGATACACGTGCGGGCGCGGATGCCCTTCGATCGCTGGGTCGCGTTGAACTTTGCAACGGTTGCGGCAGCATGGATCGGCGTAATCTGGTTTCTCGGCTGGCCCTCGGTTGTGTATTTGCTGCTCTCTACCTATTTCGCCGTGGGCCCGCATCCGGCCGGTGCGCACATTCTGCAGGAACACATCGCCTTCGACGGCGGCAGCGGAATGGCATCGTACTACGGTCCCGTCAATTTGGTTTCCGTCAATCTCGGCTATCACCTGGAACATCACGATATGCCGGCGATTTCGGGGTGGCGATTGCCGGCTCTGCGCCGGATGGCGCCCGAGTTTTACGCATCTCACTATCAGCACCGCTCGCGGTTTTTGGGATTGCTGCAATTCGTCTTCGACCGCAGGATCGCGCTCGACAGCCGTCCGATCCGGGAAATGCGGCCGTCCCGCGCGGCCGTCGTTTCCGCTGCCTGAAACAGGCAAACAGCTTCGACCATCGATGGATACGAAAGAGACAACGAATACCGCCGCGCCGGAGCTTGATCTGGACGAGTTGATGCAACGCATTCGTGCTGAGGTCACCGAACGCAAGAAACAATCCGAAGCTGCGCCACCACGTCCGAAATCGGAGGCCCGGACGACCGATTTCGCGGCGCGTCGATTCACCGCCCGGGAGCTCCTCACGCTTCCCACATCGGAATTCACGCGCGCGGCATATCTCGCCTTTCTGGGACGCGAACCGCTGCCCGATGAGTTTGTACGACTGCGTGACCGTTTGCTTGTCAATCATGTCGGCCGCATGCGAGTTCTTCGCGAATTCCATGCGTCGGCAAGCGCGCGAAACGTCGAGGGCTTCTGGCAGGAATCGCTGAAGGATCGGCTTTATTGGAGCCCGCCCGCCAAATTCGGACGCGGATTCGCCCGGCTCATTGCGAACATTTGTAACAGCCCTCGCTGGCTCCGGGAGTTTTTTGCCCGCGTCGAACTATTGGAGCGCCGTTCCGCGGAATCGGCGGCTGCTGCCCGGGCAATGCAGTCGGCCCAGAATGCGGATCGCCAGAATGCGCTCAAGAACGCAAATCAAACCAGAGAACAGCTTGTTGCGACCAGGCAGGCTTTGGACAATGCCATCGGCGCACTTGAACGGCGTGTCGCGGGGTTGAAGCAGGAAGGCGCAGGCATTGCGGCACGACTGGGCGAAACGGCGATAATGCTGGCGCACGCCCGCAAGGATCAGGAAGATCACTGGCGCGCGATCGTCAACCAGAAACTCATATTGGAATCGGTTCTGGCTGCGGAGGAAACCGCCTCCGTCGAAAGCAGTTCGCAATCCGCAACGGAAAATTCGCATCTTCTCGATGCGTTGTACCTGTCTTTTGAGGATCGTTACCGCGGCACCAGAGAAGACATCAAGAACCGACAACGGGTCTATCTTGAACAGATTGAGGAATGCGTTGCTGCGACCGGGAACGGCGCGGTCATCGACATCGGTTGCGGCCGTGGCGAATGGCTGGAACTTCTCGGAGAGGCCGCGATTGAGGCGCATGGTTACGACCTGAACCGAATGGCCGTCGAGGAAAGTCATGCGCGCGGCCTTGATGTGCGTTTTGCCGATGCCATCGAAGCGCTTTCAGCTCTGCCCGACAACAGCTGCTCGGCCATCACCGGTTTCCATATCATCGAACATCTACCTTTCGAGATTCTCGTGCGCCTGATCGATCACGCGCTTCGCGTGTTGCGGCCCGGCGGCATACTCATCGTCGAAACACCCAATCCCGCCAATCTTGTTGTAGCAGCGGAAAAATTCTACTTCGATCCCACGCATCGCAATCCACTGCCTTCCGAACTCACATCTTATCTTCTCCAGTCGCGCGGCTTCGGAAGCGTGGAAATACGGCCGCTTCATCCCGTCGGTGGCCATGCGTCGCGGAACTACGACGATCCGATGTTGGCGTTTTTGCAGGACAAGCTGTTCGGAGCCCAGGATTACGCGGCGCTGGCTCGGAAAAACCCTTGAACGCGCGTGTGGCAATTGTAGCCTCGCTGTCCGCCAACGGCGAACAGGGCGGCGCGGAACGGTTCTTCGTGGGATTGCGCGATGCCCTTGTCGAGGCGGGCCTGAACGCGGAAATACTGGAAGTTTATAACAACGAGAGCAATTTCGAGCAGATCAAGAAATCCTATCTGCGCTTCTATGATCTCGATCTGGCCCATTACGACGGAATTGTTTCCGCGAAGGCGCCATCCTTCGTCGCACAGCACCGCAACCATGTCTGCTATCTGATGCACACCATCCGTGTGTTTTACGACATGTTCGATTCCACGTTCACGCAGCCAACGCCGGAGGTTCTGGATCAGCGCAATCTGGTGCATGCGCTGGATACGGCGGCGCTGCAGCGTCCGCGCCGTCTTTTTGCAATCGGCGAGGAGGTTGCAGAACGCCTGCAGCGCTATAATGGACTTCGCGCCTCGGTGATGCGCCACCCCTCGTCGCTGGCCGGATTGCACCGTGGCTCATTCGATTATTTCTTCCTGCCGGGGCGCCTCCATCGGTGGAAGCGCCCGCACCTTGCAATAGAAGCGATGCGCCATGTCGCGGGCGCGCGCGAACTTGTCATCGCAGGCGCAGGAGAAGATGAAGCGCGTTTCCGTCAGCTCGGAGCCGGCGACTCCAGAATCCGGTTTGTCGGTCACGTAACCGATGCGGAGTTGGCCGATCTCTATGCCGGCGCATTGGCGGTAATTTTCACACCGCAGAACGAGGACCTGGGGCTTGTCACGCTCGAGGCCTTTCAAAGCGGAAAGCCGGTGATCACCTGTACGGACAGTGGAGAGCCGGCGCGGATTGTGAAGGACGGACAGAGCGGATTTGTGTGCCGTCCGGATGCAGCGGCGCTGGCCAGAGCGATGGAATGCTTCGCCAGCGACCCGGACCGCGCCCGACAGATGGGGCAGGCGGCGGCGGATTCCATAGCCGACCTGACATGGGCCAAAATAGGGGAGAATTTGCGCGAAGCGCTGGGGTTCGCGGACATGGCACCGCAATGAGTCCTGATGCCCCTTTGAAGGTCGCTGTTCTTGACATGCAGCCGATCGAGCCCGCCACCGGTGGCGGGCGATTGCGTCTGCTCGGCCTTTATCATGCGCTCGGTCCCAATGTGCGGACGGTCTATGTCGGCACATATGACTGGCGCGGCCCCCGCTATCGTCGACAGATGCTGTCATCGACGCTTGAAGAACAGCTTATTCCGCTGAGCGAATCTCATTTTACCGAAGCCGACGCGCTCTCGCGCAAGGCCGGCGGACGGGTTGTCATCGATAGCTCCTTTCCCGCTCTCGCTCATCTTTCGCCCGATTATGTCGATGCCGCGCGCAAAGCAACGGTCGATGCGGACGTTGTTGTTTTTTCGCATCCGTGGATCTACCCGCTGGTTCACGACCTGTTGGATCGCGCACGTCAGCTTGTGGTTTACGATGCGCACAACGTCGAAGGCCTGTTGCGCATGGAGCTTTTGGACGATGGCGGTACAGGAACCGGGATCGTACGAAGCGTTGTGCGCGTGGAACGCGAGTTGTGCCGGGAGGCCGACCTCGTTCTCACCTGCTCGCATGAAGACAGCACGGCGTTCAACAGACTTTATGGAACGCCGTTCGAGCGCATGCGCGTATTTCCGAACGGCACCTTTACGGAAATGAGCGCGCCGGCCACGCCCGAACTGAAAATCGCAGCCCGCGAGTCACTAAAGCTCGGTGCGGCGCCGGTGGCGTTTTTCATCGGCAGCAACTACGCCCCCAATGTCGAGGCAGTCCGCTATATTGCGGAGAGTCTCTGTTCCGCCTTGCCGCACATGCTCTTCGTCATTGCCGGTGGTGTCTGCGATGCCGTTGCGGGAATGACGCTGCCTTTCAATCTGCGAATTGCGGGCAGTGTTTCCGATGACGAAAAGCACCTCTGGCTGCGCGCGGCGGACGCGGCCGTCAATCCGATGTTCGGGGGTTCTGGTACAAACATCAAGATGCTTGATTACATGGCTGCCGGCCTGCCGATCGTGACGACGCAGGTAGGAGCGCGAGGGCTTGTAACGGGCGAACAGGCATTCATCGTCGCGGACCCCGGCAACTTCGCAGATGCGCTGGATATGGCGATGCGTGACAACGGGCAGAGGGCGAATCTTTCCAGAGCGGCGCGTGCGCAAGCCAGAATGCTGTTTTCCTGGGAGCGCATTTCAGCCGAACTCGGCGTGTTGCTGCGCCATCATGCCGGGAAGCGCGAAACACAGCCGCCTTATTTCTCCGTGGTAATTCCCACGTTCGAACGTCATGCCTTGCTCAGCCGTCTCGTTGAACGGCTGCAACAGCAATCGTTCCGGAATTTCGAAGTCATTATTGTCGATCAGAGCGCGACGCCGTGGCCCGATGCCAATGCGGATCATCCGGTCGACACTTTATATTTCCGCACCGATGTCAGGGGGCCGGGTTTTGCCCGAAACACCGGAGCGAAGCTCGCGCGCGGCAGGATTATCGCTTTTGTGGACGACGATTGCGAACCGTATGCGGACTGGCTTGCAGGAGCCGAAAAGGAATTTCGGTCCCGCGGCATCGTCGGATTGGAGGGCCTGGTTGTTTCCGGACGTGTCGGTGATCCCGATTGGCGCGCCGTCACTAACGAAGGTTTCGAAGGTTTGGGATTCATGACGGCAAATCTGTTTCTGAGCGCGGAGGTCTTTCACCGCATCAACGGGTTTGATGCCGCGTTCGGCGATTTGCCGTTCCGCGAGGATACCGATCTGGGCTGGCGGGCGCAGGAATTCGGGACTATTCCCTTTTCAAGGCTTGCGCGCGTGTATCACCCGCCGCAGCCGCGTGCGAAAGAGCGTGAGTCACTCGGCACACGCTCGCGCTTTTTCGAACGCGACGCGTTGCTCATGCGCAAGCATCCGAAGAGGTATGCGGAGCTGATGCGCAGGGAAGCGCAATGGACGACCAACCCATATTTCTGGACACATTTCGTCGACGGCATAAAGCGCTACGGCGTTAACGTTCCCGAAGAGGTCTGGGCCATGATGCCGAAGAGCATCCGCGCCAAATGCGGATGATCGTGCGGCTGCGCAAGATCGGGTTTCACGCTACCCATTCTTCCGGCAATCTTTGATCAATCAAACGAAAAAAGGTGGACGCGCTCGGTTATGTTCTGTCCGCTGTAGCGTTCGAATTTGCCATTCTCCCACAGCACATGCAACCGCCGCCCTTCAAGGACGGAAAGAACCCGCGCCACACCGTCGTCCGGCAGAAGGTCCGTATGCAGTTCAATCGCAAGCCGGGGAATTCGCGCGATTACGTGCCGGCTCGTTTCCAGAATCTCGAGCTCGCATCCTTCCACATCGAGCTTGAGAACGTCCGCATGGCGCGGAACGATATCCTCGAGCATTACCATTACGGTCGAGGACGTATTGGTCCGGTCGCCCGCTTTCACGACGACGTTCGACTCGTTGAAGCAGTTGACAAGCCCGCGATGGCCGCCAATTGCTGCGCAATAGGCGGCAGCATTTTCGATGCCGTTGATCTCGAAATTCCGGCGGGCCACAAGAGCGTTGAGCAGCACCGCGTCATAGGCCCACACGAAACCCCGCTCGCCCGCCCAGCCCGCAAGCATGATCGTGGTCAGGCCGTGATGACAACCGCATTCCACAACCTTGTCGCCAGGGCGCACCAGATGATCGCGAAGGATGCCAAGCTCCTTCCAATCCGCATGGGCACCACGGTCTACTTCAAACGGAAGCGCGCGTGCTTCCTGCAGGCTGATCTCTTCATGGCGCGGGGTGTCGTACCAAAGCTCGGCTACGCGATCGGCAATGATGCAGCTGTACTTCACGCCACAGGAACTTTGGCGCACGAGTCTAGGCTCGAAATCGGATAACATTGAGTTTTCCTGCTGAGGGCCCGCTATTATAGCGCCGGACAACTTCCGGTGCCAGCCGATATCGTCAATCGATTTGTGAGATATCGTCCGACACGTCGTTGTCAGACCATGGCGGGCTTTCCACTTGCTGGTACCGAACGCCCGGAGAAAAACGGCGAATGCGTAGTTTCGAACCACTCTATTGAAGGCTCGAGCCGGCAATAACCAATGAAATCGGGTTCGCCGAGCTGAGCGATTTCAAGCTCGGTGACATTGTCGCACCAGTGAAAACAACGTTCCGTGTGATCGGGACCGGTGTGGAGCGCCACGCCGATCCGGTAACGGCCGCGATTCAGATTGGCGCGGAACGTGAACACGACATCGTAATCACGCCCCGCCGTCACAGTTGCGCCGGCTCCTCGAATAAATGTATTCGTGCCGTAAACAACTTCGCCGAACCCGTCGCTGAGTTCGATTCCGACTGTCAGATTCTCAACGTTTATGTGGGCACTTATCGCAATTCGAACCGCGACGGTTTCACCTGGAGATACCGTATTTGTTCCGGAATCTGCCCCGATCGCACACACCGAAACGACCTCTATCTCCTTCCCTCCGAACGACTCAAATCGACGGGATGCCCGGCATTCATTCGGCGCATGCGGGTTTTGCGTGGCAGGGAAATTTTCGCGGTCGGGCTGTTTCGCATTCGTCTGCAGAATTTTGCGATAACGCCTGAGGGGTGGGGGCACGAGTTTTTTGACGCCCGATATCGCAGATGCAAACCGGATACGCCGTTCGCTGCTTCTTTTCCGCAGCAACTCGCGAAACATGCGCCGCTTTTTCGATTCAAACGTCGACAATGCGTGCTCGTACAGCTGCAGGTCGAGATTGTTCATCTCTGTAAGGATGCGCAGCGCGGATGGGTCCAGATCGCGCACGCTGACGCGTGATGCGGTCACGTTCACGCGCGGGACCTGACGGACACCCGGCAATGCGAATTGCCAACAGAACATGTCGACAGAATCGTGGAGGACTTCGTAAATTCCAACAAACTCGTATCGACGGAGCGACTCCAGCGCTATCGGCAGCAACGTATCCGAATTGTCGATATCGCGCGTAATTCTGCTTGCGAAATGCTTCGTGCAGAAATTTGTTGCCGCGGTTTCATTGCTGTCCAGCCGCGCCCGGAAGAAGTCGCAGATGTCAAAGCGCTGGGCCCAGTCGCCAAGGCGATCGGGAACCCCCTCGTGGGCGTGGTGGCGCCAATAAAAATACTCCGAAATCGCCCGGTCCACAGGATGGCGCAGCAGCGTATGATGAACGCGCGCCCCGTTCTGACCATCTGTCGGTAGCAAAGACAGGAAATGACCGGAGATCACACGATAGTCCGCGTATCGCTGCATGGCCCAGACCTCGGAGCGTCCTTCGAGATGCTGCGTTACGTTTTCCCGGCCGAATATTTCCTCCAGAACGGTGCGCCAGGCAGTGCCGCCGGTTTTCGGAAGATGGTCGAACAGAAATTTCGTCTGGTAGCCCAATACGTCCAGTTCCATCAGACCGGCAGAGTGTCCGTCCGCACTGGTACAGCCAGCTCATCATTCAAGAGCGAGATTGCTGCGGCGGATTCCCCTCCCCTCTGAAGGGACCCTCCCTTTCGTTGTTGTCAGACAAAATCCTACATTGTTTTGGATGATCTTGAAAGAGCGCCCGGGCACTCTCAGCCGGCCGGATCGGTCGCCATCTCCACAGTGATACGGCTCGTCGGCACACCGATGATCCCGCGCCGGACCGGGCCGCCCCGAACACTCAATGTGACCGCTTCCTCGATCCAGTGGATATGAATGTGGTCTTCCTGGGTCCCTTCGGTGATTGCCACGGTCAGCGTGTAATCGCCGCGAGCAAGATAGGGAAGCTGGAAGCGGAAGCGGGCAAGGAACGTTTCTCCAGCCCCGACGGAGGGGGGTGTTTCGCGATAGGTAAGGAAGGTGTTGTCGCCGAATACGTTCTGGCCCAGGCGATCCCGCAGCAGAAAACCGACAATCGGCCGTTGCAGAGTCCTCTCGGCCCGGCACCGCACTTCCAGTTCGACTTCGTCGCCACCGGCGATTTCGTCCGACGGTTGGTGCTGTTGCCCGAGAAAACAAACATCCGTTATTCTTGCGCCGCCATGGCCGTGCCATGGGGCTTCGGGGTCAAAAGGCGAAATCCTGATCGGGTTATTTGTGCGCCGGCGCGAATCCCTGACTATCGGCGGCGGTGAAACCAGCGACCAGCGATGCCCCGGGCGGGAAGGGCGCGCGCCTGCCGTGTTCGAGCGTTCCGCAAGATTTGTCAGATAGTTCATGCAAACAGTGTCGGCGGCGCCGTGTTCACGGTCCTGCCCCTTCTCGAGCCAGAGTGCACGATCACAGAGCTTCGCCACCATGCCCGTGTTGTGAGAAACAAACAGCAAAGTTCCCCGAGCCCGGAAGCGCTCGAGGAAGCGATGGCATTTCTGCGCAAAGCCGGCATCGCCGACGGCGAGAATCTCATCCACGATCAGGATGTCGGCATCGACATGCGCGCTGACGGCGAACGCCAGGCGGGCCTGCATGCCACTGGAATAGAGCTTCACAGGCAGATCCATGAATTCGCCGATTCCGGCAAATTCCGCGATGGCGTCGAAACGCTGTGTGATTTCGGATTTCGACAGCCCCAGCACCGCCGCGTTGAGCCAGACATTCTCCCGCCCCGTGAAACGGGGATTGAAGCCGGCGCCGAGTTCAAGGAGCGCAGCCATCCGGCCGCGAATGGAAACGCTTCCGGTCGTAGGTCGCAAAGTTCCACACAACAAGCGGAGCAGAGTCGATTTGCCCGCGCCGTTTTCGCCGATCACGCCAAGGGCCTCTCCTCGCCGCAGTACGAGACTGACGTTTCGGAGCGCCCAGAACTCGTCGTAATAGGTGCGCCGGCCGCCGAGTACGAGCTGTTTCAGCCTGTGTTCGCTGCGAGCGTAGAGGCGGTAGGCCTTGCCCAGGTTCTGAGCGTTGATGACCGTTTCACCCTCGCTCATCCAGCCTTCTCCGCGGCAAACGGCGTCGTGTCCGCCGGGTTCGAAAACCGAGTTCCGCTCGTTACCTCCAGCGTCACCGATCGCATGGCGATGTTGGCAAGGCCATTGGAAATATGGACGGACTGAACATAGAGGAATTCCTTGTCGGTCCTGTGCTGTATCAGTTCGAAGCCGCCATTGCGCCGCTCGAACAGGAAGGCTTCTATCGCGTAAGGGCCGCTTGCAAAATAAGGCAGCAAAAGCGCAAAGCGTACGGTAACAACCTGGCCTGTACCAATGTCGAGCTGCGGTTCACCCGGATTGCCCAGCGTGTCGTCGGAGAAAATGATCTGGCCGAGGCGGTCGCGTACGACGAATGCCAGCGCGGCGTGGTGGATCTGCCGCAGTGCCCGGCAACGCACGCGCAATTCGACGGCTTCTCCGCCCGACGCGATGTGCAGACGGTCGCCGTCAGCCTTGAAAAATCCGGCCGATTCAATTTCGGCAGCGCCCGCGAATTCTCCAACTTCGTCCGTGTCGAAAAGCAGTTCTTCATTCACATGCCCGGTGCTGCAAACGGCAGACGATGGCTCCGGCTCAAGAACCGAATCGTTCGAAGTTGGACGCAGAACGTTGCCACGGCCGCCCAGATTGAATTTCGACTTGTCACCGCCCGACTCCTCAGCCTGTGCGGCGAGATAGAGCCGGCACATTTCTTTGGCATCTCCGAGCCCCCGGACCAGACCCTGTTCCAGCCACAAGGCCCGATCGCAGAGTTTCGTTATGGCGCCGCTGTCGTGTGAAACAAACAGAAGCGTGCCGTGCATTCGAAAACGGTTGAGGAAGCGCATGCATTTTTGCTGGAAAGCCGCGTCGCCGACCGAAAGAACCTCGTCCACAACGAGCACGTCTGCATCTACATTCGCACAGACAGCGAAGGCGAGCCGCGCATGCATGCCGCTCGAATAACGCTTGATGGGTTGGTCCATGAACACGCCGATACCGGCAAAATCGGCTATCGCGTCGAAACGGGCCTCGATCTCCTCGCGGCTGAGGCCCAGCACCGAACCGGCGAGGCGGACGTTTTCGCGGCCGGTGAATTCAGGATTGAAACCCGAGCCCAACTCCAGCATCGCGGCAACGCGTCCGCGCACATTTACCTCTCCGGAACTCGGTCTTAATGTGCCGCAAATCATCTGCAGCAATGTCGATTTTCCAGATCCGTTGCGGCCGATGATGCCGACAGTTTCTCCCCGCCCGACGCTGAGATCGACGTCGCGGACGGCCCAGTATTCGACGAAGTAGCGCCGCCACCGTCCCCACAGAAGCTGTTTCAACCGGTCTTCGGAGCGGCGGTAGATCGGATACGCCTTGCCCAGACCACGTGCGTCGATGATGGGGTCAGACGACATCGGCGAAGCCGGGCTTCACACGCAGAAACCAGCGATACCCTGCTGCAGCAAACAACCACGCTATGACCGCATAAGCTGCCACCGCGAGCCAGTTCGGCCACGCGCCTGCAAATAACGCGGCGCGGGTCGACTCGATGGGAAAGGAGAGCGGATTGGCAAAGAAGAAAGCGCGCGCCCGCGCGGGGACCATGGTGAGCGGGAAAAATATCGGGCTCAGATACATCATCACAAGAGCCAGAACGCCCGTAACCTGGCGCAGATCGCGAACATAGGCACCCAGAGCGGAGAGAAACCACACGACGCCCAGCACCAGCAAAGCGAAAGGCGCGACGACAAGGGGGATGCCAAGCGCGGCCAGAGGAGGAATGCCATGAATAATCAGAAAGAACATCAGCAAAATTGCACCTGTAACCGCGAGTCTGACGAGTGCGGCACCAAGCGCGGCGACGGGTAATATTTCGAGGGGAAAAACCACCTTCTTCACGAAGTTCACGTTCTCCAGCATCAGGCCGGGCGCCGTGTTGATGGCTTCCATGAAAAAATCATAGAAGGTCAGCCCGACAAAATAGAGGAGCGCCGTGTCGAGCGGCTTGCTCCCATGTCCCGGCCATTTGACCTTCAGGATGAAGCCGAGAACGGTCGTGTAGACGGCGAGCCGCAACAGCGGCACGAGCGCGGTCCATGCCTTGCCGAGCAGCGAGCCGCGAAAACTGGCTTCAACGTTTCGCGAAATCAGCAGCGATAATAGATGACGATGCTTCCGGATTCGATAAAACATGCCCAGCAGCAGGCTGTTCTCGAAGCCCATGGATCTGGCATCGCTGGCCACGGACTGTGATTTCCGCGTGCGCATTTCACCTGCAGAACCGAATGACGAGTGGTCGGTCAAGTCGCCAGACGCAACTCTGTATCAGCGGCGCGGGTCGAGTCTCCACGATGCGACTCCGGCATGGCGGCAGCAACCTCGTCGAGCGCACCTGTGATCTCGGCCTGGGTGTGCCTTGCGGAAATGAAGAAACGAATACGCGGCTTGTTTTTCGGAACCGCCATGATCGGAATGGGCGGCGCGTAGTAGCCGGCCTGCAGCAGTCGTTCCGCCGCCTGCATGCATATTTCGTGAGAGGGAAACTGAATCGACACCACACCCGCGCCGATGGCCGGACCGACATTCAAATCGCGTGCGCGTGCTTCCTCGATGAAGAAGCGCGAATTGTCCTGAACGCGTGCCGTTCGCCAGGGCTCGTTGCGCAGAATCGAAAGACCTTCGCGCACCGCCGACGCGATCACGGGCGAAAGACCGACGCTGAACATGCTGGCCGGCAGCGTAAAGCGCAGCCACTCGATCACCGTCTTGCGGCCGGCAATGAAGCCGCCGCTCGCTGCAAACGTTTTCGACAGCGTGCCGATGATAAAATCGATTTCGCTTGGATCGATGCCGAAATGCTCGGAAATCCCGCGGCCGCCCGCACCCAGCACACCGATGGAATGGGCCTCATCAACCATCAGCCACGCATCGTATTTGCGCTTGAGTTCGACCACGCGCCTGAGATCCGGCATGTCGCCGTCCATGCTGTAAAGACCTTCGACCACGATCAGCGCGCGCTTGGCCCGCGGACGATGCTCGGCCAGCAGTGCTTCCAGATCGTCCAGATTGCCGTGATCGAAGCTCAGCACTTTGGCATGCGAAACATCCGCGCCCACAACGATGCTGTTGTGCGCAAGTTCGTCGACGACAATCAGGTCGCTTCGCGTCAGCAAATAGCCGAGCAGCGACGCATTGGTCATCCAGCCGCTGACAAGGGTGACTGCGTCTTCGACGCCGATAAAATCTGCGATCTCGCGCTCGAGAAGGTCGTGGACGGTGCGGCTGCCGCCGACGAGGCGCGAAGCTTCGGCGCCGACGCCAAACGTCAATGCCGCATCTGCAGCGGCACGGCGCACCCGCGGGTCCTCGCCCAGTCCGAGATAATCGTAGTTCGCGAAGCTGACGAAACGGCCTGCGCGAGCCTTTACCGATGCTTGCAGCGCATCGAGCGGCTGAAAATAGACCTGCTTCAGCGCCGTGATGTTCTCTTCGATCGAGCCGTGCGTCAGCAGGGTGCCTCCTGCGATCCGCATCCGGCGCCAGATATATTCGTCCAGGCTACGCGTACCGCTCATCGCTCTCATCCTCGACCGCTGGCGCTACCTGAATCGGCCAACGTGAACCGGAATGCCCCTCGCGTACCCTCATCCCACCATCGACCCAGCCATTCAGTCGGCCCTGGCACTATAAACTCCTCGCGGTGGTTGTTCTTTTGTTGTTTTCGCACGACGCTGCCCCCCTTGTCCGGCCGTAACCCAATCCCGACTCGCCGCCTGAAAAGATTTAGGCTCCCTCCTTTGACAGAGGCAACGGGTTTGAGGCCATGTTTTACGACCCCCGGACACAGAATTGTGCGCAGAGCGATCCTTCCCGAACTGCACTGCCCCTTGAACCTTGACGGAACCTACGGGAGTTAACCGGTAAACCCCCGGCGAGGCAAGCAATACGCCGAGTTCCGGCCCGCGGGATATTCCCGCTGCTTCGCCGTGGGTCGGCAAAAAAGCAATAGGGTTGAACCCTACGCCGATCTCTTTGCCAAAGTTTTGCAGAGGTTTCTCTGGGGCCGGCGGCCGTTCAAGCCGAGGAATGGGTGCGCGCGGCGGTTGCCGGCCACGCGGCGAGGGCCACTTCAACGATGTCCTGCAGCTGTTTCGACGTGGCGCCGGCCGATGCCTGGACACACATTCCGTTCGCCATGGCCACGAGGTAACTCGCAAGCGTCGCGGGGTCGGCATCTTCCGGAAGATCTCCGGCTGCCTTGTCGCGCTCGAACCGCTCCCGCAATGCCCGCTCTTTCTCGGCGCGGTGCTCTGCCAGCGCCTGGGGAATATCCGCGTCGGAGCAGGAAAGGCCACCCTGTACCAGAAGACATCCCGGCGGGCCGCGACCTTCGGTTGCGGCGGAAAATGCAGCGACACCCTCCAGAAACAGCCGCGCGACCGCGCCGGGATCGGGTGCCGCGAGCACGCGATCCATGAGGCTCTGCCGGCGCGCGTCGTACCGCTCAAGCACGGCGCGGAAAAGACCTTCCTTATTGCCGAATGCGGCGTAGAGGCTGGGCGGGTTGATACCCATAGCCTCTGTCAGTTCGCACAGCGTGGCTCCCTCATAACCCCTGTGCCAGAACACGGTCATCGCACGGTCGAGCACGGTGTTCGTGCAAAAACTGCGGGGCCGCCCTGTCTTCACTGCGCTTCCATTATTATTGTATCGCGCGATACATAAGAGCCTTGAAGGGTGAGTTCCAGCCTCTATATCTGTAACGTTCGATACAGAATTGGAGCCGGAACGATGTCGCACATCGCAGAGCTGACCCGCAGCCAGCACTTTCAGTCCGGAGCCCAGCCCCTGCAGGCCGGGAGAATATTGAAGAATCGTGCGCTCCTGGGTGGTGCGGCGGCAATATTGCTTGGTGGCCTTGGCTTGGCGGTCTGGCACGCAAATGCCGGGGCCCGACCCGCACCCGCCGCTCCGTCGGCTGTGACGGTGGGGGTAACCACGGTTCATACCAGGCCGGTGCGGATCTGGTCTGAATTTTCGGGCCGCATGACGGCGGTCGATTCGGCCGATATCCGCCCGGAGGTGAACGGTCGCATCACGGAGGTCCGCTTCCGCAACGGGCAGCAGGTGAAGAAGGGGGACATCCTCTTCGTTATCGATCCGCGTCCTTATGAAGCTGCGGTCGCCAAAGCCCAGGCCGATATCGCCACCGCTCAATCGAACGCCAGCTTCGCGCATACCGATCTGGCGCGCGCCACGGCATTGATCGGCGCGCAGGCGATCAGTCGCTCCTATTACGATCAGCGCGTGAACGCCAAAGGTGTTGCGGATGCGTCGATCAAATCCGCGCAGGCCGAGCTTGCCAATGCGCAGGTCGATCTCGATCACGCCTATGTCAAAGCACCGATCGGCGGACGCGTGAGCCGCGCGGAGCTGACAGTCGGCAATGTCGTGCAGAGCGGAGCAAACGCGCCGCTGCTGACATCGATCGTCTCCAATGACGGCATCTATTCCGATTTCGACGTCGACGAGCAGACCTATCTGCAAGCCGTGCGCGGCCATGCGACGAGCGCTTCCAGCGAGAAGAACATACCGGTGGAGCTGACAATCCCGGGCGACAGCGGCCATACTTATAACGGCGCGATCGAAAGCTTCGACAACAGGATCAGCACCGCCACCGGCACGATCCGCGCCCGCGCCCGTTTTGCAAATGAAGACGGTGCGCTTGTGCCGGGCATGTTTGTTTCGGTACGGCTCGCGAATGCGCGCGACAGCAGCGCGATCCTCGTGCCGGAAACGGCTCTGGGCAGCGATCAGAGCAAGCGTTTCGTCTTCGTCGTCGATAAAGCCGATCACGCGGACTATCGCGCCGTCACGCTGGGTGAGGAGGTCGACGGCGCGCGCGTCGTGACGCAGGGCCTGCGTGATGGCGACCGCATCGTCGTCAGCGGGTTGCAGAAGGTGCAGCCCGGCGCATTGGTCGAACCCGTGCCCGGCGGACGCGATCTGGCGTCGCGCTGATCAACTGAACGTCTGAATTATTTGAGGGAGCGTCCTTCGGGACGGACGTCATGAGTTTGTCCAAATTCTTCATCGACCGCCCGATTTTTGCGGGCGTCATTTCGGTACTGATCTTCCTCGCCGGATTGATCGCCATGACCCAATTGCCAATCTCGGAATATCCCGAGGTCGTTCCGCCTTCCGTGGTGGTGAAAGCGCAATTCCCCGGCGCCAACCCGAATGTGATCGCCCAGACGGTGGCAACACCACTGGAAGAACAGATCAACGGTACGGAGAACATGCTCTACATGTTCTCGCAGGCTGCATCCGACGGCACGCTGACGCTTACTGTCACTTTCAAGATCGGCACCAGTCCCGATCTCGCGCAACAGCTGGTGCAGAACCGCGTGAACCAGGCGCTCCCGCGCCTGCCGCAAGTGACACAGGCGCTCGGTGTCACCACGACGAAAAGCTCGCCCGATCTCACGATGGTTGTCCATCTGACCTCACCAGATAACCGCTACGACATGCTCTATCTGCGCAACTACGCGGTGCTGAACGTCAAGGATCGTCTGGCCAAGATCGAAGGCGTGGGCAGCGTGCAGCTTTTCGGTTCCGGCGATTACGCCATGCGTATCTGGCTCAATCCGGAGAAGATCGCCGAGCGCGACATGACGGCCGACGATGTGGTCAACGCCATCCGCCAGCAGAACGCGCAAGTCGCCGCCGGAATCATCAATGGGCCGCCTTATGGCAAGACGGGCGAATTGCAGCTCCCCATCAACGTGCAGGGCCGCCTGAGCACGCCGGAAGAGTTCAGGAACATCGTCATCAAGCGCGACAAGGGCGTGGTGACACGGCTCGGCGATGTCGCGCGTGTCGAGATCGACGCATCGGATTACGGGCTGCGCTCGCTGCTCGACAACAAACAGGCCGTCGCCATCCCGATCTTCCAGTCGCCGGGATCGAACGCGATACAGATTTCCGATCATGTCCGCGCGACCATGGAAGAACTGAAACAGAACTTCCCGCAGGGCCTCGACTACAGCATCGTCTACGATCCGACCGTGTTCGTGCGCGACTCGATTCGCGCCGTCGTTCACACGCTTCTGGAAGCCGTGCTGCTGGTCGTTCTCGTCGTCATCCTGTTCCTGCAGACCTGGCGAGCCTCGATCATTCCGCTGCTGGCCGTACCGGTTTCGATCATCGGCACCTTTGCTTTCATGCTTGCGTTCGGATTCTCGATCAACGCCCTTTCGCTATTCGGGCTGGTGCTTGCCATCGGTATCGTCGTGGACGATGCCATCGTAGTTGTTGAAAACGTTGAGCGGAATATCGAGGCCGGGCTCGCGCCGCGCGAAGCGACGCTCAAGGCAATGTCGGAGGTCACCGGCCCGATCATCGCGATCGCGCTGGTGCTGTGCGCCGTGTTTGTCCCCATCGCCTTTATCAGCGGCCTGACAGGCGAGTTCTATCGGCAGTTCGCGCTGACCATAGCCTTCTCCACCATCATCTCGGCGTTCAATTCCCTGACGCTGTCGCCTGCGCTCTCCGCGACGCTGCTGAAAGCCCATGGCGCGCCCAAAGACATGTTGGCGCGCGGCATGGACCGCGTGCTGGGACCGCTCTTCCGCGGCTTCAACAAATTATTTCATATCGGGTCCGGGAATTACGGCCGCGGCGTCGGCGGCATCCTGAAACGCCGTTCGCTTGCGCTGTTCGTATATGCGGCGCTGCTGGGTCTCACCTATGTCGGTTTCCAGCTTGTGCCGCCGGGTTTCGTGCCCCTCCAGGACAAGGCTTACCTCGTCAGCTTCGCGCAATTGCCCGAGGGCGCCACGCTCGACCGCACCGAATCCGTAATCCGCAAGATGAGCGATATCGCGCTGAAGGAACCGGGCGTACAGAGCGCCGTCGCGTTTCCCGGGCTTTCCATCAACGGCTTCATCAACAGCCCGTCGGCGGGAATCGTGTTTGTTACCTTGAAGCCGTTCGAGCAGCGTGCATCGTCGGATCTTTCCGGTATGGCCATCGCGGGCAAGCTGCAGAGGAAATACGGTGCTCTTGGCAACGCCATGATCGCGATCTTTCCGCCGCCGCCGGTGAACGGCCTCGGCACGATCGGCGGATTCAAGCTGCAGGTCGAGGACCGCACCGACCAGGGCGATGAAATGCTCAATCGCGCGATGGCGGACGTGCAGCAAAAAGCCGCCAAGGATCCCGCGCTGGCGGGCGTTTTCTCCAGCTTCAATGTCGGCGTGCCGCAACTCTATGCGGATATCAATCGCACCCAGGCGATGCAGCTCGGCGTCGACATGCAGGATGTTTTCGACACCATGCAAACCTATCTGGGCTCCATCTATGTCGACGATTTCAACCGCTTCGGGCGCACCTATGAAGTGATCGCGCAGGCCGACACGCCCTTCCGGTCGAAGCCGGACGACATATTGCGTCTCAAGACGCGCAATGCGGACGGGCAGATGGTGCCGTTCGGCAGCTTCGTGCAGGTCAAGGAAACAACCGGTCCCGACAGTGCCATGCGTTACAACGGCTTCCGCTCGGCCGATCTCAACGGCGCGCCGGCACCGGGCTACTCATCGGGCCAGGCGCAGACGGCCATCACCAAAATCCTGAATACCACGCTGCCCAAAGGCATGAACTTCGAATGGACGGATCTCACCTATCAGCAAATACTTGCGGGAAACACGGCACTTCTTGTTTTCCCGCTCTGCGTGCTGCTCGTCTTCCTGGTGCTGTCGGCCCAGTATGAAAGCCTGTTCCTGCCGCTCGCCATCATCCTCATCGTGCCGATGTGTTTGTTCTCGGCGATTACCGGCGTATGGCTGACAGGCGGCGACAACAACATCTTCACGCAGATCGGCCTCTTCGTACTGATCGGGCTGGCCTGCAAGAATGCGATTCTGATCGTGGAATTTGCCCGCGAACTGGAAATCCAGGGTCGCACAACACTCGCCGCTGCAATGGAAGCTGCGAGGCTCCGGCTGCGTCCGATCCTGATGACCAGCATCGCCTTCATCATGGGCGTGACGCCGCTGGTGTTCACCTCCGGAGCCGGCGCGGAGATGCGCCACGCCATGGGCATCGCCGTGTTCTTCGGCATGCTCGGCGTAACCGTCTTCGGCCTGTTCCTGACACCGGTGTTCTATGTGACGCTTCGGGCGCTGGAGAAACGGATTACCGGGACGGAACAGGTGCATCATCATGTGTGATACCGGCGCCGTTATCTGCGTCCGGCCATCCCGAATGGAAGGAGTTATTACATGAGTATTCAGAGCATTCTCTACGACAAGGGCAGCGAGGTGATTACCGTCGACAGGGACGCCAGCATCGAGCAGGCCGCCGAACTGATGCGCGACCATCACATTGGAGCGCTGCCCGTGACGGCTGCGCGTGATGTCGTGGGCATGATTACCAGGCGGGAAATCGTCGACGGCTTCGCCCGCAATGGCGGCCAGCTCGCCGGTCTGCACGTGGCCGACCTGATGCAACGGAACTTCCTGCGCACGACGCCGCAAGAGTCGCTGAGGCGGGTGATGACGCTGATGACGCGCCATCATGCGACGCATGTTCCGGTGTTTTCGGGCGATCAGCTCGTTGGCGTCGTCAGTGGCAGCGACGTGGTGAAGCATCGCCTCGAAGACCTCGAACTGGAATCCAACCAGCTGCGCGATTCCTACTCCGCCGCTCACTGAATGGTTCAATTCAAGTCGCTGCCATACTGAGCGTGCTTGCCGCCGACCCGAATTCAATCAAGAAAATGCCACCGGGGCGGCATGTATCGTGGACCCGCAATAACCTTTGCAGACCAGCAAACGAGTCTGATCGGTCTCCGGAGTTCTTGGTGTACCAAATTCGACCAGATCGTCGTTATGCCGCCTAAGAGGTGCCTTTTCGCCGAAGAATTCGCATAACGGAAGATGTACGTCGGCGCCAGTCTCAGTCGCGAGTCGGAAATGCGCTTGCCGAAGCGTCTGACCTCTTGAACCCTCCGCGGATCGAACAATCTGCGCTCCAGCAATACCGCAGCAGCAAGATATATCGTCCGGATGCCCGTGCTTTTGCGATATTGACCCAATCCCAGGAACGATGGTATACATCATACGGTAGATACCATTGTTCGGATACGAATGACGAGCGAAACCGGCATCGCGAAACTATTCAGGCATGGGCGCAGCCAGGCTGTGCGGTTACCCAAAGAGTTTCGCCTGCCAGGTTCGGAAGTGCGTGTTCGAAAGGTTGGGCGCGGTGTATTGCTCGAGCCCTTGGAGCGCCATCCCGGAGACATCAGAGCAATCTTCGCCGAAATCGACCGGTTGGCGGGTGCGGGATTCTTGCCTGAAGGCCGCCCGGAGCAGCCGCCCTTACCGCCCGCCTCCGTGCCCTTCGACGAATGATCTCGCTCGATACCAATGCCGTGATCGGGGCCATCAACGGCCGCTTTCCTAATGTCCGTCGCCAGCTTGAAGCAGCGCTCGTCGACCAGATACCAATCGGAATATCGGTAATTGTCGTTTACGAACTGGCATATGGCATTAGGAAGAGCGCGCGCCCGCAAGCCAACGCTGCGGCACTCGCAGCCTTCGTTTCGCTCGGATTGACAGTCTGGCCGTTCGAACCGGAGGACGCCGAAGAAGCAGGAGAAATTCGCGCCGCTTTGGAAGCGGCAGGGACACCGATCGGGCCTTATGACATTCTGATAGCAGCGCAGTCGCGGCGCCGGGGTGCGCGTCTTGTCACTGCAAATATGGGTGAGTTCGCGCGCGTTCCCGGTTTGCGAATCGAGAATTGGGCGCAGTACTGAAGCCCAAATAATCACCGCGGACTTTAAGCCGAATGTGGGCACAAATACCGTCAATTCAGGTTTGGCCCGAAACGCACGAAAATCTCCGGGCGGACGCTTAACGCCTTGGCATTCATCTTCTGGTTTCGGCGTTGTCATCAGGCGCGGCCAACGGGAAGCAGCCGTTCCGCGCAGCGCGCGGGAGGATGTTGGTGAACTGGATTTTGTGGGTTGCGCCGCTGCTGGTTGCGGTTTGCGGGCTTGCGCTGCTGGTTTCGGGAGCCGGCCATCTGTTGCGTGGCCGTGCGGTGCGGGGAAGTTTGCGGCTGTTTCCCGGTGCTGTCCTGGCCGTGGTTGGATTCGTTGCAGGGCTTCTCGGTCTCAATGCCCAGACCTATGCGCGGCTCACCCATGAAGGGCCCGTGGCGCTCGTTAGCGTGCGCAGTATCGATCCCGCCTCGTCTCGTTATCTGGTGATGATCCGCCGGCTCGACGGCAGCAACCGCGTGCAAACCTGCGAGTTGCAGGGCGACGAATGGGTGCTGAGCGGCCGCGTCCAGAAATGGAAACCATGGGCCAATCTGCTCGGGCTCGACGCGACCTACACGCTGGAGCAGGTTTCGAACATGTATTTCACGGCCGAGCGCGGCAACGGCAAGCTAATCACCGCGTGCGACATCGCCGATGTGGTGCCGCGGATCGATCAATATGTGCCCCCGGCATGGCTCGCCTGGCTTGCGGCCCGGTCGATTGCGGTCGACCGCCGCTTCGGCTCGGCGAATTACATGCCGCTCGCCGACGGCGCGGCCTACCGCGTCGTGATCACACAATCCGGCTTCAATGCCGAACCGGTCAATCAGGCCGCGCGCGCCGCGAACGACAAGCGGCCGTAGCGGGAGAAGATCGAAACTACTTGCCGCCACGCCGTTTGCGCGGAAAGCGTT
This sequence comes from Rhizomicrobium sp., assembly GCA_036269235.1. Taxonomy (GTDB): domain Bacteria; phylum Pseudomonadota; class Alphaproteobacteria; order Micropepsales; family Micropepsaceae; genus Rhizomicrobium. The sequence continues at coordinate 56,010 of DATASL010000030.1, forward strand.
CGCCTCAAGCCGCATTGCCAACGCGCTTTGCGATTTCGGTTCCGTGTTCCAGCCCGACGCGGGCGATATCATATTGACTCTGCAGATCGAGCCAGAATTACGCGCGAATCCCGAAGTAATGAACGAGTCACACGGCCGTATCCGCGGAGATCGATCTCCGGCCATTCAGGATATCGGTGATCCGCCCTGACGGCACGCCGAGGTCGATGGCCAGCCGGTTGGCGCTGAGATCGCGCGCCTTCAATTCGCGTTTCAGAAATCGTCCCGGATGTATTGCAAGCATTGTCAACCCCGATGGTAATCAACGATTTCGACGTCGTGTGCGTCCCCGTCGGCGAATACAAAACAGATTCGCCAACGCCCGTTCGCCGTCATAGCCCATTGGCCCGAGCGATCACCCTTCAGCTTGTGCAATCCCACGCTCTTCAACGGACTGAGATCCTGCAAAGATTTGGCGACATTCAACGCCAACAGAAGATCTGTCGCGAGATCGAAATCGAGGCCGCCAACGAACGCTCGCGGCGGTAGTGGTACAGTTTGAAAATCAACCGTCAAAATCGATTGAGATTACGAAGCGCCTGTTTTCCCGATGCGCTTTGGGGGCATATGGAAATGGCGGGCTGCCAGAGTCCATGATGCGGCGGCCCTTTGGCAAAATTTTTGGGTTAGCGGTTCTCCACTCTTGTTCCTTCCGCTCGGCCTCTTCTTGCGTGCTGCCTTCAAAATCGACCGTTGTCATGTGTTCTCCGCATTTTTTGTGGCGATCAAGACGCCGTGTCGAGACAAGAGCGAGACGATTTCGTTGCGATCACTATCCATCATCGCGCGCCAATGCGGTTTCCTGAATCCCAACACTTCCGCAATTAGACTGGATCGATATTGAATCAAGTTCATCATCGCCCCGTGTACTTGGCGCCTTTGATGTTCTGCCAATAGGCGAGCGGCGCGAACGGATTCTTCGACGATTTCGTGGATGCAACTTTCCGGGATCGTACCCGTCGGCACGCCGTCTTGCTTCAATTCATCACGGAGCAGGGCGCGTCCGCTCAACTCCACCGGGGTTAGATAACCGATGATGGTGAAGGGGCTATTCTTAATGGCCTGCCACGTATCCCCAAGAGCCGACATTAGCCCTCCTGTCGTGCTTCCCATTCCTCCAGCACGACTACCATATCTGTCATTTCCCAAAGCTTACCGGTCACGCCAGCGGCCATCGCCGGGGTGACCTTCAGGGTCTGGTGAATGCGCACGAAGTTGTAGTGCATGAAGTAGATCGCCATCATATGGGCGTGGTTTTCGGCCTTCTTTGAAAAGGCGTTCGTGAGCCGGGTCATGCGCCGGTTGCCCATACGGATATTGAGGTTTTGCCGTTCCACATAGCTTGTGGAAACGTGCTTCCGGTCCGGCCTGCCATTTACCGCGTGCTTCGTGGCTCCGATGCATTCCGGCTGGCTGTAGCGATGCTGGGCGCGAGCCGCATGCACGTTTTTTCGGTCAGACGATCCGTCTTTGTCCTCCACCTCGCCGGTGAGGATATCGCCTATCAGCTTGCCAAGCTGGACGGGATCGCGGGGGCGGTTGAGGCGGTTGCGCGGTTGCGCGCGGCATACCGGCTCAAGCTGCCCGATGCCGTCCAGGCCGCAAGCGCCCTTGCGATCAACGCTGCCGCGCTGGTCACGCACGACCATGATTTCTCACGACTGCGGCCGCTCAAAATCATCGCGTGAACAAGGGCGCGGGGGATAGCTATCCATAAGGCCAGAGGGCCTGCGACCGTTGGGCCATTCGAACCAGAGGACGCCGACATCTTCACCCGGATTGTCCGCTTCACAGCCCCTGTGGAATGCCGTCACAACTGCTACATTGCAGGTCCAGCTTTGCCGATTCACATCGTGGGCTCGAAGAAGAAATTGACTGCCGAGAATCTCGAGGCCCTGGGCGCGAAGCGCCTGGCTGGGCTGCTCATCGAGCTCGCCGAAAACAACGCGGCGACCGGCCGCCGGCTGCGGCTGGAGCTTGCGGCCCAGAACGCCCCCGTGAGTGTGGCGGCAGAGTTGCGCAAGCGTCTCGCGCAGATTGCCCGCTCGCGCTCATATGTCGATTGGCAAGGAATTCGCGGACTCGCCGCCGACCTTCATATGCAGCGCCGCATGATCGTCGAACGCGTGGCAACCATCGACGCGAACGACGCGCTGGAATTGATGTGGCGGTTCATGGAACTTACGAGGTCCGTTCAGGAGCGCTGCGACGACAGCAACGGGGTCATCGGCGAAGTATTCAGCACGGCGTGCGGTGATCTCGGACCGCTCGCGCGGGCAGCGAATCCCGATCCCGTTGCGCTGGCAAGCCGTGTGTTTGCCGCCCTGCAGGAAAACGATTACGGCCAGTATGACGACCTCATTGCGGCGCTCGCTCCGGTGCTCGGCAACAAGGGGCTCGATGATCTGAAGAGGCGGATCAGCGAATTGGCGAAAACGCCGGTCGAGAAACCGCCGCAAGACAAGCGCAAGGTCATCGGCTGGGGCGCGGGCGGGGAATTTTACGAAGACGAACTGGAGGCGAGCAGCCGCGCAAACACCATTCGCCATGCCTTGCAGGAGATTGCGGACGTCGAGGGCGATGTCGATTCCTTCATCGCCCAATATGACGCAAAGTCGCGGAAGATGCCGGCGATCGCCGCCGAGATCGCCCGCCGCCTGCTCGCATCGGGCCGCGCCGAAGACGCATTGAAAACGCTCAAGGCCGCGACGCCCGGTCGCGACGGGCGGGTGGATTTCGATTGGGAGGACGCCCGCATCGATACACTCGATGCACTCGGTCGCAGCGACGAAGCGCAGGCGGCGCGCTGGTCATGCTTCGACCATACGCTGAGTGCCGAGCATCTGCGTGCGTATCTGAAGCGCCTTCCGGACTTCGACGATCTCGAAGCCGAGGAACGGGCACTCGATCATGTGGAGCGGTTCCAGGATTTGCTTTTCGCAATCGCGTTTCTGGTTTCCTGGCCTGCGCTCGAACGGGCCGCGCGGTTGGTGACCCGCCGGGTCAGCGAGCTTGACGGCGACGACTACGAAATCCTGTCGCCGACTGCTCAAGCGTTGGCCGGCAAATATCCCCTCGCGGCGACGCTCGCACTTCGCGCCATGATCGATTTCACGCTCACAAAAGCCCGATCCAGCCGCTATCGGCATGCCGCACGGCATCTCATGGAATGTGCCAGCCTCGCATCCACGCTCGCCGATTTCGGTGATTTCGAGTCGCACGATACTTACATCGCCCGGCTAAAGGCCCAGCACGGCCGCAAGAGCGGATTCTGGAATCTGGTTTCGTGAAATATCCTGACGGCCGCTGCATTGGAACGAGGCAGCGCCAATCGGCGGCCTGGTCAGCGTTCATCTTCGCGCAGCGGCAACTTGGGCAATTGCGCCGGCGTATGTGGTCGAGGTGCTTTCGAGCGGCTATCCGCGCAGCCGTCACACCTCCAGCCTGTCATCGGTCCTTGCCACCAGCGCGTAAAGCGAAGGCATCAGATAAATACTGATCAGAAGCCGCGTGAACAATCCGCTGACGATGACGAGGGCGAAAGGCTTCTGGGTATCGGTGCCCACGCCGGTTGCCAGGGCGGCGGGCAGCAATCCCAGCGCGGCTACGAGTGCCGTCATCATGATTGGACGCAGGCGCAGGAGTGCGCCTTCGCGGATTGCCTCGGCGCGCGGCATGCCTCCGCGGCGAAGCTCGTTGACGCAGGAAATATAGACGACCGCCGTCTGCACCGAAACACCGAAAAGGGCGAGGAAACCGATGCCCGACGAGGCTGAAAACGGCGTGCCGGAGAGCCATAACGCAATGATGCCCCCCACGGGCGCCGACAGGAGAACGCCCAGAACCGTGATGAACGGAAACTTGAAGTTGTTGTAGAGGGCGAACAGCAGCAGGAAGATCAGGAACAATGTGAGCGGCAGAATGACCGCCAGCTGCCGGCTCGAAGCGGTGTATTGGGTATATTCGCCGCCCCAGTCGAGACGATAGCCCTGCGGCAGGCCGACCTTCCGGCCGACCTGCTCTATCGCATCGCCGACGGCGCCCGCGAGATCGCGTCCCTCCACGGAGAACTGCACGCCGATATAACGCGAGTTGTTCTCGCGGTAGATGAACGAAGCTCCATTCGTCACCTCGATATCCGCCAGTTCCTTCAGCGGTATTTGCTGTCCCGCCGGTGTCAGCACCGGAATGCTTTCGATTTCCTCGGCATTGTCGCGGAACTGGCGATCGAGCCGGACGACGAGATCGAATTCTTTTTCGCCCTGCACGACCTGCGTCGCGACGTCGCCGCCGATCGCGGTCTGGATCAGGCTGTTGATATCCGAAACATTCAGGCCGTAGCGCGCGATGCGGGCGCGATCGATTTTGACCGAAAGGCTGGGCTGCCCAAGCTCGCGCACCAATGTCACGTCGTGGATGCCGCGCACGCCCTCCAGCACCCGTTTGATGGCCTTGCCCTTCTGCTGAAGCGTATTGAGGTCGGAACCGAATATCTTGACCGCGAGCGCGCTCTTCAGCCCGGTTTCCGCTTCGTCGACGGCATCCTCGGCCGGCTGGGTGTAGTTGAAGATGATTCCGGGAAAGGCCTGAAGTTTCGCATTGATCGCCTCGATCAATGCGGCCTTGTCGCGATAGCTCCCGGTCCATTGCGAATAGGGCTTCAATCCGACAAAGAACTCGACGTTGAAGAAGCCTGTCGAATCCGTGCCGTCGTCCGGGCGGCCGAGTTCCGACGCGACCGTCGTGACTTCGGGAAAGCTGCGCAGCACGTCGCGTATCCGGGGCGTGATCTTCGCGGACTCGTCGAAAGAGATGGTGTACGGCATCGTCGCGCGAACCCACAGCGCGCCTTCATCAAGGTGCGGCATGAACTCGCCGCCGATGAAAGGAATGAGCGCCAGCGAGAGTGCCAGCAGGATCGCCGAAGCGGTCGTCATGCGCCAGGGATGGGCAAGCGACCAGTCGAGACCCTTGCTGTAGCGCGAGAGGATCGCCTCGAAGGCCGCGTTGCGACGCTCGCGGATCCCATTGCGCATGAACCAGGCGCAGAGCACAGGCAGCAAAGTCAGCGTGACGATGAGAGAGCCGACCAGCGCGAAAACCATCGTATCGGCCATCGGTTTGAACAGGGTGCCGGACGGCCCGGCAAGAACATAGATCGGCAGGAATCCGACTACGATTACCGCCACCGCATAAAACAGCGGGCGGTCGACCTGCGCCGCCGCATCCCGGATAATCTCCGCCACGTTGCGCGGATTGCCCCCTCGCAACGCGATCTCCCGGTAGATGTTTTCCACCATCACCACGGCGGCATCGACAAGTATGCCGAAATCCACCGCGCCGATGGAAAGAAGGTTGGCCGAGGCGTGCTGCAGATCGAGGAAAACGAACGCGAACAGCAGCGCCAACGGGATGGTGACGGCGACGATCAGCCCGGCGCGGAAATCGTATAGAAAGAAAATGAGTATGACGACGACCAGGAACATGCCCTGCAACAAATTGCGTTCCACGACTTCGGTCGTCTGCGCCACGAGATCGCTGCGGTCGTAGAAGGGATGAACTTTGACGTCCCGCGGCAGGATGTGATTGTTGAGTTCGCGTGTCTTTGCTTCGACGCGTTTCAACACATCCTGTGTTTTTTCGCCGGTGCGCAGCAGGATGACGCCTTCGACCGCGTCGTCCTGCTTCTCGTAGCCGAATTCGCCGAGCCGTGGCGCGATTCCGATTTCGACGCGCCCGACATCCCTGACCAGCACGGGCGTGCCGTTATGAACGGTCACCACGACATTACCGATGTCTTCCGGCGTGACCATGCGGCCGATGCCGCGCACGTAATAGAACTGGCCGCCCTGCGAATAGAAACCGCCGCCGGCGTTGCCATTGTTGGCACCGAGCGCCGTCTCGACCTGCGCGACCGATACGCCGATGCCGGCAATCTTCGCCGGATCGAGCAGCACCTGGTATTGCATGGTGCCTCCGCCGAACCCGGAATCGTCCGCCACGCCGGCGACGGATTTGTATTGCGGCTCGACCGTCCAGTCCTCGAAAGTCTTGAGTTCCATGGGTGTGCGGTCGGAACTCTGCAGCACGTAACGATAGATGAGACCCGAGGGCGAACTGAGCGGCGCCACGGCCGGCGCGACATTATCGGGCAGCGACAGACCCTGAAGGCGGTTGAACGATTCCTGCCTGGCGAAATAATTATCTGTCCCGTCTTCGAAAGTGAGTATCACGTCCGACAGGCCGTAGAGCGAAATGGAACGCGCGACATCCAGCTTGGGGATGCCGTTCATTTCGCGCTCGACCGGAACGGTAATCAGCCGTTCCACCTCCTCGGCGGCATGGCCAGGCCATTGGGTAATGATCTCCACCATGGGTGGTGAGAGATCGGGATAGGCGTCGACGGGCAGGCGTATAAGCGCACGCACGCCTGCGCCAATCAGGATCAGCGTCAGGAGCACGACAATCAGCCGCTGCTGCAGCGAACTGGCGACAATCCGGTTCATGATCGAGCTTGCGGCGTGCGGAGCCTGCTCCGCGGGCGGCGGGTGCTCGCTCATTGTTCCTGCATGAACTGGAGGAAGATGGCACCATCAGCGACAATCCGTTCGCCCGAATTGAGGCCCGCGCTGATGGCGTAGTCGTCGCCGGCACGCTCGCCCAGATTTACATGGCGCCGCGCGAAACTGCGATCGGGCTGCATGACATAAACGAAAGGCAGGTTCTCGTCGTCGCGCAGTACGGCCGATACGGGGACGAGCAGGCCGCGATGTTCCCGGTGTGCCGCGATTTGGACGTGAACATACATTTGCCGCTTCAGAAGGCCGGCCGGATTGTCGACCACGACGCGTGCCGTAACCGAGCGCGTATTGGGATCCACTTCGGCCGCGATGTTGTCGACTCGTCCGTCGAATGTTTGGAAACCCGTCGTAATTTTCGCCGAGTCGCCGACATGGACGGTATCGAGATCGCTTCCAAATATTTGTGCCAGAACCCACACGCGCGACAGATCGGCGACTGTGAAACAAGGCGTGGTGCCGGCCTGAAGCAGCTCGCCCGGCGTGATCAGTTTCTCCACCACGGTTCCTTCTATCGGCGCGCGGATCACGCCTTCGACGCGCGAAGGCGGGCGTCCGTGCCGGATTTCGGCGATGGTCTTCGAATCGATGTTCAATGCGACGAGCGCCTGGAGTGCGGCGGCACGGTCGGCTTCGGCATTGACGGCGTCACTTTCCGCCTGATCCTCCTCGCGTTCCGACACGCCTTTGTGAGCAAGAAGATCCTTGTCCATATCCGCAAGCCGGCGTGCCGCCGAAGCTGTGGCGACGGCCTTGCGATAGGCGCTGACGGCTGCCGCAAAATCGGGCGAGGCCACAGTTGCCAGCGGTTGATCCTTTTTGACCTTCTCGCCCGGCGATACGAGCAATCGCACGACCGGTCCGGAAAAGGGGGCGAGGACGCTGGTCGCCTGATCATTGTCGAAATCGACGGCGCCCGCGGTGTCGACTGATTTGCGAAACCCGGCGTCCGCGATGGTGAACAAATGGATGTGACCTCGTTGCGCGTCCGTCAGCGTCACATTGCTCGGCACGGCCGATGATTTCGCCTGACCGCCATCGTCGGGTGAACAGGCCGCAAGACATGCGATGCCGGCGAGCGCGAAGCCGCCAGCTCTGACACGCGCGAATGTTTGTCTACCGATCATTGTTTGCTTCCGCCAATTCGGAGCGCTGCCACCAGCCGCCTCCCAGCGCCTGAAACAGCGCCGCCGTATCCGCAAAACGTGCAGCCTGGGCCTGGACGCGATTCACGCGCGCCTGCTGGAATGCCTGTTCGGCCGTCAGCAATGCGAGATCGCTTGCGTATCCGTCCTTCGCCTGGCGTTGTGTGAGTTCGAGCGTCGTTTTCGCGGCGTCGTCCGAATCCGCGGCCGCCTTCAACACCTCTGCATCCTGCTTCAGCGCGGAAAGTGTATCGGCGACATTCTGGAATGCCGCGAGCACTGTGCTGCGATACTGCTCCGCCGTTTGTTGATAGCTCGCGCGCGCGGCGCGCTCGCGATGCAGCAATGTTCCGCCTTCGAAGATCGGCGCCGTAAGATCGGCGCCTATGCTCCAGAAACCCGCACCGGGCGCAAAGAGCTGGTTGAGCGCCAGTGCGGTGCTCCCGGCATTTGCCGTCAGTTCGATATTGGGCAGCCGGTTGGCAACGGCAATTCCGATCTCCGCGCTTGCCGCATGAAGGTTTGCCTCCGCCTGAAGTATGTCGGGTCTCTGCTCGACAAGTCTCGACGGCAGGCTGAGCGGCAAATCCTCCGGCAAATGCAGGCTCGCGAGATCGAAATAGTCCTGCGGCGCCTGGCTGGGATAGCGCCCGGTCAGCACTGCCATGAGGTCGTGCAACTGCTCTGCCTGCTTGACCAGCGGCGGCAGTATTGTTTTCGCCTGAGCGAGTTGTGACTTCTGGGCGGCGAGATCGAGGCCGCTCGCATAGCCCTTCGTCTGCTGCTCCTTAAGCAGGTCGACCATCTTCGCATCGGCAGCAATGAGCTCGCGGATTGCCTGGATCTGCGTTGCGATCGAGGCTTCCTGGATCGCCGTAACGACGACATTCGAGGTGAGTGTCGTGTAGGTCGCGGCCATCTGATAGCGCGCGCCCTGTTGCTGCGCCTCCAGCGACTCCACCGTCCGGCGGTTCAGGCCGAATATATCGGGCACGTAGGAAACAGCGACTTCCGGCGTAAACAGGCTGTAGGTAAAGACATTCGTGTTCGGGACGGGCGCCAGCGCGAGCGATTGCCGTTGCCGGGTCGCGTCGAAGCCGGCCGACACGCTCGGGAAATAGACGCCGCGCTGCGCCTGCACATTTTCGCGCGCCGCGGACAATGCGGCCTGTGCCGCTTTCAAGTCGGAATTGTTCGCGAGCGCCTGGGCTATCAGCGCGTCGAGCGGTTTCGAATGGAACAACGTCCACCAGTCCGCGGTAATCTCCTTTCCCTTCTCGAAGCGTTGCGGATCGCCGTCGGGGACATTCGCGCTGCCGGCGGTCGCGGCGACGGGTTGCGCAGCGTAATCGGCAACTTCAGGCGCAACCGGTTTCCTGTAATCCGGTCCGACCGCGCAGCCCGCGAGCAACGCGGTCAGCGCCGTGGCGCAAAACGCAACGCGCATATTTTCCGCGAACGCGGCCCTATGCTCTTGCCTGCAAATAAATTTGTGACATCCGCAAAGCGGATGATACAGTTTTGGTATCATCACCTGTTTCCACAACATGAACGGCTGGGTGCCGGCTTGACGGGCCGGCTGCTGCGTGGGTGCAGCTGCGAAGGTTCAGTGTTGTGGAGGTGCGCGGCTCTGCCAGCTATGCGCGGCGAAGGAACGGCCCGCAATTGCAATCAAGAAAGGTACGAGGCATTCCGCCCAGTCTATGGGGAACGGAAGGCGAGGCGTGGAAGACGCGAAAAACGCCCCGGCATGGCTGATCGCCTGACAAAAGGGGCAAGTCGTGGTGTCGCTCGAGACAGGGGATTTGTCCGGCCCCGGGGCGCTCGCGATCACGTTGCCGGCCGCGGCGGCGGCCATCGACGGCAGCGCGTGAATATGGGTCTGGGTGACGAAGGATTGCAGGGTAAAGGCAAGCAGCACCAGCCAGGTGACGGAACGCCAACCCGGATATGTGCGCCGAATTTCTATGGCCGTGGTCGCTGCTTTCTTCATGCAATCCGCAATTGGCCGGATCGGAAAGGAACTCTATAACCGTAATCGTTAAGAACCGCCATGGCCGGGTTGAGCCGGCGGACAAACGTTCAAACGCGAGTATCCACCGGCAGCACGGCCGGATTTCAATGCTCCGGTCTTGTCCGCACCTCGGCGACAACCGTCCGTATCGCGCCGATCACCGCTTGTGGCTGATCCGGTTGAATGAAATGCGTTGTCTGTCCGACGACAATAGAACGCCCCCTCGTCGAGCGTGCGGCAAGCCGGTCGTGACCGGCCTTCCAATAAATGTCGAACGCCTTTTTCATTTTGTTGGTTACGTCGGGACCGAATTGATCGGTTCCGGCGGTCAGCACGATTACCGGCCTATTGTCGAACGAGCGGGCGGCTTGTTCTTCTTCCTGGTCGTCGATGCTCGTTACCACATCGGTGGAATAATGGTTTTCTGCCTCCGACATCACGCTTTCATAGCGGAAGGGCTTCAGAAACTGCTGCATCAACCACGCGATCTCCGCAGGTGTGCGCCCCGGCGACAGCTTCCCGAAGAGTGCCGTAGCGGCGGATGGCGGCTGCCCGGCAGCTGAAGCCGAAACGAAAAGTACCAATGCGGCCGCGCAGGCATGTAATCGGGATGCGGCCCACATCAGCTGCAGGCGGCCGGGTATTTTATCCTCATCCCTCCGCAAGCGCGTCGCGTGCCTTCGTCAGCCGATCGAGCAAGGCTTCCTGGTCGGAGATTCGTTGCGACATCAGCTCTTCATCCGCAGCGCCGGAGTCGGCGGCTGCCTGTTCGACCAGTTCGCGCAGGTTTTCCCTGACGTCTGCGATCTGGCTCTCGATTTCCGCGCGTTTCGACTGGTCGTCAGCCATGGCACTTGTCTCCTGCGAACACGGCCTGCGGCTCGCCCGGGATCGAGCGGACCTTTGGCTCCCGGCGATATTATCGTGACACATTCACATGCCAAGAGGCTTGCCACTGCCGCGAAACCCCGGCAGCAAGGGTCGCATCTGACACGGCTTTGCAACAGGCGAATGGAAATCTGCGTATGCCGGGGGCTTGCGACGGTTCAACTGGGTCGCGCGTTATGCGAAGACCGAAACGCCAAGGGCAAAAAGGAGATTGGGAATGGCAAGCGGATCGACCACATGCGCAATCTGCAACGAAGAATTCCAGGACGGCGAGATCGTAACATCCTTTCGCCACTGGCCCGGCGAGGAACAGCAAGGCCATATCGACTGTCTCATCAGCCTGATAGCAGACGACGAGGAAGACGACGAGGATTGATGCGCGGCGCGCACGGGCAGCCATAAATGGCACCCGAGAACAAGGCATGACTGCGAGGGTGATATCGGCCTCGGGAAAAGGGGTCGATATCATTGTCTGCGACTTGCCCCGCGCCTGCTACATCCGCCAGGCCTATTTCGACTTGTTCAAATACCCAAAGTACAGGCAGTTTACGAAGAGCAAAAAGTGAACGATCGCTCGATACCCGCTGATCCCGGGCGGCTCGACAGCGACGGTGCCGGCGAAAGGCATTACGATCGGAACGGAAGTGCCCGTAGCCCAGAAGTACGCGAGCATCCCCGAACTGACAAAAAATGCACCCGCAAGAAATTTTCGCACGTCGCGAAATCGTATCGCCAGCCAGGTCGCCACAACAGCGGAGACGATCACGTACGCCAGCAGCCAACCCGGGAGCGAACTGACAAGCCACGCTGGTAATAACATGATGTCCCCCGAGGGTTGTCGATCAATCTGTTTGCCGAAGAACGCATGTCTCTGTCTCCCGCCGCCAATGAAGAACACGATCACGGCAGCAGCGGGGCCTCGCGCCGTCCCACGGTGCGACGACAAAGGGTATCGCTTTGTACCGACAAAACAGCCCTCTGATCGCCTTCAATATTCGGGATGCCGTATAACCAAATTGGTTGACAACCCGTTCCGGTGCTGTTATGACCGCTGCATAATGCCCGCATTTCGGGCCGCCTGATTTGCGAGCTTGCGAGCTTGCGAGTTTGGGCGGAGCACATGATGAATCGGTTCAGCTTTCAGACAATATCGGGCACGGGCGGAATACGTTGCGACAACACCGAACGCGCATTCGCCCGCGGCGTTTTTGGAATGCGCAATCTCGGACCATTTCCGCTGCGCGTGCACGTGCCTTCGGATTCCGGACGACCCGACAGGCGCGGAGCTCCGGCGCAGCGCGGGGAACCCGTCATGCACAGTCTCAGGGATTTTCAGCGCATTGTGGAGATTGCGGCGTTGGCCGGGCCGGCTGGAGCGCCCGGGCGCAGGCAACGCCGTGCGCGTGTACAATTCTCAGGGAACATCTCGCCGCAAATCCGGAAGGCAAGGTTGGGTTTGCGCGCAAGAGAGGAGTCTGACGTCCGTTCAACACGTGCCGTCTCAGGGATTTCCCGGTGCTGTCGGCGCCGCGACCTCGCCGCGCGACATTAAGTTTCCGAAGCGGCTTGCACTTGATGCGGGCGCTGACTAGGTTTCGCGCCCCCGCTGCACCGGTAGCTCAGCTGGATAGAGCACCAGACTACGAATCTGGGGGTCAGGAGTTCGAATCTTCTCCGGTGCGCCACTCTTCGATGCCCAAACCATGCCTGTCCCATTCCGCGCAAGTTCCGGCGCCGTGCGGGAAAAATCCCCGTGGATGGTCCTCGGGCTCCCTTGTTCATGCGACACACCGTGGTTAAGACTGAAGCAAATCCGGTTTGCCGCGCGGGGCGCGCGCGGGCACGCTATAGGGGCGCAGGGGCATCGCCAGCCTGCGGAGCGGAGATACACGATATGAGACGCACAAGAGCGGCAGGACTGCGTATTCTTGCCCTCGGTCTGCTTGCCGCTGCATCGGTTGCGACCCTTTCGGGCTGCGGCGACATCGACGATGCGCTGTTCGGCCCGCCTGAAGCAGGCGCGCCTCCACCGGCCGGTGCGCCACAGCAGGCTGCGCCGGCCCAGGGTGCGTCGCAAACCGCACCGGGTGAAGCCGCCCCGGCACCGGGCGCTGCTCCGCCGCCACCGCAAGCGGGATCTGCCGTCGCGCCGCCACCGGCTCCCGTCGCCACCACCCAGATGGCGCCGCCAGCCGTGGGCGGTGAGTTCGCGCCGATCGCTGTCTCGCCAGGGGCCGATACCGGTACGACAGTCAGCCACAGCATTGCCACGCTGCGTTCGCAGCTGGAGGGGCTCGAATCCAAGCTCGCAAGCAACGCCCAGCACTTCATGGATCTGCGCAACACCGGCTCACAGGCCGCTGCCGGCTATCAGGACGCGACGGCGCATGTCTCGGCGCGCCTTTCGGGCGGGACGACGCGCGGCAATCCCGAACTGATCAGCGAATGGAACGGCGCGCAGGGCGCGCTCGATTCGCTGACGGGCAACATCAACGCGCTGGGCCAGTTGGCAAGCGATGTGTCGAAATACGCAGCCGACGCGCATCAGGAATATGACACGATCCAGTCGACCTTCGATGTTTCCGGCGCGATCGACGAGGATCACCGTCAGCTGGGCGTACTTTCCGATGAAACGGGTCAGACGATCGTGCTGCTCGACCGGCTGCTGCGCGAAGTGAAGCAGACGCTGCAGCGCCAGACGGCTTATGTGGCAACAGAGCGTGGCCATCTCACCAATCTCGCCGAGCTGATCAAGGCAGGTAATTACACCGGTGCAGCGGGATCGCGGCGCGAAATTGCCGCGCCGCGGCCCAGGCGGACGCATGTTGCCGCTGCTGCCCCGGCGGCTCCGGTGGCGTCGACGGGACCTGCCACTGCGCCGGCCTCGGATGTCGCCGCGGCCATCACCGGCGGCACGCCGATCATTGCCATCAAGTTCAACCGCGCGCATGTGTCCTTCGAGCACCCGCTTTACAACGCGCTGTCGCAGGCGCTGGCGGCCAAGCCGACAGCGTCCTTCAATGTGATTGCCGTCTCGTCCGGCGGTGCCAATGCGGAAAGCGCCGACAAGGATGCCGAACAGGTGATGCGCGCCATGGGCGAGATGGGCGTGCCCGCGACGCGCATGTCGGCCACCTCCTCCACCGAGGCAGGGATTGCAGCGACGGAAGTGCGGGTGTTCGTTAAGTAATTACACAAATTGTTGGTAATGATAATTACATCGCGTGATGCTGCCTGAACCAGTCAAGCGTGCGCGACCAGGCAAGCTTCGCGTCGGCTTCGTTATAGGACGGGCGGTAATCGGCGAAGAAGCCATGCCCCGTATCCATGAATACGTCGATGTGCCAGTCGCGCTTGCCGGCCTGCGCGAGTGCCGCGCGCATCGCTTCAACGTCGGCGACGGGAATGCCGTCGTCCTTGGCGCCGTAGAACGCAATCACCGGCGCGTTCATCTTTGCTGCGAGATCGAGCGGATAGAGAGGACGCAATGGATTGCGCGGCGTCGGCGCGCGAAGCGCACCGTAGAATGCGGCAGCGGCCTTGAGTGCGGGATTGTGCGCGGCATAGAGCCAGACGATGCGGCCGCCCCAGCAGAAACCGATAATGGACAGTCGGGCGGCATCGGCGCCTTCGCTGCCCGCAAATTTCGCTGCGGCGTCGAGATCGCTCATTACCTCCGCATCGGGCACTTTCGAAACAACATCCATGACGAGCTTGTGAATGTCGGTGTACTGCCCGGGATCGCCGTAGCGCGCATAGAGCGACGGCGCGATGGCATAACAGCCGAGCCTGGCGAAGCGGCGGCAGATGTCGCGGATATGCTCGTGAATGCCGAAAATTTCCTGCGTCACCAGAACAACCGGCCAATGCGAGGCCGCCGCGGGACGCGCGCGATAACCGGGGATGATGCCGTCGCTGACCGGCACTTTCACCTCGCCTGCGACGAGGCCCGCGGCATCCGTGACGATGGCGCCGGCACGCAGCTGTCCCGCCGCAAGCGTAAAACCGGCAACGAGAGATGTCGTCGCAAAAGCGCGGCGGGTAATTATGTGCGAGTCGTCATTCATTGCGAGTTCTCCCCTTTTGCGCAGTGATCGCGGTAGCTGCGCATGTTTCCCAATGTCGTGGCTTCATGGATCGCCCGAGCGATTGCACGGGCGACGCAGTCCGCCGCCGCATTGCCGAGTTCGATGATACCAAACGGCCGCGGGACAGCGAGTTCGCGGACCCCGGTCGACAGAGCAAACACAATGTCGCCGTCGAACGGCGTGTGCACCGGCCGGATCGCGCGCGCCACGCCGTCCCCCGCCATGATCGCGAGGCGCTTCAGTTCGAGACGCGAGAGTGCGGCGTCCGTCGCGATCACAACAAGCGTGGTGTTTGTGCCGGCCTGCGGCGGACGTTTCATATCCGGTGGAAGATCCGCGCGCGCAGACCCGAAATCGGCCGGAAGGCGCCGGCCGCCGAATTCGCCATCGTGTTCAAACGGAAAGGCCCAGAACACATCTGTGTGCGGAATAACGGGAGAGCCTGCGGAATTGACGACGGCCAGCGCACCCAGCGTGAAACCGTTTTCCATGACGATCGATGCGCTTCCGGTGCCGCCCTTGTACATTCCGGCTGTAGCGCCCAGACCCGCGCCGGCATTGCCGAGCGTGAACTCTTCGCCTGCGCTTTCCGCGGCCGCAATTCCGAGTTGCCGATAAGGGGGATGAAGGCCCCATTCTTTGTTCCCGCCATTGGCGAGATCGAACAGTATGGCGCCGGGTACAATCGGCGCCGGCGGTGCGTCGGGACGAAGTCGGAACCCGCGTCCGCGCGCCCCCAGCCACGCGATCACGCCGGCAGCCGCTTCGAGACCGTAGACGGATCCGCCCGATAGCGTGATTGCGTCAACGGCGCCGACAAGATTTGCCGGATCCAGCGTTTCGGTTTCGCTCGTACCCGGTGCCCCGCCGCGTACATCCACCGCAGCCGCAAACGGCCGTTCCGCGAGTACCACAGTCACACCCGTACGCACGGCTGCCTCTTCCGCGTGGCCGACAGAAATCCCCGCCACATCGGTGATGAGATTGCGCTTGCCCGGCTGGGTCATCGCTGGCAACCGTACTGCCGGCCTCCGCGCGCGAAAAGGGATGGATGATGTCGGCGACACGCAAGTCACTTCTTTTACTGTTGGCGACGCTTTGCGTAGGCGCAGTCCCGGTTCACGCGGCGGAAACACCCGCGAAACACTATATGGTGGCAGCGGCGAATCCCTTCGCCGTGGACGCCGGACTGCAGATGCTGCGCGCGGGCGGTTCGGCTGTCGACGCAGCCATTGCGGTGCAGATGGTGCTGACGTTGGTCGAGCCGGAATCGTCCGGTATCGGCGGCGGCGCGTTTCTTCTGCTTTACGATCCCGCGACAAAACAGACGACGAGTTTCGACGGACGCGAAACGGCGCCGGCTTCCGCGAGACCCGGCATGTTTCTCGATGCAGCAGGCAGGCCGCGTCCAAAGGGTGAAGTGATACCCGGCGGCCTTTCCGTCGGCGTTCCGGGCGACATCGCAATGCTGGAACTTGCGCATAAGCGTTATGGCCGTCTGCCCTGGGCAAAATTGTTCGAGCCGGCAATCACGCTTGCCGAAAAAGGCTTTCCCGTCGGACGCAAACTCGCTGCCACCTTGCGGGATCATCCGGAAATGGCGCGCATGCCCGATGTAAAGGCTTATTTCTACAAGCCCGACGGCACGCCGCTGAAACAGGGCGAAATCCTGCGCAATCCCGAACTCGCAAAGAGTTTGCGGGCAATTGCGGCCGGAGGTGCGAAAGCTTTTTATACCGGCGCGATTGCACAGGCGATCGCGGACAAGGTCAGTCATGCGCCTGTGAACCCGGTGCGCATGACGCTGGCAGATATTTCCAACTATCAGGCGAAGGAGCGTCCTCCCGTCTGCGGTTCCTATCGTGGATACCGCCTGTGTTCGATGGGGCCGCCATCGTCCGGTGGCGTCTCTGTACTGCAGATACTCGGCATGCTGGAAGGATTTTCGCCGAAACAATTGCAGCCCAACTCGCTGTCCGAGATCCATCTTTTCTCCGAAGCGAGCCGGCTCGCTTTTGCCGATCGCGCAAAATGGCTCGCCGATCCGGATGTGGTGCATGTTCCAGTGTCCGGACTGCTGGACAGGAATTACCTCGCGGACCGTGCGAAGCTGATTGATCCGAAACACGACATGGGCCCTGCGACTGCCGGCAATCCGCCTATGAAACATGCAGCGCTCGATTTCGCGCCACAACGCAGCACGCAGCTGCCCGGCACAAGTCATATGTCTATCGTCGATGGACAGGGCCAGGTTATTTCAATGACGACAACGGTAGAGTACGTCTTCGGTTCGGAGATGATGGCGAAAGGATTTTTCCTCAACAACGAACTGACAGACTTTTCGCTGGATCCGACCATCGACGGAAAGCCGGTAGCCAACGCCGTTGCGCCCGGCAAAAGGCCGATGAGCGCCATGTCGCCGACCATCGTGTTCAACGGCGATGGCAGCTTCCGTATTGCTGTCGGTTCGCCGGGCGGCCCGGTGATTATTCCGTATACGGCTGAAACGATCGTCGCCATGCTGGACGGCGGGTTGTCGCCGCAGCAAGCTGCGGCACTTCCCCATCACGCAAATCTCAATGGCGCCACGATACTCGAGGCAGATACGCCCATTACAGAATACGCCTCCGAACTCGCTGCGATGGGTCACCGCGTCGCCTTCAGTGAACTGGAAAGCGGCCTCAACATCGTCGAGCACGTGAAAGGTGGCTATATTGGCGGGTCGGATCCCCGCCGCGACGGTGTTGCGAAGGGAGAGTGAATCGCTGCCGGCGGAGCAGGGAGCATCGCGCGAACTTCAGCTGCCACCAGACCCGGGGCGGCTGCCGGCGGCAGGCGAGGGAATATCCGCACGTTCCTGCCCGTCAATACGGGTGAGGGGTCCCGTGGTGCGTCTTCGCGAGGCGGGAATGATGGTTCCGGAACCCCGATTCTGAAGTCGGGAGGTCTTGATGCGGCGCGTTCTTTCCGAAACGGATATCAGGGAGTTTCGGGATCGTGCTTGTTCCGTCGCGACCGAACTTCTTGCCACGCAGGAATATGACGGATTCAACATGCGCGAACTGGCGGTACGCCTGGGCGTCAGCGCGATGACGACCTACCGTTATTTTGCCAGCAAAGGCGAAATCTTTACCGCACTCCGCATTCAGGCTTTCAACCGTCTCGCGGACAGACTTGAGCAGTTCCTCGACCTGTCCGGGCTGCCGCTGGAGCGGTTTGCGGGAGTTTGCCGTGTCTACATGGATTTCGCGCGGGAAGAGCCAGTTCGCTATTGGCTGATGTTCGACCATTCGCCACAGGCTTTTGCCCGTTCCCCAGAACTTGCCGGCGCCCAGGGACGCGTGTTTCAGGCGCTTCTGGATCAGACGGGTTCGTTTGCGTCGAACGGCCACGGCGAAAATCCACGCGAGAAGTTTGCCAGGAATCTCTGGGCCTCGCTGCATGGTCTCGCGACTCTGACAGCCATGGGAACGCTCGGGAATACCGAGACGAATGATCTGTTACGTGATTTGGCCCGCAGATTCGCGGGTTCGAGCGATTCTCACCTTGAATTCGGCTCGGTCGAGTCCGTCACAGAACGGCAGTCAAATGGCGCCAGGCGCACGAACGGCGCAGCAACAATGGGCTGGTTATCCTTGACCGCGGCCGAGTAGCCTCGGGCAAATCCGGCTTCAACGGGGCTGGTTGCGATGCAGGTCGTCCAGGTGAATTGCCTGCGGGATCATCTCCGCCGTTCGCCTGCGGACCTTCTCGATGCATGGCCGACCCTGGCAAATGTGGCCGGCGCGGCCAGGAGCGCCGGTGCCGACGTCACGGTCGTGTTGTCGTCACATCGCGATGCCACATGCGAGCGCGAAGGCGTGACGTTCCGGTTCGTTTCCGAACGATATTGGATGCGCGGCCCATCTCCCGTTTGCGTGCCGACCCGGCTTCCCGAAGTCGTGAACGTACTGAAACCCGACGTGATTCACATGAATGGTTTCGGATTCCCGCTATATGCGCGGGCGCTCTGCAATCAGCATGTGCCCGTCCTCGCGCAGCATCATGGGGATAATCCGTACGGACGACTGCGCGCGTTGAAGCGATGGGGTCTCGCGAAGATCGCCGCGGCAGCATTCACCTCCCACGAACAAGCCCTCGCATTTGTTGCAGATCGATATTTCAAGCCGGGACGGCCGATATTCGAAATACCGGAAAGTTCGACGCGATTTCAGAGCGGCAATCTCGCGGCCGCGCGTCGAGCAACCGGCGTTCACGGCAGTCCCGTTGTATTGTGGGTGGGCCATCTCAATGCGAACAAGGATCCGCTGACGATACTCGAGGCATTTTCCCAGGCGCTCCGGATCCTTCCGGATGCGGAGTTCTGGTGCTGCTACGGCGATATCCATCTTCTCGATCGCATTCGTGCACGCCTCGCAGGTGATCGACTGCTCGCTGCGCATGTACATTTGCTCGGTTTTGTCGACCACAACACGATCGAACAACTCTGCCGTGCCGCCGACTTTTTCATGCTGGGAAGCCGGGAAGAAAGCTGCGGATACGCGGTTCTTGAAGCACTTGCCTGTGGAGCAACGCCGATCGTCAGCGATATAGCGGCTTTCCGCGCGATTACGGGCAAGGGGGCAGTTGGTGCTCTTTGCAAACCCGGCAACGCGGACTCTTTCTCTTCAGCGCTGATCCGCCTGGCAAGCCAGCCAATCGAGGATCATCGCGCCAAGGCTATCGCGCATTTTCACAAGGAGCTTTCATTTGCGGGTGTGGGACGCAAGCTCGTCGACGCCTATGAAGCAATCATCACCGGTCACACGAAGACCTTGGGCAAGCCCAGGTGAAAATAGCGATTATAACTCCCGGGGGCGTGGATCGCGGCGGGATCGAACGAGTTATTCCCTGTCTGCTCTGGTTCATCGAACGGCTGGTAAGGAGCGGTGACGAAGTTCACATCTTCGCGCTTCGACAACAAGCCGAGCATGGAGAATGGCCGCTTTTCGGTGCCACGGTCCACAACGCGGGCGGTGCGAATGCTGTGACGCGCGGAGCGCGAATGCTGCTCGATCTTCGTCGCAATCACCGTCGCGCACGGTTCGATGTTATCCACGCCCTATGGGCCGTTCCACAAGGGGCACTTGCGGCGATCGCCAAACGCCTGCTTGGCGTGCCGATGCTGCTTCATCTGCCGGGCGGAGATGTCGCCAGTTTACCGGATATCCGCTATGGCGCTTGCGTGACGCCAACAAGCCGCCTTGCGTTGCGCCTCGCCGTATCCGCTGCTGATAGAATTATTGCGCCGAGCGATACAATGGTTCGTCAGGCCCATGCGTTGGGTATCCCCGCGGTGCGCGTCCCATTCGGCGTCGCTCTCGATCATTGGCCTGTCTTGTCCCCGCGCCGTCGCGTCAACGGCGCCTGCCTGCGCCTGCTGCATGTCGCCAATCTCAGCCCGGTAAAGGACCAGGAGACGCTGCTGATAGCGGCGCACGAGCTGCGTGCTCGGGGGGGGGATTTTCGGCTCGATATCATCGGCGAGGATATACTTCGCGGTGCCGTTCAGCGGCGTGCCGGCGAACTGGGATTGGGGAACGTAGTTCGATTTCTGGGCTTCATGCCACAGGCTGCGTTGCGCAAACATATGTGCCAAGCGGATGTTCTGGTTGTCTCATCCATGCATGAGGCAGGTCCCATCGTTGCCCTTGAGGCTGCTGCTTCCGGTGTTCCGACAGTCGGGACCAAAGTGGGAATTCTTGCAGACTGGGCACCGCAGGCCGCCCGCGTGGTGCCGATCGGCGACGGCGCCGCTCTCGCGGCGGCGATCCTGGACGTGGGGTTGAACGACGAATTGCGTCTGCGACTTGCGTCCGATGCCCAGAAGCGGGCAATCGCCGAGAATGCGGACGTTACCACCCGCCAAATTCAGAGCATTTATGCGGCTATGATGGGCAAGAAAGCGCCGGCAGAACACGCGCGCAAACGGGGGCCGCGCAAAATGGAAGCTTAGGCCGGAGAAAATGGATCGCCGCGCTGTCTGCGAAACTCCTGATGAAATCCCGCCGTGTGGTGAAGCTGAGGACCTTCATTCGTGCGGACATCCGACACTATCCGGCAAATGAAGAACATGTGCGAACCGATCTGTTCGGTATGATCCACTGCGAGTTCGCAAATCCGGAGCGCCGATGAAATTGCCGGGATGCCGAAATGGGGTGTCAGATGCGTTGGAAAACAGAGGGACTTCCAGTCCGTGAATTCCTTCTTGTGATGTTCGCCGAGTTTGTACACGCCGCTCTTGAATTTTGCGTCGATGGCCGAAATCGCGACGCGTCGAGCTGCGGTCATCGTCGGCACCGAAATGCTGCTGCTCCGCAAGGCGAGCGTGAAGCAATCCGGTCCCAGCTGACCAATCAGATCCATTGGAAATAAATTGCTGTGAGCCGACTCGGATACCGAGACAAGAACCACTGGCCTGGGACGGATATAGAAAATCATCAGTTGTTGAACGGCGGCCAGCGCCATCCGGAAATTATGAGGATTCCGGTCGTTCCGGATCGTGCGCGCCAGGCGCCACGTATTCCAGCGCCGCCTTGGCCAGGAAAGGCAATTATGGCTTGCGGTTTCGACATCAAAGAGGCCGACCGCAGCCTGTCCAACCAACCTGATTGCGGATTGGCGTATGCCGATAAGCCCGATATTACGTCCGGAAACATTATCCCGGTAGACGAGTACTCCTCTTGCGACATCTTCGATGCCGTTGCCGAATCCGATTGCCAACGTCAGGGGCTTAAGAGATGCGATAGTATGATTTTCAGTGACATCGATCGAATGCCTGTTCCACTCCAAAAAAACCGAGATTGCCTGCTGTGGGGGGGCAATGGCTACAGCCGCCCATTGCGGAATGGGTGTCAACGCGCGCCTCGCGACTGATTTCAGAGGCATTTCAAGCCAGCTTCTGAAAAACCATGAACATGTATTGGCTCATGGGCAATCGCAAGCGGTCCGGGTATGATTTTGCTCTGCGAAAACTACACCCCGCCGCGCGGGCGATGGCTGCCGGTGTAAAGCGGTATATCGGGCCATCTTGGCCGCAGACGGCGTAATCTCCATGACGCAGCAGCGAAAACAGGTTCTCCCACCACCAGCCATAGCGCGCGTCACCCACGAAGAATGGGTTGAGCATATTGACAACGACGTATCCCTTCGTTGCGAGCAAGCCCTCGAAAGCCGCGAACAGCGCGACATGATCGGCAATCAGATTCAACACGGCAAAATTGGCGGCGATAACATCAGCTGATCCCCGCGGCGCAAGATCTGCAAATGCCATGGCACCGCTTTCCAACTCGTGCTGACAGTGTCCGGCCAGGAACGCCCGATTTTCATCGCATGGCTCGTATACGAGCGTCTTGAATCCCTGGTCGGCATAGGCTCTCGCGTCGATACCGGTTCCTGCGCCGAAGTCGAGTATCGTTCCCTTGTAAGGCGTAAACTGAATTACAAGGTTCTGGAACCGCTTGCGGACCTCAAGGTCTCGCATGGAGGCGAGCATGTACTCGTGATAGGCGCTGCCTTTATGCATCGCGGATCGGTCCGGAACACCATCCACATTTATATACATCATCTACGTATTCATGTGTATTATAACGAGGTGTCCTGGTCACGAGGAATAGCGCCGTCGGCGTAATGCCCATAACTTTGTCCCGATACTGTAAACTGCCGCGTTCAAAGGCACGCCGCGACCGTCGATCGTCAATTCGCTCCCGATCTGGACCAGATAATCCTGCCAGTCTGCCGCCCACATGAAGCGTTCACGAATCGAATGGCGATCCAATGGTTGTGCTTCGGCAAGGGTCAGTCCCGCGAGAATGCTGCGTGAGTTTTTCGAAGCATCTGTCGCTGCTGCGGCCATGACGCCGGATGGGATGGCGGCAGGCGCCAGTTGTTCTACAAAAACGAGTGCCGGGTAAATGAAGCGCAGCCCTCCCATCTCTTTGGCGCCGCGAACCAAGTCTTCCCAGTCAAGCGTCCGAAGCCTGACATCCCGGCGAATGACCAGCACCAGTTCCAGCGCACGCAAAATTGTCGCGTTCAGGAGAGTCTGGGAAAAATGTACCGCCAGATAGAGTGTCAGCAGCGGCTGCGGCATGACATGCGCTCGTCCAATCCCCGGCAATTCCGTAAGACGGGCGCGCGCGAGAAGTGAATCGAAACTGATTCTGGCGCCGGTGGGCACGCGCTTGCCGAGTGATCCCAGGATGTCGATCGACCAGGGATCATGCTCGTGGACCATGGTCAGCGTGCGCGGGGAGGTGCTGACCTGCGGATCAATCCAGTCGCATGCGTAAGGCGCGCGCGTGCGTGGCACGCGTTGGTACTTCAGCCTTGATAAAATTTTTTCGGCCTGTGAAATAATATTTATCGGGATATACATGTCGATATCGGACAGCGGGCGGACGCCCGGCTCGGGAAAGTATCTGGATGCAGTGTCCATTCCCTTCAGAAGAAGCGGGCTCACATTTCCATTGCTCAACTGCTCCACGGTATCGCGCAGAATTGCCGTCAGGCGCGTCATCCGTCGCCGGTTATGAGCAAGGTGCAGCTGTAACATCTCAGCGATTTCTACCGAGGCCCCAATCCGACCACTTTCGATCCATGACCCGAGCAAAGGGCCCATTCCAGATGTGTATGCGGCAATGGACATCGCGCGCGCATCATCGCAGGCAAGATGGCCGCCGGAATCTCCGGCCAGTACGCTTCGCGTGACAGAAACGATTTCTTTAAGGGCGGAGCGCCAGCGCCCGGTCTCGACATCCGGCCAGAGCCACATGGCATAGCCATGGCTGCGCGCCCCGGCGCGCCGCTGTTCAAACTGTTCGGGAGAAATCTCCGTCGATGCCCATGTAACGCTATCCACCATGATGATCAGCCGAACTGCCGCCTGGCGCCGGTACCGAGTGCCTCAAGCAACGCGGCAATTGCATCATCCGGCTCATGCGACAGCGTCAATTGCCAGCATCCGCCGGCAGCCACCGCTCGCAGCGCTTCCTCCATGTGGTCTGCGAACAGATCGTAGCCCGTCTCCGGTTCGCGGCAGAGCATCTGCACGGCATTGCCAGGCGGAAGAGGTTCGAAGGCGATATGGTCACCGCGCACAATCGCGCAAAGCGCCGCTTTGTCTGACGATTGCCGCGTGCGCGCGATCGGAAGCGCAAGCTTGAGACGACCGGAGCGCCAACGCGTGCGCGCGTCGCTGCCCGGCGGAGCATCCTTTTCGAAGACGTGGATGTGATCTGCCAATCCCCAAACCCTGAATGCCGGATCGCGCTGAACGAACACCGTGTCCTCGGCGAGTACCGGCAGGCCGGCGCGCGCGCCCGCAAGCGCGAGTGTACTCTTCCCCGCCCCGCTTCGTCCGGCGAGGACCACAGCGCAGTCCCCGATCATCACTGCCGAAGCATGGACGGGAATTCGTCCTTGATGTGTGGCCAGGAAAAGCGCTGCCGTACGGACCGTCTCGCGGAATAATTCAGTGCGGATTACGTCAATCCTGAAGGAGCAGTTCGCATGGCCGCGTTCTCCATCGGCCAGAAGCCTGATGCCGTTATCCGCGAGGCACAATTGCTTCCCACAGATTCGGTGTTCGCTGGTCGGTGAGTGCGTGTCGTGATCTGCGTCGAGAATGAGAGAGAGCGAGGGTGCGGCGACCGTCCCGGGGGCGGCGGCGTCCGGGAAAATATCAAGCGCGGCTTCAAGAGCTTCCGAAACATTGGATTCAATAGCGATACCAATTCCAAGTATGGCTGCACTTGCGTAGAAACTGCTTGGCATGGGGTACCTGTCTGCTATCCTATTCTAGGCGTGAAAAATGTCGGCGGTCGAGCAGTTTCGTGATTCTTACAACGCACTCTTATTTCCTGAAGCATGATGCCAAACAACTGGCGCGGATGACGCCGTATTCGCCCCTCTCCACTCTCATCGCAACGGCACTTCTCGAACAACATGGTCACTCCGTCGCCAATTTCGATACGACCTTTGCGGAGGATTTGCAGGACTTTGAAAATACCCTCGATCGCGAGCAACCGTGGCTGGTGGCGATCATGGAAGACAATTTCAACTATCTTACAAAGATGTGCACGGTGCGGCGGCGCGAAGATGCTCTCGCCATGGTGCGCGCAGCAGCGCAACGTGGTTGCCGCATTCTCGTCAACGGACCGGACTCCAGCGACAGGCCGGATGTCTATCTTGCTGCCGGCGCAAATGCCGTGCTGACGGGTGAGGGGGAGGCATCGCTCGTCGAGATCGCGAATCTCTGGCGTGACGATTCAAACGCAATGCCCGACGGCGTATCGGGCATTGTATTTGGCATTCCGGAAGGTCGAACGCGAAGAACGTCCATGCGGCCCGCGTTCCGAAACCTTGACACTCTGCCGCTACCTGCCTGGAATTACATTGATGCC
This sequence comes from Rhizomicrobium sp., assembly GCA_036269235.1. GTDB lineage: Bacteria > Pseudomonadota > Alphaproteobacteria > Micropepsales > Micropepsaceae > Rhizomicrobium. The sequence goes on from DATASL010000030.1 coordinate 81,204, forward strand.
GACGCATATCGGCGCGCCTGGGAGATGAAGCACAACTATTTTTCATGGAATATCGCGACGTCCCGCGGCTGCCCTTATGCCTGTAACTGGTGCGCCAAGCCGACTTTCGGGCGCGGCTATGAACAACGCTCGCCCGCATCGGTCGCTACAGAGATGCGAGCTTTGAAAGACAGCATTGCGCCGGACCATATCTGGTTTGCCGATGATATCTTTGGACTGACGGCGGAGTGGCTGCGCGAGTTTGCGGCGGAGGTTTCACGCCTGGGAGTTCGGACGCCGTTCACGATGCAATCCCGCGTAAATCTCATGAAGCCCGATGCTGCCGAGGCGCTTGCACGGGCCGGTGCGCGCGAGGTGTGGCTCGGCGTAGAATCAGGTTCGCAGAAAATTCTGGATGCAATGGAAAAAGGCTCACGCGTCAGTGAAGCGCGGTCCGCGACACGGGCACTCAAGGACCATGGCATACGCGCATGCTGGTTCATCCAGTTGGGTTATCCGGGAGAGACCTGGGAGGATATCGGCCGGACCCGCAATCTTATTCGTGAGGAACAGCCCGACGACATCGGTGTTTCGGTCGCCTACCCGCTGCCGGGAACACGATTCTATGAGCTGGTGAAGGCCGAACTAGGCGAGCGTACCAACTGGGAAGATTCCGACGATCTCGCCATGCTGTTCGAGGGAACCTACAAGACCGAATTCTATCGTATGGTTCGCGATCTGCTTCATGACGAGGTTCGTATGCGCCGCCCCGACGACCTCCGCTGGATGCAGCTGGCCAAAGAACAGGCAAACCATCGCACGTCCGATCCGGTGAAACTCGCAAGCTGAGGTGCGCCTATGCGACCTGCCGCGCTTGCATTCGACGCTGCAGCACCCGGGTTTGACCGCCGCTTCGGGCAATGGCTTAGCGTGGCAGCGCAACGCGATGCTGTCCGGTGCGCGCTGGCAGCCGTCTTCCCGCCGCGCGGCCGCATTTTCGAAATCGGAGGGGGCACCGGGGAAGACGCGCTGTGGCTTGCACAGCGAGGCTATCAACCCTTCCTGACAGACCCGGCGCCGGAAATGGTCGCGTTGTCCTCGAAAAAACTGGCACCGTCTGGAGGACGGGCCGAGTTAATGGCGGCGGAAGACATCGAACTGTTCGCCGGGCGATATCTGGCCGAGGGGGGCGACATTTTCGATGGCGCATTCTCCAATTTTGCGGCGTTGAATTGCGTTGATGATCTGGCGCCTTTGGGTCGTGGGCTGGCGCGGCTGCTGAAGCCGGGAGGTGCAGCCATGCTGGTCGTGTTCGGTAATTTTCCACCCGGAGAAATGCTCGTCGAATGTCTGCGCGGGAGGCCGGGCCAGGCATTTCGGCGTTTGCGCCGCGGAAATGCTCCGGCGCGGCTGGGCGGAAAGGATTTTGTTGTACGTTATCATCGCGCGAGAGAAATACGTTCCGCGATGCAGCCTTGGTTCCGATTCGTGCGCCGCGCAGGAATCGGTATATTTGTGCCTCCCAGCGCTGCGGAACCATGGATTTCCCGCCACCCCGGACTGCTCGCCGCATGCAGTCGCCTCGACCGGGTGATACATCGGCCCCTGGCGTTCCTCGGCGATCATATTCTTTATCATTTCGAACGCACCGGTGTGCAGATGCCATGAGCGTTTCGGCGGCGCAGTTTTTTGCGGAATACGCGCGCCATCGCGCTGAAGAGGGCAGAGCATTGCACGGCGATGAGCTGCGTTCGCTTCCGTATCTGCGCGCGGGGCCATTGGCTCGGCAATGGTCCGTTCGCGCGAGAAGTTTCGAAACACTCATCAGCAAAATCATCAATCCCATGGCTGCAAAAAAGCGGCTCGATATTCTTGATCTCGGGGCAGGAAATGGCTGGTTGTGTTATCGCCTCGCACGTTTCGGTCATCGCGCCGTTGCGCTCGATATCAGGGATGACGAGTCGGACGGGCTTGGCGCGGCATGTGACCTGCTGACGGGTGCAAATCACCAATTCGAACGGATTGCTGCTTCATTCGAGAACTTGCCATTTGAAACGCGGAGTTTTGATATCGTGATTTTCAATGCGTCGCTTCACTACGCTACGAATCTTGGCCGCGCGATTGCAGAGGCAGAGCGTGTTATCCGTCGACGCGGCATGATCGCGATCCTTGATTCTCCCTTCTATGCCAGCGAACGCGAGGGCGAGCGCATGGTCGCGGAAAAAATGGCGCAAGGCGCTGCCCGTTTCGGTGCCCGGGCCGAAATCCTGCTGTCGCAGAATTTCCTTGAATTCCTGACGCGCGAAAAGCTCGAGAAGGCCCTTCCTTCGCTGACATGGATCCGGCATCGCGTGCGCTATCCGCTGTGGTATGAAATGCGCCCTCTGCTGGCGCAGTTCAAAGGCAAGCGCAGCCCCTCGCGATTCGACGTGTGGAGCGCGCGCGTGTCATGATTATACTAGTCAATCCCCACGTCACACGACCGGCTAATAGCCGCTTCCCGCTTTCGGTAATGTCGATCGGTGCGTTTCTTCCGGAAGACGAAGAGTGGACGATCGTCGATGGCAATATGCCCGGCGTCGACGTCGTCTCGCAGATATCCAGCCGTATTGCCGCGACGGCCGGCACTGCGAATCGCGTGAAGGCAGTTGGGTTCTCCGTCATGCCCGGTCCCCAGCTCGTCAGCGCTGTCGGGATCACCAAAGAAATCAAGACACGGCACCGGGATATTCCCGTCGTCTGGGGTGGAAATTTCGGCAGTCTTTATCCGCAATCCGTGCTTAACGCGCCCTATGTCGACTGGCTTATCCGCGGGCAGGGCGAGCACACATTCCGCGAATTGCTGGATGTACTTCGCGGTGCGCGAGATCCGAAAAACGTTGCGGGGCTGTCATTCCGTAATGCGGACGGAATCCATCATCTGGGTATGGAGCGAAAATGGGCAGGGCCGGATGATCTGCCGGCGCCGCCATATCACCGGATTCCCGTTCAGGATTATTTGCGCCCGACCTTTCTCGGCAACCGGTCGGGTGTTTATCAGGCATCGATCGGCTGTCCTTACGCCTGCAATTTCTGCGGCGTTATTTCGGTCTACGGCCGGCGCGAAAAGGTGCAGAACCCGGCGCGGACGGCCGACCATCTGGGCTTCCTTGCGCGCGAGCATGGCATGGACTCCCTGCATTTCTACGATAATAATTTCTTTCTCAATGACGCCCATGCGCGCGAAATCGCCGACAGCCTTCAACCGCTGAACCTCAGATGGTGGTGCGAAGGCCGGGTCGACGCAGTTCTGCGATTTTCTGACGATACCTGGCGCCGGCTGAAACGTGCCGGCCTGACAATGATGTTCTTCGGTGCGGAATCCGGCAGCAACGAAGTGCTGCAGAAGATGAAGAAAGGCATCACAACCGAGCAGGTTCTCGAGGCCGCGGCGCGGACGCGGGAGCACGGCATTATTCCCGAATTCTCCTTTGTGTTTGGCGATCCCGACGAGCCGGAAAGGGAAATCGACAACACGCTTCAATTCGTGCGGCGGCTCAAGGTGGTGAATCCGGCGATGGAGCTGATCGCCTATTTCTATACGCCGACGCCGCAGAGGCTGGACACCTACGGCAATGTCGATCCCCTCGCCGGAACGCCCGAAACGCTGGAGGAGTGGATAACGCCAAGATGGGTGGGATGGATGACACATCACGACCCGGAGCTGCCCTGGCTCGACCGCCGGCTCAAGGCGCGCGTGGAGGATTTCGAACTGGTGCTGAAATCTCGCTTTCCGTCGGTCCACGACCGGCACACGCGGGGTTGGGGTAAAGCTGCCGGCCGCTGGCTCGCCGAATCGCGCTGGCGGCGCGGGCATTACGACGATCCGAGATTATTGCGTCGTGTGCGCAGCTGGGCGCGCAAAACGCCGGATGACAATCAAACTTATGGTCATCTGCGCCCGAAAGGGGCCGGATGACGAGCGCGATCGCGCCACGGGAGGCGTACCGTCTCTGGGCGCCCACCTATTCCGAAGAAACGGCCATCAGTTTCCTGGACGACGAACTCGCGCGAGAATTGTCTCCGCCGCTCTCGGACAAATGGCTTCTCGACGCCGGATGCGGAACTGGACGGCGGTTGGCTGCAAATGATGCGGCACTAGCGATCGGCGTGGATCTGAGCAACGAGATGTTGCTGGCAGGAAGCACACGCACTGTCGCTGTGGCCGACGTGCGTGGGTTACCCTTTGCAGAAAAGAGCTTCGATGTCGTCTGGTGCCGGCTGGTGCTTGGTCATTTGCGCGACCCAGGCTCTGCCTATCGCGAGTTGGCGCGAATTTGCCGGGTCGATGGAAAGATACTGGTTTCCGATTTTCATTCTGCAGCTGTCGCCGCGGGGCATCGCCGAAGCTTTCGCGACCAGAGAGGACAGGCACACGTCATCGAGCATCACCTGCATGATGCGAATTCGCATCGTATAATGGCGGAAGATGCCGGGTTGGTGCTTCGTGCCGGGCGCGATGGCGTTATCGGCCCGAGCGTGAAGCAATTTTACATTCGGGTTGGGCGAGAATCCCTCTATGAACGGGATCTGGGTTTGCCCGTCGTGGCGGCGTTCCTGTTCGAACGAATCGCGTGATGCGTCTGCTTATCGAGGCGGCGAATGCGAGCGTGGCGATCGAGAATGGCCGGATCATCGAGCCTGCCGGAAAATTCGATCGCATTGTCCGCTCCTCGGGCGAACTGCGTCCGGGGATGATCAACGCGCACGATCACCTGCATCGCAATCACTACGGACGTCTGGGCGCTCCGCCTTATGCAAATGCGCGGGATTGGGCGCGCGATATCCAGCACCGTTATGGAAATGCGATTGCGCGCGGCCGTCGTGTATCACGGCGAAGCGCTTTGCTTGCCGGCGCATGGAAGAACCTGCTCGCGGGCGTAACCCATGTCGTACATCACGATTCCTGGGAAGGGGATTTCGAAGCGGGGTTTCCCATCAAGGTCGTAAGGATCGTAAGTGCCGATTCCATCACCAGCGATCCGGCATTCATGCCGCCTGCCGGAGCGCCGTTCGCACTGCATGTGGCGGAAGGCGTGGATGATTCTGCGGCCGCGGAGATTACCGCACTCCATGCACGCGGATTGCTGAACAGAGATCTTTTGGCTGTACATGTGGTAGGTGCCGACGAGACCGGTATCGGTCTGTTGCGCGGCTCCGGCTGCGCCCTCGTCTGGTGTCCAACGTCCAATCAGTTTCTGTTTGGACGGAGCATTCCTTCTGCGTTGCTTGATGAGGAAGTGGATCTGTTGCTTGGCAGCGACTCCCTTCTCACGGGTACGGGCACGCTGCTGGATGAAGTGCGCATCGCGCGCGAAAAAATATCAGGACAACGATTGCTGGATGCTGTTGGGGTTGTAGCCGCCGGCCGGCTGGGCATTGGCGCGCCGTCGCTGGCTTTCGGTGCAGCCGCCGATCTCGTGCTTTTTGGCCGGCCCCTCGTCCACGCGAGCCTCGACGATGTGTTGCTGGTTGCCATCGATGGACAAATCCGCGTCCTCGACCCGGATTTGATCCCGGCACTTGGCATAGACGGCGGCCAGTTATTTGCATGGCGCGGCGTAACCCGGTGGATCAGCGAGACCTCGCCGGTGTTGCTCTAAAATGTGTATTGCACCAGCACGCCTATGGTCTGGGCGGTGAAATTCTCGGGCACCACGCCGAGATAGACATTGTCGTTGATGACGCCGGGCATGAGCCCCGCATAATGGAAATCGCTGAGATGCTCGAAGTTAACACGATAGATCAGCCGGTAAGTCAGCGACCCGTCGGCCTGCCACCGCGCATTGGCTTCGAACATATGCGAATCGAATGTAATATCGGGGAATGACGTACCGGCCTGCGCGGGCGTCAGAATGTAGAAAAACGCAAGCGGACTGGCATAGGAATAACCGACGGCGCTGTCGCCCCTGGTGAAGGTATAGTTGAGGTCAAGCGAAACCTTGTTCCACGCCTTATGTGCCGTCAGCCCGGCGCCGTAGTCATTGTCATTCAGCGTTTCCTGCCATGCGGCGGCGAAGGGATAATCCAGACCGCCTGCCGTCCCGCTGCCCGGAATGCCCTGCGGGTTGATGTTGGAAACGCTTCGATGTTGGTCCTGCCAGGTCAGGAACCCTGTGAATGTGGTCGTTGTCGACATCTGGTAGTTCACATCCCCATTTATGTCGAACGACGTGGCATCGTGAAGCCCGAATTGCGCGCTGTAGGAGTCGATCTTCCAGTCGCTGGTCAGCTGAAGGTCGACTTTGGGAGAGACGATATAGTTGGATTGCCCGTGCAGTTTCTGTTCGACCCTGTTGGCGACGTCGAACTTCCGCAGATTATCGAGCGTGAAGGGTATATCGCCTTGCGGCGACGACGGAATATAACCGGGCAATGAGGTCGAGTAATAGGCGGTGTAGGGGTCGGAAGTGTAGTCGCTTCCCAGCAGGTGTCCGTATTCATAAGACACCCGTATCGAACCCCAATCGAAACCATTGGCCGCGACCTGAAGCCTGACGCGATTCTCGTTGCCGTCCGGCACTTCGCGCACGCTGTGCTCGACGGAATTGTGGATGTAGGAGAAGTCCAGCTTGACGTGGTTGGCTACGCGGTAACTCGCCTGCGCGGTCAGCTCAAGATTGTCGTTGGCGAAGGGCAGATTGCGGATTTGTACCACATCGCCCGGCGCATTCGCCTGGTAGACGCCGCTGAGCACCGGACTGAAGGGGGCCAGCCCCCCGTCGATTGCGATATAGCCGTACTGGCCGGTCTGCGGATTATAGGCGAGATAATTGGTGAGATTGCTTTCGTCGCGGTCCCGCAACTCGAAATCGAACGAAAGGTCGGACGACGCAAAGTATTGCAACTCCGCAAACGCATTGAACAGATTGATCCCGGCGTCGGCGGTGAGGCGGCTGAGCGCGGATGTCGTATTCCAATCCGCAAGGTTGATGGGACCACCGGCGCCGGGAATGATTCCGGAGTCGATGGTCGGCGGCAAAAGAGACGCGTTCTGCCGCATGAGGCTGTATGACAGGCTGGCCGAAAATCGCAGGTCAGGCGAAACCTGCGCTGTCACGTCGCCCTTCAATGAGTTGAAGTTGTTGCTCGGCGGCAGGCTGAGAAGTCCTTCCGGCGGAATGTATGAGCCCGGCGGCACTTGCCCCAGCCCGGGATTCTGCCATGTCAACGACTGATCGGAATTGCGGAAGAACGAACCCGTATAAGTGAGATTGGCCTGGAGATCGTCTTCCTTGTAGCGAATCGCTGTTGTGAGATCGAGAGTCCGGTAATGAATGGGCTCGATGAGCTGTGTGGCGCCGTTTTCGAAGGGGTAACCGAATGTCGCGCTGATAGGTTGCGTGCCGTTGCGCCATTCATTTGAAACCTGAAAGAAGCCTTCGATCGTTTTCCAGGGTGTATAGCTCGCGGAAAATCCGGCTTTCTCGCGCGTGACCTGTATCTCCGTGGGCGGCGCAGTCGCCAGTGTTGCGTCAACCTGCGCCGGCGTCGAAGCACCTGGAACAAGCCCGTTACGCAAAGTCAGATTGTCGGTACCAACGCCGGTCCACAGGCTTTTTGCTTCCGTCGAATAGAGATGAGGAACGGAGTCGTAGAACAGGGTGAAATTGTATTCGCCATACCGGCCTGATTTCAATTGATAGTACTGATCCGTCCGTCCGACGTTCTCAGCCAGCCCGGTCATGAACCAGGCTGTCTTCCGGTTCTCCACGCGAAAGCCGAGACTTGCCAGGTACGGATCGGTGGACCAGTCGCCATATTCATTGAGCATGGGGGACCGCGTGTTCGGGCCCCACGTGCCGAGAATTCCGCCCTCCACCCAACCTGTGCTCCAGATATCGGGATCGCTCTTGCTTTGCGTCATGTCGGGATAGGCATATGGCAGCGGATAGAGCAGTCCGGTCGGCGTACGCGTTATATCGTCGAGCATTGAAAGGCCGCCGGGATCTTTCAAAAGATCAAGTGCCTGCCCATTCGGATTGAGTTCGTTGCCCGGACCGCCATAGCCCAGCGAGCCCGTATCCGTAGCCGCATTTGCGCTGGTCGCGATCAAAAGCGCCACACCTGACAGCACGAGACGCAACGCGTGTTTCATCGCTCGAACCGCGCCCCCGATGGATCATTTGAGCCGTGGATATTCACATGACAGGTCTGGCAGCTTGTGGAGATCAGTCGCGGGTCGGGCGCCGGACCGAGAGCCATATTCCCTCTGGCGAGAAGCTGTGCGGGATGTCCGTCCTGTGCATGACATTGCTGGCACAGCATCGGGCGCGGCGCTGTAAGCAGCGCTTCGAAATTCGAACCGTGCGGGTTGTGGCAGTTGAGGCAGCTTTCGCGCACCGGCGCATGCTCGAAAAGGAACGGGCCGCGTTTCTCGGCGTGGCAGCCGTAGCAGACCTCATTGACGCTGTCGGCCTTGAGCAGGGGCGCTGTCGTGGAGCCGTGCGGGTTGTGGCAATCCACGCAGGTGATCTTCCCCTCCAGCAACGGCATATGCGAGCGCTTGTTGAATTCGGTGCGCTGGATCTTGTGACAGGAGAAACAGGTTTGGTTGATCGATTCGCGCGCGGTCAGGCCATGCGAGGCAAAATTCGACATGGGGTTATGACAGTCGCTGCAGGAGAGATTATTATTTTCGTGAATCGACCCATGCCAGAAAATGCGCTGTCCGCCCTGATGGCAGGTGAGACATTGCGCGTTTTGCCGGGCAACCGGCGTAAGGCTCTTGTGCGAGAAGCTGATGATGGTCGAAAGATCGCTCGGATTCTTGACATGCGCCGAGCCCGGCCCGTGACACGCTTCGCAACCTTGCGCTTCAATGGAGTCGCGGGGATTTAAAGTGAATATTGCCGCGTGAATGGTGTGCGCCCAGTTCGCTGCTTCCTGGGCATGACAGCCTTCGCAGGTTTTCTGACCGACATAGGTACGATCATCATCGGTTGATTGGGGTGGCAATGCGGACGGCGGATTTGCGGGAGCTGCATCAGTGGCAAAGCTTGCATTCGTCAATCCGCCTGGGCCGATTTCCGGTTCGCCGGCAAGGTGCCTGGCAATCGCATGGCCGACAGTCGAAGTATTTCCTTGATCAACAACGGTGGGTTCTTCGGCGCCCTCAGCCTGCATCGCCAGAATATGTTTCAACGTCCGGTCATCGACCTTGCCGCGGTGGATGCGGGCAAGTTCGCCGCGCATGTTGGCGACATGCGCGGCAAGGAATTGCCCGTCGTAATTTCTATGACCCCGCGCGAAAAGCGCGCCGTGAAAAATGGCGGCCGCGGCCAGAGACGAAAGAAGTACGCCGATCGCGATAACGATCACAAGGCGCAGTCTTGAATCCGGCCGCAGGATGCCCCTCATGTTATCCCCGAATCGCCATGCGTCGCGCGGCGCCGACCCGTCTACATTTCAGCAGCCCGCCGGCAAATCAAAATGATAACGAAAGGACGTTTCGGGACAAGGTTATATGCCCCAATGTACAACGTATAATTATCAGCGTACCACGTATTGTGCAGGCATGTTGCGCGCAGTCCGCCAGCGTCGGGAGAGATGGCGTTAAATGCGATCAACCCGTGGAGCGCCGGGTCAGGCGCGGTCCCTGGCGGCAAACAGGCACGGAATGGTCAGGCAGAGGATCGCGAGGTCGCGTGCTGCCGTGCGATGACGCGCGTATTCGACGTCGAAGGCCACGCGTTCATTGTATGTAGTGTTTCGGTGACGCCGGATTTGCCAGAGGCCCGTTACGCCCGGCCGGCAAACGAGATAGGACGAAACCTGTGTACCATATTTGGCCAGTTCATCGGGGATGACCGGTCTCGGCCCAACCCAGCTCATCTCGCCACACAGCACATTCCACAATTGCGGAATTTCATCCAGGCTGGTGTATCTGAGGAAACGGCCCAACGAAGTGACGCGCGGGTCGTTTTCAAGTTTGAAGCGTTCGAGCCACTGCAACCTTGCCTCCGGGTCTCGTTCGAGAATTGCCTGGAGCTCATCTTCGGCCTCGGCGACCATCGTCCTGAATTTGTAACAGCGGAACAGCTTTCCGTTCCAGCCGACGCGCAGGTGTCCGTAGATCGGAGAGCCGCCATGGATCGCCACCAGACACGCAATAGGCAATGAAAGGATTGCAGCCAAAGGGAGCAGAAGAATTGACAGCAGGATATCGAAGCAGCGTTTCGCAGGACCACCCACCGGAACGATTGCGGGCGTGAAGGTGAAATGCGGCAGCAGCGCGCGCGGCTGTTCACTACCGCACCATTCGTTCCGTTGAATTCCACTGCCTTCAAGCACTGGCGGGTATTTTCCTGAAGCGCACGCCCCGTCTGATGAAAGGACGCTTTCCGCTGTCGTTTATTCCGGGCGTTCCCGGAGTTTCCGGATCGGCAAGGGGCAGGTTCATTTCAGATTGCTGGAAATGACGGCAAGCGATGCACCGGCAACTGCAAGCTGGCTGAATATCTGCGTCGCATTGCTGACGACATCGCTCCACTGCAACGGCGCGATATCGCGCGGAACCACGATGGTGCTGCCGGCCGGCACGCTTTGGCTGCCATACGGCAACCAGGGGCGGTCGAGCTTTACGGCCGATCCGTCCGGCAGAACGATGAAGGTCAGCGATTCATCCGCATATGCCGTCGCACCGCCGGCTTTCGCGAGATAGTCCTCGGGCGAAAGACTCGATTTGTAGACAAAGCTGCCGGGCTGGAGAACCTCGCCGAGTACGGAAACCGTACTGGGTCGTTGCGGCACGTAAATGACGTCGCCGCCTTCGAGTAACGTGTTCTGCTCGGGCTGCGCGGCGAGTATCGCCGGGTCGGCCACGATCGAGACGCGGCCCAGGCCTTTCTGGGTTTTGAGAGTCTTGATGAAGCCCTGCGTGACGGTGAAGGCCGCCGGATCGAGCTTGGGTGCAGCCGAATTCCGGCTCATCGCCAGCAGCAACTGGCTTTCAATCTGATCCGCCGTCCGGCGGAACGATTCCTCCTCGAGTGCCGCTGCCGAACGGCGCAGATAGACCGTACCAAACGGATAGGCAGTATCGGTGAGCCCGCCTGCGCGCTTCAGCAGGTCGGCGAGCCTTTCGCCACGCACGATCTTGTACTCGCCGGGAAAGCGTACTTCGCCCTCAAGCGTGACCGAGCCCAACCCGATGTCGTTGAACACTTGGCGGAAGCGCAGTTCGTCATGTGCCCTGATTTCATAGTTCGAGAGCGTGCTGTCGTTCAGCGCCAGCATTTTACGTACGGTCGTCGCACTCCCCGAAACTTTGTCCACGCTCGTAGTTATTAGTTCGACACCGCTCTCGTCGGCCCAGTGGTCTGTTCCGCCCGCCACCATGACGAGGTCATGCAGATTGACGCCGGGGCCGATGACATAGATGCCCGGAGCGCGAACCGCGCCATCCAGCGTGACCTCATGATCCTCAAGAAAGCTGACGAGGATCGGAGTCTCGATACGAAGCTGGCTGGCAATATCGCCAAGGGCCGTGGCAGTCATGTTTTGCGGGACGGTTCCGGTCGGTGCGATTTCCCGTTCGAAATTCGCCGCCGGTGCCGGTTGTTGATTGGATTGGAGTGTCTGGACGGTGCCCTCCGGTGTGTTTAGCGGCATCGATCCGTTTGGTACTTGCAGCGGTTGCTGCGACATCCCGTTCAATTCCTGGCCCGGTTCGCTTGAGGTTCGGGCAGCAAGGGCGGCTTGTGTGGCGCCTGCCGTCGCGCTGGATGGCGCCGCATATTGCTGTGGATATTGCTGCTGTAGTCCCGTCGAGGGAGCAGTTTCCGGGGTCGAAATTGCGGACTGATCGTAGGGTGATTGCTGGATTGTCTGTCCGTTGTTGTCCTGGTTTGTTGCTTGCCCGGCGGCCTGCAGCGGCGATGCCTGGTTGGCCTGTGTTCCCATCGGATAAGACGATAATGGTCCCGATTCCGATATTTGTTGCTGGTCCAGCGAGGCAAGATAGGGATTCCGGACCGCCTCTTCGTTATGCTGTCGTATTCTTTCGTCCTGCTTTATGGCGCGCGAAAGCAGTTTTGCCTCGTTCATCGAGAAGACGCGAACGATGTCGTCTTCGAGCAGGGGTGGATCCTCGCTGCCCGTCAGAATCTGTACGGGCGAGAATGCGATGAGCGTGCGCAGCAGCGTTCTCGGATCACGGCGCGAAATGATGCCGAAAATCGTATAGGGAGAAGGACCGAGAGCACCGGGTGCTTTCAACACTTCGGAAAGACGCATGCCCTGTCTGACGGCATAACCGCCGGCAAGCGTCGTGCCTCCGGACAACACGGCTTTGCCGACTGTCTGATCCGCGCCCGGAAGCGCGAGCAGCACTTCGCCGTCATGCACGAGGTTCGAAGGTGCGGTGACGGTGGTCAGTCTGGTCTGGCCGCTTCTCTCGATGTGCGTGAATTCCAGCCGATAGCGGCCGCCCACTTCCAGGCCGCCGGCCAATGACTCCAGGGTGCGTGCGCTGATCGCCGATTGACCGGCTGGGAGTTCATAGATCGCCGGGCGCCGGAACCATCCCGCCGCCGCGACGACCTTGGTCAGCGGCGGAACGAAAATATGATCCCCATCCGCAAGCGTGATTGCGCGCGAAGAGCCGCCTGTCGCGAGAACGGAATAAAAGTCGATCGGAATGCTGCGCCCCTGACGGATGAGGCAAACATCGCGCAGGCTGCCGGTCTTCTTGATGCCTCCTGAAACCAGCACGGCATCAAGCGGCGTCGAAAGACCGGTGAGTGTCCGCACGCCGGGACTTCCGACTTCGCCTGCGACCAACACGCTGATTTCCCGCAAACGCCCGATTGTCACATAGCTTTGTGTGGACGGAAAAGCGCGGCGAACGGCCTCGGCCACCTGCTCGCGGAATTCGCCCAGGCTGCGTCCGGCAGCCTCGATGGGGTTAAGGCGCGGCAGGGCGACCCTGCCGTCCCTGTCCACGATGACCCTGTACTCGGAATTTTCCTGGCCGCGCAGCGTGACGATGGTTTCGTCTCCGGGCCCGAGTATGTATCTGTCCTGCACGCCGCCCATCTGCGGCAGCGTGACCGGCCGTCCAACTCCCAACTGGTCATAGCCGAACAGCGATAATGCCACGCCGGCGCGCGCCGAGAAGATTTGCTCCAGTCGACTCGGCTGCAGTGTTTGCACGGGGATTACGGTGGGCTCGAGGATTGTCGTTTCCGGCTGGACCATCGGCGTCTGCCCCATGGGCGCCTGACCGCGGCCCTGTCCACCGAGCAATTGCTCTACCTGCGCCTGGGTGACGCCCGGAAATTGGCCGCCCGATGCACTCTGCGCGTGCGATGCGACTGACAGCCCTGAAACAAGCGCGGCAAGAGTCAGCACCGCAGACAACCTCCGCACAGCTACGTTCCATCCGTTTGATATCTCGCCCCGCACGGCAACAATCCCCTGTTATGGAAGCGAATCTAGCCCGCGCTTGCGCTGCACGAAAGGCATATCGGCTGTGATGCGTCCCGCCGCTTCCACTTTACCCGGTACGCGAGTTTTCATTTGCGCTTGCCGCGTGCCTGCCACTCCGCGCACCCGTCATATGTCTCCCGGTACACGCTTTCTTCGATGTCCAATCCATAGCCGTTGGCCCGCGCATCGTCGGCCCGTTCGCGAGCGACGGCGCGGCAATGCCCGTCGCCGGCGGAAAGGGGCTGAATCTCTGCCGCTCCTTCTGCCGGCAACGGCCCTGAAGGCGCGCTGGCGCAACCGTGAAGAAGCACTGCGCTCATTCCGAGGATAAGAAATCCGTGCCGGTTCATGTTTACATCATAAGACGGATATGCCGGAGCAATCGATACGATACTTCATGGTCTTTCAGCCGGATTGAGCACCAACGAGCAAGAATCACAACCGCCATGCGCATCGCGGCCGCGGATCGCAGTGCGGTACAGATATTCGAAATCCGCTCTGATAGACGAAAGCGGTGCAGCGCGTATTCCGCTTGAATTGATTCCGCCGCACCGTCAGATTTTATGCGGTGCCGGGCCGGGACTCCCGAAAGTGGAATCGAGATGAAGATTGGGACGCCAGGCATTCTGGCGCTTGTTTGTGCGTTGACGGCATCCGTCCTTGCCGACGGCGCGACCGCATCGCCCTGGGCGGAGGTTGGCGATGCACAATTGCGTTCCGACATCGAAATTCTGGCGGCGGACGGCCTCATCGACGATGTAACGACCCAATGGCCGCTGCCGTGGGGCGGTGTCCTTTCCCGGCTGGAAAAATCAGACGCGCTGGAATTCGAACCCGACTACGTGCGTGCCGCCGCCGAGCGGGTGGAAGCGCAAGCGCGAAGCGCTATCGGCATCGGTCGTGTCAATTATGCAGCGACGGCCGACTTTACGAATCTTCCTGAGGTGGTCCGCGGATTTGACGCGCTTGGCCGCGAAGACGCGCAAGGGCAGGTCTCGGCAGAATGGATGGGCGGCGACAGTGCAGTCCGTTTGCAGCTTGGCGCGCAATCGCTCAACCGCTTCGACCACCAGACGCTTCTGCTCGATGGGAGCTACGCGATGCATCGCGTCGGCGACGCATTGTTGTATGCGGGTTATATCACCCATTGGTGGGGACCCGGTTGGGACACCGCACTTTCACTTTCCAACAATGCACGGCCGTTTCCGCAAATCGGTATCACCCGGATGGACACCGCTCCGTATTCGAGTCCGTGGCTCTCATGGCTTGGTCCGTGGCAGGCAGAATTTCTGGTCGGACTGCTCGATGGACCGCGGCTCGCGCGCAACACGGCTTTTGACGGCACGCGCGTAAGTTTCAATCCGCTTCCCGGGTTCGAAGTCGCCCTGGCGCGCAGCCAGGAATTGTGCGGTTCGGATCAGCCGCCGACTGCCTATTTCAACGGCATTCATCCCTGCAGTCCGCTTGCGGAATATATCAACGTGAGAAACGACGCGTCGCATCCAGGCGAATCGAAGGACGAGGTCGATTTTGATCTCCGTTACACGAACAGGCTCGGCGATGTTTCCTACGCGCTGTACACACAAGAAATGAACAGGGACACCGGCCCGTTTGTTCATTCCGACACGAGCCATCTTTTCGGCGCGAGCGCGTGGGTGCCCTTGTGCGGCACCGCCGTTCGCTTCACGGCCGAATACGCGGATACGATCTCGACGCAGAATTTCTTCAGCTTCAACAAGGATTTCTACGGCCAGACCTATTGGGACTACAAATACCAGGACGGCTGGCAATACCGCGGTCGCACGCTCGGTTCGAGCCTGGATACGGATTCGCGGCTTGCTTCGTTTCACGCCAGCTGGCCGGGCGCCGGTAGCTGGACCTATACGCTCAGCTATTATCGCGCCTCGATCGGCTCGCCGAATACGCCGGCAAGGGATTCGTCCCTCAACGCCGCCGGCGCAAACCGTGTATCCGCAATTCCCGTTACCATCGACATTGGAGAGGCACGGGTACACTTTCCCTATGAGCAATTTTCAATCGACCTGGTTGTCCGGCTGCAGGACGATCAGCCACGTCCCGACAGTGGTTTTGCTGCGGCAGGCGAGGTTGCGTTCGCCTATCGATTGTAAGCTTTTGCAGATGCGCCGGATGTCCTTGTGCCGCGCACGGGGGGGAATATTCTCCCGTGCTGCAGCGTCGGAATCAGGGGACTGATTCCGGATACGGGGTGGTGGCTTTTGCGAATTCTGTTTACCGGTGCGTCGTCATTTACCGGCATGTGGTTTGTAGAAGCGCTTGCCCGGCGAGGGCACAGCATCACCGCCGTCAGCCGCGGAGACGATGGCAGTTACTCCGGATTGCGTGCCCAAAGGCTGGCGCGCATTGCCGGGGTTTGCAGCGTGCGGTGGAACGCACCCTTCGGGGCCGCCTCCTTTCTCGATATCGTTGCGAAGGATGGCCCGTTTGACGTGCTCTGCCACCATGGCGCGGAAACACAGGGCTACCGAAGCAGGGATTTCGACTATGTCGGCGCAGTTGCTTCCAATACGCGCGCGCTGCCGCAAGTGCTGGCTGCGTTGCGCAATGCAAATTGTACCCGAATCATTCTCACAGGGAGCATTTTTGAATCGGGAGAAGGCGCTGGAACCACGCCGCTGCGCGCATTCAATGCCTATGGCCTGTCAAAAAGCCTGACGTCGCAGGTTTTCGAGTTCCATGCCGGGCAAGAGAACTTCGCGCTCGGCAAATTTGTCATTCCCAATCCTTTCGGACCGTTCGAGGAGCCGCGCTTTACCGATTATCTGATCCGTTCATGGCGCGACGGAAAAACCGCGGTGGTGAGCACACCGCGCTACGTACGCGACAACATCCACGTGGCGCTTCTTTCGGAATGTTACTGCGATTTCGTGCAGTCATTGCCCCCGACGGGCCGTCGAAAGATGAATCCTTCGGGATATGCCGAGAGCCAGGCCGCATTCGCCGCGCGGTTCGCCCGTGAAATTGCTACGAGGCTGAAGCTGGAGACGCCGCTTGAGATGACGCAGCAGAGGATATTTGACGAACCCGCAGTCCGCATCAATACAGATGCCGGACTGGAGGCCAAGCCGGACTGGGATGAACGGGAAGCCTGGGCCGCGCTTGCAGACTACTATGCCGGACGCTTCGATATCGTGCGGCGCTGAGCGGATGACGGACACTCGATGATTGCTGTTTCGCCCTTCATGAGTCTCGGGGTTGCCGTGATCACGCATCGGGCGGTTTCTCTTTTGCCGCATTGCCTGCCGCCGCTTCTCGGTTCCCAGGCGCGACCGCGCGTGCTTGTCGTCAACTCCTCTTCCGGCGACGGCACGGTTGAACTCGCAAAAAAAATGGGCGCCGACACGCTTGTCGTCCCCCGCAACGAGTTCAATCATGGCACGACACGCGAGCTCGCACGTCACGTGCTGGGGACGGATATCGTCGTCATGATGACGCCGGACGCGATACCCCGATGCACAGACCTGCTCGCCAATCTCATACGCCCAGTCATGCAGGGCGCGGCAAGCGTGGCCTATGCGCGTCAGATACCGCATGACCGAGCCAGGTTTTTTGAGGCATTCCCGCGCGAGTTCAATTATCCGGATGCAAGCGAGAACCGCTCGATCGAAAATGTGAACCGCGTGGGCCCCGACGCTTTTTTCTGCTCGAATGTCTGTGCGGCTTGGTCGAATTCGGCACTCGACGAAATTGGTGGTTTCACGCCGACGCTTTCACTTGAGGATGTCATCGCAACGGCGCGGCTGCTTTATGCCGGCCACTGCATTGCCTATTGTGCGGACGCCGTGGTCGCCCATTCGCACCGCTATTCGCTGGCGCAGGAATTCAGGCGCCACTTCGACACCGGTTATGTCCGCGCCCAGCAACGCCGGTACCTGTTCACGGGTGGTGGTGACGAACGCCGCGGTGCGGCTTATGGCACTGCCATGATGCGGCGCCTGTTGCATGAGAAACCCTGGCTTATTCCCTACGGCGTTGCTCATCTGGCCGCAAAATATGCCGGATACCGAATTGGATTTCATGGTCATCGGCTGCCGCAATGGATGAAACGCAGTCTCAGCGGCCAGGATTATTACTGGCAGGGATGGACGCCTCCACCGGAGGCCGGCGCGATGCAGCCACAACCGCGAGCCGTTTCATGAAAGCGGTGATCATGGCCGGCGGGTTTGGTACGCGTCTGGCCGAAGAAACAAGCACGCGGCCCAAGCCCATGGTCGAGATCGGTGGAAGGCCGATTCTCTGGCACATCATGAAAATCTACAGCGGGCATGGGATCAACGACTTCATCCTCTGCCTCGGCTATAAGGGTTACGTCATAAAGGAATATTTTGCGAACTACTTCCTGCATATGTGCGATGTGACGTTCGACATGCGCAACGGTGCGCGCGAAGTTCATCACGCCTCTGCCGAACCCTGGCGGGTGACGCTGGTGGATACGGGCGAGAACACGCAGATCGGCGGAAGGCTCAAACGAATTCTTCCATATGTCCAGAACGATGGTGATTTCTGTCTGACCTATGGCGACGGAGTCGGCGATATCGACATCCGCGAAACCGTCGCATTCCATCGGCGCGAGGGCGTTCTCGCGACAGTCACGGCGGCACAGCCTCCGGGCCGTTTCGGCGCTCTCCATACCGAAGGGCAGCGTGTTCTTTCATTTCAGGAAAAGCCGGCCGGAGAAGGCGGCTGGGTGAATGCGGGATTCTTTGTGTTGTCGCCCCGCGTCGGCAATTACATAGAAGGCGATATGACGGTCTGGGAGCAGGAGCCGTTGCAACGGCTCGCAGGCGAGGGGCAACTGGGTGTGCATTTTCATCATGGCTTCTGGCAGGCGATGGACACGCTTCGCGACAAGCTGCATCTGGAAGATCTCTGGACGAGCGGCCGCGCGCCCTGGAAAAGTTGGTGATCGTCCATGCGCATCCTGATTACCGGTAATATGGGATATGTCGGACCGGTCGCTGCCGCGCATCTGCGCGAAAGATATCCGGATGCGGAGCTTGTAGGCTTCGACAGCGGCTTTTTTTCGGATTGTTTGACTGGTCCGCCGCCGGAAACCGTTCTCGACAGACAAGTCTTCGGCGATGTGCGCGATTTGCCGGCCGATCTGTTTGCTGACTTTGACGCCGTTATCCATCTCGCGGCGATTTCCAACGACCCGATGGGTTCGCGATTCGAAATTGTGACGGATGAAATCAACTTCCGTGCCACATTGGCGCTTGCCGAAGCTGCAAGCCGCGCCGGCGTTCGCAACTTCGTGTTTGCATCGAGTTGCAGCGTCTATGGTGCGGCGGATGGAATGGCCCGGCGTGAGACGGACCGGGTCGAACCGCTGACCGCCTATGGGCGCTCCAAGATCGCGGTAGAGCAGCGCATCACGAATCGGGACCCTGGCGGTATGACGGTGACCCACCTCCGGTTTGCCACCGCTTGCGGCATGGCGCCAAGACTGCGCCTTGATCTCGTGTTGAACGATTTCGTGGCCGGCGCACTCGCAAGCCGCAGGATCACGGTTCTGAGCGACGGCACGCCATGGCGCCCGTTGATCGATGTCAGGGACATGGCGCGCGCCATTGAATGGGCCGTTATCCGCTCTCCGGAAAATGGCGGCCGGCTTGTTACGATCAATGTGGGTCACGACGCGCATAATTTCCGTGTGAAAGAACTTGCCGAAGCCGTCGCTGCCGCAATTCCGGAGACGGAGGTCGAGATCAACATGCAAGCGCCGCCCGACAAGCGCTCGTACCGCGTTGATTTTTCACTCTTCCGACAATTGGCGCCGGAATTCGTCCCACAGGTGACTCTGGCCGAGTCGATCGCCGGCCTGCGTGAAGGACTCACTGAGAGAGGTTTTGCCGACGCGGAATTTCGCAATTCGCAGCATATTCGGCTCAAGGCGCTGGAGGCCCATATCGCCGCCGACCGTCTGACGCCGGACTTGCGCTGGCGCATTCCTTTTCATTGAGATTCCCAGATGCTGTTTCATAAAACGCCGCTTGCGACTGCACGCCTGGTCGAGCTCCAGAAGCTGGGCGACGATCGCGGCTTTTTTGCCCGGGCCTTTTGCGCGCGGGAGTTTGAAAGGGAAGGGCTCGAGAACGTCTTCGTACAGGTCAACAACTCTTTCACGCCGCGCCGTGGCACGCTGCGCGGCCTGCACTATCAATTGCCGCCTGCTGCCGAAGTGAAACTGGTGCGATGTGTCCGCGGTTCCTTTTACGATCTGATTCTCGATCTGAGGCCCGATTCACCCACCTTCGGTCAATCCTTCGGCGCGACGTTAAGCGCCGAAAATCGCCTGATGATGTATGCACCGCGCGGTTTTGCCCATGCCATCCTGACGCTCGAAGACGAGACGGAAGCGATGTATTTCGTGAGCAGCTTCCATGCTCCCGGCCAGGAACGGGGCGTGCGCTGGAATGATGGCCGCTTTGCTATCGAATGGCCGATGACGCCGGTGGAAATCTCCGCGAAGGACGGGGCGTGGCCGGATTTCAATGCCGCCTTCCATGGTGTGCACCAATTGGCCGGACTGATCTGATGCCATGACAAGGCCGTTGCTCGATATCCTGTTGGCCGTTTACAATGGCGAGGCTTATCTGGCGTCATTTCTCGATTCGCTACTGGCGCAAACTGTTCAGGACTTCCGCCTGATCGTCAGCAACAACCGGTCGTCCGACAACACGGCGGCAATTCTGGACCGGTGCGGCGCGAAGTTTTCAGACCGCGTGCTTATTTTGACGCCGCCTGAGACGCATCTGTCTGCGCACGGCAATTTCGCGCGCGTCACGGATGCCGGGGATGCGCGATATGTCATGTATGCCGACGCCGACGACGTCTGGCACCCGGACAAGGTCCAGAAAACATTGCGGGCGATGGAGGCAGCCGAACTGCGATACGGCACGGCCACTCCGCTTCTCGTTCACAGCGATTTGCGTGTGGTGGACGAGAATCTTCGCTGCCTTGCTCCCTCATTCTGGCGCTATCAGTTCGTCGATCCGCGGCGGACGGGACTCCATCAACTGGTGCTTCAGAATTGCGTCACAGGCTGCACGACGATGCTAAACCGCGCACTGTTTGAGCTTGGCCGGCCCATTCCTCCCGAGGCATGCGTGCACGACCACTGGTACGCGTTGGTTGCTTCCGCATTCGGTCACATCGTGGCGATTGACGAAGCGCTGATCGAATACCGACAGCACGGCAGCAATGTCACGGGCGCCAAGAAATGGGGAACGCCCTATGTGATGAGCCATGCACGGCACCTCTACGCCGAAAATGGCGCGCGGCAGACGATCGACCGCAATATCCTCCAGGCCCGCACTTTCCTCGCACGATTCGACGATCGGCTCTCCCCGTTGCAGAAGCAGATAGTTGCGAACTTCGCCGCCATTCGCGGACAGGGCGCTGTGGCGCGCCGGTTGAGCCTCATCCGTAACCGATTCTGGAAAGCGGGCCTTGTTCGTAACGTTGGTCTGCTGCTGGCGATCTGAAACGTGAGAACGCGGGCATTTTCTGTCTTCAGGGCGATTTCCAGTCGGGAATTGGCCCGCCTGTCGGTAGGCGCCATCGGAATTCGTGCGGCGGGCGCCATATTCGGGTTTGCTTTCAACATCCTGCTCGCACGCACTCTTGGAAGAGCGGGCACCGGCACCGTCATGTTCTATCTGAACTTCGGTACGATGGTGGGACTGATAGCAACAACAGGAATGGACGTTGTGGGGCTGCGGGAGCTTTCGCGGCTGGACAGCGATCAGCCGAGCGCGGAAGGCATTCTGGCGCAGATCTTATGCAATGCGCTCCTGTCGGCACTGATATTTTGCGCGATGGGTATGTTAGTCCTGCTCCAATTCGGAGCCACCCTGGCTGGCGTTGCCGCCATCGGAACCTGCGCCACTGCGGGACTTATACTTTTTCTGAGTGCTTTCCAGAAAAACTGTTCGGACTGGCTGATTGGCATTCATGAGCCGGTTGCATCGCAACTTGTCTTTTATTTCATCAACCGGATGGCGGCACTGATACTCCTGATCTGTGTCGCGGTGTCATCGGGTGCGACTGCCGAGATCGTCATTTTCATTTACGCCGCCGGCCTGTTGCTTGCGGTTGCTTTCGGCATATGGCGCCTCTTTGCAAAATTTTCATGGCGCAGGATCGTGTACGGGTTTGCGCCGTCGCTGACGTTGCTCCGCGATGGCATTTCCTGCGGCTTGCAGAACGCAGGTTTTATCGCGCTGAACCTTTCGCCCTTTATCCTGTTGGCCGCGTCGTCGAACACATCCGAATTGGGGCTTTTCGGCGTGTCGCAGCGGCTTGTGGCGCTGATCGTGCTGGCGCTGACGGCAATCTCGCAATTTGCCATGCGAGATTTTGCGCGTGCGTCGGGACGTCAGGATTTCGACACACTGGCGCAGGCGCTGACTTCGAGCGTCAGGCTGACCATTGCAGTTGCGGTTCCTCTCACTCTCTGCCTTGTCGTTTTTGCGCCTGTATGGTTATCCGTCTTCGGGCACGCGTTTCTGGGCGCGGCACCGACATTGGCATTGCTGTCCTGCGCGATCTGCGCACAATGTCTCGGCATGCCGTTCCAGTCGTTACTTCTGGCAACAAATCACGAGCGCAGCGCACGGAATGTCACGCTTTTCTGTGCCGGCGTCGGGATAGCATTGAACGGCTTGCTGATCCCGCGATTTGGTGCCGAAGGCGCGGCGGTCGGAACCGGTGTCGGGCTTGCGCTGCAATCGCTCGGACATGCCGTGCGGGCACTGCGCCTTCTTCCTGTCCGTTTGGAGATGGCCCAACTGCGTATTGTTCCCCGTGAAATCGCGGCAATGGCTTTGTGATGTTCACGGCGACCCGGCGCGCAACCCTGTCCGGCGCGGCGTTGGCAGCCGGCATGATCCACTCCGGCCGTTCAGCAGAAACAATCGACCTCGCGCAATTCGGAGTTACAGCCGGTGCGAAGGACAGCACCGGCGCCCTGCAGACCGCATTCGATGCGGTGGCGTCACACAGCTTTCCGGTTCTGGTACTTGGCCCCGGTATCTATCGCATATCGCGCCCGTTGCGCATTCGGCATCCACTCGCGCTTGCCGGCAC
Source organism: Rhizomicrobium sp. (assembly GCA_036269235.1). Taxonomy (GTDB): domain Bacteria; phylum Pseudomonadota; class Alphaproteobacteria; order Micropepsales; family Micropepsaceae; genus Rhizomicrobium. The sequence continues at coordinate 103,782 of DATASL010000030.1, forward strand.
GGCTGCAAACGACATGAATGCGGGCGATCCGGGTTGCGCGCTGGTTTCGACGGGCTTTGCCGCGCCCATGCTGACAGTCGAGCCCGCCGGCAATGACAGGCTGAGAGGCTTCGCGATCTCGGGCGTGCTGTTCGATTGTGGCCATGAGGGCGGTGGTATCTTATTCCGGCGTTGCGCGGACTTCGCGCTCACACGCGTGGGCGTGCGCGGCGCACGCGGGTCCGGCATGGAATTCCGCAACAGCTGGGACGCCGTCATCATAGATACGTTTGTTTCGCGCTGCGGATCGGTCGAACCCTTAACGGGCGCGATCGAGATTACCGGCGAATCCTTCGCCGACAACGCGAATTCGCTCCACTTCTTCGGCGCCCGTGTCGAAAGTTCCCAGGGGCCAAATCTCGTCATTCACCCGCCTCCGCTTCATTGCGGGCCGAACAACAACATTCAATTTGTGGCGTCGAAATTTCATCTGCCGGCCGGCGACGGAAGTGTGCCCGCCACGTCGAACATGATCCTCAATCCGGCAGAAGCAGTCAGCTTCCACGGTGCGCAGATATTCGACGCGGGCCACGGATTTCCGGTCATCGATTTTGGTCGCGGCCGCGCAACGGACACCGGTTACGCGTTCTTCGGATGCGATATCGACGTTCGTGCGGGCGATGCGCTGTTGGGGGGCGATCTCGCTACCGGTCATCGCTTCTTTGGTTGTACTTTGCGCAGCGATCCTGCCGTTTCATCCCAGAAGGCTCTCTATCGCGGCAAGAGCGATATGCTTCCGCGCATAAGGGAGATGAATACAGTGCTCCGGCTGGCGTCATGACCCCCAGGATGACGCAACGGCGCTGGACGCGGCTCGGCTGGCTTCTGCTTCTGCTGCTCGTGGTCTCCTGGCCGATACGTTATGTGCAGCAAGCCGTATTCGGGCAGGTGATATTGTTCACCGGAATTTTCCGGATCGCATTGTTTTTCGCGATTTTCGCCTGCGCCGCAGTAACCGCGTCCCGCGAGAGCTCACGACAACAGGTTCAGGTCATCGCGCTCGGCTACGGGCTGGTTTCGCTGTTGACGTATAGTCTGATGGTCGTCGATTTCGGCGCATTCTATACCGGCTTCGCCTTCAACTTCTTTGCCGTTCCTGCCGCGGCTGCGCTGATCATGTTGTTCAATGCACGATATTTTCCGCAGCGCGACGATGCCGGAGAGCGCAGGATCACCCGCACATTGCTGATGATCGCCGCGCCGATTGCGGCGTTCGGTATCCTGCAGTTTGTTCTGAACGACCCGATCCTGCATGTTGGCTTTAAAGGCGTTCCGCGAAACGAGTTCGGTGGTGCGGGTCAGGCCGCGATCCGGCTGACGGAACTGGTCGCAACCCACCATATCCGCGCCAACGCGATTTTCGGCAGCGCACTTGAATTCGGTCATTTCGGGACGTTGTTCGCCATCCTGTCTTTCGCGCTGATGCTGAAATATCGCAGAAGACCGCAGATGGCTCTTTCCTATGCGCTGCTGTATCTCCTCTTCGTCTGTGCCGTCATCAGTACCGATACGCGCAATCTGCTCCTGTACATCGCAAGTTGCTTCATTGGGTTCTGGCTGATCCGCGGCGGCATGAGTGTTCGCGCGCTGGTTATGGCAGCGCTCGCGCTTGTCGGTTTGTTTTACGCGACAATCTATGCCCTGGTGGCGCTTGCTCCGGGGTTCTTCGCCGGCTTTCTGGATTCCATCTCGCTGTTTCAGCGGGCGCGTGGCGTCTACGTCACTGTAAGCCAGTATATTGTCAACGCGGATTCGCTGGCCCATGTGCTGTTTGGCTACGGCTATATGCAGTCGGTCGATTTCAAATTCCTTCCGACAACGATCTTCGACAACAGCGAGTTGGATGTTTATCTCTATGCCGGTGTTTGCGGCGTCGTCCTTTACCTCACATTGCTGCTCGCCCTGTTCATTTTCGCAGTCAGGCAGTGGCGGCTGACCGGCCGCGTTGCGTGGCTTGCCGCGGCGAGCCTACTTTTCGGCACGCCGCTCTTCTCGACGTTGAATATCGATCTCGACCAGCCATTTTTCGTGTTTGTGTTTGCGCTGCTGGCGGGTGGTGTGGCGTTGCCGGACTTGAATCCTGGAAACCGGGGTCAGGCGAACACTGTTGATTCGAATATGAAATTTGCGACCGGCTGAGGTTTCACGATGGCGCAATCTCGGGATAAAGTGAGCGATGCCGTCAGGGAGCGGCAAATGAACGACATGGTATCTGCTCAAACAAAAACAGATTCGGAGACGCAGGGCATTTTTGCAATGGTGCGGGCGCAGTGGCGGGATATCACGGTCATATTCGTGATCATACTCGCGCTCGGCATTGCCTATATGAATTTCGCCGAACGGCAATACAGCGTAAGCGCGACGCTCGCGCCATCCGACGCCGAACTCAACATGCTGACGGGCGTGAGCGGCATGACCGAACTGGGTTCGCTGTCGCTCGGGCGTATCGGCTTTGGCCTCGGAGGCGGCGACCCGAAGTTCTCCGCATTCCTTCAACAACTCACGTCGAGTGCTACCGCCCAATCGCTGCTCGCAGACGACCGCGTAAGAGCGGGAATCTATGATACGACATGGGATCCGCGGACGCGCAGCTTTCACCCGCCAGAAGGTTTCGTCCACCAGATTATGCAACTCGGGAAGACTTCGCTGGGTTTGGGGCCATGGCATCCGCCGACGGCGGCCGACATGCAGCGTTACCTGAGCCGCTACGTCGTTCCCAAGGAAATCGGTATTTCCGAACTCTATTCCGTCAGCTATTCGAACAAGGATCCGGAATTCGCGCGGTATTTCCTTTCGCGCGTTCTGACGATCTCCGACAATTACCTGAAACAGCGCAAGCTCGCGCGGGCGAGCGCCTATGTGAATTATCTCGACGAAAAGCTGCAGACCCTGACCGATGTGGACCAGCGGCAGGCGATGCTGAAGCTGCGCCTGCAGCAGGAGAATTTCCTGATGGCGGCTTCGGTGAACCTGCCGTTTTCGGCGGATATCGACGATCCGCCGGTCACGCCATCCCGGCCGGCGTGGCCAAATCCGCTCATCGTGGGAGTTATTATTCTCTTTTTCGGCGGCGGCCTCGCGACCGCGCTCGGGGTGTACCTCAAGCCTTATGAAACGCTGCGGCGACGGTCTACAAACAAAGCGGCCAATTCGCCCGCCATGGCCGCCGGCGCTCCGCTTGTTCCGACGAACACCGGCAATCGCGGTGCCTGATCAGGAACTCTTGGCCCGGAACAGTTTGCACCAGCCGTTCGGAACTATTGTTCCCTGCACGATTTCGCAGGAGGCCGGCGCGGAGAAGTGCGCACAAAACGCGCAGCGCTGATCGTTGTTCGGCTGGGTCTGATAACCTGCGGCTTCCTGGGCGACCTGCGCTGAGGCTACGCGCGCGGGACTTGCAAGTGCTCCACCAAACATTGCCGAGCCGATGGCGGCCGTGGCGCCGAGACCAAATGCATGGCGGCGGGTGATTCTCATAAACGCTCCCCTGGCCCGAACAAAGACTGCGAACCGGCGAGACAGCGGGCACCCGCGCAAGGTTCGTCCGACCGTCAGCGGCCGGTTATTCCACGGACGATCCGGGTCACGAGGTTATTCCCTGCTTGATCTGGCAGCCGCGTTCCTGCTCACATGGCATCATGAGTGACAGGCGGCGTCTTCCGGTGCGAGGTGGCGATACGAATGAGCGTATCATCCATGTCGTCTCGTACACGGATTTTCTTTGTCCCTACTGCCGACGTTTCCGCACCGTCCTGAAGCGGCTCAGGCAGGCGTTCGGCGAGCGCATCGCCTATACGCTGCGCCATTTCCCGATCGAGCGCATCCATCCGGGCGCCACTTTCGCGTCGCGTCTTGTCGAGGCGGCCGGCCGGCAGGGCCTGTTCTGGCAGATGCATGACAAGCTATTCGACAATGAGCCGCCGTTCACCGAAGAACAGATGCTCGGCATGGCCCGCGACATCGGCGCCGACATGGAGCGGCTCACCCGCGACCTCGCCGATCCGCATACGCTTGCACATGTCGACGAAGATATCGCCGAGGGGCGGCAGCGCGGTGTGAGCGGCACGCCGACGATATTTGTGGACGGGCTGCGCTATGACGGCGCCTGGGACTTTTATTCCCTGGCGGACGCGTTCGAGCAGCCCGTGTCCGAACGCATTCGCCGCTCGGCTCACGCCTTCGCAAGTCTGCCCGCGTCGGGCGGCCTCGCGCTTCTTATCGCTTCGGCCCTGGCGCTGATCTGCGCCAACACGCCGCTCGCCGGTTTCTATCACGCCTTTGTCGGATCGAGTTTCGGCATCGGTCCGCCGGATACGCCGTTGTCGCTGACGATAGGCGACTGGTTTTCCGAGGGCCTGCTCGCGTTCTTTTTCTTGCTGGTCGGTCTCGAGATTCGCCGGGAAATGACGGCGGGTGCGTTGTCCGATTTCCGGGCAGCGCTGCTGCCCGTGATCGCCGCGGTCGGTGGCGGCATCGTGCCGGCGCTCGTCTATCTGTTGTTCAATCGCGGCGCCACCGCGGCCGGATGGGCGGTGCCGACGGCGACGGATATCGCATTCGTACTGGGCGTGCTGGCGCTGCTGGGCGATCGCGTGCCGCCGCAGCTGCGCGTGTTCATTGCCGCCTTCGCGGTGATGGATGACATTCTTTCGGTGCTGACGCTCGCGATTTTCTATCCGCGCAATTTCAGCGGCTTGTGGCTGATCGGCGCCGGCGCAGCGATGCTTGCGATGTATGCGCTCAATCGCAGCCGCGTGTATGCGAGCTGGCCCTATGTGCTGATAACGATTGGCGTCTGGTTCTGTCTGCATGCCGCAGGCGTTCACGGCGCGCTGGCGGGGATCGTGCTGGCCGGCTTTCTGCCGACGCGGCCCGCGCCCCATGCCGGGCCGCTGCTCGCGCAGGCCGCGAACGCGCTCGAAGCGCTCGAGATTGCGCAGCGCGACAAGGATGCGAGCGAGGAGGACAGGGACACCGTGCTCGACTGGGCGGGGCGCAATCTCTCCGCGGCGAGCGAGCGGCTTCTGTCGACGGCCGACCGCGTCGAACGCGCGGTCGCACCGTGGAGTACTTATTTCGCGCTGCCCCTGTTTGCATTCTCGGCCGCCGGCGTCAGTTTTAATGCCGATCTCTCCGCGCCCGGCGCGCTCGCCATCGTTGTCGGTGTGGTGCTTGGTCTCGTCATCGGCAAGCCGCTCGGCATCGGATTGTTTTCGTTCACCGCAGTGAAAACAGGGATCGCACGCGCCCCGAAAGGCGTCGGGATCCGGACTTTCATCGGCGCGCTCTGCCTGTGTGGTATCGGCGATACGGTTTCGCTGCTTCTTGCCGATCAGGCATTTCCGCAGGGCGCGAGCGCGGCGATCGCCAAGATCGCCGTGCTGATCGGCTCGGTTCTCGCCGCGGCTCTTGGCGCTGCCATTATCGCCGCCAGTCCGGGCCGGGCATTCGGCAGCGAAGAAACGCGCGCCTGAATGTGCGCGCGTACAAATCGCGCACTTCCGGAATAACAGCAATTTTAACAGCGATTATCAGCGAATTCGGATTCTGTCATGTAACAGAACCTTGCTGTCGTTTCCTGCGCGCTCGCCGCCCGAATCAAACTTTTGTTAGTCCGACCGCCATGCAATTTGAGGCTGCATGCGATTGACGCGGGGGATTCTTCCTCTAGGCTTCCTGCGGGCTGCGGGCATAGAAGAGGGAATTCATCTCATGCACGTGATTCATAAACTGGTTCTGGGATTGCTGGCTTTGCCGGCCGCGTCCCAGGCCGCTACGCTGGTCCCGGTGACGCCGCCGCCAAGCGCCGTTCAGACCATCGTCTTCGGAATCAACAAGCACGGAGAAATCACCGGATCCTGGCTCGATTCGAGCAATGTCACGCATGGATTTTTCGGTCCGCTGAACGGAACATATACGAGCTTCGACTATGGCGGCGCGACCACGGGAACGGTGCCGCGCGCGCTCGACGATGACGGCAACATTGTCGGATTCGCCTCGGGACCCAATCTGTATGTGGGCACCGAGTTTCTCCGCCAGGCCGATGGCACTATTGTCACAATCGAGAAGAACGGCGCGTCGCTGGATGGTGTCGCGCAGGGAATCACTTCGAAAGGCACCGAGTCGACCGGCGATTACGTCACCGATCCCAATACCGGCGTCCGGACCGGTTATCTCGCCAGCGACGGCGTCTATCAAACCGATGTGACGCTGCAACTCGACGAACTGACCACCAATCCGCGCGGCATCAATTCGGCGGGTACGCTGGCAGGGTTTTACCGGGCGCAGAACGACGTCACCATGCGCGGTTTCATCTTCAAGAAAGGCATTGTTGAGGTCATCAATGCCGACGACAGCGGCACCACTTCGCTGGAAGGCATCAACAAGAAAGAACTGGCGTCGGGTCAGGTCCTGGACAATGAAGGCAATCCGCATTCTTTCGTCTTCAACAACAAGACCGGTTTGTTCACATCGATCAACATCCAGGACGGCTCGAACGAGCAGCAGGCCTGGGGCATCAACGACAAAGCGCAGGTGGCGGTCACGACCGGCATCGGTGCGTCGTATATCTATTGTGTGAACGACCACCAATGCCCTCGCGGCGGTCACAAAATTACCGAAGGACGCAGCTGGAAAATCGACCCGAACAGCGCCAGCCACGCGGGCACGGGTGTTAAACAGCATTCCGGAGTGCTTCGCTAACCGGTTTTGCCATTACCGGCTGCGAGGCATGCGTGCTTCGCAGCCATTTTTTTTGCTGAGATCAGGAGAATTGAATTGTTGTCCGGTAGCGGATCGTTCCGCGAACTTTCGGGAACAGGATTGTTTGCAAATCATCGCGCCGGGCGCGCATAGCCAACATCACGAAAACGCTAGCACATTTGATCGGATTTTGCCAGTAGAATCTGTAGTCGCCGGCAGTGAGAACAATCCGCGACTCCCGCTTCAATTGCGCGACGCACCTCGCCTGCAAAAATCAGCGGCGCCCGGGGGCGCCGCCGTTTGGTCTTTCAGCAAAGCGCCGTCAAATTGGGGCTGCAGACAGGCGCGTCCAGCCGCCATAGCCGCACCGCGCCTGCCGCTAGTCGTGGATCTTGCGGCATTTGATCGAGCCGCCTGTGGTGCCGTTGCTTGTGCTCGAGCTGGACCAGATGCCGACGCAGAATGCGTCGTGAGGATTGACCAGCCAGTCAATGCCGTACTCGCTGCCAAAGCCGGAGACGACGATTTGCGTGTCCGTCCAGCTCACATAGCCGATGGTTACGCCATTGCAGTCATTGGCGCCGCAAAACCCGGCGTTCCAGGGAAACCCGTCCGTACCGGGCGCGGCGGCATTGTAATCGGTGAACACAAAGAAGGGCGAGTCGGCATTCTCGCCGACTTGCGGCGGCGGCGTGTCGCCGAAGCCCGAGCCATTGATCGTCAGGGTCAGAGATTGACCGCTGCCGGATTGAATGATGGTGCCGATATGCGGCGTCGTCTTGTTGTGCGAAACGTTTCCGCCCCAGGCGCCGACATTGCCGGCAGTCTGATTGTAGACGGCAATCCGCAGTGCGTCGCCTTTGTCCGCCGCGATGCCCGTTACCGTTATCGAACTATCCGACCATGACGTAACATTGATGACCTGCTGCGCTGGCTGGCTGGCAAGATCGGCTACCTGCAGCTCCAGTGGCTGGCAGGCGGTGCAGGGAATGCCGTCGGGCGTCGGGCCGAAATTCTTGCCGGTGATCGTCGCCGTATAATTCCCCGGGGTTCCGGTGAATGAAACGTTTTGTATCTTCGGCAGATGCAGGCCGGCACTGGCGGGTGCCGATCCCGCGATTGCAAACCCCAAAGCACCGCAAACCGTTAAAATTTGTCTGATCATAGATCGCCCCTCTACGTTAGCTACCGGATTATACTTGCATTGTTTGACGCCGGAATGAAGGCTCGAACGGCGGAAAGGCGGGGTGGTGCCTCGAATTCAATTAGGAGTTTCGGGCAGAACTCGTCGTGACGCAGCACGAACAACCCACGGGTTGTTCGGGTCGAGTCCTGATTTCAAAATTAACCAGAGAAGGCGGGGCTGGCCACCCACATCGTCGCTCCTACGCCGATTTTGAAGATACCGTCCAGGCACCATGCGGCCCCGACAGGGTAGTCTGGCAGTCTCCACGCCAGTGCGGCATTTCCGAGACAAAGCATCGCCAACACCAGGATGGGCAATCCGAAGGTAGGCAGCATGAGAATAAAGCGCGCGCCTACTATCGCCAACGTTCCCAGGAGCACCTTGCGCTCTCCTGACGGCCGGAGACGGGGTATGAACACTCGAAAGCCAACCCCTTCGGCAACTATGGCGACGCCAAAAAATGCGATTTGCGCCAGCGTTGGTGGTGAAAGACCCCGCAGATATTTGCCGCCAAATGCTATGGTTGCCAGCCCCAGCGCGATTCCAGCCCAGACAAGCAACATTCGCGCACGTGGAATAATCGATCCAAGTACGATGCAGATGCCGACAGGCATGAAGAACAGACCGCCGCCTGGAATTAGCGGAAACTCACGGACGTACTCCGCAGATATCAGCATTTGCCGGCCTTCGCGCCTCCGATCAATTCTTCGAACGCGCACATCGTATCGGAAATGCGCGCCGCCATAACAGGGATAATCCGCGCTCTTCAACACAAGATCGATCAAAACGCGGATGGAATCACGACCCTTGCATTAAGCCGCCAACGGGCCCGCCTGCTGGTAACCGGATAACACCGCCACGCCGCGGCAGGTAAATGGTGGTCCGGAGGCCGGACAGGCGCGCTCTTTGAAATCCCCGTGCATATGCAAAGAAAGGCGGTATGCTCGGGATCCTGATTCTGCGCCTTACAGGGTTGCTCGACGAGATTTAATGCGGCGCGGCCGGTGCAGATTCCAGTTCCCGCAACGTCTCTGTAATTTGTTCCGGGTATACGGGCTTGTATAGAAAACTGTCATCCGCATCGACCCAGCGATCATATTCGCCAAGCCTGCCTGACAGGAATACCACGCGAATTCCGGGCCAGTATTCGTGTACACACTCGGCCAGTTCGAAGCCATCCACGGGCCCTGGCATTTCAACGTCGGTGAGCACGATCGAAACCGGCTCTCCTTTTGCGAGAAGATCGAGGGCCTGTTCGCCGTTTTCGGCCTCGACGACTTCAAAGCCGGCGCTTTGGACGGCTTCGACAGTGCTCATCCGGAGCAGCGGTTCGTCTTCCACAACGAGAACGAGCGACAAGGGACAAATCCGGCTGGTTTCTCACTGGGAGAACGAGGACCTGCAAGCAATTGTTCCCGCCGGGCCGATCCCTGCGAGCGAGCCCGGGACGCCGACATACCTGCCGGCGTTCCGGTCCGGCGTTTTTGCGCCGGCGGCGCGGCGTTGTATGGGAGCGCGACCCGAGCCGCGCCCCGCGCCGCCGCCCGGGTTCGAAACTGGCGCGCCGCTTTCGTCGAAGGCAGTCATGCGTGAAGGCATTACCATCGGAAATGTACACATCGGCCGCGTGCTGATGGCGCCGATGACGGGTGTGTCCGATTTGCCGTTCCGGCGCGCCGCCTCTGCGCTCGGTGCACGCTACGTCGCCACGGAAATGGTCGCCTGCGAGAGTTTTGCCCGCGGACGGCCCGATGTCGTTCGCCGCGCGGCGGTCGGCGACGGCTTGCCCCTGATGGTGGTGCAGCTGGTGGGACGGGAGCCGCAGTGGATCGCGCGGGGCGCAAAACTCGCCGAGGACGCCGGGGCGCAGATCGTCGATCTCAATATGGGTTGCCCGGCCAAGGAGGTGACCGGTGCGCATTGCGGCGCCGCGCTGATGCGCGATCTCGATCTCGCCACCCGCCTGATCGACGCGGCTGTCGAAGCGGTTTCGTGCACGGTAACGGTGAAAATCCGCCTGGGGTGGGACGACGAAAGCCGCAACGCACCCGAGCTGGCGCAGCGCGCCGAACACGCAGGCGTAAAGGCGATCACCGTTCATGGCCGCACGCGGCAGCAATTCTATCGCGGCACGGCGGATTGGCGCGCGGTGGCCGAAGTCAAACGCGCTACGAATTTGCCGGTCGTCGTCAATGGCGATGTAACAAATGCGGAATCGGCACGCGCGGCGTTGGAGCAAGCGGGCGCCGATGCGCTCATGATCGGCCGCGGCGCCTATGGCCGGCCCTGGCTCGCTGCCGGAATCGATCGCGCGCTGGAAACGGGCGTGCCGATCGAAGAACCGGGCCCGGCGCAGCGCCTGGCCATCGCGCTCGACCATCTCTGCGACAGTCTCCGCTTTTACGGCGACGAACCCGGCCTCAGATATTTCAGAAAACATCTCGGCTGGTACATCGAGAACGCGTCCTGGCCGGCAGGCGCGGATGCACGCCGCGCGGCAAAGTCACAACTCTGCCGCCTGACATCGGCGCGCGAGGTCGAAACGGCCCTCACCGGATTGTGGTGCTCGAAGTAATTCGAGGGAGACGAAGTACAAAAGCCGGTCGATCTTGCCGCCCGCAGCGTCGGCGCTCCCGTCGACGCCAATGAATCCCCGGGCGGATTTTGGACTTCCCCGCGCGGCGGTCCCGCCTTCCGGATTTGACGGGTATCCGGAAAGCGGTATCGTTCCCTCAATCCGGGGTTGAGCCGGAAGGAACCGGCTGTCGTGCGGGGGCAGGGCAAGCCGGTGCCAAACAAATTACCAGCAGGGGAAACCAATGCAGCATATCGATACGGGGAATACAGGTTTCATGCTGCTGTGCAGCAGCCTTGTGATGCTCATGACGCCGGGGCTCGCCTTCTTCTATGGCGGGCTGGTCAGCCGGCGCAACGTGCTCACCATCATGATGCAATCCTTCGTATCGATGGGCTGGACGACCGTCATCTGGTACACGGTCGGGTATTCGCTGTGTTTCTCCGGCGGCCAGGGCGGCGTCATCGGCAATCTCGACCTGGCGTTCCTGCGCGGGGTGACGCTGTCCACGCCGTCGCCGACCCCGGGCATTCCCCTGTTTGTCCATATCGCCTACCAGATGATGTTCGCGATCATCACGCCGGCGCTCATCACCGGCGCCTTTGCCAATCGTGTTTCGTTCAAGGCCTATATGGCGTTCCTCACCCTGTGGCTGCTCTTCGTCTATTGTCCCTTCGTGCACATGATCTGGGGCGGCGGCATCCTGCAGCAATGGGGCGTGCTGGATTTCGCCGGCGGCATCGTCGTGCACAATACCGCCGGCCTGGCGGCGCTGGCTTCGGTGCTCTATGTCGGCCGCCGGCATGTGGTCGATTCGGGCGCGCATAGCGTGCCGCTTGTGGCGCTCGGCACCGGGCTCCTGTGGTTCGGCTGGTACGGCTTCAACGCCGGCAGCGAATTCCAGGTGGATTCGGTGACGACGGTTGCCTTCCTGAACACCGACGTGGCGGCATCCTTTGCGGCCATCGCCTGGATGGCGGTCGGTTGGTCGCTCGAGAAAAAGCCAACCCTGGTGGGCCTCCTGACCGGCGCGGTCGCGGGCCTTGCCACCATCACGCCGGCAGCGGGCTACGTGTCGCCGCTCGCCGCAGTCATCATCGGCATCGTGTCGGGCGGTGTTTGTTACTTCGCGGTGGCGCTCAAGAACAGGCTGCAATGGGACGATGCGCTGGACGTTTGGGGCGTCCACGGCGTCGGCGGCGCGCTCGGCATCGTGCTGCTTGGAGTCTTCGCGACGACGGCGTTCAATCCGCATGGTGCGGACGGGCTTCTCGCCGGCAATCCGTCTTTCTTCTGGAAGCAACTGGCCGCAATCGCGGTTTCCTCGGCCTGGGCCTTCTGTTTCACCTACGCCATGCTGTGGCTCATCGACCGCGTCACGCCGGTAAAGGTGGACCAGTCCGCGCAGGAGCGCGGACTCGATCTGTCGCTCCATGGCGAAACGGCCTATCTCGGCGAGGCCTGACGCGCGCTTCGACAAGCTCGGACGAAGGAAACATTTTTCATGCCGGGACTGCTGCGGCACGCGCCCGCCGGATTGATATTGATGACGCTGCTTCTCGCGGGGGGCGGGGCCGATGCGGGCGCGATGACGACGCCGGCGATGGGCGGCGAACTGGTCGCCAACCCCAATCCGTTTTCATTCGATGCGGGGCCGCTCGGAACGATCTATGTCACAGGCGCTCTCAGCGGACTCGCGTCGTGGCAGGACAGTCCGGTGCCCGGCGACCGCGAGGCGCGCGCCGATCTGGCCAATGGCCAATTGTTTGTTCAGAAGACGGATGGCTGGTTCCAGTTCTATGCCGATGCCGGCGCCTATACGCTGCCTTCGCTGGGCACGCCGTTCATGAGCGTCGGCCATACGGCCCACGATACATACGGCTATCTTCCGCAAGCGTGGCTGAAGATCGCGCCGACCGAAAATTTCTCCATCCAGGCCGGCCAGCTGGCCGCTCTCGTCGGCAACGAAAATGCCTTCACGTTCCAGAACTTCAACATCGAGCGCGGCCTGCTCTGGAACCAGACGCCCCTGTTTTCCAGAGGCGTACAGGCGAATTATACAAGCGGGCCGCTTACGCTCCAGCTCTCGCTGAACGATGGTTATTATTCCGATCGCTTCAACTGGCTCACCTGGCAGGCGGTCTATTCGCTGAACGACGGCGCCGACGTATTCAGCTTCAACGGCGGCGCCAATCTGGGCCGCACAAGCTATTCCAGCCTGGTGACGCCGCTGGCCCAGAACAACAGCGCGATCGGCGATCTGATCTATACGCATACGTCCGGTTCCTGGATCGTGAGCCCGTATATCCAGTTTTCCGATGTGCCGCAGGCCGTCGCGCTCGGCTTTATACGTAACGCGACAAGCATCAGCGGCGCCGTTCTCGCAAGCTACGCCATCACGCCCGAACTGTTTCTCGCCGGCCGCGCGGAATATATCAGCACAAGCGGCGGCGACGTCGCCGGCACTCCGAACCTGCTCTACGGGCCGGGCAGCGACGCCTGGTCTCTGACATTCACGCCGACGTTCCAGCATGGCGTGTTCTACGCACGCGGCGAGGCGTCGTATATCGGCGCGCTCGATGCGGCAGCCGGCGACGGATTCGGCCGCACCCTCGACAAATCATCCCAGGTGCGGCTGATGCTCGAGGCAGGTGTTGTGTTTTAGGCCTCCAATCTCCCGTTGCGGCGGAAGTTACTCCGCGCGGCTTTTCCTCGCGCCGTGGCAACCGCAGGATTCCCGGATGACCAGTTCCGTGGGCTGAACGAAACGCGAGCCTTCTTTTAGCCGAATCTCCTCGTTGATCCGGGCCAGCAAACGCGACGTCGAACTGCGACCCAATTCGGCGACAGGCTGACGGACAACGGTGATGGAGGGCCGGACCAAAGTCGCCGCATCGAAATCGTCGAACGCGATCAAGGCCATTTTGTCCGGTATGGGAATGGACCTCTTCTGCAACTCGCGAAGAATTTCGAGGGCAATGACGTTGCTGGTCGCAAACATGGCGGTTACCGGCGGCCTCGAATGCAGCGCGAATTCGAGCTGGTGGGGGAGCGTCCCGCTTATGGGGCCGACAAAGCAGGTTCGCACGGGAAGGTTTGCGCGGCGCATCGCATCCGAGTAACCGGCAACGCGCTCCGCCTTGGTATGGATGTTCTCGTCGTCAGCGATACAAAGAACGTTCCGATGCCCGTGCTCGACAAGATGCCGTGTAGCAGCGGCAGCGGCCACCCGGTTGTCGACCACGAAAACGTCGACATCCACGCCGTCCATCGGCCGGTCGAAGGACACGATCGGCATGTCATTACTATCGGTCGTTTTGAAATGATCATTGTCCGAACTGATTGGCGCGACAAGCAAACCGGCAACACGCCGCTCCAGCATGAATTCCATTTCGCGGCGCTCGACTTCCTTTCTGTGCCCCGAGGCAGCCATCAGGGTCATGAAGCCGGCTTCCCACGCCGTTTCGTGCACGGCGTTTGCGTAGGTCGCAAAGAATGGATCCGCCAGGTCGGGCACGATCAGCCCGATGACCTGCGCGCGATGTCCCCTGAGAATGCGCGCGGCTTCATTAGGCCGGTAGCCGATCTTTTTGATTGCCGCCCGTACTTTGCGTTCGGTCTCGGGGTTGACCTGTCTGGTTCCGTTTACCACGCGTGATACGGACATCACGCCCACGCCAGCTACTTTCGCGACATCGGCAAGTGTTGGCATCTGTTCGTCCGAGATTCGGTGAATGACCAAAGGCATGCGCGATCCATGCGGAAACGCCCGCCGACCCCGCTCATGAGTTTGCTGCGGATATCGCTACCCGGGAGAGGCCGGTTCGGTCGCCGGGGGCATGGCCATTTCTTGACGGAATAATGCACGACGCATGCGTTGCGGCACAGGGCCACGAAGTGCGGTCCTGTGCCTGGCTGTCGCCCGGAAATTTTTCGACAATCGAAGAGGCGCCCGAATCGTCTCACATGGCCAGGATAACGCTGCCATGCGCAGCCAGTCCAGCCTTTCATTCCCGTCTCAAGCCTTCCTTCATCGTGCCAATCCCTGGCCCGTAACGCGTTGTCATGGCAAGCGTCAAAAATCACTTGACAGGAAACCACGTACAGGGCGACGGTGCGGATAACGCTATCCAAGAATTGGACGCAAGGCGTTGGCAACGCCCGGCTCCCGGTTCTGCCGGGGCTGCACGAACAAAGAGGGAGAGTCATATGTCGAAATGGAATCCTGGGGCCGGGCTGCTTGCGGCCGCCGCTCTGATGCCGTTTGCGCTACTGACCGGTAGCCCGGTTCATGCGCAGACCTACACCGTGCTGCATAATTTCACTGGCGGTGCCCATGACGGCGCCAATCCCCAGGGACCGTTGATCGAAAACGCCAAACACCAGTTCTACGGCGCGAGTCTCAATGGTGGGCGCTACGGGTACGGTACCGTGTTCAAGTTGAACAAGACCGGCAAAAGCTCCGTGCTGAACAGCTTTGCCTACTATAACGGATGGGATCCGACCAGCGGAGTCATACAAGGCTCTGACGGAAACCTTTATGGCACTACCTGGGGGGGCGGCTACGGCTACGGACAAGGGCAGTGGAATTCGGGAGTTCTGTTTGAACTGGATCAAGGGAAAAAGGCAAAATTGCTTTACCAGTTCAGTGTCGAAGACGGTCAAAGCTCTCCGAATGGTCTGACTGCGGACGCACTGGGTAATCTCTACGGTGTAGCAGCCGGAGGTCCATACGGCGCCGGCTTTATCTATGAATTCGACACGGCCGGCAGTTTTTCCGTGCTCTACAACTTCACCGGGGGAAATGACGGCACAACACCGCAGGGGCCGCTGGCCTGGGGGCCTGACAATGATCTGTACGGCGTCACCAAATCGGGCGGGGCAAACGCCGCCGGAACCGTGTTCAAGGTGGATATCTCGGGCAACCTGACGACGCTCTACGCATTCGTGCGCGGTACTGGCGACGGTTACACGCCGAACCCCGGAACGTTAGCGTTCGATGCGCAAGGCAATATCTACGGCACCACACAATATGGCGGTACGGGAACGGCCTGCAGCCGAGGTTGTGGAACAGTGTTCGAAGTAACCCCGACCGGCAGTGAAAGCGTTGCGTACAGCTTTCAGGGTGGGGCCGGCGGAGGCTACCCGCTAACCCAGGCGGTCATCGACCAGGCAGGGAATATCTACGGCACCACGTCCCAGTATGGCGATCAAACCTGTGCCTGTGGAGTACTCTTCAGGCTGGATGACGAAGGAAATGAGACGGTACTGCATACCTGGACCGGAACCGACGGATCGAGGCCATCAGGCCAGTTACTCCTCTCGGAAGGCAGGTTGTATGGCCTCACCGCCGCGGGCGGCGCGTCCAACGAAGGCGTAGCGTTCCGATGGAGCCCAAAGTAACGCGCCGCGGCTGAAGACATTCCACACATCGTTCAACAGAGGAGATATACTCATGACAAGCAGGATTCGCAATCGAACCCGTCATGAAATAGCGTGCAGTGTTTCGGCAATGGCGTTCATGACGCTCGCTTTTGTTTTTCCCCCTTCGCAACCCGCGAAAGCACAGACCTTCACCGTTCTCCACGTCTTTACCGGCGGTAAGGACGGAGGATATCCTGTAGGTCCGCTAAGAAAAGGTCAGGACAACGACCTCTACGGTGCCGCGAACATCGGCGGAAAGTACCTCTACGGAAACGTGTTCAAGATGACGGAGAATGGCAAGCACGAGACGATACTGAATTCCTTTCGATACTGGAACGGAAATGATCCGAATTCGTATCTGACACTTGATCCCTCGGGTGTTATCTATGGCGCGACTTTTGAGGGCGGCGATGATAACTATAACGGAACCTTCTATGAGCTGAGCGGGAAAAACAAGGAGAAGGTAATTCATCAGTTTCCGTATCTTGTAAGTACCGATGGATATAACCCGACTGGCCCCATGGTCGTCGATGCCCAGGGGAATTTCTACGGCGCGACGCGCAATGGTGGCCCGACCAATAATGGAACGATCTTCAAGATCGACTCATCTGGCAACGAAACGGTGCTCTATAATTTCGAGGGCCAGGCGGACGGATCTCTTCCGCTCGGTCTGGTATTGGGTCCGGATGGCGCATTCTATGGCGCAACTTCCTGCACCTATGAATGCTATTCAGGCGGCGGAAACCTGTTCAAGGTCGACACATCAGGCAACCTGACCACTCTGTATACTTTTACGGGAGGCGCGGACGGTAACGTCCCCAATGGTAATTTGCTGATAGACCCCGCGGGGAATATCTACGGCACTACTAACCTGGGTGGTACAGGACCTTGCAGCGAGGATGGTTACACGGGGTGTGGAACCATCTTCAAGCTGACGCCTGGCGGTACCGAGTCCGTCCTTTACAATTTTCAGGGCACACCCGACGGACAATCACCCAGCAGCGGCGTAATCGCAGATGGGAAAGGGAACTTGTACGGTGTGACCCTTTGGGGTGGCTCGACCATAAATACGGTTGGTTGCGGTGTCGTTTATGAGCTGAACGCTGCGGGCCAAGAGAAAGTCCTGCACGCGTTCGAGGCTTCGGACGGATGCCAGCCGGAAGGCGAGTTGCTGCTTTCCAAAAATGTGCTGTATGGCGCCGCAAATGCCGGCGGTGCCAACAGTGTGTATGGGGCAATTTTCAAAATTGATCTGAAACAATAGCCGTATTGAATCCGGTCTTGGCTGTTGGAGTTCCCCTCGAGAAGCAGTGATCGATAATTCACTCGGACAAGGCCCGTGCAAGCGATTGCGCCGGCCTTGTTTGTCAAGCGGTATCAACTCTGTTGAGTGAAACGATACGCGCTACCGTTTCTCCACCCGAAGCAGTGCGATATCGGTGTCCGAACCCACGGCATAGGGATAGACGACGGCGCCCGTCAGCGGGTTGACGGCGAATTCGAAATCGCCTTGCCCTTCGCCGAGTGTCACCAGCGGCGATGGCGGCCCGCCCGCGATGTTGCGCGCCATGAGAGACGGACGGGTGGGATTGCTGTCATCGTAATAGATGATGTTATGACCAGAGACGGTGTACATATCGGAGAATTGCGCAGACGGTCCGGACGCCACGCGCCGCGCCCCGCCATCGAGCCGCCACACCCCCGGGGCACCGTCATTCTCCGCAAACAGCATCGCGCCCCGAATGCAGGGATATTTCCAGCCGTATTCGGAGATGGGAACGGAACGTTGGGGATCGGACAAATCGGTACGCCAGATCCGCCATCCCTTCGGTTCCTGCCGGTCGGTGACGATGCTTTTGCCGTCCGGGGACCATTGCAGCATTGCGCTTTCTTTCGCCGCGTAATGCAGCTTCAACAGCGGGGCGCCGGAGCGCGACAGTACCGGTATGTCATAGCCGTCCGGCACCTGCTGGATATAGGCAAAGCGCGAGCCGTCGGGCGACCAGCGCAGCGCGCCATTATGCGGCACGCTTAAAGGAAGCAGTTCGCGGAACGTGGCGCCCGGCGGGGCGATCCAAACGCCGGCAAGACTGCCCCGGTGGCCGAGCGCAAGCAGCGTTCCGTCGGATGCGTAGTCGAGCGACCACGCCATCACCCCGCTATGGTCGAGTATGGCGGGCGCCGACGCGGAGCCAGGCGTGCTGGAAACAAGGTGGCCCATGAACACTTCGGATTCCACTGCGACCAGGCCGTTCGCGGTTACGGAGAGGCGCCCGAAATAGCCATTGCCGGCCATAATCACCGCCGGGGCTCCGCCACCGATCGGGTACGACCAGATCGAGGTCTGTTCGCTCATCCAGCGCGAGATGAAGATCGCCCGGCCGTCCGGCGACCACGTCGCGCCATCGTCGCCATCGTCGAAATTCGCGAATGGCCGGTCCTGGCCGTCGGCGAGCGAATGAAGCCGGATCTGTATCCGCTCGCCGCCCACCTGGCGGAGATAGGTGATGGACGCGCCATCCGGCGAAATCGATGGCGAGTCATCCGCCACTGCCGAAGCGGGCGGCGAAGTAACAGGCACGCTGCGGCCGTTCTGCAGATCGAGCCGGAATATCCGCGGCGGCGTTCCGCGCCCGGCGGCATCGCTGTAGTAGAGCGCGCTTCCTGAGCGGTCCCAGGCGATGCTGGAACGCCCGACGGTGCGGCACGCGCCAAGCTGACGGGACATGCCCTCGGGAACGGGGATTTCCATGATACGGCAGGGATGCCCGTCCTCGAACAGCAGATAGGCGATCAGGCGCCCGTCAGGCGACCAGGCCGGCGCGGTGGCGTCGAAATCGTCATGGGTAAGCTGAAGGGCGTCACCGCCCCGCACGAAGCGAAGAAAGATATGGCGGTTCTCCACCGTCGATCCTGCCGAATAGGCGAGCATGGTGCCGTCGGGCGACAGGGCGGGATACCGCTCGATCAGGGGCGTCGAAACAAAGGGCTGATGCGATTCGACGACCGCCCAATTGCTGCCGCGCGGCCGCTGGAAATAAAGCGCGAGCAAGCCTGCCAGGAGCAGGACTATCACCGCCGACGGCCAGGCATATTTGTATTCGCGGAATGGAGGCCGCACCGTGACGGGAGCCGCGGGAGGAGTGATATCCGCAGCATTCGGCGCCGGCTCGCGCCCATGCAGGCGATAACCGACACGGGGAATTGTTTCGATCTCGAAGGCAGGTTCGTCCCCCAGCGACGCGATGGCGCGCACTTTGGCAAGACTGGAGTTGATGGCATCGTCCCCGACGACGCGGCCGCCCCAGCAGCGTGCAATCAGCTGCTCCCGGGACACGACGCCACCTTCGGCGCGGGCAAGCGCCACCAGCACCTGCATCACGCGCGGCTCGATGGTCCGGTTCTGCGCACCCGCAACCACTTGCCGGGCCGGCGGATCAATCGTCAGCGCTCCCAGCCGGAATGGGACTTCGTCTGCGAGATCGATGGGCCTGCCGGGCGCAGGCGTCCGCGACATGTCGTTCATCGGCGACCCGCAAGCTCCAACGGCAAACCACAAGCCTGCCGCAAGCCCGCAACCCTTCCTGTAATCCGGCTTACCCGCTCGAATACCACCATTCACGGTTGCTTCGGACGCAAGCCGCGCAAACCGGAAAGCCGGCCCGTTTCACCGGCCGATCCTAATAAGGAGCGGGCGGCGAAGAAAGCCGCCGGTCGCGGGCTGCGTCGCTGCAACTCAACGGGGCCGATGGTCGGCGCCGGCCATGAGGGAGTATCGGGTCAATGAAAATCTGGATCATGGGTACAGCGGCTGCGCTGGCACTGACATTTGGTATCGCTTCGGCCGAAGCGAGCTGCGGCGATTACAGCGTTCTCCGCGACGGAAAGCACCACTTCACCGCCACGCCGTATATGCCTGCGGGTCCGTCGGCGAAGCCGGGGGCTTCGATCGTCGGCATGTGGCTCGTTTCCTATACGAGCGGCGGCAACCCCGTCTATCAGGGCCTGGAGCAATGGCACAGCGACGGGCTGGAGTGGGAATTCGCCGACATTCCGACAATCACCGGCGATGTCTGCATGGGCGTGTGGAGCAAGAAGGGCAAGACCATCAATCTCTATCACACTGGTTGGACGTTCGATGCCAGCGGCAATCCCAACGGCACCATGGTCCTCACCCACACAGACAAGGTGGCCAGGGACGGCAACAGCTTTTCGGGAACGTTCGACCTGAAATTCTATGACACAGAGGGCAATCTGGTGAACGAAGTCAGCGGCGACGACAACGGCGCACGCATCGCGGCGCCGTAACATTTTTCGGTTCGCTCGGGGCAGAAACAGCGGCGCGCAACGCGCCGCTGTTTCCGGCTCCAGATAAAGATCGTCACTGCGCACCTCACGAAGGCAGGCGCCGCCGGCGGGACCGGCCGCAAACTAATTACATGCTTTCGAACACTTCCACTTTGGTGCCTTCGCCGCCACCCAGGATTGAGCCGTCGGTGAGCAGCAAGGTGGCGCCCGGAGTCAGTGCTTCTATCAGATTTTTGTGAAACTCCGGCGGGATGACGACTTCGGTGTGGGCCGCAATGTCCAGCGGTTTTCCCTGCTCGGCTTCGTGACCGGGCAGGCCGATGAAGAACCATTTCCTTTTGCCGGACGGTTCGAAACCGGTGAACTGCGCAGCCTGCGTGCCGAGGATCGTTCCCGCGGGAATGACAACGCGCGACCGGCCAATGATAATTCCATTGCGCACCACGATGATGGTCTGGTCGGCGGCACTGGCCAGAATTGTGATTGGGCCGGACGGCGATAATTCGGGCTGCCAACGGAATTGTTCGCCGGGTGCAAGCCGGCTTCGCGGCGAACTTCCTGCATTACCGACAATGGGGATCGCCGCTTCAGGCGCCAGAAATGTTTCAACCCGTGGTTTGTCATCGGTAATGACAACGGTCATTCCCTTGGTGGTCGCCTGAAACAGCGCCTCCGAAAAAGCGAGCGGAAGGCGCACGCAGCCATGCGAAGCGGGATGTCCCGGCAGACTTCCCGCATGGAGCGCGATGCCGTCCCAGGTCAGCCGCTGCATATAGGGCATGGGCGCGTTGTTATATTTGTTCGAGCGGTGATTCTTGTCCTTCTGGAGAATCGTGAATACGCCGGTCGGTGTTTCCCTTCCCGGCTTGCCCGAAGACACGGTGCTCGCGCCGATACGGACACCGTTGCGATAGACATAGGCGCGTTGCGCACGGAGATTGACGACGATCGTCATTGGCCCCGACGGTGCCAGGGCCGGATGCCATATGTACTCGCCAGGCCTCAGGCTGCCGATATCGGCTTCGGCGACGGATGATTTCGTCGCGCCGGAACTGATAGCCGTAACGGGGGCTGCTGCGATCGCGAGAACAAATGCACAGGCAGTGAGAAGGTGTTTGCTCATTGTCACTCTCGCAGCGGCACCGCCGTCAATGTCCGGCCGTTATACTGAACACCGTTCCCGAATCGTCGGAATTCCCGCCGAAGAAAGTTGTGCCGTAAAGCTTGCCATCAGCGCCCTGAAGCAGGCCTGCTTCCGGCTGCGAGCCATCGGGAGCGCCCTGGAAAGTATGAAGCACGCTTTCCGTCCAGCTGCCGCCCTGTTGCGGCGCGAGTTCGAACACGACGCCATTATGAGCTGTACCGCCGGTCTGAGTCGTCCCGTACAAATTTCCGCCGGCGTCCAGGACAAGGCCGGAATAACCCGGCGTGCCCCCATCGGGCGAGAAGCCGAAACTGTAGATCACGTTTTCGGTCCACGAGCCCTGGCCCTGTGACGGCGGACTTACTTCGAAGATGGCGCCATAGCCGATGCTGCCACCGCTTTCCGTAGTCCCGTAGAGATTGCCCGCGCCATCCATGATCACGCCCATGCGCGGTTCCGCGCCGTCGCTGGATGCATCGAAACTGTGCAGCACCGTTTCCGTCCAATGTTTTTGACCGGATGCCGGCGGGGACAATTCGAACACGACGCCGTTGCCCGCGTTGCCGCCGTTCAGTGTCGTCCCATAAAGATTTCCAGCCTGATCGAATACCGGCTCGCAATAAGGATAGCCGCCGTCGGTGCCGTTGCTGAAATTATACAGCACGGTCTCTTTCCATTTGCCTTTTGAACTTTTCGCCAAGCGGTAGATCAGGCCTGCCCCGGAACTTCCGCCGAAGCCCGCAGCGCCATAGAGCGCACCGTCAGCCCCAAACACAAGCGTGCCGTGCGGCGTGCCGCCATCCACTTTACCCGTAAAGCGATGCACAACAATTTGCTGCCACTTCTTTTCCCCGCTGGCGGGGCGAACCAGCTCGAACACCGTGCCGGCATCGTTGATGCCGCCTTCCGACGTGGTGCCGTACAGATTTCCGTCCTGGTCGAGAATGACGGAGGAGTCGGGATAGATTCCGTTCTTCACCTTCTTGGTGAAGCGATGCAGCACGGTCAGCGTCCACTTGTTCTTTCCTGCGGCCGCCGGGCTCAGTTCGAACACCGTCCCGTTGCCGTCCGGCGCGCCCGTATAGGTGGTGCCGTAGAGATTGCCGGCCGCGTCGCCGGTCAGCGCCGCGCGCGGGCGTGCGCCTTTGGCGACATTGTTGAACGTATGGATGATCTTCAACGAATCTGCTGCCGCGGGGGCGGCGCATAATACAATCGCGGAACAGGCGGCGAGAAGGCAGGCATTGAGCATACGCATGAACACGGTCCTCCGGACATCGCGCGAGGGCGTGACACGGCGGACTTAATTTCTCAAGCGCGAGCGAGCCCGGACGGGTGTTGCTGCTGGTGGTTGCAGGACGCCGATCCTCGTGTGTCAGGGATTGCTAGGCCAACGCCGCCACGAAGCCTCCGCTCCAGATAAGCCGCAAGAGATCGGTCTGCCGTGTTACGCCGGTTTTTTCGAAAATGGACCGCAGCTGATTTCCGACCGTGTGACGCGATACGCCGAAACTGTCGGCGGCTTCCGCGAGCCTGCCGCCCGAGGCCAGAAAACTGGTCAGCCGATGCTCTGCCGCCGTCAGCCCGAAAGGTTCCAGAATGGTCCGGCCGCCTCCCGCAGGAAATTCTTCGGTGCGCGGGGCAACGATGACCAGCGCCGCGGCTCCGCCGAGGGGACGAATGACGACCGTGCCGTCTGGCATGTCTCCGTCACAGCCATAAGTCCATGCGCTTCCATCCGGACGGGACCCCGTAATTATTTCCGCAAGTGTGCTGCGGAATTTCCGCTCGGCATCCGGTCGCGAAAAATACATCCGCCCATCTGCGGCAATTTTGACACCGCTATCATTCAGAGACGCATCGCGGAGGCACTGGTTCGCAAAACTGAGCCGGCCGCTCTCGTCCACGACTCCCAGCCCGACGCGCAGGCAATCGAGCACACTGGCAGCAAGGGCGGGCTCACTCTTGTCCGGGGTCGCCTTACTGCTCCCGCTCCTGGCGAAAAACTCCACGATTGTGGCCCCATCCGCCCGCGCCGGTGGCGCCGACGGGCGGACAGCACGAAGTGGCAAAGTCTGGACTGCGCTCATGGTGTCTTCCCCTTTGGGCGCGTCCAAATTGTCGGGCAACGGACTACACGTCGTTCCCGCTCTTCTGATATTTTCCTGAAGATTTTGCTCCGGCCTTCCCGTTGAGAACGGTAAGCCATTGAACGACAACAAGAATCCCGTTTACCGTTTCGGAGGCTTCGAACTGCAGCCACAGGAGCGGCGTCTTTTGCGGGGTAGTGAGGTTATTACCCTCACGCCCAAAGCGTTCGACACGCTGACACTGCTCGTCGAGCGCGCGGGGCACGTCGTCGGCAAGGAAGACTTGCTTGACGCCCTGTGGCCCGGCCGCTTTGTGCTCGAATCGAATTTGACCAAACACATCTCCATGCTCCGCAAGGCTTTGGAGGGAAGCGAGGAGGGCGGACGGTTCATCGAGACCGTTCCGAAGCTCGGCTATCGCTTCGTCGCTGGGGTGATCTGCGAGCAAACTGACGGCCAGACCATTTTTGCGGCGCCTCCCGCTGACTCGCGATCGCAAGCTGCAGCTTCACGCATACCCGACAGGCGCACTGCGCTCTTGGTGGCGCTTGCCGTATTCGCGGCGCTGATCGTAGTCGCGTTTGCCGCCTGGTTCTGGAACGGGGGCGAGCCAGTTTTCCCGTGGTCGAAGCGTGCGCCTGGAACCGCCGTCGCCGTCTTCGATTTCGACAATCTGACCCGTGACGGAAAGCTTGGCTGGATCGGGCCTGCTTTCTCGGAAATGCTGGGTACACAAATGGCGCAGGGCGGGCAGCTATATTTGCTGCCGGCCGAACTCGTCCGTCAGATCAGCGGGCGTGCGCCGCAGCCCGATGCGGGCGTGTTCTCGCCACAGACGCTCGCCGATCTCCGGCGCCAGCTCGCCGTCGATTATGTGGTGACGGGAAGCTACTTTGCTTCGAACCGGCCGGAACAGCCGGTTCGCTTCGATATCGCGATACAGGACGCCCGCAAAGGCATGACCGTCCTTGCCCTCAACAGGACAGGTACGCTTCAGGATTTGCCATCACTGGTCGCAAAGGTTGGAGATGATTTGCGCCGCACCCTGCACGTCAATCCTCAAACACGCACGCAACAGAAACTCATTGCCAATGCCGAGCCACCGAGCATCGACGTCATGCGGCGGATCGGCTTCGCGCTTGACGCGCTGCACCGCTACGATTCCGCGCGCGCCAAGGATGAATTGTTGCAGGCCGTCGCGGACTCACCGGACTATGCGCCATCCTACACCTATCTCGCCAAGGCATGGTCGGCGCTAGGTTATGACCAGAAGGCAATTGCTGCGGCCAAACAGGCCGCCGCACTGGCAAGTGGTCTCCCGGAAACGATGCGGCTCGCCATCGAAGCGCAGAGCTACAAGGTTCAATCGCAATGGGCGAAAGCCATTGCGACTTTGCAGAAACTGGCGGCTGTCGCACCAAACGATCCCGAGCCGCAGTTCGAACTCGTGGATGTATTTCTCGCTTCAGGGCAGGCAGGCGAAGCGCAAAATGTTCTAGTCCAACTCCGCGACCGGGGCGAGCCGCAGGCCAGCGATCCGCGGCTGGAACTTGGCGAAGCCCGCATCGCGTCGGCGCGGGATGACGACAAGGCACAAGCCGATCATGCACGCCGCGCGATACAGCTCGCCCAGGCGCGCGGAGCGGCCGGGCTCGAGGTCGATGCGCAACTCATATTGGGGGGTGCGCTCATCGTCAGCGATCCGAAGGCGGCTGGCGCGCTGCTCAACCAGGCCCTGGCTGGATATAATCATTTCGGCAATCCGCGAGGCGCGGCAGCGGCCCACCGGCAACTCGGCATTTTGCTGAGCAACACCCAGCCGAAGCCCGCGATAGAAGAGTTTCGGCAATCATTGGTCCAGGCGCAGTCAGTAGGCGACCGGAATGGAATGGCGGCGGCTTACGCCGATCTTGCCACGATGATTTGGGATACCGGCGACCGCGACGGCTCAGAAGCCGCTACCGAGAATGTCCTTCGCATCCGGCGGGAAACGGGCGATGTCGCGGGCCAGGCCTGGGCCTTGGCGGCGCTCGCCATCGAGCAAAGCGACGAGCGTGCGAGCGATGAAATAATCTCCGCGCTTCGCGAGGCCGCCGCGCTCGACGCGAGCATTGGTTCGCATGCACATCGCGCCTTCAGCCTTTACTCGTTAGCGGACATTCTGCGCCTGCGGGGTCAGTTCGTGCAGGCGCAGGTCGCATGTGCCGACGCTCTGGCCGAATATTCCCGCGCAAAGATCTCTCCCGCCGACGCAGATTTGGAGTGCGCAGAGATTTCACTGGATCGTGGAGATCTGCCGACTGTCGAGACAACCCTGCGCCGTGTCCGGGAAGAAGCAACGCATACCGATCATGCAAGAATGTTGTCCGGCAATGTGGATATCATTGAAGGTCAGATCGCCATTGGCGAGAAGCGGTGGCTTGACGCCGCGCGCCTCATGCAGTCGGCTTACAGCAATTATCTGGCGGCCGACGTGAGGACCGGCGAGGCTGTTGCGAGCAGTCTTCTTGCACTCTGTTATTCGTCGCTTGGCAAGGATACCGAGCGGAGTGCGGCTCTCAGGCGCGCGGCCGAGTTGCGCACTGCGATGACGGAGCGGCAGGAAATCATACAGGTGGACATCGCTCGTTCCGAATTGCAGGGCGAGAGTAGTAACAGCGCCTCACAGGCAGTTACGGAGCTCGAGTCATTCGCCGCGGATGCGCGCGCCCGTCAGTGGCCAGGCTGGGCACTGGAGGCCGAACTTGCGGAGCTTCACGTGCTGGAGAAAGCAGGGCAGATGGCGCTTGCAGCTTCTCTGCGTGCCCGCATCGCTGAAACAGCGCGAAGCCAGGGATTTGGCTGGGTGCTACGCCGCGTAACGTAGTGAGGCGTTATTCTCGGCGAAGAACCCTGCCTGACCGGGCTGAACCCGACAATGGATCGAATGTTCCGTATTTTTTTGAGTCCCAGACGAGGCCGATGCTCGTGGAGTGATCGAAGCGGTTGCCCGGTTCGATGTCCACCGTCGCACCATTATGCGTATAAAGGATGTAACCGCCGCCCTCGGTTTTCGTCTCGCCATTGGCGTCGCGCAGATGCGCCTGATACCAGGCGTGGACGGTGTCGGAAGAATCCTTCGTCTGGATAACGATCGAGCCGGCGCCGATCCTGTCTGTCTTTACGATATTCGAATTGTAGAACGGTACCGGCGTTGTCTGCGTACCGGCGTTGGCGGCAGAAACAAATCCCGGCAGTAGCGCACAAATGAGACACAGATTTTGTATTGGAGCGGACATCGCGGAACTCTGATGAAAGGTGTGGCGCAAATCCGGGCGATTCGGCCCGCGGCTTTCGCCGCGGACCGATCGAAGCGGTCATGCCTTCAGCTTGAAGACAACGCCGAGACTGCTGGCCCCGCCCGCCGATGTCGTACCGTAGATGGTGCCGTTGCTGATATAGAGCGGCCCATAAGGATGGGCGCCGTCGCTGCCGGTGAAGGCGTGTACAATGTTTTCCTTGCCGTTATTCGGATTGATCCTGAACACGGTGCCGAGATCGCTCGAGCTGCCGCCATTGATGGTGGTTCCATAGAGCATTCCGTCTTTGGTATTCAAAGTGAGGCCGGAGCGCGGGAAGCTCCCGTCGGTGCCGCAGCAAATTCCCTTGAAGGAATAGAGTACGTGATAACCCGAACCATCCGGATTGATCACGAATACGGTACCGAGATTGCCGCCGGTCCCGCCATGCATGGTCGTGCCATACAGTTTTCCATTGTAGGAGAGGAGTGTCGCATAGGGGTTGGCGCCATCACTTCCACCGGCAAAACTGTGAAAGACGGTGGTTTCGCAGTCTGAATTGTTGAAAGCCGTTACAGTTCCGTAATTGAACGCGCCGCCATTCACGGCGGTGGTAACAGATTCATTGCCAGTTTGTACGACGCCTCCGAAGGGATTTGCTCCATCGGTGCCCGAGAAGTAGCAGGATGCTCCACCGTGGCCGTCAGAGTCGTAATAGACCAACGTTCCCTGGTCATAGGGGCCGCCATTATAGCCCGTACCAAGCATATAGCCGAGACCCGTATCAGCGAGTCCGGCGAAAGGAAATGCGCCTTCCGTCCCGCAACCAAAAGCAACAAGCTGTCTGTAGCTGCCGCCGCGCGGGGAGTAGATATATTCGGTACCACAACCTGCCGAGCCGCCGAATTGCGTTGTTCCGTACAAATTTCCGTCCAGCCACTGAAAGGGCGTTCCATCCGCGTTCTGCCCGTCTGAGCCGCCGGTAAATGTGTGCAGGATCTGCGACGTGCCATCCTTGCGGATGAGGGTGAGCGTGCCTCGACTGGATGATCCGCCACCGTCGGTGGCGACATAAAAGCCTTTGCCTTTTGCCGGAGCCACGCCGCCCAATGGGCCGGCGCCGTCGTTGCTGCCACCGACAAAGCTGTGCACTACGGTGAACTTGGCCGCTTCGGCGCTGCCGGCGGACAGTGCCAGCATCATCGCGGACACGAACAGAGTTCCGTTCAGAAATTTCGATCTCATGACAACCCTCTCGCTTTCTATGCGCGGCTTGCAGTGCCGCGCGTTCATTTCGAAGGAGAGTGTTGTCGAGGCTGCCGCCACGCACATGACGCGAACGCGCTATTGGCCGTTATCAGTGTTGAAAAGAAGATTTCCGGATCAGGTGGCTACCGGGTCTGTTATTCGCACACCCACTACGTTTGCTCCGGGATAATATCGCGGCGGAAAATACCGCTGCTCTAAACCTTATCCGCGTAGATCATGTGTCCTGAGCCAATGCGCGCGAGCACTTCGGGCAGGCTGTCATTCGACAACGCGAAACAGCCCTCGCTGCGGCCGAGGACGCCGTGGGTCTTCGCCATCTCCGGGCTCACATACCAGGCGGCGTGCACGACGATGGCGCGCGCAAAGGCATTGTTGTTGCTGGCGTCCAGCCCGGTAAGGCGAATGGAACGGCCATGCGCGCCCCCATACAGCCCATCGGTTCTGTAGGCGCCGGAGGAAGTCGCATTCGAGCTCGGCTCGTTGGAGAAACGCTGCAGCCAGCCGGTGTGGGCCGGGTCGGAACCGCGGCCATGCGCTACGAGACAGGAGCTGGCGCGCCCGGTTGCTACATCCAGCAAATGAAACCGCGGTGCGCGCGAAGGCAGCGAGAAATCGGCAATGGCAATGACATCGCGATTGGGTATCGCAGAAGCATGGGTTTCGAGCGCATCGAGGGCACGGCGCAACAACGCCGGAGAGATGCCGGCGGGATCTGCAACCGACGGAAGCGGCCTGAATAATGCTGCCGCAGCAAAACTTCCGGTCGCGGCGAACAGAGTGCGCCTTGAAACGTTCATACAGCGAGGCTCCGTGAGGCCCGCACATCCGTGCGGACAAAGTCTTGATTTATGTTCAGAGGCAGGCCCCGGCGACGAGGCGACAGAGCGAATATAGTTCATTCGGGGCCTTCGCAAAAGAGGTAATGCGATTTGGTTCCGTATGTCTTTTGACATTCGTTGCGGGGAGCGGATACTCGGTTGTCGCCTTCGCGAATCCAACATTTCTTGCGGCTTCGAGAGCAAACACGCTTGATCCCGGCAGCTATATCTGGGAGCCGCAGCCGGCGATGTCCGGTCGGATCAGTATGGTAGTCGATCTAAGCGCTCAGCGGGCATTCGTCTATCGGAGCGGCAAGCTGATTGGCATCAGTACGATCTCATCGGGCAAGCCTGGCCACGAAACGCCGGATGGCACTTTCACCGTGCTCCAAAAAGACCGGATGCATCACTCGAACAAATATGAAGACGCACCGATGCCTTTCATGGAGCGGCTGGGCTGGGACGGCCTTGCGCTGCACGGGGGCCACCCCGGCGAATTTCCGGCGTCGCATGGCTGCGTCCGCCTGCCGATGGGCTTCGCCGCGGCCTTGTTCAAGGAGAATACGCGCGGGATGCAGGTTGTAATTACCGGCGCGGCCCCGAGCAGGGCCGAGATCCTCGCCGCCCGCGACACCAGGTCGGAAACTGGCACCCTGCGGGAGACAAATTTCTGGAACAGCGGGGCGGCGATTCCGCAACAACCATCGTCTGACGCTGACAGTTGTGCAGCCGCAAGACTTCCAGACTCGGACTCCGGGGCGAGCAACAAAGATCAGGGCGGATGCGGCGAAAACCAAGACGATGTCGATCACGATGCGCCTGCGCAGGATGATCCGTCGCCGCCGAGCTGAGGCCCGCGCTCCTGTCGATCGCTTCGTCTTACGGGGCCGGGCGCGATTTCCTCAATCTGCGAAAAATGCAATCGTGCGAACCTCGATGCTCTCGCGGCGCCGGGCCGATGAAAGCGCCGTCGGATCGAGAAAGGCCGCATGGGGGGTGAAGCGGGCGCGACCGTCCTTTGCAGAATCGTAGTTCTTCAGGAGAATCACCTCGTCGGGGCGCATTTCTGGAACATACAGCCAGCGATGGCGCGTATCGAAAGTCGCATAATAGATCTCGCCCGTCCTGTTTTTGTAGATAAGGTCCGCCGGTACAAGGTCGCGCTTTGCGATGGTTCGTGCATCGCAGAGCGCAAGCGGCGTGTCGCGCACCGTTTCTCCGATCGGCCGCCAGACATTTATGAAAGCGAAGCGCTTTGAAAGCAGCCGGTCCGCTTCGCCCGGCAGAAGGTCGCGCACGCGTTGCGGAGCGGATTTCTCGCTGTAGTCGACATGCACGCGCGTGGCCGGAAGCCGGAAACCGTCGTGGCGGTCGCGCTCTTGGGGCATGCGGCGGCGCAGCGTGCGATCGAAAATGTGAATGCGCGCGGCGCCGGTGCGGGATTTCAGCAGCGTATCGACCTCGCGGTCATAAACGCGCGCCACCTCTTCCGCATCGTAAAAATTGCAGACGTCCGTTCTGCTGGTTCCAAACGCGAAGCCTTCGCGATCGAGCGATGGGACGATGCCGATCCGCGCATTCTCGATCGCAACGGATTGTGCGCGATACCGCATATTTGTCGCCATCGCGCCGGATGGTATTTCTTCCTCGAAACGATATGCCCGCTCGCGCATCGGCACGAGATAGTCCAGTTCGCTGCGAACCATCTCGGGGAATATCGGCTGGTCCGTTCTGCCGCGCAGCGCAACGTCCGTGGCCGCGCTCATCCAAAATGCAGCAGCGCGACAGGCAGGAACAACGTGCCGCCCGCGATGACGACGGATGTAACGACGAGAATGAGTTTCTCGACTGTGCTGATCCGTTCGCCGGATTCATCGGCCCATTTGCGTTCCGTTATCCTGTTCCGCGGCAACATAGAGCTCTCGCAAAACATCGATACCTCCATCTCATTCCCCAACAGGGGGAATGTGTGTTCGCAGCCCGTGCGCCACAAACAGGTTTCCAGAGGTCTGCCATAAGGTGGACTTATGTTGCCGAGCCTGCCGTTCCCGTATGGAAGGCAGGTTGTTTCTCCGCCGCCTGGGCGAGAATCCAGGTACGAAAGGTCCGCAGTTTGCTCGTATTGGCGAGCTGGCGCGGATAGGCAAACCAGTAGCCCCTGCCGCTGTCGGCGACGATATCGAAGAGCTGGACGAGTTGCCCGCTGCGCAGTTCCGCAGTGAAGAAATCGGGCGTCACAAGTGCGACGCCCTGGCCCGTAAGGGCCGCTTTGCCCTCCAGATGCTGCACGCCGAAACTCGGACCATCGGAGGAGCGCAGCCCGGGATCCGGTATGCCCGCGGCAGCGAACCAGACCTCCCAGTCGGGATCTGCGGGGCTGATCAGGGGCAGAGCAAGGAGATCACGTGGCCGCTTTACGGGGCCAAGGCGCTTGAGGAGCGAGGGCGTACAGACGGGTGTGAATTGCAGGGAAAACAGCAGGTGCGCGGCGATGCCCGGCCATTCGCCATGGCCGCTTCGGACCCCCGCGTCGAATTTTTCGCGACCGAAATCGACCAGGCGATCGGAGGCGTCCAGGCGCACAGCGATAGACGGATTCTGCATCTGGAACAGACCGAGGCGCGGCACCAGCCAGTTGGCGGCGAAAGTCTGGGATACGGACAGGGAAAAGACGGTCTGCGCCTCGCGGTGGAAGCTCTCGAAGGTGGCACGCAGCCGGTCGAAGGCTTCACGCAGCTGAACGGCGAGTTCGGCGCCCGTCTCGGTCAGCAACAGCCGCCGGGGCTCGCGCACAAAGAGCGGCGTTCCGAGCCGCTCTTCCAGCAGACGGATCTGATAGCTGACCGCCGCCTGGGTGATCGCAAGCTCTTCCGCGGCACGGGTGAAATTCATGTGCCGCGCCGCCGCCTCGAAGGCCCGCAGGCTGGCAATGGGCGGAAGGGGGTTCGCCATAAGTACGATTTATCATGGAAGGTGCATAGCGGCCAGACGGTGGTGAAGCGCGGCGTGGCTCCTGGAACTGTCGAACCACGGAGTGTGCGATTAGTTCGATGGCGTTGCCAGCGGCCGCACCTTCTGCAGCAGTGCCGCAAACACCCGTCCCGGCTCCTCGATCATCGGCAGGTGGGCGGAATTGTCGAACCAGACGACATCTTTCTTGGGCGCGGTGAGCCGCTTCATCCAGGCCTCCGCGATCGGCCAGGGGCAGGTGTAGTCGTGGCGCCCGAGGAAGAGGATCACCGGCACATTGATCTTGTTCACCGCCTCGAAACTCACATGCGCGAGCTGGGGCCAGAGCGTCTTGATGGTGAAGGCGCTGCCGTCATCCCAGGCTTTGCGATCGGCGGCGGTGTAGAGCGGCGACAGGCGCGCGGCGTGGTAATAGAAATCCGCATCATGCCGGTTCGCGGCGAGTGCGCCGTAATAGACCGACCATTGCCGCTCTATATTTGTTTTATCGAGCATTAGCGCGCCGTTCTTGCCGGGATAGGGCGCGATGGCTTCGAGCGCGTGAACCGCCTTGGCGTTGTTATTCTTGCGTGCCGTATCCAGCGTCCACGCATAGCCAACGCGCTCGTTCTCGACGAAATCGATCGCCTGCCCCATGCCGATATAGGCGTAGAGCAGGTCGGGGCGCTTGATCGCGACCGAAAGCCCCACGGCCGAGCCCCAGCTGTGCCCCAGCAGGAAGACCTTGCGCTTGCCGTAGCGTTTGCGGAGCTGTTCGATCAGTTCGATGGCATCGTCGCGATAGCGTCCGAGATTCATGGTCGGCGCAAGTTTTTTGGGATCGTTCAGCAGATAGGAGCGGCCGGCGCCGCGCTGGTCCCATTGCACCACGGTGAAATAATCCTCCCAGGGCCGCTGGAACGCCCAGGCCATCGGCATCTCGACGGAGCCGGGCCCGCCATGAACGTAGATCAGGATGGGATTGCCGCGATCCGCGCCGCGCACATTCACCACCTCGCGCGCTCCGCCCAGCGTGGCGATGAAGGTGTCGTCGACACCTCGGGGCGTGACGATATGGTCGATCTCGGAAACGACGCTGCGCCCGGGAGTGTAAGGGTCAGTCGAAACGGGCGCAGCGATCGCGGCTACAGCGATTACGAGGGCAAAAAGCGGTAGCGCAAGGCGTAATAACATTGGCATTCCTCGTGTCGTCGATTTCGCAGCGATTCTCCTAATCCGACTCGCTGAATGTGATCGACGGGTTGTTCCCGCTCGCCCCCTTGCAACTGCCCAGGCCAAGATTGTTTGTTTCATAGGTGAATATGTCGTTGGTTCCGCAGCTCGGTGCGGTTGTCGAGCCGTCGGTCAGCGAGATGTTCACCGTGATATTTGTTCCCTTGTTGAAATTGGCCTGGCTGCCCGCGGTCTCGCCCAGCACGTTGAACTCCGCCCCCCGCCAAGAGCCGGCCAGATCGAGGAAAGAATCCGCCGCGCTGATCGCGTAGGCCTTCTTCGAAGTCGTGACGGTCACGCTGTCGTTGCCGCTTTTGGCCGCAGCGCCCGAAAGCTGAAGGCCGCCCAGGGCGGACAGTTTCTGATGCGGGACGCTGACCGCGGCGCTGTCGATCCAGCAATTGAGCGCCGCCTGGTTCCAGCCCGAGGGGCAGTAAGGACCATAGTTGATCAGCCAATATTCCATGAAGCCGCTCGACACGCCCTTCTTGCCGCCCGATTGCGCGAAGACGAATTGCTGCCAGACCTCGCAGTCCTGCGGATCGGGAGAACTCTGGCAGGCCGGTGAACTGAAATAGGGCGTGTTGAGCTGAAGGGAATACTGATCGGAAACGCCGGCACTTTTCTCCGAGGCGAGACCGGTGATCGCCGGAAAGCTTCCAACCGCCATGGTGATCGGGCTTGTGACCTGCGCCGAGTAGTCATCACCAAATCCCGCCGGCGCCCGATGCGCGGGCGCGAAGGGATGACCCGGCGCGTTCGTGCAGGCAACCTGTTTCCAGACCAGACTGGGATAATCTGCCGTGAAACAGCCCTGGCCTGGCAAGGCTGTGGTCGTGATCGTCGTGCGCCAGGACTTGTGAAGCCGGGTCGCTGCGGTTTTCGAGATGCTGGCAGCCTCGGCGGCGCCGGACAGCGACAGGCACAGCAGGACCGAGAGTCCAGTGCCAAGCAGCGACGCGGTGCTAATATTTGATAGTGGCGTGCTTTTGAGGAGCATCGTTTGTTTCCTTCCGCTTGCGCGGCGCGTTTCCTAGTTCGACTGGCTGAAGGTGATCGACGGCTTCTTGCCGCCCGTCGCCTTGCACTGGTTCAGGCCCAGATTGTTCGATTCCAGGGTGAAGCCGTCGGTGATGCAGGTCGGTGCGTTCTTAGAGCCATCCTTGAGCTGGACTTTCACCTTCATCGTCGTTCCGGGATTGAACTCGGCCTCGCTGCCGCCGCCGTCGCCGAAAATATTATATTCCGCGGTGTTCCAGTTTCCCGCGAGATCGACGGTCGAATCCGGCAGCGTCACCGCATAGGCCTTGCCCGATGTCGTGATCTTCAAGGTGTCGTTGGCGCCGGAAACCGCGCTGCCCGTCACTTTGATGTCTGTAAGCTGGGCCAGCGTCTGGGTGGGAACGCTGACTTCGTTGCTGTTCAGGTAACAATCATTCGCGTAGGCGCCCCAGCCTGACGGGCAGGCGTTGCCGTAGGCAATCAGCCAGACTTCCATGAACCCGCCATCGCCATTGCTGTAGGCGTACTGCATCCACGCCCGGCACTCGGACGGGATCTTGGCGCCGTCGCAAACCGGCGCTGCGTAGTAAGACGAATTCAACTGCAGCGAATAGGTGTTGGGCGAGCCGTCATTGGTTTCCGACGTCATGCCTTTGATGGAGGGGAAGCTGCCCGTCGCCGTAGAGATCGGTGTACCGGTCTCGGCCGAAAAATCATTGCCGTTGCCCACGACGAAACTGCCCGGCCCGTGCGCCGGCAGGAAAGGGCGGTTGGGCGCCTTCACACACGCCACGGGCTTCCAGGCACGGTCGGGATAGGAGGCCGTGAAACAGCCTTTTCCCGGCACGGGCGTGCTTGTGATCTTTGCCCGCCAGACCTCTCGGAGCCGGGCTTCCGCGGTCTTCGATGACGTCGCGGCCTGGGCCGCAAGCGCCGCCGACAGGCACAGCGCGGCCGAGAGACCGGCGCAGGCAATGGCGTGCTTCTGCGGCAGGCTGGTGCGTTGGAAAAGTCTCACGATGTCTCCCCTTTTGGTTGCGCGGCGCGGGATGTTTTCCTTCTTTTTTCCCGCGAAGCGATGGGCACTCGGCTGCGGCATCGCAGGCAAGGCCCGGCACGCGCTCGTCACGCCAGTTTTCACATTCTTCCGGTGTTCGACAACTCGTATCTGCGTGAACACCGGGTTTTGAGGGCTTCCGCATGTGCGGGCCGCCCACTCCGCCAGTGCATGGGAGCTTTCTTCGACGGGACCGGGTGAATCGCGGTGTGGTCAAGCGGAGCCGCCGGCGCGGTCGCTCTGCGCATTTACGGAGGAACATCGTTGCGTTATCGCAGCCGCTTTTGACCTTTCGGGCTGATCTGATTCAATCTTAACACCGAATCGGTGTGGCAGCGCATCTTCTGTGCCGCCTTGTTGGAGGCTGGTTTTGCTCCCATCTCTGCCGGCGACGAGAACGGTGGTCATAACGGGCATGTACCCGGCAAGAAATATTTTGTCGTTGTTTGTGAGTGGTTCGTTATCGCTGGCGCTGCTTGGGACGCCGGCTGTGGCTGAGCAAAGCCGACCCGGCAGTGCGACACTGATCGTACGGATCGGGAATGTGGCGCCCCGGGGTATTGTGCGCCTCGGCCTCTACACCGAAGCCGAGTACCCAAAAGACAACGCCGCGTGGATCGCCAGCGCCGACGTACCTGCGGTTGGCGGCGAGACCGTGGTCACCCTGCAGAACATCCCTGCCGGCACCTACGCCGTCGAGGTCTATCAGGATCTCAACAGCAACGGGAAAATGGACAGGAACTTCCTGGGCCTGCCGAAGGAGCCCTACGGCTTCTCGCGCGACGCACACCCGCGTCTGTCCAAGCCGGATTTCAGCCGCGTGAAATTCGACGTCGGCCCGGGCCAGAACACCCAGTCGCTGCATCTGCAGAACACGACGGCGAATATCATAGCCGAGTAGGTGTTTGATCCTGTGGTGTAATGTTGCTGTTACGCGCCGTCCGGCTTCAGGTCTTTCCGGTTTTATGTGTGGGAAGGCGAGCCTCAGCGCACATTGGGGGAGGAATCCGCTGCGGAACGCATCCGGCCATTTTTGCGGTGGCCGTGGCGCGGAAGGCCCTGCGCCCAGTCGAGCATGCGTTCGTAAATGTAGGCCTGGAACCGGTTCTTGGATCCGTTCACCGACTGCGATGCCGTTACGAGCTGCGAACTCAGCGGAATGATGAAGTCCCTGTACGTATTGCCGACGTTTTCATACGCGACGAGGAACGCGCCTTCCGAGTTCCAGGCATCAAGCTGCCCCGGTGTCAGGATCGCGGTTTTGAGCTCCGCGGCGGTCCAGTTCGGATTGTTGCGGTCGAGCTTGATTTTCTTTCCGTTGAAGATGAAGGGCTGAAACACCGTCAGATTGTCGAAGTTCAGCGGCGATACCGCTGCCTCGGCGTTGAGCATACCCCAGCCATAGACGGGGTCGACACCGGGAGTGCCGAGATCGGTCGCCGTCTGCAGAACGATCTGGGTTGTCTCCGCCGGATAATTGCGCAGCCACGGCCACCGGCTCTGCAAAAGCGAGATCGTGCCGGTCACGAGCGGCGCGGCGAACGAGGTGCCGGTCATGCGCGTGACACCGCCATGATTGTCCTCGACGAGCATCAGTTCGCCGGGCGCGACCAGGAACCGGTATTTGAGTTTGTTCTGCTCCTGGCAGGTTTTCTGGATCAGGATGCAGGCCTCGCCCGGCGTATTGGAAAAGTCCGAAATCTGTTGCATCGGGCCGACAGAGCCGACCACGATCAAATTATCCGGTGCATTTGCACCTTTCGGCCATGCGATATCGGAGCTTTGCTGCGCGGCTTCGTTGCCGGCAGCTTTCACCAGAACAAAATTGTCGCTCAGCGAGGCGAGAATTGGTCCCCACTGCTTCGACAATGTCCAGCCCGGGATACCAAGCGAGGCATTGACGACGGGGTTTTGTTTCGTGTCGAGTTTGTCAATTCCCTTGGCTACGTCTTTCCAGCTGCCGGTGCCGGTCGCGTCGAACGGATCGTACAGCCCGATCTGCGATTTCGGCGCCACACCCATGACGCCCGTCCCATCTTCCCGGGCTGCAATCAGGCTTCCGACCGCTGCGCCATGATCGTCGACATAGCCGGCATAGCCGCCTATGTACCTGAAGTGTTTGACGTCGGAATCGGCACCCGTCGTTGTCGCGTCGAGAAGCCCTACATGCGTACCGGCCGCGCCATTTGTGAGTGCAAGCTCCGGCGACCAATGCACCGCCGCCATCCACCAATCGACATCGTCCACCCCGATACTGGTCATCAAGGCGTCGTACCAGTTCAGATAAAAGGCGGAGCGCATTTCGGGGGTTGCAGCGGCGAGCGAAGCCTGGTTGTTTGGATCGATCCCGTACTTCGCGAGCATCTGGTTGCCCAGTACGTGGCCTTGCGGACCCCAGACGAGGTCTGCGGCGGTGAAAAGCGCCGTGAGCTGCAACTGCACAACGAGATAGTTTTTGGAGCCGGCCTGCTGGAGCAGACTCCATTGCAAATTCAGGGCGCCCCATTGCGGGCCCGCAACGTCCCAGTACCCGTAAAGCAGGGAACGCAGCGGGTCGCCGTTGAAGGGGTTGACCATTCCCCAGAACGGGTCGACGTCGCCGTAAAACGGATTGATTGCACCGTAGAACGGATTGATCGTTCCCCAGAAGGAGCTGATGTCACCCCATAACGGCCCGGCCACACCATAGGTAGGGTTGCCATTGCCGAAAAACGGATCGATCGTGCCGTAAAACGGATCGACGGGTCCGCCGCCGGTCCCGTAGTAAGGCGTAATTGCGCCGCCCTGGTCCGTGTTGCGATCAGCCGCGATCGCGCCGCCCGAGGCCATCATGATAGTAACTGCTACGCCTGCCAGGAGCCAATTGCGCATGGTCCGCCCCATCCGTTTTAATCCGGACGAATTGAGCTACACGCGTAAGGAATTGGAAACGGGATTGTATCTGATTAGTTACTATTTGGTTCAACTAGGCTGCGGCCGTTGAGGTTAACGGGAAATTCGATGCTCCGGTCCCGGCGTCCGGTTCGGGCATCTCCAGCACACGGTCGCGCGGAAAGTGCACCCGCGCTTCGGTTCCCTCGTTCGCGGTGCTGATAATTGTAAACCGCCCGCCATGAAGCTCCGTCAGCACTTTCACCATCGGCAGGCCCAGCCCTGCGCCCTGATGCGAACGGGCATAGGCGCTCTCCGCCTGGCCAAACGGTTCCATGATTGCTGCGAGCTTGTCGGGAGAAATTCCGTCGCCGTTATCCCGGATCGCGAGATCCACGCCGCCCGGCACCGGTTCAATAATGATATCGACGCAGCCGGTTTCCGGTGAGGTAAACTTCACGGCGTTGGAGACCAGGTTGTTAATAACCTGCTGCAGGCGGCCCTTATCGCCGCGGATGAAAACATCGCGATTGCCGCGCCCGGCCCGAATCTGCCTCTTTGCAATCTGCCCGGATGACAAAACGGATTTGGCATGATCGACAAGATCGGCCAGCCGGACCGTATCGTCGCTCAGCGAAACGGTGCCGGCTTCGAGGCGCGCCATGTCGAGAACATCGCTCACGGTCGCCAGCAGCCGCCGGCCGCTCTCGACGACGTTGGAGGCATATTCCCGCGACTTTTCAGGCTTGATGTCGCACGACATGATTATTTCGGAAAATCCGATGATGGCGTTGAGGGGCGTTCTCAGTTCGTGACTCATATTGGCCAGGAAGTGGCTCTTGGCGCGGCTGGCCTGCAGCGCCGCATCCATCGCGACGCGCAAATACGCCAGTGTTTCGGTGAGTCTGCGGTTCTTCTCCGCCACGATGCCGCGATGCCTGCGTTCCATGGCGTGCTGCCATGCGATCCAGGAGATGACGACGGCGCCGGCAAAGAGGATGACGACGATGAGCAGAAGCAGCGTGGTCTCGCGCGATTTCCTGAGACTGATGTCGCGCTCGAGCCCGGCCGACTTCAACTGCTCGATCTCCAGCCTTTGGTTCGCAAAATCGAATTGCGCGCTCATCAGGGCAAGGTTCGCCGAGGACGCGAGCGTTCGGCCCTCATCGTCCAGTCGTTTGAATGCCACCAGATGGGCGATGGCCAGGGGCAAATTGCCGTTCGCGCGATAAACCCGGAACGCAATTTCATGGATGTCGCGCAGTTGTGCGGTCGTTTTATTGAGATCCAACCCTTGAAACGCCCGTTGCAGATCGCCTGCCGCGACAGCGATCGCGCCGCGGCGGTACGCAATCTCCGCCTTTACGCCCCAGGCGAATCGGCTCTCGCCGCGCTCATCGTTGTTCTTGAGGATGCGGAGCGCGTCGTCGGCATTGCGATCCGCTTCGGCAAGGTTGTGAATACGGGCATTGCTGATCGCAAGGTTGGTGAGGATGTGAGCATCGACAACCGGGCTGTCCAGCGCGGAAGCAATCTTGAGCGCCCGGTGAAAATCCTGAATGGCTTCGTCGTATCGTCCCATCTGTTGCAGCGCGAAGCCGATATTGTTTGCGCTCGACAGGTCCAGTGCCGGATCGCCCGCATAGACCTGCGAAGCCTGGCGGTAGTAGCGGATTGCACGCGGAAAATCGTGCGCCTTGTCATAGAGGCTGCCGAGTCCCAACAGCGCGATGGATTGTTTCCGCGGCACATTCAGGCGGACAAAGACTGCATACGCCTTCTGATAGCTCTTGAGAGCGACTGCGATGTTGCCGCTGGCATTGGCCAGCCGGGCCCGCGTCAGTTCAAGCTCGCCGTCGAGATTTGATGGTTTTGTCGGGTGCGCGTTGAATTGCACCGCGCGGTCGAGCGCTGTCTGTGCGTCGGGAAACCGGTTCAGGCGGGTGAGCGCTTCGGCTTCGAGCCACAGGCTTTTTGCCCGCGCCTCGCGATAGCGTGGAGATGTTTTGAACCGCGCGGCGCGCGTGTCGGCTTCGCGCGCGCTGGCCAGCGCCGCCGCGGGATCGGCCATCATCAGGCGCTGGCTCTTTGCGATCGTGCCATCCAGATCGTTCCAGCCCGGACTGCCGGCCGATTGGGCGGGCGCCGCAACCGCCGGGGCGACCGCCGCGCACAATACGCAAGCGAGAAGACAGCGCTGCCATTTGGACGGCCGCCCGATATGCGCGCGTTTTGTTTTTTTGTCGGGGTGCATCCCCAGCCTTATAACAAGCCTCTGGCGGCCCGAATTGGCGTCGCCCGGGCTTCTGCACTGAGCGGGTCAACTAAAGGGCGCCTGATGATTTTGTCAAAAGAGAGTTTACGGCCAGTAAATCCGTTCCACGAAGCCCTGGATTCACGGCAATCGATAGACGCGCCTTCTACGCCTGGCCGACTGAAGCGGTTATGGCACTGTTTGCTTCAACGGGAGAAGGTTTTTGCGGCTTTTGCTGCCTCGCCAGTTTCCGGACCGCTTTCTGCGCCAGTTTTGCTTCGTCTGCTTCCATGAGTTCGCGCTTGATGACCTGTTCCTGGACTATGCAGCGTATGTCGTTCATGTCGGGATTGAGGCCGTCTGCTAATTTCTTAAGTTCGCGCCGGACCACTGCAATGACCGGCTCCGAGATGAGAAGCGCGGCAATGGAATAGCGGCTCATTGCCTGCTTCGCGCGGAACATCTCCGACATGGAGTCTGGCGTGAAGACTTCCCGGCTAAGGCCTCCGAAAAACTCCATAACCTCCGCGCTTTTGAGGTTTGCCGTGCAAAGATCAATGTCGAGAACCAGAACCCGATCTATGGGTTTTGCAAAACTGATTTTGTAAGCCTGCCATCTAACGCCGTTCGTGAGAACAACCCAGTCGGCGGGAAGATTTGCGGCATAGTTCACGACCTGCGTGACATGCGATTCCTTGAGTTCGACATTCACCGCTTTTACTTCGACAAGGAACCGGACGGCTGTTCCTACCCGGACGGCGATGTCGGCAAACGTACCGCGAACTGCGTGTTCGGCCGTGATCTCAACCACTTTCCGGTAGCCGAGGATGTCGGCCAATACGTCGATAACCAGTACGGCAGTATCCGATTCGTTGATATCGCGCTTTCGCGCATCGCCGATGACCGACTGGTATTTCTTCAGTTGCTGAAGAATGCGCGAAGAGACTTTCGATGGAATCCTGATCGTCACGGCATAGCCCCCAAGTTTAAGCACCCGGTAACCTACACGTACTGCGAATTCGTTAACAAAATTGATTGCCCACAACCTGAGGCGCGCCGCGGCAGCTCGCGGATCATGCGCTGATCCGGTTTTTCAGTTTCATGGGCGGGGTTTGCGCGAGCGCCCCTCGTCAACCAGTTCGTGCGGAGAGCGTCTCATTCGCCTGGTGTTTCCTGTCGCGCGGCAACGCTCGCCTCTGCCGCCCGCCGCGCCTCGCCCTGCCGCCGCCGGCGCCTCGCATACCAGAACGTCCACAACGACAGCGTGCCCATCGTCGCGTAACCGATAATTGGATTGACGATGAGGTATTCCTTGATCGACAGCCGGAAAACGAGCACCACGGAAACCACCACGTCCGCGAGAAGCCCCAGGCCCCACACCAGTGTCATGATCATCATCGTTGCGCGAAAATACCTGTTGTTGCGCAGCGATTCGAAGCGCTTGAGTTCGGCCTCCTGATTTCCGCGCGCCATGCCCGCGCGTGCCAGTTCGTAGATCAGCGGCCTGCCGATGGCAGCGGAGCCGAGGAAGATCGCGGCAAAACAGGCCGTTACCAGCTTCTCGCGCAACTGAAGAAACTTCGCCGAGCCGCCGCCGAAAAAAGCGAGCAGCGAAAGGCCGATGCCGAGTACGACGAAGATCGACAACGCATCGATTTTCCGGTGGCGGGCAAATTCGAAAATGCTCCACAGAATCGGCGGCAAAGAAGACGCGATCAACGCGTTGACTTCGCCGAGCCGCGGCACCGCCAGCGTGTAGATCAGATACGGCAATGCAAGATTGACGAGAATTTCGCGTGCGATGTTCACGCCATTATCGCGAACAAACTCCAGTGCGACGCGTATTCGGGACATGGATCACTTTCCGGATATGAATGCAGGGGTCCAAGCGGACAGGTAACAGGACTGGGAGCACGGGGCCAAATCGTTTGATTGCCATCAGCCATGCCTCATTGTGGCACGTCGCCGCCGGCGTTGCGACCCGTGAAAAAAAGAGCCCCGCCGTTCGGTGGGGGAAACCGGGCGGGGCTCAGCACTTGGGATTACGCGTCCTGATCGCAGGCAGACTACAGATAATTTGCTACCGGGCGGTAAAGCAAAGCTCCAGTTATTGGTGCACAGAGACGCGCAGTGCTTCATCCAGCTGCCGGTAATTCGCAAAGCCGGTCCTGGGCGCGACCGTTTCGGCCCAGACAGCATCGAGCATCGCGATGGCTTC
Source organism: Rhizomicrobium sp. (assembly GCA_036269235.1). Taxonomy (GTDB): domain Bacteria; phylum Pseudomonadota; class Alphaproteobacteria; order Micropepsales; family Micropepsaceae; genus Rhizomicrobium. The sequence goes on from DATASL010000030.1 coordinate 146,199, forward strand.
GGGCGGCATTTCGTGTTCGTGGCTGCCGACACGGCCGGCGCGCACCTTCGCCGAATCCCCGCCGGCCTCCAGCCCGATCATCTGCTCCGCCGCCTCGCGCATCATCCTGTCGTCGAAGAGTTGCTTGTGCGCGCGCATGAAGGCAAGCGAGCTTCGCTCAAGGGTCAATTCCAGCAGAGCATCGTCGAGCGGAATGCCGCAAAACGCAGCGATGCGGCGGATATGCGCCTCGGGATTGGCGCTCATCTGCTCATAGGTCAGGAGCAGCACATTCGGGTTCTCGCGCTGCTCCCACCAGCTGATGAGATGATGCCAGTAATCCCGCTCGCCATCGCGAAGCGACATCCGGGCTGCAACAAACTCCGTGACCGTCACCGCGCCCGGCTCCAGCCACCAGCCTTCCATGAAGCGCAGATGGGAAAGGGCGGCGTCGTGAGGATCGCGCAGGGAAACGATGTAGCGCGCGCCTTTGGGAATGGCATCATAGGCCAGATGGCTCTTGAACCCGCGCGGCTGCGCTTTCTGCGGCGCGTCCAGATCGATGCCGAGCAGGGAAGCGGTCTCGATCCACGGCACGACGCGGCTGATATCGTCGAAGTCGAGATCGCCGCGCGTGCGCAGCGTATGGAATGTCTGCTGCAGCCACGTCGTGCCGCATTTGCTATAGGGCGAGATGACAACATCGCCGGAACGGGGATGGAAGGAATCGATCGACGCCTGCCGCCGCTCCGGACTGGACGCGCGCGCCTGCAGCTCCCCAAGCTCCGCCATGCTGCGCGCCCGGCGCGTGACCGGCATGTTCATTTGTTCCCCCTGAGTCCACAAATTGGTTGTTTCGAGATCTGTAGCATGTTTTGCCGGATGATTGTTGGAAGGCGGTAGTGGTGATGCTTCGCGAGACTTCTTCCGAGAATGACGCCGGTTGCGGGGGGGCTGGCAAACTCACCCGGATAGAAGACGGTCCCGTTCGTTGTCTCAACCGAGCCAACGGGGCGGCTTCATTCCGAAATGGCGCTGCAGCATCGTTTCGGCGCGCTCGATCGCGCCTTCCGCCCAGGACTGGTAGTACGGGCTGTACGCTTCGCCGCAAATGTAAAGCGCGTGACCGGGAATGGGGCTCATCACGGAATCGGCCAATGCCATCCCGTCAACGCCCTGCCGCCACAGATGCCAGCCGCAGCCATAAGGATCGACGGTCCAGTCCTGAAAACAGGCGCCGAGCGGTGCCGGTGGTTGCGCTGTATAAGTGAGCCCGGCTTCGCGATGAATTTCGAGAGCCAAGCCGGAAGTGCCGGGCAGCCATTGAAACCCCGCCGCTTCGCGCGGCGCCTGCGGTGCGAGCTGCTGCCAATATTGCACGTCCGGTCCGCAGCAATAGGCCATCAGCAGCCCAAATCCGTTCGCGGATTCGCCTGGCTGCCGCTCCTTCTCGGCGCCCAGCGCATAGAACATGCGCGCCGGCATGTCGGTGATGGAGCGTCCGCCATCGCTGCCGAGATCGCGCCACCAGGGCCGCGGATAGAGCAGAAATGCCTTGCTCGCGGGCTCGCCGGCGACAGAGCCGATAAGGCCGGCGACGCGCGGATCGCGCCCCGCGGGAAAGTCCTCGATCACTTCCAGCGCGCGACGCGGCAGCGCGAGCACAACGCTTCGCGCGGAAAGCGCGGTCCTGCGGCCCGCGCGATCGACGAGACCCAACCGGAAAGGCTGCCCAGGCAAATCCGGCAAAGAAAGACTCGCGAGCCGGGTTTCGATCAGAACCCGCGCGCCAAGGCGGCGCGATTCGGCCGCGAGCGCCAGCGGCAGTTTCTGATAGCCCCCCGCGATGGTGAGAAATGGTTTTGACAGATCGGCTTCGAGCAGCTCTTCGTCGAACGCATCGAGCGCGGTGTCGAGAGGCGCGATGTCATAACCGCCGGCATCCTGGAAAAAGCGGTTTTCTTCCGCCGTGAAGAGATCCGCCATGAGCGCCCAGGACGGCCAGTCCTTGAGCAGCCGGCCTTTGTAGCGAATGTTTGCTCGAAGGCGCAGCCATTGCGCGGGCGTCATTTGGCCGAAGCCCGGAATAACGCGCTCGATGCCTTGTACGTAGCGCCGGCTGTCCGGCGCCTGGTCCGACAGCGGAATGTTGTACGGATAGAGTTTTGTCGGCTGCCCGTGTTCCGCATAGCTAAAGCTGCGGCCGCGCAGGGCGAGATGGTCGAGAGGTTGCTGGATCGGGTAGCCGCGCGCAGGCAGCCCAAGCTGCCGCACAAGATTGAACACATGTTTGTGAGCCGGCAGGAAGCGCATGCCGCCGGCCTCGCCGACCAGATGCGGCGCTTGCGGAAACGCAATCGAACGCAGGCGGCCGCCGATCCGGTCGCTCATCTCGAACACGGCGACACGCAAGTGGGGCTGTTCGCTTGCGAGCCGCCAGGCCGCGTAGGTGCCGGCCACGCCGCCGCCGACAATCGCGACATCGATATCGGTATCGGCGCCGGCACGCGCGGCCAGCGGCATCAGCGACAGTGCCGCGCCGCCCGCAAGCATGTATCTCCGCGTGACGTTCATCGCAGGCCCATCCTCCGTCATTAATCCCCTCATTACTATTGAATGGTTACCATCGAAGCTGTCGATCCGGCTCTCCCGCGGATCGCGAGCAGAGCCGATGCGCCATGGGCAAAGCACTGTCCGTCAGCCGGACACTGGAAGCCATTACGGGCGCCATGGCGCTCGTGCTGGTCGTGATATCCGCCATTCTGGCGAACCGCGCCTATGGTGAGATGCGCAGCGCGTCGCGCGTCGTTACCGCCTCGGGCATAACGCGCGATCTGTTCATGTCCATGCAGTATCGCAGGTTCGAACTCGGCACCGTAAGCACGGCGCTGGAGTCGCCGCGCGCGGCGGACGCAGAAACCTGGGCCGACATCGAGCAAGTGCGGGCGCGTTCCACCGCCGCCCTGAATCGTGCCCTGTCCGGGCTCGCGCAGAACAATATGGGCACCGCGTCCGAGCGTGCCGCCATCGTCAAGGAAAGAGCCGCCATAGACGGGCCGCAGCGGGAGATCGATGCCGCCTTGCGCCGGCCCGAGCTCCGGTCGGCGGCAAGGATTGCCAGGTGGGTTCCGACCGAAACAAACCCATTTGCGGTGGAGGACCGCGTGTCCGCGGAGCTCACCAACGAGATCGCCCGCAGCGACCCCTTCATCGCCGAGATGATGAAGATCAAGCAGCTGGGCTGGGCGGTTCGCGAATTCGCGGGGAACGACAGGTTACTGGTCGGTGCCGGCATCGCCAACGGCCAGGGCTATGGCAACGCACGGCTCGAAGTCATGACCGAGCTCATGGGCCGGTGCGACGCGCTGTGGGAAGTGATTTTGGAAGATTCGAGTCTGGGACGCCTGCCGCCCACGCTGCACACAGCGATCGCCACCGCAAACGAGCTCTATTTCGTGCGGCTGCGCCGACTTCGCAAAACCGTGATCGACGCGTTCGCGTCGGGAAAGCAGCCACAGATCTCGGGCCACGACTGGATCAGCGCTTCCGGGACGGTAATGAAGAGCCTCGTCCAGGTGGCGAAAATCGCGGTCGATCTTTCCGACAACCACGCGCGCGCGGAGCTGGATGCCGCCCGCCGCAACCTGGCCATCCATCTTGGCATCATGGTCCTGTCGCTCGCCGGTGCAGCGTTGGCGATGCTGTTCATCAGTCGCAGGATCGCGCGCCCGATGTCGAGGATCGCCGACACCATGCGGTTGGTGGCAGACGGCGACATGGCTTGCGAAATACCATTCGCAGATCGTGGCGACGAGATCGGCGAGCTTTCGCGCGCGCTGAGCGTGTTCCGCCGCAACGCGCTCGAAAAGCGGCGCGTCGAGGAAGAGTTGGTCCAGAGCCGCATCGCCGAGCAAACAGCCGAAGCTTCGAGCCGCGTCAAATCCGAGTTCCTGGCGCATATGAGTCACGAACTGCGCACGCCGCTCAACGCCATCATCGGATTTTCCGACATGATGCTGCAGGGAATTTTCGGTCAACTGGAGAACCGCTATGGCGAATATGCCAGGCTCATCAACAAGGCGGGTCTGCATCTGCTCGAAGTGATTTCAAACATATTGGATATGTCGAACGTCGAGACCGGCAAATTCGAGCTTCATATGGAATACGTGGATCTGGCCGGCTTGCTCGGCGATTGCGCCGCGCTGATGCGCTCGGCCGTCGGGGAACGTCAGATCCGGCTGTTTACGGACGTGCCCGCGGACGGAGCAAGCCTCATGGCCGATCCGCGCGCGCTGAAACAGATTATAATCAATCTCCTGTCCAACGCCGTAAAGTTCACGCCGAAAGGCGGCGAAATCTTGGTCTCCGTCAGAACGGGAGCGGGCGTTCTGGAAATTGCCGTGCGCGACACCGGCGTGGGGATTGCCAAAGCCGCGCTCGAACGCCTGGGGCGCCCCTTCGAGCGGCTCGCGAACAATCCGCGCGTCTCGGGCGAAGGAACGGGGCTCGGTCTTGCCCTCGTTCACGGCCTGACCCGCCTGCATGGCGGCACGGTGCGCATCGACAGCACCGAACACGTGGGAACCGTGGTGACGGTGGCGCTTCCAATATTGCAGGAAGCGGCCGCGGCAGCGTAATTCCAGGTCGCCGAAGGGGCAGGCGATGAAATTCGCCTCCCCGAATTCCCACGGATGAAATAGCTACGGCGCATCAGTCAAACTGATACGGGCCCCTTTTGTCGGCACCTTTTCTCGGTTGCACGGGAGGCACTCAGGTGAACGCTGGTCCAGGCACCGGTTTTCCGGCAGCACGGCATGCTCTACGAAGCAAACAAACCGACCGCGCCCGGTGGCGGCGATCGGAAATGCAAAATCGGTGTCGGAGAAATAGACAGGCGTCTGTTCGGAACGCGGACGGCCCGTTCTGGCGGTTTTCTGGCCTGCATGGGCCGAAGTATTCCGAGATCGCTAGCATTTTGTCTTTGGAGGGGCCCGCCGCCGGGCCAAGACCGGAAGTGGACCCTTGAAGTCGGGCGCTTCCCGGATCACGACGCTTTTGGGATCGACTTCGTATTCGTCCTCGCAGAAGAAGCAATAGTGTTCGATCATCAGACGTTTCGCAGCTTCGATGTCCCGGATGGGATAATACTTGGCCGCCGCGATCGCGGAGCGGCGGGCGGTTGCCGATGCGAAAGGCAGCATCAATCTGCGGATCGAGGCCAATACGCGCAAGCTGATCGATGACGCGGCGGCGATCCTGGGCAAGACGCGCACCGACTTCATGATCGAGAGCGCGCGGCGGCAGGCGACCGATGTGCTGCTCGACCAGCGGCTCTTCGAACTCGATTCCGCGCGCTATGATTCATTTCTCCGGGCGCTCGACAATCCGCCCGCGCCCGGCCCGAAACTGAAATCGCTGCTGCGCCGCGTTCCGGCATGGCGGAGATAGAAGATCACCCGGGGCCGCAGCGCGGCCGCCTGTCCGCTCCCATCCCCCTCAAACCCGAACACGATCTTTCCGGTTTCGATTGTGGCGAGCCGGCGCTGAATGACTGGTTGCGGCATCGCGCCCTGAAGAACGAAAGCCGCTTCTCGCGCACGTATGTGGTTTGCGAAAGCAATCGGGTGATAGCGCATTTCTCCATTTCCGCGAGTTCGGTCGATCGCGCAACGGCGCCGGGCAAAGTGCGCCGCAATGCGCCCGACACGATTCCCGTCTCCGTGATCGGGCGGCTGGCCGTCAGCCGTGACCATGCCGGCATGAGGCTCGGCGCCGACATGCAGTCCGACGCGCTTCGCCGCATCGCGGCCGCCGCGCAAAATATCGGAATCGGCGCCGTGCTGGTCCACGCCAGGAATGAAGCCGCCAGGCGCTTCTACCTGAAATGCGCCGAGTTCATCGAATACCCGGCAAACAGCCGGCTCCTGTTCCTCCCGATCAAGACGGTGATCGCAGCGTTCGGGTGAAGTGGTCCATTGTTTGGTGGACATTGGCGCAGCCACCCAATTACTCATGAAAATGGTCTGGGTGCCATATTTGCCTTCCGCCGCCCTTGAAATGTTCCCCCTGCGTTCCCATCACGAGGAGACGTGGTCAGTCGCATTGTGGTACAGGTTGAATTGGCGACCTCCCAAGGGCGAACCGACATCAACCTAGCGCTCGAGGACGCTTTCATTCCCATCCTGAAATCGGTCTACAATCTCCCCCACCTCGTAAATTTGAACCGGAAGCAGAAGAATTTCCCCGGCATCGATCTCGGCGACGACCACGATCGCGTCGCATTCCAAGTGACGTCGAGCACAACTCTCGACAAGGTGAAGTTCACCGTCCGACAGTTTATGGACCGGGCGTACTACAACATGTTCGACGAGCTCTTCATTCTCATGCTCGCGAGAAAGCAATCGTCCTACAGCCAGGCATCGGTGAACGAGCTTCTGACGGAGCAGTTCGCCTTCAATTGCAAGAAGCACATTATTGATCTAGGCGACCTGCTCGGCTTGGTGTCGGGCCTAAGACTCGCTGCACAGGAACGGGTGCTGTCGGAGTTCCGGCATATCCTAGGGGAGGTCGACGCTTACATAAGCTTTCGTTCCGAGAGCTTAGCGACGCCTACGGCCATTACGGCCAACCTCCAGGAGATACAGCTTCCTGAGACTGTCTACGTTGCCGAACTGATGATTGACGAAGCCGCTGTGATCGCGCGCGGAAAGGCAGAGCTCGGCTATAAGGGCAACGCGCCCAGCAGAGCGTCGATCGTCAGGATGGCACTGCTTCTGAACGGAGTCGAGACCGATGCCTGGGTCTGCCATGACAACAAACTCTTCTCGTTTCACGACATTGAGACATGTGGTCTGATCTGCGTCGTTGACGAAGGATCGGTCGAGCCGTTGGGCGTCTCGGACCTGGCCGATTCGGTTGAGCCGGACAATGTGAACATTCTCAAGCAGCTTCTTTCTGCTGAGACGCGAGAACGGTTAAAGAAATACCACGTGCGCATGCACACGAAAGATCGTTTCTTCTTTTTCGGGCCCACTTCAGAAGCGCAGTTGGAGCGCAAAGAGACCTGGATAGGAAAAAGAAATGCGATCCGCCGCGTGTATGAAGTCAAGTATCAGCGCAAGGACCCCTCGAAGGTCGCTCACCACCAGCACTTGTCGTTCGACCTTACATTCACAAAATTTGGGGACGCGTGGTATGCGCAAATCGTGCCAAGCTGGTATTATTCCTACAATGGGTATGTCCGTTCGAACTGGCATGAAGATCTCTTGTCACAACAGAAACGTCTCGAACACAACCTGAGCGTCCGGAACCAGGTACGCTTTGTCGCGTACTTTCTAACTAACACCAACGGGGATCAAAACGAGACCGATGATCTGCGCTTCCAATCCCTCGTTGAGTTCGACGTGCGGGAGGTCGACGACGCGGAGCCTGATGATGATGGCGACGACGACGAGATTACCCTGGCGGCGGGAGGAAAGACTATATGAAGCTCACCACGCTTGCGGAGCCACTGCTGGAATTCGGCACGGGAACGCACATCTGTCCCCGCACAGGGATCGAGCACATGGGTGTCTACGATAAGCGCGACGAGCTCCGTAGGACTGAACTGCGAATTGGGGTAGTCGGCCGTGGAGAGGGCATAGACCTTCTCGACGAGTGGCTCGAAAGATGTCGCAATGGGATCGAGCGCAAGAAGGAATCTAACCTACTGAACCTTTTTCGGGGCTTCGGCGGTATCAACCAAAGCTACGGGTTCCTGACCCGGTTTATCAACTCTCCCCAATATACACGTACGCTCAAGAAGTCAGACATTTCGGCTATCATGAAGCTTTCGTCACGGCCGGACCGAGTGGAGCGGGCAGTCGAACTTTATTACGAACAGATCCGATTCCTCGCCGAGAATAGATCTGTGGACGTGATCGTTTGCGTCATGCCGAACGAGATGGTCGACTCTGTTACCAGTACCCAGAGCGGCGACGATTCAGAAGAGAGTGAGCTTGAGCACAATTTCCGGCGAATTCTGAAGGCCAAGTGCATGCATCTCGGCACCCCGCTGCAATTGGTACGCGAGAGGACAATTCTCACTACCAAACAGGCGGCCGACCAGCAAGACCCAGCCACGAGGGCCTGGAATTTCTGCACGGCGCTCTATTACAAGGGCAACAGGACGATTCCGTGGCGTCTCGTGGAGGATACGGCAAAGCTTCGATCATGTTACATCGGCGTCGGCTTCTACAAAAGCCGCGACGGAGAAACGGTGTCGTCGAGTCTGGCACAGGTTTTCGACGAGTTCGGGCACGGGATTATCCTTCGAGGCACGCCGGTGTCGATCGACAAGAAGAATCGCCGCCCGTATTTGGGCGAAGATCAAGCCTACGAACTGCTCCGCGATGCGCTGGACGAGTACGATCGTGCGCTTGAGCACATGCCGGCACGGATCGTGATACACAAGTCGAGCCAGTTCCGGGAGACTGAGCGACGTGGGTTTCTGCGGGCGCTCGACGAAAAAGGCATACGGTCGAAAGACTTCATTGCAATAACTGACACGGCCATCAGGCTGTTCGCCGACAAGAACTATCCGCCGAAGCGCGGGACGCTTTTGACGATTTCCGAAACCGAGGGCGTACTTTACACGCGCGGCACGGTAGACTTTTACAAGACGTATCCCGGAATGTACGTGCCCAACCCGTTGAAGATCACCGTCTACGAGCAGGATTCGTCGCTCGAGAGTTTGTGCGATGAGATCCTCGGTTTGACGAAGATGAACTGGAACAACACACAGATGGACGGCCGGCTACCGATCACGCTGGAATGTGCCAGCAAGATCGGAGACATCATGAAATACGTCAATCCGACGGAGAAACCGCAGGTCAGCTACAGCTTTTACATGTAGTCCTAAATGGGTGGTCGGACCAATATTTAAGCTGTTTCGCCACATCAGGAATCGCGGGACATGTGATAGAAATCCCCGACCGTCGATTTCAACCGCTGCGATTAATTAGCCGGCCTTCTTATACCACAAAAACTTTCACCGCCTCCTCCAACTCCGTATATTTACTGAGCCCGGTCTCCGCCGCTAACCGTCTCGCTCCACACGCGGTCAAGCATTGCGATGGCCTCGGGCGGCATTTCGCGGGTGTAGCTGCCGACGCGGCCGACGCGCGGCTTTGCGGCGTCGCTGCCTGACGGCAGGCCCAATTGCCGCTCCGCGTTTTCGCGGGTCATATTTTCGTCGAACAAATCTTTGTGCGCGAGCGTGAAGGCAAGCGACGTGCGTTCGCGCGTGATTTCCAGGAGCGCACCATCGAGCGGGATGCCGCAAAACTCCACTTCAAGGCTGATATCCGCTTGCGGATCGGCGTTCATTTGCTCATAGGTCAGGAGCTGGACGTCAGTTTTCCCGCGCCCGGTCCGGCAATTTGTAAACTTTATGGCGACGTTAATCCGTTCACTCACCATCCGTCGTGCCAACAGCAAATTTCCTGATCACCGCGGCAAGAGAAACCGGCACTTGATTCCTTTCGCCTTGGCGAGGCGCCCGTCCAGCGTGGCCAAAGGGAGGTTGAGCGCCTCGGCGGTTGCTACATACCAGGCATCATATCCCGTCACGCTATGCCTGAGCGCCCAGACACGATCGGCAAACGGCTCGAACGGATAGAGCACGATTGCGAGCTGCATGAAATCTTCGAACGCAGCGGAGGCCTGGCTGGTTGAGATGCGGCCGGCGAGTTCGAGCCGGCGCAGGATGTTGGTCGTTTCCACGCGCGCAAGCTCGGGCGCGTGAAGCGCGGATGCCGAGAGTATTTCCTCGGCCCAATTGCCGTCCGCCCCCGAATCGATCAGCGCCGCTATGAGAACGGAAGAGTCGACAACCGCGCTCAACGCCGGTCCGCGCCGCGGCTCGCGAGTATTCGCGCGGAGGGCACGCGCGTTTGCGTCAGCTGCTTTCGCGCGCGCACCTGCCTGAGCCAGGCGTCGATCGAAGGCCGCGCGGCCAGCCGCTCCAGTTCGCCGCGCAGGAATTCCTGCATGGACTTGCCCTGCGATGCGGCGCGTGCCGCCAGTTCGTCGCGCACGGATTCGGAAACATCTCGGATTGTAATCTGCACGCTCATGCCAGCATAATGCCAGCAGTGCATGCAAAATGCAAGTAATGGGGCCTAAGCGGAATTCTCGGCCCGGTCGTGGCTTGCCGCATGCGGTTTTCCTCATGTCCGAAGCATGCTATGAACCAGAAATGACCAAAGAAGACATCGCTCTTGTGCTCGAACGGGCAGCGGCGTGGCCTGAAGAAGCGCAGTTGAAGCTGCCGCAGGCCGTTCTGGAGATCGAGCGGGAACAGGGCATCTATCGGTTGAGTGACGACGAACGGGCCGATCTTCACGAAGCGGAAAACGAATTCGACCGGGGCGAAGTTGCTTCCGCTAGCGATGTCGCAGAGACATTTGAGCGCCTTCGCGGCAAATGAAAGTCCTGTGGAGCGTTCGCGCCCTGGAACAATTGCGGGTCGCTCATTCCCGCGCAATTCTACCGCCTCACCGGTATCAGAATTGGTATCTGACCCCAATTCTTCGCGTTACGGCGTGCGGATGAAGCCGTGAATCATTCCGGAACCGTCCACGTAATATCCGGTGATCGACTGGGCGCTACCGCCCAGCACCTCCGTGGCGTTCGATTTCAAAATGGTAAATGTCCTGATGGTGCCGGAGCTTCCGCGGATGAACCCGTAATTCCCATTACTTGCCTGATACGTTCCCGCGATTTGACCTTCCGCGTTGATACTCACCGGGCTGGTTGCCAGCGATGTCTTCGGGTCGAATTTCTTGATGGTGCCATCCCGGTCCCGCACAAAACCGTGCGCGAACTCATTGGAATCAATGAAGGTACCGGTTATCGAATCATACGCCGCAATGGCAGCGGGTTGGGTTGTTTTCGCCCCTGGCGGCTTGAACGCCGTGACAGTGCCGTCGGCCGTGCGTATGAAACCGGACTGTTTTCCATTTGTCGCGAGATACCAGCCCGCAATGTCGCCATTATCGTTGATGCCGAACGATTCCGTGTAAATCGCGCCCGGCAGATCGATTGTTGTGATCGTCCCATCGGGGTCGCGGACAAACCCATAATAGTTGCTGCTGCCGTCCTCGTAATAGCCCGTAACTGTGCCGCCGCTATTGATGCCAAATGTCTGAGTGTTTGTTGAACCCTTAGGGTCGAAGGTGGTAATTTTTCCGTCGGTGCTGCGCACGAAGCCGTGGCGAACCGGAATCGATTGGCCGTTTTCCCACAGCCCTGCAATTACCCCGTCGCTATTGATGCTAAGCTGATAGGTCGCGGTCGCACCCTTGGGCGCGAAGGTGGTAATCGTTCCGTCCGGCGTGCGCACAAAGCCCCGGGAGACGTAGCTGCCGTCCACATACGTGCCCGCGACGGTGTTCCCATCGTTGATGCTTTCCCCGGCGGTGCTGATTGCGCCCGAAACATCGAAGGTGGTGATGGCTGCCTTTGCAACGGCCGGCGCGCTCGCAAGCAGGCAGAGCGCCAGAATGGATGCGCCGTTGCGCAACGAAGTCTGCGTGCTTATGCGCGATTTGCAGGAAGTAAACAATGAATTGCCCCTCGAAGATAAACACCCTCAAGATCGCAAATATCACGAACGCCAAAGGTTCGGAACAGGTTAAGTTCCACCGCAATGGCTCGGTCAAATGGGTTCAATGGTGGGCGCGACAGGGATTGAACCTGTGACCCCTCCCGTGTGAAGGGAGTGCTCTCCCGCTGAGCTACGCGCCCGATCCGGTCGGGGACAGCGCGTCTAGCGCGGAGGCTCAAAGCGGTCAACCGGCTTGCATGCGGAATCGCGACATGACCTTATTGGTTGACAAATAATCCGAAATGGCATATGCCGGTAAAACCGCTGGCGGCGATCGTTCCGCCATTGGACGCGGTAGAGCGGGATGTTGACGGGCAGGAAGGCAGACCAAACGCGGCCGTTTCCCTGGTGCAGGGAAAAACGCAGGGAAGATTCGAAAAAAGACTCAGGCGGCAGATGAACACGACCATACCGACACCCAGCGCCTGTCATTCCCGGCGAACGGCGCAGCCGCGAGGGAAGGGAAACCAGGTGCCAAGTTCAGCACCGGTATTTGCGGCGAGAGCTGGATTCCCTTCCCCTCGCTGCGCTCGGCCGGGAATGACAGGGGTTGGTTTGTTTCGTCGAACGGGATCGCGTGAAGACCCGCAGTTAGTTAGACAGCCGGAGGAATTTGGTAGCGATAATTCTCAGGGAATATTCCGGCCAATGACGGAGTGAAACAAGGGAGAATGATTTTCCCAGGTGCAGGGAAAAGGGCAGGGAAGATTCGAAAATAGACACTAGCAGGAGAAGAATTCGATCCTGCTGAAATAAAGTACCTGTCATTCCCGGCGAGCGGCACAGCCGCGAGGGAAGGGAAACCAGGTGCCGAAGTTAGCACCGGTGTTTGTGGGTGAGATCTGGATTCCCTTCCCCTCCCCCGGACCAAGTCCGGGGTCGGCCGGGAATGACAGGGGTAGTTTCATTGAGCAGCGTTCAATGCGTGCGCAGCGTCGGGTGCCCGGTGTGGCCGGCGTGGCGTTCGTCGAGGCGGCGGACGATCATGATTTTCTGCCAGATCTTGCGGCCGAGATTGCTGGTGAGCTCCTCGATCTCGTTGACGCCGGTGGCCACTTCGCGGTCGTCGGTGCGCTCGGCATAGAGTGCTGCGAGCTTGGCGATCAGCGCCAGCATCTCGGAGCAATAATCGAGGTAGCGGGAGAGCTCGAATTCGCTCATCCGCCGTTCGGGCGAGGAGGCCGTCGCCGGCGCGCCGCTGAGCACGATGGTCGGGTCCTTGGTCAGCTGGTGCATGTCCACGATGTGGGCCAGCGAGCGGAACTCGTAGAGATGGGCGAGCACGCGGCGGCGTTTCCAGCGCTGCTCGAGCGTCATCACGAACCAGATGCCGCCAAAGGCCAGCACCAGCAGATTGACGATGGCGTCGAGCCCCTCGGCCACTTCCACCGGCTTGGCGCGGGCGATGATGCCGGACCAGTCGATCAGCAGGGCGAAATAAATCTGTGCGGCGAGGCCCAGCGCGACGACGGCGCCGGCCAGGAGCCGGAAGCTCCAATAGGGCTGGGCGAGCGCCGCTGCGCGGGAGGCGGTCACCCTGGCGACATCGGCCAGCGTCCCGCACACCGAGGCGAGGCCGGAGCCGGGGAAGCGCTCGGCGATGCGTTTGTGCAGGCGGATGATGGTTTCGAGGATCTTGCGGTCGTCGAGCCGTCCGCCGCGGTGCCGCCGGCTCATGCCGCGCTACGCCGGGCAAGGATGTCGTCCACCAGCCCGGGAAGTTGCGCGAAATCGCCGGTGATCGCATCCGCGCCGAGGCTCTCGGCCGGGTCGGGCGTGTAGCCATAGGTGACGAGGATGACCGGCACTTTGGCGGCGCGGGCGGTCAGATAATCTGTCGTGCTGTCGCCGATCATGATGGCGCCGGCGCCCGGCCCGCCAAGCTCGTCCACCACATGCTGGAAAACCCGCGCATCCGGTTTGGAATAAGAGAACCGTCCGGCGCCGTGCACCACGTCGAAATAGCGGCGCAGGTCGAGCGCTTTGAGCAGCGGCGCGGTCAGCTCCTCCGGCTTGTTGGTCAGGATGGCAAGGCGCGCACCTTGCGCCCGGAACCGCTCCAGCGTCGCCTCGACCCCCGGGAACGGCCGACTCTCATCGGCGATATGGTCGGCATAATAGGCGACGCAATCGTTCACCAGCTGCGCGGAGGCGGCTTCGTCCAGCAATCCGCCCGTCACAGCCAGGGCCTCGCGCACCATGGTATGGGCGCCATGGCCCACCAGATGGCGCAGATCGGTGCGGGTCACGGGCCTTCTGCCGATGCGGGCGAGAACGGCGTTCAAGGCACCAAGCAGGTCGGGCGCGGTGTCGACGAGGGTACCGTCGAGATCGAAAATCAGGGCGGGGGAGTGGTTCACAGGATGTCCGGAAAGAGCGGCATTCCGATAGAGCGAGGCAATATGCGGTTGCAAATCGTTATTTTGCCGCTAACCCCCCGCATTGTAACGCACGATCTTCCCGGTCTCCCCAATTAGAGAGGCTCGGGGAGTGACAAGGATCGGCATGGCGGAACGGGCCGGAATCATATTGGCGGCGGGGCAGGGCACGCGGATGAAATCCGCGCGGCCCAAGGTCATGCATGAAGTGGCCGGCCGGCCGATGCTCGGCCATGTGATGGCCGCCATGCGCGCCGCCGGCATCGGACGCATGGTAGTGGTGACGGCCGCAGATGCCGGCGAAGTCCGCGCCTATGTAACACGCGAAGGCGGCGAGACCGTCGTCCAGGAGCAACAGCTCGGCACCGGTCACGCGGCCGCCAGCGCCGGCTCGTTACTTGACGATTTTCCCGGCGCGCTGGTGGTAACCTATGGCGACATGCCGCTGGTCACCGCCGAACTGTTCGAAACCTCGTTTCTGGCGCAGGAACAACTGGGCCTGTCCATCGTGGCATTCCAGTCGGACAGCACCGCCTATGGGCGCGTCGTTTTCGATCACGACGGCATTCTCGACCGTATCGTCGAATACAAGGATGCCAACGAGACCGAACGCCGGATCCGCTTTTGCAATGCGGGCATCATGGCGGCGCCGGCCCGGCAATTCTTTCACTGGTCGGCGCAGCTGAAGAATGAAAACGTCCAGAAGGAGTATTATCTGACCGACGTGCCGAATTTCGCAAAGAAAGACGGCGTGCGGTGTGGCGTGGTGGAATGTCCGGAAGTTCTCGCCATGGGCGTGAACAGCCGCGGCGAGCTGGCGCGCGCGGAAAATCTCATGCAGGAGCGGCTGCGCAGCTCGGCGCTGGCGCGCGGCGTGGGCATGCGCAATCCGGAAAGCGTGTTTCTTTGCTGGGACACGGAGCTGGAGGCGGATGTACGGGTCGAGCCATTTGTCGTGTTTGGTCCGGGAGTCACGGTGCGGGGCGGGGCACAGATCCGCGCCTTCTCCCATCTCGAAGGCGCAGAAGTCCGAAGCAACGCGGTCATCGGTCCTTATGCCCGGCTGAGACCGGGCGCCGTCATCGAAGATGATGCCCATATCGGCAATTTCGTGGAAGTGAAGAATTCCCGCATCGGCCGCGGCACGAAGGCCAACCATCTCGCCTATCTCGGCGATGCGACGGTCGGCGCGGGCGCCAATATCGGTGCGGGCGCCATCACATGTAATTATGACGGCTTCGACAAGCACGAGACGATCATCGGCGCCGGTGCGTTCATCGGCTCCGACACCGCACTCGTGGCCCCGGTGACGGTGGGCGCGGGCGCCTTTGTCGGCGCAGGCAGCGTCATTGCAAAAGACGTGGCGCCGGATGCGCTTGCCGTGGTGCGCGCCGAGCAGGTCGAGAAACCGGGTTGGGCGGAGAAATTCCGTACGAAAAAGCTTGCCGCAAAAGCGGCGAAACGGAGCAAATAGATGTGCGGCATCGTTGGAATATCGGGCGTGCACGGCGAAGACGCGGCGCCCATGCTGCTCGAAGGTTTGAGGCGGCTCGAATATCGCGGTTACGACTCTGCCGGCATCGCGACACTCGCCGGAGGGCATATCGAGCGGCGGCGCGCCGCGGGCAAGCTTTCCAATCTTGCGGCGGTACTCGGCGAAGCGCCTCTTGCGGGCCGCACAGGCATCGGTCACACGCGCTGGGCCACGCATGGCGCGCCGACCGAATCCAATGCCCATCCGCACGCCACGGAGCGCGTGGCGCTGGTGCATAACGGCATCATCGAGAATTTCCGCGAGTTGCGCGACGAGCTGATCGCCAAGGGACGCCGCTTCGATTCCGAGACCGACACCGAAGTCGCGGCGCATCTGGTAACTGATTACATGGATCAGGGGCTCTACGCCGCGGATGCCGCCATCGCAGCCGTACGTCGTCTGACCGGCGCCTATGCGCTCGCCATGATCTTCGATGGCGAAGAATCGCTTGTCGTCGGCGCGCGGCGCGGCAGTCCGCTCGCGGTCGGTTATGGTCCGCGGGAATCCTGGCTGGGTTCGGATGCTTTCGCGCTTGCGCCCTTCACCAATCGTATCGCCTATCTCGAAGATGGCGATGTCGCGGTGCTGCGCGGCCCGGATGTTTCGATCTTCGACGCCGAAGGCCGGCCAGCCCATCGCGAAGTGCGTGTAGTCAGCGGCGCGGAAGGTCTGATCGACAAGGGCGGCTTCCGGCATTTCATGGCCAAGGAAATCCACGAACAGCCGGAAGTTATTGCGCATACGCTTGCACACTATCTCGACGCCACGGGCCCATCGGTTGCGCTTGCCGATCCGCGCATTTGCGAAGCACTTGCGAGCGCAGGATGGCTCACCATTTCCGCCTGCGGCACGGCTTTCTATGCCGCGCTGCTCGGCAAATACTGGTTCGAGCAGCTGGCGCGCGTCGGTGTGGAAGTCGATGTCGCCTCGGAGTTGCGCTACCGCGATCCTGTCTATCCGAAGCACGGCGCCGCTTTGTTTATTTCGCAATCGGGCGAGACGGCCGATACGCTGGCGGCGCTGCGTCATGCGAAATCCTGCGGGCAAACAACGCTTGCCATCGTCAACGTGCCGGAAAGTTCGATCGCGCGCGAAGCCGATATTGTGCTGCCCACGTTTGCCGGTCCCGAAATCGGCGTCGCATCGACGAAGGCGTTCACATGCCAGCTCGGCGTGCTGGTGGCGCTTGCCATCGCGACCGCGCGCGCGCGCGGCGTACTCAGTGCCGAAACGGAGCAGAAGCTTTGCGTGGCGTTACTTGAAACACCGCGACACATCGTGGAATTCCTGAAACAGGAGCCCGTGATCGAAGCTTTGGGCGTCGAGCTCGCCGAAGCGCGCGACGTGCTCTATCTGGGGCGGGGGTTGAACTATCCGCTGGCGCTCGAAGGCGCGCTCAAGCTCAAGGAGATTTCCTACATCCATGCCGAAGGTTATGCGGCGGGCGAAATGAAACACGGACCGATCGCGCTGATCGACCAGAGCGTGCCGGTGATCGTGATCGCGCCGACCGATTCCCTGTTTGAAAAAACCGCCTCCAACATGCAGGAAGTCATGGCGCGCGGCGGCAAGGTGGTGATGATCTCCGATGAGGACGGGCTCCGCAAAGCCGGCGGCGAGATATGGTCGAAGATCGAATTGCCGCGTCTCGAGCCGCTGCTTGCTCCGCTTGTCACGGCGGTTCCGGTGCAGCTTCTCGCCTATCATACGGCCGTCGCGAAAGGCACCGATGTCGATCAGCCCCGCAATCTCGCCAAATCGGTCACAGTGGAATGATTTCCGTCGCGCGAAAATCATCGGGATACGATCATTTTGCACGCGGAGACGCGGAGGCGCAGAAAATAACTATTACAGGGAAGAACAAGGAAAGGATGGCTGCGCACGTTTCGCGCGAGGATTTTCCTGGTGTTCCTTGCGGCGAAAATGATTGCGCCGCGTCTCGGCGTCTCCGCGTGCAGATACTTTCGCGACGACCCATATGCAGGTTGGTGAGGACTGCATGAACGACTCGCTCAAGCACGCTGCGGCGAAACGGGCCCTGGAGTTCGTCCACAATGGCATGAAGCTCGGGCTCGGCACCGGCACCACGGCGGAGGCTTTCCTCGAACTGCTTGCAAAAAAGGTGAAGGCGGGGGTGCAGATTGTCGGCGCAACGACGTCAGAACGTACGGAAGCAAAGGCCCGCGCTCTCGGTATTCCCGTCGCCGAACTCGACCGGCTTGCGCCCCTTGATCTCGACATCGATGGCGCCGACGAAGCCGATCGTGATTTCAATCTCATAAAGGGCGGCGGTGGCGCGCTTTTGCGCGAAAAGATCGTCGCGTCATCGTCGCGACAGATGATCGTCATCATGGATGGCTCGAAGCTGGTGGACCGGCTCGGCCGCTTTCCGTTGCCTGTGGAAGTCACGTGCTTCGGTCACATGACTACGGCGCGGCGCATCCGCAACGCGGTGGCGTCGCTGGGCTATGAAAACGTGCCTGTAAATCAGCGCGAAGGATTCGTTACCGACAGCGGCAATGTCATTTACGATTGCAGTCTTGGCGCCATCCGCGACCCGCGGCTGCTGGCCCTGGCGCTCGGCGTCATTCCCGGCGTGGTCGACCACGGCCTGTTCCTCAATCTCGCGTCGACGCTCGTGATTGCCCGGACCGATGGCGTGGAAGTGATTAACAAGTAACGATCATGGAGACACAACTGATTGTCATTCCCGCGAATGACTGACAAACAGGGCTATACGCATGTCCAAATATGATTTCGATCTCTTCGTGATCGGAGGCGGTTCGGGCGGCGTGCGCGCGAGCCGGCTCGTTGCGCAGACAGGCGCCCGTGTCGGAATCGCCGAAGAATATGGATTTGGCGGCACCTGTGTCATCCGCGGTTGTATTCCGAAGAAGCTGTTCGTCTATGCGAGCCATTTCGGCGAGGATTTCGAGGATTGCGCAGGTTATGGCTGGACCGTTCCCGAACGGCGCTTCGACTGGAACGTCCTGCTCGCCAACAAGAACAGGGAGATCGCACGTCTCGAAGGGCTTTATCGCGACAATGTCGGAGCTGCCGGCGTCGAAATATTCATGGAGCGCGCGGAATTCGAAGACCCGCATACTATCCAGCTCAAAAAGAGCGGCAGGCGGATTACCGCTGAACGTTTCCTCATCGCGACGGGTGGCTATCCCTCACGTGATATGGGCGGTGCGCCGGGGGCCGAGCATTGCATCACATCCGACGAAGCATTCCAGCTCGGGAAGTTTCCCCGGCGCGTGGTGATTGCCGGCGGCGGTTACATCGCCATCGAGTTCGCGCACATATTTCACGGTCTCGGCGCGGAAGTGACACTCGTATACCGCGGCCCCAAAGTTCTGCGCGGCTTTGATGAGGACATACGTGACGCCCTCACGCAGTCGAGCGAAAGGCGCGGGATCCGCATTCTGACCAACCGGACGTTCAAACGCGTCGAGAGGAATGGCGACGAAGTATTTGCCTTCACCGACAAGAACGAAATGCTCCAGGCCGATCAGGTGATGCTCGCCATCGGGCGCACACCGAATACGAGGGGACTGGGTCTCGGGAAGACTGGTGTCGAACTCGGCCACCGCAATCAGATCAAGGTCGACACCTTCTCGCGCTCGAGCGTTCCCCATATCTGGGCGGTCGGTGATGTTACCGATCGGGTCGCGCTAACTCCGGTTGCGATTCATGAAGCGATGGCGTTTGTGAAGACAGTGTTTGAGGACGACCCTACGCCGGCGGATCACACCGATGTTCCAACGGCTGTCTTCAGCCAACCCGAAATCGGCACAGTCGGCCTCACCGAGGCGAAAGCGCTCGCGGAAGGATTCGCGATCGATGTCTACAAAGCGAATTTCCGGCCGCTGAAAAACACCTTGTCCGGCCGCGACGAGCGCGCGCAGCTCAAGCTCATCGTCGATTCAAGAACGGACCGTGTGCTTGGCTGTCATCTTTTCGGGCCGGGGGTCGCCGAGATTCTCCAGGTCGTTGCTGTGGCAATGAAGATGGGTGCCACCAAGGCACAGTTCGATTCCACCATCGCCCTGCACCCCAGCCTCGCAGAAGAACTCGTGACCATGCGCAACAAGACCTATTCCAGGAATCCCGAAGAGCGACGGCAGACCGGGGAGACGGTATAACAATAATCAGCAAATAATCTCTACAACAGTGACGCGAAGGGCTGGAGCGCCATCTCGACATCTTCGAGATCGTGCGTTTCGCTTTCCTCATCCACGTCCTGGGCGTAACGCTCCGCCGCTTTCAACGTATCTTCTGCCGCTGTCTGTCTCTGGCTCGCATAGTCTGCATAACTGATTTTGCCGCTATGGAGCGCGACGCGCAGTTTGCTGCCTTCGACCCAGGCATCGGTGATATAGCCGGTGAGCTTCTCGACCTGTGACTGCGTGGCCTCAGGCGGGAGAGGTATGGTGTCCATCAGCCGGCGCGCAT
This sequence comes from Rhizomicrobium sp., assembly GCA_036269235.1. Lineage (GTDB taxonomy): Bacteria > Pseudomonadota > Alphaproteobacteria > Micropepsales > Micropepsaceae > Rhizomicrobium. The sequence continues at coordinate 166,195 of DATASL010000030.1, forward strand.
CAGCCTGACAATTTTCGACGGTCTGCGCCCAGCGCTGAATCGCCTGCTGTTCATCTGCTGCTGGCGTCGCGTTGTTGGACAGAATCGCAAAAGGCACCGGACCGTCCGGCGGCGCCTTGATCAGCTCGATTTTGCCCCGGATCGTGCCGAATGCAGGATCATGCATCCGGGATGCGCACGCATTCATGACGGCCCTGGTCTTGTCGCCGAAATTGCCGGAGTCGAAATCGTACCGTATGCCGCCGATAGTGTCGCAACCCGCAAGGGAGAGCGCCAGCATCGGCCCGATCCATCTCTTCATGGTCTCGCTGATGAAGAAGTTCCGGCAGCCTTTTAAGGCAGCGCTGTAATGTCTGCCAGCGGGGCCGGCCCGGCATTGTCGTTTACCGCAAAAACGCCTCGCCGTGCGCCATGGTTTGCCTGTATATCGCGCTCCGAAAGGATTTCCCTTTGGCTCTGCCGTGGACCCCCTCGAGCTGGCGCGCGAAACCGATTCGCCAGGTACCCGATTATCCGGACCCCGACGCCCTGGCGTCGGTCGAGGCGCGGCTGAAGACTCATCCCCCGCTCGTATTCGCGGGCGAAGCCCGCAGCCTGAAGGCCCGTCTTGCCCAGGTGGCGCAAGGTCAGGCTTTCCTGCTCCAGGGCGGCGATTGCGCGGAAAGCTTTGCCGAATTCCATCCCGACAATATCCGCGACACCTTCCGTGTCCTGCTGCAGATGGCGGTCATTCTCACTTTCGCCGCCGCCATGCCGGTGGTGAAATTGGGTCGCATCGCAGGACAATTCGCAAAGCCGCGGACCGCCGATGTCGAGACGCGGGGCGACATCACGCTGCCGTGCTATCGCGGCGACAACATCAACGCGATGGAGTTCGACGAAGCCAGCCGAACGCCCGACCCCGCGCGTCTGATGCAGGCTTATGCCCAGTCGGCATCAACGCTCAATCTCCTGCGCGCCTTTGCGCAAGGCGGGTACGCGGACCTGCACAATGTCCATCGCTGGACGCTGGGCTTCATCGCCGGATCTCCCGCGGGCGAGCGGTATCGCGCGCTGGCGCAGCGCATCGGCGAGACCCTCGAATTCATGGAGGCCTGCGGCATCACGCCCGATTCGACGCCGCAACTGCGCACGACGGAATTCTACACGAGCCACGAGGCGCTGCTGCTGGGCTATGAGCAGGCTTTGACGCGCATCGATTCGACGAGCGGCGACTGGTACGACACGTCGGCGCATCTCGTCTGGATCGGAGATCGCACGCGCGATCCTGCCGGCGCCCATGTCGAGTTCTGCCGCGGCATCAAAAATCCGATCGGCCTGAAATGCGGGCCGGGCCTCGAGGAAAGTGATCTGGCGCGATTGCTCGCGATCCTGAACCCGGACAATCAGCCGGGCCGCATCACGCTGATCTGCCGCTTCGGAGCCGAGAAGGCCGGCGAGAAACTGCCGCGGCTGATCCACGCCGTGCGGCGCGAGGGCGCTGCAGTCGTGTGGTCCTGCGATCCCATGCACGGCAACACCATCACCGCGCACACCGGTTTCAAGACGCGTTCCGTCGATCGCATCCTCAAAGAGGTGAGGACCTTTTTCGACGTGCACCGCGCAGAGGGCACGCATGCCGGCGGCGTGCATTTCGAAATGACCGGTCAGAACGTCACGGAATGTCTGGGCGGTGCGCAGGCCATCTCGGAGGACGACCTTTCCCGGCGCTATCACACGCATTGCGATCCGAGGCTCAATGCCAGTCAGGCGCTTGAGCTTGCGTTCCTGATGGCGGAGAGTTTGCGCGCAGAGCGCATGAAGGACGCGCGCTTCGCGGCCTCGGCCTGAGGTTTGCGGTTCAAGGGCTTGATACGGAAGGGGCGAGAGGTCATGGGCGCGGCGCGCCTGCTGGCGAAGGGCTGGATTTTTTTCTGCATGTATGTGGGCGGGCTTGCGCTCGGACGGACCGTCATGGGCGGCATTCCGCTGGAGCCGGCCGCCGGACCCATATTCGTATGCGTCCTGCTCTTCGGCGCCATGGGTGTCCTTTTCATTGCCGGCTACGGGCTCTCCGCCGGCCATGTCCGGCCGCTGCTGCCGGAGCGGCTTAGCCCGTCGATGCTGATACCGGGATTCAACGAGCTGGTTTTTATCGCTTTCACGCTGATCGTTTTCGCGGTGCAGGTTTTCTATGCGCCTGTCGCCCGCGGCGGAGGGCCGACCGATGCCATCGAGGGAGCGATTCGCTTTGGGGTCGTCGGCGAGACCACGCTGGAGACATCGCTGGTTCAATGCAATCTCGACGGCGGCCGGCTTCTTGTCTCTGCCCTCTCCTGGCTGCTGGCGCTGATTTACCTGGGCTCCGCTCTGTCGCGTATCAGGCTGGCAGCAGGCATCATCCGGCTCGAACGCAAGCAGCGGCCGGAAGCGCTTGGTGCCCAACCCTTGGCATTGGTGCTCGGTCTGGCAGCCGTAATCGGCTTCCAGCTACTCTATATGGGCACCGGCTATGGACTTCTTTCGTGCGAGCCGCTGCGGGGACTCTGGGGCGATGCGGTGATCGGATTTGGCCCTCTGGCGCTCAGCTACCTGATCGTAGCCGCCCTCGCGAACCTCCTCGCCTTGGGGCCGAGCGCCTAGGGCCTCATCCGACACGATTTTCCGGCGTAACAAGGCGAAACATTTTATGAGTCGCGCCCGGCCCCCTTCTATGGCTGATAAGTTCCTGCATCTACACGGGGAATCCCGTTGCAGGCTTCCTGTAGCCAGTCCCTCCGCTCTTTACGGGCCGGGGTCGTGGGTATCGGAGCGTTCGGTCGCCACCATGCGGCCAAATACGCCCTGATGAATGAAGTGGAACTGATCGGCGTCGCCGATCCGTGCGTTAAGGCGCGCCGGGCCGCGATGACGAGACATGGTGTCCAGGTTTTCGCGGAATGGCGGGATCTTCTGGGCGCGGTGGATGTCGTCAGTGTCTGTTCGCCCGCGATTACCCATGCCTCGATCGTGCGGGCATTTTTGAATTCCGGCGCCCATGTGCTGGTCGAGAAGCCGATCGCCACGCGCCTGGTCGAGGCCGACCAGCTTGTAGCGATGGCGCAAGCCGCAGGCCGCGTGCTCACCGTCGGCCATCAGGAACGATTCGTTTTCGCCCGCACCGGGCTCCTGGACTACGCCGATGCGCCGCTTTCGGTCGAATGCTGGCGCCTCGGCGAATGGACGGGGCGCGGCTCGGATGTGAGCGTGGTTCTCGATCTGATGATCCACGATCTCGATCTTGTGCATCGGCTTGTGCCGGGCGCCGTTGCATCGATCGATGCGACCGGACTTACGCTCAAGAGCCGCCACATGGACGAAGTGGACACGCAGCTGGAGTTCGAAAACGGCACGCAGGTCCGGCTTTCGGCGAGCCGCATAGCCAATCATCGCCGTCGCGGCATGCGCGCCGTCTACAAGGACGGCGTGATCGAGATCGATTTCATCGCCCGGACCATACGCAACACGACGCGCCGGCATCTCAATCCGCTTGAACTCGACGATCCTCTTGGCGAGTCGCTTAATGCTTTCGTCGATGCGGCGCGCGGCGCGGCCGAACCCATCGTGCGTCCGGAAGAGGCGCGCCTTGCGCTCGCCACCGCGCTCCGGATCGAGAATAACTGCCTCCCCATGGCAATCCCGCGCGCCACGGGTACCTACGCCCACGCGTGACCACTCGCCCTCGATTGAGGGGCGGCGCTGATTGCATTCCTGACCGGGACGCCGATATGTCCAGGCGGAGGCGCGAAGCCCCGGAGAATGCGATTTTGAACCGCGAGGGCGCACAGACGCCAAGGTCGCCGTATCTGCCAATGTCCCGAAATATGCTCGCCTTGATGTCATCCCCGCGCAAGCGGGGATTCAGATCAACGTTACTTCCGGAGAGATCGCGCTTGCGGGTTCCCGTTTGCGCGGGAATGACAAACTTAGTTCATGAAGGAAATCGCGATATTTCGGCGCCTCTGCCGCTTTGCGTCTTGGCAGTTGATCTCCACGGCTCGAAGTATCTGTGCGCTGATTTTTTGGGTGTTGGTTCAACATGAGAAGCATCTTCCGTATCGCATTGGCGCAGCTCAATCCGGTTATGGGCGATGTCGCGGGCAATATTTCGAAAGCGCGGGCGGCGCGCGCGGAAGCCGCAAAGTCCGGCGCGGATGTGATCCTGTTTTCCGAATTGTTCGTCGTGGGTTATCCGCCCGAGGATCTCGTGCTCAAACCCGCGCTGCAGGATGACGTTCGCAGTGCGGTCGAAACCTGGGCAAAGGAAACTGCCGATGGCGGCCCGGCGGTGCTGGTCGGTGCGCCCTGGCTGGAGGACGGCAAGCTCCACAACGCGTGTTTATTGCTGGACGACGGGTGCGTCGCCGCCCGTACCTACAAATACAATCTGCCCAATTACGGCGTGTTCGACGAGAAGCGCGTCTTTGCGGCCGGCCCATTGCCCAGGCCGTTCGCGGTGCGGGGCGTGCGGCTCGGCGTTCCCGTCTGTGAGGATATCTGGACCGCAGACGCCGTACATTGCCTGGCCGAGCAGGGCAGCGAGATTTTCCTTGTGCCCAACGGCTCGCCTTTCGAGGCCGGCAAGGAGGATGTGAGATTGTCGCTCGTCCGGGAACGGGTTGCCGAAAGCAACCGGCCGATGATCTATCTCAACCAGATTGGCGGCCAGGACGAACTTGTTTTCGACGGTGCGTCTCTGGTCGTGAATGCAGATGGTTGTGTTGCGATGGCTCTGCCGGCGTGGCAGGAACGCGTAATAATTACCGATTGGCGCCGCGCGGGAGATCGCTGGAATTGCGGCACCGGCGAGCGTTGGACAGGCGAAGAACGCGCGCAGTCCATCTATCACGCTATGATGCTCGGTCTGAAAGATTATGTGAACAAGAACCGCTTTCCCGGTGTCGTGCTCGGCCTGTCCGGTGGAATCGATTCCGCGCTTTCCGCGGCAGTCGCCGTGGACGCGCTGGGTGCGGACCGTGTCCGCGCCGTTATGATGCCGTCGCGCTATACGGTGCAGGATAGCCTCGACGATGCCTCGGCCTGCGCGAAATTTCTTGGGGTCCGCTATAATTCGATCCCGATAGAGAATGCCGTGGCAACCATGAATGGTTTGCTTGCGCCCACGTTTGAGGGTCGCGGATCCGATATGACCGAAGAAAATCTGCAGTCGCGCATCCGTGGCGTGATCCTGATGGCGATTTCCAACAAATTCGGTCCGATGGTACTCACCACGGGCAACAAATCGGAAATGAGCGTCGGTTACGCGACTCTTTATGGTGATATGTGCGGCGGCTATAACGTCCTGAAGGATGTTTATAAAACGGAAGTGTACGCGCTGGCCCGCTGGCGCAACCGGGCTTTTCCGAACAATGCGCTTGGGCCCAAAGGGCGTGTTATTCCCGAGAACATACTGACGCGTGCGCCTACGGCCGAGTTGCGCGCCGACCAGACCGATCAGGATTCGCTGCCGCCCTATGAAATTCTCGACGGAATTCTCGAATGCCTCGTCGAGAAGGAGATGTCGTTCGACGATGTCGTGGCCGGCGGCTATGAGCCCGCAACGGTAAAGCGCGTCGAACAGCTGCTTTACAGTGCCGAGTACAAACGCCGCCAGGCACCGCCGGGTGTGAAAATCACTTCGCGCAATTTCGGTCGCGACCGGCGTTATCCGATCACCAACGCATTCCGGGACGCACGATGAGCCTGCTGGTCCGCTTCGCACCCTCGCCGACAGGCCTGCTTCATGTGGGCAATGCGCGCACAGCGATGCTCAATCATCTCTTTGCAAGGAAGGAAGGCGCGCGCTTTCTGCTGCGTATCGACGACACGGACACGGAACGGTCGAAGCCGGAATACGAAGAAGCGATCATTGCCGATCTCGAATGGCTTGGCATCGGTCACGATCTTTTTGCCCGCCAGATATTGCGCGCTGATGCCCATCGTGCGGCGATGGAAATACTGAAAGCAAATGGCCGCCTCTATCCCTGTTATGAGACGCCGCTCGAGCTCGAGCGCAAGCGCAAGCGCCAGATCGCGCAGGGGCAGCCGCCGGTTTACGACCGGGCCGCGCTGTCGCTTTCGTCCGAAGAGCGCACGCGGCTGGAGGCTCAGGGGAAGCTGCCGCATTGGCGTTTCAGGCTCGGCGGCCAGCGCGTCGCCTGGCGCGATCTTGTTCGCGGCGAAGTGGCGATCGATACGTCGGGTCTCTCCGATCCGGTACTGATCCGTGAAGACGGCCGCTTTCTCTATACGCTGCCGTCGGTCGTCGACGATGTGGATTTTGCGGTGACGCATGTGATCCGCGGCGAGGATCATGTCACAAACACGGCGGTGCAGATCGAGATCTTCGAGGCTCTCGCTGCACCGGTTCCGCATTTCGCGCATTTTCCCTTGTTGGTAGGTGCGGGCGGCGAGGCTCTGTCGAAGCGGCTGGGCTCGCTCTCGCTCAAATCGTTGCGCGAGGAAGAGGGCATCGAGCCGCTGACGCTTGCCTGCTACCTTGCCAAGATCGGTACATCGGATCTGATCGAATTGCGTGCTTCGGTCGATGTGCTGGCGGATGAATTTTCTTTTGACAAGATCGGTCGCGCTCCGGCGCATTTCGATCCGGCAGAACTCGTGCATCTGAATGCGAAACTGCTGCACGCGCTGCCCTATGAAGCAGTCGCGCAACAGCTTGCGGAGATGGATATTGGAGGCGGCGCTGCGTTCTGGGATGCGGTGCAGCCGAATCTCACGCGCATGTCCGATGTGGCGGATCTCTGGACAATGGTGCACGGCCCCGTTGCGCCGGTCATCGAGAGCGCCGAGTTGCTCAACAGGGCAGCGGAACTGCTGCCGGCGGAGCCCTGGGGCCAGGACACCTGGCCCGGCTGGACGCGCGCCGTTGCGGAATCTACCGGAACCCGGGGCCGGGCGCTGTTTCATCCCCTGCGTCTCGCCCTGACGGGACGGGAGAATGGACCCGAACTGAAAAAGCTGTTACCGCTCATCGGCCGGGCGAAGACACTGGCACGGCTCAACGGGGAAACCGCGTGATGCAAGACCAATTCAAGGCAATCGCGACCTGCGGCTGACGCCGCGCGGATGTTCCTCCTTCGCTCCCTCCTGGTCACCACACTGCTTATTTGTTAGTCCGGACGGATTCCCATTGTTGAAACATTCAAACAGTTTGTCATTCCCGGCGAGCCGCGTTCGCGGCGCGGGAAGGGGAACCAGGTGGTAACATCGCCTCGAATATCAGCGTTGTTGCACGGCCTGGATTCTCTTCTCCTCGCTACGCTCGGCCGGGAACGACATCAAGATGAAGCGACCCCATGACTCTGCGGCTTCACAACACGCTCACGCGCAGCAAGGACGTATTCGTTCCGCTCGATCCCGCGAATGTGCGGATGTATGTCTGCGGACCGACCGTTTATGACTTCGCGCATATCGGCAATGCGCGGCCGGTGATCGTTTTCGACGTGCTGTTCCGGTTGCTTCGCCATCTCCATGGCGAGACGCATGTCAGCTATGTGCGCAATATCACCGACATCGACGACAAGATCAACGCACGCGCACAGGAACTCGCCGCAACGCGGAGTATTTCCGTCGAAGCCGCACGCGCAGAAATCACGGCGCAGACCGCGCAGCAATACAACGACGACGTCTCAGCGCTTGGTTGCCTCGCACCGACGCATACGCCGCGCGCCACGGAATATGTGGCGGAGATGGCGGCGATGATCGAAACGCTGATTTCGTCCGGTCACGGCTACGCCGAGCAGGGCCATGTGCTGTTCGATGTTTCATCGCAGCCGGACTACGGCAAGCTCGCGCATCGCTCGCTCGACGAGATGATCGCCGGCGCGCGTGTCGATGTCGCGCCCTACAAGCGCGGCGCGATGGATTTCGTGTTGTGGAAACCATCGGACGATGCCACGCCAGGCTGGGACAGCCCCTGGGGGCGCGGGCGGCCGGGCTGGCACATCGAATGCTCGGCGATGGGCGAGGCGCTGCTCGGCGATACGTTCGACATTCACGGCGGGGGCATCGATCTCCTGTTCCCGCATCACGAGAACGAAATCGCGCAAAGCGAATGTGCGCATTCCGGTCGTCCGCTCGCGCGCTACTGGATGCATAACGGCTTTCTCAATGTCGAGGGCGAGAAAATGTCGAAATCGCTCGGCAATTTCGTCACCATCCGTGATTTGCTCGCCGATTGGCCGGGCGATGTGCTGCGGCTGAACATGTTGCGCAGTCACTACCGCCAGCCCATCGACTGGACGCTCCAGGGCATGAAAGAAAGCTGGAATGTACTTGAGCGCTGGTACGATATTGCGGAGCCCGTCGCCTCGCGGCGCATCGGGGATGCAGTGCTGGGCGCACTTCTCGACGACCTCAACACGCCGCAGGCGATCGCCGAGTTGCACCAGTCGGAACCGGAAGAACTCGCGGGCGGACTGGCATTGCTCGGTTTTTCTCCCGATCCCGGACGGCTCGCTGCCCGTCCGCCTGTTCCCGTGGAGGAAATCGCCGACGCCATCGCCGCGCGGCTGGCCGCCCGCAAGGCAAAGAACTTCAAGGAGTCCGATCGCATCCGCGATGAACTTCTCGGCAAGGGCATCCAGCTGAAAGACAATCCCGACGGCACGACAGGCTGGGAAGTGAAGCGGTGAGTGATTCTGTTTGCTGCGGCTCCTCCCCCGCGTGCGGGGGAGGTGATTTGCGAAGCGCAGCAGAGCAAATCGGAGGGGGTAAGTCGGCGCGCCTGACCGCCCCCTTCCGCCCGCTCCGCGGGCACCTCCCCCGCACGCGGGGGAGGACCAGATAAGGCGGGGTGGTTATTTGACCGATCGTTCCCATCACGACGCTCCTGCCGGTATCGCCTGCGCCGCGCTGTCCTATGTGTTATGGGGCATCGCGCCGCTTTACTGGCGGCTGCTCGACAGCGTGCCGCCCTTCGAAGTGACCATCCATCGTATCGTCTGGTGCGCGTTGTTCGTGATGGCGGTCGCCTTCTTTCGCGGGCGCATGGCGCAGATCTTCGCGATCGTCCGAACCCCGCGGCTTGTCGGCACCCTCGCGCTGACGGGCTGCCTCATCTCGCTGAACTGGACGATCTACATCTATTGCGTGGCGACCCGGCAGCTGGTGGAGGCCAGCCTTGGTTATTATATCAATCCGCTGATCTCGGTGGCGCTGGGCGTTCTGCTGTTCGGCGAGCATATGTCGCGGCTGAGGCTGGTTGCGGTCGTGCTCGCCTCGCTCGCCGTAGCCGTCAAGGCGGTATCGCTCGGGCATTTCCCCTGGATCGCGCCGGTGCTGGCCGTCTCATTCGGGTTCTATGGCTATTTCCGCAAGCTCGCGCCGGTAGACGCGCTGGACGGCCTGCTGGTCGAGTCCTGGGTTATCCTGCCTTTTGCCGCCGGATTGCTTGTTTACTGGTACCTGGCGGGTATAGCGGCCTTTCCCTCTTCCGACTGGACGAAGGACACGCTGCTGATTTGCGCCGGCCCTATCACCGCGATACCGCTCGCCCTGTTTGCCGCCGGCGCCCGGCGACTGCGCCTCTCGACGCTCGGTTTCCTGCAATATCTTTCGCCATCCATTACGCTGCTGCTGGCGATCTTCGGCTTCGGCGAAGCTTTCACGCGGCTCGACGCGCTCGCCTTCGGCTGCGTCGGCGCCGGGCTGGTACTGGTGGCGCTCGAAGGAAGGTTTGCGCGCTTCCGACCGCGTACGACATAGTTGCTTCGGCTCTGATGCTACCTCCCCCTTGCGGGGAGGTCGAAATTTGTGAGCGTAGCGAAACAAATTTCGGGTGGGGTCCAGGCGGCGATGCCCGGCCCCCCGCCCGAAAAACGCTTGCGTAGCGACCAGCGGCAAAACTTTGCGCGCGAACGCGTTTTTCGACCTCCCCGCAAGGGGGAGGTGAATCAAGTTCGCGTTTTCCTATGGAACGGTCTGCACGTTTTTTATGTTGCTGGACGTAGGCAGTGCGTCGATCTGTTCCATCGCTTCGCGCGGTGTCGTCACAAACACGTGATGCGACCTGATCTCATCCCTTGCGAAGCCCTGTTCGACGACGTGATCCAGCAGCGTCTTCAGCGGTGCGTAGTAATTCTCCACATCGACCACGACGATCGGCTTGTCGTGCACCCGCAGCTGCGTCGTGGTGATGACCTCGAAATATTCGTCCAGCGTGCCGAGTCCGCCGGGCAGGATCACGAAGGCATCGGCCAGCGCCAGCATGCGCGCTTTGCGCAGCTGCAGGTCGGGGGTGACGATCAGTTCTTCGGCCGATTTGAGCGGCGGTTCGAGTCCGCGCAGGAAACTCGGCAGCACGCCGATGACGATGCCGCCGGCAGCGCGTGTGGCGCGCGCCACTTCGCCCATCAGTCCGACATTGCCGCCGCCGAATACCAGCGTGTCGCCTTTCGCGCCGATCAGCCGGCCGAGCTCGCGTGCCGTTTCCGCATAGACGGGTTTGACGCCCGGCGAGGAGCCGCAGAAAACACAGATCGTGCGGGCGCGCCGATGCGCGGCCTGCGTGTCTCCCGGGCCATGCGGGGCAGACAATTCACGTCCGCCAGTATTGCGGTGAGCCATTCGGATACCTAATCAAAGTGGGAAGGAAGAGTAGACCGGCACGCGCGCCATCGCCACGAAAACGCGCGATCTCCGCCCAAAGCTCCGCACCGGAACGCGATATTTCATGGCTCAGCCCAATCCCATGCTCGAATCCGGCGATGGCGCACCGTCGTTGCGCCCGCTTTATATGCTGCTGCCGTATCTGTGGCCCAAGGGCCGACCGGATCTCCGGCTTCGCGTCGTCGTTTCCATGGGCTGCTTGCTGCTCGCGATCGGAGCCACGGCAGTCTCGCCGCTGTTGCTCGGCTGGGTGACGGATCATCTGGTGCGTCGCGGTCCCGCCGCGATCGCGATCAGCGTCACGCTCAGTCTCATCGCCGCCTATGCTCTGTCGCGCGTCCTGATGCAGCTCTTCGCGCAGCTGCGCGACGGCGTTTTTGCCCGTGTTCTGTACCACGCGCTGCGCGAAGTGGGCGTGGCGACCTTCGCGCATGTGCATACGCTCAGCCTGCGCTTTCATCTCGAACGCAAGACGGGCGGGCTTTCCCGCGTCATCGAGCGCGGCACCAAGGGCATCGACACGCTGCTCTCCTTCACCACCTTCAGCATTTTCCCGACATTGCTGCAGCTTCTCATCTTTACCGCGGAAATCATCTGGAAGCTGAATGTCTGGATCGCGCTGACGGCGCTCGCCATGGTCGCGGCCTATGTCTGGTTTACCTTCGCCATCACCCGCTGGCGGGTGCGCTTCCGGCGCGAGATGAACGACAGCGACACCGACGCCAACACCAAGGCGGTGGACAGCCTGCTGAACTACGAGACGGTCAAATATTTCAACAATGAAAGGCATGAGACGCGGCGCTTCGATGAATCGATGGGCCGTTACGCCGACGCGTCGATCCAGGCGCAGATTTCACTCTCGGTGCTGAACACCGGCCAGGCCGCGATCATGGCGGCGGGCACCGGCATCGTCATGGTGCTGACGACATTCGGCATTGCCGCGGGCCGTTTCACGGTGGGCGATTTCGTGATGGCGAATGCCATCCTCATGCAGATCTACGTGCCGCTCAATCTGCTGGGCACCGTCTATCGCGAGATCACCCAGGCGCTGGTCGATATGGAATCGATGTTCCGGCTGCTCTATCAGCCGCAGGAAGTAACGGATAAGCCCGGCGCGAAGGATCTCATGGTCGCAGGCGGCGAGATCCGCTTCGACGATGTCGTTTTCGCTTACGAGCCGGAGCGCGTGGTTCTCAAGGGCATCAGCTTCCGCGTGCCGGCCGGAAAAACGGTTGCCGTTGTCGGGCCGTCCGGCGCCGGCAAATCCACCATCTCGCGCATCCTTTATCGTTTCTACGATATCGCCTCGGGCAGCGTCACCATCGACGGGCAGGACATCCGCGATGTGAAACAAACATCGCTGCGGGCGCTGATCGGCATCGTTCCGCAGGACACAGTGCTGTTTAACGATACGATCCGCTACAACATCGCCTATGGCCGCATCGGCGCCAATGAAGCCGAGATCAAGGATGCCGCGCGCATGGCGCAGATCGATCCGTTCATCCGCGAGCTTCCGCTTGGTTATGACTCCATGGTGGGCGAGCGCGGGCTGAAATTGTCCGGCGGCGAGAAGCAGCGCGTGGCCATCGCGCGCACCATCCTGAAGAATCCGCCGATCCTGCTGCTCGACGAAGCGACTTCCGCGCTCGACACCCATACCGAACGCGAAATCCAGAGCGCGCTCGCCGCCGTCACGAAGAACCGCACCACGCTGGTCATCGCGCATCGTCTGTCGACAGTCGTCGATGCCGACGAAATCCTGGTGCTCGATCACGGCACCATCGTCGAACGCGGTCGCCACTCCGAACTCGTCGCAAAGAACGGCCACTACGCCGCCATGTGGAACAAACAGAAGGAAGCGGCCGCGGCGCGCGAAAAGCTCAAGGCCGTGGAAAGCGATCCGGATGTCGCCCCGGGAGTTGCGCGGCAGCCGGTGCCTGCCGCTTGATATTCCTCCCCAGCGCGAAGCGAAGGGAGGGGGACCGCGAAGCGGTGGAGGGGGCAGCCGCGCGAGAATCCGTCCAGACTGCGCAACGCTTCGACAAAGATTGGCACGCGGAGACGCAGAGAGGGCGGTTCACATATCGGGACCGAACAACAGTTGCGCGCGAAGGCGCGCATTACAACACGAGTGCGTTGGTCTCGTAGATGTTACGCTCATTTCTCCGCGGCCTCTGCGCCTCCGCGTGAATCCTTTTCTCAAACCAGAAATGATGCCTTGACATCAAATTTAGATGCATCGATGATGCCTGCATGCGAACCACACTGACGCTTGACGATGATCTTGCGGGACTGTTGAAGCGACGCGCGCGGGAACTTGGCGTTCCTTTCAAGGAAGCCGTCAATCGTACGATCCGTACTGGTCTTGGTGAAGCAGCTGCGGCACGTGCTCACGCGGTACCAAAAACGGAGCCTCATTCTTTCGGGCTTAGAACTGGCATCGATGCCGACAAGCTCGGCCAACTTGCCGACGAACTGGAGGCGGAAACGTTCGCCGCAAAACTTCATGATCCTGCCCGACGTCAACGTTCTCGTTCACGCACACAACGCTGATTCCGCGGTTCATCAAAAAGCGCGGAACTGGTGGGACGCCTGTCTTGCAGGCTCGGAAGGAGTAGGATTGGCCTGGGCTGCGATGCTCGGTTTTGTGCGCATCACCACCAACCGCAAAGTGGTAGCACGTCCCCTTGCTGTCAACGATGTGATGGAACGGCTCCAGGCATGGCTGGCGATGCCACACATTCACATCGCGCAGCCGTCCGACGCCCATTTTGCGAGACTGCGTGCCGAACTTGAGCGCCTGGGAACTGCCGCCAATCTCACCACCGACGCCCATCTCGCCGTCCTCGCGATGGAGCGCGGTTATGTCCTCTATTCGACCGATGCCGATTTCGCCCGCTTCAAAGGATTACGCTGGATCAATCCGTGCAGGTGATGCCCTGCCAAGCGTCCTTTCCTAACGCATGAGTTAACGAACATGGGCGGCAACTTTGCTGAACGCGAACGTCAAACTAATCGACTGGTGCGAGCAGTCGCTGCCTGGCTTTTCAGCCAGAAGCATATTCAGCCGGTTCAGTTATTTGGCCTGGTCTGGCTAACGTGGACTACTGCAAGCCATGTGAACGAAGACACCTATGTCAGGAGCGTGAAAATCCCGGCTTTGGGCCAGATTTTTGGCCGAGATTATTCCAGGAGCAATCTCGCTGAAGCGGCTCAGGACGTATCGAGGCAGATGGCCGACGCAAAAGTGGAAGCGCTGGTAATGGGCGAAACTGGCTTTTCCAACATCTACAATGCGTATCGCAACTCATCTTTCGATTGGATGCGTGCACATTTTCGGAAAGTCCTTCCTATAGCGAAGGCCGCGTACCATCTTAAAAGCGATGTGCAGGGCCGGTCGCTCGCCGAACGCATTGATGACCTTCCTCAAATCAGGAAGCCAGATCAGCCGTCCGTGCTCTGCATCCGGCCAGTCTGCTCACGCCATTAATGTTCGCTCTGGATCGCTCCCATTGCTGGTGAACAGTATCGGTTAGGTCAGAGCGCGGTCATTGTAACTCCATTCGGCGATAGTATAGTAATCATACATAGTAATAATACTAACAACGAATACATTAGCTGCTTCGAATACCGGCGTCGTCGTTTTAGCCATACTCGCCTTCGACAACCGCTCGGGCGAAGCAGGCATGACTTATTTCTCCGACGGCGTTTCGGGAAGAGATTTTGCATGCAGTTTCACGCATCCGCAATCTGGGGGTAATCGGCCGCAGTTCCAGCTTTCGGTTCCGGGGCGCCGAGAAAGCCGCTGTGCCCACATAGACCCCGGTGGTTGTCTTTCATGGAGCAGCCGGCACTTCAGGAATGGTCTCCCGTCGCGAAATAGCGAATTCGGCGATATGAGCGCGGCGTTTGGCAGAGTCATTTGCGCGTCGGATCCGCTGATTCAGGCGCGCTCGTTAGAGGAGGCGCGGAAAGTATCTGATCAGAGGTTATTTGCTACATGTTCGATTCCCCTACATACACGCCGAACGGGAGGCCGGGCGACCGCGCGATCTTCGCTGTGTCCAATATGTTCGTGATGGAGGATACGCGCTTTGTTACTCTGCCGAAAGCTCGGCCCATGCGGCCATTGGGGGAAGAGCGGACGGTGGCCCCACTGCGCTACGGCGGTCGCACCGTACTACGATTTCGAGGCGGGGGCCGGCGTCTGGCGACGACATCGCAGGTTCTGTGGCGCGATGTGCGCAGCTGCGACGCCAATCTCTAATAATCAGGCGCGGCGGACTGCAAATATCGTATCGGTCTCGGACGCAGTGATGAACTGTCCCGCCAATTCGTTCCGCCCCCGCCGCAGCACTATTTTTTCCGCGCCTTGCGGGCGGCATAGCGGGCGTCACGCTCGGCCTTTTGGGCCGCTTCGCGCTCTTTGTCGCGACGCGCCTGTTCGACGCGCGCGGCTTCGCGCGCTTCCGCCGCCGCCTGGAGTTCTGCCGCGCGGGCCTCCTCGGCGGCCCTCTTTTCGGCCGCTGCGCGTGCTATAGCCGCGAGCTTCGCCTGCTGGCGCTCTTCCTGCCGCGCGGTTCTGGCGAGGCCGGCCAGGCGGCGCGCTTCCTGGCGCGCAGCGAATTCCGGATCGTTAACCGGTGACTTTGCACGCGCCCGTTCAAGCTGCGCCTGCTTTGCCTTCGCGGATTCGCCGAGCCGCTCGCCGAAGTTTTTCTCCCGGAAGCCCTTCTGCATATTCCCTCCCGATGCTCAACCGTTCCCAACGAATGAAAATATCCGGGATATCGGCAACGAGACCGAGGCTGTCCTCCCGACTGGAACGGGGCCTGATAGCTGGAAACATCGATCCTGTCACCCGGTTGACGGCCGGCGACCCCGGCACGACGCTCGAGATCGTCAGCCCGGTCACAAAGGAGCGCCCGACCATGGAGCTTCACGACGTATCCTACTTCTTCGGCGGCGCCTTTCTCGCCAATGCCGTTCCGCATTTCGTCAGCGGCGCGATGGGGCGACCCTTTCAGAGCCCTTTCGCCAGACCGCCGGGCAAAGGTCTTTCATCCGCGACCGTGAATGTTCTTTGGGGATTTGCGAATTTCGTCGTCGCGTATTTTCTCATTGTCAGGGTGGGAGATTTCGACCTCCGCGCCACCGGCAACATCGTCGCCGCGGGGCTGGGCGTCCTGCTCATGGGCATAATGGCCGCGCACGCGTTCGGCCGGTTTCACGGCGGCAACATGCCCGACGGTTCGTAAGGGGCTCAGTCATGGCCATGGATCGGCATGATAATTTGTTCGGAACCGCGGCTTATTGTTAATGGATCCGCATGGCAGCATTTACGGAACCACAGGCTCCCGCGAAGAACAAATAGTCACCGCTGACAGCGACTGTGACGAAGCGGGCGTGACGCTCGGTCACGCTGACAACGCCGATCAAATGTGGTAGGTTTTCTTGCGACGTTACCAAATCGCGCCCGGCGCTCGGATGAGCGGCCGGGTTTTGTTTTTGGCGGGTGGGTCGGCGGCGGGGCAATTCGCTGATAATCGCTGTTAAAATCGCTGTTATGCCTTCCCCGGGCCGGAAATCCGGGCAGCACTTCGCCCTTTTCTTTCCGGCGACTTGTCCCCATGTTGGGGGCCGAATCCATGAAGGTTGCAGTTGCGAATGGCATTGATTGGTCCGAGTGGCAGGCCGCTGACGAGCGGTGGGGCAAAGCCGGCGCAGGGTGCTGCGGCGGCCCCGTCCGGCGCTTACATCAAGGACGGTTCCATCGAGACGTTTGCGGGCGATGTGCTCGAAGCGTCGCGGCAGGTGCCGGTGATCGTCGATTTCTGGGCGCCGTGGTGCGGGCCCTGCAAGCAGCTCGGGCCGCTGCTCGAGAAGATCGTGAGCGAGGCCAAAGGCGCGGTCCGGCTGGTCAAAGTCAATATCGACGAGAACCAGGAAATCGCACGCCAGCTACGCATCCAGTCGATTCCGACCGTCTATGCCTTCCGCGACGGCCAGCCCGTCGACGGCTTCATGGGCGCGGTGCCGGAATCGCAGCTTCGCGCCTTCGTGCAGCAACTGACCGGCGGTGCGGCGGGGCAGGACGAGACGGACGATATCCTTGCCGCGGCGGACGAGGCGTTCGCCGCCGGCGACATGGCCGGGGCGGCGCAGGCTTTCGGTCACGTGCTCCAGGAGGAGCCGGGCCAGCCGCGCGCCGTGGCGGGGCTTTCCCGCTGCTACCTGAAAAGCGGCGATCTCGATCGTGCCCGCACGACGCTGGGCCTTGTGCGCCCAGACAGCGCCGGCGACGAGGCCATCCGGACCGTCGATGCCGAGTTGAAACTGCGCGAGCAGGCCGCGAACGCCGGCGACAGCGCGCCGTTGCTGGCGCGGCTGCAAACCGATCCCAACGATCACCAGGCCCGTTACGATCTCGCGCTGGCGCTCGACGCCAAAGGGGACCGCGACGGTGCGGTCCGCGCGTTGCTGGAGCTTGTGCGCCGCGACCGCAAATGGAACGAAGAAGCCGCGCGCAAGCATCTTGTTACGCTGTTCGAGGCCATGGGTCCTGCCGATCCGCGCACACTTGCGGGCCGGCGCCACCTCTCTTCCATCCTGTTCGCCTGACACGATGAAGAGCTTCACAGGTCTCGACGATCTGCCGGTCACGCTGCCCGTCTTCCCGTTGACGGGCGCGGTGCTGCTGCCGCGCGGGCAGCTGCCGCTCAATGTTTTCGAGCCGCGCTATCTGGCCATGGTCGATTCGGCGCTGGCCGGCACCCGTTTCATCGGCATGATCCAGCCGGTGGAACACGAGGACTCTGTGCTGGCACCGGCGCTGTCGAAGGTCGGTTGCGCGGGGCGCGTCACCAGTTTTCGGGAAACCGACGACAAGCGCTATCTCATTACTCTGACGGGCATCTGCCGTTTCCGTGTTGCCGAAGAACTGATAGCCGATACTCCGTTCCGTCTGCTGCGCCCGGACTACACGTCCTATCTCGCCGATCTCATCGAAGATTCGACCGATCATTTTCCGCGGGACCGGTTGCTCGGTGCGCTGAAAGCCTATCTGTCGCACCGCGATCTGAAAGCGGACTGGAAAGCGGTGACGAGCGCGCCGCCCGAGACTCTCGTGAACGCACTCGCCATGCTCTGCCCGTTCGAGCCGGCGGAGAAACAGGCGCTGGTCGAAGCACGCAACTGGCAGGAGCGCGTGGAAACGCTGGTTGCTCTGCTGGAAATGGCCTCCACTTCGGCGTCGGGCAACTACTCGGTGAACTGATCGTGATGGCGGAACCGGATCCCAAGCTGCTGGAAATCCTTGTTTGTCCTTTGACAAAGACGGCACTCATCTTTGATCGCGAAAGGGGCGAACTCATCAGCAAAGCGGCGGGACTCGCCTATCCGATCCGCAATGGCATCCCCATCATGCTGCCCGCCGAGGCGCGCGAACTGACAGAGGCGGAACGCAACGCGCGATGAGCGGCCTCACGCCCTGGCCAACGGAAATACGCGTCGATGCCGCGCGTTCCAAGCTTACGGTGATTTTCGATTCGGGTGAGCAGTTTGTGTTGCCTGCCGAATATTTGCGGGTCGAATCGCCAAGCGCGGAAGTGCAGGGCCACACGGCGGCGCAAAAGCAGCTTGTCGCAGGCAAACACGGCGTAAAAATCGTGTCTTTGGAGCCAGTCGGCAACTACGCGACCCGCATCCATTTCGACGACGGCCATGACACCGGCCTCTACAGCTGGGACTATCTTCACGAGCTGGGCCGCGACCAGCCCAGGAAGTGGGACGCCTATCTGTCTGCTCTTCGGGCAAAAAAGCTGGCGCGTTGACCCTGTCCGGGGCGTTGAACACTGCGCCCGCGCAATGACAGACTTGCGGAACGAGTCGGGGCATTGCCCCTCTGCTTTCGGTTGGATCATCGAAACAAAGCGCAGCGGCGCATCGCATGAAATCGTGACGATTTGCACCACATGAAATTCCACAGGAAATCACGTCGTCGGGATAAGCCGACTCGCATCATTCCGCGCGAATGGCAGGGACGGCGAGTTGTCGTCAAAGGGCAGGACGGGTCGCAATGGTGGGACATCTATCATTTCATCCTGACGGCGCCGTGGTGGCAATTCTTCGCAGGCGTCGCGTCGGTCTTCGCGATTGTGAACACCATTTTTGCGCTCCTTTACATGGCCGATCCACACGGCATCCAGAGCGCCAGAGGATTCTGGGATTATTTCCTCTTCAGCGTCCAGACCATCGGCTCGGCCAATTATACGGTCATGCTGCCCAAGACGATCTATGCCAATGTTATTGTGTCGATCGAGGCGTTCTTCGGCATCCTCAATCTTGCGCTGATCACGGGCGTCACGTTCGCGCGATTTTCGCGACCCTTTTCGCGCATTATTTTCAGTGAAGTTGCAGTCATTACACCATTCGACGGCGTGCCCACGCTGATGTTCCGCGCCGCGAATCAGCGTGGCAACCAGATTCTCGGTGCCACCGTCTCGGTCTCGCTGGCACGCTCCGTGACCACGCGCGAGGGCATTGTCATGCGGCGGTTCGAGGAATTGAAGCTCGTGCGGTCCCGCACGCTGCTATTTGCGCTGTCCTGGACGGTGATGCATCAGATCGATGAGACAAGCCCGTTTTACGGTCTGTCCCCGGACGCGTTGCGTGAGCTGGAAGTGGAAATCATCATACTGCTGAGCGGGACGGATGATGCGCTGGCCGATACCATCTATGCCCGTCATTCCTACATGCCGGATGAAATTCTCTGGAACAGGCGCTTTGCGGATGTGATCGCGATCACGCCGGCCGGCCGCCGCGTCGTCGATCTTCACCAGTTCCATAAGACGCTTCCGCTGTCAGGATAATTTTGCGGCGGCGCCGAACCGAACCGACCGTTCCGGCATGGGATGGCTGCATCGCCTGCATGAATCATAACGGCTTCATGCGAGTTGACAGCGTGGCCGCCACGCCCATCTTCTGTGCGGTTTCCTGCAGGGGCGTGGAATGCTGTCGATCCAGAATCTGACTCATGTCTATCCGGGCGGCGTCCGAGCGCTAGACGGTGTCAATCTTGAAATTCCGCCTGGCATGTTCGGGCTTCTGGGCCCGAACGGCGCCGGCAAATCCACGCTGATGCGCTGCATCGCGACGCTGCAGACGCCGTCGAGCGGCACCATCCGCTTCAACGGCTTTGATGTCGTGGCGGATCCGGACCGCCTCCGGCGCGCGCTCGGTTATCTGCCGCAGGATTTCGGCGTCTATCCGCGCGTATCGGCCTACGACATGCTCGATCATATGGCGGTGCTGAAAGGTGTGGTGGGACGTGGGGAGCGGCGTGACACGGTCGAAACCCTGCTCAACCAGACCAATCTCTGGCAGGTGCGGAAAAAGGCCCTGTCGAGCTTTTCGGGCGGCATGCGCCAGCGGTTCGGCGTCGCCCAGGCACTTATCGGGCGCCCGGTGCTCCTCATCGTGGATGAGCCGACTGCAGGTCTCGATCCCGAAGAGCGGAACCGCTTTCTGAACCTGCTCGCCGATGTCGCCGATAACGTGGTGGTCATTCTGTCGACGCATATTGTCGAAGACGTCTCAGAACTCTGCTCACGCATGGCCATTATCGCCGATGGCCGCATCGTGGCGCTGGGCGCGCCGGCCGAACTCGTCGCGGGTCTCGGCAACAGGATCTGGCGAAAAGTCATCGCGAAGAACGAACTCGATGATTACCGGTCGCGCCACGCAGTCATCCTCACTCGTCTGATTGGCGGGCGGACCGTCATCCATGTCGTTGCCGGTGTGCCGCCGGGTGACGGCTTCGAGCCGGTGAAGGCGGGGCTCGAAGATCTCTATTTCGCCACGCTCGCCTCGCGCCGCCGCGCAGCCTGACGGAGACAGCCATGTTTCGCAGGATTGCAGGTTTCGAACTGCGCTATCAGCTTGGCTCAGCTGTGTTCTGGGTGGCGTTCGGGATTTTCTTTCTGCTCACCTTCGGCGCCACGACCATTCCGCAGATTACGATCGGCGACAAAGGCAGCACCCACGTCAACGCACCCTGTTCGATCATCCAGATTCTGGGTGTGATGAGCCTGTTTGCGATCTTCATACTGACGGCTTTCGTCGCCAATGTCGTGGTGCGTGACGACGAGACGGGTTTCGGCTCGATCGTCCGCTCGACGCCCATCCGCAAATTCGATTATCTCTTCGGCCGGTTCAGCGGCGCCTTCCTGGCCGGCATGATCGCATTCCTGAGCGTACCGCTCGGCGTGCTGATCGGATCGTTCATGCCCTGGCTCGATCCCGTCAAGCTCGGGCCGTTTCGGCCGGAGGACTATCTCTATGCCTACTTCCTGATTGCGACACCAACGCTCCTGGTCATGGCATCGATCTTTTTTGCGCTGGCCACGGTGACGCGTTCGATGCTCGCCACTTATCTTGGCGTGGTGGCATTCCTTATCTGTTATCTCGTTCTGACGGCTTTGTTCTCCAAACCGCAATTCGATCACATCGTGGGCCTGATCGAGCCGAGCGGGCTTGGCGCGATCGCCGAAGCCACAAAATATTGGACCGCTTACGAGCGCAATACATCGTTGCCGCCTCTGTCGGGAATTGTCATCGAGAACCGCGCGATCTGGTTCGGCTTCTCGTTCGTGATGCTGGCGCTGTCCTGGTGGCTGATGCGCTTCGAGACCCGTGGTGCGCGCGCGGGTGGAACCGGCGGTGAAACCGAAGCGCTCTCCGCGGCGCCGCCGCACCATCCATTGCCGCAGCCGCATTTCGACGCCGGTGCGCGGCTGTTGCAGGCATGGATGTGGACCCGCTTCGAGATGGGGCAACTCGTCAAGAGCCCGGCCTATTTCGTCCTGCTTGCACTTGGTCTGCTGAATGGCGGGGGTGCGATGTGGTTTGCCGACGAAGTCTCGGACTACAAGATATTCCCGGTCACAAGGGTGATGATCGAGTCCCTGATCGACGCGTTCGCGATCATTCCCCTGATCATCGCGATCTATTATGCGGGCGAACTGGTCTGGCGCGAACGCGAGCGCCGCACGCACGAAATATTCGAATCGACTCCGGTTCCCGACTGGGTCTTCGTCATTCCCAAGATCGCAGCCATCGTTCTTGTACTGGTCTCGACGTTTCTGGTTTCCGTCGTCGCCGGCGTGCTCGTGCAGGCGTTCAAAGGCTATCACGGTTACGAGATCACGCATTATCTCCTGCGGTATGTGGCGCCGGAGACTGTGCGCGCCATTTTACTCGCCGTGCTCGCTATATTTGTGCAGGCCGTCAGTCCACACAAATACGTCGGCTGGGGATTGATGGCGCTCTATCTGGTAGCGACTATCACGCTCTCGAATATCGGCTTCGAAAACCATCTTTATCTGTACGGCACGGCCGGATCGATACCGCTATCCGACATGAATGGCGAGGGGCAGTTCTGGATCGGGCCATCGTGGTTCGATCTTTACTGGTGCGGCGTAGCACTCATACTTTCGGTGCTCGCCTATGCGCTGTGGCGCCGCGGCTCGGAAACGCGTTTCAGACCGCGGCTTGCACGACTGCCTTCACGATTGGGAGGCATGGCCGGCGCACTGGCGGTCACCGGCCTTTTGATCGCGATCGGCGCGGGTTCCTACATCTATTACAATATCAAGGTACTCAATACATACCGGACCACCATCGAAGAAGACGAGTACAAGGCGGACTACGAGAAGGCGTTCCTCAAGTTCGAAAATGTCCCCCAGCCGCACGTGACTCAAGTCTTGCTCGATGTCGCGCTTTATCCGCATGACATTCGTGCGGTGATCAATGGATCATATCTGCTGGAGAACCATACAAACGGCCCACTTGCGCATATTCACCTGCGGTGGATTCCGGATCTGAAAATGCGGGCCCTGTCGGTCGATGGCGCCCATCTCGAGCAGCGCTTCGGCAGATTCAACTACGTCATCTACGCGTTCGACGGTCCCATGCAGCCGGGCGAGAAACGCTCCTTGAGATTTACGGCCGTGTATGAGCAGCGCGGCTTCCGCAATCGCGACAACGACCATCACATTGTCGACAACGGCACCTTTTTGAATAATTTCGATATAGCCCCGATTGTCGGCATGGATCGCGATATGCTTCTCGACGATCCGGTCAAGCGCAGGCGTTATGGATTGCCGTCCGAGCTAAGGCCGCCGAAGCTGGAGGACGACAGGGCGCGAGCCTATAATTATCTGGGGCATGGCGCAGACTGGGTGACCTCCGACATCACCGTTTCCACAGTTGCCGACCAGACGCCGATTGCACCCGGCTACATGGTTTCGGAAAGGGTCCGTGCGGGGCGCCGTACCGTTCGCTTCCGTTCGGACGCGCCCATCCTGGATTTCTTCTCCGTGCAGTCGGCGGCGTACAGCGTGAAGCGGGATCGCTGGCACGATGTCGATCTCGCTGTCTATTACGATCCGCATCATCCTTACGACGTAGACCGGATGATCGCTGCGATGAAAGCCTCCTTCGATGTTTATACGAAGGCGTTCACGCCGTTCCGGTTTCACCAGATGCGGATACTGGAGTTTCCGGCCTACGACTCCTTCGCACAATCGTTCGCGAATACGGTGCCTTATTCGGAAAGCCTCGGCTTCATCCAGAACTGGGACGCAATCAAGGACGATCCCGACAAAATCGATATGGTGACGTTCGTCACCGCGCATGAACTTGGGCATCAATGGTGGGCGCACCAGATCATCGGCGCCGACATGCAGGGCGCCACCATGCTGTCGGAGACATTCGCGCAATATTCGGCGATGCTGGTGATGGAGCATCTCTACGGCCCCGAACACGTGAGGAAATTTCTGAAGTGGTCGCTCGATTCCTATCTGCGGAAACGTGGCAACCAGGAACGCGATGAGTTGCCGCTCGAACGGGTGGAAAATCAGGACTACATCCATTACTGGAAGGGCGCGGTGGTGATGTACCGCCTGAAGGAAACAGTCGGCGAGCGCGTGGTGAACCGGTCACTGCGTCGCCTGCTGGCGCAATACGCATTCAAATCCGCGCCGTATGCATCCTCGAAGGATTTCATCAAGATTTTGCGCGAGGAGGCCGGCCCCAAATACGATTCGCTGATCACCGATCTCTTCCAGCGCATCACGCTCTACGATCTGAAAGCTGACCGCGCGTCATGTACCAAACGTCCGGACGGGCGCTACGACGTGGCGCTCGATGTCGATGCAAAGAAATTCTACGCCGACGGGAACGGCCGCGAAACAGCCACACCGATGAAGGAGGATGTGTTCGCCGGTCTGTTTCTTTCCGAGCCCGGAAAGGCCGGCTTCGACTCGTCAAAGGTCCTGTACTACGCCCGACAACCGGTGATCACCGGAAAGCAGACCCTGCATTTCATCGTCAACGGGCGGCCGCGTTTTGCCGGGATCGACCCTTACAACATCTGGATCGACCGGAATTCGGAGGACAATATCGTGGCGGTCGCGGGGCCCTGAGAATGAATTGCGTCTGATTTGCATTCGCAGGGAGTCAGGTATACTGGGCCCGTTCCCGGAGGGACATTCGATGCGTCACGGTCGCTGTTTTTTTCTCGTATCCGCGCTTGCCCTCGCGCTTCCGTTGCATGCGGCGGCAGCATCGCCCGGTTCCGCAACGAAGCTTGAGAAACTGCCCTATTCCGGCGACATGCTGATGGCCCGCGCGTTGCGGGACGGACGAGTTGCGTGGCCCCGTCACCACGCCGAAATGCCGGACAGGTTTCGCCCGTTGGCGTGCAAGCCGGCTCCATGCGCGCTGCCGAATGTTCAGGCGTCCGGAGGCGGCAAGCCGGTCAGCGAGACTCCCATTGCCGTAAATCCGGTAGATGCCAGGGAACTGATCACGGGCGGCATGGACTACAATTGCCGCAAGAGCCTCCAAAGTTTCTGGACGTCGTCCGACGGCGGCAAGACCTGGAGCGGTGGCTGCGCACCGCTGGCGAAAGGTGCCAAGGGCGGAGCCGGCGATCCGGTCGTGGGCTACGACCTGAACGGAACGGCGTGGCGCGGCGGGCTCAACGTGCTGCGCAGCGGTCAGAGCGAGATCGCCGTCTCAAGCTCGAGCGACAACGGTAAGACGTGGACAGCTTCAGCCGTAGCAGTAAGTCTTCGAGGCCTCCTGTCGGACAAGCCGTGGCTTCAGATCGATACCGGAACGGGCAGTCCGAACAAAAATACGATCTATATTTCGAGTACGCAGTTCGATTCCGAGAACAACTCGCAGATCTACGTCACACATTCGACGGATGGGGGGCAGACCTGGACTTCAGTTGGGGCCGTCCCGCAGGTAATCTACCCTTATGTCGATCAGTTCAGCGATCTCGCCATCGGCAAGGACGGCACGGTTTATCTGAGTTATATGAACTGCCATGCCGTGGGTAAAGCCGGCGATTGTGGCGACACGGCCGGATTATTGTACCTCACGCAATCCAAGGACGGCGGCAATACCTGGTCCACGCCGGTGCTTATGACTACGACCGGCCTCGACTTCGATACGTGCCTGTGTGCGTTCTTCGGTAGCCTGAACAATTCATCGGAACCGATGAGTCAGATTCCTGTCATTGCCATAGACAACAGCAACGGTCCCCATGCGGGCGAACTCTATTATACCGCATACACCTGGGCGAGTTACTTCATGCAGGTACTTGTGGGCACATCGACCGACGGCGGCAATACCTGGAATCCCCCCATACCGGTGGCGCCAAAGAGTGCCAAAGGCGACCAGTTCATGCCCTGGCTCAATGTGAACCAAAACGGAGTCATGGGTATCACCTGGCTCGACAAGCGCAACGACCCCGATAATGTCGAATACGAAGCGTTCGGGACGTGGTCGACGGATGGCGGCAAGACTTTTGCCGACAACGTGCAGATTGCGAGTGAGCCTTCCAATCCGCTCGATGACGGGTTCAGCGGCTATTTCATGGGCGAGTACACAGGGAACGTCTGGGACGGCAAGACGCTCTTCGCTGCGTGGCCGGACACCCGCAATGGCACCGATACGCAGAACGAAGCCGGCGGGATGCGGCCGAAATAGCTAATTTGATACGTCTGCGCCGACGGCATCGGCGATATTTCTGTAGCCATCGCGATCGAGCAACGCGAGCAAATCCCGCTTGATGCGGCCAACGAGACGGGGCCCCTCAAGCGCGAGCGCGGTATAAAGCTGCACCAGCGTCGCGCCGGCGCGGATTTTTGCATAGGCGGTGGCGCCAGAGGACACGCCGCCGACGCCGACAAGCACAAGTTTCGAGCCGGTGCGTGCGCGGGTCTGCTTCAGAAGCGCGGTGGAAGGCTCGAACAGCGGCCTTCCAGACAGCCCGCCACTTTCCTTTGCGTCAGATCCCTTCAACGATGCCGGCCGCGCAGTCGTCGTGTTGCTGACAATCAAGCCTTCAATGCCCGCACCGAGTGCAACGGCGACAATGTCGTCCAGCGTGTCGAGTTCGATATCCGGGGCGATCTTCAACAACAGCGGCGTATGGATTTTCAGTACGTCGCGTTCCAGCACCAGCATGTGCAGAAGCCGTGTGAGTTCGTTGCGGTTCTGCAGTCCCCGTAAGCCGGGCGTATTCGGCGAAGAAACATTCACCGTGACGTAATCGGCGAAGGGCGCGAGCGCGGCGAATGCAATGCGATAATCCGCTATGCGGTCCGTGCTGTCCTTGTTGGCACCAATATTGATTCCCAGAACGCCTTTGCGCTGACGCCCGCGCAGGCGTGCGGCTGCGTGAGCGGCGCCTTCATTATTGAAGCCCAGGCGATTGATGACGGCGTCGTCCGGTGCCAGCCGGAACAGGCGCGGGCGGGGATTTCCGATCTGCGGCCGGGGCGTAAGCGTTCCGCATTCGACGAAGCCAAAACCCAGTCGCAGCATGGCGTCGGGCACCATCGCATCCTTGTCGAAACCTGCGGCGAGACCGACAGGGTTGGGGAAAGCAAGGCCCAAGGCTGAAACGCCCAGACGCCGATCGTCGACATCGGCGCACGGAATGAGCGGCGTGCACACGCGCAACAGAGAAATCGTTGCGCGATGTGCCGTCTCCGGTGCCAGTCTGCGCAGCAATGCCGCGCCTGTTTCGAGTGCAACCACGTGATTATGGATATCCCTGATCGTGCCGCACCAGGCGATCGAATGTTTCCATGTCACTCGCTTTCAGCGCCGTGAGCAGATCCTTCGCACATTTTTGAGCATATGTTTCATAAGCGCCGTGCGGTGCTGCCGTGGCCGCGCGTGATAGCGCTTCGAAAATGGCATCGTGATAGCTCGCTTCGTGGGTGGCGGCCAGCGTCAGCGCGTACTGATAACGGATGACGAGATTATCCGGTGACGCAGCGAAGGCTCTGGAGAAATCGTCGAGACCGTTCTTCAGACTCGCGCCATAGAGCCAGCGGGCAAGTGTGCTGCCCGCATCGTGCGCTATCTCGATATTCCAGCCGCCGAGCGCTGCCCACGCCCATGCATCCTGGGGATCGGCCGCAATTGCCGCGTCGATGTTATTTTTCGCTTTTTCGGCAAAACCTTTGAAATGTGCTTCGAGCGCACCCATGAGGCGCGCCTGATAACCGAGCGCCACGACAAATTCCACACGGCCTTCGGGAAGTCTTGGATCCAGATCGATGGCACGCTGCGCGAGGGCTTCGGCATGCAGAAGACACGCACTGCATGGCTCTGGACGCATCATCTCTTCGGCGAGTTCCGCGCGCGCGGCAAGTGCGTAACCCGCAGCATCGCCTGCTGCAAGAGCGCCCTTTTCCGCTTCGGCAAACCTGCCCCCCTCGTACAATTGGTATGGCGTTTCCGCGAATGCCGCGGAAGCAAGGAGTGACAGACCGAGGACCGCCCGCACCAGCTTCATGCAGTTCCCGCAAACTCGCCGGAAAGCGCACGCCGGATCAGCGCTGCTGTTGGTGCACATCCGAACAGTGCCGCAAACGATCCGAAACGTGGTCCCTGGCTTTGTCCGAACAGTATTTCATAGAGCGCTTTGAACCAGTCGCGCAACGGCTCGAAGCCGTGGCGTTTGCCGATCTCGTACACAGCGTTTTGCACCACTTCACTCTGGCGCTCATCCGGCATGTTTTCAAGCGCGCGTGCAAGGTCGTCGAGGGCGGCGCGTTCCCTTGGCGTCGGTGCGCGATATTGTTTGTGCGGCTTCACGCGATCTTCGTAGTAGCGTAACGCATGGCCGACAAGCCGGTCGAGCCCCGGATTTCCTGTCGGATCGGCCCCTGGTGCGTAGGTACGGATAAATCCCCACAACACGTCACGTTCGCTTGCATTGGAAGCGCTCACCAGATTGAGCAGCAACGCGAAGGTCACCGGATAGGTTTCCTCCGGCGGGTTACCGGCGTTGAGGTGCCACACGGGGCTTTCGAGCCGCTTTGCTGTCTCGGCCGTCTCGCGATCCTGTTTAAGAAGGTCGATGTAATCGTCTACCGCGCGCGGAATTACATCGAAATAAAGCCGCTTTGCCGCGCGCGGCTTCTGAAACATGAACAATGCGATGCTCTCGGGCGGCCCGTAGGCGAGCCACTCTTCAATGGAAAGTCCGTTACCGCGCGACTTCGAGATGCGTTCACCATTTTCGTCCAGAAACAGTTCGTAGTTGAAACCTTCCGGCGCTTCGCCGCCAAGTGCGCGGATGATTTTCGACGACAACTCGACTGATGAAATCAGATCCTTGCCCGCCATTTCATAGTCCACGCCGAGCGCCAACCAGCGCATTGCCCAATCAGCCTTCCACTGCAATTTGCAATGACCGCCAGTAACGGGCACTTCTTCGCGCCTGCCATCTTCTTCATAGACGATCGTGCCACGCTCGGAATTCCATTCGACAACGGGCACCTGCAATACACGGCCTGTGTGCGGACATAGCGGCAGGAACGGTGAATAGGTGGCGCGGCGCTCCGGCCCAAGCGTGGGCAGCACGATATCGCGCACCTTCTCGTAATGGGCGAGTATCGTTAGCAATGCATTGTCAAAGCGGCCACTCTTGTAACAATCCGTCGCGCTCAGGAATTCGTATTCGAAGCCAAAACTATCCAGAAAGGCCCTCAGACGCGCATTGTTGTGCGCACCGTAGCTCGCATGCGTGCCGAAAGGGTCAGGTACGCTCGTAAGCGGTTGACCAAGATGTTCGCGCAGCATCTCCTGATTGGGGACATTGCCGGGCACCTTCCTGAGCCCGTCCATGTCGTCGGAAAAGGAATAAAGCCTGGTCGGAACTTCGCTCATCTGCGCGAATGCGCGACGGACCCATGTCGTCCGTGCAACTTCGCCAAAGGTACCTATGTGCGGCAATCCCGAAGGTCCGTAGCCGGTCTCAAAAATTACCGATTGCGGCGCCTGAAGCCCGCGTTTTTCGCGGCGCTCAAGCCGTGCCACAACCTTGCGCGCCTCCTCGAAAGGCCACGCGTGGGCCGCGCGGGCAAGTTCGGGAGAGATGTGCGGTGTCATTGCAAGGTTCGAGTCCTGTAGAGAGGAAAATGCGCGAAGGAACTGCATCACGCCAAGCTGGCGTGGATTAGCGCGGAGTCACGCTCTGAACAACCTCTCCACTGTTCCGTCACTCCTGCCGGCCCCCGATGGCGCCGCTCTGGGCTATGCCGATGGCCGTTGCCATGCGATCGGATGGGAGGAGGCGCGCGCGCTGTTCCGCTCGGGAGATGTGCTGATTGCCAATACGGCGTTCGTTTCCGGCAGGCTTCGCACCGCACCAGTGAAGCCGCTCTTCGACGTGCTGGAACTCTTCGCCTTCGTTCGTCCGGCGGTTCCGCTGGTGCCGAGTGCGCTCGGGCTTGCGCGCGTTCTTGGCCTTCCGGTCGAAACTTCCGCAAGCGCGCTGCCCCGGCTTCTGCACGAGGCCGCTACGCAATTGCTTTCCGAGCTTCGCGGATTTTCGGATACCCAACGCACACGCCTGCGTCCGCTGGCCGCGTTGCTGAACAGCGCGGGATGGCGATGGGGGCCGCTGATCAAGGAGATAGTCGGAGAAGCGGAAGGGAGGCCCTTGCCGTTTTCTGCCTTGGCTGCGTGGCACAGTCTTCCCGAATGGGAAGACGACGCGCCACCCGACAAGCCGTCTTCAATACCGGTTGAGAGTGAAGAAGCACGCGCGCGGCTTGCGCGTCTGGTCGGCGATGCCGGTGAAATACGCCGCGAACAACAAGCGTTCACGGAGGAGGCGACCCACGCCTTTGGCGTCCGCGAGCGCGCTGGTGCGCCGCGCGTCGTGCTCTTGGAAGCAGGTACCGGAGTAGGAAAGACGCTGGGCTATCTCGCGCCGGCAAGTCTGTGGGCCGAAAAGAACGGTCCTGGTCTCTGGCTCTCCACCTACACGCGCAATCTGCAGCGGCAGATCGTGCAGGAGATTTCACGTCTCTATCCCGATCCGGCGGAGCGGGAGGAAAAAGCCGTTATCCGCAAGGGTCGCGAGAATTATCTGTGTCTGCTCAACTATGAGGATGCGGCCCGGCGCCATATTCTCGCACCGGGACAACGCCTCGTCGCGCTGGGACTCATCGCGCGCTGGATAGCTGCGAGCGCGGACGGTGACGTGTCCGGCGCAGGCTTTCCCTCGTTTCTTGCTTCGTCATTTCCCATTCGCGAAATTACGGACCGGCGCGGCGAGTGTATCTATTCGGCTTGTCCGCATTATCGGGTTTGTTTCATCGAGCGTGTGGTGCGCCGTTCGCGACGGGCACCGATCGTTGTTGCCAATCACGCGCTCGTCATCGCGCAGGCGGCGCTGGACTGGACATCGGGCGAAAGCGCTGAAACGGCAGGTGAGCGGCGCGTCCGCTATGTGTTCGATGAAGGGCACCATCTCTTCGATGCTGCCGATTCCGGATTCTCGGCACATCTCTGTGGACGCGAGATGGCCGAGTTGCGGCGATGGATTCGGGGTGCCGAGGGACGCACGCGCGGACGACATCGCGGGCTTGAAGAACGTCTCAAAGATCTGATTTCCGAGGATGCCGAAGCGCGTCTGCAGCTGGATCGGGTAGGTGCCGCCGCGGGCGCGCTGGCGGGGGACTACGCGGTTGGACGCATTTCCGGCGCCGGAGCGCGAAATGCGGGCGAAGTATTTCTGGCGGCTGTGTGGCAACATGTGCGTGCGCGGAGCAGCGACTCGGAGTCGCTTTATTCGCTCGAAGCCGGAACCGAACCGCTTGGAGAAGATCTGCGCGCGGCTGCGCGGGATTTGCAGAAAAGTCTCGCCGATATCGCGCGGCCGTTGCTGGCGTTAGCAGCTTCGTTGCGAAAAAAATTGGATCTCGAAGCCAAGGAACTCGATTCGGCGGAACGTGCGCGGCTGGACGCAGCAGCGCGGGGCCTCGAGCGACGTGCCAAGCAACTTCTTCCCGCATGGATTTCGATGCTGGATTCTCTGGAGCAAGGGGCCGAACCTGAGTTCGTGGACTGGTTCGAAGTTGAGCGGGATGATGGACGTGACGCGGATGTGGGCCTGCGGCGTCACTGGATCGACCCAACCATCCCCCTGACGAGCGATGTACTCACACAGGCGCATGGCGTGCTTATTACTTCGGCGACCTTGCGCGACTCGGACGCCGGTGCCGGCGACTGGCAATCGGCGGAAGTACGCACCGGGGCGCATCACCTTGTCGAGCCGCCGAAACGGGCCAGTTTCGGCTCGCCTTTCCGTTACGCGGACCAGGCGCGCATTTTTGTGGTGCGCGACATCGAGCGGCGCGAACCGGATGCACTCGCCGCCGCCTATCGCGAATTATTCCTGGCGGCCGGGGGCGGAGCTTTGGGATTATTTACATCGGTGCGTATGTTGCGAACGGTGGAGGAGCGTATCGCGGCCCCGCTGGCACGAGCCGGTCTCACACTTTACGCCCAACATGTCGACAGACTCGACACAGGCACTCTCGTCGATCTGTTTCGTGCCGAGGAAAACGCCTGTGTGCTCGGCACCGATGCCTTGCGCGATGGGGTGGATGTCCCAGGCCGGTCGCTGCGCCTCGTTGTTTTTGACAAGATTCCCTGGCCTCGCCCGACAATCCTGCACAAGGCACGCCGCGCGCGCTTCGGCCGCAGTTATGACGATCTCCTGACGCGACTTCGCCTCAAACAGGCTTTCGGCCGCCTCATCCGAAGTCAGAATGACAAGGGGTGCTTCGTCGTCCTCGAATCGGCGACTCCATCGCGACTGCTGAATGCCCTTCCGCCCGAAACACCCGTCAAACGCTGCGGCCTCGCCGAGACCGTCGCAGAGGTTCGAGAATTTTTGCGTTAGCATCGGCGATGACGAGGGAAGAATAACCGCGATACACCGCTTCACCCTGACAGACACCGAAAGCGGCCTGTTCGGCGAGGACGGCCAGAGTGCAACTGGCGAAACCGATGGCCGCTACTCGACCGGTATCGTGCCCAGTAACGTGCTGCGAAATCTCATTCGCGTCCGCCGCGAAATAATTGCTACTGAAGAGATCGACCCAACGCAAATCCAGCCTTCGAGTATCGATCTGAGGCTTGGCCCTCTGGCTTGGCACGTGCGTGCGAGTTTTCTGCCGAGACCACAGGCGACGGTGCGCGAAAAGCTCGAATCAGTTGCCTTGCACGAGATCGATCTGACGCATGGCGCCGTGCTCGAAACAGGCTGCGTCTACGTCGCGGCGCTGCGCGAAATCCTGCAAGTTCACCGATATACAGCGGAGAAGGTTGCACGCCGAGACGCCGCCGGTGGATGGACCGGCCGACATCGAAAACAGGCTTGCCCTGTCCGTCGATCTGAAGGCGAGGTTTCGGCACAGCAGGTGGGCTGGCGGGCAAAGCGGTGCACCGGAATCATTGATATCGGCGAGCGGTGCAAGCTAGATTCACTGGAATTCCGGGACGCCTCGTTTTCGAGCGTCTGACAGAGCCGCCGTCATTGGTCTATCGTCCAGGGATCGGTTCCAGCCACCAGTGGCAGAGCTTGTGGCTGTCGAAGCATTTCCGCCAGTCGTGGTGAACATTCGTTGTTGCGGCGAATCCACAGTGGTTGCAAATTTGTAGGAAGTCGCCGTACGCCCATTGCACATGCGCGCGGTCCCGGCACACTTCGTCCCGTTGCGGTTTCGTCGCCGAGGGGGATGTAGGAGATCGCAGCGCGTAGGGTCCGCATTGAAGGGGGCAGCATGGGGCGGCTACGGCGCGAAACTGCGCCGGCCGCCTCATGGCATTTTTTGGGAAATATCGTGCATTGGCGTAGTTGCCGGATCGCGTGCTAAGCCGGCCCATGCATCATTTCGTTCACGACTTTATCGCATTCATCAAGCTGCACAGCGCGTGGGCCGGTCCGGCTATGTTCCTGATTTCCTTTGGGGAATCCTTCGTCGGGCTGAGTCTTTTCTTTCCGGGCACGACCGTCATGGTTGTAGCCGGTACCCTCGTGCGATGGCCGCTCAATCCGCACGGTGTGCTCAGCGTCTGGCCGCTCCTGATCGGCGGAATCCTGGGTGCGGTGCTCGGCGACGCGATTTCCTTCGGTATCGGCCGACGCTTTGGACATCTTCTCGAAAAGCACTGGTATTTCGAGCGCCATCCAGATCTGCTTCCGCGTGGCTATCGTTTTTTTGAGCGCTTCGGTGCTGCCAGCGTGTTTATTGGCCGCTTTTTCGGACCGGTGCGCGCGGCCATTCCGCTGGTGGCCGGCACCATGGAAATGTCCTGGCGGGCATTCTGGATAGCGAATATCGGTTCGGCCCTGATCTGGGCGCCGACGCTTTTGCTGCTGGGTACCAGTTTTCGCGAAATCCTTCGGGCCATCGGACTCCGTCATGGTGCACCAATTGCGCTCGCCATTGCAGTGGCGGTTATTCTGACAGTGGCCGTCGCTGTCGCCTATCGGTCGGGCTTTTTCGAAAAACTGCAGGCACGGTGGCGCAGCCGGTCGCGGGGGGGCGAGCAATCATGAAGCTCTGGCTTTCGGCCTGGATTGGTTTGGCTGCCCTTACCCCCTGGGGTATGTCAGCTACCGCGGGCGAACCAGGGTTCGTCTCGGCCTGGGTGCAAATGGCGCCTGGAGATTTGGCCGAAGCGCGGGCCGTCATTACCGGTACAGCGTGCCCGTCGATCACCATTAATGGTCGAGCCGTCGCGATGCGTCTGCGCGCAGGCGCCAGCCCAGGATTTCCAAACCTTGTTTGCGCGGCGACACTCGCCCACGGGATTCAAACTGCCTCGATCCTTGGCCACGATCTGCCGCTGCCCAAGGCCATGCCGCAGAGTATCCTGATCATTGGTGACACCGGCTGCCGCATAAAGGGTACCACCGTCCAGGACTGCAACGACCCCGCAAAATGGCCGTTTCCGCATGTCGCCTCAGTGGCTGGGAAGATGACCCCGGATCTCGTAATCCATGTAGGCGACTACCTTTATCGCGAAAGTACCTGTCCCGCAGGAAACACGGGCTGCGCCGGCAGCCCTTCGGGTGACGATTGGCGCAGTTGGTCGGCCGATTTCTTTGCACCGGCTGCGCCGCTGCTTGCGGCATCGCCTTTCGTCTTTGTGCGGGGTAACCACGAAGAATGTGCGCGCGCCGGTGCAGGATGGTTGCGACTTCTTGGGCCCCTGGCTGTAGATCCCAAAGCGCCGTGTACGGATCATGTCGCGCCGTGGCCGCTTTCGCTTGGAAATCTGACCTTGGCCGTCGTGGACGACGCGCACGCGCCGGACATCGCAGCGCCAGACGATCTGGTGACCCTCTACCGCGCGGATTTGAGCGCGGTCGCGCATATGACACCGCCGGTCTGGCTTGTAATGCATCGTCCCATCTGGGGCATCGTCCAGCTTCCGTTCGGGATCGTAACCGGCGGCAATCGCACCATGATGGCGGCGCAAGAACCGAACGGCGTTCCGAATGCCGTGTCGCTGCTGCTGGCGGGGCACATCCACACCTTCGAGGCAATCGACTACGACAAGAATGCGCCGCCGCAAATCATTGCGGGCGAAGGCGGCGATCTCCTAGATGCGGCACCCCGCGATCTCACGGGCCGCAGCGTGGGTGCGCTCAAGATTACTTCCGGGCTTTCGCTCCCAGGGTATGGCTTTATTTTATTCGACCGCGGACGGCCCGGTTGGAAGGTCCATGTATTTTCGCAGGACGGCAAAGAAGAAGCGATCTGCCTGTTCATCAATCGGCACCTTGATTGCCGGACTAAGTAGTTTATGCGAAGAGCCGGAAAACGCGAACACGCCGTCATAAGAATCGTAGTTGCACTCGGCCGATGATCTCATTGTCTTCCGCTCGATGAACTACGCGCGGCGACGCAAACCTGTCACGCCAGCTGCATCACGGCACGCGCAACACGTGTCATTTCGTAGAGATGGTTCATCGGCGTGATATCAAGCGTGCCTTCGTAGCGCCGTGCGTGGCCGCGCAGAAAAAGCGCCTCATGGAGGCGCTGAAATTTTGTCGAGCCGCCGGGTAAATCATAAATATAGACGGGGTGCCCGCTCGCGCAGGCTTCCGTGACCATATTCACCGAATCGCCTGTGACGAGGATGACATCGGCAAGCGCAAGGATTGCGTAGTACGGATTGGCGCCTGTGCCGTCCCATACGAATCCCGGCGTCGATGCGAGCGCGGCCCGCATGTCGGCAATATTTGCTTCACCCGTGCGCCGCGATGGCGTCACCAGCACGCTTCCGCCTGCCGCCTTTGCCTCGCGGGCGATAGTAGCAGCCAGGGCGCGCGCCTCCTCACGGCCGAAGCGGTAAACGGCGTTTGCGCCGCCGATCAGCACACCGATGTACGGACGGGGAAGTCCGGCAATCCGGGGCGCGAGAACCGGCGCTTCCGCAGTCAACCTTTCGGGCGTCACCCGGTGAAGTGCGCCGATCGTCTGGATCACATTTGTGCACCAGAGATCGTCGTGCATCGGCGTCACCACGAGATCGAAGTGCCGTGGCGAAATGGCAGGATTCTGGATTTGAACGCGGCGCGTACGCCGGTTCATTTGTTTGACAAAGATCGATGCAGGGACGCTTTGGCGGCCGGTGGCAATCAGCAAATCCGGCCAAGGCGGCTGAAGCAAATTATCGACGAATGCGTGTTTGAGGCCTGTACGCAGATATGGCGCCAGACTTCGCCACGGATCGCGCATTTCGACACGAACGATTTTGGGATTCAGGCCAAGTGCTTCGGCAAGACCCAGGCATTGGCTTTCCATGCCTGCCTTGCCATCCGTCACGATCCAACACGATGAGAACGCGGCCACGCTTAAAAACCGAACATGTGGTCCAGGCTGAAGCTGCCTTCTTCGCCTTCGACCCCATGATAGCCGAAAAGCCGGCAGGTTTCGTCGCGCACGATCACATATGGGTGAGGTCCCGCGTCCGCGAGCAGCGCTTCATCGAAAACGTCCTGCACGCACCACAGATTTGATCCGGACGCGGGAATGCGTAATTCGCGTTGCGCAATATCTTCACCTGCGCTGTTGCGCAGGAGAAGTGATGTTGTCGAATGGGCATGCCAGCTCTGCGACACCGGATAAATGAGGTGGCAGAACGTACGCAATGGCGAGGGCGCGACGCGGAGGAAAAGGCGCGTGGAAAGGCCAGGTGGGGAGCCCGAATAGGATTGCGGTTCGCCGCGCCAGGTCAGCGGGGTGTTGAACATGTGCGAGCCGAAGCTGGTTTCGGCAGCATGGCCGCTCGCGCGGTCGCGATAACGGAACAGCGCGTGCAGCCAGCCGTCCGCATCATCGTCCGCTTCGAAATCATAAATGAGTTCGACATGGCCTGTGCTGCGTGCAAGCGCCGACGCATCGAGCACGACACGATGGCTGCGGGACATTGCACCGAAACGATGTTCGGCAACACAAGCGCCTTCCGAATCGAAAATTAGCGCCTTCACCGGAAGGCGACGCTGCGCGCTTGACATGGGTGTAGGCAAGACTTCCGTCACGAAGACATCCGGTGGAAGTATTGCACCGGGCAGGATATGCCCTTTGCCCATGTACGGTCCGAGCTTCGCAAGCATAACGTCAGCCGCCAGATCGGTCCGTTCGACATTCGGATGGGCGATGCGGGAGCGACCATTCCGGGAGACGACTTCGTAGCGTGGCCGGACGATGTGCTTGCCGGCATGAATTTCGATCTGATCGGGCCAGGAAAGCTGCGGAAGCAGATCACGCATATGTACCGGCTGTGTAGCGAATGGCGCGATGGTTTCCGGGAATCTTGTAATTTCATCCAAACCCATGCACGCAACGCCGATATCATTTGCGGGAATGGGGGTGGGATGACTGTTCTGCACCCAGAGCACGACATCCTCGTCCGCTGTGGGAGCGGGCAGGCCGGCGTAAAAATCGGCCGGCCAGGAATTCGCATCATGCGTCGCGGAGAGTACATTCTTGGCGTCGCCATAGGTGTCGAGCGCGTATTTGACGATGTCGTGGCCGGCAGCGCCGATTACATGAATGAATAATTGCCCAGTGAATGCGGGAAGATTGTAACGTTCACGCACCTCCCGGCTGTCGATCACCAGCGACGATTCAGGGCCGCCGCAATCCTGTGTCCAGGTCGCCAGCGTCCGACCGTCCGCATCGAACAGTCTGCACCAGAGACTTACCTTTCCCGCGCCATAACGGGGCCAGTAATTTGCTGTCGTCAACCTTGTATGATGTCCGGCTTCGTCGCGAAAAAAAGCGAAGTTGGTGGCGAAATTCAGCGGCGAAAGGTAGCGTGCAGGTATGGTCAGCAGCTCCGCCGGCACCCTTATGGCATCGAGTGAAAATATCTCGACTTCGGGAGCCAGCAGATGGCGAATCTGCGCGTGTTTCCGTTCTCCGTCGAAACCGGCCACGAACAGCGCCGTCACGCTTGTGTCGGCGATCGCCGTCACCGGCTGCGCTTGAACATCTCTGAAGCGGTGGCCGAGGTGTTGCAGGTTTTGTACGAAGTAATGCGCAGGGGCCGGCAGCGGATAGAAAACGCTGAACGCTTTCGCAGCGTTCTCGGGGTCGTAGACGGCGATCGTCTTGTGGGCGGCAAGCTTCGCCAACAGAGTTTTCGCTTTTTCAGCTGCGAGCGGATGCGACAACGCCTTGTACAGTGCATTGCCGCCAATATCGTTTCTGAACGTTTCAATGCGCAGCGGCATGCGCCCTGCCGCCGTTTGAAATCAGGCGCTTGAAGAACGCACTGACGCGATGCCGTGTCTGTTCGCGCGATACAACTCCATCGTCCGTCACCCAGTTCACCTGGATCACGCGCCGTTGACCGTGAAAGGGCGCAAAGCCATGCCAGGCTTTCGGTCCGTTGCGGAAGATCACAAGTGTGCTCTCCTCTGGTGGCACCTCGGCCGCGTAATTTTCGAGATCGTCAGGCGAGCGCAGCAGCCGTAGGCGCGCACTTCTGCATTCCCAGCTGCGGTTGGTGTAGAGCAGCATGGTAATCAGCTTCGTCTCGCTGTCGGTATGGATCCTGCCGTCGCGAGCGGTGCATCGACCGCGCACCGTTACCATTACCGGCCGCGATTCGAGATCGATCGCAAATTTTCGTGCAACAAACTCGCGCATCTTGGCGCCCGTTAGCTCATCAATCATCTGTCTGAAAGCAGCGCCAAAGGAAAGCGATGCGAGCGGGAAACTTCCCGGACGTTCTATATGCGGGTAATCGGCTTCGACTGCATTCCTGCATTCCGGCGCGACGAAAGCCGGAACGATGGCGAAGGGAAAGGGCTCGGTCGTAACCTGCGCTGCGTCGAGTCGTGCAAAGTCGAGCATGCCTAGAGCGGTTCGTCCAGAAATGTTTGGGTGAGGCGAAGGCGTAGCAGGACGCGAGGGGAAAGGACAGTCCTTTATCAGTTCCGACCGGGTCGCCGGCGCAGGGTTCGCGCCAGGTCGGAGAGCAGAAAGGGCAGGTAGAGCAGCAGAATATACAGCAGTCCGAGCCCAAAAAGCGCGAAGATATAAAGAGGCCACGGACCCAGATAATCGAGCAGCGACGACGCGGCGGGCTTGAAGCGCAGATAGCCGAAATTGGTGTGGAATAGGGCGTTGGTCGCGACCGCCGCCAGAAAATAGGCGAAAGACCACAGAGCGACCCGGGGAAGGGAACCCGGCCATGGCCGCATGCCCAGCCCCAAAGTCATATAGAGGGCCGCGGCGATGACCCCGCCATGAAAGCCGAAAAAGACGATAAACCGCGGGTCGGGGAAGCCGTACGCCAGATTGGGCGTGAGAAGCGCCTGCAGCGTCCCGGATAGCGACCAGAACCAGGCGAGTTCGTAGCTCCGTTGGTTGGGCCGGAGCAGCGTGGCCAGGGTCGCTATGGCGGCCCAATCGCAGAGGTTCATCGGCAGGATTGTCGACGCCGAAAGCCACCCCTGCGACAAGATAAGCCAATACCAGAGTGCCCAGGTGGCGATCAGCCCGGCGGCCAAGGCAAGCGCGATCGCGCGCGCCAGCATCGAGTTCCTTGTTCGGCGCACGACTGCAGCGAGCAGCAAAGGCAGCATGAAAGCTGTGGCGATAACGGCGAAATGCGCCGATCCAAACCGGATGAACGGATCGCTCGTCGGATTGCTGGCTATCACGTCAACCCCGCTCGGACGTTCGCACACCGTCTTGAACGTCCGAAACGGGGAAGTATAATAGCTATTGACTCTACAGATTTAGTAGTGTTTATTGCTGACCGTCAAGACGGAGGCATCTTGTGATGCTTGAGGCGCTGATGGCGAGGCCGCAATCCCAACGGGCTCTATCCTTCCCCCCCTGGGCGGGGTCCGTTATTTCGCGGAAAGAAACCAGTCTGGGGCTGGAACCCGCAAACTTCGCCATCAGCGCCCCTCTGTCAGCCGAAGAGGATTTCGAACTCGGGGGCGAATTCCTCGATGTGTTCGTGCGTTCCGGTGAGCGAGTAGCGGGTTTCCTCGCCGGCTGTATGCTGATTGCGGGAGTGTGGATTCTTTACGCCGCGCTTTAACGGCCCTCATGCTACCATAACCGCCCCACAAATCAGGGGTGTGGTAATGGGGAGCAAATCCGCGACTGCGTTGTCCCTTTCGTTCGTTCTCGGCCGCCTTGCACCCATCCATGCTGTGCCGGCGCCGCGTGCCAGTGCCTTCGCGCTCATTGTCCATGAGAATATCGGCTACCTGATCGACGACCTGCGCCGCGAACAGTTGTTCCAGGAATTCGAAAGCCGCATCGGGCTCGATGCCGAAAAAATTATCCGCGCGCCCGATTCGCTTCTGATGGATATCGCACGCCGCGGCGGCATGCGCCCTGATACCCGTCTCGAACGCTGGCGCAGGATTGCGGAAATCGTGCTGACGGATTGCGGGGGCAACCTTGACGCCCATCTGCGGAGCCTGCCCATTTCGCACGCACGCAAGCTGCTGAAAAAGTTTCCGGCCATCGGCGACCCCGGAGCCGACAGGATACTCCTCTTCAGCGGGCTCGACGCGCGTCCGGCACTGGAGTCCAATGGGTTGCGCGTGCTTGTGCGGCTCGGGCTTGTCGGCGCGGCTAACGCATATGCGGCAAGCCATCGGGCAGCGATCGGGTATCTCGCACACGCCTCCGCCCCGGATCGGCGCCAATACGTTTCTGCCTACATGCTACTTCGCGAGCACGGCCGCGCAGTCTGCAAGCGAACGGGGCCGCATTGCATGGCGTGCCCGCTGGATACGATTTGTGAACATGCGCCGGCAAAGGGCCTTTGAGCATCTTCGCAGAACCGCGGCGCCGTGCTAAACACGCCGCCTCCGCGGGCGTAGTTCAGTGGTAGAACGACAGCTTCCCAAGCTGTATGTCGAGGGTTCGATTCCCTTCGCCCGCTCCAGTGTCTGTTCAACTGCGGCACGCGCTGTAATTTCTTGAGACTGAATTGTCCCGCGCCGGGAGGTCACCGGGCGGTTCAGTTGGCCATCCATTTCCGGGGAACAGCCATGAAAACCCTGCATCAATGAACCCCGTATTGGAGAAAATGCTCCGGACCAATCTGGCCGATGGCGAAAATCCCGACTTGCCATTGCACTCGCATATGGACCAGCAGGAGGGCCGGCTGATCGATCACGTTTTCCGAACCGTTTTGCCGGATGTTTCGCTCGAAATCGGGTGCGCGTTTGGTGTTTCGACACTCTATGTCTGCGACGCATTGTCCGCCAACGGCAAGCCTGCAACGCATATTGTCATCGACCCCTTTCAACATGCCCAATGGCGCGGAATTGGAATTAAGAACGTTTTCGCTGCCGGATATGGTCATTTCGTCGACTTTCGACAGCAGAAATCGGAGTTCGCTCTACCGATGCTGGCTGCGGCCGGAACTCGCGTGCAGGCTGCCATCATCGACGGCAACCACAAGTTCGATCACGCTTTGGTCGATTTCTTTTACGTCAACAGGATGCTGGATGTCGGAGGCATCGTGATTCTGGACGACGCGGATTTCCCCGCGATCACAAGACTTGCCAAACATGTTGCAACATATCCGGCCTATGAAATTTTTGCCGTGGCGGAAAGTCTGGCCCCGATTGCAAGGAGAATGTTGGCAAAGCTGCGTCGCGTTTCTCTGGTATCCGCTCCGGGCTGGAGACCGGGAATTTGCACGAGCATGGCATTTCGAAAAATCGCTGACGATGACCGGCGATGGGACTGGCATGCCGACTTCTAGTTGATGACGGCGGCTAGTCCGGGACACGAAAATCTGTCCAACTCGGTTCGCGGCCGATTATAGCTTTTGGGGGTGATTCATCGGCCGAATCGCCTGAATGCCTGCTTTATAAGGCCGAGGGCCACGACACCCGAAAGGTGAAGCGCTTCGTAACAGTGAAGCGGTCCTGGGGGTGTGTCGCCGTTCCGCGCAACGAGTTTGGCAGGGGCGAAGAGTGGTTGGTAGCGCGACTCGAAATATTGGCGAGAGACATATTCGTTGGAAGCGCGAAAGTGTGTCCCGATCCGGCCAGCGAGCTTGGGCGGGATCAGGAATTTTGTGCCGCCCTGCCTGCGTTGTAGTACGGCCACGGCGGCGGAGCGCAGCGAGCCAACCCGTTCCGCGATTTTTTGAGGAAAGCCGCGATTGATGGCTCGCAAGAATGCCAGCGACTCCGCGTCCAGCGATTCGTTGTGGCGCGGGACGGCAACGAGATTTTTGAAGCCAAGGTCGGTAGCTGCAGCGAAGTCCGCGAGCAGGTCCCCATCCACGAAATCCTGGGGCTCGAAACGCCGCACAATTAGGTTGCCGCGGCCGAATGTCGTGGCCCAGCGGTCGAGCAATCTGGCATAATCGCCGAATGCAATGCCGCGTACCCCAAACTCCTCTCTGCCTCCCAATTGAATGATGGTCGTGTAGCGGCTGACGAGAAAATCGACCTGGTTTCTGAGATAAACGACAACATTGGTGCGACGGGCAATCCGGTCGCAAAGCGATTTCAGTCGTGCGATCTCCGATGGAGACCGCAGGCGGGAACTCAGCAATTCGCTGGAAAGAATGATTTCCGATGCGCCGCTGGTGGAAATTTCCTCATCGAGTGCGCGCGTGAAACGGCCGCGAAAGCTGGCGATCTGCGCTGGATCGAAGAGGCGGCGGACCTTCCGCGTACCGTCGACGCGAGCATCATCGAGG
Organism: Rhizomicrobium sp.; assembly: GCA_036269235.1. Classification (GTDB taxonomy): domain Bacteria; phylum Pseudomonadota; class Alphaproteobacteria; order Micropepsales; family Micropepsaceae; genus Rhizomicrobium. Next base: position 208,450 of record DATASL010000030.1, read on the forward strand.
GCGTAAGCAACGAGGCCTAGATGACTTACTGCCCCCGGCGTCAGAGGGTAAAGGACACCTCGCGCTCGCAACGCGCTTCTATTCGCGGCAAGAAAATTTTGAATGGAGGTTGTGCCGGTTTTTTCCACACCGATATGCAACCAACATCGTGGGAGCATCCGCTTAATCCGCACGCCTGCAGAAATCAGGACGAAAGAGCGCTGCGGACGAAAGTCAGCTCCCGCCCGCAGCAGGAAAAATCAGCGATAACACCAGCCGCGGTGGCAGTGATAACGATTGCGCCAATAGCGGCCATGCCAGTAGTAATTGTAATAGCCGCCCTGCCAGCGATACCGCCAACAGGCGTGATGCCAGCCACAGTAATGGCCCGGTCCAATGTGAACCCCGACGACGACGGCCGAAGCAGGCTCCACGGCACTAAGCGGCGAAAGGACCAGCGCGGCCGCCAGAACCGCTTGCTTCAGATGCATATCAATCCTCCTGCAGGTTTGTAGCGACGACCCATGGCACAGGAACGTTTTCCGGCCATTGAAGGCTGCCACCCTTAACAAATATTTACCTGATTCGGAAGGCAGTCGCCTCGCCTTAATCGGTGTCCCCGCTCTCCTCCAGAATAACTTCATGACCCCAGAGCCGCTCGACATGAGCGCAGACGTGGCCACGTGTAGGTTCATGGAGGGGCACACCGCGATGTTTCAGATGGGTAAGGCGAAGCGTGCGATCGCCCGAGAGATCGGCGCCGGTGACCTGGATGTTGGGGTCCGTCACGCCAACGTCATACTGCCGTGCGAGCGCACTGCGCAGCCGCCGATAACCCTGCTCATCGTGTATTGCGGCGACCCGATAGGCCGCAGCTTCCGCCTTGTCGTGGAGTGCGAAAAGACGGAATCCGCGAATCAGGCGCGGGCTCAGGAACTGCTCGATAAAGCTTTCGTCGCGGTAATTCGCCCAGGCATCGCGGAGCGCACCCAAACAGTCTCCACGACCCGCGAGCGCCGGGAACCAGTCGCGATCCTCCGCAGTGGGTTCTTCGCAGATACGCCTTATGTCGGACATCATTCCGAACCCCAGCGCATACGGATTGATGCCGCTAAAGCGCCCGTCGTCGAACTCCGGCTGAAAAATGACACCGGTGTGGCTGTGCAGGAATTCCAGCAGCGAGCCCTCCGTGATCAGACCCCGTTCGTATAAGCGATGCATGATGGTGTGGTGTACGAAACTTGCGCAACCTTCGTTCATCACCTTGGTCTGCCGCTGGGGATAAAAATATTGCGACAGGCTGCGCACGATGCGCAGCAACTCGCGTTGCCAGGCTCGCAGCACCGGCGAATGTTTCTCGAGGAAGTAGAGGATATTTTCCTCCGGCAGCTTCATGTCGCTGTCGAAATCTTCCTCCGGATCGATCGTCGGCGGCGTGGGCGGAGGCTCAATCCCCGCCGGCAGGGTGCGCCACAACTCATTATGCGACTGGATCTCATGTTCGATGCGCAGGCGGCGCTGTTCAAGTGCGCGCTCGCGGGAAGGCTTTGGCGGCCGGCTATAGCGGAATACGCCCTGGTCCATCAGCGCGTGGGCCGAATCCAGGACGGCCTCGACCTCGTCACGCCCATGGCGCTCCTCGCAGGCCGCGATATAGCGTTTGGCAAAGGCAAGATAGTCCAGAATGCCTTCGGCGTTTGTCCACTGCCTGAACAGGTAATTATTCTTAAAGAAGTGATTGTGGCCAAACGCAGCGTGGGCAATGACCAGCGTCTGCATGGTCATCGTGTTGTCTTCGAGCAGATAGGAGATGCACGGGCTCGAATTGATCACGATCTCATAAGCAAGCGCGGAATAGCCGCCGCGATAGAGTTGTTCCTCGCGCGCAAAGAGCTTGCCGAATGACCAGTGATGATAGATAAGCGGCATGCCGAGCGAGGAATAGGCGTCGAGCATCTGTTCCGTGGCGATTATTTCGATCTGGTTGGGATAGACGTCGAGACCAAGCTCCCCAAGCGCAATTTCTTCGACAGCCCGGTAAACGCGGTTCAGCGTCGCGAAATTCCATTCCGGCTCGGTGAACAACGGCGCGCCGGCCATCACGCCGCCTCGCTCTTCCGGAACAGTTCGCGGAAAACAGGAAATATGTCGGAAGGGCGCGCAATACGTTTGGTCGCGAAATTCGGCCACAATGTCGAGACGGTGCGATAGGCGCGCCACAATTCCGCGCCGGAATCCTCGTTCGCGAAGACTTCCATTTCGCGTTCGTCGAGAATCTCTATATACGCGTAGTATTGACAGAGCGGCATGATCTGCTCGTTCAGCATTTGCACGCAATGGCGTGCATCACCCGACTGGGTGTAGCCGTCCGAAGCCTGCGCCGCGTAGATATTCCAGTCAGCCGTAACATAACGCTTGCGCTGGATCTCAAGCATTTTTTCCAGCGCTGTCGAAACGACGGTCCCTCCGGATTGTCGCGAATGGAAGAATTCCTGTTCGTTCACTTCCTGCGCATCGTGCGTATGCCGGACAAAGACGATATCGACCCGCTCATATCGTCGTTTCAGGAACAGGTGCAGAAGCATGTAGAAGCGCTTCGCCAGATCTTTTTCGCGCTCACCCATCGAGCCCGACACGTCCATGAGGCAGAACATCACCGCCTGGCTCGTGGGCACAGGCTGCTCGGTAAAAGCGTTGAAACGAACGTCGACGGGATCAATAAATGCGATCCACTTCCGGCGTGCGACTGCGCGCGCGAGTTCCTCTTTGAGCGCCGCGATACGCGCGCGCGCTTCCGGTGATTCGTCGTCTGCGCGTTCGAGGATGTTGAGACGCCCTTCCAGCTCTTCGATGTCGGCGGGGCGTGGCCGCTTGAGTGCGAGCCTCCGGCCGAACGCATTACGCATCGTGCGGACCAGATTGATCTGCGTCGGTGACCCCGTCGTGGTGATCCCGGCGCGTTTCCAGGTGCGGCTCGGAGTTTCTTCCAGCGTGGTGCGGACAAGATTGGGGAGCTCGAGATCTTCGAAGAAGATGTCGAGAATCTCGTCCTGCGTCATGGTGAATTCGAAATCATCTTCCCCGTCACCGGAATCGCTGGCCTCCCTGCCGCGACCGTTGGCTTCCCCGGCGCGAGGTTTGCGGATTTCGTCGCCGGATACGAACTCCCTGTTGCCGGGCAGCACGAAATCGCGTTCGCCGCCCCCGCGCGGGTCGAGCCTGAACCGCGGCTCACGCGTACCTTTTGCCGATATCTTGATCTTGCGTTCTTTTGCGATATCGGCAACCGCGGAGTCTTTCAGGGACTTCTGTACGGCCTCGCGAATCTGGGCACGCGCACGCCGCAGGAAACGCTGACGATTGGCGAGACTTTTCCCCTTTGGATTGAGGCGCCTGTCGATGAAGTGACTCATGGCGGAGTTGGCTACCCCGCTTTGTTGACGCGCATGTACCATTCCACGAGCCGCCGAACCTGCCGCGAAGTGTAGCCGCGCGCCAACATGCGTTTGACGAACTCGTTGTGTTTGGTCTGCGTGTCGGAGTCCTTTTTCGACTCGAAGCTGATGACCGGCAGCAAATCCTCAACCTGGCTGAACATCCGCTTCTCGATCACGTTGCGGATTTTTTCATATGCCGTCCAGGCGGGATTGTTACCGTCATTGGCGGCTCGGTAGCGAAGGGCGAACTTCACGACCTCGTTGCGGAAATCCTTCGGGTTCGCAATGCCCGCCGGCTTCTCGATCTTCGACAATTCGTTGTCGAGCGCGGTGCGATCAAACATCTGACCCGTATCGGCGTCCTTGTAATCCTGATCCTCGATCCAGGCATCCGCATAAGCGATGTAACGGTCGAAGACGTTTTGCCCATATTCGCCATAAGATTCGAGATAAGCCTTCTGGATTTCCTTGCCGATAAAATCGGCGTAGCGAGGCGCAAGATCCGCCTTGATGAACTCAAGATATTTCTTCTCGATCTCATCGGGGAATTGTTCGCGCCGCAGGGACTGTTCCAGCACATAGATGAGATGCACCGGATCGGCCGCTACTTCTGTCACGTCGTAATTGAATGTTTCAGACAGTATCTTGTAGGCAAAGCGCGTGGAGATGCCCGTCATGCCTTCATCCACGCCGGCTGCGTCCCGATACTCCTGCAGAGACCGCGCTTTCGGATCGGTGTCCTTCAGCTTTTCGCCGTCATACACACGCATCTTGGAAACAAGATTGGAGTTCTCGTGCTCCTTGAGGCGCGTCATGACGCAGAACTTGGCAAGGATTTCAAGCGTCTCAGGTGCACACGAGGCGGGTTGCAGTTCACTCGCGCGCAGCAATTTGCGGTAGATTTCCGTTTCTTCGGTCACACGCAGCGCATAGGGCACGGTGACGACACTAATGCGGTCAAGGAACGCTTCGTTATTGCGATTGGACTTGAAGACCTGCCACTCCGCTTCATTCGAATGGGCAAGAATGACACCGTTGAAAGGAATCGGTCCCAAAGTTTCGGTACCGATATAGTTTCCCTCCTGCGTGGCAGTCAGCAACGGGTGCAGCACCTTGATGGGCGCTTTGAACATTTCGACGAATTCGAGCAGGCCCTGATTGGCGCGGCAGAGCCCGCCCGAGAAGGAATAGGCGTCGGGATCGTTCTGGCTGTAATGTTCGAGTTTGCGGATGTCCACTTTGCCGACCAGGGAAGAGATATCCTGGTTGTTTTCGTCGCCAGGTTCGGTCTTCGCGATTGCGAATTGGCGAAGCTTCGATGGAAATATCCGCGCCACTTCGAATTTGGAGATATCGCCGCCGAATTCGTCGAGACGCTTTAGCGCCCACGGGCTGATCACACCTGTGAGGCGATGTCGCTCGATCCCATAACGGTCCGCGAGCAGCGATGCGAGTTCGGCAGATCGGAAAAGCCCCAGCGGAGATTCAAAAACAGGGCTGATCTGTTCACCGGCCTTCAGGACATAGACCGGAAACTTTTCCATCAGGTCCTTCAGCCGTTCCGCGAGCGACGATTTGCCGCCGCCGACCGGGCCGAGCAAATAAAGGATCTGGCGCTTCTCTTCGAGCCCCTGAGCGGCGTGCTTGAAGTAGCCAACAATGCGCTCGATCGTATCTTCCATGCCGTAGAAGCCATCGAACGCGCCGTAAACTTTGACAGTGCGATTGAAGAATATCCGGCCGAGACGCGCATCCTGCGAAGTATCGACCAGGGTTGGCTCGCCAATGGCCGTTACCATCCGTTCCGCGGGGCTGGCGTAGAGCATGCGGTCGTCGCGCGCCGCCAGCAGCCAATCTCTGAGGCTCATCGTCTCCAGGCGTTCGCGCGCATAGTCGCGGGTGAAAATATCGAAGACATCCAGCGTGCTCATCACCGTCACTCCCTGTACGTCACGCACGCCCTCCACGAATATTATGTCGTGGTCCTCCGCGGACATGACAAGACACGTGATACTTCCGCTTTCCGGGGCGTTTCGGGAGCCGTCTCAGCACGCGCTCACTGCCCCGAGAAATAATCCCCGACCGCAACCCTTCGTTCCCCTTTCGGGCACCTTCGCGCGCGCAGCATCGCGCACGCGCATGGCACGAGTTTCTCCTCACAAACACCGTTGTTCGACACCGGTTCGCTGTCGCGATCTCAAGCCTTTCCGGCGAATCAGCGACTATCGATAAACCATTGTAACTGCTTTTCTTCCGATCCCAAAGAGGCATTGCAAACAGGATTTGCCACAGCGGACGTTTTGACACGCATTCCGGATCACAATCCCGGCAAATTTGTGGAAAACGTGATCGTGCAAGATTGCGACAAAGACATGCTATTTGATCGCCTGACGCTTGCTCAGCCCGTCCAGATTCGGTCAAGGTTCATGCATGGATGAATCCGACATGAAAATTCGTGTCGCGCGGCCGGATGATGCTCCCGCGGTCGCTCGCGTTTATGTGGAATCATGGCATGACACCTACGCTGCCATTCTGCCAAAGCGCGTGCTCTGTGCCATGACGCTTCAAGGGCAAGCCGCACGTTGGCGCACAGCGATTTCCGCGAGCCGGCGCGAACAGGTGCTCGTTGCCGAATGCATTGATTTTGGCGTCGTCGGAATGTCGAGCCTCGGACCGAGCCGCGATGCGGCCCTGGGCTACGATGCGGAAGTGTATACGCTCTACGTTGATCCCGGGTTTATGGGGCGTGGCGCCGGCAGGGCGCTGTTGGGCGGAGGTTTTGCGAGCCTTCGCGCGCGGGGTTTTTCGTCGTGCATGGTTTGGGCGCACGCGCACAATCCTGCACGCTTTTTCTATGAGGCCATGGGCGGGCGTCTCATTGCCGAGCGCGTGCAACCGATGATGGGCGATGCAGTGCCGGAAGCTGCCTTCGGCTGGCGGAAGCTGGCGGTTGCCGAGCGGAGCGCCGCGCGTTGAGACCTATTTGCTCTTGAGATCTGACGGCGCCACAAAATCAACCAGAATGCCCTCCGATGGCGTGATCTCGCTCCAGCTCCGGATTTCGAAATCGATGACCGTGAGCGCACCCGTGGGATAGGTGAACATCAGGGTGGCAGCCAGCTTCCGCGCATCCGAATTTTCCGGATCGCGAACCAGCATTCGCGCCAACAGCTCCAATCCCGGATTATGGCCGATATAAAGCAGGCTGACAGATAGATTGCCTGCACGTTGCAGACAATTCAGAATTGTTCCTGCGGAAGCATCGTAAAGCACGTCCAAAAAATTTGTTTGAGGTTTTACACCCAGTTCCGGACCGGCGTGCTCCCAGGTCTCGCGCGTGCGGGTTGCAGTCGAACAGAGAACAAGATCGGGCAGATATGCTTTCTCGCGCATCAGGCGGCCCATCAGCGCCGAGTCGCTGCGGCCGCGATCTGTCAGCTCGCGCTCCTTGTCATGTTTGTCGTCGTGCGGACCTGCCTTCGCGTGTCTGAGGATCAGCAGGCGTCGCATGTTCTTATTCGGCGCGATAGCGCGCCTCGGCTGCGCGGTCGAGCGCGGCAGCGGTCAGCCGGTCGATGGACAAACAGCGGCGAAGCAACTCAACCATGCGAACCTCCTCGAGTTTCACCTGCGCATCGGTGAGTGCGACTTCAAGCGCCAGCCAATACGCGGTTTCTCGCAGGCTTTCCGGCAATGCATCGCGAATGAGCCCCATGACTGCGTCGAGGCCGTCCGGCTCCTGCAGGATATCGGCACATTCCCGCGAGGCCGAAAGCAGGCGATGGTGATCGAAATCCCGGAATACCGGCAGTGTACGGACGATATCGCCGATGGTGCGCAGCTCGCTTTCGCTCATATTGCCGTCCGATGCGGAGACGACGACCATCACATAGACGAGCGCGGCGTGATGACTGATCGCGTTCATGAATACCTCGAAAATCGCGCGACCTTAATGCGGCTTGACCGGTACCGGCAAGGCGCTACACGAACACGCATCTGGCAGGAGAGTGGAATTGGCCTTGCAGAAAGATCGATCCGGCTGGCGTCCGCGTACTGTCGCGGTCCGCGGCGGGCAAACGCGCACCGGATTTCAGGAGACGGCAGAGCCGCTGTTTCTGACGTCCGGCTATGCCTACGAAACGGCTGAGGAAGCGGAAGCCCGGTTCAAGGGCGCCGAAGGTTTCATTTACAGCCGTTACGGCAATCCCACCGTCGCGATGTTCGAGGCCCGGATGGCCGCGCTGGAGGGCGCTGCTGCCGTTCGCGGGACCGCAAGTGGCATGGCGGCCGTCACGGCATCGATGCTCTGTTACCTGCGCAGTGGCGATCACGTGGTCGCCGCGCGCGCCATGTTCGGATCCTGCCGGTATGTGATTGAAGAGGTACTGTCCCGCTTCGGTGTCGCGCATACGCTGGTAGACGGTGATGACATGGCGCAATGGGAAGCGGCGCTTCGTCCCGAAACGCGTATGTTCTTTCTCGAGACGCCGTCGAATCCAACGCTTGCCCTGGTTGATCTGCGCGCCGTCGCGAAGCTGGCGAAGAATGCGGATGCGAAGCTGATCGTCGACAACGCGTTCGCGACGCCCGTGCTTCAGCGGCCGATGGAGTTCGGCGCCGACATCGTGGTGCATTCCTCAACCAAATATATTGACGGCCAGGGCCGCGCGCTGGGCGGGGTCGTGCTTTGCGATCAGGAATTTCTCGACCGGCACCTGCAGATTTTTCTACGGCATACGGGCCCCTCAATGAGCCCCTTCAACGCCTGGCTTCATCTGAAAAGCCTCGAGACGCTCGAACTCCGCATGGCGGCCCATTGCGCGAATGCGACGGCGGTGGCCGATTTTCTTTCCGCGCAGCGCGGCGTGATCCGTGTCCTCTACCCATTTCATCGCGATCATCCGCAATACGATCTCGCGCGGAAGCAAATGTCGGGTGGTGGTGGCGTGGTTGCTTTCGAGATCGGCGGCGGAAAGAAAGAGGCCTTCCGTTTCGTCAATGCGCTCAGGCTGGTGGACATCTCCAACAATCTGGGAGACGCCAAGAGCCTGGTCACCCATCCCGCCACGACCACGCATCAACGATTGGCGCCCGAGGCACGCGCCGCGCTCGGCATCGGCGACGGCATGTTGCGCCTGTCCGTCGGTCTCGAAGACCCGGCCGATCTGTGCGAAGACATAGCACGGGCGCTCACGCATATTTGAAAGGGGACGCTTATGCCCGAACATCGCGCGCAGCTTCGCTGGAAGCGGACTAGCGCCGACTTTACCTATCAAACGTACAATCGCGCGCACGACATAATGTTCAAGGACGGCGCGATCGTGCTGCCGTCGTCTTCGGCGCCGGAATTCAAAGGCGACGCGGAGCGCGTTGATCCCGAAGAGGCTTTCGTGGCCTCGTTATCGGGCTGCCATATGCTGACTTTTCTTGCCATTTGCGCGCGCAAGCGGCTTTCGCTCGATTCCTATGAGGATGAGGCCAGCGGAAATCTCGAGAAAGGCGAGGACGGAAAATTGTGGCTCGCCCATGTCGTGCTGCGGCCCCTGGTGCGCTTTTCCGAAGGTGTCAGCGTCAGCGCGGCGGACCTCGCGGAACTCCATCATCATGCGCATGCTGAATGCTTTATTGCCAATTCCGTTCGGACTGATGTCCAGGTGGAACCCCGGAACTGAAGCAAGCTGTTAACGGAAAGAGCCGGAAACGCTTGCCTTGAGCCACCGGGACGGGCGATAGTCCCATCATGGAACAGCGAGAATCCAATCGCCCCGCACCGCCGCCGCGCAAACATACTTACGTGTATGAACGCACGACGCAGAACATCCGCGTGGCGGTGAAGCCTACCTATCTTGACGATCAATCGGATCCGGCCGAGAGCCGCTACGTGTGGTCTTACGCGGTGACGATCGAGAATCTCGGCCAGGAAACGGTGCAGGTGATCTCGCGCTACTGGCACATTACCGATGCGCGCGGCCATGTGCAGGAGGTGCGCGGTCCGGGCGTGGTCGGTGAGCAACCGGTGCTCGAGCCGGGCCACGCTTTCGAATATTCAAGCGGCTGCCCGCTTCCGACGCCTTCGGGCGCCATGGTCGGCCGTTATCAGATTCGCCTGACCTCGGGCGAGAGTTTCGAGGCCGACATCCCGATGTTCCTTCTTGAAAGTCCCTACGAGCGCCGCCAGATCCATTAGGCGGGGCGCTTTCCGGGAAGTCCGAATGCCGACATCAGCGAAAATATCAGCGCGAGCGAACGCGGCCGATCCTGGAATCCCGTCGCGCACCGAAGCCGAAGAGGCGATCCGCACGCTGCTCAAATGGGCGGGCGACGATCCCGCGCGCGAAGGACTTCGCGACACGCCGGCCCGCGTCGCGCGCGCCTTCGAGGACTGGTTTTCCGGCTATCGCGTCGATCCCGAGGATTATCTTCGCCGCACCTTCGAGGAAATCGAAGGCTATGACGACATGGTCGTGCTGCGCGACATCCGTTTCGAGTCCCATTGCGAGCATCACCTTGCCCCGATCATCGGCCGCGCGCATGTGGGCTATCTCCCCACCAACAGAGTGGTTGGTATTTCCAAGCTCGCCCGCGTCGTCGAAGCCTTTGCGCGCCGTCTGCAGGTGCAGGAGAAGATGAACGCGCAGATCGCGCGCTGCATTCAGAGAGTGCTGGAGCCGAAAGGCGTCGCGGTGGTGATCCAGGCCGAGCATCAATGCATGACGACGCGCGGCGTTCACAAACCGGGTGTCAGCATGGTGACATCGTCCATGCTCGGCGAGTTCCGCACCAACCCGCTGACCCGCCGCGAATTCCTGAGCGTGATCGGCAATCCCTCTTCCACCATGGAAGCCTGACGCCGCGGCACAGTTCGATTCCTGCCAGCGCGCAGGATCCCGCGGCGCTGAAACTTGCCGCATCCCGCGCTTGCAGCGCCATCCAGCCATCGATGAGCGCGCCCACCAGCAGCGCGAGGCCGCTTCGCAGCTGATGCCATTGCGCGCCATGCTGTTGTGCAGCGAATTTCATCGCGACCTCCTGTTCGGTTCCATGCACCGAGGACGACGGGAACCGCGCTTTTCCGACAGGAGGGCAATATATTTGTCCCTTGGTGGGCCGGATGATTGGGACTAGGCTTCGCGGCGGAGCACGATGGGTGCTTCAATCGTCACAAACAGGGGGTTTCCAATGAACAGACGACATAGGATCGGAATGGCTGCGGTGCTTCTCGCCGGCGGAGCTTTGTGCATCTCCCCGGCAATGGCCGCCAAGGACAAATTCAATCGCAGCTCGCTTGGCACGAAGTGGGTGCGGGCACGCTCGAGATCAACAATGACCAGCTGCAGGGCAGCAGCGAGGCGATAGGATATTATAAAAAGTCGGCCAAAGACAGCACCGTGACCGCCACGGTCTACACAACGGGCACCGATCTCGAATACGGCGCGGTGGCTTCGGGCGATATCGCCAGCGGCAACAACGCCTTCGTGAAGGTCCAGGGCGAGGGCGACGGCTCGTTCCAGCAGGGCGGATTCTATGTCGGCAACAATGGCGGCGGCGATTTCTTCGATCTGACTTCCGAAGTGCCCAGCCCCGCCACGATCTCCGTCTCGTTCTGCGATACGGTTGCGACGCTGGTGATCAAGAGCAGCGCGCCGACGCAGACATACCAGTATGACTATGGTACGACTTTCGGCACCGGCGGCGGCCTCGGTACCTATGGCAATGTCGCGCTCGACAATTACAAGAGCAAGAAGGCCAAGACCTGCACGCCCGACAGGGATGCGATCCGGATCACGCATTCCAACGCGATCGACCGGACTCTTTCGAAGTAATTGACTCGCTGCCCGCACCGGTTCCGCGCCGGTGCGGGTATTTATGAGTCCGGAGCGCGAACGTGCGCGCATAACAGCGATTTTATCAGCGATTAACAGCGAATTGGCGCCGCGCCGCCTCGTCAACAAACGCTACACCAAAAACAAGCCCGGCCGCTCCATCCGGAGCGCCGGGCGAGTTACTTCGACATGACGAAAACGCTACCACATCTGATCAGAAAAGTCCAGAGTACCAAACCGCGAACAAATCACTCCGCCCATTGCGCCAGCCAGTCGGCGATCGCCTGCGGCGTCATGCTGCGCGCATCCGCCAGCGCAAAGATATGATCTCCGTTCACCAGCCGCCCGTCCGACGTCGCGATCAGCACGCTCGGCACGCCCACCAGCCGTTTGGTGATCCCGAACCGCGCCGGCACCTGCAAATTCTTGTTGAACCGCCCGACATCCACGTTGACTACCACGTAATGCGCGGCCAGGAAGCGCCGCATCTGCGGCAGCTCCATGATCCCCGCCAGCACCCGGCAATCGCCGCACCAGTTCCCGCCCAGATCGAGCAGCACGCGCCTGTGCGTCTCGCGCGCCCGCATGAAGGCGACATTCACCGCCGCGTCCGCATTGGCGCCTTCCTCATAGGGGTGGTCGGGCACGGTCAGGTCGGCGAGCCTGGTGACGGAGAGCGTCGGCGCCTTCGGGGCTGCGGCCGCCGGCAAAGCGGCCAGGGCGAATGCCAGAGCGAAGGCGGCGGAGCGGAGGATCATCGGTTTGTTCCCGGTTGCAGCGGCCGACAGAATGGGTGTGCCCGTCCGGAAAGCAAGCCGCGCCACGGCGCCAGCCCCTCAGCGGATTTCGTATGTCACCGTCACAGTGGCGCCGATCGTGTTCTCGCCGCTGGCCACGGGCACGGCTGCCGCCATGCGCATCATCGGCCGCGGCGCGAAGGGGGGCGGCGTCTCGCTGCCGCTTTCGGTCACGGCGAGGATCGGCCCCAGTTTGAAGCCGCCTGCCGCCGCATAGGTCTCGGCCCGCTGGCCCGCATCCTTCATCGCCGCCGCCCGCGCCTGGGCAAGCAGCGGTTTGGGGTCGTGGATCGAGAAAGTCATCCCGCCGAGATTGTTGGCGCCCGAAGCCACCAGCGCGTCGAGCGCAGCGCCCAGCTTCGCCATCTCCACCGTCACTACTACCTGGTTCGAAACCTGATAGCCGGTGATCTGCTGGCTGGCATTGCCGTTGCGGTCGGGCGCGTTCTGCGGATTGACGGAGAAATCCGCGGTCTGGATCGCCTTGTCGGGAATGCCCAGCCGCTTCAGCGCGGCGAACACCTGGTTCATCGCTTTGGTGTTGGCGGCCAGCGCGTCGCCCGCCTTGCGCGCGGTGGTGACGACGCCCGCCTGCAGTTGCGCCTGGTCGGGCGCGGCCTTCGCTTCGCCCTCGCCGGAAACGGTGATGCTGCGCGGGGCAGGCACAGCCCCCTGCGCCAGCGCGGGCGCCGCGGCGGCCATGACCGCCAGAATGCCGGATATCAGCCGCGAAAAGCGCATCGCCCGTCTCCATGCCGAACCGGGCAAAGCCTCACCGCCGAAAGCGGCCTTTCTGCGGCGTACCTACGCCAAGGCTTCGGTACGCAGGCCTGCCTACCGAAGCTTTAGCGAAGGTAGGCGTGCCCGAACTTGCGCAGGCGGACCTGTCCACCGAAGCCCTTGCGCAGATGGACCTGTCCATCGAAGCCTTGGCGCAGATGGATTGTCCCCGCCCGTTCCACCCTGTAAACAACCCCTCCCCAAAAGGGCCTGTAGCTCAGTTGGTTAGAGCTGGCCGCTCATAACGGTCTGGTCGCAGGTTCGAGTCCTGCCGGGCCCACCACCCTGCGCTGCTGCGCAGCTTCGGGTGGCGAGCCGCCCAAAGTTTGGGCAGCGCAGGGTGGTGTCTCCCGAAGCTGCGGAGCAGCGTAGGGAGACCGTCGAAATTGTATGAAGTTATCCCGATCTAATTAGCAGGGATAGGCGCGAGAGGATTCCTCGCCGCCAATCTGCAAAATCTGCACGCCATCTCGCCGGCGCTCACTTATGTGGTACGTCTATTTCCTTCGCCTGAAAAACGCCGACATCTATGTCGGCTCGACCAACGACCTGCGCCGCCGCTTCGCCGAGCATCGCAGCGCCAGAGTCAGATCCACGAGCAAACATCTCCCGCTTCAACTCGCCGCTTACGTCGCCGTGCTGGACGAACCAACCGCACGCTCGCTCGAACGCTATTTCGAATCCGGCTCCGGAAAAGCCATCGCAACGAAGCGGTTCCTACAGGCATCTGCCACTAATGACGGATAACCAACGCCGCCGTGGCAATTGGTCTTGTGCCTAGTTCGGTAGCGGATAGCGCTGTATCAGCAAATCATCGGCATCGGCTGATTCAAGCGTGACTTCCAGAACCTGATTCACGAGATCGCCATCGCGGTCTATTTCATCCAGAACGGTCTCAAACAATTCACGTTGCATATCCAAATCCGTCCCATCCGGCCCATTGAGGCAGATCAGACCGGCATGGAGTTCGGCGCGGCGGCATTGACAGCCTGCTCCAGGCCGGTCCGCCGGTCCGCGAAAATCGTAGGAGTTGCGTGTCACCAATGTCCAATCGCCCATTGGGGCGTCGAAAACCGCCTGCACTGGGTTCTCGATGTCGTATTTCATGACGATCCCGCCAGACTGCGAAGCCAAAACGGCCCCCACAACATGGCCGTCGTCAAACACATGGCCATGAACCTCGTGCGAAATCCCAAAGACAAGGACAGCCTCAAAGTCCGCAGAAAACTCGCCAATCTCAATCCCGATTACCTCGAAAACATCATCCGCCAAATCCCGGCATTAACCTGAAGCGATTCCCCTGGCCGATCCGCCTGCGGAGATTGCTAAGCGGGCGCGGGCGGCGGATAGTTCCGATTCTTTCCGAGGTCCGCTGTGACAGCCCTGCAGAGAAACAACGTCCACGTCCGGGGCGCCGGCGAAACCGCCATGCTCTTCGCCCATGGCTTCGGCTGCGACCAGAACATGTGGCGTTTCGTGGCGCCCGCCTTCGAGGACCGCTATCGCACGGTGCTGTTCGACAATGTGGGCGCCGGGAAGTCCGATCCCAAAGCTTACGACTACGAAAAATATGGAAGCCTCGCGGGCTACGCCGACGACGTGATCGAGATCGCGCGGGAACTGGGCCTTCGCGATGCCATCTTCGTCGGACACTCGGTGAGCGCGATGGTCGGGATCATCGCGGCGATCAAAGCGCCGGGGCTCTTCAAATCACTGATCCTGGTCGGGCCGTCACCCTGCTACATCGACGATGGTGATTATACGGGCGGCTTCACACGGGCCCAGATCGAGGAACTTCTGCAATCTCTCGACAGCAATCATCTCGGCTGGTCGGCGAGCATGGCGCCCGCGATCATGGGAAACCCCGACCGTCCTGAACTGGGAGAAGAACTCACAAACAGTTTCTGCCGCACCGATCCGGAGATGGCGAAGCATTTCGCGAGGACCACGTTCCTGTCCGACACGCGCGATATTCTCGCGCAATCCGAGACGCCGGCCCTGATCCTGCAATGCTCCAACGACGTGATCGCGCCGAACGCCGTCGGCGAATATCTCCGCGACCGGCTTCCGCAGAGCACGCTCGTCGTTCTCGATGCGACGGGACATTGCCCGAACCTGAGCGCACCGCAGGAAACCATTGCCGCAATGAAGGCCTTTCTGTCCTGATGGAAGCGTCCGGGGACAAGGCCGATTCAATCCCGCGACTGCCTGCGGACGCCTTCAAGGATTTCTTCGATAACGCGCTGGCAGGATTCGTCTTCACCGATGGCGACGGGCGAATCCTGCGGGCCAATGCGCGGTTTTCCGATTGGATCGGCGCACCGCCCGATGAACTGGTGGGCACGCGCTTTGCCGATCATCTCCCCATCGGGGACAAGATTTTCTACGAGACCCATCTCGCGCCTCTTCTGAAAATGCAGGGCTGTTTCGATGAAGTGGCGCTCGAACTCGCGTTCAGGGGCGGGACGCGGCTGCCCGTGTTCGTGAGCGCATTCGAGCGATCCGGCGCGGGCGTCCCAACCAAATATGTGAAGTTCGTGGTCTTCAAAGCCCTCGACCGCCGGAAATACGAACAGGGATTGCTGCAAGGGCGCTCGATCGCGCTTGCGTCGAGCGATCAGTTCCGGGAAGCGGTTGCGCTGCGCGAACAATTCGTCGCTATCCTGGGCCACGATCTGCGCAACCCGCTCGCTGCGATCGACGGCGGAATGCGGCTGATCGCAAAGACACCGCTCAATGACAAAGCCTCGGGGATCGTGGCGCTGGTCCAGCAGAGCATCAGGCGGATGCAGAGCCTCATCGACACCACGATGGACTTTGCCCGCACGCGGCTCGGCGGGGGGATCGTCATGGACCGGCGCTCGGTCCTGCTCGAGACGACGATCCGGCACGTGGTGGAGGAGTTCAGGGTCGCGGTTCCCGACCGGGTGATCGACGCCGATATCTCTCTTCCGGAAATCGTGAACTGCGATGCACAGCGCATTTCGCAATTGCTCTCGAACCTGGTCGCGAACGCGCTCACGCATGGCAGGGCGGATGGCGCCGTGCGGGTGAGGGCCGTTTTGGAGGGCGAAGAATTCGCCCTGTCGGTTGCGAACCTGGGCGATCCGATTCCTCCCGAGGCCCTGCAACGTCTCTTTCAGCCCTTCACACGCGAGGACTTCCGCCCCAGCCGGCAGGGGCTTGGGCTTGGTCTCTATATCGCGTCGGAGATCGCACGCTCCCATGCGGGAAAGCTGGACGTGACCTCGACCGGCGCGGAAACCTGCTTCACCTTCCGGATGCCGCGCTGGCTCCCATAGGCGGGTCAGGCCGCGAGCGCGGCTTGCACGTCCTCGAAATTATAAGGCTTCAGGATGAAACGGGCTCCCTGCGGAAGCTCGGCATCCCGCGCAAGCGCCTTGCCCGAGGTGAGAATGACGCGGACGGGCGGCCAGCGGTCGCGGATCACATTGAGAAGCCGGATGCCGTCCATGGAACCCGGCATCTGGACATCGCTGAACACGATCTCGATATCCTTGCGCGTCTCAAGCAACTCTATCGCGGCATCTGCGTTGGCGGCTTCCAAAACAGTGTAACCGGCCTGTTCGAACAGATGGACGGCGTTCATCCGGATCAGGAATTCGTCGTCAACTACAAGAACCGTTGCCATCGCCGTCCTTTACCCCAGAAACAGTAAAATCGCGACGCTGCGATTTGCTCCGTTCCCGGACAAAGATTGCGGTCACGAGCGCGACAACGTCATGCCTTAATTTGAAGGCTTTCCTGCGTCCGATATGGCAATGTACATCAGATAGCAGCGGCGATGGCATTACTACCTGTGCGCGACTGTCCTATGATATTCATCATTATTTCGTCCGGGTGACCCGGGAGGCCGCGGATATCGCGTTTCAACAAATCGAAGCGAACATCCCGAATGGGGAAAGTTTTACGGAACGGCGGTGTGTCCCGCGGCGTTCGGCTGAAGAGGGTGAATGCTGCCGGCGCCGCCGGGGGTTCGCCCAGTCCTGTTCCGCCCAGTCCTGTTCGAGGGAGATCACGATGCGCCACACGCCGAAGCGGGAATCCGACGGTCTTACGCATAGCAAGCCGAGCAGTGTCGATCAGCAATCAGAGGACAGCTTCCCCACCAGCGATCCGCCGTCCTTTTCTCCCGGTGCGGTGGGCGCGCCGCGCGGCAAGACCGAGCCGGCCAAAGCCGGTCACGAGGCCGTGAAAGCGGCAGAAAAGAGGGTCAAAAGCGGCGGTGCGAAGAAGCCGGAAGATTATTGAACCGGATCGACCGCACGGATATCGGACTGTTCGCTGAACCACGAACGCGCGTCGCCCGTAAAGAGAAAGTAGAAGGCGACCGCCCCCACGAGAATCGACAGGATTTCGATGGCGGTCAGGGGGAGCTGGTCTGCCGCGAACAATGCAGGATCGAGAAATACCAGCGGCATTGATATAATAAACGACACCAGTAGGACCCAGCGCGCCCAGTTTCTCCGGCGGCGCACGGCAAGCCACAGGAAAGGCAGGAGCGTCGCCAGCGAGAGCAGGGACCAAGCTGCCGCAAGCGCCATCTGAGCGGATGGCGTAACGCCGAAATCCTCGAGTGCGGACACCGGCGGTGTCAGCGGAATTTCAGCCGCTCCGATCAGAAACGACGCACACCAGAGCCACAGGAAGCGCCGGACGTTGGATGGCATGGCGGACGCTTCCCGGATAGAGCTGCGGTAGAACAGTGCCGGTTACTTTTTCACGGACGTCAAGTGCTGTTCCGGTGGGCCGACGAATCAAGGGAATGACAGCCTTCCCTGCCCGAAACGGTCGAGGCATTGTCTTGTTCCTTTGGAGTCCATCCGTGACAGGAACAGATGAAATTTACTCTTCCCTCGCGCGTTGGGTTGCCAATGGCAGGCGTGTGCATACCGGCACGCGCCTGCCGCTCGTAATAACCAGAATCAGCGATAAATCGTGCGATCCTCCCTGATCTGCTCCATCGTGTATGGCGTTGCTCCCGGATTGAAGGCGCTCCAGCCGGCGCTGCGATAGGCGGCGGCGCGTTTGGTCATATCGATGCTGGAGCGGGCGAGGATGGATTGCGTGCGCGCGACGTTGTCATCCGGCACGCGCGCCACCACGAGGGCACCGCCGCGGCGGAGTCCTTCAGCATAGACGCCTGCGTCTTCCTTGCTCACACCGGATTCCGCCAAAGCGCCGACCACGCCGCCAGCGGCGCCCCCGGCAACCGCACCGGCCAGTGTCGAGGCGAGCCAGCCCGCGGCGACGATCGGGCCGATGCCTGGAATGGCGAGCGCGCCCAAGCCCGCTGCAAGGCCGACTGCTCCCACGGCCACGGCGCCTGCAGCGGCGCCCACTTCAGCGCCTTCGGTGCGATCATCCACGCCGTCGCGATCCTTGTCGTGCCTGGCGTCCACATGTTTGAAACGGTCGTCATCGTCCCAGCGCTCGACATTGTTGGCCACGATGCTGATGTCGCCGCTCTTCACGCCAGCCGCTTCCAGTTCGCGCGCAGCTGCCTGCGCAGCAGGGTAATCCTGGTAAAGTTGTGAGATGGTCTTTGTCACGGTGTGTTTCCCTTCGTAATTACTGCGCGTTGACGTTGCCCTGATAATCCACGCTGACCTGCACGGGTTTGCCGTCCTTGTAGGCCGTTCCGCGCCACACGCCGTCGCGATCCTTCTGGAGCGCGCCGACCTGCGTGTAACCCTGGCCCTCGATGCGGGATTTCGCTTCCGACTGGGTGAAGCTGTTCGCGCCCTTCACGGGCATGCTGGAGGTGTTGTTGTCGTTCGTACGCACGGCCGGGTTTTGCGGGCCCGGTTGCGCCGGCTCCTGCGCGTCCGCTGCCGACATCGCAAGACAGAGCGCAACGGCGCAGTATATTACCGTTCTTTGCATCATATGTTTTCCCAAAGGCTGAGTTGTGAATTGATTGGCTGTTAAAGCGCGGAAGACGCAGAATGTTCCGCAGACGGAATTTCGCGCGGTGGCGATGCGGCGGGAACTTTGTCAATTGATAGCGCGTTCCGGGAAGCGCAACCATTGAATGGAGTTCGTGATGGACAAGGACAGAATTGAAGGCACGGCCAACCAGGCGAAGGGCGCGCTGAAGGAAGCGGCCGGCAAGGTGACGGGCGACGCCAAGCTGCAGACCGAAGGGGCCGCCGACAAGGCCGCAGGCAAGATCCAGAACGCGGTCGGCGGCGCCAAAGACGCCATCCGCGACGCCGCGAAATCGTAAGCGGCCCGTAGCGTTTGAAGCAAACAACTTTGAACCGTTTCACCCCCGGCGGGCAGCTGACGCCGCTCTCCGGGGGACGACGGATTATTTGCGTTCAGACCTGGCAATTAACCTGGCTTTCGACATCATCGCGAGCTCACAGGGCCGAGGGCGCTTTTCGCCACGCGGGAATATAATCTGTCGCTGCCCGCCTGCCTGACGCCCCCTCGGGGGGGATAAAAGGCTGCAGCAAATTGTTATCGATTCGTCGATTGCCATAGACCGAAATCGGCGAGGATTATTTTAGCGGGTCAAAATGCAACGGCAGGAAAAGGAGTTCAGCGGGCGTGTCGTCGTCATCACCGGGGCGGCTGCGGGCGTAGGACGCGCGACGGCGCAGGAGTTTGCAGCGCAGGGTGCAAGCCTCGGGTTGATTTCACGGGACCCCGCGGCGCTCGAAACCTTCGCGGAAGAATTGCGTGGGGCTGGGGTAAAGTTGCCATCGCGGCTATCGATGTCAGCGATGCCGAGGCGGTGTTTGGCGCGGCCGAGCAATTCGCGCAGGAACTCGGCGCCATCGATATCTGGGTCAACGACGCGATGCTGACGGTGTTTTCGCCCGTCGCGAAAATCACGGCGGAGGAATTCCGGCGCGTGACAGAAGTCACCTACCTTGGCGTGGTGCATGGCTCCATGGCTGCTCTGAAACAGATGCGTCCGCGGGGCGGCGGCCAGATCATCAATATCGGCTCAGCGCTCGCCTATCGCGGCATTCCCCTGCAGGCCGCTTATTGCGGAGCGAAACATGCCATCCGCGGTTTCACGACTTCGCTCAGAACCGAACTCGAACACGACAAGAGCCGCATCGACGTATCGATCATCGAATTGCCGGCAATGAATACACCGCAATTCGACTGGGCGCGCACGCACATGCCGCGGCAACCAAAACCCATGGGCACCATCTATCAGCCGGAAGCTGCGGCGCGGGCCATATTGCTCGCGGCTCGAACGCGTGCGCGCGAATATTGGGTAGGAACGTCCACGCTGCTGACCATCATCGGCAATATGGTGGCGCCGGAGTTCATGGACTGGTTCCTCGCGCGCACGGCCGTGCGCGGGCAGGGAACCAAACAGAGCGTGCAGCCGGACCGTCGGGATAATCTGTTCCAGCCGGTCACGGATCTTCACCGCACACGCGGTTCCTTCGATGCGAAGGCGAGGGCGGCGGCGCCCGTTTTCCCTGGCGCGTGGACGCGGGCGGCCGTCATCGCCTTCGGTGCAACTCTGTTTTTCCTTCTCGGCCGACGGTCGGTGGATTAGCTGCTTGGCGCGCGGAGGTCAGTGCCGGGCGGAAGACGGTTGATCGCAAATTTCGTGGGTGCCTGTCACGGCGAATGGCGCTGCGCGCGCAAAGAGTTTCTTCCGCGCCTCTCGGTCACCACGCGCCCATGCCGGATGTGAGCAGATCCTGCGCCTGTGATTGACCGCGCTCGGCCTAACGCGGCTGCATCAGATATTCGGCAAGGTGAAGCGTGCGGCGGCCGGTGAGCTGCTCTATCTGTTCGCGGCAGCTGAAGCCGTCGGCCAGGATTGTCGCATCGGCATTCGCCATCCGGATGACCGGCAGGATGCCGCGCTCGGCAATGGTACGCGAAACGGCGGCTTTATTTGTTTCAAAACCGAATGAACCGGCCATGCCGCAACATCCCTTGTCGAGAATATCGACATGCACGGGCAGGGATTTGAGCAGATCGGTTTCGGCGCTTTTGTCCAGCACCGCATGATGATGGCAGTGATACTGGACGAGCAGCGGCGCGCGCGATTGGGGAACGGGTGGTGAGATGCCGCGATCTTTCAGGAATTCGCTGAGGAGGCGCGTCTGGCGGGAAAGCGCCGCGGCTTGCGGGTCGCCTGGAAACAGATTTGGCAGTTCGTCGCGGAATGCCGATGTACAGGCGGGCTCAAGGCCAATAACAGGGACACCGGCGCGAATGTCGTTGCGCATCGAATTGAGTGTCGTCCGCCACAATGACTTCGCCTGATCGATCCATCCCCAATCGTATAACGGGCGTCCACAGCACAGCGGTTGCCCGGGAATATGAACCTCGAAACCGCATTGTTCGAGGAGGCGGGTCGCGGCTATCGCGGTGCCAGTGCGGAAGTAATTATTGAACGTGTCCGGCCACAGGATCACGCGCTCGCCACCGTTCCGCCGCGCCTGTCTGCGGTGCCAGTCGCGAAACGTCTGCCAGGCAAAGCGCGGCATGGTGCGGGTCTGCGAGATACCGGCCGCCCATTTGGTCAATGCCGACAAACCCGGCGCGCGCAGAGCGAGATTGGTAAGTTCGGGCGCGACGGCGGCAACGCGCGCCCAGCGCTGTATCTGGCCCATGCTGTAAGCCGCGCGCGGCCGCCTTTTCTTTTCATAGTGGCGCGCGCGGAAATCGGCCTTGTAGCTCGCCATGTCGACTTCGACAGGGCAGTCATGCTTGCAGCCCTTACAGGCGAGGCACAAATCGAGAGCATCTTCCACGGCCTCGTTTGCGAAGCGGTCGGCGAGCGCGTCACCACGAAGCATCTCAAACAGAAGGCGCGCGCGCCCGCGGGTCGAATGCTTTTCCTCGTCCGTGCCCAGATAGCTGGGACACATGACGCCGCCTTTGGTTTCTCGCCGCCGGCACTTGCCTACGCCGACGCAGCGCAGCGTCGCCTTCGTGAAACTGCCGCCGTCTTCCGGATAGGCGAACAGCCCTTTTATTTCCGGCGGCTTGTAGGACGGCCCCACACGCAGATTGCCCGTGACAGGATAGGGATCAAGAATCTTGCCGGGATTCATCCGCTGGCGCGGATCCCAGATGGCGCGGAATTCGCGTTGCGCCGCCATGAGTTCGGCGCCGTACATTCGCTCCAGCAAGGCGCCGCGCGCTTCGCCATCGCCGTGTTCGCCGGACAGCGAGCCGCCATATTTGACGACGAGGTCGGCCGCCTCCTCGAGGAATGCTTGCCAGATCTTCAGGCCCTGCTCGGTGGAGAGATCGAAATCAACACGGCAATGGATGAGCCCGTCCCCGAAATGTCCGTACACGGAAGCTTCGTAGCCATGTTTGTGGAAGAGGGCTTTCAGTTCGCGCAGATAATCGCCGAGCTGGTCGGGTCGCACGGCGCTATCTTCCCAGCCCGGCCAAGTCGGCCTTTCCCCAGGGACATGGGCGGTGACTGCAAGGCCCGCCTCGCGCACGTCCCATACTTCCTGTTGTTTGTCCTTGTCGCTGACCACATTGCAGGCATGTCCCCGAGATTCCATTTTCGTAGCAAGGGCGCGCGCTTTTTCGGTGGCTTCTGCAATCGTATCGCCGCCGAATTCGGCGATCAGCCACCCGCACCCTTTGGGTAGCACTTTGAGATCGCTGAGCTTGAAGTGTTTCTTCTTCATGTATTCGGTCAGCAGTTGATCCATGCCCTCGAGGCCGATGGGCTTCGTCTCCAGTGCATCGGGCACGGCATCGGCGGCGGCAAAAACGTCGGAAAAACCGACGATGGCGAGCGCGCGGCAGCGCGGGCTGGGCACGAGATGGAGCGTCGCACGCAGGACGATCAAACAGGTCGCTTCCGTTCCGGTCAGCGCACGCGCAACATTCATTCCCTTGTCGGATGAGAGCTGGTCGAGATTTTCGTAGCCCGAAACGCGGCGCGGAATTTGCGGATAGACCTTCTCAAATTTCGCACCGTGCCGAGCCCAGAAATCGCGCATGCGACGATAAATCTCGGCACGTCGTCCGCCTGCTGCGAGCACCGCATTCAGTTCCGAAGGGGAGGTTGGGCCGATGGTCATGCGCAAACCGTCATAGGTGAGCACGTCGAGCGAATGGACATTGTCGGCGGTGCGTCCCGCCATCACGGAATGCACGCCACATGAATCGTTGCCGATCATGCCGCCCAGGGTGTTCCGTTCATGCGTCGCAGGATCGGGGCCAAAAGTGAGTCCGTGCTTCTCCGCTTTGCCGCGCAGATGATCGAGAATGCAACCCGGCTCTACGACCGCCAGACGCTTCTCCGGATCAAGGGAGATGACGCGATGCATGTATTTGGAGAAATCGATGATAACGGATGTGTTACAGGTCTGACCGGCGAGGCTCGTACCGCCGCCACGCGGAGTAACCGGTACGTCATGCGCATTACAGATGCGCACCGTAGCTACGACATCTTCCGCGGACTTCGGCAGCACCACGCCATAGGGAATTTGCCGATAATTCGAGGCGTCGGTTGCATAAAGTGCGCGGTCGCCCATTGAGAAGCGCACCTCGCCCACAATTGCCTTCTCCAATGCGCGATGAAGTTTTTCGATCTGCGCCGGCGGTACGACGACCCCTTCGCTCCGCAGGCGGCCACTTCCGGAACGCGGTCCCTCGACACGGCGTGAGCTTTTTGCGATTGCCATTTATGCCTCGAACCTTCTCGCATCGGCTTTACGCAATTCGAGACCGTGGCCGGGGCGCGAAAGATCGGGCGCGATCATGCCGTCCTTTAGCTGCGGTGCTCCGTCGAAAAGCATCTGCTCGATACGCACATGGTCGTGGAACCATTCCATATGAATGAGACGGGGCGCGGCGCAGGCCACAGCGAGATGAACGGCGGGACCGCAGTGACTCGACAGGGGGATTTCGAATCCGTCGCAGAGAGCAGCCGCACGCAGGAAGCCCGTGATGCCGCCGCAGCGCGTAGCATCGGCCTGCAGGACGTCGACGGCGCCTGCTTCCAGCATGGTGCAGAAGTAATAAGGCGTATAGCCATATTCCCCTGCCGCGATGACGATGCCTGCGGGGGCGCGGTCGCGCAACAATCGTAGACCTTCAAGATCGTCACTCGAGACTGGTTCCTCGAACCAGCCAACCCCCATTTGCGCGAATTCGCCCGCGAGTTGCAGCGCCTGTTTGCGCGTATACGCGCCGTTCGCGTCGACAAACAGCACGGTGTCTCCTATCGCGCCTTTGGCGGTGTTGACGCGAGTCAGATCGCGATCGGGCGCGCGACCGACTTTCATTTTTGCCCAGCGGCATCCCGCAGCTGCCCATTCGCCGAGTTGATCGCGCAATTGTACGTCATCGTAAGAAGTAAAGCCCCCACTGCCATAGACCGGAACGCTGCTGCGCACGTGGCCCAGCAATGTCGCAAGCGCCACGCCGAAATGTTTGGCCTTGAGATCCCATAAGGCGATGTCGATCGCAGAAATTGCGCAGGAAGCGATCCCGGGCCGTCCGACATTGCGCACTGCCGCATTCATTGCCTGCCAGCGCGCTTCAATGGCAAGCGCATTTTCGCCGATGATTGCTTTGGAGAGCACGGTATCGATGACGACACGCGCCGCCGCATCGCAATACGTATAACCGAAACCTAACACACCACCCGATTCGATTTCCACTGTAACCATCGTCGTGGAATCCCACGCGATAGTGCCATCAGATTCCGGTGCATCGGTCGGAATGGTATAGCCTGCAGCGCGTACACTGCCGACGGGCATCTGTTCCTGCCCCGCCACGATCAGACCAACTCGCGTACTTTGTCGGAAAGAACGGTCAGCGCAATCTTTCCACCGCCCGGCGTACCCTTGGCTAGTGCTTCGGCGAAGTTCTTGGCCTGTTTGGCTTCAATTTTAGGGGGCAACGGCGGTTCGTTGGGATCGACGGTCGCTTCGATCAGTGCGGGACCCGGTGCAGCAAGAGCCGCGCGCAGGGTCTGGGCGCAGCTTTTTTGGTCGGCGATCCGGAACGATGCGAGTCCGAACCCTTGCGCCACCGTTGCGAAGTCGATGGGTTGAAGTTCGCAGACATATTCCGGGTGACCGAGAAAGACCATCTGTTCCCATTTGATCTGGCCAAGCACATTATTTTTGATGACGACGATCTTCACATTGAGGTTGTATTTTATAAGCGTCGCCATCTCGCCCATCAGCATGGTTAGCCCGCCGTCGCCGACGAAACAGATAACCTGGCGCTCGGGATAGGCGATGGCGGCCGCGACGGCGTAGGGCAGGCCGCAGGCCATGGTGGCGAGGTTGCCGGAACACGAGAATTTCATCGCGCCGCGAATTTTCAGGTAACGCGCCGCCCAGGTCGTGATTGTGCCGGAATCGGTGGCGATAATCGCATCGTCCCTCAATAATTTGTTCAGCTCATGCGCCACGACTTGCGGCTTCATCGGAATGTCTTCGCGGGTTCCGCGTTCCTCAAGAAGCGCATCCCAATCTTTCATGGCCTTTTGCGCCGTTTCGAGGAATCTTCTGTCTTCGTGCATGTCCAGTTTGGGCAAAAGTGCGTCGAGTATGGCCGCAGCATCCCCCACAAGCGGGCACTCCACAGGCGCCCGCAGACCGATGCGCTTTGGATCGTGATCAACCTGGATTACGCGCGCTTTCCCAGGCTCAGGATAATATTCGATGTAGGGGAACGAACTACCGACGATGAGCAATGCGTCGCATTCTTCCATCGCAACCTGCGAAGGTCTCGTGCCGAGAAGTCCAATACCACCCGTGGTGTAGGGGCTGTCGTCCGGGAGCGCGCCTTTTCCGAGCAGCGCTTTGATCACGGGAGCTCCGAGACGCTCTGCAATAGCGGCAAGTTGTTTGCCTGCGTCCAACGCGCCCTGACCGGCAAGGATGGCAGGCTTTTTTGCGCCGTTCAGAATGCAAGCAGCGAGACCGACCTTCTCTGCCGAGGGCAACGAATGCTGGCGCCCCATGATATCGGAGACGTGATGAGCAAGATTGCGCGGCGTGCGCGCATCTTTTGAGACCGGTTCGTCCTGCACATCCACGGGAATAGTGACATGCGCCACCCCACGATAGGCGAGCGCAGAGCGCGCTGCGAGTGCCACGACATTCTCGGTGTGCGCCGCACCCATGACGCGCGCATTATAGACGGCGACGTCCATAAAGAGCTTGTCCAGTTCTACGTCCTGCTGGGTGAAGGTGTGGAGCAGGTCATGGAACTGCAGGCCAGTGACGGCGAGAACCGGAACCTGATCGAGCTTCGCGTCATAAAGGCCGTTGAGAAGATGGATACCCCCGGGTCCCGACGTTGCGATGCAAACACCGAGCTTTCCTGTCCACTTAGCGTAAGCGCATGCCGCGAACGCCGCGGCCTCTTCGTGGCGCACCTGAATGAAATGTATCTGGTCCTTGCGACGGCGCAGCGACTCGATGACACCGTTGATACCGTCACCCGGAATTCCGAAGACGGTGTTGACGCCCCAATCGATCAAGGTGTCTACGAGAACGTCGCCCGCAGTCATGGAAGCCATCGCAAAATCCCTAAAGGAAGAACGGTCACGCGCTTTGCGCGTCGCTGTTGAACTAACCCACGAAAAACCGGGATGTTCCGCTTTGCGATGCCGCAGCGGAACATCGTCGCAGCCTTCCGCGTTCGTCATGCATGTCAGAAAAGATGGGAAGTACGCGTTGGGCGATCCCGGAGGGTTATATCCCGGGTAAAAGCGTGGACTCACACGACCCGGACCTCGAGAGTCATGAGGCGGCCTGCCTGCTTAACCCCTCCGAAGAGGAGGCGGATATCACAATCACCCTGTTTTTCGAGGATCGCGATCCGGTGGGGCCTTATCGGCTAAAAGTTCCCGCACGACGCACAAAACATCTACGTTTCAATGATCTCAAGGTTCCAGAACCAGTACCGCGCGACACGGCATATGCATCGCTGATAAAATCTTCGGTTCCGATCATCGTTCAGCACACCCGGCTCGACTCGCGCAACCCGAGCGTCGCGCTTCTCAGTACGATCGCCTTCGCATTTTAGGCCCGCCCAGTTCGCGGGAGGCCCCTCGCAACCATCAAAACATGACTCCGCACCGTCCGGCGTTATGTAGGGCCTGATCCTTGCACAAGGCGACGCGCAATAAATGCGGGCAGGCTAAGGCCGCCGGCCAACAGCAAACAAACACAGAGACGGCGCATAGCCGATTCCCCTCATATGCAGCGCGAGCATGAACCAAGCCGCGCGGGAACGCCACTGATGCCGCAGCCCAAACGATCATTCTTCCGCTCCAGCCTTTGCCGGTTGCAGCGCGGCGCACCGCTGGTTTGTGGAGATAAAGCGCCTCGGCCCCGGCGGCATCGGGCCAATGCATTTCATCGCGGCGCTGAAGGCGCATGCACGCGGTCATCATTGTATGTTCAAATCCCGCAATATGTTCACCAGCCGCGGCCATGCCGCGTTGTTCCTCGAGAGTGAATTCCCTGGGTAGCCAAATGGGATGAACCCAGTTTCGTCGGTCCAGGGCCAACCAGCAATATTGTCGCCGCAGATCGGCAGGCAACTTGAAAGAACGTGAGTCCACGGCCCACTCAAGGGGAGAGCACCGCAGACATCGTGGTCTTGACATTCCGCCCGGAAGACTCCACATGCCGCTCACATTCCGGGTCGCGCTAAAGCGCCAGGCGTCGAAGTCAGGCCAAATCGCCCGGTCCCATAGATTCCGTTTGCTCCAGATGCGTGTGGAAGCCGGTCAATCGCTCCATCGCGCGCGCCGGGCATGAGCCCGCGCCGTTCTGTGGCAAGAGGATAATTGCGTATATGAATGAAGTTTCTTTCGAGGCGCCTTCACAAGATGGCGCCGCGCGTCATTCGGCTTCTGTACCCCAGGTGAATCATTCGCCGGGCGATATGCCGTTCCGACGTCCAAAGCAGGCGCCGCAGCCGGACGTAAATGAGGCATTCGCTGCGCTGGGTGTCGCCCAGCCCCTGTGCATTGGGCTGAAGGCGCAAGGATACAACACCCCAACGCCCATTCAGGTCCGGACGATTCCGGCACTCCTTCAGGGCTGTGACCTTCTGGGGCTCGCCCAGACGGGCACAGGCAAGACGGCGGCCTTCGC
Organism: Rhizomicrobium sp.; assembly: GCA_036269235.1. Lineage (GTDB taxonomy): Bacteria > Pseudomonadota > Alphaproteobacteria > Micropepsales > Micropepsaceae > Rhizomicrobium. Next base: position 236,379 of record DATASL010000030.1, read on the forward strand.
GCTACCCATTCTGCAGCGCCTCGCCGCCGGAAACATCCAGGGGCAGCGATTTCCGCGTGCGCTGATCCTCGTGCCTACGCGCGAGCTGGCAGTGCAGGTCGGGCAAAGCTTCGCCGCCTATGGCTCGCAATTGCATCTGCGCCACGCCGTCATTCTCGGCGGTGTCAGTCATTCCTCGCAGGCACGCGCTCTGGCGAAAGGTGTGGACATTATTGTGGCGACACCCGGCCGGCTTCTTGATCTCGTCAATCAGCGGCATGCGCGGCTCGACCGTATCTCGCATTTCGTCCTCGACGAGGCGGATCGCATGCTGGACATGGGATTTATCCGGGACGTGCAGAAGATCGTGGCGATGCTGCCCCGCGGTCGCCAGTCGCTCTTATTCTCCGCCACCATGCCGCACGACGTGGAACATCTGGCGGCGTCGTTGCTGCGTGAGCCTTTGCGTGTGGAAGTCGATCCGCCAGCGACAACTGCCGAGCGTGTCGAACAGAGGGTGCATTTCGTAGCTGCGGCCGACAAGAGAAACTTCCTCGTGAAGTTGCTTGATGACAGTGCCATGAACCGCGTTCTCGTGTTCACGCGCACGAAGCACCAGGCCGATAAGGTGGCTCGCCATCTTGGTATCGCGGCGATCGGTTCCGATGCGATCCATGGGAACAAGTCGCAAAATGCACGGCAGCGGGCGCTCGAGAATTTCCGCAACGGCAAGTCGCGGGTGCTCGTAGCGACGGACATTGCCGCGCGCGGCATTGATGTCGACGGCGTCAGTCATGTGGTGAATTTCGAGATGCCGAACGATCCCGAAAGCTATGTGCACCGCATCGGCCGCACAGCTCGGGCCGGCGCGTCGGGAATCGCAATTTCGCTTTGCGACACAAACGAGCGCACACAGCTGCGCGATGTGGAACGTCTCACGCGGCAGAAGCTGACGGTCGCGGGGGAGCATGCGCCGGAGGGTTCGCAGGCCAACCGGGCAGCGGCGAAAGCGGAACCCCACCGGCAGGGTCGTCCTGCCGCTACCAATCCGAAAGCACGACAGTCGCGCCGCCGTCGGCGCCGTTTCCCGCAGAAGCCCGGCGTCAAATTGACGTGAAGGGCTCGGGCTTCTTCTGCTCGCTTTAGACAAATTGACCGCAGCGCAGCCCGTGAGGGTTACGCCTGCCGGTTAACTGGGCTCCCGAATTGCTGTGGAAGTCGCGGAGCCCAGCCGCGGGGTGTCGAAGGGGCTGGGGCGTACCGGAGCTGGAGCATCCGCTTGGTAGGACAACGGGCAAACAGCATTCGGGTTGCCGATTTATTTTTTGCATCGGAGCCCTGCAAAATGCGAAGGTGAACATCCCGTTTGAATCAAATTCGAACTCTGTTTTATGCCTTGTTTGTTTCACCCACGAACGCTACCGGCGTACCTTTTTTCACCGCGTGGCCGACAGCAGAAGCGTCCCAGTTTGTCAGGCGGACGCAGCCATGCGACGCTGTTTTGCCGACCAGGCTGGGATCGGGCGAACCGTGGATGCCATAGGTGGGTTTCGTCAATTCGATCCATGTTGAGCCAACAGGATTGTTTGGCCCGGGTGCGATGGTCAATGCGCCGTCCGATTTTTTCCCGAACGTCAGTCGCTTCGGATCATAGGTATAATTTGGATTGAAGGTCGTAAATTCGACCGCCCAGGTACCGTCGGGCGCCGGACGTTCCGTGCTTCCCACGGTCGCCGGGAAGGCCGCCAGCAGCTGGCCGCCCCCATCGAACAGGCGTAGCTGATTGTTGCTCTTGTCGACTTCCACGCGCGCAACTCCGTCGCCGATGTCATCGTCGCCCGGCTGCACGACGAGGACCGTCGTTCCGGCGATGCCAAAATCCACGCCGGGATTAAGGGTCTGAAGAAGTGTCTCGCTCATATGGAATTTTTCTGCCAACTCCTGGGTAGAGTTGCGATAACCGAGACGCTTTAGCTTCGCCTGCTCCGCGAAATCGGTGGGCAACGCTCCAATGAACGGACCTTTTTGGTCGGCGACAGTGATCTTGTAATCCTGAGTGATCGGCAGTTTGTCAGCAGCCGTCAAAGCGGCGAAGACCTGCGGCGTGATCTCGTTGTTGAACGGCAGATGCCGTGCCCTGGCATAGGCGGCAAGTGCGTTGTTGAGGTTGCTCCCCGGTTTACCATCGATCACACCCGGCGAGAAATGAGCTCTGTCCAGCAGGGCCTGTATTTTTATCAGCACGGGCTGCGGTGCTGCGGCTTGTGGGGCCGCAGACGGTGTCGCAGGACTCGTTGCCCAAGGTGGTTGCAAATCTGCAAAACTGCTCGTCTCAATCGCCCGGGCTTGCGGCTGTTTGGACGCCTGCACGACCACCGCGCGCGCAGCTCCGCCATCCTTTGTGGTCATCTTCGCGGGTGGCGGCGGCGGCGCACCAGCCCTCGCTGGTACAGTCGCCGCGCACAAGCCGCTCGTCATCAAGGCCAATAATTTTCGGTGAGCCCGCATCTGCTACCCTCGGTGTTTCATATGCGCAAAGCGCGCCGGGAGCGTCGAGTTCCATCGCGCCGCGGAGGATAGAACGGGCCATGAACACAGTTGCCGGTTGCGCCGCGGGCCTGTTACTTGTGATGTTCGCCACAGGTACCGCGCATTGCGCCGAAAGCCGTTGCAATGCTGGCCCCCATGACGCTGCCGCGAAAAATGCTGTGTCGCTCGAGACGCTACGCTGGGCACCGTTCCGGCGTCCGGAACTGGGCTGGGCTACCTACGCACCTTTGATAGCGAAGGAAATTGGCGTTTCGTGCCCGCCAGATTCGCCTGCCTTCGCCCAGGGTCTCGCCGCCTGGCAAAAGAAACATCATGCGCCGGCAACGGGTGTAATGGATCCGGCAACTTTCCGCACGATGGAGCAGAATTGGGAACTTGCGCGACCCTTCGTCATGGCCTCGCGGCACATCTGCCCGCCGCCTCCGGATGAGACCACACTCGTCAAAGCTGTGCCGGGCGAAAGCTATGGCGGCAAACAGATCATGTTGCAGCGCGGCGCGCTGGAAGCCTACCGCCGCCTCGTCATGGCGGCTCGCGCGGAATTGCCCACCCTGTCATCCGATCCGCTATTGCTCCGTATTTTTTCGGGTTACCGCGGCCCCGACGCCGATGACGCGCGCTGCCGACGTGACAACAATTGTCACGGCGTGGTGCGGGCGATCTGTTCCGCTCATCGAACCGGAATGGCTATGGATCTGTATCTCGGTGCGGCGCCGGGATCACGTCCGGATTCCTCCGACGACAGCAACCGCCGTTATTTGACGCACACGCCCGTCTATCTCTGGCTGGTTCGCAATGCGTCCCGTTTTGGCTTTGTAAATTATCCTTTTGAACCATGGCACTGGGAATGGACAGGCGGAACCGCCAACAAGCCCCAACCATAGAAGTCGATTACAGATAACATCGCCCGCGAACACAGATACGTCGATGGTAGGCGCTTGCAGGTTTCTTCTTGTTGACGCTTGCGGTCGCTGCTGGTGCTGGCGACCGAGTCGGATGTAGCAGGTTGGTACCGGACTCTGGCGAAACCTGCATTCAATCCGTACAACTGGATATTCGCGCCGGTCCGGACGATTCCTTATATTGTCATAGGGATTGCTCCTTGGAGAGTTCGGAGCGTAACGGGTTTCATGCCTCTTTTTCTCGCGTCCGGGAACTGCCATGATCCACCGCCTATCGGTGTTTTCCTCGCCGAATATAAGCGGAGCTGCCTCTCAGGTTCCCGAGGTAATCTTCGGGTCTGGGGATGGTTGGATTGGGGGCGGCAGCTTAAAAGTCTGGAGGCTCAGCTTCTGCGAAAAGCTCTGGCGAGAAGCAAGCCGATAACAAGGCCAACCACCGCGCCGACCAGGGCAATGTGGATAACGATCCCGATAAGCTTCAAGACGACGAAAACAACCAGGGCAAGAATCAGCGCAAGAATGATCTCGAGCGCGCGCATGGGAACCTCGCGTGAAACGATCGTCGGGTGATCGGGTTGCTGAATGACAATGTATGAGCCGATTACGGCAGCTAACTCGGTACTTGCGCAAAAGGTTCCGTGATCTGCGCGGAGAAAACCGTTGTCTTTGTGGGAGCGGCAAACAGGTGCTGCGATCTTTAGTGCGAACTGCGAGCAGAATACGGTTCGCGAATTGGGTGACCGCCTCCGCTTCCGTGCGCAATGATATGAGCGGGCTGCGACAACGCAATGACAGGCGTTGCTTCCTGAATTAGACTCGCGTCCAATCACGGGCGCTTCGTTCGAGGTCGGCCAGGTTGCGGCGCAGCTCTTCGAAGGCGAAGCCAAGCGCAAATAATTGCTCCACCTCACCGGCTGTGAGGGGACGAGTGACGCCCTCGCTCCGCATGGAAGCGATCTCGAAGGCACAAGCTGCAAGCGCAACAGCCGTCGTTTCGGATGGAGGTGGGATTTGCCGCTTGTCAAGTGCTTGGGCACAGGCACCCATATAGCGGCTGATGCTTAGGCCCGCTTCGGCGACTAGCGGCGTCAACCGTGCTGCGATTACGACAGGAAGAGGGACAGCGCAGGCGCGGCCTACGATCACCAGATCGTGCCGAAGCCTGAGCAGTGTCCGTGAAAGCGGCCTAAGATCTTCCACCGCTGCCAGGCGGAAAAACCTTTCATGCTCCTCTTCGGAAAGAGTCTGCACAAGTGCAGTTATTGCAGCCCCCGCGCCGCGTTGAAGAACTGAAACCTGTTCAACGTCCGCCTTCCGGCCGAGGCCGGATAACAGGGTGGGGAGCAACTCCGCAAGACCGCGCAGCGCGATGACGGCCTGGCGCCTTCCAACACTGTGGGCACGCTCGGGAAGAATTAATAGCGACACGGCCACTGCAACCACGCCACCAAATGCCACTTCGAATAGACGAATGGATGCGGCCGTAATCGGACCCTCACGGAATTCACCCGCGAGCAGGAGTACAATCAGCGCGGTAAAGGGTGCTAAGCGAAAAACAGGGTTGCGAGCGGCTGCGTAAGCGAGGGGAGCGATCGCCAGTGCGAGCACAGCAGCGGTGGCGCGTGGGGTATTGTGGGGGATGAGGGAGACAATGGTGGCATAGACGGCGCCGGCGAAAGTTCCCAGCACGTAATCGGTGGTGGCCCGAATGGAGCCGCCCGCGCTTGTCTGCATAACAACCAAGGCCGGTAGAACGGCCCAGAGCCCGTGCAGCGGCGCGTTGATCACCCGGGTGATCGAAAAGGCGAGCAGTGCGGAGATGGTGGCACGAATGCCGAAACGCAACGCCGGATCGCGCGCCCACCTTGTCAAACTCTGGAGCATCGATCCAAAATCAGATGGCTGTACCCGAACATGACGGATTGAAATTCTGTCATAGCGATCCCCTGGCGGAAGAGCACGAATTCCCTCCTTATCTGCACCTTCGCCGCGCGCCGCAACGCGACCACGGGGCGACGGGAAATTGTCCTAGGTTAAATCGATTTCGCCGGGTATAGGAGCGTCGATGCCCGTTAAGATCGGGGTCACCATTTTGGCGCAGCGGACGTCCTGACGATTTTTATTGACCGAATTCGCCAGTGCAGCCCAAAGACGCAGCTTCGATAGGTTTACCAGCGGGAAATTATTCTGAATTAGACATTGGAAGTTTGGTTCAAAAAAAATAAGTGCACTGCGAAGGGGGCACACGAAATGTCCATTCTGTTGACCGGCGGGGCGGGATACATTGGCAGTCACACAGCGCAGGCCCTTGTCGATCGCGGCGAGAACGTTGTCGTCCTCGACAATTTGTCTTCGGGTGCGCGCGAGTTTGTTCCCGAAAAAGCAGAATTTGTGCGCGGTTGTGCCGGCGACAAGCAGCTGGTTAAAGGCATTATCAGCGAGTTCGGCATTGAGACCGTCATCCACTTTGCCGGTTCGATCATAGTACCCGAGTCGATCAGACTGCCGCTTGATTATTACAAAAACAATACGGCGATTTCGCGCGATCTTCTTGCCTCTTGCGTCGAGGCAGGCGTGGAGCGATTCATTTTTTCGTCCACGGCTGCCGTATACGGAATGACCGCAATGGGTCCCGTGAGCGAGAAAGCGCCTACGCACCCTCTCAGTCCCTACGGTCGCAGCAAACTGATGGTGGAATGGATGCTCGAGGATGCGGCGAGCGCACATGCTCTTCGCTATGTGGCGTTGCGCTATTTCAATGTCGCCGGCGTCGATTCCGGGGGACGAGCCGGCCAGCCGGAGAGACAAATCGCACATCTGATCAAGCGCGCAGCGCAGGTCGCTCTCGGTCGGGCGGATATGCTCGACATCTATGGTACGGATTATCCTACGCGCGATGGTACGGCCGTTCGGGACTACATCCACATCATGGATCTTGTCGCAGCGCATCTGGCCGCCGTCGATCATTTGCGGCGTGGTGGCGAAACAGGTGTGTTCAATTGCGGCTACGGTACCGGATCGAGTGTCCTGGAAGTTGCGTCCGCATTCGAAAGGGTCACTGGGCGCGCGCTGCCCGTTCGGGCTGCTCCGCGTCGCGATGGAGACGCTGCGTCTGTCGTGGCGGATGCATCGCGCATTCGCAACACGGTCGGATGGCAGCCGAAGCATAACGATCTCGATGCGATAGTGCGATCCGCGCTTGAGTGGGAAGCGCGATTCTGCAGCTGACTGACCGTTTATACAAATAACTTTAAAAGAGGCACCTCTCCGGCGAAATCGCGTTCGGAAGGGTGAACCGGATGAAGATACTCTATCATCATCGTATCGGGTCGCGGGACGGTCAGGCTGTTCATCTTGAGGAATTGATCGGCGCGCTTCGTGATCTTGGCCACGAGGTTTGTCTTGTCGGACCCGAATCGTTTGCGCGCGCTTCGTTCGGTCATGAACCCCAACTCATTGGTATCATGAAAAAATGTGTACCGAAGTTCATCTATGAGCTCCTTGAAATCGGCTATAACGTCCCCGCATTTCTTCGACTGACCCGAACTGGCCGGGCATTCGGGCCGGACATCGTCTACGAGCGGTACAATCTCTATCTGCTTGCGGGAATCTGGTTTAGACGGTTCAGGGGCATACCGTTGCTTCTGGAAGTCAATGCGCCTCTGGCCCGCGAACGTGCAAGTTTCGGTGGCCTCGGCCTCGGCATGCTTGCGCGGGCTCTGGAGCGATCGGTGTGGCGAAATGCAGATGCCGTTCTGCCGGTAACCGGTGTGCTTGCCGACGAAGTCCGCGCGGCTGGAGTTCCGGACGCCCGCATTACCGTCATACCCAATGGAACAGATGTGGAGAATTTTACTGGCCGTGACCCGGGCCTGGCGAAGTCTGCGTTTGGACTTGAGGGGAAACTGGTTGTGGGTTTCACCGGCTTCGTGCGGGACTGGCATGGCCTTGAGCGCGTGCTCACGTTACTTACGACCGACGAGATACCTCATAATCTGCACTTCATGATAGTGGGCGACGGCCCCGCGATTCCTGCGTTGACGACACTTGCAACAGAACTGGGCGTGGCCGATCGCGTGACGTTTGCGGGTCTCGTGACGCGAGACCGTCTCGCCGATCACGTTTCGGCTTTCGACATTGCTCTGCTGCCGAAATGTGTCGAGTATTGTTCACCGCTCAAGCTTTTTGAGTATATGGCGGCAGGCAAGGCCATTCTTGCCCCGGACCAGCCCAACATTCGCGAGATTTTGCAGGACGGAGCTTCCGGCCTGCTTTTTCCACCGGATGATGATGCAGGTGTGAAGAGCGCGGTTATCCGGCTTGCTTCAGACGAAACACTTCGTGCCCGGCTGGGGGCAACCGCGCGTTCCGAGATTGCGCAACGCGGCCTGACCTGGCGAAACAATGCCGTGCGCGTCGCCTCGCTCGGAACGGCGGCTGCGCAGCGAAAACGCACCCGCGCTGCTTAATCGTGCGATGAGAAGATATTCGCTTCCCGACCTTGCGGACCAGGTGGATACACTTCCTTTTCTCTCGGATTCGAGGTCGGGGAGCTTTTTCGCGTTGCCGAAATGGTTCGAATTAGTTAGCGAATGTTTATCAGGCAGCGGATACGCGACTACGATATTGGCAGCAGATAATGGTTGCCTCGCGCTCGCCGGCTGCCAGATGGACGGTAAAAAGTCGCTGCGAAGCTGTACGAATTTGTACAGTACGGAATTCGACTTTCTCGGAGACAGTTCAAACATCGAGGCCGTGCGATCTTTTGCGCGTGAGGTGACAATTCTCCCCATTCGGCTGCATTCTGTGCAACTGGAGGGTTTAGATCCCGTAGCCGGATCGTTCAGGGCTGCGCTTGTCGGTCTCCGCAGTGCGGGATGGCTTGCCAAGCCTTATTTCGGCTGGGCCGTATGGCACGAACGTTTGGTCGATATTTCGTTTGAACGTTATCTCTCAACCCGGGATGCCGCGCTGCGAAATACTTGGAGGCGGAAGCAGGCGCTCCTTAGCAAAACGGCCGAGTCGCGCTGGCAGATATATCAGCCTGGCGACGACCTGGAGTCGCTGATTTCGGCATATGAGAATGTGCGGGAACGCAGCTGGAAGAAACCAGAGCCGTTTCCTCATTTCATCGGCCGCGTTATTCGGCTTGCCGATTCAACGGGCGCACTGCGGATGGGAGTTCTGTTCATAAATGAAATACCGGCAGCGGCACAGTTCTGGATTGTCTGGGCAGGTCGCGCGACAATTTACAAACTGGTTTATGCCGAAGAGTACGCGCGATTCTCGCCGGGCACACTTTTGACGATGGAGATGATGCGGCGCATCCTGGATAAGGACAAGCCGTCCATCATTGATTTTGGCCGGGGCGACGACGGATACAAGAAGCTATGGCTCAATTCGCGCGGCGAACGCTGGGGCATCGAGGCGGTCAATCCACGGGCATTCGGTGGCTTGTCTCGATCATTCCGAATCCTGGCTGGAATGGCCCGCAATACATTCAAAGCAAAACGATTTTACGATGATGCGTAGTTAACCCCGAAAAGGCAGGCCCGCTTCTTCCCGCGGGCCTGTACGCCTGCTCAATATTGTTTGAAATAACCTTATCTGCCCGTCGGAAGTTTCGTCCCAACTAAACTGTTCTGCGAACGCTCTTGTTGCTTCACGAGAAGGAAGAGCGCCGAACAACTGTTCGATGGCCTCAGCAATCGCAATGACGTTGCGTTCGCGCAACAGTACCCCGGCCTCCGGCGCGGAAACGACCTCGGAGTTGCCCCAGACTGCAGAAGCCACCACCGGTGTGCCACAGGCCATGGCCTCCAGAAGTACATTTGGCCAACCTTCTCGGCTGGAGGCGAGCACGAGCGCGTCTGCCGCGCTATATATCGTTCGCAAGTTCTGATGCGGTACCGCACCTAAGAGCCGGACACGGTCCAACACACCCAGACTCCGAGCGAGTCGCTCGAGTCCAGAGCGTTCCGGACCTTCCCCAACGATCAACAGCGAATAATCTTCGAGGCGAGGAAGTGCGCCGATAATAAGCTCGTGCCCTTTGCGCTCGATGAGATGTCCTACCGAAAGCAATACGCGACCTTGAAGGCCGAGCGCGGATCGTGCAGCCGCACGGTCTTCCGGGCGAAACATATGGAGGTCGACGCCGTTACGAAGTACAGTCACACGTTGTGGGGGGATGCCCAGTTCTACCATCGCGTCTTTCAAAGCCTGGCTTACAGCGATGATCCCGGCGGCATGTCGCGCCGCAAACCGGATCATCCGAAGCGGAAGCGCATATTTTGGAATAAGGTTAATATCTGTTCCGCGCGCCGTGATCACAACGGGTTTGTTCAGGGCGCGGCCGAGCAGGATCGCGGCAACCCCGTCCGGATAAAAATAATGGGCATCGATCAGGTCGAAACTTCGACGTCGACGCCAAACTGACGGCAGAGCACCGGCAAAAAGTAAAGCCGGCGCGGTAGACATGCCAAGCTTTGGAATCGCGAAATAGCGCGGATGTGCCACTTCGATGCCGTGGCGCGTTTCTAAGGGCGGCATGCGGGCCAGTGCCGCATATCGTCCAAATCCAGGATTCGAAAACGGGAACCAGGGAACCGGAGCAACTACCTGACCATGAACAAAATTGCCGGCGAGAAGGTGGCGCAATCGGTTCTCGACGAAAACTCCGTGCGACGGCTGTGTAATACCGGGGTAGAGTGACGAAAATGTCAGAATCCGGCACACATCGGGTGTGAGAGGCATTTCTCCGCTCATTCGGGCCAAATCTGCAAGAAGTTCAGGTGCTTAGCTTGCGAGACCGATCGGCTGGCGCAGCCTCCGAGCGGCTCTGGCAACCATTCTAATGGAGAATGCTTGTTAAATCCCATCGTTTGTGGGAGCTATCCGCTCAGGAAGCTAGGGCTGCACTGCGCACGTGGATTGCTGCAGAAAAAGGGGCAAAGACTTGAAAAATCGACTGTTCGCTCTCTCATCGCTGCTCTTCGCGGTGTTCCTGACTGCTTGCGCGAGCGAGAAAACGCTTCCGCCGGCTCAGGTAAGTGCGACTCCGGCGTCATACGCGAATGGAAGCGATTACCGTATTGGCCCGGGCGACATGCTCAACGTTGTGGTCTGGCATAATGCCGACGTGAGCGGACAGGTCCCTGTCAGGCCGGATGGGCGCATTTCGGTCCCATTGGTCGGTGATATTTTAGCGGCCGGAAAAACGCCGATGTCGCTGGCCGATGAGCTCAAGGATAAGCTCAAGCCCTTCATTAAGGATCCTCTCGTCACCGTTACGCCTACACAATTCGTTGGTCCGATAGCACGGCAAATCCGTGTAATTGGCGAAGCAGTTCAGCCACGGGCGATCTCGTTTACCGCGAATATGACTGTTCTGGATGTGATGATCGACGTCGGGGGATTGACGCGGTATGCCGACGGAGATCGTGCCGTCATCGTGCGCGTCGAAAAAGGATTGCAAGAAACCTATCACGTCCACCTCGATAGCCTGATTCGGGATGGGGATGTCGCCCAGAATGTCGCCATGGAGCCTGGGGATATTCTTATTATTCCTCAACGCTTCTTCTAATTCGGCAAACGCCGGAGCGGATAGAAGTCTTGGGATTTATCGGGAAAGAAAGCGCACAGGGAATGGCCTCAGAGCGCCCACAAAGTGATTCACTACGCCGCCTGCTGCTTGAACAGGCGCTCACGGTATGGAAGCGCAAGTGGCTTGTGCTTGCGATCGCCTGGACCGTTTGTGCCGCGCTTTGGGTCGGCGTGCTGTTTGTCCCACAGAGTTTCGAATCCGATGCCCGTGCATTTGTCGACGTGAACGGACTTCTTACGCCACTCCTCAAGGGGTTGATCGTCGATACGACTCCGGCCGAGAGCGAAGGCTATCTGCGCCAGACGCTTCTCAGCCGGCCTAATCTTGATCAGGTGATCGTGCTCGCCAATCTCGGACCACCGAACATGCCATATGCTCGGCACGAGGAGCTTGTCACCAGGTTGGCCAACGACATCAAGGTCAAAGCTGACGAAAACAATCTCGTTTCGATTTCCTACACGGATCGGAACCCGGTTACCGCAAAGAACGTCGTCGATGCCCTGCTGACGATTTTTGCTGAGAAAGCCGCGAGCAGTACCCGAGTCGAAATGGACAAGGCGCGAAGCTTCCTGAACGAGCAGATCGCCCAGTATGAAAGCGAACTCCGCGCAGCCGAGGGACGCCGTGCAGCATTCCGGAAGAAGTATGCAAATTATTTCACGGATGCCGGTGTTGCCAAACCCGATATGTTGCAGCAGCAGCTGGCACAGGCTCGTCAACAATACGAAGATGGCTTGTTGACGCGTAACGCGATCGGCGCACAGATGGCGCAGGTGCCTCAGCTGCTGGCCGTGACGTCGGCCCCCGCCATAAGCAACAGCGGCCAGATTGTCGTCGCTTCACCTGAAACAAGGCTTGCTCAGGCCAAACGCAATCTTGCCGATCTGGAGCTTATGTATACCGACAAACATCCGGACGTGGTTACGGCAAAGCGTTCGGTCGCCGAACTCCAGGCCGATGTGAACGCGGAGAGAAGAGGCACGCAAAGCAACGAGGGCAAAACGCAAATTTCCAATCCGGCATATGAGCAGTTGCGGCTCAAATTCGTCGATGCGGAAGCGGTGCTCCCGACTTTGAAAGAGCGGCTGGATAAGGCAACCGCAGATTATGACCGGGCGAAATCCCTGAGCGGTGATGTGCCCGACATTGAAGCCAAATCTCAGGATCTGGACAGGGATTACGAGGTTCTGAAGGCCAATTACGACGAGCTCGTGAAACGACGCGAGGCCACCAATCTTTCCCAGGCGGCTGACGATCGCGCCGACCGGACCCAGTTCCGTATTGTGGATCCGCCGCAAGTCCCAGTCTTTCCGTCATTTCCGGATCGCGTCCTTCTCTTCAGTATGGCAACCTTGGCCGGTATTGGTGCCGGGCTCGCGGCGCCTATATTGCTCGCACAGATACACCCGACTTTTACTTCGCCGGCCAGACTGCGCGAACTCGGTTTGCCCGTGGCGGGTGCCGTTACAGTGGTGCGGGCAGCTGCGCGGCGAGGGATGACAGCAGGAGTGGCTGGCGCCGTGTTCGCCACTGCCGCGGCAAGCCTTTTGCTGGTATATGGTGGGTTGATATTTGCCGTAACCGGACTCTATCGGGGGCTTTGGTGACATGAACAAGCAGGCGCCCGGCCTGATCCAGCGTGCCGCAGCCCGGCTGCAGCAATCCCGGACCGATACGCGCCCGATTCCGGCCGATGCGAATACGGATGCCGCGCCCGCACAGCCCGCATATGTCGCCACTCACTTCGAGCCGATTGAAAAACATGCCCGCCCGGCATTGTCGGGGCATGAGCGCCAAGTAACTATCAGCCCGGCAACTTTGGCCGCGAACGGGATCACACTGCCGTCTGGCGGGTTTTCGCGTACGACTGAGGAATTCCGGGCGCTGAAACGATACGTCCTGAATAATGTGCTTAGAAGTGGAACAAGTGGAAATCAGCTGGCGAAGCGTATCGTTTTGGTCACGAGTGCGCGTGCTGGCGAGGGCAAGACTTTCAACGCAGTCAATCTGGCCCTCGCGCTCGCCTATGAAAAAGACGCTCGGGTTCTGTTGATGGATGCTGACGCATATCGACAATCCCTTATGGGGTCCCTGGGCATTTCGGCGAACGCTGGCTGGCTCGATATGATTGCAGGTGGGTCGGGTGCGCCAGACGAGTACATACTCCGAACAAACATCCCAAACTTCTCAGTGCTGCCAAGTGGCAAAGAGCGGGCTGAGATCCCTGAACTTATGGCGAGCCGCCACATGGGAAAACTGCTTGACGAACTTGTCGCCGCGGACCCGGCGCGCTTTATTGTCATCGACTCCTTGCCATGCCTCGCGAGCACCGAACCAGCGATACTCGCGGCATTGGCAGGTCAAACACTATTCGTGGTAGCGGCACACCAGACCAGCAAGGAAGATGTCGAGTCTTCGCTGAGATTGCTGCACGCCAGCCAGAGCGTCAGTCTTGTCCTGAACAGGGCGGAGCCTCTGTTGACGGAGCAATTCAAGGGCTATGGGTACGGTTACGGCTACGGGAACCAGCGCTGACCATTTTGCAGGCGCCCGCAGTGGAGGGGCAGACATTGCGCGCACGGCAACGCGATTGGCTGACTGCCGTGACGGCATCGACGGTTCTCGTCATGTGCGGCGACCTGGCTGCCCACGGCCAGACTGAAGACTATTTCGCGACGCCATGGGTGGTCGCTCCAAGTCTTCCACAGGCAGGTGCTGGCACCACGAACACAGCGACATCGACAACGCCCAAACCGACCAGCCAGGGGAGCCGCTCCAACCTTTATAGCCAGTCGCTTGCGTCATCGGCGCCCAGCGCGCCGCCGGTGCTCTATACTTTCAATGTCGGCATCGATGAAATCGCAACAGATAACGTAGCGGAAACGCAATCGAATCACGTCAGCGACGTCACTTCGCTGTTTTCAGCGGGAACCACGATCACAGCCGATACAGAGCGCTTTTCCGGCGTGCTTTCCGCGACCGGCTTTTACCAGCGGGAGATAAACGACACCGCGCTCGATCAGTTTTCCGAATTCGGTTACGCAAGTGGTCAAGCGACGATCGTGCCCGGCAATCTCTACATGTCCGTCAATGGCGCGATCGACAATCTGTCGACGCTGGGTGGAGGCATACAAAGTCCGCTCGTGCAGTCTAACCAGAACACGCACACTTACACGATTGGCGGTTCACCTTATTTTGTCACGCGCGTAGGCGATTTTGGAATGAACGTTCTTCGCTATCAGATAGGGCAGGCCTGGTTCAGCAATTATGCACCTCCACCACTTTTCCCGATAGCCTCTTCCGGGGGGCTTGCTGCCTCCACGGATCAATCCGTTCGGGAGGATTTTCGAACGGCCGGGACGATCATGCCGCGGCTAATGAGCGATCTCTCGTTGAGCGGGATGGAGAATGACGCCGGTAATTCCGCCTCCGGCGACCTCCAAGTCGCCAATGGCGAACTCATCAATGAATATGAAGTCACGCGCTCGGCGTCCCTGATAGGCGGTGCCGGTTACGAGTCGCTGCGCGATCCGGAGGTGCCGGTCGTGGACGGTCAAGGAGCAATCTGGGATTTTGGCGCGCGTCTGCGGCCTAACCCCGACTCCTACGCATTGATTATTTATGGCCGTCACGACCGCAAATCGGACTTTGCCGGCGAAATCGCCTGGCGTTTGACTCCGTATACCGATTTCTACGCATCTTATACCGACGCGCTCAATACGGTGCAGCAGTCGATCATCGTCAACAACGCAGGTTCGGTGTTGGGCCCGGCGGGAGCCGTTACCGGGGTTAATTTTGATCAAAGTACGGTCATCGGAGTTCTGGACGACCAGGCACTGAATTCTACCCCGGGCTATGATTCATCGCTCGTGCCGATCGGAATTCCGCTTGGAACGAGCAACAATTATTCGCCCCTGCAGAACGGGCTGTTTCGGACAAAGATTCTCAGCGGTTCAGCCCGCTCCATTTTCGATGGGGATCCGATCGCCCTGACGGCATACGACGCGCAACAGATTTCCCTTACGCCATTTTTCGTTTCATCTTCTTCCAGCGAAGGCGGAGATCTGTCCTGGTCGCCAATGTTTTCGCCCAGCCTAACCGGCCTCGCCCTCGTAGGCTATGCGCATGAAACTGGCGTGGAAGTCGGCGACGTCTACAATGCTGCGGTAGGCGCGACTTATCTGATCTCGGAATCGCTCGGGCTCGACCTTCGTTACGATTTCATCCGGCGCCAGGGTCAATCGGGATCAGGCAGTTACATCCAGAACGCGATAACCGTCGGTCTGCACAAGTCTTTCAATTGAGAGTACGATGTACCAGAGCTTCTACTCCTTCAGCGCCATGCCTTTCCAGCTTACGCCGGACAACAGGTTTTATTTTGGAAGCCAGGAGCACCGCAAAGCGATGGCCTTCCTGCAGTATGGGCTTTCCCAACAGGAAGGATTTGTCGTCGTAACGGGTGAAATTGGCGCCGGCAAAACGACGCTGGTCGAGCATCTGCTCTCAACACTTGATCTGAATGATTACGTCGTTGCGCGCGTGGTTACGACCCAGCTTGGCGGTTATGACACACTCTGCGTAATCGCCAATGCGTTTGGCATTGCGAGTGAAGGAGTGGAGAAGGGTGTTCTCATTGGACGAGTCAGACAATTCTTCTCCTCGCTTCAGACCCAAGGCAAGCACGCCGTCGTCATTGTTGACGAAGCACAAAGTCTCACGATGGAGGCTGTGGAAGAGCTTCGGATGCTGTCAAATTTGACGTCGGGACCGCAGGCTCCGTTCCAGGGGGTCTTTCTCGGGCAGCCGGAGTTTCGGCTTGTCCTGTCGAGCCCGGAGTTGCAACAGCTGCGGCAGCGTGTCGTGGCATCCTGTCATCTTGGGGCGCTGAACCCCGAGGATACCCGCAAATATATTGAACATCGTCTCGGTCGCGTCGGTTGGGTGGGCGATCCGGCATTTTCGGATGAAGCTTTCGAAGAGATACATCATCATTCCGGCGGGATCCCGCGGCGAGTTAACTCTCTTTGCTCGCGCCTGCTTTTGCTCGGCTATCTCGAGGAGCGACACGCTATCGACGCCGCAGCCGTGATCAGCGTGGCCCAGGAAATGGCCACGGAACTCGGAATACCTGGCGGCTACAGAAACGATTTGAAGGAAAGCGGTGCCGCTCGCCAGTTGACTGACGGTAGTGAAGAAATACAGACGCGACTGCAACGGCTCGAACGCGCCACGGCCAAGCACGACAGGGCGATGCTGCGGCTTCTCGATCTCGCGTTGAAGTATCTGCCGACACAGAGTGCGAACTGATGTCGATGTTCACTGCAGAAATCGACCGCGATCCTGTAGTTCCCGGTACTGCGCGTCGAAATGTAGCACGGGGTGCGGCACGTATAGGGCTGGCAAATGCCTTTTCCGTGGACGTCGAAGATTATTTCCAAGTTGAGGCATTCAAGGGAATCGTAGACCGCAAAAGCTGGAATGAGCTGCCGGGCAGGGTAGAGGGTAGTACGGAGCGTGTGCTCGCTCTTCTCGACGATGCGGGCGTTTTCGGAACGTTCTTCATTCTGGGCTGGGTTGCTACGAAATATCCTGAGCTTGTGCGCCGCATTGTGGAAGGCGGCCACGAAATCGCAAGTCACGGGTTTGGGCACGACACGACGCATCATCTGTCGCCTGCCGAGTTCCGCAACGATGTTCGGCGCGCCAAGTGTATACTCGAAGATTGTGCGGGCGTTCGTATCTGCGGCTTTAGGGCGCCCACGTTTTCGATCGGGCGCAAGACCTGGTGGGCATACGAGGTAATGGCAGAAGAAGGCTATTCCTACAGTTCCAGCATCTACCCGATTTCGCATGATCTCTACGGCGTGCCCGATGCGCCACGTGTACCTTTTCGACCAATTAGTGGCTGCGATTTCGTGGAGATTCCCATTGCGACAGTACGGTTGTTCGGTCGAAATCGGCCCTGTGGTGGCGGCGGCTATTTTCGTCTTATACCGTATCCGGTTTCGCGATGGTGTATCGGGCGCGTAAATCGCATCGAGGGGTGGCCGTGCGTGTTTTACTGCCATCCATGGGAATTTGATCCGCGGCAACCACGTTTCCATGAGGCGCCCCTCAAGTCACGACTGCGGCATTATCTCAATCTTTCGGCGATGGAGCATCGCGTTGCACGTCTGTTGAAGGATCATGAATGGGGCCGCATCGATAAAATATTTCTTGCGTCCGGGTATGCGTCAAAGGTGGCGGTGGAATGGACGGCATAAGCGTCTCGCTGCTTGAATCGAACGACGAGCCGGCGTGGGACGCGTTTATACAGGAAGCGCCTTCAGCGACCTTTTTCCACCGCGTCGGCTGGAAGCGCGTGATCGAGAAAGCATTCGGACATCGGACTTTCTATCTTGCAGCCAGGCGGCGCGGGGCGATTTGTGGCGTGCTACCGCTCACCCGCGTGAAAAGCCTCTTCTTCGGGCATTCACTGATTTCAAATGCTTTCTGTGTTCGCGGCGGCCCAGTGGCTGAATATCCGGAGATACGGGACGAGCTCGAAAGCGAGGCAATCCGGCTTACGCGGGAACTTGGGGCGGAATGTTTGGAGTTCCGTTCGGAGGCGTGCTCCGGATCCGGCTGGCAGATTCGCGACGGCGTCTACGCGAATTTCAGCCGGAAAATCGCGCCAGACTCCGGAACGAACTTGAAATCTATCCCGCGCAAGCAGAGGGCCATGATCCGGAAGGGGATCGCAAACGGGCTCAAGGCAGAGATCGAGGAGGACGTTAGGAGGTTTCACCACGTCTACGCCCAGAGCGTACGCAATCTCGGCACGCCGGTTTTCTCCAGACGCTATTTTCAACTGTTGAAGGAGGAATTCGGTCGCGATTGCGACATCATAACGATTCTGAGCGGAGCCGAACCGGTTGCCTCGGTGCTGAATTTCTACTTCCGAGACCAGGTATTGCCGTATTACGGCGGCGGCACAGCTCAGGCGCGTACCCTTGCCGGCAATGATTTCATGTACTGGGAGGTAATGCGTCGCGCATCAGAACGCGGATATGGAGTCTTTGATTTTGGCCGCAGCAAAATCGGAACCGGGGCGTATGATTTCAAGCGCAATTGGGGATTCGAGTCTTCCCCCTTCGCCTATACATATTATTCCCTGGGAACTCGCTCGGTCGGAAGCGTCAACCCGCTCAACCCAAAATATCAGGCGGCAATATCACTCTGGCAGCGATTGCCCCTCCCGGTTACCAAGCTTATCGGACCGGCAATCGTGCGTTCCATAGGGTGAGGAATGCGTCCGCTGCTTTTCCTGGCACATCGTATCCCCTATCCGCCCGATAAGGGTGACAAGATTCGATCATATCATATTCTGCGCTATCTGGCGGAGCGTTTCGAAGTTCACCTCGGCTGCTTCACCGACGAGAGTGCCGATAAAAAATACCTCCCGCAGCTTCGAGAAATTTGCGCTGAGGTTTTCTGTCTGCCGCTCAGGGCAGGCCACGTAGCCACTGCAGCGATGAAGGCACTCGTTTCTGGCCGCTCGATGTCTGAAATGTATTATTCCGACGGTCGGATGTCCGGTTGGGTGAGTGACGCGCTGCAGAGCCATTCGATTGAAGACATTTTTGTCTTTTGCTCTGCAATGGCGCCCTATGCCCTGCCAAATGGTTCGGGCCGACGGCTGATCGTCGATGCGGTCGATGTGGATTCGGAGAAGTGGAGTGCGTATGCGCGTTCTTCGAGTGCAGCGCTGCGTCCTGTTTTCCAGCGGGAACGCCGACAGGTGCTTGCATTGGAAAAGCGAGCTGGTGAGGGAAGCGATCGCATTCTATTTGTCTCGCGCGCTGAAGCCACAACCTTCGCGGCTCTGGTGCCGGAGCTGGACGATCGCATCGGCTGGCTGACTAATGGCGTCGACAGCGAGTACTTTGACCCTGCGAAAGTGTATCGCAATCCATTCCGTCAGGATGAATTGCCGATCGTATTCACTGGTGCGATGGATTACAGGGCGAACATTGAGGCTGTCGAGTGGTTTTCTCTCAGTTGTTTTCCGCAAGTTCGGCGACTTCATCCCCGAGCACAATTTTGGATCGTCGGTGCAAAGCCCTCATCAGCAGTTCGACACCTCTCCGAGCACGAAGGAGTGAATGTGACAGGCGCGGTTCCCGATGTGCGGCCATACCTCAGTCACGCGGCCTGTGCAGTTGTGCCGCTATCCGTTGCGCGAGGCATTCAGAACAAGGTTCTGGAGGCGATGGCCATGGGAAAACCGGTCGTCGTGACACACGGTGCTTGTGAAGGCATCGAGGCCCAACATGGGTTGGAGCTTCTTGTTGCAACCCGCTCCGGGGAGTTTGCCGACCGTGTTTCGGAGACGTTGTCAGGACGCTGGCCGGGATTGGGCAACGTTGCACGGTCTTTCGTAAAGCGGCGCCATTCCTGGGCGGTGAATCTCAGAGTTCTTGACGATCTATTCCTCGATCCCGACGGGGCGAACCGGATTAGCCGGCCAAAGGCGGCCAAACTTCTGCCGGTGGAATTCGGCTGATGACCGATGTCATTCAAAGTAGTGATTTGTTCCGACGTTTAAGCCAGGAGGGCTCGCGTCAGGCAGTACTGGCAGGGGTGGCCATTCTGCTTTGGCTGACGATCTTCAGCCTGGTGTTCCCAGAAGCGGCTCGGGGCGCAGTTCGCGTCTGGCTCGCTTCTCCAACGTTTAATCATTGTTTTCTCATCATGCCGCTCTCCGTTTTCCTCGTCTGGCAGCAGCGCGCAACACTCGTAGGATTACGACCGGCGCCGGACGGGCGCGCAATCGCGGCCATTCTCATTCTCGCGTTGGCATGGCTCGGAGCGTTTCTCAGCGGTTTCCTGGAAGCACAGCAATTTGTCGTGCTGACAATGATCCAGGCCGCGCTGTTCGGGGTATTGGGAGCCGTTTACTATCGCAAGCTGCTGGCTCCGTTTCTCTATCTCTACTTTCTGGTTCCGAGCGGATCCTATCTCATTCCCGCACTACAGGCGTTTACCGCGCGATTCGCGGTCGCCGGCCTTCATCTTCTGAGGATTCCGGTATTTTCGAATGGTTCCGTCATTGACATACCAGCAGGGACTTTTGCGGTGGCAGAAGCCTGCGCAGGGTTGCGTTTTCTGATCGCGGCAGTTGCATTCGGTGTATTCTTCGCCGTCATTACTTATCGCAGCCGGGCAAGACGGCTGGCATTCATCACGCTGTCGGTTGTTATACCGATCATCGCAAACGGATTCCGTGCCCTCGGTCTCATCGCAGCAGCGGAGTGGATCGGCAGTCCTACCGCGGCAATGGCTGATCACGTTCTCTACGGCTGGATATTCTTTTCCCTCGTTCTGCTGATGCTTGTCGCGATCGGTAATGCTTTTTCGGATCAACAAGAAACGGACGTTGCGCATACAGTTTTGCGAGATTCTGCGCCTGGCAACAGTTCGGTGATCCGGGTTGTGCTGGTAGCGGCGGGATGCATGATCGCGGCAGCTTTTGCGCCGATGGCAGTTTCGTTGCTGCCCGCTCCCCATGACCTGGCTCTTCCGTCCGGACCACCTGCCGTCAAGCTTCCGTGGCGCGACCTAAATCTTTCCCCGGCTTGGCGACCTCTGGTGACAAATCCGGCTCGAGCCTTCTCTCAGACATTTGATGACGGCACGCATCAGGTTGAAAGGTTCGTTGCGGTCTTCGCTGCAAATGGCCGCAGCGAAAACATCGTCCGCTCCAATGATCGAGATGCCGATGAGCATTCCTGGAGTTTTAACTCGACGAACACGGGTGAATTGGAGTTCAGTGGCCGCCCGGTTCCAGTTCGCGTATCGACTTGGCTTCACGGGTCGCGGAAGCGCGTCGTCTGGTCCTTTTACGTTGTCAACGGCCGTCCGGTTGCCGGCGCCCTGCAAGCGAAATGGGAAGCGCTCCGCTCCTATTTGACGAATAGCCCATGCCTGCCGGCTTATATCGCGCTTTCGACCGAGGTTAACGATGACAAAGCCGCTGTCAAATCGGTCGGCAGCCTACTGGCGGCTACCCAACCCTTGGCCCCGTATCTGTGCTACCACCCGAACAGCGCACCGAGCGCCCGGAATAAAAGCCAGTAAACGCCTGCGGAAACACCGAGAATAATCGCCGCGCAAGCCAAGATTGGCCACCGCGCATCCCGCGCGTCCTTTGTGTCCTGCCGTCCCGAGACGGCTATTCGCAGTGTTCTCTCGTACATTGGCCCTAAATCCAATGTATAAGAGTTGCCGCTGGTTCCTTGCCAAGCGGTTAATTCCGCCCCGCCTGGAATTGAATAGTCGGAAGCCAACAGCTCCCGAGCGCCTTCAGGATGGGGCGTTATCGACGATAAAGTCGGTCCCAATCGTTCCATGGGGCTCTTGGTGCTTCCCCGCGGCAAAAATGCGACTCACTCCGACATCAAGCGTGCATTCAGCTGCACCGCAGTCAAGAGTTGTTGCGACAAGCTTGAATTTTTCGTGTTGAGCGGCCGAGTCCATCTGTCGCCGTTTCCTTTTCATCTGCATCCCCCTCTGTTGCTCAATCGTCAACCCGGGCAAAGTGGCTTCGTCCGAGTTCTGCAAAATCTGGATGGCGCCGGTCATGGCCATCCGCGAGAGCGGTGCGCAAACGATGCACCATGATCCAGGCACTCTTGTATGTGATATCGAGAGTTTCCTGGATCTGTCTGATGCTTACGCGGCCGTTTGCCGACACAAGGAGGTAAATGACCTGAAGCCATTTATGCAGCGGGATATGGCTCGATTCAAGAATGGTTCCGACAGTGACCGTAAACTGGCGTTTACAATTCGCGCAGTTAAAAAGGCCGGAGCGACGACGTGTAACAGACCTTGACCGTATTCTGCCTGCCGTTCCGACAGCCCCGCAATGACAGCAGGTGGGTCGTTCGGCCCATCGAAGAGCCTCCAGTTTCTGGCGAGCCGCGTCCTCGTTGCGAAAGAAGTCTGAGTCCAAGTCAAGCATAAATCCCCCTCGGCCGAGCATCTGGTCCCCGCTCGGGCACATTAAGATGCATTTACATTGTCGCCAGGTGAAGCGAAATTCCGCTCGATCTCGGGAAATTGGTCCAGTTTTATGGTTAAAGTATATAAACGTACAGCCTTTAACTTTGATTCAAATTTTAAGTGGCCTTGACTCGGATATGAACTATGTAAACAACAATAGGCAAAAGACCTCCGGCGTTGAGGCGGGTTGGGGATATGCGTCGAATTCTAGGCCATTACATAGCCACCTCGTGGGTGGTCTTCGGTCTCTTGGAGACGGTCCTGATCGCCGTGGTGTGCGGCGGTGCCTTTTGGCTTGTGTCGACCGACTCAGGTTTTCCGGACGCGCCCGCGATGGCCTTTGCGATCATGCTGTCGCTCGTAATTGTCGGTGTCATGCATTCGGGCGGCTTGTATCAAGGGGATGCGGTGCTGAACCTGAATCGCACATTGTGGCGCGTTGCGGCCATCACTATCCCGGTGTTTCTACTGGCAGTCTGGACGACGGGAGAACTCGCCCAGCATACCAATATTCCCATTTACCCGTATCGATGGCATTGGACCGGCGCACTGACCGCGACTTGGCTGCTTTCCGCCGTGCTATTGCGCGTGGGACTGCGAGAGGTTTACCGGAGCGGTTGGCTCACGCGAAAGATCGTCGTAGTGGGACCGGCAAATCAGGTCGCAGAACTTTCGGGCCTTGCTCGGGAGTCGTCGGAACGTTTTCGAATAGTGGCACAGTTCGATCCGCGAACGGAGCGTGGGGCATTTTTGATTCACGACCTTCAGGCGCAAGCGGTGCTTTCTGAGGCGTCAGAGGTCGTTATCGCCATCAACGGCGAGCCATACCCATGGGAAGCGCTGATAAAGTGCAGACTTTCGGGGATACCCGTCACCGATTATCTCGATTTCTACGAGCGGGAAGCGAAGCGCATACGCGTGGATTCCCTACGGGTTGACTGGTTCGCACTGTCGCGCGGCTTCGACAGCACGACCACTGGAGAAATCTGGCGGTGCTTTGCCGGCGTGCTGTTTGCATCCATCGGCCTCATTGCGGCAGCGCCGGTGCTGATTTTGACAGCTCTGGCGATCAAACTTGAGGACGGCGGCCACGTCCTGTTCCGTCAGGAGCGCGTCGGTCTCGGGGGGCAAAATTTCATCCTCTACAAATTTCGCAGTATGCGCCAAGATGCCGAGAGCGATGGGAAGCCAGCTTGGGCCACCGAGCGCGATTCTCGTGTCACAAAGGTGGGCCGCGTCATCCGCACTTTGCGCATCGACGAGTTACCTCAATTCTGGAACGTTCTCCGCGGCGACATGTCCGTAGTCGGTCCTCGACCGGAACGTCCTTATTTTGTGCACCAGTTTTCCCAATCCATTCCTTTCTATGACTGCAGGCACGCAGTGCGACCCGGAATAACGGGGTGGGCGCAAGTAAGCTTTCGCTATGGAGCGTCCTTCGAGGATACTCGCCGTAAACTCTCCTACGATCTCTATTATGTGAAGAACCGGGGTTTTCTGCTCGATCTGATCATCCTGCTGAAAACAATAGGGGTCTGTCTGCGGGGGGAGGGCGCCCGGTAGGGGGCCGTAACCGCGCATCAGGAAGTTGTGGGAACCGCTGTTCCAAGGCGGTAAAGTATCCCTGAGATGATTTTTATGGTCTGCTACGGTTTGGGAGCGGCGGGGTTCTTAACCCTGATTGCGTTGACGCTCATTAACCGCTCGCCTCGCGGTATCGGAATAGGCGTAGTCATAACCTGTGTCGTGACGGCAATCTGGGCCCTTTTGGCTGCCGCCGAACCGTGGTCGCCGCCTGGGGTAACCCATGCGGTTGAGAGTATCCGCAGCGGGGCGTGGCTAATCCTTATGGCCTCAATACTTGCTGTAACAGGTAAGAAAGATTCGCCTGGGGCGGGCTGGTTCGGGTTGCCGGCAGCGGCCATCGTGATTGCCCTCGTGAGCTTCGGCAACGACTGCCGCTTTCTTTTCTCGGCAACCGGCCCCACCACCTTTTTCGCGTCACAGGTCATGGACCGCGTGCTTGTGGCCGTGTGCGGCATACTCGTCGTCGAGAATCTGTATCGAAATACTTCTCCAGGCCGGCGATGGAACGTGAAACCGCTCTGCATCGCAGTGGGCGCGATGTTCGCTTACGATCTTTATGTGTTCTGCGAGGCTGTAATTCTAAAAGGCGTCTCGCCATCGCTGCTGGCGGGCCGGGGTATCGTCCTCGCCCTGATCACGCCATTGCTTATCTTGAGCATGGCGCGGAATCCGGGTTGGGACATAGATATTCACGTTTCGCGACGTGTAGTTTTCCACGGCGCGACGCTGAGCGGTGCTGGTATCTTCCTCCTTATCGCAGCAGGAGTAGCCAGTCTTATAGGACGCCTGCCAGGCGAATGGGCGGGCATTTCGGAAATCGGATTTCTGTGTGGCAGCATCATCCTGCTTCTGGTAGTCCTGTCGACCGAAAGCTTTCGCTCTCGATTAAGGCGCCTGATCGCCGAGAATTTCTTTTCGACGCGCTATGATTATCGTGCGGAATGGCTGCGCACCGTCGCTACGCTCTCTTCCTCCGAAGCTGGAGAGCCTCTTGGAGCAAGGGCCATTCGGGCAGTTGCCGATGTGGTTGACAGTCCAGGTGGCGCCTTATGGCTTGAGGACTCGTCCGGCGATTACAGGATCGTGCAAATCCTTGCGGCAACGATCGACAGCGACGCGGTCGAGACTGGCTCGGGGATCTTCGTTGGGGGATTTCGTGGCGGCGACTGGGTGCAGACCTTTTCTGACGCAGCGGCACCTCGTCCCGCCTGGGCTGCCGGTTGCTGGCTGGCCGTGCCACTTATTCGGGTTGACAGGCTGATCGGATTCGTTGTGCTTGCTCCTCCGCGTGCACCTGCCGCCCTCAACTGGGAGAGCTTCGACCTATTGCTGGCAATTGGTCAGCAAGTAGCAGCCTATCTTGAGGAAGAGCGCGCAATACGAACGCTCCTCGAGTCGGAAGCACTTATCGAATATTCACGAAAGTTTTCCTTTGTCATTCACGACATCAAGAACGTTTCGGGTCAACTGGGTCTCATGGTCGCGAACATGACCAGGTTCGGCGAACGCGCCGAATTCAGAGCGGACATGGTCCGCGGCATGGAGGGATGCGTCGAGAAACTTCGCAATCTGACAGACAGGCTTCGGCCGGACCGGCTCCCCGTGGACGGAGCAAAAAACATGGATCCTGCAACGGTGGTTTTGGAGGTTGTCCGTGAACTCGATAGCAGTGCGCATCCAGTGCGCGCGCGAATCGACACGAATGACTCGTGCGTATACATGGTGCCTTCAGATCTGCACGCAATCCTTACCCATCTGGTAACGAATGCATTGGAAGCTTCCGAAGGCGGCGACGAAGTGCTTGTCGGGCTGAAATGCGAACGCGAAAAGGTCACCGTCGATGTGATCGACAAAGGAAAGGGCATGAGTCCCGAGTTTGTGCGCAATAGTCTGTTCATCCCTATGAGGTCGACGAAGGAACTCGGGCACGGAATTGGTGCTTATCAGGCACGGCACCTCGCACGCGCCGCTGGTGGCGATCTGGAAGTCATTAGCGCGGTCGGCCGCGGGACAATCATGCGCGTGGTGCTTCCGCGAATCGACCGCATCCAGAATCCATTGCCGGAGCTTGCGGCTACATGAGCGCGACCGGGCCTGCCATTCTTGTGGTCGAGGATGATGATGGCCTGCGATCCCAATACCGCTGGCTTCTGTCGGATTTCCGCGTAATGGAAGCGGGAGAGCGAAAGACTGCAATCGAGATCGCGCGGACTGAACCGCCAGGCATCGCCATTGTTGATCTTGGATTGCCACCAGATCCAGATGGCGCGAGCGAGGGTTTGGCGACAGTCGTAGAGCTTCTTGAAGCCGCCCCCGAAACAAAAATCATTGTCGTAACGGGTAATGAATCTCGCGAGTATGCAGCCCGCGCAGTTGCTTCGGGCGCATATGATTTCTTCCAGAAACCGGCCGACCCCGAGCTATTGAAGTTGATGATCAGTCGCGCGGCACGGCTGTTCGAACTGGAACAGGATAATAAACGCCTCGCCGCAGCGATTCCCAACAACACTTCCGTCACCGGCATTCTCGGGAACAGCGCGGCGATGCAAAAGGTGCTGCGCGATATTGAGCGCCTTGCACGAACGGATATCACTGTTTTGATACTCGGTGAAAGCGGCACAGGAAAAGAGCTTGTCGCCGACGCGTTGCACCGTTTCAGCCCACGAAAATCAAAGCCATTTGTTGCTATCAACTGTGCCGCTATCCCGGAAGGATTGCTGGAGGCTGAGCTATTCGGCCACGAGAAAGGCGCATTTACGGGCGCGGTGAAACAGACGATCGGCAAGATTGAAAGCGCGAACGGGGGCACGCTTTTCCTCGACGAGGTCGGCGATATTCCCTTTGCCACACAAGTTAAGCTTTTGCGCTTTCTCGAAGAGCGGGTCATCGAACGTGTCGGTGGCCGCCAGTCGATCAGGATCGACACTCGTGTCGTGAGCGCGACAAATCAGGATCTTGCAAAGTTAATTGCCGAAAGCCGATTCCGCGAAGACCTGCTTTACCGCATCAATGAAGTCACGATTTCATTACCGCCCCTGCGGGAGCGCGGGGGGGACAGCGTTCTGCTGGCGAACTATTTCCTGCGGAGATACGCGAAGGAGTTTCGCCGTACATTCCGGGGATTTTCGAATCGCGCCACAGAAGCTATCCGGCAGAACGCCTGGCGTGGCAATGTACGGGAACTCGAGAGTCGGGTGAAACGAGCCGCTATCATGGCCGAGAGCGCGGTCGTGGTGCCTGTGGATTTGGAACTCGATGAGCCGCGGTCCGAGCGCAGCTTCAATTTGCGCGAGGCGCGCGCACGGGTCGAACGCGATACCATTGAGCTTGCGCTGGCCGAAGTCGCAGGGAATATCTCGAAAGCGGCAGGACTTCTGGGTATAAGTCGGCCGACGCTCTACGATCTTCTCAATCAGCATGGGCTATCTGTTCCGCGTACTGCCCAGATGGCGGACGTGCCCAGAGAATAGCAGACGTTCAACAAGGGGCTTGCGATGATTGGCGTACTACGTCTTTCCCGGTGTCGTTCAGGAGTTCTGGCCGCGTTGCTCGGCTCGGCGGCGTTTGTTTTGTTACCTGGTGCGGCAACAGCCGATGACGTGACTTCCTACCTGCAGAGCGCCCATCAGCTCGAGCGCACCCACGATCTGCGGGGTGCTGAAATCCAGCTCCGCAATGCAGCGCAGGCCGCGCCGAACAATAGCGCGATACGAGTCGAGCTTGCGAAAGTCTATCTCCAGTTGCGCAATCCGAACGCGGCGGAGGCCGAATTGTTTGCTGCGCATACGCGCGGTGCGCAAGACGAGGTTACCGCCCCGCTCATGGCGCAGGCCATGCTGCAGATGGGAGAGTTCGCGGATCTTCTCAAGAATGTTCCGGCCGGCAACCGGCCGCCGAAAGAAGAAAGCGTAGTACGTGCTTATCGTGGCATCGCGGAAATGTCGTTAAACGAGTTGGACCGGGCTCGTACCATGTTTGCAGATGCAGAACGGCTGGATCCAAAATCGGTCATGCCGCTCGTCGGCGAAACGCGGCTTCTCATCGCACAAAACCAACTGGACGCAGCGTCGCTGAAAGCCGATCAGGCGCTGAAACTCGATCCCAAGAATGGGGATGTACTGGACGCCAAGGGCATGATTCTGGCTATGCGGGGACAGGCAGATGCGGCAATGCAGCAGTTCACCACGGCGCTCGCGATCGACCCTGCAAACCTTCGCGCTCTGCTTGATCGTGCGGACCTCCAGATCGCGCGCAACAGGCTGGATGGTGCCGAAAAGGATCTCGCTCAAATCCGTAAAGTCGCTCCAGCCAGCGCCATGGCAATCTATCTTCAGGCAGTCATCGACGCCCAGCGCGGTAAGTACAAGGAAGCAGACGAACTGCTCGATAAGCTGCGCGGTTCGACGGGTGGATTTCCCCAAGCCTATCTGATCACCGCTGAAGTCAAGTTCAAACTGAACCAGCTCGACCAGGCGCAGGCGTTTGCCCAAAAGGTGATTGCCCAGACCGGCGATCAGCCAAAAGCGTATCAACTTCTTGGCGCGATAGCATTGAGGCGTGGCGACCTTGACGGAGGCATTGCACAGCTCGAGAAGGCGGTGAAGCTTGCGCCCAATGATGCCGAAATGCTGGCCGCTCTGGGGCAGGCCTATGTTGCGCACGGCGATCTCGACAAGGCAAGGCAGGCATTCGACCAGGCGGCAGTGAAGGCTCCCGGCAATGCTCCACTTGCGACCGAGAGGGCATTGACGAATTTCGTAACCGGCGACCGCGAAGCCAGCGTTACTGCCCTTGGTGATATCTTCAAAGGAGGGAAGGGAAGCGTTCTCGCCGGTCCACCGCTCGTGATTGAGGCGCTGCAGATCGGCCAGCTGGATGTGGCGGAAGCAACGGCACGGCAACTGGTGGCGAAAGACCCCGCCAACACAAGTTATCAGGAACTCCTGGCCGCCGTGCGGATCCAGCAGCGGGACTATCCGGGGGCAGAAACGCTCTTGCGCGGACTGCTTTCCAAGAATCCTAACCTGCCTTCTGCGCGCCGCGACCTGGCGCAGGTGTATATCGCAACCAATCGCAAGCCGCAGGCGAAGGCGCTTTATCAGGATCGCCTGCGCTCCAATCCGAAGGATCTCGACAGTCTCGAGGCGCTGGCAGATATCGCCTTTCGCGATGGAGATGATAACGGCGCAATTGCGCTGCTGACACAGGCACAAGCCGCGTCGCCCGCTAATCCTCAGCCATCACTCCGCATCATTGACATTCTGTCGTCACGGAAGAAATGGCCTGAAGCAATCGGTCGCGCCCGCGTACTACTGACGAAGTTCGGCAAGGAGCCCTCAGTCGAGGACGCGCTTGACCATCTCTATTTTGAATCGGGCGACCGGGCCGCAAGCCGCGCAGCCTACAGCAAGGCCATTGTACGATTTCCTTCCGACGCGGCTATCTTTGCGCATTACGCAGGCGTGCTTGCCGCGGGCCATGATTATGTCGCTGCAGCTCCCCTGGTGCTCCGCGCGTCCAAACTCGATCCGCGAAACAGCGATCTCAAACATGATTTTGTGAGTCTGACCTATCTGGCGAAGGGGCCCGATGCGGCGCTCTCGGCGAGCCAATCTGTTACAGGGGACAGGACGGGCACCGCCGCGGTGCTGATGACCGCCGATGTATTGTATCAAAACAACAATCGTGCCGCAGCCGTGGCATTGCTCGAGAAGCGTCGGGCTCAGGCCCCCTCAACGGCCATCGTGATCAAGCTTGCAGGTCTCTATCAGCGCGACAATCACATCGACCAGGCGCTGGCATTGCTGGAGCCGTGGGCAGCCGCGCATCCCGATGACGCTGACGCGCGCTTTGCGCTTGCGCAACTCGAAAGCGCCGCCGGCAAATTCGACAAAGCGCTCGCGGAGTATGAATGGCTTGTCGTGCAAAAACCTGACAACCCGCTGATCCTCAATAACCTTGCATGGCTCTACGACTGGAAGCGCGATCCGCGGGCTCTGGCAACTGCAAAAAAAGCGATGAACCTGGCGCCAGCGTCGGGATCGGTGGCGGATACGCTCGGCTGGATACTGGAAAAGCAGGGCGACAACGCGAATGCGATGAAATACATCACTCAGGCCAGCGCAAGCGCCCCTTCGGACGGCACCATACAGTACCACTTTGCCGTAGTGCTCTCGAAGACAGGCAACGCAAATGCGGCGCGAAATGTGCTTCAGAAAACGCTGAAGCTCAATCTGCAGCCCGATACCAAATCTGCAGCGGAAGCGCTTCTCGCGAAACTCGGAACCAACAAATAAATCAGCCGAAGGAAACTTCGCCGCGCGCCGAATCTGCCTTGCGCCGGCGCAGTCTCGCCGCCCCCATGAGACCAACTACGAAAAGAGAAATACTTGCGGGTTCGGGTATTTTTTTTGCTACATATTCAACAGCAAGGGCGCAAGACTGGGCCGTCGAAACCCACGACGTGCATTTGCCCTTGCTCTGCGACGCACAAAGGAACGCCGTGATGATCGTGCCCGCCGGGTAAGCAAATTTTGACGAGAAAAGCGGATTGTCCTTGCTGAAGTTCACACTTCCGAAGCTGAAATCGTAAACGTAATAGCCTGTTGCTTTCGACTGATATTGCTGGGTTGTCGGCAGCCACCCGCTTAGCGGATTCGATGGCGAGGTCGACCTCCCAAGGTACTTGGTCAGATCCCCGCTTGTCCAATCGCCCATGTTTACCGATTGTGCCGAGGAATTGCCCGTGTAGGTACCATTGATATTGAAGCTCTCCGAGCCCGCGCCGGCCACGCTATTGGGAACCAGTGCGTCAAGATAGAAAAGTCCCGAACCGCTCTCCGGCGATTTGTCGAAGCCAAAAGTCGGCAAATTGGTCGTGGTGATGGCCGTGACGGTTCCGTTATCGGAACATGTCAGAGGTGCTACGCAAAATCCGTGAAGCGGATCTATCTGGTCTGCAAATGCAGCGTGCAGCCCAAGTGCGTAGCCGACCGTCACGGCAACCCCGACCACTATTGCGGCAGTGCTTGCAATCTTCCGGAACTTATCCAAGCTGCATCCCCTGCCGTTCCACGCAATCTGCTTCAAATTTTAGGGTGTCGGATGGTTTCCTACAAGGTAATTTTTGTATTGGGCGCCTGCAGCCAGTTCAAAAGGGCGCATAAACACGGTTAACAGGTGGCTCTGCGGCCGCATGGCGAGGTAGCGTCGATCATAGCTGTGTTTTGCATTGGGTCGGGGAATGGCCGCATTGCCTGAAATTCGATTTGTGCGCGACCGGACAGTGCCGCCGGAAGCGCTGGGTGCCCTATGGCGGCGTCTGGAGCGGGCCGGCTCCGCATCGTTTTTTGTGTCCTGGACGTGGATCGGCACTTGGCTGCGCTGCCTTCCATCGCATCTTCACCCGGAGCAATTTTTCGTTCTCAAGGCGGGCAGGGAAATCGGCGCAGCGATTTTGGTACCCGGCCTTGTACGTCGGCGCGGCGTTCTAAATATTCGCCAGCTGCATTTCAATGCAACAGGTGACCCGGCTTTTGACTGCATCACTGTCGAGCACAACGGGTTCGTTGGAACTGATTCAAGCGCTGGAAGCATTTGGCCGGCGTTTCTTCGTTGGTTTGAACGCGAAGGCAACGCAGATGAGCTTGTGATCGGAGGAAACATCGAGAGTGTGCATGACGGCATCGCGACAGATATTCATTTGCTGCAACGAAGCATGTCAACGCGAGGATTTGCCCAGGATCTGTCGCCGGGCGGGATGGAAGTTATTCTTTCAGGGTTCAGCCGAAACACACGCCAGCTGCTGCGCAGGAATGTCCGCGACTGGACGCAATTAGGTGAGTTGCGGATCGAGACTGCGCCGTCTTTCGAGACCGCGCTTTGTTGGTTCGGTGAGATGAAGAAGCTTCACATCGAATACTGGATATCACGAGGCCGCAGACACGCTTTTCATCACCCGTTCTTCGAGATTTTCCACCATGCGCTGATTGAAACGGGCATGCCCAATGGAAGCGTACGGATACGGCGTATATCGGCAGGCCTGCACGTGCTGGGATATCTCTATGATTTTTGCCACCTTGGACGTGTTTATGCCTATCAAAGCGGCTTCGATGGCGTACATCCTGATCTAAGGCCGGGGTATGTTTCTCATCTGCTGGCCATGGAGCAGGATGCGCGCGAAGGCATGCGAGTTTACGACTTCTTGGGTGGAGACAATCAGCTCAAGCGCAGCCTGGGACGGCAGACCTACGCGCTCCGCGATTACCGATTTTCCCGACGGACTGCAGGCCTGCGCCTTGAGGCCGCGGCATCGGAGGCGTTCGCGTGGTTGCGCCTGAAGCGCGAAACGGAAGCCCAGAAATGAGTTCGGAACCGACAAACGCCGCTCCTTTATTGCTGCACGTTTTTCCAACATTTGCCGTGGGCGGATCACAGGCGCGCCTTGCTGCGCTCGCCAACCGGTTTGGGTCGAAATATCGTCATGCGATCGTGGCCATGGATGGCGCCTACGATTGTTTTGAGCGGCTCTGTGAGCAGGTGGTAGCCGAGCGCTGGATCGTGCCGTCACCCAAGCGCAACACATTTGGGAATATGCGTGCGTTTCGGCGGATTCTCGCCGCACGACGGCCAGATCTTCTCATCACTTACAATTGGGGTGCCATTGAATGGGCGCTCGCCAATCGTCCGCACGTCGTTCCCCATATTCATATCGAAGACGGATTTGGACCTGAGGAGACACACGGGCAGCTATTTCGCCGCGTTTTCACGCGCCGCCTGGCATTGGCGAAAAGCATAGTGGTGTTGCCGTCGCGAACGCTCTATCGGCTCGCTTTGGATAAATGGCGTCTGCCAGCAGATCGTGTTCGCCATATTCCAAATGGTATCGACGTTGCGCGGTTCAGATCAGTCCATGCGCCAGTTCCGCTGCCGGGCGGCGCAGGACCAGTCATCGGAACGGTCGCGGCACTTCGGCCTGAAAAGAATATTCCAAGGCTGCTCAGGGCATTCCGAACATTACGGGAGAAGATGCCATGCCGGCTGGTAATAGCGGGCGACGGCCCGGAGCGTGTCGCATTGGAGTTGCTGGCAGCACAGACGTTGCCTGCGAATAGCTTTGCGTTCCTGGGCCACATCTCGTCAGCGGAGCGCGTGTATGCCGCGCTGCACATATTTGCCCTTCCATCCGATACGGAACAGATGCCTACTTCGCTCATGGAAGCCATGGCCGCCGGACTGCCCGTCATAGCGACTGATGTAGGCGATGTGCGGGAGATGGTTTCGGTTGAAAACAGACCGTACGTGGTTCCGCGCGACGACGAGCTGTTTTCTGCGGTTCTCTTCGGTCTTGCGGGCAACGCATCGTTGCGCGCGGCCATCGGAGACCACAATCGGCTGGTGGCCGAAGCACGCTTCGGCATCGGGCACATGACGGCGGCCTATGATTCGTTGTTCGAAACGCTGAGCGGGTGTCGCCAGCTCCGGTCAGTTAACTAACAACTGCATCTCGACAATTGTAGTTCGCCGGGCGCCATCATAGCACAAAAAGAAACGGCCCGCGCGGGCGGGCCGTTTCAGTATCATTTAGAAGACCGGTCCTACAGGATCGATCCCGTCTTGCGGCGGTATTGGAACGCGCCGAGCGCAAGCAATCCGAGGCCGAAGATTGAAAGTGTAGCCGGCTCGGGAACGTAGATGTCGTCGTCGCTGCTCAGGAATCCTGAGCCCGACGCATTAAGCGTGACGACTTCAGTGAGAGAGAAGGGGCCGCTCAAGGCTTTGAGCGCTGAAGCCATGGTCGAGCAAGTTCCGGAACTGCAGGTGCCGAGCAACTGACCCAAACCGCCAGTGTTGCTGGTATCAAGGTACCATTGCCGTGTTGCAGTCAGGGAGCCCGACAGGTTGCCGGTGAAGTCCATGATGAACGCTGCAGCCGTACCCGCGTTTAAATTCGTCTCCGTAAAGTCGATAGAGATCGAGCCAGTACCCGAAGCGGAAACGTCCAGATTTTCAGTATCAGCCAGCTTTCCTGCTGCGTCCTGGTAACCCAACATCGAGAGTGGTCCGATGGTGAAGTCCCCGAATGTGCACGCAGGAGCGCAAGCCGTGACTACAGTATTCGTAGTGCTGGTGGCCAAGTTTCCACTGCAACCCGAGCCGGAGCAAGAGATGATAAGATTTGCCCGGGCAGGGCTGGTTGCCGCCAACGCCGCCAATGCCAAACCGGCTGCGATGAGAGTGGTGCGAAGATTAAGCATATTGTTATCCTTTCCCGCGAAAGCCATTTGAACGGACTTCGTTGCAACTTGTGTGCCATCATAAATTCTCTATTATATTTCAACACCTTAACCGTACGGCTTGCCCTGTGGCAGCCTGTGATATGTAAAAGTTACCGACACTCCTTGGTTTAATGAATGCCGGAGAAAGGGAGTCGCGAGTACGCCTGCCGCACGTCATTTTTCATTCTCTTGCTTTTGCGCACCGAGGTCGAACACTGTCGGCCGGGATGGCAAGCGATAATCGAGACTTGGGGCGAGAGCAGTTAAAGTTGGCGTGCATCGAAGCCTGTCGAGGTCTCGCAGCCATCGCCGTTGTCCTTTACCATGTGGCTCGTCATATCGATAAAGTATCGGGAGCCCCTTCCCTCACGGAGTTCTTCCGATTTGGCCACGCAGGCGTCGATCTGTTTTTTGTAATCAGCGGCTTCATCATATTGTTTGTGCACTATGAAGTCATCGGGAGACCGTGCCGGTTAAAGCATTATCTTGAGCGCAGGTTTACGCGCATCTTCCCGATCTACTGGATTGCCCTGTCTCTCACTCTCCTGATGTCTGTCGTTGGCGGTCATGCATCGCCGGGCCTTACCGACTTCGTATGGTCTGCACTCTTAATTCCGTCGCAGCACGAACCGCTGCTTGGGGTTGCGTGGACGCTTCAGTACGAAATTGTGTTCTACGCTGTCTTTGCGCTGCTGATATTCAACCGCGCAGCCGGAGTATTGGTCATGCTCGGCTGGTTCAGCATTGTGGGAGTGTCGTACATTCTTGCCTGGAAAGGGAGTGCAACTGCGCATTCGCTTTTGGGCAGTTACAACCTGGAATTTTTTGCGGGCCTGACAACGGGTTGGTGGTTCAAGCGCCACCGCGTGCCTCTTTCCAGTTTTGTTTTTGCCAGCGGACTCGCCCTGTTCGGCTTAAGCGCGGTGTTGGAAGACATGGGCTGGATGAACGGTTATGCGGACATCGCGCGCCTGGCATACGGCATCCCGGCAATGCTGATCGTGGCCGGCGCTGCGGAGACGAGCCGAAGTGGCCGCGTCGCACTTCCTGGAATTTTGTGTCTCTGTGGAAATGCCTCCTACTCGATCTATCTTTTCCAGTTTGTCTTCATTGGCTTCCTATGGAAAACTCTTGCCGTAACGGGGCTCGACAGGACCATGGCTCCCGCGCTCTTATTTGCAATTCTCAGCTTTGGGGCGGTAGGCGGCGGTTTTCTGGTCTTCAGGAGCGTTGAACATCCCCTTATGCGTTTTCTGCGGGACGCAGGGCCGATTATGCTTCGAATTCGCACTGCATCGAATATTGAAAAGCCAATCTGACGGGTGCGGCGAGTTACGGCATCGTCGCCGCCATTGCCGCAGAGGTTCTGATATGAGACGCAACGAGAGTATTCTGAACACCATACCCCTTGGCTGGTACAAGCCTCTCCGATTGGGGGCAGTCCGGTTGCGCCGTGGTTCACCGCTACGAAGTCTCTGCGTCGCAACCCTAAAGACTTTGGCCACAGGACGTCCAATCGCAGCGGAGTTAAATGAGGTTGCGCCGTTGGATAGCGAGCTTGTCTTCGAAGCTTCGGATTCGATGGTAATCGACGCCATCTACTGGTTCGGCGTTCAAGGATACGAAGGGCTCCTTTCTTCAGTGTGGGAGGAACTCTGCCGAAAATCGGTCAATGTGCTTGAGATCGGTGCAAACCTTGGACTGTTCAGTTGCATAGGTGCGCGATCGATGCAGAAAGGAAAGTACACCGCCGTCGAGCCTCTGCCCGCAGCCGCTTCAGTGCTAAGGAAAAATCTCGCGCGGAATATCCCTGCGTCACCGCTGCTTTCCGTGGAGATTGTGGAAGCCGCCGCCGTATCCGACCCGTCTGCTCGCGTCGCCCGAATAAACGTTCCAAATGACGGCAGAGATATCCCTGTCGGTTCACATCTGACCGAAGGCGTCGAGATCAAAGATCGAAAACGCAGAAGCGAGGTTGAGATAACCGCGATCCCGTTTTGCGATCTCGCGCGGGACCGCGACCTTATTAAAATCGATGCCGAAGGAATTGAGTACGAACTGCTTGCCGGCGCGATGGGCCGACTCGTGGAGCATCGCCCCACGATCGTAGTCGAGGTACTTCCCGAAGCCAACCGTTTGGCTGCCTTCCTGGGCGAGCTGGCCAGCAGATGCGGCTACAGAATTACGGTCGTGCCTGCGTTTGGCACCGGCGGACTCCGGCAAATCGAACCGGTGCAATTCACGTCGCGGACACCGCAGGAATATAATTCGAAGGACTGCGTACTGTCCTTGGATGATCTGGCAATTCAAGGGCAAGCCCCAGGATTCTAGGGTTGCACATGATGGCTTGACCGACACGGAATCATGACCGGATTCGATGGTCAATCCATCCTGATATGTTTTTCCTTTCTTACTGCTTCAGTGGGAGCAGGATTACGCCCGTGGGGTTGTACATGCGCGTTTTGATTCTTACCGACAAGGATCTGGTCAGGGCGACCAAAGGTGGACCCGATGTCCTCAGCGTATGGAGGATATTGCGCGAACGCGGGATTGAAAGCGAGAGGCGACCTGCTTCGGCGCTTCCGTGGAATCCCTTTGGCGGAGGCGCAATGGCGCTGCGCGGACTGGATCCTCTCAGGGCA
The DNA here is from genome assembly GCA_036269235.1 of Rhizomicrobium sp. Lineage (GTDB taxonomy): Bacteria > Pseudomonadota > Alphaproteobacteria > Micropepsales > Micropepsaceae > Rhizomicrobium. The sequence continues at coordinate 272,965 of DATASL010000030.1, forward strand.
ATCGGGCTTCTATTTCGCCAAAAAAAATATGATCTGATCATCGGTATTTTCGAAGGCAGCACCGTGGGGCCTGCGTTCCTCAGGCGATTCGGGCTGTTGCGTTGCCCCCTGATCATGTGGGATTTCGCCGTGGGCACGGATTGGCGTTTGCGGCAACGCTTCCAAGATATGGTATTTCGCGGGATCGATGGCGTGTTGTGTCTCAACGGGCCACAGCAGATCGTGGCTGCAGAGCGGTTACGACACCGCGAGAACGCAGTCAAAATCGGATACGACGTTGACGAAGAATTTTTCCATCCCCGGTTCTCCAGTGAGGGACACTATGCATTGGCTGTCGGAAACGACACAAGCAGGGATTACATAACACTGCTGAAGTCCCTCGAGCCGGAATCTTTGCCTTTAACCATTTGCACAAAGCGTCCGCTGGAAATCCCGCTCGCCGTTGCGGGACGCGTGCGAAAAATAGATTCGGATTTAAGTTACAGTGAACTGCGATCGCTATACGCCGGCGCGAAGTTTGTAGTTCTTCCGCTGAAGAATGCGCTTCACCCGGGAGGCATTACGACACTGGTCGAAGCCATGAGCATGGGAAAGGCAGTTGTGTGCTCCGATTCAGCAGGCATTCGGGAATTTATCACGAACGGCGACAATGCACTGGTGGTTCCGGTTGGTGACCACAACGCGATGCGCGAAGTCATAAAGAGGCTGGATCGCGATGCGTCTGAAAGAAAGCGCCTTGGAATAAATGCTCGGCGTTATGTCGAAAGCGAGCTATCCATCGGAGCTTTTGCGAGTCGACTTGCGGGAGCTCTCCAACGTTTCGGACGATTGTGAAGATAGGTAAATATCCTTCCGAAATCCCGATATTCGTTGCGGAGCGGCGATTAATTCGAGAGGGTCGAATACTGCGTTTTGCGCTCAGGTCCGTTCAAACAGGAAAAAGCGGAAATTGGGATAAAGTCCGTATTTCTGGGCAACTTCGGACGCTACAAATATCGGCTCATCGTGAACATGGCGCCAGCCGCAGCTCTGAAGAAGGGTGGCATAGTCCCGGTGACTGCCATCATGTTCCGTGGATAGAAATTGACGCGCCGCATTGGGAATAATCATAAGTTTGCTGACGTCTATGTTCTGCAACGTCCGCAGCCACCATTCAACCGCAGCCAGCGGGCATTCGGAAAAACTGTGGATATTGGTAACGATATCGAACTTGTTCCCCGAAAGAGTACGAATGACCTCGTCGAGCGGTACGACCTCCACGCGGTCCGAAGCGCCGCGGAAGCGAAGGTAGAATTCGCACAGGAAGGTGGAGAGTGGCACGGCATCCGTGCAGGTTACATGGGCGCGCGGAAATCCCTCGGCAATTCGGGAGGCCAATCTGCCATACCCGGCTCCGATGTCGAGTAGCTTAACACCGTCGTCCTGGTTCAATCCCAGTATCTTGTATATAAAATTTATTTCGTTGATCGAGTCGAGCAGGTCGCGACTTATGGGATAACCGCTCTCGAATGGCAGCACGTAGGCACCAAACTTGCCATCCTCCAGCAATCTTCCGAAAAGATCCAGTGAATCGATGTCGCGCATATAATACGCTGTAATGCAATAACTTTCCGGACTTGGACTATGTCGAGCTTGGTATACATAGTGATTATCACCGCGAAATTCCGCGAGTACGAGACGCTTCAATACATTGGTTTCGCTCCACTGAGAATGCGCCGCAGCGGGATGACCTTTGTAGCGGTCGTGCAGTGCCTCAAAACGCGGATTTGATAGCGTAAGGTACGCGCGGTCCTCCGCCGCAATCGAAGGCGTCTGCCACGTGGGTCCTTCGTATATCGTACGCATCGTGCGGTATTCATGCCGGGGCAGGGCATGCACGCCCAAGCCGTTCAAAGGTATGTTCACGATGTCCAATAATGAACTGCGCCAAGACATGGATAATGACCGTTATTGGAATTAAATCGCACCAGGATAGACGATTCGTCAAACGGCGCTCGTACCAATAATATACGCAATGAAGGCACCGTCAACCGGAGCCCGTCATACGTCCGCGGTCGCTCCTTCCCGAGCTTCGGGAGGCACTCGGGAAGGAGGACGCGATGAATCGGAACAAAGCCGGAATTTACTTCCTCAAAGCGCGCCGGCTCCAGTTAGAAAGAGCTGTCTGATGTTTACGGTGGGGATTCTGCGCAAAAGTCGTCGTCATTGCCCATTTGGGATCTGAAGTGAAGTTCAGTCCGGCCTTTTGATTTCGATTCTGCAGATCGGAGAGTGCTGATGACGAAACACTGGAACCGACGGCGATCGCATAGCTGAGCATTCCGGTAACCTCCGTGTTGTAGCTCGTCGGTGCGCCGATTGAAGTCATGCTCCCTGTGGAGGGTGGAGATGATGAAACGAGATAAAAACAATCTGAACCAGAGAAGGAGTCCGTCAGCGGGAGGGGTAGCCCTCCGGGAGCGGGTGCAAGTCCAAAGTTCGTGCCGAACAAGCCGACGAAATAATAAGGCGTGAAGTTCTTGAACCCGGCCGGGGTAGGCGTCGCATCCGTGAAGCTGATGATGTCATTGTTGGCCGGCGTATAATTGGAAAACGGCGTGATGGTAAATTGACCGCCCTTTTGCCACGTTATGTTTGGACCGTAGAAAGCAATGTTCGAACTGCTCCAGTCAAGCGGCGAACCGAGTTCATCGCCCATCTTGACGACGGTCACGTAGGCACCCGCAACCCACCCTGTGAAAGTAGAGATCACATTATTGAAATATTGCACGTGCGTGTTCAGGACCGCGGCAGCATCCCGATTTTCCGTCGCGGTTGCCGCGAGAGCGACGGCCGATCCCAGATAGGCCAGCTGCCAGTGATCGACGAAATAGTAACCGCCTGAATAGTCGACGTCCCAAAGACCCCATTGCTGTGCGAACTTGGGAAGGGCGCCGATTATGTCAGTGGCCGCCGCCCAGGTAGACGAGTTCATGTCCGAGAAATACTGTTTGTGGGACGGACACTCCGGATTATGGTCCGGGCATATGCCCGCAGCGGATGCGAGTAACCCGCTGGCCCAGGCATCGCCACGCTCCGAGTCAAGGTTGCATCCGATCGTGATGCCATATCTCGTTGGATGTTTGTTTACCTGCAGAAGGCGCTGTCCGCCGCCATTGCTGCCACCCAGTGCATAATATTTTTTATTGATAGTGGCTATACCAAGGGCGCTCCAACGTTGATAGACGGCATTATTGGCATGCTCCAGCAGCATATCCAGGTGCCACGGCTCACCTGTGAAAAGATAAGGATAGTAATTGAACTGCGGCATATGCGTGGAGTCTTGTTGCGAAAACCCGGCGAGTTGAACCATGGGATTTGTCGTATCGGTGAAACCCGATGAACGATCGGGATTGCCATCCGCTACCCATGTAAAAGTGGGATTTGGTGCCGGCATATTCTTGTAGGGCGTTCCTTTTCCGTCCGATCCGTTGTTCACGCAGGGTAGGGTGAAGGCAGCGGAACTCTCAAGGTTTATGGCGAATGCATGACCACCAACCAAGCTGGCGACGCGTACGACCTGCTCATCCACCGCTGCCTGTGTCAGGAAGTGGCGAACGTACCAGGATGGTATGATTCCGAGATCGTCGCGTTCGCCGGTGGTTCCAAGGTCGCGCGTCACCGGCTCGGAGCAGTTGGGCCAATAACTGGTGGGTGCGTTACTGGTGGGTGCAACCGAGATGTCATAGGAGGGAATCAAGCCCGTTGAGACCCAGTAGGACGGATTGACCTGGAAGCGAAGGGGCGTATCCGCGACATCCGTGCCGGCCCCTTGCACGTAATCCCACATTCCTGTCGGGCCGGCTGTGAACAGCGCCCCAAAGTAGGACAGATAGGGATAGGGCGTCGCCGTTTGCGTTCCTGAACCGCTACTGGTAGCGGACACAAGATATTCGCCGGGAGTAGTGGAACAGGTTCCGAACCCTATCGTTGTGGACGTTACGGCGCCTGTGAAATAGCTGGTATTCGTCTTCAATCCCGAAGGCAACTGGCCGGTCGTCGAGAGCCTGGTGCAATACCCGTAGTCGGCGTAGTTCAGTGTGCTATACTCATGATTGGCGTTAAACGTTGATCCACCACCCCAAGTGAAGTTATACGCGCGAACCGACCCGAAATTGCTCCCAAAACAGTCACGGATTATCGTGCCTTCGCGGTTCAACCAAAGCTGGAATCGTGAAAACGATATCCAATTCATCGGGGCGGTTGTGTCGTAATATGGAAGTTTGACCTTTCCAAGTATGCGCACACCTTTTAGCGATCCATCGGGATTGGCAAGCGAAGCCACGTAGAAATCGCAAACCAGTTGCCCGTGAACGGCGCCGTTCTGCCTGGCATTTGCCCGCACCCTCCAGACAGCTCCCGCATCGCCGCTGCCGTAGCTGACAACCTTTATTCGATCTTTGATGCCTCTTCCCAGATTCATGACCCAGGTGCCTTCCAGATTATCCAGGCCGTCTACTATTACCCGAGGATCGATGCCTTCTCGAAAGTCGGACAGCCGGCGCTTGGAGGGCGGGGGCATTGTTCCGCCACGAAGGATATTCACCGTCAAGCTTCCGTTACCTGGGACGGATTCTGGTATGCTCAGCATTACGGGGACGAACTTCAGGGAGCCGTCGCTCCACGTCGTGGCAAGTTTATTTAGTATCGTACAAGGGACATCAGTACCGTCCGCCAACTGGAATCTTGGCCATGTTCCACGCGTGACGTCGCCCTTTTTGAAGGGGCAGCCTATGATCTGCGTGACCGAACCTGCATTTACGCTGTTGGCGCTTCCATTGACGAGCGTGATGGTCGTGATGGTCGAAGAGCCGGGCTGTCGCCCCAGGACCGCGTCAGCTGAATTTCCCGTTGCGGCGAAAGCCGCTATGGCGGCGGTCGAGGCGATGAGGTTTCGACGGTTTAGACGCAGCATGGACCCGGTCCTTGGTTGAGGCACCCGAGTATTTTCCGGAATTCATGGAAACGGCGTTCTAACGCAAAGCAGGATTTGACCAAAATCTCGTTTGTTTGGTTATCGAGAAATTAACAGCTCTCGCAATCGAAACAGCGATGCAGGGGCTTTATCACAAAAGTTTACCCGCTGGTAATCTCTGGCGCGTCACGGCTCGTGTCCGCCGATGTCCGCGATCAGCAGCTCGATCTCTCGCCGGATCAGCGCAGAATCAGGAATGTCACCGGACTCGGGTGGCGTGCATCTTGGCAGGTTCATGGTATTGTTTAGTTTGTGAATCGCCTCTCCGTGTTCGTCCGTCCTACGCTCAAGTTTTTGTAGTGCACTTCCTCTCTGTTCGGAATTGCGCTTCACATGGAGCACTACCAGTGAAATGACGTGCAGGCGGATTGCAAGAAGGATCAGACAGATTGTCCACGCGATATTGATGCCGAAAAACAGGGGAACGGCATGCGTGCCGATCCACTGCCACACATCGGGCGGCCCGAGCATCCTTGAAAGGAATTGATCTCCACGCAACGCTGCGGCTCAGTCGTTATCGTGTTTCTTCACTGCCAACAGCCCGCTCGCCCCATCTCCCTCATCGTTCCGAATGAACCAACGAATAACGACGAATACGGCAATAATTGAAAGCAGGTAATATAATCCATTCATACTTGAACCTCCTTCTTGCCGCAGGAATTTGCGCAGCCTCCGGAACCCCAATAGCACCTTTAGGCCGGTTTTCCACTCCTGGTGTAGATTTGCCGGGCAGGCCACCGTAACGCGTCAGGGGATTTCCGAACAGCCCCTTCCATTCCTCGGGCGGCCAAAGGGAGGGCGATGGCCCGATTGACAGATACCTCCCTTTTTTCTCATATCGCGACCGGCAGCGAGGCCGACGCGCCCCTGATGTCGCAGACTGTCGCGGAGTTTTCATGAACAGGTTTGTATTTGGATTAATATTGTTCAGCGTTTCCCTGAATGCGTTCGCACAGATATTCCTCAGGCGCGGCATGATGGAACGGGCCGCACCATCGCTTTCGAATCTGGGAACTGCCGCGATCTCGGTCGCCACCAACCCATGGATATGGTGCGGGATGGCCAGCTATGCGATATCGATACTGTCATGGCTCTACGTACTATCGAAGCTGCAGGTCAGTGTGGCATATCCGTTCCTCTCGATAGGGTATATCATTGCGGCTGTAACAGGTTATGCTTTTTTGGGAGAAACACTTGGAATGCAGCGGGTGCTGGGAATACTCCTCATTGGCGGAGGGTTAATTTTTCTGAGTCGCTCTTCCTCGTAGTCGTGCCCTGTCGCGTAGAAATCTAATGGTCTTTCTTTGATATGCGGCATATCATTACAGGCGGTTCGGGGTTTACAGGTTCGCGTCTTGCCGCGACCCTGCTGGACAAGAATGAAACCGTGGAGATTTTCGATCTGATCTCCCCTCCTGACGGACTGCTCGGGAGATGCAGGTTTCTGCAAGGTGATGTCAGGAGCAAAAGCGACTTGGCCAAGATCGGATTCCGGTCTGGAGATATAGTGTATCATCTCGCTGCCAGGCAGTTTCACGTGGCTGTTCCAACCCGCGGACGTGACGAATGGTTTGCGGACGTAAATGTGAACGGAACCGAGCGCGTTCTGGAATGCATGATGGCCGGGGGCGCAGACAGGCTGATTTTCCTTTCGACAGACATGGTCTACGGATGGCCGGATAAAGTGCCGGTGGCGGTCGCTCATCCACGCCGTCCTCTCGGTCCCTACGGCCGAAGCAAGTTGCGGGCAGAAGATGCTCTGGTCCGGGCCATGAATCAGGGAATTCGTGTTACGCTTTTCCGGCCCAGACTGATTTCCGGTCCAGGGCGGCTCGGCATCCTGACTAAATTGTTCAGACTTGTGCGAGCCGGGTTGCCGGTTCCCATGATCGGCGCCGGAAAGAATCGCTATCAGATGATTGCCGTGCAGGATTGTGTGGATGCCATGCTGGCGGCTGTGGAAAAAAACCTTCCGCCCGGTCCGTTCAATCTCGGATCGGCCGAATCACCCACTGTCCGGGAACTCTTGCGGGATCTTATTAAATATGCGCGGTCGCGCTCGATAGTTGTTCCTACACACTCCGCCACGGTAAAATTTGTTCTGGCGGGATTGGATCGAGTAGGCATGACGCTGCTCTATCCGGAACAATATCTGATTGCTGACGAAGACTATCGCCTCGACACGTCTGAGACAACTGCTCGGCTGGACTGGCAACCAAAATACCGCGATATGGATATGATCCGGGCGGCTTATGACGTATTTCTTGCTTCCAAGGGCGCGCGTCTCCACCATTTGCCCGTGAATTAGGAATCAGGGGCTGCCCACGACACCATTGATAGCGCGTCCGATCGTCGGGACGTTTATTTGGATGCGGATACGGCCTGACGCAACCTTGTCCAGGTTCTGATATACGACAAGCTCCTTTTCCTGGGCATGATAATTCGCGTGCATGGGGAAGCGTCTCAGGCGCCTGAAATGCGGTCCGTTGAGCAGCAACTCCAGTTGGTTCATCGATGGCAGATCGGTCCAGAATCCTGATTGTGCGACAACGTATCGAATGCCCAGCGTATCGAGAATGTGACCGATTTCATGTGCATTCAGATTTTTGTCTTCGACAAACCGCTCCCGCCGGATTGCGATATTCAGTAACAGCTTGTCAGCTCTCACTATCGATATGTCCCGGCGCTTTTCGCGGGCTCTCATGGCAAATATGAACGCGCCGTCCCTGTATCCGGAAAATACGATGTTGCTGTTCGGAGGTGCTGCACCAGCCACGTAGTCAGCCACGGGGTCGTATCCGGAGACGTATTGGACCGGATGCGCAACAAGCGTCAGCACGAGTGTAGAAACTGTGACGAGTGCAATCGCGGCGATTTCGAGCGGGGGGCTCCTGCCAAGCAGCCTGGAAATGCCAAAAATTGCAATTATGCTGAGAGGCAGAAGCAGAAATATATCGTGCCGGGCTTCTTTGAGAGCTATGGCGGAAAAAAATATATACCCGATAACAAACCACCAGAACAGAAGCGAGAGAGACCGCGGATGCCCCCGTTTTGCGATTACAATTCCAATACCCAGAAGAGCGGCCGCGAGTGCCACATATCCCATCTGTGACGGCAGCTGGCGCGCATACCAGAGCCAGCCTGCGAGGGACAGCCGCGATGCAGGGGACTCAGGTATCCCTGCAATGGAGTGCATATTCTGCTGGCCATATTTCAAGGTCAAGGCTGCCAATGGCGCCAACATCAAAACGCTGAGGAATCCGGCGGCGACAATTCTCCATTCGCGGAAAGGTGCAAGCCCGCGATATTGAATAAGAGCAATCAGATAGACCGGTGCCATGAACGCGGACGTCGTCTTTGTGTAGACGGCAAGGACAAAAAGAAAGCCGCTGACGTAAAGATGGGCCACCTTCGCACCTCGAAGGTAGTGCATGAAAAACGCGGCGCTCCATGCGACCAGAGCAAAAGCTGGTATTTCCAGCATAACCTGCCGGCCCCAGTAGGCGACCTCAGGCGAAGCCGCCAGGAGTATGGCCGCGCCACAAGCCGCAACCGGCGTCAACCAGAACCGCGCAAGGCGATATGTTCCGAATGCGAGCGCGATATAGCAGGCGAATTCGGCGCAGAGGGCTGATTGCTGCGAAACGCCCAGAACTCCATAGAACACTGCAAGGACGACATAGAATAGTGGTGGATAGAAAAGGATTGTAAGCGCCGGATATCGTGCATAGTAGTTGTACGCATAGGAAGTCGGATCATGGATCGGGTGATCGCGTAGCAGGTCCAGGACGAACGCACCGTTCAACGCGTGACGTGGCGCATCGGGCCAGGAAAACGCGTCATCCGTTGGCGCCCCAAACGCGAAAAGAATTGCGACAACCGCCATGAGAAGAAGAGCAGCGATAACATCATGGGCTACTTCTGGTTTGAGCCAGCGGCGGCGCAAACCGTTCATGCGCTGAGCAGAAGCACCGGTTTCTCCGTTCGCGTCCGAGTGGGAATGAACGGTCATACGAAACGTGCAGCAAGAACGCACAAGAGAGCCAAAACCCCTACTGCGCGGCTTACGCGGTCCCGGACGGCAAAGATCACGGGATCTTCGTTGATCTTTCCCCGCCGCGCGCCGACCCAGATGCGATTGCTCCAGTAGAGCAGGAGCAGGCATAGCGACCACAAGATGGAAGGGCTTCGATAAAGCGCCCGCACTTCTTCGCTTGAGACATAAAGCGCAAGGACGACGGTGGCCGCAGTCGCGTTGGCGATTCCCAGCGAAAACATGGTGTCGGCGTCGGCACCGGAATAACCGCGACCTTTCGCTTTCGCGTTATCCTGAACGAGTTGATGGACCTCGATGTATCTTTTCAGATAGGCCAGGCTGATGAACATGAACATCGAAAAAGCGAGCAACCACGACGAAATTACGACGGCAACCGCTACCGCGCCCGCAACGACGCGGACGGTGTACAAAAGCGCCAGGGCAAAGACGTCAGCGGTCGAAATGCGTTTGATAAAGAACGAGTAGACGTTGGAAAGCGCAAAATAACATCCAAGAACAGCGGTAAACTTCCAGCTGAGGCAAACCGCGGATAATGCAAACGCCAATGCAGGAAGCGCGACCGCTCCGAAAACGCCCCATGCTAGCGGCAGATCTCCCGATGCGAGTGGCCTGCGGCGTTTGCTTGCATGTGCGCGATCGGCGTCCAGATCGCTAAGGTCATTTATGAAGTAATTCCCTGAAGCGCACAAACCGAACGCGAGAAACGCGGCGACGGTGCTGGCATCTGTTGCCACTGCTCCATAGCGATGTGATGTCAGCAGCGGCACGAAGAGAAGCAGGTTCTTGGCCCACTGATGCAATCGCATTTGCCGCAAGAATGCGATCCATAAGGGCGGTCGTGTCTCCAGCGACAACGCGACGTGCTTTTTTTGCTCAGCTTCGACCACATCACAACTCGGTGCGTTTACAAATATGGCTGACTCAGCGGCACGCCAAATCGGCCGGTCGGCGGCGCTGTCGCCAGCGTAGATAAAGGGGCGACCCTCGGACATCAATTGAATTTCGGCTAGCTTTCGGGAGCCTTTTAAGTTCACGCCGCGCCGCGTAGCCAGAATTCCGTCGAAAATGCCGAGGTGGCGGGCGATGCGCGTGGCTTCGGCGGAATGCGCCGCAGTCGCAAGTACGATACGGCATCCCTCGGCCTTACATTCCGCGAGATGGGCAATTAGCCCCTGCTCATAGGGGAGGCGGGCGGGGTCACCGCGAACAGCGCGAGCGAGAACTGCCTTTGCGACGGCGGGGCCGCGCATCAAGACGAACGGCAAATAAAAAATGCGCCAAGGCCGCAGCCGCACATATCGTACGATCGCTTCGAAAAACAGATCGGTTCGCAGCAGCGTGCCGTCGAGATCGACAAAAATCTCCCGCGGATCAGCCACGTCCATTACGAGCCTGCGCGGCTCTGTACCCAAAAGCAGCCCAACACCCGCCCGCAAACTCCATGGTTGCATATGGGATGGTACCACGTCAGACGGAATTGCGGAGGTACAATGCGCCGTTGACGGGGATGATGGGCGACTTGGGGTTAACGCAATTGCGGCGGCAGAGAATAGGGTACGATATCCCAACCCGGTTCGTCCGCGAAATTGGGCTTCACGGCGCGTGCCATGAATAGTTGCCAGGCGGCGCCGGACTGCTGTGCTCCGGAGTCCACGGCCGCCGCCAACGCGGGTTGCAGAAAGGCCGAGTAGCCGTCGGGACCAACAGCATTCTCAACCATTTCACCCGGACGCAACCCGAGCGCGTGGGCCATGACCTCACCCCCACATTCCATATCGGGGCTGCCGTGCTGCCCTTTATTCAGGCGGTCAGAGAGGGACGCCCGGTATACATTGCCGAATGTCGCATAGAGATCAGACGCTGCGGAATCCCTCACAACCAGATCGTATGAGGGTGCCAATATCCAACAGAACCCGGAACCCACCATACGCCCCACGGAAAAGCGCGCTTTCCAGCGAAGCAAGGCGAGCGCGTTCACGTCGCCGAGCGATTGGATATACCCGAGTGTCCACGTGAAAAAATCATCCTGCCAGGGAGCGATTGATCGACCAGCCTCGTATGGAGATGTCTCGTCGCGCTGCCACAAGAGACCAAGAGAATTTGAATCCGCCCCGCCAAGAAAATGCGAATTGTACCAGGCAATGTTGGCTCGAAGCTCGCGGGTCAATACCTTCTTGAGCGGATCAAGATCAGGTGCGATGAACTCCGCCTGCGCCAGTGTACGAAGCGACCATGCCTGCGCACGGACCTGGTCCCAGCTATAAAGACCCTGACCAAATCCATGGTACTCGGGCGCAGTGCCCGTTGCATTCCACTGCGACCAGAATTCGATCTCCTCAAGATAGAAACGGTCCCCCGTTACAAGGTATGGGACGAAGTCCAGAGCAGGTTCGTGCGCCGCATCGGGAACGAGGGGATCGGTATAACCCCCTGTGTCCGGTAGTTCGAGCTGGTGCGGCTTGCCGACATAGTTGCTGTGCGTACTGATCTTCGGATAATCCTCGAGCGTTGCGGGCCGGCCGGTTTTCTCGTTGCGATAGTGCGAGGAAAAGCTTGCTCCGAGATCCGCTGTCTGCAGCATGACCTGGTACATTCTCGGATCCATGGTCAGCAGATAGAGCGCCTGCCATTGCGGCAGCGGCGCGATGTCGGTTCTGCCGCCAGTCGTGGGCATGTATTTTACAATAATGCCTGCCCCCATGGGGTCGCGATCACTGGCCTCAAATTGCTGGTAGGTGTCGGCGACTGCAGAAGGAGAAATCGCGAGATATGGATCGTAATTCGGTATTGCACGAGTTTTTTTCAGATAATCGAGGTTCTGTTCCACATAGGCGTCTATCGGCTCCTTCCACCAAAATCCCTTTCGCCAGCGGGTGTGCGCCGGCTGCACCATTCCCGACTTGGTGAAAACAGGCTTTCCGTTCAGCGTTATCTGTGCGTCGTAGAATTCTGTTTGTGGGTGGGGCACCCACGTGTAGTCATTTTCCACGTCGACCTCGACGCGCAGGGGCGCGCCTTTGCCGTAACTTCGGATGCCGAACTGAACGATTAAATGCGGGTCGGCGACACCGTGCTCGTCCCGTAATGGTTCTGTGGCCCACCATTCGGTGACATAAGGGCCGTTGAGCCATGTATCCGGTTTGGCGTGGAATAAGGCTGCCCGCGCGGAGGTGGTGAGGCGATGACCCTTGGTGGTCAATATCACGCTGGCGTCAAAATCTGGGGGAATATCCGATAATGCAACCGGCATGGCGTTCGGGCCGCTCCCTTCGGCACGGCGCAACGTGACCGGTATGGTAGCTCCGGTCGCGATCCGGGGAAGCACCAGCGTGAGCACCGCGTGCCGCAACGAGCCGTCGCGATTGCTCGCCTTCCGGTCAACCTGCAATTGAACACGGTGACCGCTCCCATCGCCGGCTTCGATTGATGTACCTGCCGGTACGTCTCCGGCGGCGAAAACAGCACCGAAAGTGACAGGAACTTTATTCTCGCGTTTTCCATAGTTCGTCACCTCATATGTGACGATGGCAGGCGCTTTCAGATTTTCGGCCGCGACAGCTTCGGACGGCGACATTGCGGGTTGAAGGAACAGGAGGAAAGCAGCGAGTGATCCGGCAAGCACGGAGGCACAAGTCGGTGCGAAATTCCCGGTCTTCAAGTGTGGGCGAACTCCACCGCCGAAGATGTCTCGATTGGAATTGCAGCATTTTCGCCAGTGAGCACGATCCCGCTCAAGGATACGAGCAGGCCGATGCAGATGATGAACACGTCGTAGTAGGCCATGCTGAGCCCCGCCCCTGCTACGCAGAACGCGAACAGGCTCATTTGGATCATCCGCGCCAAGTCCGTTGCCCATTCCATCTCCGGGCGGTGTCGGGTTGCTTTGACGATAGTCGAGCACCTTATGAGTGCACCGACCAGCAGGAACAGGTAAAGGGCCAGGCCGATAAAACCATGCTCGCCCAGAACCTGAAAGTAGATGCTGTGTGCCGCATGCGGTTCTTCTTTCGGGAAATAGGTGTGGAATAGCGGCGCAAGCTGGGGACCGTAAAATCCGGCTCCGAAGGGAAAATGATCAACGGCATAAGAATACGCAACCTGCCAGGCTACCTCCCGTCCATGGAATGACGGGTCGGTTTGGGCGGATTGAATGGTTCCCAGCCGGTCCCAAAGCGCTTGCGGCATGAGCTCAACGGCGGCGCTGGCGACGATCGCTGCGAAAATGATGTAGACGACCTTGTTCCGGCTTCGGAAGAGACCGGCGACAGCCAAAGCACTCAGGCCGATAAAGGCGCCCCGGGAGTAGGTCCCAACCACGGACAGAAGGGTAAGGCCCATCCCGACTACGATTCCCCACCGCAGATATCGACTGACGCTTTGTCGCCGGAGATAGTTTGCGAGGGGAAGTGTCATCAGCAAAGCAAGCGCAAGCTGGTTATTGTCCGCAATGATCGTATTTTCCGGCCCGAGAACAAGATTGACGCCGCCGTTCAGTATGGTGAATACGCCGCCTTTGACTCCGAAATAGAATAGCGAAATTACCACGGCGAATATGATCGCATGAATTCGGACCCGGTTCGTTGCGAGTATGGCAATGAACAGCCCGAGTGCGAATGTCTTCCAGGTGCGGTCCCAAAATATCCATGACCATTCGGGTCGGAAAGCGAAGAAAGAGTTGAATGTTGTCCACGCCAGAAAGAGCAGCATGGCCCAGACGAGGAAGCTCTTGGGGGGTGCTTTTCTCTCGCGCGAAAGCATCCAGGCCGTGACGGTTACGGCCGAAATAATTAGGTTGAGTGGGAGCGCCCGGGAAAAAGACCAGGCCTCCTCGTGCGGATTCTGCACGGCAAACCACGTCCACAGGATCACGCCTACAAAAGGATAGTTGAAGGTGAGTCCAAGACCAGCCAGAATTGCAAAGACAAGGGCAATGTCACGCACG
>DATASL010000031.1:0-99919 GCA_036269235.1 Rhizomicrobium sp.
GTCCTCGCCGTCACAAACGGCTCGAAAAACGCCCATTCTCCATCGCTCATCTGTCCGCGAATCAAAACCGCCTCCCTCCAAGAGGCAGTCTTGAATCACATCACAATCCGTCTGAGAATCCCTTTGTCAACACAGCCTAAATCTTGTGGCTATCCCTAAGCAGCCTTTGACTGTCGCAACCACAGCCTCACGCATCAGTCCGTGATGCATGTAACCGCTGCGCGTTACAGCAGGAGCGAACAACGCGCTCCCCGTCTGCCCACCGGCCAAATTCCAAAGCTTTTGTGACCGCATACAGACAACAACACGTTCACCTGCTACGGCTTGTGGGAACAAAGTGCGATTTACCCAATCGAGTGTTACGCGGCTCGATGGAAGCGTCAGAAGCATTCTGGTTTGCTTGACCTCCTTCGAATGGTAAGCCCCGATGTTAAGGAACGCCATGCGCGTCCGGAGAAAATCCCAATCTTCGTCAAAACAGGCTGTACGGGAACTCCACCAGCGCCACGTTGCTTCATTATCGTTAGGACTTGGCAGCGACTCGTAGCCGCCACGCATTCGCATCTGCCGTTGCTGGTTGACTTGAGAATCGGCATCCGCGCCGTCGTCGGCACCGGGCGACAGATACAAAAGTACCACGGAAGCCGTTCGCAGCGGCCCCATGAAGCAACCCGGCAGACCCCTGAGATCAAAGCCATGAGCAGGATTCTGAGCAAAGAAGTCTCGATCTGCTGGATGGATATGATCAGCAGGGCCGATCTGACTCCAAAAATCGAAAATGTCGGCCATCGCAGTATCCCCCGACGAGACGGACTCTCGTTATTTTTTAAGGTTGAAGACCCGTGAATATCGAAAATGTAATGCGGGCATACGTGCCCTCGTCAGGAGGCATCTTTGTTGCCATTTCGGCGACTCCGACAGAATATTGTAATGATTTCAGGCAGCGAGCGGCGGTCGTTCCGTTTTTGTAATCGTTCACTGCCGATCAGCTTTGTGCGCATCCCAGACCTTTTGTAGGTAGGCTGCTGCTTCCGCGTTCACGTCAGTTGCCGGTTGGCGTTGAATGCATGTCCGATAGATATCATCGACTTCTGCGGCGTCGAGGATGTGTCTTTTTTCCAGCCTGATCAGTAATTCAGGTAAAAGGGTTGCGTTGGCTATGCCGACGGCCTTGAAGTCCATCACCACAGGTTCCGGTTGGGGAACGTCCTCTTATCGTGGACCGGTTATCGATCTCCTACCTGCCGATCAAAGATTTCAGCGGCAGTGGTCCAACCCCAATGCCGAGTCGATCTCCGGCTTGCTCTCGATCGCGGCCGTCGCACTGGAACGCCGGGCTGATTCTCTGAGCGGGCCGTAAGCGACCACGCCACGCGCAATATGCGCGATGACGCACCGCCTTAATCGTAAGTCCACGCGTTCCTAAGGTGTCAGTTCATAAATCACGCCCGCGCCATTGGCGCCGCCGTCGATCGTCGTGCCGTAGAGCTTTCCGTTTCTCATCACCAGATTGCTGATCGAGTAGAGGCCGTCGGAGCCGCCGGCGAAGGTGTAGAGCAGGATGTAGTTCCAGCTCCCGCCCGATGGCGTGAGTTCGTAGATGGTGCCCGCGCTGTTGTCCCCGTCGCAATGGGTGGTGCCGAAGATATTGCCCGAGGCGTCCAGCATGAGATCGCGGAAGGTGCCCGAGATGCCCCATCCGGGCTGGCTGGCAAGCACCGCGAAATTCCAGCTGGCGCCCGAGGGCGTGAGTTCGAACACCGTCCCGCCGCCATTCGCGCCGCCGTCGGTGGCGGCGCCGTAGAGATTGCCCGCGGCGTCGGAGACCAGGCCGGCATAGGGCGTGGCGCCATCATTGCCGTTCTGGAAACTGTGCAGGATGGTTTCGGTCCAGCCGGCGCCCGGCTTCAGCTCGAAGACCGTGCCTTGCCCCGCGGCGCCGCCGGCCGAGGTCGTGCCGTAGAGATTCCCCGCCGCGTCGAAGGTAACGCCACCGACAGGCGCCGCGCCATCGGTGCCCTGGCCGAAACTGTAGAGCAGCTTTTCCGACCACTGGCCGCCTTTTTTCTTCGGCGCGAGGAGCTCGAAAACCGTGCCGTTGTCAGCTGTTCCGCCCGCGATGGTCGTGCCGTAAAGATTTCCTGCACGGTCCATCACCAGCCCTGCCTCGGGCTGGGCGCCGTCCGTGCCCCCGGCGAAGCTGTAGAGTACGGACTCTTTCTTGCCCTTGACGAGAAACACCGTGCCTTGCCCCGCGGCGCCGCCGGCCGTCGTGGTGCCAAAGAACTCGCCCTTCGCACTCTCAATCACGCCGCTGTTGGGCGCTGCGCCGTCCGCGCCGCCGGCGAAGCTGTGCAGCACTGTTTCCTTGCCCCTGGGGGAAACTTTGAACGCGACGCCCAGGCCGGACGCACCGCCGGCGGCTGCCGTGCCGAACATGTCGCCATTCGGGCTCATCAGGAAACCGTTGACGGGATTTCCGCCATCCGGTCCGCCGGTGAAATTATGGACGACATTGAGGGTCTGCGCCTCCGCATTGCCGGTGGTCAGCAGGGTCAGTCCGGCCGTGGAGGCGAACAGGACAATGAGCCTTGCGGCAGTGGATCCCGAATTGCGATGCATGATTGCTGCTCCCTCGTCCGATCTTCTTTGACGATCCCCGAAACGGGAACCTGTGCAGTCAGATTCCGGCGGCGCACCGGCTCTGTGATCGTCTCGATGCATAGCATGATTCCGGGCCCGATGCGGTCAGGCCGAATCGAACGCGCTAAAGAAATTACTCCTGCCGCGATTCAAATTTGCACTTTATCAGAAGTAACGTAGGGCGACGTCCGGCAATGACGGGATCGTGCACCGATTCCGCGCTACCTGCTCTGTTGGGCAGAAGCTTTCTTAATACGCAAACTGATCCACCCTCGACAGCGATTTGGTGGTGACAAAACCTGCAATGTAATTTTGGAAACCGTTCCGCCGCTATAAGCCTCACTCCCAGGGAGCGTCCCGTAAAGCACGCCGCCAAAGGCCAGAAGGCCACTTTGGGGCATGAATCTGCATCAGTCCCGTTTTCGTTCGGCGATACGCGGCGCCCGGGACTGCCGACCGCGCGATACAAGCAAGTGTCACACAGCGCCGTTATCGTGACCATATTGTGTAGCCCGACCACGAAAGAGGACGAAATGGACCACTCACATCCGGCCAGCGAACATCATCATCGCGCGGCCGAGCATCATGAACATGCCGCCCGCCATCATCGCGAGGCCGCCAGGCATCACGACGAAGGAAGCCATGAGACCGCCGCGCACCACGCGCATTCGGCACACGGCCATACCGCTCATGCGCAGCATCATGCATCAGAGGCCGGCAAGCACCATGTCGCCGGTCACGCGGAAGAAGACCACGGCGAAGCCTAACAAAACGGCCCTGTCAGGGCCGTTGTTCGTCAAGCGGAGCCGCCGGGCACGCGGCTCCGTTTGTCATTCCGGTTGAAGCGGCCGCGCGATTTGGTTGGCCTGGGTGCGAAAACCGCCAGCGGGCTTCAACTATTTGCTTCCGCCGGCAGCGCGTTCACCGACTCGCTGGGGCGGCACAATTGTGCTTTTGACGTGCCGCCGTTTTTTATCACCACGATGGGGCGATTGATCAGGATGGGGTGTTGCGACATCGCCTCTATCAACTCGCCTTCCGACACATCGTCCAGGTCGAGACCGAGTTCGCGGAACAGCGGCTCCTTGCTTCGCACTACGTCTCTTGCGGGGACGTTCATGCTCCGTAGCAGGTCGGCAATCTCGCCGGGCGATAAAGCCGTGTGCAGATAATCGAAGATTTCCGGTTCATGTCCTGCCGCGCGAATTGCTGCGAGCGTCCTGACCGACGTTCCGCAGGCTGGATTGTGAAAGATGGTAATTTCCATTGCCTGCCGCTCCCTCTTTTGCTCTCGCGCAGGTACCACGTATTGCCGTTACGTGCTCCGCGCGAAATACGTCATAGGGTTCCATCGCATGGGCAGCAGGGCGACTTGCCAAGCTTGCGCGGCGACGTTCAGGCGATACTCTGCCCCGGGCTGGAGGCAGGGCAGGATAATGTTGCAGATCTTTGTGGATGCCGATGCCTGTCCGGTGAAGGACGAAGTGGCGCGCGTTGCCGACCGCCATGGCCTCAGCGTGTTTGTTGTCAGCAATGGCGGCATCCGGCCGAGCGCGCATCCGCGTCTGCACTATGTCACGGTCACCGAAGGGCCCGACGCCGCCGACGACTGGATTGTGCTGCATATCGGCGAGTTCGACATCGCG
This sequence comes from Rhizomicrobium sp., assembly GCA_036269235.1. GTDB lineage: Bacteria > Pseudomonadota > Alphaproteobacteria > Micropepsales > Micropepsaceae > Rhizomicrobium. Next base: position 4,290 of record DATASL010000031.1, read on the forward strand.
GTCACGGCGGACGTTCCATTGGCTGCGCGATGCCTGAAGAAGAATGCGTCCGCGATCGGCCCTTCCGGCAGGCTCTTCACCGAACACAGCATCGGGATGGCGCTGGGGATGCGCGAATTGCACCGGCATCTGCGTGAGGCGACCGGCCAGCGGACGCTGCATTCAGGCTTTACCAGACGGGACCGCTCGCGGTTTCTTGGCGCGCTTGAGAACGAGATCCAGGCGATCCGGCGACGCAGCAACACCGTCTGAAACGGTGTTCAAATGCGCCGGCGCAGTCAGAGCTTCACGATCCAGCGGCGGCGGCGAAGGAGTTCGAGAGGTATCCAGAGCATCAGAATGAAGGCGACAACGGGCAGATCCGTGATCAGGAACGACGCCTCTATTCTGTGACTCTCGGTGCTGAGCGCGTGCATGTCATTTGCCGCGGGCAGGAGTTGCGCCATGCCCTGCAGCACATAGGCGAGCAACGCGTTCAACCCGAAGGCTTCGAGAAACGACACGGCCGGCGAACTGAAGCGTTTCCGGTCCAGCGCCCAATAGGCGAACGACAGGAGCAACACTGCAAGGCCCGTGGAGAAGAGTACATAGCTGCTCGTCCAGATGTTCTTCACAAACGGGAAGAGCGGGCTCCACATAAATCCAAGTATCGAGCAGACAATGCCCACGAGCGCCAGCCGCTCGGGAGCGGAAGGCTCGTCGCGATGTTTCAGCAGCCATCGCCCCGCGAGCGCACCCAGCATGCATTGGGCCGCTGCCGGAATTGTGCTCAACAGGCCTTCGGGATCGTAACCATGCGGTCCCGTAAAGAGCATGTGCGGGCCGAGCAGCGACCGGTCCAGCCACGAGACGAAATTCGCGCCCGGAACAAGAAGGTTCGTTGCCTGATGCGCCACAGGAATAATGGCGAGCGGCCAGTAGAGCAGGAGCACGAGCACGGCCAGGGCGCCAAGGGCGCGCGGCCGCAAGCTAACAAACAGCAGCGCGGTCGCGAAATAACAAATACCGATCCGTTGCAGCACGCCCATCAGCCGCCACGCGCCATGTCCGGGGTGGCCGAGCCAGTCGATGTTGGTCAGCAGGAAACCGAGCGCGAACAGCAGCAGGCTGCGCGTCGCAACGCGCCGCACGAGCGCCGCGTCCACCGCCGTGTTTCGTTGCAGCGATACCGCAACGGAAAATCCCGCCATGAAAATGAAAGCGGGAAACACGAAATCCGCGAAGGTGAAACCCGCCCAGGGCGAATGTGCGAGAAACGCGACGGACGGAGAAAAACCGTAGGTGTCGCGCGAAAACGCAAGCGTGTTGACGACGATCATGCCCAGCACCGCGAAGCCCCGCATGGCATCCAGCGAAACGAGGCGCTGGCGCACCGCTCGAATTGCAGGGCGCGCCGCGACAGCGCCTTGCAGCGGAAGGGCTACGACGTCGAGCGTGGCGGTCGTATCAACGAGTTCCATCTGCCCGTCCCTGTCATGCGCTTATGATGACGGCGCACAAGCGAATCGACAGAATTCTGCGCTTCGGCGCGGGCATATTTCTGTCGGGCGCAATCTTACACACCATTATAGTGGTGCCGGATTAACGAATACCCACCAGCGCCCCGATACGCCGGAAGGCAGATGACCTGCAAAGCAGCAATGCGGCGAACATGCAACCGGTTTCGGCGCCCGGCGCACGAAATCCGGCTTTTGTATATGAAGCATCCGCGCAGGAATGCGGCCAGCCCTGATATCCATCAGGCAAACGAAATCGTGTTTTCGGGCACGGAAAAAGGAACAACATGCTCGTCCTGACAGGCATCGCGATTGTTGTGTTCGGGTTTCTGCTGCGGGCCAATCCGCTTCTCGTCGTCGCAGCGGCAGCTTTGGCGACGGGGTTCGCCGCCGGCCTTCACCCGCTCGCGATTGTTGGCGTGCTCGGAAAAGCGTTCAACGAAAACCGCTATGTGAGCCTCGTCTTTCTTCCGTTGCCGGTGATCGGCCTGCTCGAGAAGCATGGGCTGCAGGAACGCGCGCGCATACTGATCGCGCGGCTGCGCGGCGCCACGGCCGGCCGGTTGCTGCTCGCCTACCTTTTGTTTCGTCAGGTCTTTGCGTCGGTCGGACTGACAGCAATCGGCGGCCACGCCCAAATGGTGCGGCCACTTGTAGCGCCGATGGCGGAGGCCGCCGCGGCGCGCGATCTCCCGGCTGACGACGGGAGCGCACGCGCGAAAATCCGCGCATTCGCGGCTTCGGCCGACAATGTCGGCGCGTTCTTCGGCGAAGACATATTTGTTGCCGTCGGTTCCATACTTCTCATCAAGGGATTTCTTCAACAAAGCGGCGTCATTGTTCAGCCGCTCGATCTGTCTCTCTGGGCCGTTCCCACTGCGCTGCTGGCCTTTGCGATACATGGCACGCGACTGCTGCTGTTCGATCGCAGGCGAAAGGCCGAAGCCCCCGCGGCGAACGAAAGGCCGCAGACGTGATTACGCTTCAACACATCTACATATTCTCCGGCCTGATATTCACAGGTTACGCATTGTCGAGTGCCCGGGACCGCAGCAATTCGCGCCGCTTCGGCAATGCCGTGTTCTGGGGCCTGTTCGCGGTGAGTTTTTTGTTCGGTACCTGGCTCGGCGATGTCGCGAATGGCGTCCTCGTACTCGCGCTCGCTGCCATCGGCGGGTTCGGAGGTCTGGGTTCGGGCCGCAAAGCAGGTAATACGGAAGAAGAGCGGGCCGCGAGTGCCCGGCGACGCGGCAATGCCCTGTTTCTTCCCGCGCTCGTTATTCCCGCCACGGCCGTGCTCGGAACCGTGCTGCTCAAAAATGTAATTATTGCCGGCGCGCCGCTTATCGATCCGAAACAGGCGACGGTAATTTCACTGGGGCTCGGTGTTGCCATCGGCTGGACTGCCGCGGCGCTGTGGCTGCGCGAGCGCCCCGTCGCGGCGCTTGAGGAGGGACGCCGGCTGATGGATGCCATTGGCTGGGCCGCCGTGCTGCCGCAGATGCTGGCTTCGCTCGGCGCGGTGTTTGCCGTTGCCGGTGTCGGAGGGGTGGTGGGACAGCTTGCAACGCGTGCGATTCCGCTCGACACGCCGTTTGCCGCCGTCGCTGCCTATTGCGCGGGCATGGCGCTGTTCACCATTGCGATGGGCAACGCCTTCGCGGCCTTTCCGGTGATGACCGCTGCGATCGGGCTGCCGCTGGTGATGCATCGCTTCGGCGGCGATCCGGCCATCATGGCCGCCATCGGCATGTTGTCGGGATTTTGCGGCACGCTGGTGACGCCGATGGCCGCGAATTTCAACATCGTGCCCGCGGTGCTGCTCGGGCTCGACCGCAACGCCGTCATTCGCGCGCAATGGCCGACGGCGCTCCTGCTTTTGCTCTGCAACATCGTCCTGATGTATGTGCTCGCCTTCCACTTCGGCACGCACCGCTCATGACCCGCCTCACGGACCAGCTTGCTTCGCATTTTGCGCGCACCGCGCTCGGCCATGTCGGGCGCGAATGGCCGAACAAGCTCGATCATGTGTTGGGTGGTCGCGAGGACGTGCAAGGGCCGCGGACGCTGCATCCGATCTTCTTCGGCAGCTTCGACTGGCATTCCTGCGTGCACGGCTACTGGCTGCTGGCGCGAATCCATCGCCGCTTTCCGCAACTGGCGGAATCGGCGCGCATCCGCGAATTGTTCGAGACGCAAGTCACGCCGGCAAATGTCGCTGGGGAACTGGCATATCTTGCGCGTGCGCAATCGCGCGGTTTCGAGCGACCCTATGGTTGGGCCTGGGCGCTGATGCTTGCAGCGGAATTGTCGCGACACCAAAGCGCAGAAGGAAAAAACTGGAGCGCCTGTTTCCTGCCGCTCGCACGGGCCTTTGAAACACGGTTCACGGATTGGCTGCCGCTTGTTACCTATCCCATGCGTGCGGGCGTGCATTCCAATACCGCTTTCGCGCTGCTCCTCGCCCATGATTACGCCATGGCTGCGGGCAATCCCGCGTTTGTGTCGTTGCTGCGCGGGAAGGCGGTTGGCTGGTACGCAAACGACGCGGACTGCCAGGCCTGGGAGCCCTGCGGCGACGATTTTCTTTCGTCGGCGCTGATCGAAGCCGCCTGCATGCGCGCGATGCTTGGGCGTGAACAATTTGCATCCTGGCTTGCGCGCTTCCTGCCGCATCTCGCACAAGGCGAACCGGCCGCCCTGTTTCAGCCCGCTTTCGTCAGCGACAGAAGCGACGGCAAGATCGCGCATCTCGACGGCCTCAATCTCTCCCGCGCCTGGTGCTGGCGCATGATCGTCGATGCCATCGAAGACGCGGATGCGAAGTCGCGCATCGACGAAACCGTCGCGCGCCATCTCGATGTCGCGCTTCCACATGTTGCCGGCGATTACATGGGCGAACACTGGCTGGCGAGCTTCGCAACGCTTGCACTGGATAGCGGGGCTGCGTGAACCGGTCCCGGGTTTTTGAAACAACCAAAGAAAGATTTTCCCGATGAAAAAGAAGAAGAACGAGCTGCCGCCCCCTTACGCGGCTCTTACCAAGGACGAGCGCTTTGCCGGCACCTATGAAGTGCTGGTGCCGGCGCCAGGCCGCGCAAGACCGCACCGCGTCCCGCTGCAATTCGAAACCAGGGAAAAAGCAGAGTCCTGGATTCACGGCCCGGAAGGGAAGGAAGCGATTGAAAAGCTGCAATCCCTGAAGGGTTGAAGCAAATTACAGGACCCGGCGGCCGCAGCATGAGTCAACGCGAATTCTACGGAATAGATGCGCCGGTGATTGTGCGCAATCTGGCCGGCGGCGGCGTGATGCTCCTCGTCGCGGGGTTGGCCGCAGGAGGCTGGCAGCCTGCCACACCTTTCGCACCGACGCTCCAGGGCACCGGCACGGGCATGCTGCTCGGCGCGTTGTGGATGCTTATCTCGAGCCTCTGGCTGAAACGCATGCTGGTCCGGCGTTTGCTGCGCCAGCGCCAATGGCGCGGCGATGAAAAGGTGCTCGACGTCGGCTGCGGGCGAGGGCTGGCCGCTATTGCCGCCGCGAGGCTGGTGCCCAACGGTGCTGTTTCCGCCGTCGATCTTTGGCAGTCCGTCGATCTCAGCGGCAACGGTCCGCAAGCCCTGCTCGCCAATGCGCGCGCGGCAGGTGTCGAATCGCGGTTGAACGTCGATACCGGCGACGCGCGCGCGCTGCCCTATGCCGATGGGAGTTTCGATGTTGTTACATCGATGACGGCTATTCACAATATCGGCGACGAGGCCGGCCGCCGGAAAGCCATCGATGAAATCTGGCGCGTGGTGCGGCCGGGCGGACAGATACTGATCTTCGATATCATGCACGCGCGCGCCTATTTGCGTTACCTGCGCGATCGCGGCGCTGCCGGCACGACGGTTTCCTGGCCGATCCTGTTGTGGGGGCCGCCGGGCTGGCGCATCGGCGCGCAAAAACCGCACAACTAAGGCCGCTCGGTCTGTACCAAACTTGCAGTCTGATGCTCGATCATCTGGAAATGATCGTTGCCGAGCGCCAGAGCGCCCTGGAAGGGATAGTCCATCATCCGCACCAGCACGAGCACCATCGCGATCGAGGCTGCGAACGAGCCCGATAGAACGACGGTGCCGGGCGGTTCGGTGCCGGCCAGCAGGACAAAGACGATCAACACGCCGCCGATCGCCGATACGACGATCCACATCGCAACCGGCATGCCAAGACCGGCCTGGAACAGACGTGTTTCGCGCGCAGCCTGGGCTTCGGCGATCAGTCCCAGAATCTGCGCCTTCACTTCGCCGCCCTGGATCGATGCTGCTGCGTTCAACGGCCCGCGCAGGGCCGAGATTTGCGCCACGCCGAGGCGTTGATCGCGCATCGCCGGCCATTCCTGCCGAAGAACAAACTGCGTGTAGTTCAAGATCGCGGCGTTGATACGGTCGGCTTCCGGATGCGGCAGCGTATCGGCGAGCATCGCCGCGCCATGCAAAGCGCCGCATTCGGTGTCGATGGCCTGCGCCGCCATGTTGTATTCCGCCCAGACCTCGCTGAAGACGAAAGCCAGCAGCACGGAATACATCACGCCGATAAGCTGGAAGATCGGATTGCCGACTTCGTGATGGCGTCTGCGGGATTCGAGACTCAGCACCCGGTCCAGCGCCGAAGCGCCGAGCGCCGCAGCGGTTCCGACGAACACCACGATAAGAATGGCCTCCGCATAGGACATCCCGCGCTCCGTTTTCCGATTCGCTCGCCAGTCTTAGCCTATGCCGGCGGACGAAAATACGCAGTGGTGAGGTCGAGCGGTTCGTGTAAACCGGGTGTTGCGCCATGCGTTCGCTCCTTACCACCCGCCAGTTTCGTATCCTTCTTGTCCAGTCCCGCCGCTGGCAGAGGCGCACCATCTTCATCGCCGGCGGCCTGCTGGTGGGTCTGGTCGCCGTCGCGCTTGCCGATCTTTCCGATCTGGCGCAGCGGATTTTCCAGATCGTCCTGGATCAATGGCGGTTCGCGCCGCTGATCATCACGCCGCTCGGCTTCGGCATCGCCGCGTGGCTGGCCGTTCGCTTCTTCCCCAACACGCAAGGCTCGGGCATCCCGCAGGCCATGGCCGCCAGAAATCTGGACGAAACGGAAACACGCTCGCGGCTCGTCGGCTTTCGTGTTGCGGCAGGCAAAGTCCTTTTGACGCTCTTCGGATTGCTGGTCGGTGCCTCGATCGGACGCGAAGGCCCGACCGTGCAAGTCGGCGCATCGGTGATGTTTCTCGTCGGCCGTCTCACGCCGCGCCGCCAACCGGGCCTGATCCTCGCAGGTGCAGCCGCCGGCGTCGCCGCCGCCTTCAACACGCCCCTTGCCGGAATTGTGTTTGGCATCGAGGAGATGAGCCGCAGCTTCGAAGTGAGAACCAGCGGGTTGATCATCTCCGCGGTGATCCTGGCGGGCCTGACGGCGCAGGCCTTGCTTGGCGACTACACCTATTTCGGCTTCACGCCGGCCTCTCTGCCCATCGGCATCGCGTGGATGGCGGTTCCCCTATGCGGCGTTGTCGGCGGCCTGGCGGGCGGTTTGTTCAGCCGGATTCTGGTGACGGTGCCTGATGCGCTTCCGGCGGTGGCCGCGCGCTTTGTGAGGACACGTCCGGTATCGTTCGCTGTTTTGTGCGGACTGGGCGTTGCCCTGTGCGGTGTCGCAAGCGGGGGCGCAGTCTTCGGCACAGGTTATGAAGAAGCGCGAACGGTGCTGCACAATGGCGGCGTGCTGCCGCTGTACTACGCACCGCTGAAACTTCTGGCGACGGCATTCTCTTCCGTGAGCGGCATCCCCGGCGGCATCTTTTCGCCGTCATTGTCGGTGGGCGCAGGTATCGGCGCCGATATTGCGCGCGTGTTTCATGGCGCGGCGCCGGGTCCGATCGTGCTGCTCGCCATGGTGGCCTATTTCACCGGAGTTGTCCGCGCACCCATCACCGGCTTCGTCATCGTGTCGGAAATGTCCGGCGATCACGGCATGCTCGTGCCGTTGATGGCCACGGCGCTGATCGCGGACGCTGTCGCCCGCACCATCAACCGCGAGGGCGTTTATCACATGCTGGTCAGGCGCTACGCACAGCATTCCGGTTAGTTGCCGGAACGTGTCAGCTCCGCGTCGCCATAGGTGCCGCGGAGACGTCCGTCACGGGCGAAATCGCGCATCATCGTGAAGTAGCCGGCCGCATAGCGGGTCGAGATGCGGTCGCCGTTCGGTGCCGTGTCGAACAGGGTCATGCCGTGTTCGGCATGCGGGTAGAGAGCGAGCGTGAAGGGCCGGCCGTCTGTGATGAGTTGTTTTATCCGGCGGCTCGTCTCGGCGCTTGGTGCCTGGTAATCCTCGCCGCCCAGAATCCACAGCTCGGGAGTTTTCCCGGCGCGCAATGTCGGCATCGGGTCGTAATGAAATGGCGTGTGCCAATGATATTTCGGCGCCATGGCGCGCAACTCCGCCTCCGAATGGGGCAGCAGCATCCAGGTGTAGTCGCCGCGCAGATCCTTGTACCAGGGCGCATGTTTGTATTTCGCGCGCAGGGCGTCGAGTTCCTTGTACCCGCTGGTGAAATCGCTGGCGAAGACGTTTTCCGCCGCAGCCGCGACTTCTTTTGCCTGTGCGATTTCGGCAGGCGAATAACCGCGCTCGCGCAGCTGGATATCGACGGATTGCTGGTCTTCGTCGATCACGTTCACGGCGAGACCGAAACTCACAATGACGAAATCGACAGGCGCGCGATTGGCGGCGAGAGGCGCAACCCAGCCGCCTTCGCTTCCGCCCTGATAGCCGATGCGGCCGAGGCGGGGACCCGCGAGGCGCCTGGCTTCGCGCATGGCCGCGACGGCATCGTCTGCCAGCACATTGAAATCCTGGGTGTAGACGCCGCCGGATTTTCCGGTGCCGCGCTTGTCATAGACAAAAGCGCCGATGCCTTCCGCCGGCAGCATGCGCTGCAGCGAATAGGAGGTGAGCGCGGAATCGTTTTCCGAACCATGCACCAGCACGACGACCGGAACCTTGCCTTCGCCTTCGGGCAGCACCAGGCGGCCGATGAGACGCGTACCATGACTGGTAAAGCTGGTATTTGTTTCGTCGAACGCCATGCGCGTGCCGGAGAGGCTGCCGAATCTGATTGCGCCACCACAGCCGGAGAATGAAACGGCGATGCCGTCGGGTTTGTCGCTCCAGCCCGCCGTGCTTCGCCATTTGCCGTCCGGCAGGTGATGCAGGGCGCCGGTCGTGCCGTCGAGGCGGCGCCAGCGCAGCGTGCCGTTATCGGACGGCGCGATATCGATCATTTTTCCGTTACCGAGGCGATAGCTGCCGACGTAACAATCCGGCGCTTCGGCCGCGCGAGCCGCCGAGATTGCCAACAGGGAAAGGCAAAAACAAAGGTTTCGAAGCATGGGATTTCCGCAACGGTATCTCGGGTTGATTCTAACGCCACGGCGCATCACGTATAGGACGGATTCAAGGTCCGCCGTGGTTTCAGCCCGCATGGAGGAAATCTTGGACGTCGCTCTTCAGGACGGAGGCCTGCGGCAATTCGGTGGGGCTTCTCTAAGGCGCGTCGTTGATCGCAGCTCTGCCTGCGTTGCCGAGCATGCCCATGACTGGCCCGTGCTGTCGCTCTTTGTCCTTGGCGCCTATCGCAACCAAACCGAACTCGGCGAGGTGCTTGTCGCGGGACCATCGGCTCTCCTTTACTCGGCCCGCGCCGCGCATCGGAATACCATTGCGCAAGCCGGGTTCGAGCAGATCGAGATTGAATTCGATCCCGCATGGCTGGGACGCGCCAATCTTCCTGAATTGCCTGTCTCACGCTGGATCGGCGGCCGTGCGGGTGCGGAGGCACGCAGACTGGTCCGGCTTTGCCTGAACGAGCCGTGCGAAGACCAACTACGCGTGCGGCTGCGGCAGTTTCTGCAAATGCGTCGTTGTGAGCGGCCTCCCACCGCGACGCCATGGCTCGAAACAATCGGACAGCGCCTCGCGCGAAATCCCGCATTGCGCGCGTCGGATCTCGCGCGCGAAATGAAACGTCATCCGTCCTGGCTTGGATTTGCCTATCGGCAAATGTCCGGCGAGACGCTGCCCGAGGCCGGCGCACGCCATCGTGTCGAGCGCGCCGCGCGCAGTTTGCGCGAAACGGATCAAACGCTTGCCGATATCGCCGCCGAAGCCGGTTTCTGCGACCAGAGTCACATGAACCGGACCTTCAAACGAATCCTCTCCCGCACGCCGCTTGCCGTCAGGGCCGACAGGAATCTGTTCCGGAACAGTGCCGCGCAGCGGGCGGTGTCTGCTCAGCCGAACGTGAAGGAATAGGCCTGCACCCCGGGATCGAGGAATTCGATCGTGAAGGTGCGGTCGGCGATTGCACCCTGCTGGCGAATGAGCTGATAGAGCCGCTGGCTTGTCACGGTGCCGTTGCCGTCCGCGTCGGTGTCGACGCCATGCATGGCGCCCGGCGGTTTGCCGTCGAGCATGACCCGGAAGCGCACCGGCGTTTTGCCGTTGGCGGGGCCAAGCACGAGATGAAGGTCGCGGGCGTGAAAGCGGAAAGTTATTTTGCCGCCTGAGCGATCGAGCACCGCCATATGAGCGCCGACGGTCCAACTGCCGCTCAAGCCCCATTGGTTTTGATCCAGGCCCGGCGGAGTCGTGTAGTCCGAGGCCGCGTCCCTTGTTACCTGACCGGAGGCGAAATTCTCCGCGCGCTCATAGCCGACATAGGTTTCGGGCGATTGCACATCGCTGATATCGGCGGCGGCAAGCGTACCGCCGGCATCGGGATTGACGGTACCGCCCGGCACATTCCTGTAGCCCGCTTCATTCAGCAATGTCTGGATGACACGCTCCGACTGATCGTAATCACCTTCGCCGAAATGATGCGCACGGATGCGGCCCCGGGCGTCGATGAAATAATGCGCCGGCCAGTATTCGTTGCGAAACGCCGCCCAGATCGCGAGATTGCTGTCGAGCGCCACGGGATAGGTGACGCCGAGATCATGCACCGCACGGCGCACATTGGCGGGATCGCGTTCGAAGGCAAATTCCGGCGCATGCACGCCGATGACGACGAGGCCGTGATCCTTGTACTTTGCAGCCCACGCTTTGATGTAAGGCAGCGAGCGCAGGCAGTTGATGCAGGAATAGGTCCAGAAATCGACAAGTACGACCTTGCCTTTCAGCGCCGCCGGCGTGAGCGGCGGCGAATTCAGCCAGCCCGTCGCACCGGCGAGGGAGGGAAATGTTCCCTCGATGGGCAGGGCGGAGCCTGCAACCTGTTGCACGTGCGGGGCATTCCGCGGGCGTACGCGATCGATGAGAGCTTGTTCGATCTGCGATGTGTTGGCGAGCGAGAGCCGCGTCAGCAGACCCGTATCGAAGCCGAGCGCGATCGCGGCGACGCCAGCGAGAACCAGTGCGCCCAGCGCGCGCCGGATCCATTCGCCGGCGCCGAGCGATTGTTTCATCGCTGCAAACACCCGTCCGCCGATGAGCAGCGCCAGGGCAAGCGAGGTTGCCGCGCCGGCGGCATAGGCAATCAGCAACAGCGTCGTGCCGACGCCCGCGCCCTGCAGCGCCGCACCGGTCAGAACAAGTCCGAGTATCGGTCCGGCGCACGGTGCCCACAGAAGGCCGGTGGCCACGCCGAGCAGCAGGGAGGCCCCGGCACCGCCGGCGGTATTGCTGCTCAGCTGGTCGCCCAAAGCCACCAGCGGCTGCATCGCGCGATCCGCTATCGACGGGAAAAGCAGCATCAGCCCGAAGATCGCGAGCACGATCAGGGCGGCGATACGGCCATACTGGTTGGCATGCACAGCCCAGCCGCCGCCCACCGCGGCCAGCGTCGCCACCACGGCAAAGGTCAGCGCCATGCCGACCAGAAGCGGCAGGCCGCCGCGCAGAAATCCGCGGTCCGAGCGCGCAAATACGAACGGCAATACCGGCAGGATGCAGGGGCTCAGGATGGTCAGAGCCCCGCCGAGATAAGCGAGAAACAAAAGGGTCAAGGCGTCAGCTCCGCACGGATGGCGCGAACAAGTTCGCGCCACGGCGGCGGATCGTTACATGGTGCCGGTGCCTTTCGTCACCTCTAACGTGGCCATTTTGCGAGTTGCCCGAAGCGCCTGGGTCTTTGCGGCTCGTATCTATCCCAATGCTTCTGGCAAACTGGATACGCCTCGACACGGCAACTATTCCAGAGCGCAGCAATTCAAAATTGCCATCGTCTCGCCAAAGACGACTCGTCAATGCGGATGCTTGCTTTCACGCTCGACATGAAAAGCTATGGAGTTGATTTGCTGTCCCTGTCGTCCGAATTTGCATCGGCTCGCCGGTGAAGATCAGGGCAGGATTGCGGACTATGCTTGTTGACACCTGAGCCCGAGAATCTTCGCGGCTTTTGCGCAATTGAGTGCCGTGTTATGGTGCGCGCGCCATGAACGACACCGAACTTCTCGCCCGCATTGCATCGGAGCCCGGGAAAATGGGCGGAAAACCCGTGATCCGTGGCCGGCGCATCACGCCTGCAATGGTCTTGACCATGCTTGCGAAGGGCGCGAACCGCGAAGCAATTCTGAACGCCTATCCAGTGCTTGAATCGGGGGATATTGACGCCTGTTTGCTCTATACTGCGCGGTCGAGCGAAGTCGCGACGCAGAATAATTTGCGTTGAGCAGGAAACTGGGAGTTCAACGGAGCGATTCACTCTTCTCTCGCGGCTAATCACTTCTCGTCCAGCATCCGCTCCAGCGTCGGAAGCTCGTCCGCCTCTCGGGCGGGTTTGTCCCAGCGGATGCGGTTGATGCGCGGGAAGCGCATGGCGACGCCGGATTTGTGGCGGGTGGAGCGCTGCAGACCTTCGAAGGCGACTTCCAGCACCAGCCCGAAATCCCTGTGGGCGCGCACGGAGCGCACCGGGCCGAAACGTTCTACGGTGTTGTCGCGAACAAACTTGTCCAGCGCGCGAAGCTCTTCATCGGTGAAGCCGAAATAGGCCTTGCCGACCGGAGTCAGCACGCGGTCGCCATTCGCATTTTCGCGCCAGACGCCGAATGTGTAGTCCGAATAGTAACTCGAGCGTTTGCCGTGACCGCGCTGCGCGTACATCAGCACCGCATCGATGAGATGCGGATCGCGCTTCCACTTGAACCATGGACCTTTCGGGCGCCCGGCTTCATAGATCGAATCTTTGCGTTTCAGCATCAGCCCTTCGGCGAGCAGCGCATCGCCTTCGGGTGGTGTTGCCCGCAGCGACGCAAGTGCTTCCCAGCTGTCGAATGCTACCAGCGGGGAAAGATCGAGCCGCGGCGATGCCACACGCGCAACAAATGCTTCGAGCCGCCGTCGTCTTTCGTAGAAGGGGAGGGTGCGAATATCCGTTTCACCCTCAAGTAACAGATCATAGGCCCGGATGCCTGCGGGATAGTTCGTGACAGCCTTCGCATCCGGCGTCTTCCGATTGAGCCGCTGCTGCAGGTCTGAAAAGCTCGCCAATGCGCCATTGCGGATCACGAGCAATTCGCCGTCGATCACGCCTTCGAAATTGAGCGCGGCGATCACATCCGGGAAGGAATGACTGATCTCATCGCCGGTCCGGCTGAACAGCCTGCGCACGCCGCCTTCGCTCACCGCCTGCACGCGGATGCCGTCCCATTTCCATTCTGCCGTGTAATCGCGCGGACCCAGCTTGGCGAGATCATTTGTTTCATCGAGAGCCTGCGCCAGCATCACGGGGCGGAAGCGTCCCGGTGCGGTGCGCGACGGCTTCTCGCTGCGGCCCTCCAGCCACGCAAACAAATCTTCATAAGGGGGATGCTGCGCATGCCACAGCTCCTCGATCTCGCTTACCTCGACATTGCGCAGCGCGGCCAGCGCCTGTTTGGCAAGCCGCGCCGAAACGCCCACGCGCAATCCGCCGGTGAGGAGTTTGAGCAGCGCCCATCTGCCGTCCGCATCGAGCGCGTCGAGCCATGTTTCGAGCAGCCGCTGCACATCATGGCGCAACGCGCCTCGCAACGTATCTACGACTTCGGACAATTCGGGTTCGCGGCGGGGCCCGCCCGCCTTCGCTAAAGCTTCGGCGGGCAAGCCCGCCGAAGCCTCGGCGGAGGCGCGCCAAACCAGCGCGACCGTTTCGGCGAGATCGCCGACATGATCGTAGGAAAGCGCAAAGAGCTGCGGATCCAGCCGCGCTTCGACGGCTTTGCGGATGACGGCAGGTTTGGCCACATCGAAAGAGAGTGCGCCGGTCAGCGACGCGAGCGCCCAGCCGCGTTCCGGATCGGGCGTTTCCCGGAAGTAATCCCGCATCAGCACGAGCTTGGCATTACGCGAGGGCGTGAAGGCAAGCCGGTCGAGAAGACGGGCGAATGCGCGCATCACTCCGCCTGCTTTATTTCATCGGGCGCCGCGACTTCACCCTCCTCGTCGCCATAGCCGACGAGCGACAAGGCCCGCGCCTGCTGTCCGTTTATTGCGGCCCAGCGCAACAGTGCTTCCTCCTCGCCATGCGTCAGCCATATTTCTTCCGGGTGTATTTCGCGGAAGGTATCGGTCAGTTCATCCCAGTCGGCATGATCGGAGATGACAAGCGGCAGCTCGACATGGCGCTGACGGGCACGGGCCCGCACCCGCATCCAGCCGGAAGCAAACACCGGCAACGGATCGGCAAAGCGTCGTGACCAGCGATCCGCAATCGCGTCCGGTGGCGCGAGGATGATGTCGCCGGCGAATTTGGTTTTGCTGTCGCCGGTCGCCGGCGCCAGTGGCCCGAGAGCGACGCCGTGGGCTTCATACAAAGCATTCAACTTCGCGAGCGCGCCGTGAATGAATATCGTGCGGTCGTAGCCGGCTTCGCGCAGCAGGCAGATCAGTCGCTGCGCCTTGCCGAGCGCATAGGCGCCCACGAGATGCGTGCGCTCCGGAAATTGCGCCACGGATTTGAGCAGCTTCGCGATTTCGCCGCCATCGTCGGGATGACGAAATACGGGCAACCCGAACGTCGCTTCGGAGACAAATACGTCGCAAGGCACCGGCTCGAAAAGCGGGCAGGTCGGGTCGCGGCGCCGCTTGTAATCACCAGAGACGACAATGGTCAGGCCTTTCCAGCGCATCACGACCTGCGCCGAACCGAGCACATGTCCCGCCGGCACCAGTGTGACCTCCACGTCATTATATGAAACTGTTTCGCCGTACGCTGCCGCCTGCGCTGCGCCTGCAAATTCCTCGCCATGGCGCGCCGCCATGATGGCGAGCGTTTCCGCCGTCGCCAGCACGGCCTGATGCCCCGGCCGCGCGTGATCGCCATGGCCATGGGTGATCACCGCCCGTGCCACGGGCCGCACCGGATCGATGATGAAATCGCCCGGAACGCAGCAGAGTCCTGCGGGCGTGGGGCGGAGGAGATCGGTGGGCCGGGTCACGGCGAATGGCAGACGGTTCTGCGCCAGCGCCGTTACACGTCTTCCAGCTTCACACCCCGCCCGGCACGCATGCTTGAGCGGGCCTGCTCGATACGCCTCAAAAAGCGCGGGTCGTTTTCAAGCCGGTAGTCGAACCAGTCCTCTTCCGACTCGAATCCAATCAAAATTCCGGCCGGTTTGCCGTGGCGGGTTATCACGATTTCTTCTTTTCCCGCCTCTCGAAGATAGCGGGACAGATCGTCTTTTACTTCGGAGAGCGGTATCTCTCTCATTCCGGATTTGCGAATTGCGCGAGCCATGCTTCGGCCTCCGATTTGGAAACGATTGCCAGGATTTCGACCGTCGCTTCCGAGATATCGTAGAAAATCCTGACGTCGCCAACCCGCAGGCGATATTGCGGTCTGCGCACGCCCCGCAATCGTTTGATACGACTGCGGCTCATCTTGCCGGGCTCATGCTTCAGATGGGTTTCAATCGCCGATCTGACCGCAGCCCGGATGGATGCCCTCAATCTCCTGAAATCTTCAGCTGCTTCGGGAGCGAGAACAATCGAGAAACCCATTTCTGGCCAGACTATAGCCAGAATTCCCGAAGGTCAAACTGGTAAGGCATCCGATGTTGTTCTGGAGAATCGTAAGGAACTCCACTGCTGCCTATGGTGCGGCGAACAGTGTTTTGACTCTGTCGGCGGATGTAGACTTATGATGCCTGCGCCGCTTGGGGAAGGCGGCGCCACGGGAGATCGGCCATGACACCTGCATCTTTGCTTCGCGTTTCAGCCCTCGCGCTTTGCTGCGCCGCGGGGGCGGTGTCTGCCGCCACCATTCCGCCGCCGCCGGCCACCCCGGCGGGTGATACCGTCGACGTGATCCAGGGCGTGAAGGTTTCCGATCCCTATCGCTGGCTGGAGAACCCGTCCGACCCGAAAGTGCAGGCCTGGAGCGATGCGCAGAATGCCCGCACCCGCGCCTATCTCGATGCGCTGCCGGATGCGGAAAAGATCAAGGCGAAGCTGACCACGCTG
This sequence comes from Rhizomicrobium sp., assembly GCA_036269235.1. Classification (GTDB taxonomy): domain Bacteria; phylum Pseudomonadota; class Alphaproteobacteria; order Micropepsales; family Micropepsaceae; genus Rhizomicrobium. The sequence goes on from DATASL010000031.1 coordinate 20,256, forward strand.
ATCACGGCCACGTCGCCCGCCTATTACCAGCTCCAGGCGCGGGGCAATGTCGTCTTCGCGATGTACAGCGACCCGGCGAAGCAGCAGCCCATGCTGGTTACGCTTGATGCCAGGGCCAATCCGGACAGCCGCAAGATGGTGTTCGATCCCAATGCGGTCGACGCCAAAGGTTTGACGGCGGTCGACTGGTTTGTTCCGTCGCCCGACGGGAAACTGGTCGCAATGTCGTTGTCGAAAAACGGCAGCGAAGACGGAACGCTGCATGTTTACGAAGTGGCGACGGGGAAGGAAGTCGGCGAACCGATCTCGCGCGTGCAATATCCTACGGCCGGCGGCAGCCTCGCCTGGACGGCCGACGGCAAGGGCTTCTGGTACACGCGCTATCCGGGCCCCGATGCGCCGGCGGCCGATCAGCATTTCAACATGCAGGTCTATTTCCACAGCCTTGGCGCAGCCGGAGCCGGCGACCCGCTGGTGCTGGGCAGCAAGGATGGACTCGAGCGGGTCTCCGAAGTGTATCTCGACAACCGCTATGACCGGCAGGCAATCCTCGCATCAGTGCAGCGCGGCGATGGCGGCGAATGGGCGTTCTATGTATTGCGCGAAGGGCAGGCGCCGGTCGAAGTCGCGAACTACCCCGACAAAATCGTCTACGCGGCGATGGGACCCGACGATGCGATCTACGGCATCAGCCGTGCCGGCGCGCCGAATGGAAAGATCGTCAAACTGAAGGGCTCCTATGCGAGCGGCGCGCTCGCGAATGCGTCCGTCATCGTTCCTGAGAGCGGCGTGGCGATCCTGTCCGGCGGCGCCGAGCAGCATGTGATCGACCTTACTCTGTCTTCAAATCGTTTGTTTGTGCGCGATATTGTCGGCGGTCCGAACCAGGTGCGCATCTTCGATCTGGACGGTCACGAACAGGGCAAGCTGCCGCTGCCGGAGATCGCGGCCAATTCGGAAATCGAGCCGCTGGCCGATGGCGATGTGCTGTTCGACGTCTCCACCTATTTGCGTCCGCGCTATTACGCGGACTGGAATCCCGCGACCGGCAAGACCAGCGAGACGGCGCTGAAAGTTACTTCACCGATCTCGTTCGCCGATGCGGAAGTGAAGCGTGAATTCGCCGTGTCGAAAGACGGCACCAAAATTCCTCTCAACATTATCATGCGCAAGGGCACCAGGCTCGACGGCAGCAATCCCACGCTGCTCTACGGCTATGGCGGCTATGGCGTCAGCATGACACCGGGCTTCATCGGCGCCATGCGGCGGCTGTGGCTCGATCATGGCGGCATTTACGTGGTCGCCAATATCCGCGGCGGAGCGGAGTACGGCGAAAGCTGGCATCAGGCCGGCATGCTGACGAAGAAACAGAATGTCTTCGACGATTTTGCGGCCGCCGGCGATTATCTGATCGCGCAGCATTACACGTCGCACGACCATCTGGCATTGATGGGCGGCTCGAATGGCGGCCTGCTGATGGGTGCCGAGATAACCCAGCATCCCGAACTCGCGCGCGCCGTCGTGTCGGCTGTCGGCATCTACGACATGATCCGTGTCGAGCTCGATCCCAACGGTTCGTTCAACACCACCGAATTCGGCACAGTGAAAAATCCGGATCAGTTCAGGGCGCTCTATGCCTATTCGCCCTATCATCATGCGGTGAAGGGCACGGCGTATCCGGCGGTTCTCATGCTGACCGGCGCGACGGATGGCCGTGTCAATCCGCTGAACTCACGCAAATTTGCTGCCGCGCTGCAGGCGGCAACAAGCTCCGATCATCCGATCCTGTTGCGCACGAACAAGAATTCCGGTCACGGAATCGGCAGCTCATTATCGGAGCGCATCGCGGAGCAGACCGATCAATTGTCATTCCTCTTCGATCAGCTCGGCATGACAAAGGCGGCAAAGAAGAAAGTCGCGATGCACTGAAACAGGAAGAACTGCATCTCCTGCATCCGCAGAGTTTCGTGCGGATGCAGGGATTTGCGGTTCGCGCGCCGGGGCCGGAACCGGCACCATTGCCGGCCATTAGGTAAAGACCCGCGGGCCGTGCGATTGAAACCGGTTCCCGAAACATAAGGCAATCAAGGTCGTCCGGAATCTTCGACGATCGGCAATTGAAATGAGACAGGAGACGATCATGACGGGACGGATGTTGAAGATAGGCACTCTGGCCGCCCTGCTCGCGTTCGGAGCCCTCGCTGTTACTGTCAATACGGCAGCGGCGGATACCTTCAAGACGGTCTGTCGGGGTGACGATTGCATGCGTCTGGAGTGCGACGACAGGGGGCGGGACTGTTTCCGTCTCGGCTACGTGGATCGCAAGGCTCTGCCAGCCGGAACGCCGTATGAGGAAACGGATGCCTATCAGTACTCTCGTAGTTCCTTTTTCGGATTGCGCGACCCCGACAATGATTTCGACCCGTATCCCGGGTACTTCGATGCCGATCGCAATACTCTCGACCCCGACAATGATTACGATGCGTATCCCGGCTTCTTCTCCCATTCGACCAATCACTTCGACCCGGACAATGACTACGATTCCTATCCGGGCTGGTAATCGATCAAAAAGCCGCGGCTGATCCCCTGCGGCTTTTTTCAGCGGCAGGGGCCGGCTTTCGCGGGGACGACATCAGTTTGAAATAACGGACGGGCTCAATTTCCCACGATCGCCCAGCGGTCAGGCAGGAAGCCGTTGAAATTCGTGCGCACGGCAAACGAATAGGCGCCGATGGATTCGAAGACGATGAAATCGCCGGGGCCAATCGTTTCGGGAAGCATCAGCGGGCGGGGCAGCACGTCGAGCGTATCACAGGTCGGGCCGTAAACACGGAAGGCGCTGTCGGCGGCGGGTTCGGTCAGCGCGCGGCCTTTTGTATCCAGTGCAAAGACTTTGGTGTGATAATCCGTCGTCCAGCCCGGCAGCGTAAGCTCGTCGAAGCTGCCATAGATGCCGTCGTTCATGTACAGCTTGTCGTTCTTGCGCAGCACGACCTGCGCCACCAGCGAAACGCCTTCGGCGATCAGCGCGCGTCCGGGCTCGCACATCAGCGGCAACTTGCCGGCATTGGGCAGCGTCGCAATGGCTTCGCGGATGGTGTCGAAATACCAGTGATAGGGCGGCACGTCCTGGCCGGGATAGGGACCGGGGAACCCGCCGCCGATGTCGAGCGCGGCGATGTCGATTTCCGCAAGCGCCGCGGTGCGGCGCGCGATCTCGATCGCCTGGGCGTAGGAGAACGGGCTCAGGCATTGCGAACCGACATGGAAAGTCAGCGCAGGCGCGGCGCCGGATTCGACGACGCGCTTCAGCAGCCGCGCGGCATCTTCGGGCGTGGTGCCGAATTTGCTCGACAGTTCGAGCACCGCGCCGCCAAGCGGCGTCGCCAGCCGCACGAAGATGCGGCAGTCCCTGCCGCCTTTCGTTTCCGCAAGCAGCTTGTCGAGTTCGAAATCGCAATCGACGACGAAGTCGCGCACGCCGTGCTGCGCATGTGCGATCGCGGCCGTGCCCGGCAGGCGCACCGGCGCCATGAAATGACATTGCGCATCCGGGAACAGGCCGTGCACCAGTTCGATCTCGGAAAGCGAGGCGGTGTCGAAATGACGGATGCCCGAGGCGTAGACGAGTTCGAGCACGGGCGGCGCGGGATTGGACTTCACCGCGAACAGCGTGTCGCCCGGAAAAGCATCGAGGAAGCGGCGTGCCGCGATGCGGAATTTCTCGGGGAACAGCACATAGACGGGATCGCCCGGCCGCATTGTTTCAATGAGCTGCCCGACGCTCGCAAAGCGGGGCAGGGTCGTGTCGGTCGCACGCAGATTCATGACGGGAAGCCCCGAATTTCGTCCGCGCGGGTGTAGGGGCGCGGCCTTTCGCGGTCAAGTCCCGGCGGCCCGTCCGGCCGCCCTGGCGAGAACGCCATAACAGCGATTTTATCAGCGATTAACAGCGAATTCGACTGTTTGTATCAACCGCGCCGGACAATGTTTCACATGAAACAATCGTTCGCGCTTTGGTGTGATTATAACGGACTGTTCTCGCGCGTTCGCCTCAGTTGCCGTTGCCGTCATCGTCGTCATTGTCCGGCTGTTGCGGCGGAGGCGGAGGGGGGACGTAGCGGCGCACGACATTCGACGGCGGGGAATACGGACTGCGCGGCGGAGGCCCATAGGGACTGGCGACGGGCGGGGCGTCTTCATCGTCATTGTCGTTGACGGGCGGGGTATCGAGCGAATTGCCGCGCTGCTCCGGCGCGTCTTCCCTGCGGCGCGCGGTGGCTTCCGCGCGTGCAACGCCTGACTGCTGCTCGGCAGCGTCGGGCGGCGGCGGAGGAAGAGGTTCAGCGTCGCCGGCCGTGGCCGGCGGCGGCGCCTGGTCGTCGGGCTTCGAGGAATTGTCGCCTTTTCCGAACAGCCAGTCCCAGAAGGAGCGATGCTCCGACTGCCCTGCGCCCTGCTCCGACTCATCGTCTTCGCCATTGGTGTTCGCAGCCGCGTCATTATCGTTGTCGCTATCGGCCACATCCTCCGGCGGAGGCTGGGTGGATTTGTCGAGTTTCTTCGCCGGCAGCCCCTGTTCGGCCGTCGTCATCACGCTTTTCCAGATCATGGCAGGCAGCGTGCCGCCGGTGACGTTGCGCATCGGCGAGTAATCGTCATTGCCGACCCACACGCCTGCCACATAATCCGGCGTAAAGCCGACGAACCAGGCGTCGCGGTAATCCTGTGTGGTGCCGGTTTTGCCCGCCGCCTCGCGCCCGGGAAGTGCCGCCGCGCGGCCGGTTCCCTCGACCAGCACGCCATAAAGCATCGCGGTCAGGTCGCGGTTCACATGCGTGGCGATGATGCGGGGCTCGGGCTGTGTGCTGCGCTGATAGAGCACGCGATGGGCGCTGTCCTCGATCTCCGAGACCATATAGGGCGAGACGCGCAATCCGCCCGAAGCAAAGCTGGCATAGGCCGATGTCAGTTCGAGCGGCGTGACCACCGATGTACCGAGCGCCAATGAAGCGTTGGGCGCGAGCGGCGATGTAATCCCGCAACGGCGCGCGGCCCTGATCACGTTGGTTATTCCAACTTCCTGCGCGACTTTCGCCGTCACCGTATTGATGGAATGCGCCATGGCCTGGGCAATCGTGACGGTGCCGTAGCTGCGGCCGCCATAGTTGGTCGGGCTCCACCCCCCGATATCGACCGGTCCGTCGTCGCGCGTATCCCAGGGTGTGATCCCGCTCTCGAGCGCCGCCAGATAAACAAAGGGCTTGAACGCCGAACCCGGCTGGCGCCTGGCCTGCGTGGCGCGGTTGAACGTACTAATGTCGTAGTCGCGTCCGCCGATCAGCGCGGCGATGCCGCCATCCGTCTTCATCAGTACGACCGCACCCTGGCTCGCATGCATATGCCGGCCATGCGCGCTCAGCGTGTGGGACAGCGCATGCCGTGCCGCTTCCTCGAGTTTCGGATCGAAGGTCGTATGAACGATCAGATCGGCATCGCGGCCTTCGCCGTCGGAACCGATCAGTTTCAATGCTTCGTCCGCCGCCGCATCCATGAAGAAATTGCGCGCATCGGTGAAGGTATGGTTCGTTATTTCTGCGGGATGCGCACGCGCGTCCTCGGCCTGGCTTTGTGTAATCGCGCCGGTTTCCACCATCGCGCGCAGCACCAGACCCGCGCGCGACTGCGCGGCGGCAAGATCGCGTCGCGGCGAAAAGGCGGAAGGCGCGCGTGTCAGCGTCGCCAGCATGGCGGCTTCCGGCAACGTCAGGTCGCGCGCCGATTTGCCGAAATAGGTGTGCGCTGCGCCGTCCACGCCATAAGCGCCGGCGCCGAGATAGATGCGGTTGAGATAGAGTTCGAGTATCTCTTTCTTGCTGAGTGATTTCTCAAGCGCCGCGGCGTCGAAGAGTTCTTCGGTTTTGCGGCTGAATGTGCGCTTGGGTGAAAGGAACACGATCTTGGCGGTCTGTTGCGTGATCGTCGAGCCGCCCGCCACAACATGACCGGCGCGCATGTTCATCCATGCCGCGCGCACCAGCCCGCGAATGTCGATGCCTTCGTTTTCGTAGAAGCTGCGATCCTCCATCGCGATGAATGCCGCGGGAAGATAGGGCGGCATTTCGCTGAGCTTGAGACGCTCGCCGACAATGGCGCCCCTGTGTCCTGCTACATGTCCGTTCGCGTCGATGAAGGTAAACGCGATCGGCCGGTTCACCGCATAAAGATCCTTGTCGAAATTCAGCCGCGGCGCCGTCCAGATCAGGAAGGTCGGCAACAGCCAGACAAGCGCGACCGGTATCGCAAGGAACAGCGCGAAGAAGACGAATATCCGGATGTAGCGGGCGTCGGGGCGCGCCGTGTACAGGCGTTGCGATTGCAATTTCTTCAACGATCGGGCCCGTGATGCCTGATGGCGTTATTTGCGGATCATTGCGGCGGTTTCAAGACTTGCGCATGGCCATGGAATGGCCGCGAATTCATGGTCGCCGCCGCATGAATTCCGAAAATCAGTTAACGCAGGAAAAGCCGCTTCGGGCGCGTTTTTCTCCTCCGCCGCAGGCGGGGGAGGTGCCTGCGAAGCGGTGGAGGGGGCAACGCCGCACATGTTTCAAAGTCATGCAGGGACGCGATGTTGCCGATCCGCGATGCGCATGGCTTGATACGTTGACGGAAGCGTAGTTCGAACAAACTGAATGCGTGGCAAGCCCCCGCCCCCGCTTCGCGCTCCCCCCACGCGTCGCGTGGGGAGGAAAGGAATGGCGCGCACCGGCGGATTTGTTTTAAGCTGAGCCGTTTTTCTCACAATTCCCCGCCAACACCTGTTCATCGCATGTTCATTGCAGAAGCGTTAGGGAAGAGCATGTTTCGCCGCGCGTACATTGCTGCAGTGCTCGCTCTGCTGGCATTCGTTTCGCCGGCTGCGCATGCGCAGATTTTCCCGATCGCGGGACCGCCTCCGGCGGTGGCGCTTCCCCGGCATCCGGCGGCGCATGGCTACAGCATCCAGCCGCTGGACCGCCTCCTGCCCACTATCCGCAGTGCGCGCCCGGGCCGTTTCTTCGATGCGGAAGGGCCGTTCCCCGATGCCGCCGGCGGCTGGCATTATCGCGTCAAATGGCTGACGCCCGAGGGCCGGGTCATATGGCTCGATGCCGACGCCCGGACCGGCCGCGTGATCGGTCCTTACCATGGCTATGCAGAGATGGCTCTCCCGCCCGCGGGTTTGCGCTATTATCCATTCGCGGGCCCGCGCGGACCCGGCCGGTTTGGCGGCTGGGGTCCGGGCTGGCGTGGAGGCCGGGGCGGACGGGGCGGACGCCACCGCTAATTCGGGAGATCGGATGCGCATACTTCTCGTTGAGGACGACCAGGATCTGCAGCGCCTGCTGAAACGCGCGCTCGCCGACGCCGGTTATGTCGTCGACAGTGCCGGCGACGGCGAGGAAGGCCATTTTCTGGGCGACACCGAACCATACGACGCGGTGATCCTCGATCTCGGGCTGCCCAAGATGGACGGCGTGCGTGTCCTGCAGCAATGGCGCAAGGCCGGCCGCACCATGCCGGTGCTGATCCTGACTGCGCGTGACCGCTGGAGCGACAAGGTGGCGGGTTTCGACGCGGGCGCGGACGATTACCTCGCCAAACCCTTCTACACCGAAGAGCTTCTCGCCCGCGTGCGTGCGCTGCTGCGCCGGGCTGCCGGCTTTGCGACCTCGGAGATCGAGATCGGGCCGCTGCGCATCGACACGCGCTCCTCCCGCGTCACGCTCGACGGCAATCCCGTGAAGCTCACTTCGCTGGAATACCGGCTGCTCGCCTATCTCGCGCATCACAAGGGCCGCGTGGTCTCGCGCACGGAGCTTGTCGAACATTTGTACGATCAGGACTTCGATCGCGATTCGAATACGATCGAAGTGTTTGTCGGGCGGCTGCGCAAGAAGCTCGGCTCCGACCTGATCCAGACGGTGCGCGGACTTGGCTATTGTCTCGACACGCCTGAAGCGGCTCGCGAACCCGATCACGCAAAGGTTTGATGACTGTGGGCGTTGGTGGTCAGGCTCCCCCGCACTGTCATGCCCCGCAACTGCGAAGGGCTATCCGGGCGACATCTGTCCCGAGCGGGAAGTCCGCAGTAATTTTCTCTGTGCAAGTGGCGAATTTTAACCGGGTGGCCCGCCGTCGCGGGCGATGACGGGCGTGCTGGCCTGGATGACCTCGGCGCAAACAAAATTTTTGAAACGAATCGGAATCCGGGGCAGCTGGTTTGATTCCCTCGCGGGGCGGCTTATTGCGGCCGCCGCCGTCTGGATTCTGCTCGGGCTGCTCGTCGGCGGCTATGTACTTTCCAGTGTCTTCCGCGCCTCGGTCGAAGGCGATTTCGATGCGCGGCTGCGTTCCGATCTCGATGAAATGGTCGCCGCCGCCGAGCCCGACGCGCAGGGCGATGTTTCGCTGCAGAACCGTTTCGCCGATCCGCGCTTCGAGCGCGTCTATTCCGGCTGGTACTGGCAGATCACGCCGGAAGGGCCCAAAGGCCCGGACACCGACCACGCGCAGATTTCGCGCTCGTTGTTTGACAAGGTGATAACGATCACCGACTTCCGCAAATCTCACGACGTGACATGGGGCCATGGCACGGGTCCGGATTCGCAGCGCCTGCGCTTCGTCTCCCAGCGCATTGAATTTCCGGCGGCCGAACAGAAGAACGGCTCGCGCGCCTATTCATTCTTTGTTGCCGCAGACGTCACCGAAGTCGAAAACGAAGTCTCCAGGTTCAACGGAACGTTGATCTGGTCGTTTGCGATCCTGGGCTTCAGTCTCATATGCGCGATCTTCATCCAGGTGCGTATCGGGCTCCAGCCGCTGGATCGCGTCAGCGCGGCGCTGGGGCGCATCCGCGACGGCAAGGCGCAGCGGCTGGTGGGCAATTTTCCGGCCGAGATCCGCCCGCTCGCTTCGGAACTGAACAGCCTCATCGATCACAGCGCCGAAGTCGTCGGCCGCGCGCGCACGCATGTGTCGAACCTTGCTCATTTCCTCAAGACGCCGCTCAGCGTGCTGGTGAGCGAAGCCCATGAACATCCGGGAACACTTGCGGATGTGGTGCTGCGCCAGGTCGGCACCATGCGCCGCCAGGTCGATCATTACCTGGCGCGGGCGCGCGCCGCAGGCTCGGTGAATGTTCTGGGCAGCCGCACCGCCGTGAGACCGGTGATCGAGGATCTGTCGCGCGTGCTGTCGCGCATCCATGCCGATCGCGCACTGACCATCGATGTGGACTGCCCGGGCAGCCTTGCCTTTCGCGGTGAACGGCAGGATCTGGAAGAGATGGCAGGTAATCTGATCGACAATGCCTGCAAATGGGCGAACACGCGCGTGGCGGTGACGGCGCGGAGCAATGGCGCCGCGCAATTCGAGCTGCGCGTCGGCGATGACGGCGAAGGTCTCGACGAGGAGGAACGCGCCCGCGTCGGCGCCCGCGGCGAACGCCTGGATGAAAATGTCCCCGGCTCCGGCCTCGGCCTTGCCATCGTGCGGGACATTGCAAGGCTGTATGGCGGCGCGCTCACCCTCGACGAAAGCCCGCTCGGCGGCCTTGAAACAAGGCTTGCCCTGCCGGCGACGGCGTGAAGCTGCATTTCTTCATTCGTACCATATCAAGGCGTAACTGCAGACCATGACAAATTTGTTTCAATCGCCTCGAAACCGCGCTGTATGATCAAAAACAAGCCCACCGCCGGAGTGATCCAGCGATGGGCCGAAAACAGAAACGTCCGGATCAGCGGTTCTGCGACCCGCCCGATCCCGATTGGCTTCCGCCCGCGCCGCCACCACTTGAGCCGTGACGACCGGCATGTTTCCGGCTCGCATTTTCGGCTTCCTCGCTCGCATGCGAGCCATGGCCCTGGGCGGTCTGGGCGTGATGGGCGCCGGCCTCGTGCTTGTCGTCTTCGTAATGTTTCGCCGCTTCGCGGTGAGATTTCGCGGCGTTTTCGTGGTGATCGGCAGCGCGGTTATGGTGCTCGGTGGATGGATGTTTGTTGGCCATTATGGTCTCCTGATCGTGAACGGGTTTTATCCCCCGCCCCGAAACGGTCGACTGACAAGGAGGTTCCTTGCCTTCCGAAGCCGCGGGGCAGCAGCGCCGTTACGATTGCCGTATGTTACTTCAGGCCGAACTGGCTGTGCGTTCCCGGCGGCTTGCGAAATACGCGACGATCGTGCCGAACAGCAGCATGGCCAGCATGTTCTCGATGAAATGCACCACCGTGAAATGGGGCAGATGCGGCTTCGGCATAGCCGCCGACAGCGGCAGGACGACGTAATTCATCACGAAGAAAATGGCGACACCGTAAGCAAGACCCCAGGGCAGCCAGGACCGTCTCAACGCAGGCCACCGCTCCGTCGCGAACACGAAGATGGCCGCGATGATCAGCGACATCGCCCATTGCAGTATCAGGCCAAGCACCGCCGCCGGTGTGCCTCCGGCCAGCGCTGCCGATGGCCCCAGCAGGCCTGCCGCGATGTAATGGAGGATCAGGACCGGACCGACCTGATTGATCAGCGCCGCAGCCCCGATATCGACCGTGCCGGCGACCAGTCCGCCCGAAAGGATAGAAATCCAGACTGAGGAGCGCATGTTCCACACCACCCGTTTTCCCGCGACGGAACAAAATAGCAGGGTTTGACATCGGTCGGGATCAAACGACCGTGATGGCCAAACAATGAATTCCCGGCTTGTGTGCATTGTCCCGGGGCGATGAACGCGGCTGATTAAGAGTTTATGCGTTTGTGTGCCGAAAGATGCGCCCGCGGCTGCAGCGGTTGCAAAGCCTTCGCGGGCAACCTGCGAGCGCCGCGTTCGCCGCCGCGCTTCCGTCTGGAACTTGCAAAAGTTTATGTCATACTCGCAAACCGGGGTGTCGACTATCCGACCATGATTGCGTTCCGTGCGATGTCGGGCGGAACGCAGAGTTTCGCCGGGCAAACGGGGGCGTTTGAAGTGTCGAATATCGCGGGCAAAGCCTATGGCATGAATGTGATCACGCCGATGCGGCCGGGCTTCACCTGGCTGCAGCGGTTTATCTTCATGCTTTCGCGCGCCCGGCCCGTGACACTGGCCGGCCTGTTGAATCTGAGCATCATTCATTTTGCCCGCTGGGTCCTGATCAAACGCGACCAGTGGCCGGCCGGAGATTGCGGCGCGCCCGCGCTGCAACACGACTACATGCTGTTTTGCAGCAATTTCAACGGCACCTGGGATCAGTATATCGACGCCTTTGCAGACGGCATCCCGAATGGGCTGGATCTTTTCTGGTATTGCAGCCTGAAATATCCGCATTCCATTCCGATCACGCCCTTCAAGGCTTACATCGTCAGGAACCAGTTTTATACCAACTACTATTACAACGCGATTCCGGGTTCGGCGCAGCGCGACGTCAAGGCCGCGCTGAATGTCTACGCCCAGCTCAAAACGCTGGCTCAAATACACCGGGCACCGGGCATGACGCCCGAGACATTCGCCGCCGCTTACCGCAAATTCCTGGTCATGGTGCAGAACAGCCTCGGTTCGCCCGGCTTCGCCCCGATCGCAAGCCTCGATACCTGGACGGCGGATCGCAATCGCCTGCCATTCGTCGTCTGTGCGCCGCAAACCCGCGCCGATGGGAAGGTTTGAATCCATGTCGACATTCGACGGCGGCCACTGTTTTCTCACCACCCTGATCCCGATAGACAGCAAACAAACAGTGGACCGGGATGGGTTGAAATATTCGCATGTCCAGCTGGTGCGCGAGGCGCTTTCCGTGCTGCCCACGGCCCATCAGTCGCCGGAGACGGAAAAACTGGCGTGCAACAGTCCGTTCTCGCGATGCACCAAAACCCATTTCGCCCGCATCGTGGTTCTGGACGATGTCATCTTCAACGGCCGTACACCGGACAACGCGCTGGTGACCGCGATTGAGGACGCAGATCCGACCGTTCCGAAACCCGTCGATTCTTTGCTCGGCCCGTATCTGTTGTTCACGGCCGATTTCGATGCGCCGCAGGGTATTGCCGCCGAGCTTCGCGACTGGTTGCGCGGCGTATGGACCAATATGCGCCTCGATCTCGATCCCGTCTTCGAGCACTGCTTTCAATACAGGATCAAGGTCTCGGACGCGGACAGCTTTGCTGATTACATCATGGCGCATCAGCTCGATACGACCATGCCGTTCAATGATTACTGGATGGCTGCGCCGCCGCTGCCGACTTTGTCATTCGGGCTTTTCGGTGGAGCAGCAATCGCCGCGGGCGCCGTGACCGGCGGCGCGTCCTGGGCGCTGTTCCGGCTGGCTCATCTGACGACATTGCACGGTATCTGGCACGGGCTCGAGATTGTTTTCGTCCTGTTGCTCGCGCTCGGTGCAGCAATTTATGCGGCTTATCTTCTCGTCATGCGGGCAGGGCTTAAGCCTTTTCCGATGGCGCCGGATTCGGATCTGCCCTCGATATTGAAGGCGCTTTATGTGCAGCGCCGGCTCATTCCAAAAGTTGCGGACCTACAGGGCAAATCAGCACAGGAATTGTTCGACGCGATGGGCGCGTTCCTGAACGACGTCCGGGTCGATGATGTACGGACGCCGACCCAGGCGCCCGGTACGATCGGAGCCTGACATGGAAAGGGTGCTCGACCTCGCCGACATCCAAGGCAACATCCTGCAGGATTTCGTCGGCACCTTCCCCTCCGCGCGCTTCCTTCTTTTGCATGTGAACGATGCCGCAAAGGGCCGCGCCTTTGTGCTGGAATACCGTCCAAAAATAACGACCGCGCTCCGTTGGGATTCGAGCGACGCGTTTGTCCAGGAGATACAGACCACCAGGCCGGATGTAGCAATCAATATCGGTTTCACGTTCTGGGGTCTGCTTGCGCTCGAGCTCCCGACACGCACGCTGTCGCGGCTGCCGGCGGAATTCATCGACGGAATGAAGAAGCGTGCCGCGATCCTCGGCGACGACCTGATTGCGCGCGATGACAGTTTCGTCGATGGCATCGCCCAGTGGAATCCCGTCTGGCTCAAGCCGGACCAGGTGCACATCCTTGTCGGGCTCAATTGCGGACTGGACGATTACGGCAAGCCGCTGGCGGCGCTCGACCGCGAGACCGGCCATCTCCGGGATCTCTGCACAAAATACGACATCACGATTCTCGCCGGACACGACAGCAACAACGCGCCGTGGCAGGACGGATGCGCGCTTCTGCAGGAAGGCCAGGTGCAGATGGCGCAAAACAGGGCGACCTACAAGCCGGTTCCGCGCGAGCATTTCGGTTTCATCGATGGAATCAGCAACCCCGTGTTCGATGGCCAGTTCGGCAATCCCTACGCCGATCAGATGATGGCGATCGGCAACGGCAAGCTGCTCGAGGAAAAATCCGCATCAGCCGACAACAGCCGGTGGGGACCGCTGGCGACCGGCGAGTTCCTGCTCGGTTATCCCAATGAGGCGCAGGAGATCGCCGACATGGCGGGTCCGAACGAAATCATGCGCAACGGCACGTTCCTGATCTTTCGCAAGCTTCATGAGAATGTGGGCAGCTTCAATTCCTATCTGGCCGGTGCAGCAAATATCTATGCGAAGGCCGGCACTGTATCGATCGCCGATGCCGGCCTCATCCTGCGTGCCAAGATGACGGGCCGCTGGCCGGACGGCGTGCCGGTCGCGGTGGCGCCGACGATCGCGGAATGGAATGATTTCGATGCCAAGTACAAGGACAAGGACCTGGACTGGCCGTATACCGATTTCACCTATGCCGACGATCCGCATGGCAGCAAATGTCCGGTTGCCTCGCATATGCGGCGCGCCAATACGCGCGATGGTCTCAATGGCCGGAATTCGGCGCTCAACAACAGGCGGCGCATCCTGCGGCGCGGGCTGCCCTATGGCCTGACCACCGATGACGACAATGGCGAGCACGGCATCATCTTTCTCGCGCTTTGCGCAGATATCGGGCGGCAGTTCGAATTCGTGCAACAGCAATGGATCAATTATGGTCTCGACGCCAATTCGGGCAGCGACACTTGTCCGGTGGTGGGCAACCGGCGCGGCGATTCCAAATTCATTGTGCCGGTCAAACCGGACGGCACCGAAACGCCGTTCATAGCTGCCGGTATTCCGCAATTCGTCGAGACGCGCGGCGGCGAATATTTCTTCCTGCCGAGCATGACGGCCCTGCGCATGATCGGTATGGGCACGACCGATCCGACATAATCGTGACACCCATGCCGCAGGCTGTTCTCATGACGGGACATTCCCGCTAATATCGGGGCGGCGGGATGCAAGCAGAACAGGACATGATGAGACGGATCGCGGTTTCGCTTTGCGCAGCGGGCATGGTGCTGGCTTGGGGATGCAGCGGTGCGGACGCGGCGGGAAACGCGGCGACCGGTTCGGCGTTGTACAGCCGCTGCTATATTTGCCACAGCAATACGAAGGGCGCGTCCAATCGTATGGGACCGAATCTGTTCGGCGTTATCGGCCGCAAGGCCGGCACTTATCCGGGCTTCGACTATTCGCCGGCCATGAAGAAAGCGGGTTTTGTGTGGACCGTGGCGAAGCTCGACGCATATCTGGCGGATCCGCAGAAAATCGTCCCCGGAAACAACATGCCCCTGGGGGGTATTGCAGACGCCCGGCAGCGTGCCGATATCGCCGCCTATCTGGCCACACTGAAATGAGTGTGGCAAAACTGCGGCTGAATGCCGCGAAGCACAGGATTGTGCATCGCACCAAAATGTCAGGAGTTAGCGCCTTAAGCATGCTTAAAGGCGTGGAATAGTCGTGAATTGACATGGTGCCGGTCGGATGCCTAATTTTTGCGCCGCACAAGAAAGGCAGCCGGAAACGCAATCCCGTCGCGTGAGCCAGAGCGGTCAGGACCTTCGAAAGACATGAAAATACTGGTGCCCGTGAAGCGGGTGATCGACTTCAACGTCAAGGTACGTGTGAAGGCGGATCAGTCAGGCGTGGACCTCGCCAATGTCAAAATGGCGATGAACCCGTTTGACGAAATCGCCGTGGAAGAGGCGCTGCGCCTCCGCGAAAAGGGGAAGGCGGCGGAAGTGATTGCCGTCTCCATTGGCCCGCAACAGGCGCAGGAGACGATCCGCACCGCGCTCGCCATGGGCGCCGATCGCGGCATCCTCGTGAAAACGGAAGGTACGGTCGAGCCATTGGCCGTGGCGAAAATCCTCAAGGCGATCTGCGATGAGGAGCAGCCCGGGCTCGTCATTCTGGGCAAGCAGGCGATCGACGACGATTCCAACCAGACCGGACAGATGCTGGCAGCGCTTCTCGGCTGGCCGCAGGGCACCTTCGCGCACAAGCTCGAACTGGGTGAGGCAAGCGCCACGGTCGAGCGCGAAATCGATGGTGGCCTCCAGACCGTCGAGCTCAAACTTCCCGCCATAGTCACCACCGACCTGCGCCTCAACGAGCCGCGCTACGCCTCCCTTCCGAACATCATGAAAGCCAAGAAGAAGCCGATCGCAGAGAAGACGCCTGCCGATTACGGCGTCGATACGACGCCGCGGCTCAAGGTGGTGAAAGTCTCCGAGCCGCCGAAGCGCCAGGCCGGCGTGAAAGTGAAAACTCCAGCCGAACTGATCGGCAAACTGCGCGAAGCGGGAGTGATCTGATGACATCTCTGGTCATCGCCGAACACGATAATGCGACGCTGAAGGATGCTACGGCCAAGACGGTCGCCGCCGCCCTGCAGTTGGGCGCACCTGTACATGTGCTGGTGGCGGGGCAGGATTGCCGTGCGGTCGCGGAAGCCGCCGCAATGCTGTCCGGTGTCGAGAAAGTGCTGCTCGCCGAAAGCCCGGCCTACGCGAAGCTGCTGCCCGAGCCGATGGAGCAGCTGATCGTGGCGCTGGCGCCCAACTACGACGCGTTGCTCGCGCCGGCGACCAGCAACGGAAAGAATTACATGCCCCGCGTCGCGGCGCGGCTCGATGTGCCGCAGGTCTCCGAAATCCTGGCCGTGGAATCGCCCGACACCTTTCGCCGTCCGATCTATGCCGGCAACGCCATCGAGACGGTGCAGGCGCCGGCGGGAAAGAAAGTCATCACGGTTCGTACTTCGGCGTTCAAGCCGGTGGAGAATTCCGGTTCTGCGCAGGTCGAAAGCGCGAGCGCCGCAGCCGATCCGCAGCTTTCGAGTTTTGCGGGCGAAGAACTGTCGAAATCGGAGCGGCCCGAACTCACTTCGGCGAAAGTCATAATCTCCGGCGGACGCGGCCTGCAGTCGGGCGAGAATTTCCATATGCTGGAAAAACTCGCGGACAAATTACATGCGGCAATCGGCGCGAGCCGGGCGGCGGTCGATGCCGGCTTCGTGCCGAACGACTACCAGGTCGGACAGACGGGAAAAGTCGTGGCGCCCGACCTCTACATCGCGGTGGGAATCTCCGGCGCCATCCAGCATCTCGCCGGCATGAAGGACTCGAAGGTGATCGTCGCCATCAACAAGGACGAGGAGGCGCCCATCTTCCAGTTCGCCGATTTCGGACTGGTCGGCGATCTCTTCCAGATAATCCCGGAAATGGAACAGGAACTCGCCCGGCTGGGCTATTGAAACCTGCCGGCCCGCCGCGGGGGCGCGGCGTCGTCAGCCGGCAACCACGGAGACCAGACAAAAATGAATATCGAACGCATTGGAATTATCGGTGCGGGGCAGATGGGCGGGGGGATCGCCCATGTCTGCGCGCTCGCCGGCTATGACGTCCTGCTAGAGGACATCAACAAGGATGCGTTGGGGCGCACCATCGGCGCCATCGAACGCAACATGCATCGCCAGGCGGCGCGCGGGCTGATCAAGGAAGATGCGATCGCACCGGCGATCAGGCATATCCATACCACGCAGACGCTCGACGACATGAAAGACCGCGACCTCGTCATCGAGGCGGCGACGGAGGATGAATCCGTCAAGCGCAAAATCTTCCAGGACCTTTGTCCGCGCCTCAACAGCACCGCGATCGTGGCGACGAATACCTCGTCGATCTCCGTCACGCGGCTCGCCTCGTCGACCGACCGGCCCGAGCATTTCATCGGGCTGCATTTCATGAATCCCGTGCCGATGATGCAGCTCGTCGAAGTCATCCGCGGCATTGCGACGGACGATCCGACGTTCCAGGCCGCGCTCGACATTGTTAAACGCGTCGGCAAAACGGCGGCCTATGCAGAAGATTTTCCGGCTTTTATCGTTAACCGCATCCTGCTGCCGATGATCAACGAAGCGGTCTATACGCTGTATGAAGGCGTGGGCAACGTGGAGGCGATCGACACGGCCATGAAGCTCGGCGCCAACCATCCCATGGGCCCGCTGCAGCTGGCCGATTTCATCGGCCTCGATACCTGCCTGTCGGTGATGCAGGTGCTCTACGAAGGTCTCGCCGATTCCAAATACCGTCCCTGTCCGCTGCTGGTGAAATATGTCGAAGCCGGCTGGCTCGGCCGCAAGACGGGCCGCGGCTTCTACGACTACCGCGGCGAGCATCCGGTGCCGACAAGGTAGCTGGTGGCTTCGCTTCCACGGTCTCCGCCATTTTTGTGCATGCAGAAGCGCGGGGCGTCGGATTTGTTGAACCGCGAAGCGCACGACGCGCACCTTATTTCTTCGTGCTCTTTGTGGTCAGACTATACTCTAGCGCTGCGGCTCCGCGCCTGCGCGTGCGAATTGGCGCGGGTCGGGAGGGACGAGTTGGTTCACGCCCGGAATTTCGCTCTCGTCTGTGCCTTCTGCGCATTGGCCGTCAATTGCGCGCCACCGCCGCCGGCTCCGCCTGCACCGCCGCCCGCCGAAATCTGGCCGACACAGGGTTGGACGTTTTCCACGCCGGAAGCGCAGGGGATCGATTCCAACGCGCTTGCCCAGGCACTCGAATGGATTCGGGTGAAACATCTGCCCGTCCACAGCGTGTTCATCGAACGCAACGGCCATGCGGTCCTGGATGCGTATTTCTTTCCCTTCCGGGATCACGAAACACATGATCTCGCCTCTGTTACCAAGAGTGTTACTTCCTCGGTTGTCGGCATCGTAAGAGGTGAGGGCAGGTTAGGCGATCTGAACGCGCCGCTTTCGGCCCTGCTTCCGGATGAAACGCGGGCGCTCGGCGATCCCCGCGAGAGCACCATCACACTTGCAAATCTGCTCAGCATGACGTCCGGCCTCGATTGCAATGCGATGGTGGGCGAAAACCTGCTGCTCGAAATGGAACACACACCCGACTGGGTTTCATTCATGCTCAGCAGGCCGCTCGCGTCGCCGCCCGGCAGCCGGTTCCAATATTGCGGCGCTGCCTTTCATACAGTCTCCGCGATCATCACCCGTGCTGCGGGACAGAACGGTCTCGACGTCGCGCGCGACCATATCTTCCGGCCGCTCGGAATAACAAATGTCGCCTGGCCTGCAGATCCTCACGGCAATTCGCACGGGTTCGCCGATCTCGAACTCACCCCGCCCGATGCCGCCAGACTTGGTTATTTGTGGCTGCATCGCGGGCGCTGGGAAGGCACACAGATTATTCCGGAAAATTATCTGGAGGATGCGCTGACCGCGCACGCAAGCGTGCAGCCGGGGATATCCTATGGCTATGGCTTCTGGCTCTATCCGTCGCATCAGCCCTATGATTTCGAAGCGAATGGCCGTGGCGGGCAGCGGATTACCGTCGTCCCGAGTGAAAATCTCGTCATTGTAATCACCTCGGGCGGCGCGGATGCAAATCTGGTGGCCCCGCGCCTGGCCGCAGCGGTGAAAGCGAACGGTCCCCTGCCGCCGGACGCCGTCGGCGACGCACGTCTTGCCGCGATCCAGCGCGATGTCGCGCGCGCTCCGCCAGCGGTCCAAACTACCATTATCCCGGAATGGGCTCAGCACATTTCCGAACGTACCTATGTTCTCCCCGACAACCCGCTCGGACTGCACACGCTGCAGCTGGTCCTCCGCACCGGACCCGGGGCATTGCTACGTATGCAATTCGCCGGGAGCGCACCGGAGGAGCATCCGGTAGGATTCGACGGTGTCCCGCGCCTCTCGCCAGACGGAAAGTCGGGACATCGTGTAGCCCTGCTTGGGCAATGGCGGGCGAACGGCCTCCTTGTCGACTACAACGAAATTGCCCGCATCGACGATTACCGGCTTTACCTGACGCCCTCGCCGGATGGTCTGCGCGTGCATCTTACCGAGCGTACCGGCTTGATCGATTTGTGGCTTTCCACGACGTCCGAGTGATCAGAATTTCGCCGCTGGAACGCCAAAAACGAGCAGGTAAAGGGGGGAAAGCCCCATTTTTAAGGGCTTTTTCGCGCTACCCTATCCGGAAAGCCCGAAAAATCGTGTAAATACGGGTATCTGATTCGTTTTTTTTGAGGATGACACTCATGGCAGCATCGAAATCCGGGGCATCCAAGGCCCCTGCGTCGAAACCGGCAGCGTCTAAATCGGCCGCTTCGCCGAAACCAAAAATCGAAAGCGTCACGCTCAAGCAGATTTCCGTCGAACTGGCAAAGAAGCATGAACTTTCCAACAAGGCGGCCGCTGCGTTTCTTGACGACTTCGTCGCCACAATCACCAAGCAGCTGAAGAAAGGTTCGCGCATCCGTCTCACGGGGCTCGGGATTCTTTCGGTACGCAAGCGCGCTGCACGCATGGGCCGCAATCCGGCAACTGGCGAGCAGATCAAGATTAAGGCCAGCAAGAAGGTCGCATTCCGCGCTTCCAAGGAATTGAAGGAAGCCGTCTGAAGTTGCAGGAAGGAAAAGAGCGCAGCAGGGTGCCCTGCTGCGCTCTTTCCTGTTATTGCGCCCCGCGCAGCCGCGGTCTGCCGCGCTTCTTCGCCGGTTTTCGTTCCGGCCCTGCCAGTGCAACAGCGATCCAGTTCAACTGATCGACGTGCCGGCAAATGATTGCGAAGGCGCCGGTGATCGGAACGGCAAGAAACAAGCCGGCCACACCCCAGATCAGGCCCCAGAAACTCAGCGCCAGAATTATTCCCAGCGGACTGATATCGAGCGTACGGCCGAGCAGGATCGAACTCACGATGTTGGCGAGCATGAAATGCAATGCGCCGAGAATGACAACGATGATCAGGAAAGGCGTGAAAGTGCCGAATTGCAGAAGGGCCATGAGCGCAGGCAGCAGCACCGCCGCTGCGCCGATTGTGGGGATATAGGTTGCGAGAAAGAGTATGAGCGCCCAGAAGGCCGCAAAGCTCACGCCCATCGCCAGCAGCAGCATATAGGTACCGACCGCCATGACGGCGCTCAAAAACGTGCACACTCCGAGATAGGCCTGCACTTGATGCGCGATGGTTTGGATCACCTTGCCGGTTTCATCGCGGCGCGTCTGATCCGTCTGCAGCCGCGCGAGCTTTTCAGGCAGTTGGGTCTGCTCGGCGAGCAGGAAACCCACATAGACGATGACGATCAGGAGCGTGAACAGGAACGAACCGGCAGAAGCCGCCGCTTGCCCGACCATTCCAGCGATGTTCGACGGGTTTATTACATCGGTGAATTTGGTACGGCCAAGGTGAAGAAATGACTCCGCCGATCGTTCGAGGTGTTCCAGCTTCGCAAAGTAATGCGGTGCTTCTCCTGCCACCGCATCGGCCTGGGTTCCCAATATCTGTACGAAGAGATAAAGGCCGCCTGCAATGAGGAGGATTGAGCCGGCCCAGGCAAGCGCTCGCGGCAGATGTATCCGCTCCAGCACTTCCGTCAGCGCATTCAGGATCGCCCAGATCAGGACGGCGAAGGCAAGAGGCGCGAGGAGCGGCCGCCCCACCACCAGAATCGCGAGGATGGCGAGCACGCTCAAGAGCCAGCTTGCGATGTACCGGCCGTCGACGGTCACGGCCCTGCTCCAGGAACCGATGTCATAGTTGCTCCCCGAAATTACAGGCCTTCGAAGTCGATTGCGGCGTTCAGGTCAAGCCGCCAGTCGGCTGGCGGGAGAGGATATTTCAGTCCGTTGGCGCAGTTGAACAGTACGACGCGGTCGCTCGCCGAAATGCGGCCCTCCCGGAGCGATTTGCGCCACGCGGCATGGGTGGCGGCACCCTCGGGGCAAAGCAACAGGCCATCCTCATGCGCAACGTCGTAAAGGCTTGTTTCGATCTCTGCGTCGTCAACCGCCACGGCATATCCGCCGCTCTCGCGTACGGCTGCGAGAATGAGAAAATCGCCGATCGCAGACGGCACCCGAATGCCGGAGGCGATGGTATGGGCATTTTCCCATCGCGTCGCCTGTGTGTCGCCGTTCTCAAAGGCTCGCACGATGGGCGCGCAGCCCGACGCCTGGACCGCCACCATGAGCGGCCGTTTCGCGCCGATGAACCCGATCGCTTCGAGCTCGGCGAACGCCTTCCACATTCCAATCAGTCCGGTACCTCCGCCAGTCGGATAAAAAATAACGTCGGGCACGTCCCAACCAAGCTGCTCTGCGAGCTCGAGCCCCATCGTCTTCTTGCCCTCGATCCGATAGGGCTCCTTCAGCGTCGACATATCGAACCAGCCGAGCTTCTCCCGGCCTGCAGCAACCAGCTTTCCGCATTGGTCGATCAAACCGTTGACCCGCCAGACTTTCGCGCCCTGCGCCGCGATCTCGCGAACGTTGATCTCGGGCGTGTCCTCCGGACAGAAGATGGTCGTCCGCATGCCGGCACGGCTGCCATAAGCTGCCAAGGCCGCGCCCGCATTGCCATTCGTCGGCATGGCAATGCGGGTGATGCCGAATTCTTTCGCCATGGACACAGCGAGCACGATGCCGCGCGCTTTGAACGAGCCGGTCGGCAAGCGGCCCTCATCCTTGACAAGAAGTTCACCACCGCCGCTGCCGCGGATACGAAGGAGAGGGGTCATGGTCTCGCCGAGGCTGACGATGTTTTTCGCGTGGCGCACGGGCAGGAGCTCACGATAGCGCCATAAATCCGGCGGACGTCGTACGAGCATCTCTTTACTCAGCGCCGCCTTCACGGCATCGAGTGCATACCGTACCAGCAGCGGTTTCCCGGCGCGCGACAGTCCGTGGATTTCTCCGGCCTCGTAGCGTTCGCCTGTGGCAGAACACTCGAGATGCGTGACGAAGCTCGGCCGTTCTTCGTCCAAATTTTCAAAATTCATCGGGCTTCATTCCCTCGACTTGGGGCGGGGGGATGCAGAGCGCCGCCCGGGCACGCGCATAGTGCTGTTCCTTGAGGTGCTTGCGAATCATTCGCACCGCGATCGCGGTAACGGCAATCTCATTCGTAAAGCCCAGAACAGCTACGAATTCCGGCATAACTGCGGCAGGCAGGACGAACCATGCGAGCGCTGCCAGCAGCACACCGCGAACCCGCCCCGGCGTCGCGGGATCAATCACACAGAAATAGGCGGCCGCGAGATCTTCGGCGAAGGGAATGCGCCCGGCCACCTTCAGGAGCTTGTCCCAGAAGCCCTCCTCCACGATCCGCGTGTGGCGTGCAATAGCAGCGGGCAGATGGAAGGAATTGCGATCCGGGGTCCACATGCTGCGAATATCGGGCGGAACGAGGCCAAGGAAAAGGGCTTTGGGACGCCGGCGGCGCAGAGTCCGGGGTGGAAGCGATTTTCATACCGCGACCAGGCATGCTGCGCCCGTTGACACAGGATGGGACCAGTGATTTCATCCGCAAACAATTTCATTTCAACCTGCGGGGAGGACTCCAAATGCGCACTTCTTTGTTAAATGCAGTGGCTGCTGCAACTTTGCTTCTGGCCGCGTCACCGGCTGTCGCCAAAGGCGGCACCTGGGTGCCGGTCGCTTTACAAAACGCGTCGGCGACGCAGCTGTTTGGCATCAATGACAGCAACACGATCAGCGGTGGATACACCGATGCCAGCGGCAACGTGCATGGGTTCATCGGTGATTTTGCCGGAGACAAATATACAAGCTTCGACGATCCGGACAGCGATACCCAGGCGCGAGGCATGAATGACAAGAATGCGGTCGCTGGCTTTGATGCAGGTGCGTTTGCGCCTTGGGAATACAGCGCCAAGGGCAAACTGACAGCCGTCACCAAAAATGGCACCGACCTTGACCAGCTCATCCAGGGCATCAACAAGGCTGGAACTTTTACCGGCGACTACACCGACACGGACACGGGTCTGTATGTCGGCTATACCGGTGCGAAGTCGAAGTGGAAGGCAGATTTCAGCCTGCCGAAGCTCAAGAACGGCGGTTATGCGGGCCGCGCCATTGATTCCGCAGGAGACATCGCCGGCTGGTATTACGATACCACCACAGGTTTGCAACGCGGTTATCTGTTGCCGGCGGGTGCGAAGAAAGCCACGCTGATCGATTATCCCAAGGCCGAGTATACGGTGGTGGAAGGGATGAACGACAATGGTCTGGTTGTCGGCCAGTGGGAAGATTCAAGCGCCGTTATCCACGGCTTCATCTATACCGTGAAAACCGGTGCGTTCACGAGTCTTGATGCCCCGGGTGCCGGCTTTACGCAGGTCTGGAACATCAATAACCACAACGTGATTACCGCCTCCACCGACGTTGCGGGCAGCTTTGCTTACTGCATGTCGAAAAAGGGTTGCCCCAAGGGCGGTATGGCAAATATCGGCACCGCCAAAATGGCGCCCGCCAGACCGTAAGGTTTGCCTGTTCATGACGAAGCCCCCGTGTCCATCGGCACGGGGGCTTTTTTTGAGCTGCGACGAGCAATCCGGCACTAGACCATCGTTCCGCCTGCGTCGCCGCTGCCGATGCTAATCCACGATCTGAACGATCTTCCGCGAATCCGGATCGACGAATACGACCCGACCATCCCAATCGAACATTTCATACCGTTTGGCTTCCGGAACGCTCGTGTAAATCGCTTCCGGTACCGGTGCCAATTGAACATCTGCCGGGACTTCTGCCCCTACGACAACCTGTTCATGAACGGTTGCAGGTCTGACCTTTTCTTTCACCACATAGTCATGAATGACGGTCCGCTCCTCGGGCTTTACCGTCCAGGTTGTAGTGGTGGTTTCCTGCGACATTCCCGGCGGGGGCGCTTCGTCCTGGGCCATGGCCTGGAAGCCGGCAAGAACTCCAGCCGCTGCGATCCCTGCGATCCAAAGGCGTTTCATTATTGCTGTCTCCTGTTTCATACCCCCGACCGCATACGAAATGACAAGCATGGACCTTGGGTTCCCGACACACCGCTGAAACTGATTCACATAGGATGTGTTGGGGGAGGTTCCTCGGACAGCGGAATGAATTCACGATCATCGCCAAGCGGTAATTTGAAGTGGCCGGCGCGCCAGTCCGCCTTGGCCGCTTCCATGCGTTCCAGGCTGGAGGAAACCAGATTCCACCAGATGTGCCGGGGCCCCACACTTGCCCCGCCCAGCAGCATCACATGCGCCCCGCTCGGGGCCGCGATCACGGCCGGTTCGCGGCCGAATGCCAACAAATTACCTTCTTCGTAAATGCAATCGCCGCACCGGATGCGGCCGCTCACGATATAGGCCGCACGTTCCTCATGCTCGCCGGGCAATTCGATCCGTGCACCGGGAACAAGCTCCAGATGCATGTAGACCATCGGCGAAAACGTCTCGACGCGGCTCGAGAGACCATACGCCGTTCCCGCGATCAGCGTACCGCGCACGCCTTCGGCTTCAAATTTCGGCAGCTCCAGGGCGCCATAATGCGAAAAAGCGGGCTCGGTCTCCTCAGATTCGATCGGCAACGCCACCCAGCTTTGCATGCCATGCAAGCGGCTGCCTTGGGCGCGCAGGATCGGATCCGTTCGTTCCGAATGCACGATACCGCGGCCGGCAGTCATCCAGTTTACTTCGCCCGGCCGTATTGCCTGCGTGGAACCCAGGCTGTCGCGATGCAGGATTTCGCCCTCGAACAAATAAGTGACGGTAGCGAGTCCAATATGCGGGTGCGGACGCACATCAATGCCGTGTCCGGCCGCGAAATCGGCCGGACCCATATGATCGAGAAAGATAAACGGTCCGACCATTCGGCGTTGCGGGAAGGGCAGCACGCGGCCGACTTCAAATCCGCCCAGATCTTTCTTCTGCGCGGGAATAACAAGTTCGATCATTCCTGTTTCATGCTCCTTCCGCGGCCGCAGCCTCACAGATGTTAGTGCATCGAACAAGCGCCGCAAGAGCAGGGACAGTGCGTGTTGCGCCCCGGGGACGAACCTCAAGGGGACGCATTCCGGAACTACGCTGGCTTTCTGCAATTCCTCGGAGATAAATCCGCTTGTGCCGCTCTGGTATCAAGATACCAATCGAAGACACCGGCCGGAAGAGCGTTCCCGTCCAAATCCGCGCCGGGCTGGCATGTCGAGCTTACATTTATCTCCGCCGGGCTTGTCCAAGCGATGACGTAACAGGAAGATACCAGAATGCGCTGCTAACGGTTTGATTTCCTCGTCGCTTTTCGGCTGCCTGAAGTTTTCCGCGTCGATTTGCTGCGATGCGCGGCAGCTTTCCGCCCACGCTTTGTCGTGCGCGTTGCGTTCTTTCCACCCATGGCTTTGCTGCTTTCACGCCGCCCGCTGGTGCCGACATGTGACTTTCCTTCCGTACGCTGCTGGGCGGTGCGGCCCCGGGATTCCTTGCGGCGCGATTTGCTTGCCGATTTGCCCTTCTGCGTTTTGCTCTGGGACTTGGAGGCCCCGCTTTCGTGCAAGGCGATGGCAACGGCCTGCTTGCGGCTCTTAACCTTGCCGCCTTTGCCGCCGCGGCTCCGTTTCAGTTCGCCGTGCTTGAATTCGTGCATCACGCGGCCGGCAGTTTTCCTCTGTCGCGGGGTGGTCTTTGCCATTTGCATAGTCTCCTTTACTTCACGGGCAACGCGGTTATGGGCCGCCAGTTCCTCTCTGGTCGGTAGCCTGGAAGCGATCCATGACAGCGAAACCGGGGACGATCACGAATTCGGCATGCGGCCAAACTAGTTGCACCGGTCTAATTTGCGCGGCGAAAACCTGTCGGATGCGCTCCATGAAGATCACGCTGACTTCTGCTATTCTTTGTTCCGCTCTGCTTTCGATCCCGGCCCTGGCACAGGAGATGGTCTCCGTTCCGCATTTCGACTCGGTAGGACTTGAAGGCGGCGGCCATGTTGTTGTCCGCTACGGCGATGTCCAGCAGGTACGGCTGATCCAGGGCAGCACGCAATTCACCCGGTTCACCGTTGATGACGGGCATAATTTGCGTATCGAGGCCTGCAGGGGCGACTGCCCGCGCCATTACGATCTGCACGTCGAGATCGTCACGCCACAGATTAAAGGGCTTGCCGTGGACGGCGGCGGCGCAATCGAAAGCGAAGGCAACTTTCCGGCATCGCACGGTCTCGATCTCGCGATCGAGGGTGGTGGCGACATCGACGCGCGGGCGATGGATGCCCAGCGCGCCGAGGCTGCAATCAATGGTGGCGGCCTTATCCGGGTTCGGGCTGAGGGGGAACTGACGGCCGCGATCAATGGCGGCGGAAATATCCGGTATTGGGGAAATCCGCGCGTCACCCAGGCAATAGACGGCGGTGGCGAGGTCCAGCGAGGGGAATGACATTAGTAAGCGCGGAGTCACTTTGGCAGCGTTCCCGGGAAGCTACCGCTTCGCCTCTGCCATGTAGCTATGCGCTTCTGTATGCGGCAGGGCATCTGCGGCGTAATTGAATGTGCCGCAGTCTTTCACTTCCCGGGCGGCGCGGATGAATGCACCCAGTGCTGCGCGCGCGAATGAGCCTCCGACGCTTATGCGTTTCACGCCAGCGGCAGATAGTTCTTCCACCGTGTAAGTCGCGCCTTTCAGGCCCATGACCACATTGACCGGTTTGGATAGTGCTGCGCACACCTCACGGATGGCATCGAGGCTCGGAAGGCCGGGCGCATAAAGCACATCGGCGCCCGCGGCCTCGAAAGCCTGCAAACGTTTTATCGTATCGCCGAGGTCCGGACGGCCATGCAGGAAGTTTTCGGCTCGCGCCGTCAACAGGAAACCACAATGGTGCGCGGTCTCTGCCGCAGCAGCGATACGTTCCACGGCCAGTGCGAATTCGTAGATCGGACGCCCCAAGTCACCGGTCGCATCCTCGATGGAGCCGCCCGCAAGGCCAACATCGGCGGCAAGGCGGACCGTGGTGGCGCAACTGTCCGGTTCGCGCCCGAAGCCGTCTTCAAGATCGGCCGAGACGGGCAGCGGCATGGCTTCGACAATACTCATTGCATTGTCGAGAATTTCGTCGCGGGTCAACGCGCCCGACGAATCCCGCCGCCCCACGGCGAAAGCGAGGCCCGCGCTCGTGGTGGCCAACGCCTCGAAGCCGAGTGCCGCGAGTATCCTCGCCGTGCCTGCGTTCCAGGGATTGGGGATGACGAAGGCGCCCGTCCGTTCGTGGAGGGCTCGAAAGATCTGGAATTTCTGCTCGCGTGTCATGCCCAGCATCCTATCACGACGATGTCGAATTCAATTCGGCGAGGATCGAACGATGAAGGTTTTGTGACGTGCCAGGCCATGTACCGAACCACAGCTTATGTTATGATTTTCCAATGCGAAGGAGAAACCACATGATTATCGGCGCACATGTCATGCTGCACAGCCGCGACGAGGCGGCGGACCGCGCATTTCTTTCAGATGTCCTGAAATTCGGTTCCGTCGATGCCGGCGACGGCTTCATGATTTACGGCATACCGCCAGCGGAAATGGCGGTACACGGATCCGATCGCAACGATCTGCATCAGCTTTACCTGATGTGTGAAGACATGGAGGATTTCGTTGCGGATATGACGGAACGCGGCATCGCCTTCACCCCGCCAAGCTTTCAGGGGTGGGGAACGATGACGGAAATCACGCTTCCGGGCGGCGGCAGGCTCGGAGTCTATGAGCCGCATCACAAGCGGCCCAAACAGCCGGCTGCAAAACGCGCTCGCAAAGCAGGGGCGAAGAAGGGCACGGCAAAGAAAACACCCGCAAAGAAAACACCCGCAAAGAAATCGGCGGCGAAGAAGGTCGCCAGGCGTGCCGTGAAAGCGAAAGCAAAAACGAAAAAGCGCCGCCGCGCGTAAGCAGGCTCACACAGAGCCACGGACCCGCAGAGCTGGTTGTTCAACCACGAAGAGCACGAAGGTATTGCGTGCGCGATGCACGCAATAAATGTTTCCTGGTGTTCTTTGTGTGCTTTGTGATGAAAAAACCTCGCAACTCCGCGTGAATTTTCATCCCGCCATCAGTCCTCGCGCCAGACCCAGTCGAGTCCTTTGTCGAGCGCGCGCGAAAGGCGATCGAAAAGCTCGTCGATTTCGGTTTCGTCGATGACGAGGGGCGGGCAGAGACCGATGCGGTCGCCAAGCATTGGCCGCGCGATCAGGCCTTCCGCTTCTGCAAATCTGCACACGGTCGCGGCCGCGAGTTTCTCTGCCGGGAAATTTGCTCGCGTCTTTTTGTCGGCTACGAGTTCGATCCCGGCGATGAGCCCGATCCCCGCGGCCTCTCCGACCAGCGGATGTTCACGCAGCTTTGCAAGCCGTGCGAGGAAATGCGGTGCCACCTTGCGCACGTGACCGACAATATCCCGTTCCTGATAAATCTCGATCGTTTTCAGCGCGACCGCGGCAGCGACCGGATGGCCGGTGTAGGTAAATCCATGACCGAACGTGCCGATCTTTCCCGATTCCTGCTCGATCGCGTCGGCGAGATCCTGCGAGATCAATACGGCCGATATTGGCAGATAGGCGGATGACAGCGCCTTGGCGAGCGTCATGCTTGCGGGCTGGAATTCGTAAGTGGTGCAGCCGAACCAGTTGCCGGTGCGGCCGAAACCGGTGATCACCTCGTCGTCGATCAGCGGTATGTCGTGATGCTCAAGCACCTCGGTGATGGCAGAGAAATAACCTTCGGGCGGAAGGATGACGCCACCGGCGCCCTGGATGGGCTCGACAATCATCGCTGCGATCGTATCCGCGCCTTCCTTTTCGATCAGCGTTTCGAGATCGTTGGCGAGGCGGTGTGAGAATTCGCGTTCGCTCTCGCCCGGCTGCGCCGCGTGATAGTAATCGGGCGCAGCGGCGAAGCGCACGAAATCGAGCGGCAGGTCGAAGCTTTTGTGATTGGCGGGCAGGCTGGTCAGGCTCGCCGCGGCGATGGTGACGCCATGATAGGCCTTCATGCGGCTGATGATTTTCTTCTGTGCGGGTTTGCCGCGCGCATTGTTCGCGTACCAGAACAGCTTGATCTGCGTGTCGTTCGCCTCCGAGCCGGAATTGGCGAAGAACACTTTACCGACGGGAAACGGCGCAAGCTCCTTCAGCTTCTCGGCGAGGGCGATGGCGGGCTCGTGGCTCTTGCCGGCAAAGAGATGGCCGAAGGCGAGCTTGCGCATCTGCTCGGCCGCCGCCTCGACAAGCGCCTCCTCGCCCCAGCCGAGTGCAGTGCACCACAGGCCGGACAGCGCCTCGATGTAATCCTTGCCCTTGTCGTCATAGACGCGCACGCCCTGGCCGCGTTCGATGACCAGCGGGCCGGTTTCCCGCAGTTTCAAAAGGTTCGTATAGGGATGAAGCACGCTTTCCACGTCACGTGTCTGGGCGTTGCTGAGAGGCATGGGAAGGTGCTCCGGTATTGCGGGCGCGATTAACGCGCGGGCGGCGCCGGGCGTCAACGCGACAGCGGTGCGTTGCCCGGCAACGCGGCCGTTCCTATGATGGCGTGGAATTCTCGGGCGTTCGCCAATGCTGGGCTTGATGCAGGACTGGCCGCTGCTGGTCCACAAGATCATCGACCATGCGGCGCTCTATCATGGCGACCGCGAGGTGGTGACGCGCAGCGTCGAAGGGCCGATCCACCGCACCAACTATCGCGAAATACGACGCCGGTCCCGGCGCGTGGCAAGCGCGCTCGAACGGCTGGGACTGCGACCCGGCGACCGTATCGCCACGCTCGGAACCAACACTTGGCGGCATCTCGAGTCGTGGTACGGCATCGCCGGCATGGGCGGCATCTATCACACGCTCAATCCGCGGCTTTTTCCCGACCAGCTTGTCTATATCGCCAATCACGCAGAGGACCGAGCGCTGTTCTTCGATATTTGTTTCGCGCCGCTGATAGCAGCCATTGCGCCGCGTCTCGAAACCGTTCGTCATTACATCGCGCTTTCCGACCGGGTGCCCGAAGGGCTGCCGGCCTCCGTTCTCGCCTATGAGGATTTCGTCGCCGGCGGAGACGAAAGTTACGAATGGAAATCCCTCGACGAAAACACCGCCTGCGGCCTCTGTTACACCTCCGGCACCACGGGCGAGCCGAAGGGCGTGCTCTACAGCCATCGTTCGAACGTGCTTCATAGTTTCATCACCTGTCAGGCGGATTGTTTCGGCCCGCAAAGCCGCGACACGATCCTGCCGATCGTGCCGATGTTTCATGCCAATTCCTGGGGCATCGCTTTCTCGGCGCCGATGGTGGGTGCGAAACTCGTGTTGCCCGGCGCGAAGCTTGACGGAGCTTCGTTGTGTGAGCTGTTCGATACGGAGAAGGTGACCGGCACCGCCGCCGTGCCGACCGTGTGGCTCGCCATGCTTGCCTATCTGGAACAGACGGGAAAGGTTCTGCCCTATCTCAAGCGCGTGGTGATCGGCGGCGCGGCCTGTCCGCGGCGCGTCATCGAAACATTCGAAAACAAATATGGTGTCGAGGTCAGCCATTCCTGGGGCATGACGGAGATGAGCCCGGTCGGCACGATCGGTTCGCTCACCGCCGCGGTGGAGGCTCTCGGCGACGAAGAGAAAATGGCGCACAAGCTCAAGCAGGGGCGGCCGATGTTTGGTGTCGAAATGAAGATCGTCGACGACGCGAATTGCGAATTGCCGCGCGACGGCGAAGCGTTCGGGCGGTTGAAAGTGCGCGGGCCCGCGGTGGCAAAATCCTATTTCCGCGGCGAGGGCTGCGCGGCGTTCGACGCGGATGGCTGGTTCGATACGGGCGACATCGGCACGCTCGACGCCGCCGGCTATATGACCATTACCGACCGCGCCAAGGATGTCATCAAATCGGGCGGGGAATGGATTTCCTCCATTGCCATTGAAAACATCGCGATCTGTCACCCGGCGCTGGCGGAAACCGCCGTCATTGGTATTCCCGACGACAGATGGGGCGAGCGGCCTTTGCTGATCGCCGTGCTCAAGCCGGGCGAGACGGCAACGCGCGACGCGATTCTCCAATATCTCGAAGGCAGGATCGCCAGATGGTGGATGCCGGAGGATGTGATATTCGTGGAGGAGATTCCGCACACCGCCACGGGCAAGATCCAGAAAACAACATTGCGCGAGCGCTATGGCCGGTATCGCGCCAATAATCCCTGACGCCGTGGCAGACAGCGGCAGGGAAGAATGACTTCCTTCATGGGCATCGTGGCGCGCCTCTCGCTTGCCGCGCTTATCACTTCCATAGCAATTGCGCTCGTTGCCGGCATCGGCACCCGCTTTGGCTGGTGGAGTTATGATCTCGGCCTGTTTGTTATCTTCCCCGTCGCCGTCTATGCCGGGCTTGCTGCGCTGGGCCTGGGTCTGTTGTGGATCCTGATCGCGCTGTTTTCCGGCGGGGGTCCGGGCGCGCTCTCCGCGGTAATCGGCTTCGTCGGTTCGATTGCGCTGCTCTGGGTGCCGCTCGACGATTATTATCGCGTGAATATCGAACAGACGCTTCCGCCCATACATGACATTTCGACGGACACCGAGCACGCGCCCGCTTTCATTGCATCGCCGGGGCCGGGAGAGATTATTCCGCCGGTCTATGACGGGCTGAAGCGCATTCATTATGCCGGGCAGACCAATGCCATGGAAACGCTGCAGAAGCTGGCATATGGCGAGATCAAACCCAGCTGGCAGCTCCAGACGACATCGGCAAAGCTGTTCCGCCGCGCGCTGACGGCTGCCCGGAGAATGGGCTGGAACATCGTGGCCATGAGACAGGATTCCCGGAGCGGCATCATACAGGCCACCGCCACCACGCTGCTGTTTGGTCTGACGGACGACATAGTCCTGCGCGTGCAGCCTGCCGGGATCGGCGCGCGCCTGGATATCCGCTCCCGCAGCCGCGCCGGAGGAAATGATTTCGGCCGCAACGCCGCACGAATCCGCGCCTATATGAAAAAGTTGGCATCATCTTAGCTCCCTCTCCCCACGCATGTGGGGGAGAGGGTTGGGGTGAGGGGGTGGTAGAGCTCCGCAAGCGTTGAAATTTGTTCTGATCTTTTTTCTCCATTTCCCTGCTTTCTTCCCTGCACCAGGGAAAGAAAGACCGTCGAACCGCAGAGGCGCAAAGTCGCAAAGGAATCAGGCAGCCCCTGCGCGCATTCTTCCCTCTTTGCGCCTCCATGCCTTCGCGTTTCCCCATTTCGCCACGGCAAACTTCCAAAGAATTCCCTGAGAATGAGGCGCTGTATAGATGTCGTCCGATTTTCCCTGAGATTGGCGACGGGCTGCAAATCCCGCCCGAAATTCCCTGAGAATGTGCATGACACGCCCATCTGTTCCGCTGCAGAGCACGCGTCGAAGCAGCAATTCCATGCAAGGTCCGGCGGAAAATTCCCTGAGAATGAAGTTTCGATGTTTTCTCCAACGGATATTCCACGGCGCGGAGGATGTGCCGCACTCCCCCGAAACACCCATCCCATTATTTTCCGTTTCCCTGCCTTCTTCCCTGCACCAGGGAAACCGGTTGCGTTTTGTTTCCATGCAGCGAAGACCTTCCCGTGGCTCGTCGATCCGCGACGCGCGAGTTTCCATGGTCCCGCCGCCCGCGAAGGCGCAGGCGCCGTTGGTCATGCAAGACACCCCAATTACGAAGTCACTGTAGCCCGAATTGGGCATATAATCAACCGAAAAGGTAATAATACCTCCAACGACCAGGAGGGCGGCTCCCAAGCTTGGTTCGCCATTCCCGCGCTGGTAGGGGTATCCAACTCCTTCAAGATGTGGGACGTCGCCGGAGGCACTGAGCCTGACCCGCCTGTCAACAGGATGACTCTCGTTACGTCTCGACGCATTTCCTGCGTTGCACGAAGAAGCTATTCCCCTCATCGTGAAAAAGCCAAAATAGATCCTGACTCAAATGGCAAAGTTTAACGCCGAAGTCCTGCGCTGGGCGCGCGAGACCGCGGGCCTTAATCAGGCCGACGCCGCGAAAAAACTCGCCATAAGCCCAGCTAAGGGGCTCGAGCCAGAAGAACGGCTTCAGCTCCTTGAAAGGGGACAGGGCGAACCGTCGCCGGCGCTGATCCGAAAGATGGCTAAGCAGTACCGCCGGCCGCTGATCTCTTTCTATTTGTCGAAGCCGCCAGAGCGCGGCGAGCGTGGCCAAGACTTTCGGACGCTGCCAGCCGCCGAGGAACGAGCCACCGGACCGGTGGTCGATGCGCTTATCCGCGACCTGAAAGCGCGACAAGACATGGTCCGCTCGTTGCTTCTAGACGATGATAATAGTCAACTACTTTTCATCGGATCTCGTAAACGGACTGAAGGCGTCAGTGCTATCGTCCAAGCCATCACGACAACCCTGGGTTTTCGTCTAGACGAATTTCGCGCGCAGAAATCGGAGGAAGTCGCATTCAATTACCTGCGGCATCTGGCGGAAGCTCAAGGCATCTTCGTCGTGTTGGCGGGTAATTTGGGAAGTCATCATACGGCGATCGGCGTGGATGTCTTTCGCGGCTTTGCACTGGCCGACGGGATCGCGCCATTTGTGGTCATCAACGACCAGGACGCGAAGTCTGCGTGGTCTTTTACACTCGCGCACGAGCTGGCCCATCTGTGGCTCGGCCAGTCCGGGATCAGCGGCGCGCGGATGGAAACGGCGATTGAGAAATTCTGCAGTGACGTAGCCAGCAAGTTCTTATTGCCGGACATCGCGGATATCAAGCTGGGCAACGCAGATGGATTGATCAATGAGATTGATCATTTCGCCCGCGCGCGACGGATTAGTGCCTCAATGATCACCTACCGCTTGTTTGTGGCCGGCACGATCAGCGAAAAGCAATGGCGCCAAATTTCTAGCATTTTTCGCGAGCGCTGGCTGGCCGGGAGCGCTGCACGGAAGGCCAAGGCTAAGCAATCCGATAGTCGGCCGAACTACTACGTCGTCCGGCGGCACAGAGTGGGGAATGCTTTGCTGTCGCTGATCGGCCGCAGCCTATCGGATGGCACAATCACGCCGACCAAGGCCGGGAAGATTTTAGGCGTCAAGCCGAGAAGTGTCGGACCGCTCCTGGCGGCAACCTCTACGCCTTGGGCGGCGTAAGAGGGCGCGCGATGTATCTTATCGACGCCAACGTCCTGATCACCGCGCATAATACGTACTACAGCATCGAGCAGGTTCCGAAGTTCTGGGACTGGCTGCGCGCCATGGGGGAAGCCGCTGAAATCAAGATGCCCTGGAAATTTATGAAGAAATCAAGGACGGCGGCACCGATGAGGAGACGGACGCTCTGTACGCCTGGATCACGGATCCCGATAACAAAGCAGCATTGTTGTTGAACGAGCTCGCCGATCCGGCATTGGTGCAGCAAGCCATCGATCAAGGCTATGCCCCGGATCTCACCGACGACGAATTGGAGGAAATTGGTCGCGACCCGTTCTTGGTTGCGTATGGCTTGGTCGATACCGCCAACAGGTGTGTGGTTACGACCGAAGTATCCAAGCCGAGCAAAACAAGACAAAACCGCAAGCTGCCAGATGTCTGCGTGTCGATGGGCGTCAACTGCTGCAATACCTTCGCGCTGACCAAGAAGCTCGGATTCAAGACGGGCTGGAAGCCGAAGCCGTAACAGTCGGAGAATATTGGTGCACGCGCCTGATTGCAATATTTAAGCTGTTGCCCAATTCCCTGTAGCTGCAATGACCTCAGCCGCCTCCCCATACTCGGGCAAATTCGACTTCGATGCTGCGGCCGATGCGTTGCGGTCGGAGGCGACGCTGCGCCATCCCAGGCTTCGCGAAGCGGCGGCGCTTATGAGTCAGGAAAAATTCGACCCCGCGGTGGCGGTTTTGCAGAAATTCCGCAAAGCCTACCCGCGCAACGCGGAAGCGTTGCAGCTCCTGGCAGAAATCGCGGACGAGCAGGGCCGGTACGGCGACGCCGCGTTATTGTTTGCCGAGTGCGTCTCTCTGGCGCCGGACTTCAACCTCGCACGCTACGGCTATGCGTGTGTGCTCCTCGACGCGAAGCGGCCCGACGCCGCTCTCATCCAGGCCCGTGAACTCGTTCGGCGTGATCCGCAACACCCGCTTTTTCTGGAGCTGGAAGCCAGGGCGCTCGAAAATCTCGAAAATCACGCCGCCGCGGCCGAAATATGGTGCTGCCTGGTCGAAGCGTGGCCCTCGCAAGCCGATTTTTGGACGCACTATGCGCGCGTGCTGAGAGGGATGGGTTCGAAAGAGGATTGCGTCGCCGCCTATCGCAAGGCGATCGCCTGCGACCCTTCCTTCGGCCTTGCCTGGCAGGGCCTGGCCGATCTGAAGACTTTCTGCTTTGCCGAAACGGACGTGGAGCAAATGGAGCGGCAGCTGGCGCGTGCCGATCTGCCCGCGCCGGACCGCGTCGCGCTGTTTTTCGCGCTCGGCAAGGCTTACGCCGGCATGCGACGCTACGACAAATCCTTCGCCAGTTACGCCAGGGGCAACGCGCTGGAACATATGGGGCGCGTCTACGATGCAAGCGTGCTCACCGACCATGTTGCACGCTGCAAGCATCTGTTCACGGCCGAGTTTTTTCATGCGCGCGCCGAGTTCGGCTGCGCGAGCGCAGCCCCCGTCTTTATCGTCGGCATGCCGCGCGCCGGATCGACGCTGGTCGAACAAATCCTCGCCAGCCATTCGCAGATCGAAGGCACGGCCGAACTTCCGACCGTGGCGGCGATTGCACGCACGCTGATAAAGCAACATGGCAGCGCCTCCTACCCGGAGCTGCTGGAAACGATTGACGCGGCCGCGTTGCAGCGTTCGGGCGAAGCCTATCTGGACGCGGCGCGCCCGCACTGCATGCAGGGCAAACCCTTCTTCACCGACAAGATGGGCGGCAATTTCTTTCACATCGGCCTGATCCACCTGATGCTCCCCGAAGCCAGGCTCGTGGACGTGCGCCGCCATCCGCTCGCCTGCGGGTTTTCCAATTTCGTCCAGATGTTCGACAGCGGAATAAATTATGCCTCGCGGCTTTCCGATATCGGGAAGAACTATCGCGACTACGTCGAACTGATGGCGCATTTCGAGCGCGCGCGGCCGGGGAAGGTGTTGCGGGTGTTCTACGAGGATCTGGTACTGAACCCCGAAGCCGAAATCCGCCGTGTCCTCGCATTCGTCGGCGTGCCGTTCGAAGAAGCGTGCCTTGCATTTCACCAAACGAAGCGTGTTCTGACCACGGCGAGTTCCGAGCAGGTACGGCAGCCGCTTTACCGCGACGCGCTCGAATATTGGCGCAATTACGAGCCCTGGCTCGGCCCGTTGAAGACGGCGCTCGGCCCGGTGCTCGACGCCTATCCCGCCGTGCCGGCTTTCGACTGAGGCGATGACGGCGATTCGGCCTTTGTGACCCGTTGCGCACCGCGCGCGCCGTTCTATTTTCGCCTTCGAAACGTGGGGCGAACGGCAGCGTGGACAAAATCGATCCGGGAATGGTGATACGCCTTTGCAAGACAAGCCTGGTGGCAGCCATGGCGCTGCTCCTGTGCCTCGTCGCGTTCAACAACATCGCGGACTATGGCGACAACTGGGCCTTCGTGCAGCATGTCATGGGGATGGACAGTGTCTTCCCCGGCTCGACTCAGCAGTGGCGGGCGATCCATTCGGCGCCGGTGCAGCAGTTGTTTTATCTGGCCATCATTGGAACCGAGGTGCTGAGCGGTGCGCTGCTTTTTCTCGGCGCCGTGGCCCTGTTTCGCCAGATGCGCAGTGAGCGCGGCTTTGATCGGGCGCTTGCGCTGCCGGTCGCGGGGCTCACGGTCGCGATGCTGCTTTACGGCGCGGGCTTCCTGGCTGTCGGCGGCGAATGGTTCCTGATGTGGCAATCGAAATCCTGGGGCGGCTCCGACGCCGCCGGAAGGTTCTTTCTTCTCAACGCCGCCGTTCTGATCGTCCTGCTCGCGGGGCGAGGAGCGGCGGGCGGGGAGCCATGACGAGAAGATCGTTCGTAGTGTAACTTCTTGCACGAACGGAGCTATGGAATTGACAGTAAAGACTGTTATCCCCGGCCGACCCCGAACTGTGGGCGGTTCACGCAATATCCGCCGAAGCATTGCGCATCATTGCGTTGGCCCGTTTTCGATTTTCCGGCACAAGGTTATTACAAATTCCCTTTCCCTGCAGCTGGGAAACCGTGGTCCGTTTGTTTCTTGCCGTCTTTGGACGTCAATCCTTTGCTATTGAGGCCATGATAGACCATTGCGGACATATATTAAATCACATCAGTGATAAAACCTTCGATGACCGGGCACGCACGAACCGCCCGGCGCGCTCTTGCATCGGACCCTGGGGCTGCCCTTACAGAAGCGGGGGTCCGGAACGGAAGGTCGGGTATGGGCGGCGAAAAGGAGCAATGGTTCGGTCCAGGCGAGACAGCCCGGCGGCTCGGCGTCACCACCAAGGCGCTCAGGGTCTATGAGCGGGAGGGGCTCGTTACCCCTCGCCGTGCCGAATCGAAATGGCGCCTGTACGGTCCCACGCAAATTGCCCGCCTGCACCAGATCATCGTGCTTCGCGATCTGGGTTTGTCGCTCAGAGCGATCAAAGCGCTGGTCAAGAGCCATTCCCCACTTCGGGATGTCTTGCGGCTGCAGCGCGAAGCCCTGCAGTCCCAGCAGGACAGGATCGGGCGCGCGATCGCCCTCATCGAGACGGCGCAACGCCAGCTTGATGAGGGCCGGGATCTTTCCCTGGACGATATGGCAATTCTCACCAAGGAGACCGTCGTGCAACGATCCATCGATAACACCAAATTCGCCGCGAGATTCGAAACCCTGATCGCGGAAGAGGACCCGACCGGGCAGGCGAGCCGCGCCTTTGACGGGATCAAGGACGATGTCCAGGCCATTCGGGAGAGCCGTGGAGATGCCTATAAGGCCGAACTGAAGGCCATGATGGCGGAAGCCACCCGCCTGACGGAGGCGGGGGACGTCAATTCCGAAGCCGCCAAGGAATGGCTTCGGCGCATGCGATCCCGAACAGCCGGCATCAGGCGCCCGGCCGAGAAGGAGCTCATGCTCAACGCCTATGCCAAAACGGTAGCCGAGGCACAGGCCGCCTCTCAACCTCTCCCGTTCGAGCCGGCGGTCCTCGAATTTTTCCGCAAAGTCGCGCGGGGAATGAAGGAACGCGGCGAGCTGGATTGACCCGGCCTCACAATGCCGCGATCGGAAGACGAACAAGATGCTTACGGCGCCCCGAA
Organism: Rhizomicrobium sp.; assembly: GCA_036269235.1. Lineage (GTDB taxonomy): Bacteria > Pseudomonadota > Alphaproteobacteria > Micropepsales > Micropepsaceae > Rhizomicrobium. The sequence continues at coordinate 58,698 of DATASL010000031.1, forward strand.
ACCCGGCAAAGGCTGGAGTTTCATGAATTCAAGTTCATGCGGCCGCCCCGCGACTTCTCAAAACGAATCGTCTTTCTATCTGTGGTAGCAATTCGCCACTTATTCGCGAGGAAGAGAACAATGAAGGTTGGCAGGATCCAGCCAGCCTCCTGGGGGTGTATATACGCGGATTGACGTTAGGTGGGTTCGGCAATAGATTCTGTATCCGACGAAGGATCAGACATGTCTCGCACACGCGCGTTCAAGTCCGGAAATAGCCAGGCGGTCCGTATCCCGGCAGAGATTGCCTACACGGACACAAATCTCGAGCTGGAAATAATGCGTTCAGGGGATGTGATCACCATTTTCCCCGCGCGACGGAGCTTGAAAGAAACGGTAGCTGCACTTCGTGCGATGCCGAAACCCCGAATTCCAGAAAAACGCATGCCGATTGAGGTTCCGCTTCGGAAGCGGGAGTGATCATTGGCATATCTGATTGATACCAACATCGCCATTCATTTGCGGGATGGCACAGAAGAGGTACTGGACAAATTTGCCCGGCATCAGGGAGCAGTCTTGCTTTCGGCGCTGAGTCTGGCCGAGTTGCAGCGCGGCCTATACCGGGACACGGGCCTTGCAGCGCTTCGCCTGGCTCGTCTGAATCTGCTCCTTGAGGATATACCCGTTCTGGCTTTCGATGCGGTTGCTGCAGAGGCCTATGGCCGGATCATCGCACAATGCGGGTGGGTTAAGGGACGTGATTTTGACCGCATGATTGCAGGGCATGCCATCGCAACGGTTTCCGTGCTCATTACTGACAATATATCTGATTTTCGTGATATTCCGGGGCTTGAAATCGAAAACTGGGAGGTCCGTTAGAAATCTTTGCAACGGGTATGACGTAGCTTAACCCCGCGGCCCGCAGGCGAACTGTGAGGAGAGGATAGGTTCGGGGTTGTAACTGCTTGCATGAGCGGGCTCATGCCACAAGGTCTATGTTCATTATGATTTGGGCGCCTGGATTCCCTTCCCGCACAAGTGCGGCGCGTCGGGAATAACAGATTTGGTTTTGGCCTGAGTGGGAATTATCCTAATTATTTAGCTGGTCGATAGCTCGCACCGGCGTGTGCAGCAGGATCGGCAATGACGCGGCCCTCGTGCACCAGCTCGATCAGATGCGCGAGCACCGACATCCCGGCCGCGGGATAGAGCCGATTGTCCACATCGACATAGAGTCGCGCCACGATCTGCGGAATGGTTGTTATCCCGTCCTGCAGACAGGCGAGTATCTGCGTTTCACGTTCGGCGCGGTGCGCGAGATAGGCTTCGAGGAAGGGTTTCGGATCGCGCACCGGCCCGCCATGCGTCGGCCACAGCACGCGGTCGTCGCGTGCAAGCAGTTTGGCGACGTTGGCGCGATAGGCGGCCATGTCGCCATCCGGCGGCGCGACAACCGTTGTCGACCAGCCCATCACATGATCGCCGGTGAACAGGGCCTCCTCCTCGCGGAGCGCGTAGCACATGTGATTGGAGGTGTGACCGGGCGTGAAGACGCATTCGATGGTGAAACCATCGGCTGCGAGAATGTCGCCGTCCCGAACAAGAATATCGGGTTCGAACGCCATGTCGCCGCCTTCCTCGACAATGACGCCGTGCCGGTTCTGCGTGCGCGGGTGCTGTCCGAAAGCGTAGGTTTTTGCGCCGCTCCAGGCTTTCAGCGCTGCGGCCGCGGGCGAATGATCATTATGCGTGTGCGTCAGCAGGATGTGGCTGATGTCTCGCCCCTTGAGCGCGGCCTTCAGCGCGTCCGCATGAGCCGGAATATCCGGACCGGGATCGATCACGGCGACATTGTTTGTTCCAATGATGTAGACGCCGGTGCCCCGGAATGTGAACGGTCCGGGATTGGGCGCCAGCACGCGCGCAATCAGGGGCGAAAGCCGGATGCGCTCGCCATAGGGCGCTTCGAAACTGCGATCGAAGGGGATGGGCGTCACGACATCAGCCCGATTCGTCGACGCGTCTCGCCTGCATCCTGGCTTTTCGTCCCAGCGCGACAGGGCGCGTCACCGCTTCCATGACCTTCACCCGCTGCGGCGCGCGATGCGTCAGCTTCTCCAGCGCGCGGGACAACCAGCCATTGTGATGACGGATGTACTGGACGGCGCGGCGGAACGGCTTGGAATGGGTCGTCAGAATGGCGCATCCCACCAGAAACATCATGATGCCGAGCGGAAAAGGCAGCGGCAGCGGAATCGGCGTGAGAATCCCGCCCACGATCGTGAGAAACCATCCTCCGGCCAGGATCAGAAATTTCTTCATCACGCCCCGTAATGTGGTGTCATCCACAGTATTACAAAAAGAATTTACAGATTGCCGCCGCGATATGTCCATTCTCGCGCGATCGTTCACACAGGGGCATAACGAGTTTGCAGGGTTAGCAAATGGCAACCCGCTTGCCTGTCTGTGCGTTTGTGAGAGAGTCGCGCAAACCCGTTTGAAGGAGGGGCGTCATGATCCGATTGATGCGAATTTTACCGATGCTGGCGGTTAGTGCCGGTTTGATGTCTGCGGCCGCTGCGCCGGCGCGTGCCGATCAGGCTGCCGTTCTCAACCAGGCGATGATCACCGTCGACAAGATGAAGACGGATCCGATGTTCGGCCCGTCGCGGCAGTTTCTGCGCAATGCGAAGGCCGTGCTGATCGTGCCGCGTCTTTTGAAAGGCGGCTTCATCTTCGGCGCCGAGGGCGGCGACGGAGTCATGGTCGCGCGTCTCGGCAAACGCTGGAGTTCGCCCGCTTTCTACACTTTGGGCTCGGCTTCGTTCGGGCTGCAGATCGGATTGCAGCAGGCCCGCTTTGTCATGTTCATCATGACCGATCGTGCGTTGCGCGCGGTTGAAGCGAGCAAATTCACCTTTGGCGGTGCCGCCGGACTGACAGTAATTTCGCTGGGGGCCGGCGTGCAGGCCGCCACCAGCACAAATCTGACGGGCGACATCATCGTCTGGTCGGCCTCGAAGGGCGCGTATGGCGGTCTGACGCTGCAAGGTTCGGTGCTTGCGCCCAAGTCGAACTGGAACGCCCAGTTCTATGGCCGCCCGATTTCTGCGCCGGAAATTCTCGGCATGGAAGGCCGCAATCCTATGAGCCGCAGTCTTCGTACCGATCTCGAAGGTCTGTAAAAACTTCTTTCGCTTTCCCCTCTCCCTTGCAGATGTGGGGAGAGGGCGCCCGCCATATGCGATGGGCGCGTTCGGCCCTATATAGGGGCCATGGCGCATAACAATGGCATGATTCCGCGCGGCGTTTCAGAAGCGTCGGCCCAGTTTCGCGGACCTGGAATTACCGCACCTGTCTCGCCCGCGCCGTTGACCGGCGCCGAGATGGCCGGGTTTGTGCCGCATCGCCCGGCGCGGCCGGAGAAGTCCGAAGGCGGACGAAGCTTCAGGCTGGTGAGCGAATATCAGCCGGCGGGCGATCAACCCGCTGCCATCGCCGAACTGGTCGAAGGATTAGGCGAAACGCCGAATTCCGGCGAGCGCGATCTCGTGCTGCTCGGCGTCACCGGCTCGGGGAAAACTTTCACCATGGCCAAGGTGATCGAGGCACTGCAGCGGCCGGCGCTGATCCTCGCGCCGAACAAGACCCTCGCCGCGCAGCTCTTCGCCGAGATGAAAGGCTTCTTCCCGGAGAACGCGGTCGAGTATTTCGTCTCCTATTACGATTACTACCAGCCCGAAGCCTATATCCCGCGTACCGACACCTATATCGAAAAGGATTCCTCCATCAACGAAGAGATCGACCGCATGCGCCACTCGGCGACGCGGGCGATCCTCGAGCGCGACGATGTCATCATCGTCGCCTCCGTGTCCTGCATTTATGGCATCGGTTCGGTGGAGACCTATTCCGGCATGGCGCTGACACTGAAGCGCGGCCAGACCATCGATCGCACCGATCTCATGCGCGAGTTGTCGCAACTCCAATACAGGCGCAACGACGACAATTTTGTTCGCGGTGCGTTTCGTGCACGCGGGGATACCGTGGATATTTTTCCGGCGCATTACGAGGATCGGGCCTGGCGCATCGAGTTGTTTGGTGACGAAGTCGATTCGATTTCCGAATTCGATCCGCTGACGGGCCGATCGGCCGGTACGCTCGACACCATCAAGGTTTACGCGAATTCGCATTACGTGACGCCGCGGCCGACGCTCGCCCAGGCGATGAAGGGCATCAAACAGGAGCTGATCGAGCGGCTGGAATGGTTGCGCGCCAATGGCAAGCTCCTCGAAGCGCAGCGTCTCGAACAGCGCACGCAATTCGATCTGGAAATGATCGAGGCGACGGGCTCCTGCGCCGGCATCGAGAATTATTCGCGCTGGCTCACGGGCCGCAAACCCGGCGAACCGCCGCCGACCATGTTCGAATATCTGCCCGACGAAGCCCTGGTATTTGTGGACGAGAGCCACGTCACCGTGCCGCAGATCGGCGGCATGTATCGCGGCGACTACCGCCGCAAGGCGACGCTCGCCGAATTCGGATTCCGCCTGCCCTCCTGCATCGACAACCGCCCGCTCAAATTCGAGGAATGGGATGCGATGCGGCCGCAGACCGTGCATGTCTCGGCGACGCCCGGCCCGTGGGAGATGGCGCGCACGGACGGCGTGTTCACGGAACAGGTCATCCGCCCGACCGGCCTCATCGATCCTCCGGTCGAGATTCGGCCGGTCGAACATCAGGTGGATGATCTGATCGCCGAGTGCCACGACATCGCGAAGCGCGGGTATCGCGCCCTGGTCACCACGCTGACCAAAAAGATGGCGGAAGACCTGACGGAGTACATGCACGAGCAGGGCATCCGCGTGCGTTACATGCATTCCGATGTGGAGACGCTGGAGCGCATCGAGATCATCCGCGATTTGCGGCTCGGCGCCTTCGACGTACTGGTCGGTATCAATCTGCTTCGCGAAGGTCTCGACATTCCCGAATGCGCGCTGGTTGCCATTCTCGACGCCGACAAGGAAGGCTTCCTGCGCAGTGAGACTTCGCTGATCCAGACCATCGGCCGCGCGGCGCGCAACGTCGACGGCAAGGTAATTTTATACGCGGACCGCGTTACCGGCTCCATGGAACGCGCCATGGCGGAAACCACGCGCAGGCGCGACAAGCAACGCGCCTATAACGAAGCCAACGGCATCACGCCGGCCAGCGTGAAGAAACACATCGCCGACATCATGGGCTCGATGTATGAGCGCGATCACGTGACGGTGGACGCCGGGGTGGCCGAGGAGGGCGCACCGTTCATCGGTCACAATATCCGTGCCCACATCACCGCGCTTGAAAAACAGATGCGCGAAGCCGCGGGCGATCTCGAATTCGAGAAAGCGGCACGGCTGCGTGACGAAATCAAACGGCTCCAGGCGACGGAACTCGCCATCGCCGACGATCCCTTTGCGCGGCAGTCGCACGTCGAAGCGGCCGTTGAGGATTCCTACCGCACCATTTCCACCGAGACGGAACCCTCCCGTCGCGCGGGCTCATCCCGACCGCGCAAAATGCGCCGCGCCGCGCGTCCCAACGCACCCAAAACCTTCGGCAGCCGGCGGTAACACGTCATTCCCGCGAAAGCGGAAACCCGGATAACCTAACCGTTCCCGACAGAGTTGCGCTGCCGGGTCCCGCTTTCGCGGGGACAACAGTGTGATTTTTAGCTTGACATGCAACCAAAAGGTTGCATAATTAGTCCATGAGCATGGATGTGGTGTTTCGGGCCTTGGCGGACAGGAGCCGCCGGCGTCTGCTTGACCGGCTGCATGCCAGAAACGGGCAGACGCTCGGCGAATTGTGCGAAGGACTGGACATGTCGCGGCAGGCGGTGACGAAGCATCTCGCCATCCTGGAAGAGGCCAATCTCGTGGCTTCGCGGAAGGAGGGGCGCATGCGGCTGCATTTCATCAATCCGGTTCCCATCAACGACGTTGCGGAACGCTGGATCGGCAAATTCGAGCGCAAGCGCCTCCAGGCGCTGGCGGACCTCAAGAACAGGCTGGAAGGAGAAACAGATGAGTGAGTCCAAATTTGTCTATGTGACCTATATCCGCACGACACCAGAGAAGCTGTGGCATGCGTTGACGGATTCCGGGTTCAACAGGAAATACTGGTTCGGCTGCCACCAGGCATCGCAATGGAAACAGGGCGCCGCGTGGAAGCTTCTGGGCTCGGACGGCCGTCTGTATGACAGCGGCGAAGTGCTTGAAATCGATCCGCCGCGCCGGCTTGTTCTCAAATGGCGCAACGAATTCCTTCCGGAGCTGAAAGACGATGGCTGGTCGCGCTGCGTCTTCGAAATCGAAACCGATGGCGAATTGACGAAGCTCAGCGTGACGCATTCGACCGAACGGCCGAGCCTTCTTATCGAGAAGGTTTCGAATGGTTGGCCGAAAATTCTTTCGAGCCTGAAAAGCCTGCTCGAAACAGGGCAGCCGCTGCCACGCACCGATCAACCCAAGGCGTGAGACCATGGGCGAGAGCAGATTTGTCTATGTCACCTATATCCGGACCACGGCGGAAAAATTGTGGGATGCGCTCACCAGACCGGAATTCACGCGCGCCTATTGGGCGGAAACCACGCAACATTCCCGGTGGACGCCGGGCTCGGCCTGGGAAATCCGGGTACCGGACGGCCGCGTCTGGGATACGGGCGAGATTGTGGAAGCGGACCGCCCCCGCCGCCTTGTTCTTACCTGGCGAACGAACATTTCGCCGAGATGAAAGCGGAAGGACACACGCGCCTTACTTACGTCATCGAGCCCTTCGGCGATGACGCCGTAAGATTGACGCTAACGCACGAGATCGACATCGAAGGCTCGAAAATTATCGCCGCGGTCAGCAATGGCTGGCCTCAGGTACTTGCCAGTCTCAAGAGTCTGCTGGAAACGGGTGCGCCGCTTGCGGCGACAACGAAATGGAAAGACTGCGAGTGACTACCGGTTGTTATTGTCGCTGCGGTCTCTGGCGTGCCCGTGGCGGGAATCGATGGCCGCGCGGCAATCGGCGCTGAGGAGGCTGCGCTTGCCTTCGAGGCATTCGCGCTGCTCGCGGCGGCGATCCATATTCGGGCACAGCTTGGCGACGTCCTCCGCGCATGCGCGACGCACTCCGCGTGGCCGCGCGCTTCGCAGCCCCATGCGCATCGCGCGATGCATAAGGGGAGCCGCGAGATGATGCATGCCGAAGGCGCCGTGCCCGCCATGCTCGCCGCCTGACGGCCCGCAACTCCCGATCATCAGCAGGCAAACCGCAACCACCGCCGATCCTGAAAACCGTCTCATGCAGTCAACCTATTATGGTTGAATAAAATTGTCACGGCCGCAAAAAGGGCGTGCTAGGCAAAACACTGCAGCCAGAGTTGCCGTCTGCAGATAATTATCAGCAAATTTACAGGGCGTCACACGGCATAGTGTGCGAGAGCGCCAGAAATGAATATTATTTGATGGCGCCGCCGCCAGGTAAGAAAAACGCAAACGTTCGTCGCGACAATGATCCGAAGGGGTGCCCGGATGCAAGGGGTCGTTCGAGACCACAAACCGCAGGCTTTTTGTCTGAAGGCGAGCACGAAATCATCGTTGCTCGAGGCCATGGGATTGCTCGCCTCTGCGGGCAGTCTGGGCGAAGTCATTGAAATCGTGCGGAGCAGCGCCCGCTGCCTTATCGCAGCACAAGGCATTTGCTTTATTCTGCGCGACGGCGACGCCTGCCATTACGCCGAAGAGGATGCGATCGGCCCGCTCTGGAAGGACAGGCGTTTTCCTTTTTCCGATTGTATCAGCGGGTGGACGATGCTTCATCGGCAACGGGTGGTCATCCCCGATGTCATGATGGATTCGCGCATTCCGCACGAGCTTTACGGGTCGACGTTTGTGCGCAGCCTTCTCATGATCCCGGTAGGCTCCGCCGACCCCATAGGAGCGATCGGCGCATATTGGGATCACTGCCACGAAGCGACCGCGGAGGAGATAGAAATACTCGAAGCGATCGCGGGCGCCTGCACGACGGCGATCGAGAATGCCCGGCTTCTTGCCGCGCTTTCGCACGCGCTTTCCGAGGCCGAGCTGGCTCGCGACGAGCTGCGTCATCGCCTGAAGAACGTCTATGCCAGCGCTACCGCGCTCGCGATGTTTTTGCTTCCCGAAGAATATGCGCTGGGAATGGCCAGGCGACTCGCGGGGCTTGCGAGGGCGCACGCTTTGCTCGACGGAAGAATATCCACGGATGCCCGCGTTCCGTTGCGCACGATCCTGGATGTGGAACTCGCGCCGTATGCGACGGACGTTAGCGACCGGATAGCGCTGAACGGCCCGGATGTGGCTTTGAAAGGTCCCTCCGCAACGACACTTGCGCTTGCGGTGAACGAGCTTGCGACAAACGCACTCAAATATGGCGCGCTCTCTGCAGAGAGCGGTCGCTTGACGATCGATTGGGCAGTCGACGGAGATCGTCTCCGGATACGTTGGCTGGAATCGGACGGCCCCGAGACCGCCTCGGCCGCCGTCGAGAACGTCGGATCGCGATTGCTCAGAAGGCTTGTCGAAGGCCAGCTTCGCGGAACCATTTCCCGCAAGCTCGTGCCGAACGGGATGCGCTGCGAGTTGGATTTTCCGCTGGACGACACGAATCGCGGGCATCTTTCATCGGAGCCGCGAGGCTCGGCGTGACAAACACGCGGCACCTGTCTTCGCAATATCCGTCGCCGGTGTCCGTTCACCGGCTTCTCCCCCGCAGGGAAGAAGCCGGTGATACGCCCCGTATGACCGGTCATTTGTGACGAAAAATGAAGGTGTCGATGACACCGATGATTTGCCGCTGCCTGGCTTTGATCGGCCCCCCGGCTCCCCTCCCCGATGAGAAGAGAGCCGGGAGTTACGCCCCCATGAAGCCTGGTCCCGCCGGTTTCAGCTGTCTGCGCGGCGTGATAGCGGATGCAACCTGATGGTAGCGTCGGCAACGCCATAGTTTACTTCCACCCGATGGGCGCCGGTGTGGTGTGCGCCGGCAGCCAGCCTTTGGTGATGGTGGCTCCTGCCGTGGACCGAAGCGTGGCCCTCGATGAGATCGGCAAGGCGGACCGGTGTTTTTTCGACCGGCGATCCAAGGGCGCCATCTGCAAGCATTGCCTGCTTAACCTCGTCGTAGGTTTCGCGGACACCCTGCTGGTTTCGGCCGATCGTGATGACGGCATTCACGCGGGCCGCATATTCGCCTGCCAATGGCACGCGCACCGATGTCACTTCCGCAAGGTCGACTTTCACGCTCCTGCCATTCGGTTTGGTGAACTTTGCGATGCTGCTTCCGGCTGCGGCCAGATTCGTCTTGCCCGTTCCTCCACTGAGCGCCTTGACGATATGCGTCACGTATTTGCGCGTTTCGGCGGGAAGCAGGCCGCCTTTCGTCAGGCGTTCTTCAAGATGCCCAGGCCCGTCATTGTAAGCGGCAAACATCGCCGGATACCCATATTTGTGATAGAGCCAACTTAGATACGCAACACCTGCGACGACATTGTCATGCGGATCGTAGGGATTTGCGCCCAGCTTATATTGTGTCCGCATTTGTTCGTAGGTCGCGGGCATCAGTTGCATCAGGCCCATGGCGCCCACGCGCGAAGTAATTGGTTTGAATGATGCGGAACGCGTCCGGCCGCCGCTTTCCGTCTGCATCACCGCGCGGATCCACGGCGCAGGAATGGAGAAACGTTGCGCCGCTTGTCCGACCAGCGAATTCCAGCGATCAAGCAACTGGTGACGGTTCATGCCCTGCTCGGCAACAAAAGCATTGTCGACCGGCATCTGGGCAGTTTCGACTTGTGGAAATGCCTTCCAGGCCGTGTGAGCCCAGCGCACAACGGTGGCAACCGGTGTTTCGGTGTCGGGCCTGACCGAGAATTTCTGGACATACAGCGTAATGCCTTGCCAGGTGAGGAAAATACCGGCGGCAATCGCGGCCATGAAGGTCAGCTTCGCGGCGCCCTGCAGCGCGGTATTGCCGCGCGCACGGGCGCGTGGCGCACCGAACTCGACGCGGAAACCGGGCTTGCAATTGGCAGGGTGAAGGCGACCGGAATAAGGGCTCGCGCCGGCGAGGCGCGTGTCGATGTTCTGCAGGTCCACGCTCCTGTTACGTTGCTATTGCTGGAAACCGCCCGATAAACATTTGTTATCCCGGCGGATAGCCGTCAAGCGCGGCTGGGCCTGCAGCTTGCGGAACCGGCGCACATCGGCGCCGACAAACGGTGGACTACAGGTTTCGTTCCTGCGGCGCAAGCAATTTTTTTGGTTTATAATTCTTCATCAACAAATGACAAGCCGGGAACTTTTGCGGCCGGTGCCTGAATATTTGCTGCTGCTAATTATTCGCTGGCACTGCACGCGGCGCCTTCGCTGTCGAGAAAGCCGGCAAGTAGCATGCCATGTTCCCGATGCGGTGCAGTAACGAATGTGAGGCCGCCGTCCTCGCCGCATGCGTAACGCTGCTCCAGGTCGTCGAGATGAAAACCAAGCTCGACCGAGCCTGCGGGTTTCCCTTCGGTAGCGGGATGGAGCGCGAGTGTGACGTCGCCGGTCTCAAATTCGCTCCAGCCGGGCGATTGAAATTTAAGCGGCAGGTTGAGCGTGTCGCGATAGAAACGGACGGCTTTGTCCATATCGCCTACGAATTTCATCACATAGGTCAGACGTGTCGGCATGGTCGGCCTCCTCGAACGTGGTCGCCACCATAACACAAAGCGGCAGGAGTTCCGCGGGCCGAAACCGCTGGAAATGCGTTATCCCAATGCCCGCCCCGCGCGGGCAGGCCTTCCATTTTCCTGACGGAGACGACCCATGCCCGAGAGCAGCCGGACCGGCGCCGAGAGTTCCAAGCCTTTCCTGACGGATGTGCAGACGCTGCGCGAGCGCGCCCGCAAGCACCTGGAGAGGGGCGACGTAACAAAGACTTATATCGGCGATGTCAACAAGACCATCGCTATCCTGCAGAGTGTGCTGGCGACGGAGCTGGTCTGCTATCTCCGCTACACGATGCACTGGATCACGGCGACGGGCATTTCCAGCGAAGGTGTGAAGGCCGAGTTTGCCGAGCACGCCAAGGACGAACGTCAGCACATGATCGAAGTTGCCGAACGCATCAACCAGCTGGGTGGAAAGCCGGATTTCAATCCCGAAGGCCTGCTGAGCCGGTCCGCGTCGCAATATGCGGAAGGAAATAATCTCGTCGATATGATCAAGGAAAATCTGATCGCCGAGCGAATCGCCGTCGATCACTATCGCGAGCTCATCCGTTATTTCGGCAATGACGATCCCGGTACGCGAGCGATGCTGGAGAAGATATTGCTGGTCGAAGAGGATCATGCCAACGACATGCACGATCTCCTCGTCGCCCATGAAGGCAAGCCGATGCTGCCGAAGTAGTCGCGGCCTGGGACGCGTATCCCGCGCCGAGCGTAAGGGCGAATACGCCAAATACGGCGATGGCGGCGGCCACCCATTTCGGGCTGCGCGATATGGGACGCAAAGTGCCTGTTCGCGGCGCGTTGCGGCGCGGAATCAGCAGCGGGATGGATGCCGCGCCGATTTCGAGCGCGGCTTCGATCATGGCGCCGCGCCTGTCGGGTGCATAAAGCGCGGCGGCGCCGACAGCAGCCGCGCTCGCTGCCAGCCACGCCGTTTGCAACAGGCCGGTGGCGCGCTCGCCGAACAATTTCCGCGCCGTTGAAGCAAAGGCGCCGCTGAACAGCAAATAAAGCGCGACACCCGTGGCGATGCCGATGGCTCGCGCGGATGTGTCTTGGACCCCGAGAAGATCGCGAAAGGCAATCGCGTAGTCGCCGTCATTTCTCGCCAACGAATAGACGAGATAGCCGAATGCCCAGAAGAAGCTGAACGCCGTCAGGAAAAGAGAAAATAACTTCGTACGCGGCCATGACTGCGGAAGCAGCCTGAGCATTGACCAGCCGGCGAGGCCTGCCATGAGGTTTCCCAGGGGCCCGGCCGGTGAAACGAGCGGGCTCTCGACGGCACAGCGGAAATAGACACTGGTAAGAAGCGTGATGCGGCCGCCGAGAAGCAGGCAGGCACCGCCATGACCCGCGGCCTCATGCGCGGCCGTCGCCACGCACATGGCGATGACGGCCATTGCGCCAACGGTAATCGCATCGTCGCGCATTTTGGTCTCGGCCCCGCTGTCAGCTCCTCGTCCGGCGAACCAAATAAGAAACTCCTGCCGGCAACTCAGCTTGCGGCCACGGCGAGCCGTAATTCGGCAAGCGTGCCTTCGCCTGGAAGGCTTGAAAGGCTGAGCGTGGCGCCCAGCCGGCGGGTCAGGCCCATGGCAATGGCGAGGCCGACACCCATGCCGCCGGGCGCATCGGGACGCAGGAAACGCTGAAACGGCCGGCCCGCAATTTGTTTCTCCGCCTTGGTAAAACCGGGACCGGTGTCGCGGATGCTGATCAGGGTCTCGCGGACATTGCCGCGGATTTCCACCCGCACCGTTCCGCCTCTCGGCGTGTAGGCGAATGCGTTGTCGAGCAGATGGGCGGCAATGCGCGTAAGTACGTGTGCGTCCGCGCGCACCGGCGCTTCATCGGGAAGTGATACGACGAGTTTCAGGCCGCGCGTACGCGCCAGCGTCGCGCGCTGCCCGATCTGCGCGCGCAATATTTTCGCCGCATCGGCAACAAGCGTAGCCGCCGCCGCGAACTCATCCGCATTATCCAGCGCCGCATACTCCAGCACGGAACCGATCTTGGCGTGCAGTTCGCGCGCAGCGATGCCGATGTCGTGGGAATATTCGATATATTTGGGATGGCCGGCGCCTCCGAAGACGCCGCCTTCGATGATTTCCGAAAAGCCGATAATCGCGTTGAGCGGCGTGCGCAATTCGTGGCCGACCTGGCCGATGAAACGGCCTTTGGCACGTTCGGCTTCCGCGGCGCGCCGTTCGGCATCCGCGAGGCGCACGAGGAGCCGCGCTTCGCCGGGGTGCACCGCGCGCAAGGCCTTGATCGCGGCCGCGGCTCGCGCCTGGCGTTCAAATACGCCGACAAACAATACGGCGAGCGCGGCGCCGGAAAGGGCAGGCCCCAGAATGAAGAACAGATAAAGCGGAAAATTCCCGTACCAGGCGTGCAGCGTTTCGGTGACGGGAACGCTCGAGCCCGCGACGAGAGGCCAGCCGGCAATCCTCTGCAGCGATACAAGCCGCGCACCGCCGGCCAGTTCAACAATACGTGAAGCCGCCCCGGTCTTCTCCGTTGCCAATTCCGCCGCCCCGGGCGCTTCGCTCCAATTCGTGCCGCGCGCCACAAGCCGCCCCGAAGTCGTGGCGAGCAGCGAATCTTTCATCCCGGCGGAATCGAGCAGGGCGAAAGGATCGGCCTGCACCAGCACAAGGCGCCCGCCGGCCGCGAACAGCAGCACGAGGCTGCTGCCGTCTCGCGCGGCGAACGCTGCCCGGCCATGCCTGGCTTGCGCGAGCACCTCGCGGGAAAGCGGCAGGACACCTGCGGGCGAGCCCAGCATCTCGGAGACGGGCTTTCCGTTTGCGTCGAGCATCACGATATTCCTGAGCGACGCCCCTCCCGCCTGAGCCAGCGCTGCCGAAGTTTCGGCGCTGCCGCGCGCCGAGGCGAAAGCCGCGCCGACGGAGGCATAGCGGTCCAGCACGGCACCCAGATCAGTTGCCATCTCCTCTGCGCGTCTTGCAGTGAAGCTTGTGGCCTGGGTCAGCGCGTGGGTCCGGTCGCGCTGCATCTGGATCACCGCGGCGCAGGCGAAGCTGCCGCAAATGAGGACGACGCAGACGATCACCGTCGCGCGCACATTCCAGCCCGCACTGCGCAGCCGGCGCAGGAACATGGGCGTTGCGGCGGGACCGGCGGCGGCATGCACTTGCGCCATGATGAACCGGCGAAGCCTCTGCTGATTCGCGAATCGGCATTATGGGCCAAGCGGATTCGCTGTCGATATCGGCGGGAACTTCAACCGGGCGGGGCGGCCGATTTCTTCTTCCAACGGCAGCGCGAAACTGCAACCATACAGGCCGCTTTAGCCCAGAGGCATTCCATGAAGTACGGCATCGATTTCAAGTATCTGGCCAAGGGGGCAGATACCCCGACCGATAATTCCTACAAGATCGATCTGGAAGTGGACGAGGAGCAGTTCGCTCTCATTCCCAATATCGGCGATCACGTCTGCATCCCGGGCGATAATCCCGGCATGCGCAACGTTCCCCTGTCGGGCCGCGTGCGCAGCCGTTTGTTCCACTACCGGCTTGGCTATTGCTACGTCACCGTGGTGGTCGAAGACAGCGACGCCGACTGGAAAAGCATCGGCGGCACCTGAGGCGCCCTGCGGCGGCACTCAATGCCCCTGCAAAGACGGTGTGAATTCCTCCTCGAGCTTCGCGACGCGTACTTCCTCGGCCCGGTACCGTTCATCGGTCAGCAGGCAGACGCCACGCAATTCCCTGCCGACGAAACAGCGCATGATGGCGGCCCGGGCAAGCGCATTGTCGGGGAAATTCGAATGGTAGGTCGACCAGTCGCGCCCATCGTTCATCGGCTCCGTCATCCCCTCCATGGCTGCTTCGGCATTGTTCCAGAGCAGCAGGCGCATGATGCCGCCGCCGTCGCGTTCGAAGGCGTAATCGCAGCCCGCCAGCGCCATCGTCAGCGTCCAGGCCTCGATCAGTCTCATGCCCCGGGCAGCAGGATAAAGTTCGTGGACATCGGAAAAGACGGTGTACATGCGCGTTCTCCTTATGAGAACAGAATAGGAACAAAAACTGGAGGAGTCGAGTCCCGATATGTCATCGGCCCGCCGGTGGCATCCGCTGTCCGGCATGGACTGCCGCCCGTTATCGCGCCACGATGATTGCGCTCGCTGGTGGATCCGGACATGCGGATGGTTCACGCCCTGGCGGCGCGCGTCATTGGTTCGGATTGCAGCTGCTTTTGGATGGTGCTCGGCGCGATCGTGCCTATATAAAGCGTATGTCCCGACCCACCACCCTGGAGCGTGCTTTCGCCCTGGCGCATAGCGGCCGCTACCTGAGCGTTTCCGAAATCCGTTCCCAGTTACGATCCGAGGGCTACGACATTTCCCAATTGTCGGGGCCGTCGTTGCAAAAGCAGTTGCGCGAATTATGTGCCGGCGCGCGCAAGGCGGCTGACAGCAGCTGATCGGGCAGCGCCTCTGCAACCGAACCTGCCGTCCATCGTTCTCTGTCGCGGCGGAAGCTCCGGCTCGGCACGCCCCGGTCCGTTCGACTCCGCGGCGGGATTCCGCCGCTTCTTTCCGTTCGCCGGCTAATTACTTGTCAAACCGCGCCGATAACCAAGAGCGCGGCCGGGAGCGGCAGCGCGTTATGCGGCGAGGCGCTGGCACATGAGTACTGCCGATGGCGAACACAGGTCGCGGAACAGGCTCGTGCCGGCGACGGCGGTCGGCGCCTGTTCGCGCGGCACACTGTCGAAACCGTGGCGAACGAAAAACTCCGCGGCGTCACTCGTCAGCAGCCACGCTTCGCGGCATCGCGCCGCGCGCGCTTCGGCGAGAAGCGCCTGAAGTATGGCTGTCCCATGCCCGCTTCCGCGCGAGCCCGGAGGCACCACGATCGAGCGGAGCAACGCATGCTCGCCGAACGGCACGTAGCCGCCGAAGCCGAACGACTCGAGCGCGAAGTAGCGCGCATCGCCTTCGAGCAAATCATCCGTCGGCAGGCCGGCGGCAGCCAGTTCGTTCTTCATGGCCGCGAACAGGTCGTCGGCCGGTTCGATCCCGCGTACTGTCACGCGTCGTAACTCCGTGTCTGCATGCCGGCCGGGGCCATGTTATTATCGGCAGCCATGCTTACGTGGGGGCGGTTCGCCGGATTTTCATTTGCATTGGCCATCAAACAGCCCGTCCCGATATCATGCCGCGTTCCGATGAACACAACATGAAAACGGCGACGGCCGATGGCGCAGGGCCGGATGCCTGCCGGCTCGTAGCATTTATCCACAAGGAATTTGGGCCGCTCGCGGAAAGTCATCACCAATAGACGGCGCAGCGGGGAGGATGGTTCCCGAGAATCGTCGGCCATGGTAGCTGCTGCTTACTCTGCCCGCGTCGTCAGGCCGCAGCAAATCTGGTTCCGCGGTGTTGGAACCCGGCACATACGAGGAGTGGTTTGTTTGATCGGCGGCCATTTCTTATACAGCCGCAACAAACCCGGCGGAGGTCGCGATTCAGTCTTAGTCGCAGAATGGGTGACGCCGCCTGTTTCCCTGCCAGTCAAATCGGGCGCAGGGCCTGGTTTACGTCGCGTTCCGGCCCGCCCGGAAAGAACTGATCCATAGGCCGCAGAAGGCCGCAAGGAGGTCGGATGTCGAAGGGCGAATGGGTGATCATATTCGCATTGTTGCTGATGGCGGCATCCATCGTGGTAGCGGACGCGCCCCGAAGTTATCTGCGCGCGGTCTTCAGCGGACAATGCTTCGCCGACAGCGCGCCGCACTCCTGTTTGGTCCTCGGCGGCCGGAAGCGATGAACGCTGAACGGGCCTGCCTCCGGATGCAGTCATCATCTTTCCGGCGATCTATTTCATCCAGGGTTCGAACACCTGGTAGACCGGCGCTTCCGTAAAGCCGCGGCGATTGACGCCGATCAGCCTGCGCGCCGAAAGCAGGCGCACCGCGTTCTGCACGGAGGATTTCGACAGGCCGGTTTCGGTGGCGATGGTCTGCAGGCTGGCGCCGAAACTGCTGCGCCGCGCCCCCTTTGTCTGCCGCCACAGCCACAAATAAACAAGAAACGCGCTCGGCATCCGGTCGTGACTGACCAGATCGCGCATCAGGACGTCGACAACATACGTGTCAAGGCCGAACCGGGGCATGCAACCGTTACTATAGCAGGGAATGGACGGCTTGCCGAAGCCCGGACCGCATGCAGAATTTACCGCGCCGATGCAACGGGGCGAGGAGCACAAACATGATCAAAGGCTTGAAATTTGCCGGCATCCCGACGCGGGACCAGGAGCGGGCGGTGAAATTCTGGACCGAGCAGATGGGTTTCCGCGTCCGGACCGACCAGCCCATGGGCGCGCAGCGGTGGATCGAATTGTCGATCGGCAACAGCCCGACAGGCATCGTCCTGTTCACGCCGGAGGGCCATGAGGACCGCATCGGCAGTTTCTTCAACGGCTCGTTCCTCTGCGACGATGTCGAGGCGACATATCGCCAACTGACGGAGAAGGGCGTCGAGTTTGCCACGCCGCCCACGAAACAGCCCTGGGGCACCTATGCGATCTTCAAGGACCCGGACGGCAACCAGTTCGTGATGGGAAGCGGGTGATGACTCCCGCTTTGTGCAGGCACTCCCTTATTGTCATTCCCGCGAAGGGGGAACCCGGCACCGTGAACTATTCGAAAGGTCGTGCGCGCCGGGTCCCCGCTTGCGCGCAGGGGTGAGAGTTTCCTCATCGTCTTCATAAGTTTCATCTTCGTCTGTTTGATTCATTTTCTTTGTGCTCAGCCATGGATGGCTTGCCAGGTAGTTGGGTCCAAAGCGATGCTCTGTTGCCGTCATCGGAACGAGTTCATCGGAATCGGAGCAGTGGGGCGATGCAATTCCATAGTAAGGCCATCAGAACCCTTCGGCCCAAGCCCGAGCCGCATTCGCGCCAAGTCACTTTCCGTGTACAACTCCGATGGAAGAGACATGTCCCAGGGATAGCTCCTCGCTTCATATTTCCAAAGTTGTCGCCGATCCCGGCCAATCAACGGGCGACCGTTAATGGCCAGACAGCTGAAGACAGTGTCCCGGCGTCGGAGAGCGATAAGGCGGCCGGAGCGGATAAAATCGCTGTTATCGGTCAGGCTACGCGTTTCAGTCGCATCGCCGACCAGTCCTCGTCGATCGCGATCTGGCTCACCGTATCGAGTCCCTGTGCGGCGGCGCATTTGCGCACCGCTTCGCGATTGAGATTGCCGGCGAGGCTCGAAGTCAGCTTCGGATAGGCGAGCCATAAGATCGCTGTCGCGGGCGCGCCGAGCAGCTGCGGTATCCGTTTGTTCAGTTCGGCGTTGTTCTTTGCAAAAGCGAGCAGCACATCGGCCTGCGCCGGTTTTGCGCGCACGGTGCCGATGGAGCGGTCGACATCGGGCGGCGCGCCCATGATTGCCAGCATGCGCCCGTTCCTGACCTGCAGACGTTCGGCGATGGGCTTGTCGGACATGGCACGCGGCTCCGCTGCGGTAACCTGTTTGCAAGCGCAATCCAGCATGCGCGCGAGGCGATGACAATTCGCCGATCGTGGCTATCATCGCGGCCGCAGAAACGGAGCGGGCACAGTGTTTCGCAAGCAGCTGTTCGGGTTCGCGGGCGCCGCGGCGGCGTTCGTCACGCTGGCGCTGGTCTGGCATTTCCGCGAGACCTTCTCGCGATTGGGACCGGTGTCGGACGATACGCAGTCGCGTCTGGCCTATATGTTCATCTGGCTGCTGCTGCCCGGAATTTCACTGTTGCTGGGCGTCGTAGGGGCCGCGCGCCGCGGATTCTACCGCGACGCCATCGACGGCACGCGGACGCCCGCAAGCCCGGCACTCGAGATCAATCTGCGTTACAACCAGAACACGGTCGAACAGGTTCTGCTCGCCGCCATCGCCTGGGCCGGGCTGGCGATCAGGCTGCCGCATCATCTGCTGTTCGTGATTTCGGTGATGGCAGTCCTGTTTCTCGTCGGCCGCATTACTTTCTTCGCCGGCTATCTCATCTATCCGGTCGCCCGCGCCTACGGGATGGTTCTGACGATCGTTCCCACCCTGATCGCGTATCTCTGGCTGATCGAGCGACTGCCGGGTCGGAATTAGCTGCGCGCGGGCCGAACTCAGCCCAGCATCTTGGTCGCGACCTCGAAGGTGTTGGAGGAACGGTTCGGCATGGCCAGCATGGCTTCGAGTTCGGCCCGCATCAGCGTCTGCCGGCTTCTGTCGTAGCGCCGCCAGTTTTCGAAGGCTCCTGCCATGCGGGCTGCGACCTGGGCGTTGATGCCGTCGAGGGTGCGCAGCGCTTCGCCGACCAGCCGGTAGCCTTCGCCGTCGGCGGCGTGGAAACGCAGATGATTTCCCGCGAACGCACCGACGAGCGAGCGCACGCGATTGGGATTCTTGATATCGAAGAAGGGGTGATGCATCAGCGCGCGCACGCCATTCGCTGTTCCGGGAAGCGGAGAAGAGGCCTGCAGCGCGAGCCACTTGTCGAGAACGAGCGCGTCGTTGCGGAAACGGTCATGGAAATGTGCGAAGGCCGAGTCGCGAAGCGGTGAATCGATCCGGGTGAGCTGGACGAGCCCCGCAATCATGTCGCTCATATTCGAGGCGGCGCGATAATGCGCTTCGGCGCGCTCCGCCGCTTCGGCGTCGTCAGCGGAAGTAAGGTAGCGCAAACAGACATTGCGCAGGGCACGCCGGCCGGCGGGCCCGGCGTCAGGGAGATACGGCCCCTCGTCGCGCAGCGAATCATACAAATTGACGAGCGCACCGCGATGGGCCCGCGCCACCGTGCGAAGAAACGCGGTGCGCGCTGCAAACAAAGTCTCGGGATCTGCAGGCTGCATGACCAGCGCGAGCTCGGTCTCAAGAGGCGGTACGAGCATCTGTGCTGCAAAGGCGCGATCTTCGTTGGCGCGGGCCAGCACTTCGCCAACGGCATCGAGCAGAACGGGATCGGGCGCCATGGTTTTGCCGGCCGACGCTGCTTTCGCCATTTCGAGCAACACGTCGCACGCCAGATTTTGCCCCGCTTCCCAGCGATTGAAGCCGTCCGGGTCGCGCGCCATCAGCGAGGCAAAATCCTTCCGGCCCAGCGAAGTCCTGAAGACAGCCGGCGCGGAGAAGCGGCGACCGAGCGACAGCAAAGGCCGCTCCGGAACATCGACGAACACAAATCTCTGCTCGGCCCCGGTGAGTTCGAGCACGCGCTCTTCCGGGCCGATCGCGTTCTCGCCTTCGAGCGTCAGCGGCATTGTGCGGCCGCTCGCCCCCAGCATTCCAAGCCGGATGGGAATATGCATCGGTTTCTTGTGCGGCTGGCCCGGCGTCGGCCCCAGATGCTGCTTCAGCGTCAGAGCAAATGATTTCCGTTCCGCGTCGTATTCTCCCGCGGCTTCGATTTCCGGCGTGCCCGATTGCGCATACCAGAGCCGGAACTGGGTCAGATCGCGTCCCGACGAATCCTCGAAACATTTCACCCAGTCTTCGACCGTCGCCGCGTGGCCGTCATGGCGTTCGAAATAGAGATCTGTCGCCTTGCGGTAACCTTCGTCGCCGACCAGTGTGCGCAGCATGCCGATGACTTCGGAACCTTTCTCGTAGACCGTGCCGGTGTAGAAATTGTCGATCGTAATATAAGACTGCGGCTGCACGGGATGGGCGAGAGGGCCCGCGTCTTCCTGAAACTGCCGCAGGCGCAACATGCGTACGTCCTGAATGCGCTGGACCGCGGCCGAACGCATATCGGCGGAGAAATTCTGGTCGCGGAAAACCGTCAGGCCTTCCTTGAGCGACAGCTGAAACCAGTCGCGGCAGGTGATCCGATTGCCGGTCCAGTTGTGGAAGTATTCATGGGCAACCACGCTTTCGATGCGGGCGTAATCATCGTCCGTGGCTGTTTCCGGGCTCGCCAGCAACACCTTGTCGTTGAAGATGTTGAGTCCCTTGTTCTCCATCGCGCCGAAATTGAACGCCGAAACCGCAACGATCATGAAGATGTCGAGATCGTATTCGCGGCCGTATGTTTGTTCGTCCCAGCGCATGGCCCGCTTGAGCGAGTCCATCGCATAGCGCGCGCGATCTTCGTTGCCGTGTTCCACATAGATGCGCAGCTGCACACGCCGGCCCGACATGGTGACGAATTCGTCTTCGATATGGCCGAGATCGCCAGCGACCAGCGCGAAGAGATAACAGGGCTTCGGGAAAGGGTCGTGCCACACGACGAAAAGCCGGCCACCGGGCAGCTCGCCCCGCTCCACCGGATTGCCATTCGAAAGGAGCACCGGCAGCTCGGCCCCGGGTGCTTCGACACGCGTGGTGTAGACGGACAAAACGTCGGGCCGGTCGGGGAAGTAAGTAATGCGGCGAAAGCCTTCCGCCTCGCATTGCGTACAGAAAATGCCCTTGGCGAGATAAAGCCCTTCGAGGGACGTATTCTGCCCCGGCGCGATCTCAGTGGTGATTTCAAGCGTGAAATGCGCCGGCGGGCTATGGATCGTCAGCGTTTCAAGCCCAACCTGATACTCGCCTGCGGCAAGAGCCCGGCCGTCGATCGCCACCGACACAAGCTTGAGTTCTTCGCCGTCGAGCACCAGCGGCCCATCGGTTCCATCGGCGCGTTCCATTTGCGTCCGCGCGGTCACACGTGTCGCATCCGGATCGAGCACGAAATCGAGTGCGATCTCGCGCACGCGATATTCGAAGGGGCGGTAATCTTTCAGGCGAACAGAGCGCGGCTCTTCGGTGCGCATGACGGTCCTCGGCGGAAAATCCGGGCCGTCTTAGGGGAATTCTGCGGCGAACGGAACCGGGGACGCCGGATCAGGCGTTGTTTTGCTCGACTTCGGTGACAACGTCCTGAGCGTCGCGGGCGAGCCTGGCCAATGCCGCGGGCATTTCCTCGCCGGATTTGCGGGCCCAGTCGACCAGTTCGCGGGCGAGGGATTCGAGCCGCGGCGCATGGGCGATCAGCCGGGCCTGGCGTTCGACACGGTAGGGATCAAGGTCATATTCCGCGCCGGGCACACGCCAGCCGCCCCATTCAGCCTGTCCGGTCAGGATGATGGGATAAGTGCCGGGTATGGGATGGCGCACGCAATCTTCCGGCTGCTGCCATTTGTTGCGGGCGCGCATGATGCGCCATTGCTCGGCTTCGTGGTGCTGCGCGTCCGTGGCGGGCTGCTCCGCCTGCAATTCGTCGGCGGCGAATTCGCGCCCAAGGCCGACATCGTAGTAGATGCGCAGTGGCTCATCGATGCCCTTCGCCCAGTGCGGCACGACACGTTCGATCAGCGCCCAGGTGCCCACCGGCTTCACATAGACGCGCTGGTTCTTGTGAAACTGCGCCTTTGCCATTGCGATATGCCCATTATTGCACGATCAAAATAGGGCGACCGCCTTAAGCGGCAGTTAAGAGGCTCGCACCGCTCGTTTGGTGCAATAATGAATTATCTGTTACATCCACCGGGCAGGATGCAAGCCGTACACATCCCGAAGTGCCTTGCGCGCAGACGGCGCAAGTACGTTTACCGGCCGTTTGGGCTGGTCCGGCTTGCGATCGAAAATGGGTGGGGCCAAGTCTGTCAAGATATCCGCCCGCCGGGCAAAAGGCAGGCAATTCTTGCGGTGGTCAACTGATCGACATTGGCCATGCTGTGCAAGGCCGCCGATGGCGAATTAATTGCACCGTGCGGAAATAAGGCTGTCCTTCCGGGTTACTCCCGCAAGCGCAGTCTCTTTGTCGAATCCGCTCGATCCTTGCACCGGAACGCGATCATACTATGATGGCCGTATCGTGTTCTACCACACCGGAATCCGGCCCGGATTTCGGCAGACATCACCGAAAGTGCATGCAGTCCATTGAAACGCCTTGCATCAAGGTTTGCGAGATCGATCCCGTGAACGGTCTGTGCAGAGGTTGTGCGCGTTCGCTGGATGAGATCGCGCGCTGGGGAATGATGAGGGATGGAGAGCGGAGACGGATATTGATGGAATTGCAGGCGCGTCGAGCCGACAATTCCAGGATAACAGAACAGGGTTGATTTCCTCGGGGGGACAGATGAATTTTGTATTCGGCGAGCCGGCGCGGAGTTCATGGTACGGACCATGTAATTGTCGGCCCCTGGTCGGGACATCGCTGGGAGGCATAACACTTCTTTTCAGTCTTTCGGCTGCCGCCATGGCCGATAATGTGCAAGTTGAGAATGTGCTCGTCCTCGGTACTGCGGTGGCGGACGTGCAGACCATTTCGCTGGACGACTCGTCGGCTGCACACGCGATGACTGCAGCTGACTTGCTGAACATGAATATTCCATCGGTCTTTCTTTCCGATACGGAGTCCAACCCGTTTCAGGAAGATATGTATTTCCGGGGCTTCGATGCCTCGCCTGTGCTCGGCACGGCGGAGTGGCTCGCCGTTTACCAGGGGGGAACCCGGATCAATCAGCGCTTCGGCGATACGGTGCTCTGGGACATAATGCCAACCTTCGCCATCAACCGCATTGATGTAATACCGGGCTCCGATCCCGTTTTCGGGCTCAATGCTCTCGGGGGCGCTATCGCCGTAAACATGAAGACCGGTTTCGATGCGCCGCCCGGCGTGCAGTTCGATCTGTCCGGCGGCTCGTTCGGCCGCGGCCGCCTCGTAGCCGAGACGGCTGACCAGCTGGGAAACGAAGCTTATTATCTCGGCGCCTCTGTGACGAATGATTCGGGCTGGCGGCGGAGTTCGGAATCCCAGACCTATCAGGCCTACGGTGATTTCGCCCTGAAGGCGCCGCACGCCAGCGCCGGCATATCACTCAGCCTCGCCGCGGATTCGTTGAACGAGAATGGCGCGGTCCCGGTGCAGGACGAAGCCATCGCCGCATTCGCGATACCGGATACGGCCCGCAATCGCGATCTGCTGTTGCAGGGGCGTGGCGAAACGGAACTCGATAACGGATTTGATCTGCGCGGTTCGCTTTATCTGCGTTCCACGCATATCGCCACCGCCAATGGCGAAGCGTCCGATTTTGACGCCTGCGATTCCAACCCCGCAATTCTGTGCGACGATGACGGCGACCCGGTTAGAACAATTCAAGGCGAGCAAATTCCTTCCAGTGTCGGGGGTGACGGAACCGATGGCGTGGAGATCGTTACCACGACCGCCCTCGGCGGTTCGGCGGAGATCGACGGAACGGAATCTTTGTTCGGCCATGACAACAGATTTGCAGTCGGTGATACATTTGACTACGCATCGACCGGTTTTGGCTCAGCCACACTTCTTGGAAATCTGACCTTTCAGAAAGGTGGAACGACCACCGATCCCATTGGCATCTATCTGGGGGGGAGGAGTTCAATATCCGGCTGCGTTCGGTGAATGTCGACGAGGGACTCTACGCGCAGGATACGCTCGCGCTGACATCGGAACTGTCGCTGTCCGTGTCGGGTCGTTTCCACTTCGACAGCATCGATCTCACCGATCGCTATGGCACCGCGCTGACGGGCGATCATGATTATTCCGGAATCAATCCCGAAGTCGAACTTGTGTGGAGCCCGTCCGATGCGGCCCGGTTTTACGTCGAGTTCGAGCAATCGAACCGCACGCCGACAGCCGCGGAATTGAGTTGCGCCGATCCGTCCCAGCCCTGTCTGTTTCCGCTGAGTTTCATTTCGGATCCGGGATTGAAGCAGGTCGTGGCACGCACCGTCGAAGGCGGCGTCAAAGGAACGGGCGCGTCGGGCGCCGTATCGTTCGACTGGTCGTTGGACGATTATGTCACGCGGAATGATAATGACATTATTTTCGAGAGTTCAGGACCGTTCATAGGCTCTGGCTTTTTTGCGAATATTGGCGCGACGCAACGCATCGGCGCCGAACTGAGTGCCGATGCGCGCTGGAACATATTCGATTTCCGCGCCAGCTACGGGTTTGTCAATGCCACGTTCCAATCTGCCTTCACCGATCTGAGCGCGGACAATCCGGTGGCGGACGCCAATGGCAATATTTTCGTCCAGTCTGGCGATCGTATGCCTGGAATTCCACGGTCTACCGCCAAATTCGATCTGGGTTGCACGCCCCTTTGCGGCCTGCATGTTTCTCTCGGTGCGATCGTGGAGTCGTCACAATATCTGCGTGGGGATGAAGCAAACCTGCAGTCGCCTTTGCCCGGCTATGTCGTCATGAACGCCCAAGTCGAATACGAGATCCGCAAGGGATTACATCTATATGTCGAAGGCGAAAACATCCTCGACAACCGTTATGCCACGTTCGGGCTTTACGGCGATCCCACGGGTGACGGCGCGTTTCCCCAATTCACCAATCCGCGCTTTATCGTCCCGGCCCAGCCCTTTGGTGCGTGGGCGGGAATTCGCGCGGAGTTATGACGGCTGCAGACAGGGCGGCGCCGGCGCCTTGACCTTGGATGGCCTTTGCCGTTCAAGACAGCGCCACCGCCGCCGGGAATGAGCATGACGATCCTTCCGCGTTCCGATCTGAAACCCAACACCTATGCGTATGAAACCGAGCCGCTGGTCACGCCCAATGGCTTTCGCGAATATGATGCGCGCTGGCTGTTCGGGAAAGAGATCAACCTGCTCGGCGTCGAGGCGCTGGGCCTGGGGCTCGGAACCTATTTCCAGGAACGCGGCGCGATTCCCAGAGTGGCGGTCGGTCACGATTTTCGCTCTTACTCGCTGTCGATCAAACAGGCGCTCACAATCGGTCTGATGCGCGCCGGCTGTGAAGTGATCGACATCGGCATGGTGACGACACCCATCTGCTATTTCGCACAATTCGCGCTCGATGCGCCCTGCGTCGCCATGGTGACGGCCAGCCACAATGAAAATGGCTGGACGGGCGTGAAGATGGGCGCACAGCGCCCTCTCACTTTCGGTCCGGATGAAATGTTGCGGCTGAAGGAAATCGTGCTCGGCGGCAAGAGCGTCACGCGGCCGGGTGGCGCCTTTTCCCGGGTGCATGACATTCGCGAACGTTACATCGACGCGGTCACCCGGGGCCACAGGCTCTCGCGGCCGATGCGCGTCGCGGTCGCCTGCGGCAACGGCACGGCGGGCGCCTTCGGACCGGAAGCCATACGCCGCATTGGCGCGGAGGTGATCGAGGTCGATTGCGGGCTCGATTTCACGTTCCCGAACTACAACCCGAATACCGAAGACATGCAGATGCTGCATGCGATGGCGGATGCCGTCCGCGCCCATAATGCGGATATCTGTATCGGCTTCGACGGCGACGGCGACCGGTGCGGCGTGGTCGACGACAAAGGGGAGGAAATTTTTGCCGATAAGGTAGGCGTACTCCTGGCACGCGATCTTTCGGAGCGCGATCCCAATGCCAGGTTTGTCGTCGACGTGAAATCGACAGGTTTGTTCCAGACCGATCCTGTGCTGAAGGCGCGTGGCGTGGTCACCGATTACTGGAAGACCGGCCATTCCTACATCAAGCGGCGCACGGCGGAACTCAACGCGCTCGCAGGTTTCGAGAAGAGCGGTCATTATTTCTTCAATCCGCCCATTGGCCGTGGTTATGACGACGGCATCGTCGCTGCCATTGCCGTGCTCGAAATGCTCGATCGCGCCGGCGGGAAGAAGATGTCCGAACTGGTTGCCGGCCTGCCGCACACCTGGGGTTCGCCGACCATGGCGCCCTACTGCCCCGACGAGAGCAAATACACAGTGGTGGATGCGCTGACGAAGGAATATCAGGATCTGAAATCACGCGGCGAAAAGCTGCTCGGGCAGGACATCGCGGATATCATTACCGTCAATGGCGTTCGCGTGGTGCTTGAAGACGGCACCTGGGGTCTGGTACGGGCCTCATCCAACAAGCCATCGCTCGTGGTGGTCGTCGAAAGCCCTGCGTCCGAAGCCAATATGCGGGCGATATTCAACGACCTCGACACGCGTCTCGCCAATCATCCCGAAGTCGGCGAATACGATCAGAAGATCTGATTGCCCGGGTATCTGCGAACAGGCGTCAGGCCAGCGCATCCCAGAGCATGCGCGCCGTGATGACGGCGATGAGGATCGCGAAGAGGAGCCGCAATCTTTTCAGATCGATAATATGCGCCAGCATGGCACCCGCCGGTTCCAGCAAAAGAAGGACCGGTGCGATGAGTGCGAACGCAAGAAGATTTACATAGCCAAGCGACACCGGGGGGAGGGATCGCCCGTGCCAGCCCGCGAGCACGGCGCTGATGGCCGCCGGAATGGCCACTGCGAGACCGAAGAGTGATGATGTTGCGCCCGCGCGGGCAGGGGTGAATCCTTGGGCGCGAAGCACAGGCCGCGAGAGTGTCGTCCCTCCTATTCCCGTGATGGTTGCCGCAAAACCGGTCACTGCGGCGACGACCATTTTCGCTGGCCGGGGCACTGCAATGGCGAGCCACCGGTCCGCGCGGCCGTCGAGCGCGAGCTCAACTACGACCAGCGCCGCGACAGCCGCAAAAATCACGGCCAACAGGCGGCCGTTCGCGAGCGCCAGCAATGTACTGCCCGCGGCAATACCCACGATCAACGGGATAAAATTATTGCGAAGCGCAAGCCAGTCGACATCGCGTTCCGATCCGTGCAAGCGCGCAAGCACCGCGGGAATGGCCGCGGCAAGCGATGTGCCCACTGCCACATGCATGCGAATGCTTTCGTCGAGGCCCAGCGTCGCCAGCACATGATAAAGCACCGGCACCATGATGATGCCGCCGCCGATGCCGAGCACGCCGGCGACGAGGCCGCCGATTACGCCCGCGATGACAAGGCCGAGCGCCAGAACGCCGAGATCACCCGGAGGAATTGCGTGTAATATGTCCACGGTTCAGGCGGCGGCGTGCAATGGCGGGATGGAAACGTGTGCCGCCGGCGCCAGATGCGCAAGCGCCGCCCGCAGCGTATCGACGCCCGCACCCGGCCGGGTGCCGTTTTCGGCAAGATGACGGCGGAACAGGCGTGCGCCGGGGCGGCCATTGAACAGACCCAGCATATGGCGCGTCATCGCGTGGAGCGGCAGTCCGGCCGACAGCTTTCGCCCGGTATAATCGAGATAGTCATGAACGGCATTGTCGACACAGCGATCCGAGCCATGAAACAACCGTGCGTCCACCCCTGCAAGCAGGGCAGGCGTGTGATAGGCGGCGCGTCCCATCATCACGCCATCGACGTGCAGCAAATGACGTTCCGTCTCGTCAAGGTTCGCGACACCGCCATTGATCACGATTTGCAGTCGGGGATATTCCTGCTTGAGGCGATAGACGAGTGTATAATCCAGTGGCGGCACGTCGCGGTTTTCGCGCGGCGACAAACCCTTTAGCCACGCCTTGCGCGCATGAACGATGAAGGTCGTTACTCCGGTTCCCGAGCAGGCGCCGACAAATGTGCGCAAACTCTCTTCCGGATCCTGGTCATCCACGCCAAGACGGCATTTCACGGTAACCGGCATACGAACGGCTTCGCGCATTGCTCCAAGGCAATCGGCCACAAGTGCCGGTTCGCGCATCAGGCAGGCGCCGAAGCGTCCCGATTGCACGCGGTCCGACGGGCAGCCGACATTGAGGTTGATCTCGTCATAGCCGAATTCCTCCACGATCCCCGCCGCGAGTGCCAAACGGGCGGGTTCTGCGCCACCCAGTTGCAGCGCCACCGGATGCTCGAAAGGGTCGAAGCCAATGAGCCGTTCCCGGTCGCCGCGGATCACGGCTTCCGCCGTGACCATCTCCGTGTACAGCCGCGCGCGTCCCGACAGCAGGCGGTGCAGGTACCGGCAATGCCGGTCCGTCCACTCCATCATCGGTGCGACGCAAAAGCGGTGCGTATTCATGCCGTTCGTGTATAGGGGCGCACGTCAAATGACGAGTACCCTCCGCGAGACCGCGCGCCGACGCCGGGAAACGCCCTAACGCTTGCGCGCTCTGGTGCGCGCGGCCTTCTTTGCCGCGCTGGAGCGGCCTTTGGCGCCCTTGGTCTGCGCGGCTTTCTTTGCAGCCGACGCGCGCGACGCCGCGGAGCGGCGAGACGCGGCGCGCCTGGTCTGCTTCGACAAGGCGTCATGCGAGACCGTGCTCGTCGGTTCCCGCTGGAGCGCTTTCTTCACCGCGGCGGCAAGGCGTGGGCGCTTTTTGGTCTTGCGGCGGCCCTGTCCTTCTTCATAGGCGTAGCGTGCGCTTTTGCGCGTTTTCTTCGCGGCTTTTCCTTTTCCCGGTGGCGGAAGATCCACACCGGCGCGTCTCGCTTCGGAAAGCCCGATTGCAATGGCCTGCCGCGCGGATCTTGCGCCGTGTTCGCCGTGCCGGATCCGCTCGATCTCCTCGCGAACGAACTCGCCCGCCTGTGTGCTTGCCGATTTTCCGGCGCGCTTGTCCGCCTTCGCTTTCCTGATTGTTTCTTTCCTCGGCATGACGAATTCTCCTTCGGGCATCGGCGCTGGCTTATTCCCAGGACAGGTTGTCATGGCCCGAGCGCGGGGGCCATGACAGCTGAGGTAACATTCAACTCCGGGTCGTTTGTCCCGTTGCCTGTCCGCCCGTGCCAGGCTTGACGATGTCGGGATTGCTTTCGGTCGGATGCTTGCCCGCATACTCTCCCCCCGTTTCGGCCACGTCTTCGCGCGGCTGGTTGGGATCGAGAAGGGGTTTCTTTGCCTGTGCGGAATCCGTGTGTTTATCGCCGTGCATTGCTGCTCACTCCGTTTGTTACGGGAATGATAACGGCCCGAGAAGGATGGTGTTGCGCCGGAGCGAGTTAGCGAAGCGATTCCGCGTTGTCCGTCTTCTCGATCCAGGCAAGGATATCGGCCCATCGGGCCGGACCTTCCAGGTCGCGCAACAACATATGATAACCATCGGGGTAGCGAATGG
This sequence comes from Rhizomicrobium sp., assembly GCA_036269235.1. Classification (GTDB taxonomy): domain Bacteria; phylum Pseudomonadota; class Alphaproteobacteria; order Micropepsales; family Micropepsaceae; genus Rhizomicrobium. The sequence goes on from DATASL010000031.1 coordinate 88,323, forward strand.
CGGTCGCTTTCGAGCCGAGTTCCGCAAGCACCGCCTCGGTCGGTTTGGCCGGAATGACCTGATCGTCTCCGCCATAAACAAATAAAATAGGGGGTGGTGCGTTCAGGTGTTGCGGCGCCTCGCGCGCGTCACTCATCAGATTGACGAGACCGTAAACCTGGTCGACGCGGGCCGAATGCTGATAGAGCGGATCGCGGGAAAGCTTGCGCAGCAGGGGAAAATTGTTGGTCGCCAGAATATGCAGGCCTTCGCCGGAGACGTGCATGCCGGGGACGACGTGCGCCGTAATCCATAGGACCGTGCCGTAGACGAACGGCATATCCTCGCGAGACCAGACTGCGGGCGCGACCAGCACGACACCGGCGACATGCGGCGGATGGGCGCTCGCTAGGGCTTTAAGAACGACCGAACCGCCCATGCTTTCGCCGAGCGCATAAACGGGAACTCGCGGGTACTTCGCGTGCATCACATCGACGAAATCGTCGAGGTCCTGCCGCATTGCGGTTTCGCCGGCCCAAAATCCCGGATCGGGTGCCGCGCCGAAGCCACGCTGATCATAGGCATAAACCGAAACCCCATGTGAAGCCCACCAGGGTCCGGGCAGGTCGAACGCCTCGGAATAATCGCTCATGCCGTGCAGCGCCACGACGATGGCTTGTGGCTTCGGTGCCTCCCAACGGCGCAGCGGCAAGCGAAGTCCGTCGCGTGTGACGAAGCTGTTATCTATTATCGCGGCGCCGCTATCCGAAGTCCCCTCCGGCGCGAGCTCCGGCGCGCAAGCCGCGAGCGCAAGGAAGATCAGGACGACAGCGCCTGTTTGATGCGCGCGCGCAAAGAGGGCAGCAATTCGCTTTCGAACCATGGATGTTTCTTCAACCAACCGGTATTGCGCCACGACGGATGCGGCAGAGGAATGTGTTGCGGCGCGTAATCGCGCCACGCCGCGACTGTTTCGGTAACCGTGGTCCTGGCACGGGCGCCAAGATGCCAGAGTTGGGCGTGGCGTCCAACAAGAAGGACAAGCGGCATCTCGGGAAGCGCTGCAAACAATCGCGTGCGCCATGTCTTTGCGCATTCCGGCCGCGGCGGGAGATCGTGACCATGCGCATTGTATCCGGGAAAGCAGAACGACATGGCAGCAATTGCAATGCGTGAATCGTCGTAGAACGTCGCGCGGTCGATGCCCATCCACTCGCGCAAACGGTCGCCGGAACGATCATTGAACGAGAGCCCGGTTTCGTGCACCCGCATTCCCGGTGCCTGGCTGGCGATGAAGAGCCGGGGCGCAACGCCGACATGCAGCACCGGCCGCACGCCATGCGGCAAATGCTTCTCGCAAATCCGGCAGCCGCGGATTTCGCTAAGAAGTGAAGCGAGTGAGGCCATTGCCAAAGTCAGTCGCCGCCGCGCGCCAAAATCACTTCAACTCCGAGATCAATCGTCTGCCAGACACGGTCGGTTGTAACAACCGCGCGGCCTGTGCCGACAGCCAAAGCGAGGCAAAATCGATCGCCCAGCGAGAGACCGATGTGCCGGGTGACGTGCTCGAGTTCGCCGGCCGCGATTGCCAATTCTGCATCTGCCGGCACGATTCGCATTCCCGCATCGCGAAATATTTGCAGGTAGGGTTCGGGATTGAGATCGAAACGCCGGAGAACCTGGACGAATTCCGCCAGATTGACGGCTGACATGATAGCGCCTGCCAGGTAATGCGGCACGAGAGACCTCGCGCCGGCTTCATCGTTTGCCAACGCCACGGCCGCGGAGGAATCCAATACTACTTCTTTGACGGCCAATGGTATTTCTTCGCGGCGAACTGCTCCACGTCGGCAAGCGAAACGTTTCCTTCATCGAGCCGCCGATCCCAGGCGGCCTTTTCCCTCCGCGAAATCAGGTCGCTTTCGACAAGCGATTCGAGACGTCTGCTTGCCAGCAGAAGCTCGCTTGCCGCTATTCTGCTTCGACCGGCTTTTTTCTTGTCCGGATTGAGTTGCGAAAGACGTCGTAAGACTTCTTCGGCTGTCAATTGACTACGGTATCGCTCCGCCAGCGCCTGCCTTGCTTCTTCTTCCATGGATCGCCCACGTTCCGCCGCCGCGCGACGCAGCCGGTCGCGAACCTCTTCCGGAAGATTGCGGATTGTCAGGGTAGCCATGCCAGCAATGCTAGCGTTGCTGGCAGATCAGTCAAGACGAAACTGACAGTACGGCCCGCACGGCATCGAGCGCGGTTGTCTTCGCGTGTTTGGCTTTCCTGGTACGGAAGTAGAGGTACGATTCAACTCAGGTTATCGGCAACAGCCCAATGATACACCCGGTCAGGCCGCTGGCCATCGTGCCGGAAAACAGGGCGCGCATGGCGAGGGGTGCAATCTCGTCGCGACGCTCCGGCACCAGGCCGCAAACGCCTGCGATCAGGATGCCGACCGATCCGAAATTCGCGAATCCGCACATGGCATAGACCATGATGAGACGCGCGCGCGGATCGAGTGCTCCTGCAGGCAGGGAAGCAAGCTTCAGATAGGCAACGAACTCGTTGAGTACGGTCTTCTGTCCCATCAGCGAGCCGGCGGTGGCGGTTTCATGCCATGGAATTCCGTACAGCCAGACGACCGGCGCAAAGATCCAGCCGAAGATTCGTTCGAGACTGAGCGGCGCGCCGGCGACATGGGGTAACGGTGCAAGCAGAATATCGACGAGAGCTACCAGCGCGACGATTACCAGCAACATGGCAACGATGCCGAGCCAGAGCTTGAGCCCGTCCTCGGTGCCCCTCGCGATGGCGTCCATGCTGGAACGGTAGGCATAATGCGGCGCCGCTTCGGCCCGTGTTGCGCTCGCGCCCGGAATCATGATGCGGCCGATCATCAGTGCGCCGAATACGGACAATATCGACGCGATCAGTATATGCCCGAGCGCGCCGGGCAGGGCATGTGCGAGAACCGTGGCGTACAGCACGAACACCGTTCCCGCCACCGTCGCGAGACCGACGGAAAACAGCATGAACAATTCCGATCGCGTGAGCCGCGCGAGATAGGGCCGGATGAGCAACGGCGCTTCGATCATTCCCAGGAAGATCGTAGCCGCGGCGCCGAGGCCGATGGCGCCGCCCACGCCCATGGTGCGCCGCAGGACCCAGGCGAAACCGTTGACCAGAAGCGGCAGGATTCGCCAGTGCCACAGCAATGCGGCAAGTGCCGAGATCACGATCACCAGCGGTAGTATCTGAAAAGCGAAATTCGTGAGGGCAGCGGGCTGGCTGACTGCAAAGGGCGGCGTTGCGCCACCGACATAGCCAAAGACGAAGCCTGTTCCCGCGCGCGTGGCCTGCGATAATGCCTCGACCACCGTGTTCAGGGATAACAGCGCAGCGCGCGCGGCCGTTATTTTGAGAAGCAAGAGCGCCAATGCGATCTGCAGGCCCAGGCCGGCGAGCACCGTCCGCCAGGGAAACGCGCGCCGGTCCTCGGATAAGCCCCAGGCAACCGTGAGGATCGCAATGATTCCGAGCAGGGACTGGAGGTGGTACAGCAAAAAAGACCCATCCTTGCTGCCAAGCAGTCTTCAAGTCGTACTATGATTCGCGCATGACCAGGCCATCCAGACCCCGGGAAATACGCGCGCTGAAAGGGGCCAGGGCGTTTCCGCCGTTGATCCTGGTCCTGTTCCATTATTGCGAGGGCCACGGCTATCGCGGTGCGTGGTGGTTCGATCTGCCCGTGGCGCGCGGCTATCTATGGGTTGAATTCTTCTTTGCGCTGTCGGGGTTCATCTTGACGTATGTCTACGCATCGCGCCTTGGCGAGATGTGGAGCGTGGGCGGCTACGGGCGGTTTCTCCAGTCGCGGCTGGCACGGCTCTATCCGCTCCATCTCGCAATGCTGCTGCTGATGCTCGGCATGGTCATTATCTTGCGCTGGTTCGCCGCGCGGGACGGTTATCTCTCGATCTATGACGAGCCGTGGCATCCGGTCGTGAGCACGCCGACCTTTATCGCCAATCTGTTCCTGGTCCAGGCGTGGAATATCTTTCCCTATTTGTCCTGGAACGGCGCGGCCTGGTTCGTCAGCATCGAATTTCTTCTCTGCCTTTTATTTCCGCTCTATCTCGTTCTGTCGCGCGGCGGCTGGAAGACGGCGGCACTCCTTATCATCGGCGGCGCGGTATGGCTGGCGATGCTCGCACGCCCGCACTCCGGTCTCGATCTCACCTATCACGATGGCATTTGGCGCGGCATGGCGGCCTTCGCGACCGGTGCCGGATTTGCCTTGTTACATCGCGTGGCGTTGGCGCGCGGTGCAGAGCAACTGTCCGAGCTCGTCTTTACGCTTGCGCAATTGGTCGTACTGGGCTGCCTGTTTTATGCGCTTTACCACACCGGATGGTCGCACCAGCCGTCCGACATTTACACGGCGTATGCCGTGATCGCGCTTGTCTTTGTATTGGCGTTCGATCGCGGAATACTCGCCAAGGCGCTCGCGACGCCGGTTCCCCTGATGCTCGGTGAGTGGTCCTATGCGATCTATATCGGGCAGATACCGCTGTTGCAGTTGCTGCGGCATGCGCAGCTGCATCTTTATCCCGCGCCGAACGACATTGTATTCGGGCGCAACTGGGAATCCTGGGCGCCGCTCTGGCACTGGCTCGAGCCTGCGCTTCTTGTCCTTGCCGCTATCGCCTGGGGTGCGCTGTTGTTCAGGCTGATCGAACGACCGGCGAATGCGGTGCTGCAGCGGCTCGGACGACAGACTTCCAGAGATGAGGTCAGCTTGACCGGATCGAACCGCTCTGCCATCGCTCGGCCAGGCGCCATTCCGCTTGAGGGAGACTGATATGACCATTCGTTTCGATGACAGGGTGGCAATCGTCACGGGGGCCGGCGGCGGTTTGGGTCGCGCCCATGCGCTCGAATTTGCGCGTCGCGGTGCGAAAGTCGTCGTCAACGATCTGGGAAGCGCCGTGGACGGAACTGGCGGCTCATCGCAGGCGGCACAGAATGTGGTCGCCGAGATCGAGGCGGCAGGCGGAACAGCGATCGCCAATGGCGCGTCGGTTTCAGACGATGCGGGCGTTGCGCATCTCGTTGCGCAGACTCTCGATGCGTTTGGGCGGATCGATGTCCTGATCGCCAACGCCGGCATCCTGCGCGACAAGAGTTTCGGCAAAATGGAAATCCAGGATTTCGCTGCCGTCATGGACGTGCATGTGATGGGCACGGTAATGTGCGCAAAAGCTGTCTGGCAGCATATGCGTGATCGTCAATACGGCAGGGTGGTTGTAACAACTTCCTCGACAGGACTTTACGGGAACTTCGGCCAGGCAAATTACGGCGCCGCAAAGCTCGCGCTTGTCGGCCTGATGCACACGCTGAAGCTCGAGGGCGCAAGGGACAATATCCGCGTCAATGCCATCTGCCCCGTAGCGGGAACGCGTATGACGGCCAACATCATGCCGCCAACAATGCTGGAGATGCTGAAGCCGGAATATGTAACGCCGGGTGTAGTATTTCTTGCGAGCGAGGATGCGCCGATTGGCGTGATTCTCGCAGCGGGAGCAGGCGTGTTTTCTGCCGCGCAAATGGTCGAAACGAACGGCGTCAATCTCGGCCATGAAGCGACCGCCGATAACGTTGCAGCTCACTGGTCGCGCATCGGCGATTTCAGTGGTGCCAAACATTACGCCAATGGCGGAGAACAGGTCGCCAAAATCTTCGAGCGTGCGCAGGAACCTGTGGCCGGCTGACGGGACCGCGGGGCTGATTACTCGCCTTTGAATTCGGGCGCGCGTTTCTCGAAGAACGCGTTGACCGCTTCCTTGTGATCTGCAGTAAGATGCGCGAGACCCTGGAATGCAGCCGACATCTCCATCAGTGTTTCGAAGCCCACCCGCTCTGCATCGCGCATCAGACGCTTGGTCATGCGCAGCACATCGGGCGGCTGACGGCAGATGCGCGCGGCGAACGCTTCTGCCTCTTTCACGAGCTCGGCAGCTGGAACGACTTTCGAAACCAGTCCCCATTCGCGCGCAGTGGGCGCATCGATCGTGTCGCCCGTAAAGAACAGTTCTGCTGCCCGCGCCTGACCGATAAGCCGCGGCAGGATCCAGGCGCCGCCATCGCCGGGCACCAGGCCCATTTTCAGGAAACCCGCTCCGAAGATGGCGCTGTCCGCGGCAATACGCAGATCGGCGAGGCATGCCACGTCGTTGCCGAGACCGATCGCAGGACCATTCACCGCTGCGATCAAGGGAACTTCGAGGCTCCACAACGCGCGCACCATGCGATGGATCCCGTTGCGATAGCCTTCGCGGATCAGCACACCGGGGCCCGCGAACGGCCCGGTTTGTTCCCGCATCGCCTTGAGATTGCCGCCCGCGGAAAATGCGTTGCCGGCGCCGGTAAGGATCGCGCAGCGAACTTCGCGATCATGATTGATGCGCGTGACCGCGTCCGCGAACCACTCGCCGTCACCCTCTTCGCCAAGTGGATTGCGCGACTCGGGCCGGTTGATCATCAGCGTGACGACCATTCCCGATTTTTCGAACAGCAAGCCAGTCATGTATCAGGATTCCCTTGTACGCAGAGCCGTAGATCTTTTTTACCACAAAGAGCACGAAGAGCACAAAGATGGATCGCGCGACGCGCGCCATTTTTCCTGGTGTCCGTTTGTGCTCTTTGTGCGCTTCGCGGTTGACCCTGCCTAACTCCGCGGCTCCGCGTGAATCCCGCTGCGGCTAAGCGAAGCGTAGCGCCGGAGATGATGGTCGACGTTGCCATAGAGCGCATCAAGCATGGTGACCCGCTTGAAATAATGCCCGAGCGCGAGCTCGTCAGTCATGCCTATGCCGCCATGGATCTGCACAGCGTTCTCTCCGACAAAGCGTCCCGCTTTTCCCATCTGCACCTTGGCAGCAGAAATGGCTTTCCTGCGCTCGACGGAATCCGAGCCGAGCTTCAGCGTCGCCATCAGCGTCATCGAGGCGGATTCCTCGACCGCGATGAACATGTCGACCATGCGATGCTGCAGTGCCTGGAACTTGCCGATCGGCACGCCGAACTGCTTGCGCGTTTTTGCATATTCTATTGTTGCTTCGTTCATCACGCGCATCGCGCCCAGTGCTTCCGCACAATGCGCAGCAATCGCTTCGTCGATTATCTGTTCGATCAGCGGCAGGCCGCCGTCGGGCATTCCGAGGATATTTTCTGCCGGGACTTCGACATTGTCGAAGGTAATTTCCGCAGCACGTAGTCCGTCCATGGTCGGATAGTCGCGCGTGGAGATTCCCGTAGCATGCCTGTCGACGAGAAACACGCTTACGCCCTTTTCATCGCGGCGTGCCCCCGATGTACGGGCAGTGACGATGAGCCAGTCGGAATAAGGCGCGCCGATCACCACGGATTTCTGCCCGTCCAATAGGTATTTGTCAGTATGACGCCTGGCAACCGTCGTGAGATCGGCCAGATCGTAACGGCCTTGCGGTTCGGCGAAGGCAAAAGCGAAGCGCACCGCACCGGCAGCGATCTTCGGCAGCCATTCGTCTTTTTGCAGTTCGCTTCCGGCGAGACGCACCAGGCCCCCCGCGATGATAACCGTCGGCACATAGGGCTCGAGAACCAGCGCGCGGCCAAAGGCCTCCATTATAATCATCGTCTCGACCGCACTGCCCCCGAGGCCGCCATGGGCCTCCGGGAGGGTCGCGCCGAGCAGGCCCATTTCCGCGAACTGCTTCCAGCATTCCGGCCGCCATTCGGTTTTGCTGCGCGACACGTTGCGGGACGTTTCATAGGAATAATTATCAGCGAGATAGCGCCCGATCGAATTTCGCAGCAGCTCCTGTTCTTCGCTGTAGGAAAAATCCATCAGTGCTTCTTCCGGTATCCGTCAGAGCCCGAGCACGGCCTTGGCGATGATGTTGCGCTGGATTTCGTTCGAGCCGCCATAAATCGAGACCTTGCGTGTGTTGAAGTAGCGGCCGGATGCGCGAAGCGCGGCGGGATCAAGCGGTATTTCGTTGGCACCGAAAGCGCGTGCATCCGGACAGGCAAAGTAGCCGACGGCTTCGAGGGTCAGTTCGGTTATGCGCTGCTGGATTTCCGTGCCGCGTATCTTGAGCAGTGAACTTTCGGCACCGGGCGGACGTCCGCGCGCTTCCTCGGCCAGCATGCGCAATTCGGTATATTCGAGCGCTGTCAGCGCAATCTCAACTTCCGCAATTTTCCGCGCAAAGGCCTCGGACCCGATCAGCGGCGCCCCATCGACGAATTGTGCCGCAGCAATCTCGCGCAAACGTTCGATGGCCATTTTCGAGCGTGCGACCTCGGCGATGCTGTACCGTTCATTGACGAGAAGAAATTTCGCGTAGGTCCACCCCCTGTTCTCCTCGCCCACGCAATTTTCAACCGGCACACGGACGTCGTCGAAAAACACCTCGTTCACTTCTCGTACGCCGTCGAGCACGATGATCGGCTTGACGGTGATGCCGGACGATTTCATATCGATCAGCAGGAAGCTGATGCCTTCCTGCGGCTTCGCGCCGGAATCGGTGCGCACCAGACAGAAAATCCAGTCCGCATATTGCGCCAGTGTCGTCCACGTCTTCTGGCCGTTGACGATGTAATGATCGCCGTTTCGAACGGCACGCATACGCAAGCTCGCCAGATCCGAACCCGCGCCCGGTTCGGAATAGCCCTGGCACCACCAGTCTTCGCCGGAAAGAATGCGCGGCAGGAAGCGATTTTTCTGCGCCACGCTGCCGAATGTGTAGATGACGGGTCCGACCATCGCGAGACCGAATGGAACCAGCGGCGGGGTCTCGGCTCGCGCGCATTCGTCATCGAAGATGTAACGCTGCGTGACGCTCCAGCCCGCGCCGCCATATTCCTTCGGCCAGCCCGGTGCGATCCAGCCTTTGCGATACAATTCGCGGTGCCACGAAAGATAATCCTCCTTCGTGAGCAGGTCGTCGCGATGAACATGACTGCGAACGGCCGCCGGCAGATGCGCCGCAATGAAACTCCGCACTTCTGCGCGAAAATCTTCCTCTTCGGCAGAAAATGCGAGGTCCATTTACGACCGTGGCTGGGGCACGATCCGCAGATACGGGCGTGGGGCTTTCCATCCGTCGGGATAGATCGACTTTGCCTGTTCGTCGGAGACGGCACCCGAGATGATGACATCCTCGCCGGGCTGCCAGTTGGCGGGTGTCGACACCTGATGCTTCGCGGTCAGTTGCAGCGAATCGATCACACGCAGCACTTCGTCGAAGTTGCGGCCGGTCGACATCGGATAGACGAGTATCAGCTTGATCTTCTTGTCGGGCCCGACGACGAACACGTTGCGGACGGTCATGTTATCGGCCGGTGTGCGCTTTGACGGATCGCCGCTCGTCGCTGCCGGCAGCATGCCGTAGAGCATCGAAACATTGAAATCGGAATCGCCGATCATCGGGTAATTCGGCGCGGTGCCCTGAGTCTCGCGGATGTCTTCCGCCCAGCGCGAATGATCGCCGACCGGATCGACGGAGAGTCCGATGATCTTGACGTTGCGCTTGTCGAATTCCGGCTTGATGCGCGCCATGTAGCCGAGTTCGGTGGTGCAGACCGGCGTGAAATCCTTGGGATGCGAGAACAGCACGCCCCAGCTGTCGCCGAGCCAGTCGTGAAAATGGATGACGCCTTCGGTGGTCTGGGCTTCGAAATCGGGGGCGGTATCGCCGATCTTCAGGGACATTGGTCTGCTCCATCGGTTTTTCGATGGCCGCTTATAGCGCAGCGGTCCGGACAGTTCCAATATCGATTGAACGAGTCGTGATTACGGCGCGTGCCCGCGGTCGCCGCCGCCGATCGCCTCGTGATGCCGGATCACTTCCTCGACGATGAAATCAAGGAATTTTTCCGCGAAATCCGGATCGAGCCGGGCGTTTTGCGCGAGCGTTCGCAGCCGCGCGATCTGCTGCGCCTCGCGCACCGGGTCGGCCGGCGCAAAACCGCGCGTTGCTTTCAGTTCGCCGACGGCCTTGGTGCATTTGAAGCGCTCCGCCAGGATATGGATCAGCGCCGCATCGATATTGTCGATGCTGTCGCGGAGCCGCTGCAGTTCGGGATCGCTCTGGATGGCCTTCGTTTCGCTCATGTCCTGCCCCGCCTGTTCGCGCATCCCGCAAACCGGTATGTAGGGGGCATTAGCATGAAACAGGGATTTCCGTGAACGCGCAGCGGCTGATCATCGGAATTACCGGCGCCTCCGGCGTCGTGGTCGGCGTGCGCCTGCTCGAACTGCTCGCGAACAGCGAAATCGAGACGCATCTCGTCATCAGCAAGGCGGCCGAGATGGCGTTCGCCTATGAAACCGATCTGCAGGCAAAAGATGTCCGCGCCCTGGCGCGTGTGAATCACGCCACGGGCGCGATCGGCGCCTCGATTGCCTCGGGCTCGTTTCCGACCATGGGCATGGTCGTCGCGCCCTGTTCGATCCGCACCATGAGCGAGATCGCGACGGGCGTGACGACGACGCTGCTCTCCCGTGCCGCGGATGTGGTGCTCAAGGAGCGCCGCCGGCTCGTGCTCGCCATCCGCGAGACGCCGCTGCATCTGGGGCATCTGCGCACCCTGACCGCGCTCGCCGAGATGGGCGCGGTGATCGCGCCGCTGGCGCCGGCCTTCTATCCGCGCCCCGAATCGGTGGACGGGATGGTAAGCCATGCGGCAGGCCGGCTGCTCGACCTGTTCGGGATCGAAACAAATGCGGTCCGCCGCTGGGAAGGACCATAACAGCGATTTTAACAGCGAATAACAGCGAATTCGCCCGGATATGATGCGCGCGTTTTCGAAGCAAACATTCCATTTTGGAACGCATCGCGGTCGCGCTTTGTATCCCGTCGATTTGAATACCGAAAAACAGAAACCCGGCCGCCATTGTCAGGGCGCCGGGCGCAGAACTTCATACTGGCAAATTGCGTAACATATTTGATCAGAAAAATCCAGAGAAACAAACCGCATACTCTCGTGATATAAGGTCTCGCTGCTGGCGGGATATGGAGATAGTTCTGCGAGCCATCATGATCCAACCTGGGTGGGCCGCCGTCGCGGGCCATGACAATGGGAGGGGTTGTAACAGCAAAATACCGTCATGGCCCGCGACTGGGCGCCAGGTGGCGCTTTGTTCACTGCACGAGCTTTTCGTACAGATCGTTCCATTCAACGTTCGCTTTCTGAATCAGGTTTATTTTCCATTCGCGCTTCCATTTCTTCAGGCGGTCCTCGCGATGGATGGCGGCGCGGATGTTCAGAAAGGTCTCGTAATGGACGAGCCGCTTCACGCCGTATTTCTGCGTGAACCCGTCGAGGAGACCCTCACGATGCTCCCATGCGCGTCGTGCCAGATTGTTCGTGACACCGATATAGAGCGTGCCGTTGCGTTTACTGGCAAGGATATACACATAATATTGTTTGACCATCATGATCCAACCTGGGTGGCCCGCCGTCGCGGGCCATGACAGGTTAGGTGTTGAGGTGTATGGACAGTGTGGCAAGATTGTAATTGTTTGTACCTGTAAAAAGCCGTCATGGCCCGCGACGGCGGGCCCCCCAGGTGACACTAG
>DATASL010000032.1:0-198178 GCA_036269235.1 Rhizomicrobium sp.
CCCTGCCGTCACTGCCGCCCAAGAAAGCATACACAATCGACTCGGTACCGTCGGATGCAAGCTTGTATACGGTGCCGGCGTCATTTGGGCCGCCCGCTCCGGTCACGCCATAGAAGTTTCCCGCATTGTCCGCGATCAGCCCTCCTTCCGGACCGTCACCATCGCTAATCCCTCCAGCAAATGCGTATAGCACCTTTTCTTCGCCCGCCGTGTCGATCCGAAAGATAGTGCCACACCCGAACCCTCTGCCATCCACGCAACTCGCGTCACCCCCGGTCTCCGTTGTCCCATACATATATTTGGAGGAACCCGCGGTAAGGCCGGAAGTCGGCAAGGAACCGTCGGCGCCTCCACCAAATACATGCAAGACTTTTTCTCCGCCTTGCGCCATACACGGGGCAAGCGACAATACCAGCGCTAGTGCGAGACTGGAGCGAGTGGCGAGAATTCGATGTTTCAGCATGACGACCCCCTTTTTGGATATTCGCACATTAGCACGGCGCCGAGACCAAGGGAATAGCGCCCCCCTTTTTGTATCAGCAATCTTGACGAGGACTAACCGAATCGGTGAGCCTGTGCTTGCAAGCTGGGAACGCGGGGCGGATCGTGAACAGGATTTTCGGCTTTTTCCTGCTTTTCGCAGGGATCATATCAAATTATTCGACTTCCTTTGCTCAGAGCTCGGTGGCCCCCGACGCGGCTCCTGTGTTCAGTTGTATCGGCACGCTCTCTGCGGCGTGCCCGGACGGGACAATCAGTCTTCGTCAATATAACAATTCGAGCAAGCCGATTCTTCACGTGTCCGTTGCGGGCTACTATGGAGCATCGAGCGTACCCCCCCAAGCTGCCCTTCCCGGAGGCGGGGAATTCTACCGCATCGGGTCGATAGCTGGCTCGCCGGCAGTCTGTGTAAGTGGAAGCTTCGGCGTCTTAATCCCCGCATCCGGGACAGTCGGCTTGGCAACGATAAGCGGACTTACTACTGACGAAACTAGTGGCCTCACGGTTGGGGAGCTGGTAACGGGCGACGGGACTTCGACAGATATTCATGTCGCGCCTGCCAGACTTCAGCTGGGTGGCCCGCCGTCGCTGGCCATGACAAATTTGGAGAGCGATGTGGAAGCCGCAGCCTCCGGTATGATTTGAAAAATCGCTTTCGCTGTACTGAGTCGGGATTGCCGGGAAACCGGGGTTACCGCCGGCAAACAAACCTTTGAGGCGGTTCGCAAACTATTTCCCCGGACAGCCCTGCGCGCAGGCGGGGATGACTGCGACGCCTGTTCGAAACCCGCCGCACACAATCTTCGCGCGGTCTGGAACGAAGCGCCACCGGGAATTACACTGGAATTCAGCCGATCTGGAGGCGGCAACCCGGTGGAACACATCGCCCGTATGATTCAGCACGAAGGCGTGCCGGTCGTATTCCTGACCGTGTTGCTGAGCCGCGCGGGGCTGCCATTTCCGGCATGGCCGATATTGCTCGTCGCGGGCGCGCTGACAGCCGTGAACAGCAGCACGTTTCTTGTTCTCTTCGCCGCGGCAACGGCGGGATCCGTCATCGCCGATCTGTTCTGGTATGGCGCGGGTGCGCACTGGGGCCGGCGCATACTGGGGCTGCTCTGCAGATTTACGCTCTCGCCCGACAGCTGCGTGCAGCAGACGGAAAATCTGTTCACGCGCATGGGCGCGAGTGCTCTCCTCTTCTCCAAATTTGTTCCCGGTTTCAGCTATGTCGCCGTCGCGCTTTCGGGCATCACCGGCGTCGGCCTTGCAGTGTTTCTGTTTCTGGATGGCATCGGCAGCGCGGTGTATGTGGGTTTGCCGCTTGTCCTCGGACGGATATTCCGCCACGCGGTCGCCGATATCATCGCCACGCTTGCGCGCCTTGGAGAATATGGAATTGTATTGGTCGCAGCAGTGCTCGCACTTTACATCGCGGTGCGCTGGGTCCAGCGGCAGCTTTTCATCCGGCAGCTGCGCATGGACCGAATTTCAGTCGCGGAACTGACAGACCTGATCGACGGCGGACGAACGCCGGTGATCTTCGACGTGCGTCCGACAAATGCGAGAGCGCGCGACGGCATGATCCCCGGCGCCGTGGCCGCGCATGCGGCCGAACTGGAAGCGGTGTTGAAACAATATCCGCGCGATGTGGAAGTCGTGATCTATTGCGCCTGCCCCAACGAAGCCACCGCGGCCATCGCCGCGCGCCATCTCAAGCGCGCCGGCTACCGCAAAATCCGCCCGCTCCTCGGCGGCATCGAGGCCTGGTCGCAGGCGGGACGGCCGCTGGCGGCGGGCTGAAATCGGGGTGCAATGCCGGGTCGTGTGATAGATGCGATCCATGAACGGGCTTTAATCCGGCGGACGCTGATCCCGTTGCGCTGCACTGGTGCGAAATTACTTTCTTTGTGGCAAAGTGTCGAAGATGGCACAGGCCGTTACAAATATGGCGCGTGCGCGGAATGTTCGGCTGGCTTTTTTCGATCAAATGTGTTAGCGTCTTTGGTACGATGCGTTCACGTGCCCGGCGTCCACTAGGATGACGGTTTTTTTGTTGGGTCCGTGCGCGAGGGCAATTCGCTGATAATCGCTGTTATGCCCCGGGTCTCTGCCGCCATGCGCAAGACGGGCAACTCTGCCGCGGCTTTTGCAGGTGACCGCGGCGCGCGGCGGATGCTAACGTGCGGGCGGAGCAAATTGCGGGCCGGCGGCTTGCCGTCGAAATCCTAAAGGCATTGCTTTCATAATTCTCCATGCCTGACGCAAACGTTTCTCATGTTCCGGTAATCCGGAAGGAAGCCGCCCCGCGACGCGCCATCGGCGCGGCGGTGTCGCTGTTTCTCGTTGCGGCCCTGGCCGCGTGTTCCGGAAACGGCCCCCCGCCGCCGGCGGCGGTTAACGTGATCGCCGCCAAACCGCTCAAGCGGAAAATCGTCGACTGGGACGATTTCGTCGGCCATTTCGAAGCGGTGAACTCGGTCGACATCCGCCCGCGCGTCACCGGCTATCTGCAATCGATCGATTTCCGCGACGGCCAGATGGTGCGGAAGGGCGACCTGCTGTTCGTCATCGACCCCCGCCCCTACCAGGCAACGCTCGACCAGGCGAAAGGGCAGGAGGCTCACGCCCTGTCCGCCCAATCCGATGCCAATATCGAGCTGGCGCGGGCCAAAAAGCTGCTCGCCGACGGCGCCATTTCACAGCAGGAATATCAGACGCGCCTCGCGACCGCGCAGCAGGCAACGGGCGACGTCCTCGCGGCAAAGGCGGCGGTGGAGAGTGCAGCGCTCAACCTCGCCTTCACACGCGTCACCTCGCCCATCAATGGCCGCGCCTCGGACCGCCGCGTGGCGCCGGGAAACCTGGTGACGCAGGACCAGACCATCCTCACCAATATTACCGATCTCGACCCGATCCGTTTCATCTTCGACGGCGCGGAATCGCTGTATCTGAAATATCAGAGTCTCGGCCAGATGGGGTCGCGGCCGGAGTCGCGGTACCATCCCAATCCCGTTGAGATACGCCTGCAAAACCAGTCGGGCTACGACATCAAGGGCCAGATGGATTTCGTGGACAACACGCTGGACACGAATTCCGGCACCATCCGCGGCCGTGCCGTCATCTCCAATCCCAGGCTGCTGCTGACGCCGGGCATGTTCGGCCATCTGCGGTTGCTCGGTTCCGGAACCTATGACGCGTTGCTGATCCCGGACGATGCGATCACGACGCAACAAAGCGATCAGATTGTTTACGTTGTGGGTCACAACAACAGGGTCGAGCAGCGGAAAATCGTCACCGGCCCGCTCGTGGACGGTCTTCGCGTGGTTCGCAACGGTCTGCAGTCAAGTGATAACATAGTTATCGAGGGCGCCGAACATCTGAAGGCTGGCATTGAGGTGTCCCCGAAGCCCGGACGCATCGTGCCGCCGCACCCGGGCCTCTCGCCGACGCCCGCCGATCTCGCGCCGCCGCCGGGCGCGGCGACATTCGCTCGTCCGCACTGAGCCGCGCGCCGCATGAAATTTTCGCATCTCATGATCGACCGGCCGGTGTTCTCGGTCGTCATCTCCATTCTGATCATCCTGATGGGGGCGGTAGCATTCGGCAGCCTCGGCGTTGCCCAGTATCCGCCGATCGTGCCGCCGACGGTGAATGTGACGCTGTCCTATCCCGGCGCGTCCGCCGAAACGATCGCCGAAACCGTCGCCGATCCGCTCGAGGAACAAATCAACGGCGTCGAGGATATGCTTTATATGTCCTCGCAATCGACCGGCGACGGCAATCTACAGATTACCATAACATTCGCACTGGGCACCGATCTCGACAAGGCACAGGAACTGGTACAGGATCGCGTCAACACCGCCATCCCGCGCCTGCCGCAGGAAGTCCAGCAAACCGGCATTATCGTCCGCAAAAGCTCGCCCGACATCCTGCTGGCCGTACACATGTATTCGCCGGACAGTTCCAAGGATCAGCAATACATTGCGAACTACGTCACGCTGCAGGTCCAGGAGCCTCTGCTCCGGATCGGGGGCGTCGGCGACATTTCGACCCGCGCCGCACGCGACTATGCGATCCGCATCTGGATCGATCCCGACCGCGCAGCCGCACGCAACGTGACTGTGGAAGATATCGTCAACGCGCTGCGCAGCCATAACATTCAGATCGCAGCCGGCAATATCGGTGCACCGCCGTTCGGCAACGCGCCCGCGGACTGGCAGCTGCAGGTGCAAGCCGAAGGCCGGCTCGTCACACCACAGCAATTCGCAGATATTGTTATCAAGCGCGACGACCAGAACCGGCTGACGCGTGTTTCCGACGTGGCGCGCGTCGATCTCGGCGCACAAAATTACACGACGGACGCTTATCTCGGTCTCGTCGACAACGGCAAACCGATCGTACATCCGGCCGCCGCGATCGGCGTGCTTCAGCTGCCCGGCACGAATGCCATTCAGGCCGCGGACGGCGTCATCAAGGAGATGGCGCAGCTGCGCCGGAGTTTTCCGCCTGGTGTGGGCTACAAGATCATCTACAACCCGACCGAGTACATCAGTCAGTCGATTCACGAAGTGTACAAGACGCTGTTCGAAGCGCTGATCCTCGTCGTACTCGTCATCATCATTTTCCTGCAAAGCTGGCGCGCGGCGATCATTCCGATTCTCGCCATTCCCGTGTCGCTGGTCGGCACATTCGGCGTGATGCTCGCCTTCGGTTTCACGCTCAACAATCTTTCGCTGTTCGGCCTCGTCCTCGCCATCGGTATCGTCGTCGACGACGCCATTGTCGTCGTGGAAAACGTCGAGCGCCATCTCGAGGAGGGCAAAGGTCCGCGCGAGGCGGCGCATCTCACCATGGACGAAGTGGGCGGCGCGCTGATCGCCATCGCGCTCGTGCTTTCATCCGTGTTCATTCCCGCTGCATTCATTCCGGGAATCTCGGGCCAGTTCTACCGGCAATTCGCGCTGACCATTGCCTCGGCGACCGTCATCTCGCTGATCGTGTCGCTGACGCTGTCGCCTTCGATGGCGGCGCTGGTGCTGAAACCACGCGACGAACCCGGGCCGAAGAGCAAATGGGCGCGACCCTTCGTCTGGTTTTCCGAAAAGTTCAACGCCGGCTTCAGCAAGGTTTCGCACGGCTATGCGAACCTTACCTCCCGGCTGGTTCGCATCGCCGGGATCATGTTCGTGCTCTATCTGGGGATCATTCTTCTGACGGCATGGCGAATAGAAGCCACTCCGGTCGGCTTCATACCCGCACAGGACCAGGGCTATGCATTGATGGCAGCAAACCTGCCAAACGGCTCGTCCCTGGCGCGTACCGACGCCTTTATACGCAAGAGCGTTCCAATGGTGCTGAAAACACCCGGCATCGTCGGTGCGTCATCCTATGCCGGAGTGGACGCGACTTCGCAGACAACAAATTCGGCCTCGGGTCAGGCATATCTCGTTGAGGGCTCTTTCGCAGACCGTGAGAAGCAGGGCCTGACGTTCAACAAGATCATAGCAAGTCTGCAAAAGACCCTTGCCACCATCCCCGGTGCCGTCGTCCGCATCCTTCCACC
Organism: Rhizomicrobium sp.; assembly: GCA_036269235.1. Taxonomy (GTDB): domain Bacteria; phylum Pseudomonadota; class Alphaproteobacteria; order Micropepsales; family Micropepsaceae; genus Rhizomicrobium. The sequence continues at coordinate 6,068 of DATASL010000032.1, forward strand.
ACCACCCGTGCGCGGCATCGGTACCCAGGGCGGCGTAAAGATGATCATCGAAAACCGTACCGGCAAAGCGGACTATCACGAAATTCAGGAAATTACAGAGAACCTCGCAGCGGAATTTAGCAAAGATCCGGATATCTCCGGCGCCTACACGACATTCAACACGGATACCCCGCGCATCTTCGCCGACATAGATCGCACAAAGGCCGAATATCTGGGCGTTCCCGACTCAGAAGTGTTCGACACCCTCCAGACATTTCTCGGCTCGAGCTATATCGACGACTTCAACTACCTCAATCATACCTACGAAGTGTTTGCGCAGGCGGACGCACCATTCCGCCAGAACGAGTCCTCCATACTGAGGCTGCAAACGCGGTCGCAGAGCGGCGCGATGATGCCGCTCGGTTCGGTGGTCTCGCTCCGACGCATCACCGGTCCGTATCGCGTGCTGCGTTATCAGCTCTATCCCGCGGCCGAAATCCAGGCCAACACACCCCCCGGGCGCTCGACAGGCCAAACCATGGCGGCGATGGAACGCATCGCACAGAAGGCTCTCCCGGCAGGCTACGCCTTCGAATGGACCGAACTCGCGTACCAGCAACAGGCTGTCGGCAACACAGCGGGCCTGGTATTCGGGCTGGCCGTCACGCTCGTCTTCCTCCTCCTCGCTGCGCTCTATGAGAGCGTGACAATGCCGCTCGCCGTGATCCTGATCGTGCCGATGTGTCTTCTGGCAGCGATTACCGGAGTCAATCTGATGGGACTGGACAACAACATCCTCACCCAGATCGGCTTCATCGTGCTCATCGGGCTTGCGGCCAAGAACGCCATCCTAATCGTGGAATTCGCGCGCCAGGGCGAACTCGAACATGGCCACGACCGCTATCAGGCGACGGTCGAAGCCGCGCGCACCCGACTGCGCCCGATCCTGATGACGTCATTTGCATTCATTTTCGGCGTGGTGCCGCTTGCCTTTGCATCGGGCGCGGGCGCAGAACTGCGACAGGCGCTGGGCGTGGCCGTCTTCTTTGGAATGATCGGCGTGACCGCGTTCGGTCTCATCTTTACGCCGGATTTCTACGTGCTGACCCGCTGGCTCAGCGACCGCATCCCGCAGCCGCCCAACATCTCGCGCGCCGCCAAAGCAGAGAACTCGGGTCCCGCTTCTCATGCGTAGAGAAAAAAATTTGCGCGCGGAGACGCGGAGACGCGGAGATGTATTGCACTCCGCGCCTCCGCGTCTCCGCGTGCCAACTTTGGTGGTTGCGGCACTGGCGCTTGCCGGATGTAACGTCGGACCGGACTATTCGCCGCCCAAGCCGCCCGCGCCGGCATCGCAGAATTTCGCCTCCAATACCGCAACGACCGCAACCGCAAACGAACCGCCTTCGAAATGGTGGGAACTCTACAACGTCCCCGCTCTCGACTCGCTGGTCCAGGAAGCCCTGACACATAACAACGACCTGCTGGTAGCAGCCGGCAATCTCGCGGAGGCACGCGGCGCACTCGACCTTGCGCGCGCGGGGCAGTTTCCCTCCACAAACACGTCGGCCGGCGCGCAATGGGGCGTTTCGTCCTCGCAGCAACTCGCCAATTCGATCGAAGGGAAGAGCGGCGCGCCGTCGCCCGAGATGTTCTATTCCGTCGGGCTCGATGCGTCGTATGAAATCGATCTCTGGGGACATGTCCGCCGCGCCATCGAGTCGGCGCGTGCCGGTCTGGAAGCACAACAGGCCGCGGAGGATGTGGTGCGCATCAGCGTGGCCGGAGAAACCACCCGCGCCTATGTCAATGCCTGCGCCTATGAACAGGAACTCGACGTCGCGCGGCATTCGCTCGATATCGTGACGCAAGCTTATAACGTCACCGCCAAACAGGTGCGCGACGGCTCGTCGTCGAATTTCGATCTGGCGCGGGCGGCAGAGTTGGTCGCGGAAACGAAGGCAACGCTGCCTACTTACCAGGGAGAATGGCGCACGGCCCTGTTCGAGCTTGCCGTTCTGACCGGGCGTCCGCCCGAAGAGATTTCCAGGGACGCGGAAGCCTGCAAAGCACCGCCGAAACTCGCGACCATACTTCCCGTCGGCAATGTGAACAGCCTCTTTCAACGCCGGCCGGATGTGCGCGAAGCCGAGCGTCAACTCGCCGCGAATGTGGCGCAGATCGGCGTTGCAACCGCCAATCTTTATCCAACCATCACGATCGGCGCGTCCGGAGCGACGGGAGCTAATACAATTGGCGGCCTGTTCTCATCGGGCAGCTTTACCTACGGGCTCGGACCGCTGTTGAACTGGTCCTTTCCGAATATCCTTGTCGCCGAGGCGCAGATTCACGAAGCAAAGGGAGCCGCGTCGGCGTCCTATGCCAATTTCCGCGGCGTCGTCCTGCAGGCGCTGCAGGATGCGGAAACGGCTTTGACGGCCTATGCGAACGAACTCGAACGCAACGCCTCTCTCGTAACCGCGCGCGACCAGAGCCAGACTGCACTCAAGCTGGCGCATAGCCGATTTGAACTTGGCAGCGCGAGCTATCTCGATGTGCTTACGGCCGAAACCGATTTCGTGAACGCAAGCTCTTTGCTGGCCACATCAGATCAGGCGCTGGCCTCCGACCAGGTGACGGTCTTCAAGGCACTCGGCGGCGGCTGGGAGCAAGCGCCCCAAGTCCACGCGCTGCCGATCACGGACGCCAAGACGGGCGAGCAGATCAAAGTGAAGTAATCATCCCGCGTACTGACTATTCCACATGGGCGCACAACTGACCAAACGCCGCCTGCAGCGCCGTTGAATCATCGCCGCGTGGAATGGCGGTTATCGGAACAGCTGGAGCGAAGCGGCCAATTGTTCCCATCGTTTCGGCCACGGGTACGGGCGAGTTCTCGCTTTCGTTCAGGACGATTGCGCGAACGGCGACGCCGCGCGATGTCAGCGCTGCGAGCGCGGTCAGCGTGTGGCTGATGGTTCCGAGATAAGTTCCCGCAACGAGAAGGGCAGGAATTTCGAGCGCGGCGATCCAGTCGAGCACCGTATGCCGCGCATCGAGCGGAACCATCGCGCCGCCGACACCTTCAATGAACAACGTGCCATCCGCTGCAGCGATCGCCTTGCGGCAGAAAGTGATGAGTTCTGCAAAATCGATCACCCGGTTCTCGCGCGCGGCTGCCATGTCGGGAGAAAGCGGCGCGCGAAAGCGCCACGGGGACAGACCGGCAATAGTCTCCGGCGTTATGAGTCGTTCCATCGCTTGAAGAAGGATGCCGGTATCGCTTGTTTCAATAGCGTCGATGTCCAAGCCGCTTATTACAGGCTTAAGCGCGGAGACAGAACGTCCTTGCGCCCGCAACGCACGGATGAGACCCGCCGTCACGAACGTCTTGCCGATATCCGTGCCGGTCGCAGTCACAAAGATTGCATTCACGCAGCATGCTCCAGAATCCGTGTACGGACGATTTCCGCAAGCCTTTCGATTTCGCTGTCCGGGTGCGCAGCGGCAAACGCAAAACGCAAGCGCGCCGTGCCATCGGGCACCGTGGGTGGACGAATTGCAACGACGAGAAAACCTTCACGTTCCAGCATTGCCTGTGCTTCGAGCGCACGCAACGGATCGCCGAGCAGCAGCGGAACGATCGGACTTTCCGCGCGCGGCAAACCTGCCAGATTTGTGAAGATTCGCGCCTTCTGAAGCGGACGTTCACAGAGAGCCGGATCGTGTTCGATGATGTCGAGCGCGGCCAGCGCCGCCGCAACACTCGCCGGTGGCAATGCGGTGGTATAAATCAGCGTGCGGGCGCGGGTGCGAATGAGATCGATCACGGATTTGGACGCACAAAGATAACCACCGTAAGAACCAAGTGCCTTCGAGAGCGTGCCCATCTGCAATTCGACGGGGATTTTCGATCCGCTCGCATGGACCGAGCCTCGACCATCGCCGAGCACGCCCAGGCCATGCGCATCATCAATCATCAGCCACGCATCATGAGCGCGCGCGACGCCCGCGATCTCTTCAAGCGGCGCAAGGTCGCCATCCATGGAAAACACGCCGTCGGTCAGAATCAGCGCGTGACGATGTCGTCCGCGATGTGCACTCAGCAATTCTTCGAGATGCGCGACGTCATTGTGTTTGAAGATTTCGACTTGCGCGCGCGACAGCTGCGCTCCGGCGAAAATGCAGGAATGCGAGAGCGCATCAACGAGCAGCAAATCCTCGCGCCCGATCAGCGCCGGCACGATGCCCACATTGGCGAGAAAGCCCGAGCCGAACACGCAGGCCGCTTCCGTTCCCTTCAGCCGCGCAAGTCGTGTTTCCAGTTCCGCATAAAGCGGATGATTGCCGGTAACCAGGCGCGACGCGCCGGCACCGGCGCCGTAGCGCTTAATGGCAGCAATGGCCGCTGCCTTCACTTTGGGATGATGCGTAAGGCCGAGATAGTCGTTGCAGGAGAAGGAAAGATATCGGCGGCCGCCGCGCGTGACCCAGAGGCCGTCCTCGCGCACGCTCTCCGAAAGTTCGCGCCTCAGATGGAGCGCCGCGAGTTCTTGCAGCCTGGCGTCCGCGAACGCTTCGAGAGACGACATAACCTTCCTTGATTTGGCGGGGTTGCGCGAGGGGAGACCACGGATATAAGGCTCTGCCGACCAATCCCACAATGGCAGGTTCGAAGATGAACGCCGCGCCACTGGACAAATTCACGGAATGCGTCCCGCGTCACGACTGGAGTCGGGAAGAAATTCGCGCGCTGTTTGCGCTGCGCTTTGCCGAATTGATCTTCCGCGCACAGACCGTTCACCGCGCGAATTTTTTGCCGGGCGAGGTTCAAGTCTCGACCCTGCTTTCCATCAAGACCGGCGGCTGTCCCGAGGATTGCGGCTATTGCTCCCAGAGTGCCTTTCACGAAACGGGGTTGAAGGCGAACCGGCTGATGGAAGTCGACGCCGTGATCGCCGATGCCGAACGCGCCAAAGCCGAGGGCGCGACGCGGTTCTGCATGGGCGCCGCCTGGCGTGGTCCGAAGGATCGCGACATGGACGCAGTCTGCGCGATGGTGCGAGGCGTCAAATCGTTGGGCCTTGAAACCTGCATGACGCTCGGCATGCTCAATGCGCACCAGGCGCTGCGGCTCAAGGATGCGGGCCTGGATTATTATAATCACAACCTCGATACCTCGCCGGAATATTACGATTCGGTCGTCACCACCCATACCTATCGGGATCGGCTTGAGACGCTCGCGCATGTGCGCGAAGCCGGCATGAATGTCTGTTGCGGCGGCATCGTCGGCATGGGCGAGACCGAAGAGGATCGTGTCGGGCTCTTGCATGCGCTCGCGACTTTGCCGGAACATCCAGAAAGCGTGCCGATCAATCTGCTGGTGCCGATCGAAGGCACAAAGCTCGGCAATAGCGCTGCCCCGGACCCCATCGCATTCGTGCGCACCATAGCGGTCGCGCGCATCCTCATGCCGAAATCCATGGTGAGGCTGTCGGCCGGCCGCAAATCCATGAGCGACGAAACGCAGGCTCTGTGTTTTCTCGCCGGCGCCAATTCGATATTCCTTGGTGAGAAACTTCTGACAGCCGACAATCCGGATACGGACAGCGATCGAAACCTGTTCGACAGGCTTGGCCTCTCCCCGATGCCGCTCTAAACGTCATGTCCCCGGAATTGCCGAAGTGGTATCGGCGGGGTTATCCGCATATCTGGCTGCCTTACACCCAGATGAAGACGGCGCCGTTGCCGCTGGCCGCAGTGCGGACGGAAGGTTCGCGCATCACTCTCGCGGATGGTCGCGAATTGATCGATGGCATCGCATCGTGGTGGACGGCCTGCCACGGCTACAATCATCCGCACATCCGGGCCGCGGTCGAGCGACAGCTCGCTACATTACCCCATGTGATGCTTGGCGGTCTGGTGCACGAACAGGCGTTGACCCTGGCACAAAGGCTTTGCTCGTTGCTTCCGTCACCGCTTGCACATGTATTTTTCTCCGACTCCGGTTCGGTCGCCGTCGAAGTCGCACTGAAAATGGCCACCCAGTACTGGCTCAATCGCGGCATACGCAACAGAACAAAATTCCTTGCATTTCGTAGCGGCTATCACGGCGACACAATTGCGACCATGGCGGTTTGTGATCCCGATGAAGGCATGCACGCATTGTTCGCTGGGTTATTGCCGAACAATGCGATTGCAGATCTCCCGCGGGATATCGCCTCGGAAGCGGCGCTGGAAACCCTCCTTGAACGGCACGCCGGTGAGATCGCGGGGATAATCGTAGAACCGCTGGTACAAGGCGCCGGGGGGATGCAGTTTCACGACGCGGTTGTACTGCAGCGCCTGCGGAAGATCGCGGACCGGTATGATCTGGTGCTGATCTTTGATGAAATCTTCACCGGCTTTGGCCGCACCGGGTCCATGTTCGCGGCCGGATCGGCGGGCGTCACGCCCGATATCGTGACGCTCGGCAAAGCACTTTCCGGCGGCACGCTTCCCATCGCGGCAACGGTGGCTTCAACGAAGATTTTTGAAGCTTTCTATTCGGATGATCCGCTGAAGGCGCTTATGCATGGCCCCACCTTCATGGGAAATGCACTGGCTGCAGCTGCGGCAAACGCCTCTCTTGATCTCTTCGCGCGTGAGCCACGCCTTGCGCAGGTCCGTGCAATGAGCGTTGCGCTATCGGAAGGACTTGCGCCGTGCCGCCAATATGCAGGCGTGAAAGACGTCCGCGTTCGCGGTGCAATCGGCGTTGTCGAGCTGGAGAACATCGGTGATCTCGACGGCCTGAAGCGTCGCTTTGTCGAGGGGGGTGTCTGGATTCGACCGTTCCGCAACGTCGTCTATCTTACGCCCGCTTTGACGATCAGCCCCGCGGAACTGACTACGCTTACGGCTGCGGTTCGCAATGTTCTGGCAGAGCGCCGCTGACGTCTCATTGGGGTCTAATTCTGTATCAGGCCCAAAGTGCTCGAAGTCCAAAGAACGCCATATCCTTGAACCGGCGGGCAACCTCGCGCGGCAAGGAGATGCGCGGGTCCCTGCTGTAAGTCATGCTTAACACGACGCGCCGCTCCTCTGCGTGTATCGACACCACCTTGTGCAGGACGCGGGCGCCTTCAAAGACAACCAGCGTGTTAGCCGGCGTTGAAATTGCCTGCTCCTCTCCGTGGCACTTCACCAGAAGACATGACGCCGAGAGCCCGCCAGCCTGGTGGCCGTGGTTCTCGATCGTGAGCAGCACGGTGAAGTGACGTCCGCGATAGAAATTGTGGTCGTAGTGCCAGCCGATGTGATCTCCCGCCTGATCGTAGACAAGAACTGATAAGGAGTTCTCGTCGCGCGGTGGCGTAGGCTCGACAGTAAGATGCGCGATGTCGGATACTGCCCGACATTGATCTGGAGATCGATAAAATTCGACAATCGCCGGTGCAAATCTTCGGATTACACTATACGCAATCGTTGCACCCTTCTTATGAAGAGGAACGTAGCTGCGTTCGGTTTTTGTCAGCCTTCCGACCTCACGCTGCAACGCGTCAAATTTTGCGGCAGAGAGAAAGCGCGGCAGCACGACCGGCGTATCGAATCTAACCACTGCGCCCCGGAGTTCAAAGGAACTCCGGTCGTACAGACTTTTTATGTCAAATCCGCTTCAGCTGGCTTCTCGGTCACGGATTTTTGCTCAGGAGCTTTCCGAGCCGGCGGCCGCATCGCCCACAAATCCATTTTCCACCATGGCAGCCATCTGATCGTAGCTTTCAGCGAGGCTTAATAGAGTGCGGCTCGTTTCCCTGAGGAGCACCTCTTCTGCAATTACCCGCAATTCTTCGGCACGCAGCCGGTAATGACGGGCCCGGAGCTCATGATCCTGCGGGGTGGAACTGGCTCTTATCGTCCCCAGTACATAGGCCCGCCGCGCCTCATCCAAACGTGTCACCTTGCTCATAGCGCGCACCCTAGGGTTGCGTTATGCGAACGCCCGGCGGCAGCAAAAGGTTTCCCGGTGGGAGAAAACTGGACAGCCTTTGTCTGGACCCCGGAACGATGGGCTCGACCCTTTGAGCCATGGCACTAGCGCGCCATTGCGATAAATCGCCTTGATCGTCGCCCAATGGACGGGGCCGCGAAGCATGTTTGACAGTTGTTCACCATCGAATGGCTTCGGAATGAACCTGTCATCATTGGGTAGAGCCTCGACGCGAAGAAGATATCATTCGGAGGTAAGTACAACGCGGATGCTCGGCCAGTTCTGTGCAACCGTATCGGCAAGTTCAAGACTGTTGAGGGAACTCGGCATCTTAATATCTGTGAAGACGATCGCGATTTCCGGATGACGTCCGAGGATTTCGAGCGCTTCATCGGCACTGCCGGCCTCGAGAGGCTCAAATCCCGCGTTCTCCACCATGTCAATGGTGTTCATCCGGATGAGGAATTCGTCCTCGCCGACGAGAACCACGGCCCTCCGATTGTTTCTGTTACGTCCTTACTGCCACGGAAAAATGAAACCGCCACATGTTCGATCCTCAGAAGAATATGGCTTGAATATCAAATTGCTTCCGAAATGCAGAGAATCGCTTTCAGACTGCGTGACTGCATCCGTAAGACATGCGGTTACCCGCCGGGCGTTCAATCTGCCGATGCACATCCGTAACCTATCGTCTCGCAATGCGAGATTCGGTTTCGGCTACCGCGCATCCGGGCCGGACCCGCGAAATTCCGGGGTTCCTTCTCCAGCGGTTGACAATTTAATTGCCCAGGCAAATATTGCGTCGGCAAGTATGTGGGGCGATCATGAGGCGCGCGCACTACACCGTAAGTGAATTCCGGGCGCGCGAGTCCCTCGGCTATCTCATTCGGCGACTGCATAATCTCGCAATGCCGCGCGCCGAGGCTCTATTCGACGAAGCGGACTTTACGTTTTCGCAGTGGGTGGTTCTCATGGCCGTAAGGGATGGCGTGGCCACAAACTGTGCCGAGCTTGCCCGCATGATGGAACATGATGCCGGCGCAACTACCCGGCTCATCGACCAGATGGAGCGACGCGAACTGATCAGGCGTCGCCGCAGCATAACGGACCGTCGCGTCGTCACGCTGGAAATCACCCCGGAGGGCAAAGCCGTCGCGAAAGCGATGATCCCGCGCATCGTAAATTTCTGGAACTCGATGCTTGAAGACTTCACGACACAGGATTTTGCGCTGCTGGTCATGCTCCTGACTCGCTTGGCAGACCGTCTCGAAGCTGCGCCGGCGCAGGGAAAACGGCCGAAATGAGAAACAGAATAATAGGTGCGAGCGGCGCGTTGTTCGCTTTGCTGACACTTGCTGGTTGCGTTTCGGCGCCCTCGACGACACCCCAAGAAAAGCCGCTTGGCCCGGAAGCGCTCGGTCTCGATGCATCGGCGTCCGTGCAAATCCCGGATGAATGGTGGCGGACCTTCGGCGATTCGCAACTCGATGGGTTTGTCGGCAAAGCCCTGAAAGACAATCCCTCACTCGCCGCCGCACTTGCGCGCGTGCGCGAGGCACAATCCACGCTCTCCGAGACGCGCGCGTCCACCTATCCGCAACTCAGTCTGGACGCCAGCGAGACACGCGAACATTTCAGCAAGAGCTATCTATATCCCCCGCCTTATGCGGGGACGATGCGATGGATCGGCGATGTTCAAGCCAATCTCAACTGGTCACTCGATCTGTTCGGCAAGCAAAAATCCGGGATCGATCGCGCTCGCGCAAGCGTCCGCGCGGCTTCACTCGACGCAACGGCAGCGCGCCTGCTTCTCGCCGGAAGTGTGACGGAAGCCTATATCGGCGTTGCACGCGCACAGGCGTTGACGAAGATGGCCCAAGACGCCGCCAGGGAACGTGAGGGAGTTGCATCGCTCACCAGCGGACGCGTACATGCCGGCCTAGATACCCCAGCTGCCGAGAAACAGGCCGAAGCACTTCTGGCGCTCAGCCGTGAAGACCTTGTACGTACAAAAACGGGTGAGGCTCTTGCCGTTCATGCGCTGGCCGCGCTGACCGGACGCGGCGCTGAGGCATACAATATGGCCCCGCCGAAACTGAATTATGCAGCACTCTCATTACCTCAATCGCTGCCGGCGGATCTTCTGGCGAGGCGTGCCGATATCGCAGCCGCCGAAGCGCGTATCGAAGCGGCAACAGCGGGTCGCGATGTGGCACGCAAGGCATTTTATCCCGACGTTAATCTGCTCGGGCTGGCTGGCTGGTCCGCCATCGGTCTTGCGCCGCTCTTGAACGCATCCTCCTTCCAATATGGCGCCGGCGCTGCCGCCCACCTTCCCATTTTCGATGCGGGCGAGCTCCGTGCGCAGTACGCGGGCGCAACTGCGGCGCTTGACGAATCCGTTGCAGATTACAACAGCGCTGTGGTCGATGCCGTAAAACAAACGGCCGACGCAATCACAAACCTGGATTCGCTTGAACGACAGGCATCTTCGCAGCGCGATGCGCTTGCCGCCTCACGCGCGAGCTTCGACCTCGCAGCCCGCCGCTATCGCAGCGGGCTCTATCCCCAACAGACAGTGCTTGATTCGGAATCGCTGCTAATCCAGGCGCGCCGCGATGATGCCGCTCTAGCTGCAGACACTGCCGCGGCGCGCGTGGCATTGGTGATGGCGCTTGGCGGCGGCTTTGCCAGAAGTGGGGCGGACGACACACGGATTTCGTTACAGGAAGTTTCTCATGAGCAACACTGAACATCCCGGCAACCATGGCCGTCGCAGGCTCCTGCTTTCTATTCTGGCGATTGTCGCCGTTATCGGTCTCGTGGGCTATGGTATCTACTGGTTCCTCTATGCGAGCCATTTCGAGACCACCGACGATGCGTATGTCGGAGGTGATGTAGTGGCCATCACGGCTCGCGAAAATGGAACAGTGCTCGCGCTTCATGCCGACAATACGCAGACGGTGCGCCGCGGACAATTGTTGGTCGAAATCGACCCGATCACCACACGCGTCGCGCTTGACGCGGCAGAAGCCGATCTTGCGCGTACGATCCGCAATGTGCGTACGGAGTTCGCCAAGGTCGACCAAACTCGCGCGCAGCTGAGCGAGGCCCATACGGCGCTCGCGCTGGCGCAATCCGACTATCGCAGACGCGCTTCGGCGGGCAATGCGGTCTCTACTGAAGAGCTAAGTCATGCACGCGACGCGGTTGCGAGCGCGGAGGCTTCGGTAACCGCCGCCGAAAGCGCACTGGTCGAGGCCCAAGCCGCAGTGCAAGGCGCCAAAATTTCCAACAATCCCGATGTGCTCGCAGCAATCGCGAAAGTCCGTCAGGCCGCGATCGCGTTCGCGCATATGAATCTCTATGCGCCGGTCGACGGCGAAGTCGCACAACGCACTGTGCAACTCGGGCAACAGATCGCTCCGGGCACACCGCTGATGGCGGTGGTGCCGCTTCATGCGGTTTGGGTCGATGCAAATTTCAAGGAAGCGCAACTCGCAAGGATGCGCGTGGGGCAGCCGGTCACGATCACGACGGACATATACGGCGGCAAGGTCGAATTTCACGGTAAGGTCGTGGGGCTGGGTGCGGGAAGCGGGAATGCCTTTGCGTTACTTCCGCCGCAGAACGCCTCTGGCAACTGGATCAAGATCGTCCAACGCGTCCCGGTACGTATAGCTCTCGATCCCCACGAGTTGGACAATCATCCGTTGCGCGTCGGCCTGTCCGCCGCCGTTCGTGTCGATGTCAGCGACGATTCCGGCCCAGTTGTTACATCCCGAGCCGCAGCCTGGAATTGGCGCGCCGATGCAAAAGGAAATGGTTCGGAGGGCGTTGACACCGTGATCCGGCGCATTCTCGCGGATAACGGAGCCTGACCTGTGAGCGCGCCAGGCGCCAAGCAGGATTGTCTGGGAGGCACCCAGCTTCGCATCACCGCACTCGCGCTGGCGCTCGGCACCTTCATGCAGGTGCTCGATACGACGATCGCCAATGTTTCGCTTCCTACAATCGCCGGCAATCTGGGCGCAAGCACCGATCAAGGGACGTGGGTCATTACATCTTTCGCTGTTTCCAACGGCATCTCGGTGCCGCTGACCGGCTGGTTGATGGGGCGCTATGGCGTCGTACGCACTTTTGTGGGTTCCGTGGCATTGTTCACCATTGCGTCGTTTCTCTGCGGCGTTGCCTGGAGCCTCAGTTCTCTCATTGTGTTTCGCATTATACAGGGCGCGGTCTCCGGGCCGATGATCCCTGGCTCGCAAGCCCTGCTCATTTCAATTTTTCCGGAAGAGAAACGGGCAACGGCACTCGGCATCTGGTCGATCACCACGCTCGTGGCGCCGGTCGTCGGGCCGGTTCTTGGCGGCTATATTTCGGATAATTATCATTGGAGCTGGATATTCCTGATCAATGTTCCGGTCGGACTGATCACTGCGATTGTCTGCTGGCAAAATCTCCGGAAGCGCGAAACGCCGACGCGCAGGCTTCCCATCGACCGCGTAGGGCTGGCGATGTTGGCGGTCTGGGTCGGAACGCTTCAGGTCATGCTCGATACCGGCAAGGACGCAGACTGGTTCTCCTCACCCCTGATCTGCGTCGAGGCTGCCGTCTCGGCGGTCACATTCATTGCTTGGGTGATTTGGGAGACAACCGAATCGCGCCCTATCGTCGATCTCTCGCTGTTCCGGCTGCGAAATTTCGCCTTCGGCAATTTGGCGCTTTGCCTGGGTTACGCGGTCTTTTTCGGGAACACCCTCCTCCTGCCGCTCTGGATGCAGACCAATCTTGGCTACACTGCCACCTGGGCTGGACTTGTAGCCGCACCGAGCGGCCTTGTCGCCGTTTTGATAACTCCCTTTGCCGCCAGGCTGCTTGGCCGTGTCGATGCCCGCTGGATAGCGACCGTCGCGTTTGTCGCCTTTGCGGTCTCCTATTTCATGCGTGCGGGATATACCGACACCGCCAGTTTCTGGGATTACACGGTCCCGCTCCTCGTGCAGGGCATTGCGGTTGGAACGTTTTTCGTGGCCTTGGTAAGTATCTCCCTCAGTGGTGTGGCGCCGGAACGGATACCGTCGGCATCGGGAATCTCAAACTTCGCTCGTATTACCGGAGGTGCCTTTGCGGCATCCATCACCACGACACTCTGGGACCGCCGCGAGGCGCTTCATCAGAGCCGGCTTGCGGACGTTTCGACCACCTATAATCCAGCTCTGCAACAGGCGTTAACGCGCCTGCATCATCTTGGGTTCACCGATTTACAAGCCTATGGTCTGCTCGCGCGCGGGCTTGCGGGACAGGCTTATCTGCTGTCAAGCATCGAACTGTTCTGGATTTCGGGCGGCATCAGTGTGGTGCTGATTGCGTTTGTCTGGATAGCGCGGCGAACTGTAGGGACTTCCGGTCCGGTTTCCGCCGATTAGCGTAGTTGTTCAGCCATGCACGTGCAGCTCAACCCCAGGGTCCGTGCTGCGGCTGAGGGGCGGGCGTGCCGGTTTCGGCAGCAGGCTCCAAATCGGGCAAGTGTCCACCCAATTGCTGCAGGATCTGCACACGTTTCTCAATGGAGGGGTGGGTCGCAAATAACCCGCCCAGATCGAAAAACGATGGTGGATTTTCGAAGAACATCTGCCGTACTTCACTTGGCACATGAGGTAGTTCCGCGTTTTTCGATATTTTTAGAAGCGCCGCAATCAATGCGTCGGGATTTTTGGTGAGTGCGACCGACCCTGCATCCGCGAGCAACTCTCGGCGGCGCGACAGCGCAAAGCGCAGGACCAGCGCCAACATGTAACCGATGAACATCACTACGGCGGCAATCAATACAAGAATGATAGCACCCCCGCCCTTTCGCGAACGATCGCGCGTAAAAGCGGCGAAACGCATGCTGCTCCACAACAGCTGCGCAAGAAACGATATCATGCCCACGAACACGATGGTGATGATAAGAAGCCGCGTATCGCGATCGATGATATGGGTGAACTCATGCGCAAGAACTGCTTCTATCTCGTCGCGATTCAGCGTCGCCAACAGACCGCTCGTTACAGTGATCGCATAACTCTTGTTGTCGATGCCGCTGGCATAGGCATTCATCACGTCGCTGTCGATGATGTAGAGTTTCGGCGTCGCCAGTCCGCGGCTGATGCAAAGGTTTTCAAGCAGGTTATAGAGTTGGGGTTGTTCCTGACGCGTCACCGGCCGCGCACCCGTCGCCATATGGATGATGGCATCGTTGAACAGATAACCGATCAGGACCCAGATCGCTGCGGCACCGAACACGATCGGCCACCAAGCGACTATCGCGGACAGTGCCAGATCAAGTGGACCGCCGGTACCCAGCACCGGCTGGATACCAAATTCCCGCCACGGCCCGTAACCATAGTCATATCGCCCGGCGCCCATAAAAAGGCCAAACAGGAAAAATATTGCGCCGAGCAGCAACAGGAGCAGGACAGGAAAGGCCGCAAGCAGCAGAAACGACTTGACGTTATTACTCTGCCGCCAGGTGGTCAGACCGAGCGTCGAAACCGGCGAGCCGTCCGACATCAGCTACCGAACGAGACTTTCGGCGGATTGATCTCGTCCGCCTTTTCGGCCGCTGAAAGCTCAAACATTGCTGCCGGCTGAAAGCCCATCGCACTTGCGAACAGCACGGCCGGGAACTGTTGAATTGCGCCGTTATATTCCGCGACGGAGTTGTTGAGGAACCGCCGGGCAGCAGCGATCTTGTTCTCGATATCGGTCAATTCGTCCTGCAGTTGCCGGAAGTTCTCATTCGCCTTCAACTGGGGATAATTCTCGGCAACGGCCATGAGATTGCCGATTGCTCCCGACAACGCACTTTCCGCGGCCCCCTTTTCGGAGACCGTCGTCGCTCGCATTGCGCTTGCTCTCGCCTCCGTGACTTTTTCGAATACGCCACTCTCATGGGCAGCGTAGCCCTTCACCGTTTCGACAAGATTGGGAATCAGGTCGTGCCGCTGGCGGAGTTGAACATCGATATCGGCAAAAGCCTGCTTCCAAGCCTGCCTCAGCGACACCAAGCGGTTATAGGAGATGATCGCGTAGACAACGATCAGCGCGATAACGATCAACAGAATGATTATGGCCATGGCGGTTCCGGTGTGCTCCTTTGGGAACCTTACCTCATCTTCTTGTCCCGCGCGAGGCTGTTCCCCAGGCCTGTTCCCCAGGCATTGTCCGAGCGGCGCGCCCAATATCGACTTCTATCCTGCCAAATTCGGAGTCCCGGTGTGTCCGAACGCGAAGGCGAGACCCGATGCCGTCGCGACGAGAACGGACGTCATGGGGCGTGCGCGGCGCGCAGTTGTCCTCGCCCCTCTGATGCAGAGGATAAAGTCGCGTCATGGTAGCCGCGCATTGGGCGAACGCGCGGCATCGTCCCTTTCCCATCACGGATATGGATCAATTCGCGACCGGCACAGGATCTACGAACGTGTCCGTCTCGATCAATAATGTGGCATGACAAGTGCGTCTGCGAATATCGTCGGATGCTTGCACCACGGTTAACTTCTTGTTAATATATGGATTGCCGGGGAGGGGTAGGAATGCTTAGGGATATCCATGGATCGCGAAGTATCACAGGATTTGGCCATGGCCGACGAGTCGCCGATGGGAAGTGCAGAAGCGCCTTCCGGCAATGAATTCCTGACCCGGGCACGCGCATTCGAACGGCGAGCACGAACGACCGTTCAGCCACTGACTGCGGGATTTCCCTGGCCGACTATCCTTACGTTCCTGGGCGTGACGGCGGGTGTTTCATTTGTGGCTTTGCTTGCCGCGGAGGGGCATCTTTCGTGGTGGACAGCAGTACCGATCAATGCGGTTCTGATATATTTCATCTTTACCCCCCTTCATGAGGCTACACACGGCAATATAGCCGGCCGCAACAGGCATTTTGTGTGGCTTGAGGAATTGATCGGCCATGTCAGCGGATTTGTGTTGCTTGCGCCGTTTCCGGGGTTCCGGGTGCTGCACCTGCATCATCACGCGAACACCAACGATCCGGCCGAAGACCCTGATTACTGGATAAAGAGCCCAACCTGGATCGGACAGGTGATGAAGAGTCTTGTCATCCAGCCTGTCTATATCCTGCATCTGTGGAAGATTGCCCGGGACCCGCGGACCATGCGCGCCTTCGTCTGGGAAATGGTCTATATTGTGGCTTATGTCGTGATTATCGCGGCCGCATGGGCTTTGGGCTCTGGCAAGGAGCTGACGGTACTCTGGATCCTTCCCGCCTATATAGGCGTCGTTATGTGCCCCGTGATGTTCGACTGGCCGGTTCATCACCCACACAGCGAACGTGGGCGCTATACCGATTCTGCTATACTACTATTCCCCGCGCCTGTTCGTACCGTGATGGATGTCGTGTTCTGTGGACACACTTATCACCTGATGCATCATCTTTATCCACGGGTGCCCTTCTATCGCTATGGCACTGCATGGAATGCGCTGAAAGACGAGCTTCTCACGCTCGACCCGAAGGTACGCGAGTTCAAGTTCTGAACAGGGACAGTACCCACATTCGATCCAACAGGCTGTCGTCGCGTTCAGACGTGCGGCGCCTCGGCACGCGAACCTAACTTTATTGGCGCAGTTCGCCGCGTGGCGGCGCGGGTATTCTGCTTTTTGTCCTTGACGAGAATATTGGCCATCATACCCGCGTCCTCGTGATCGAGGATGTGACAATGATAGACGAACTCGCCGACCACCGCGCCACGGAAATCCATGCGGACCTTGATGCTCGGATAAGGACCGCTTCCCGTCCAGTATCCCACCTCATGGGTATCGTACCATTGCCGCTGGTCGCGCGGCACCGGCACGCCATTGATGGCGATGACCTGGAAGTGGATTTGATGCATGTGAAACATGTGTATTTCTTTTGACTGGTTCTCGATTGTCCAGTCTTCCACCGCGCCGCGATGCGTAACGATGGCAGGCGGTTCATCGGCGTAATAGGCTGTTGGTACTTGCCCCTCGACCGTAATAAAAAAGGTCACATTCCCTTCGCCGCCGGGCTGGGCCTGCGATTCCGAAAAATAGAGATGGCGACGCGCTGTCACCATCGAGTCGTCCAACCCTGTAAACCGCTCGCCCCCGACCGCTCCCGCAACCGGTGAAATTCGCGGCGGTATATCCTTGCCCTTTGCGGTCTGTTCGATAACAGCGAGGGGCCGTGCGGGGTCGCTGTCTCCCAGTGGGCCTGTATCAATGCGCTGCGTCACGAGCAGCGCTTTCTGCACGCTCGTGGCAGGGCCAGTAACGATGAATTCGGCCCTTCCCGCCGGCGGAATCAAAATATCGTTTTGCGTAACGATCGTGCCCTGGTGTTTGCCGTCCTGGGAACCGGTGGGAACGCCGTCCAGCGCCACGATTCCAAGTGGCTGGGCAACATTGTCGTACTTCAGAACTATGTCGAGAGTTGTGTCTGCACCGGCGTTGACCACACGCCAGAATTCCTGCGCTCCAGCTTTCATCTTGATGATGGCCGGAACATATTTGGGAAATGAAACCGGGATGTAATTGAAGGAAATATCCCAGCTCGGGACCGGCGTGCTGTAATGTCCTTTGGGGGGATTCCCCACCCTCTGATCGCGGATTACGAGAAACCGCTCGGGAAGGCCGGCCACCGCAGGCTGTATATTGGCGATGCCTTCCACTTCGATGGCGCCGGAAGCGCCGCCTTCCACGGCTTTGCCCGAAATGCCATGCACATGGGGATGGTACCAATACATTCCGGGCGGTTCATCTTTCGGTATCTTCAGGCGATAATGAAACGTCTGGCCAGAATTGATCAGCGTATGGATGACTTCGTCGCTATGACATTGCGGTGATGTGTTCGTGCCGTGGAAATGCACGTTCACCGAGGAAATCGTCATGACCGCGTCGCCACAGACATTCGAGTGACCAGAAACAAGTTCGGCTTCGCGATTGCCTGCCGGGGGCACATGATTGGTAACCGTGAGGTCGATCGCATCCCCGGGATTGACGTGAAGCGTGGGCGATTCGAGCTTGTCGGGAGTAACAAAACAGAAAAGCGTACGGCCCAGCTTGTCGAGCGTCGTGTAATAATTGAAATGCGCCTTTAGCACCCCGTTCTCGCTGTAGAGATCCGGAGGCTGTTTCACCGCGCTTCCCGCCAGGGGACGTGGACAAGGATCAGAGCTGTCCGCGAAAGCTCGCGGCGAAGTAGCGACGCAAAGAAACATCAACACGATCGCAATTAGCCCCACGCCCCCACACCTTACCCCGAAACTCATTTTAATCCTCCTCGCGCGACCGGACGAACCGGCAGCAACAGGTCCACAAATCACTTGCCGGCAGCGTTCCATCTGACAAAGGTGCCCGTGCAATTGGGGGGCAGTGTCCAACTATCCTTCGTCGCATTCTTAGGCATTCCCGCCTGACCGGGATTGAGCATCGCCTGAGAAGCACGAATCCCCGTGGGCCAATTGGCTTTGATAAAGGCAATCACCGCGACGATGTCATGGTCCGTCAGATGGGCTGCGAAAGACGGCATATATGAAACCACGTGCGGCGGCGCCGACGGGAAGCGTCCGAACTTCGTCATGAAGAAAAGATCATCATCGGAATGTTGCCAGGTATGGCCCGTTGCGTCCTGTGCCGGTGCCCGGCGGTGTGCAAACTGATCGTTCACTTGCCAGAGCGCCTGCCCTTCCAACCGCTTGCCGTGGCACGACGAGCAGACAGGCACGTAAATGGCCTGACCGTCCCTGACAAGTTTCGAGTCTTCGGCGTTCGCAAAATGCACCGGCCAAGCCGAGGCGGCAGCATGGCTCGTAATGAGCATGGCCGCCAGGACGACTGACAACTTCAATGTATTAACTTTCGCACGTCTTCCGCGATCTTGTGGCCGGGTACATCCGGCGCCAGCAACTGCACAAAGCGCCCTTTGGGATCGAGCACATAGACATACGAGCTGTGATCGATGGCGTATTCGCCGCCGCCTACACTGCGCGGCCGGTAGTAGACGTGAAAACTCTTTGCGGCCACCTCGATCGCATCAGGATCTCCCCGCAAGCCTTGAATACGTGGATCGAAGGCTTTCAGGTAGCGCTTCATTACCGCCGCAGAATCCCGCACTGGATCCACGGTGATGAACAATACCTGTACGTGTCCCGCTTTCGGACCGAGTTCTTTGAGAGCCTGCCCCATCTCGGTCAATACGGCGGGACACACATCCGGGCAAAACGTATAGCCGAAATAGACGAGCAGCCACTTCCCCTTGTAGTCCGCAAGGGTAACGTCGCGGCCGTCGACAGTCGTGAGGTCGAACTGACCCTGAATGGGCGGCAGAGCAAACACCGTTCCCGTCGCCGGAAAAATAACGACGAGAACGGTGAGAAGTATGATCGCCCATGATTTCATCAGGCGTGGGACGGCGTGCTCCTGGAGCCCAGCTTTATCAGCTTTGCTCCGGCGGCCGGATGCTCGTCCACTCGCGCGTGCTTGACGTTTCCACCTCTTGGAAGGACCAGGATGTTCGCCATCATGCCAGCATCCTCATGATCGAGAATGTGGCAGTGATAGACGAATTCACCCGCAACCGCGCCACGGAAATCCATGCGCACGGTGATGCTGGGCTTCGGCCCTTTTCCCGTCCAGTAACCAACTTGATACGTATCGTACCATTGACGCTGGTCCTTCGGAATCGGCACGCCATTTATGGCGATTAACTGAAAGTGGATTTGGTGCATGTGGAATTCATGCACCTCCTTCGTGGTATTCGAGATCTTCCAATCCTCGACCGCATCTTGCGTCGTCGTGATCGTCGGCGGTTCGTCGGGGTAGTACGGGACCTTCGGCTGCCCCTTGACCGTTACATAGAAAATACCGCCGGCACCCGGACCACGAATTTTTTGCCCGGTCCCGATGGCCTCCGCGAAGTAAATCGAACGATGGGCGCTTACATCCTTGTCATCGACATGGGCGAAGCGGTCGCCACTGATATCCCCCGCAACGGGCATGATCCGCTTGGGGGTCTTCTTAATGTCTTTCGTCAACTGGATGGTTGCAAGCGGACGTCGCGTATCAAGATCGCCCGCCGGCCCGGTGTCCGGATGGTCGGCCATGAAAACCGCGTGCTTCACGCTTGCAGATGGCCCGGTGACAATAAATTCCGCACGCCCCGCCGGGGGGATCAGAACGGTCGTTTCCGTAATCAGCGTGCCCTGGTGTTTGCCGTCTTGCGAACCGGTCGGCACACCGTCAAATGCTGCAATTTGCACGGGCTGAGCCTGACCATCGTAGAGCAGTTGGAGCTGCAAAACTGTATCCGCTGAGGCATTCACCACGCGCCAGAACTCCTGCGCACCTGCCTGCATCTGAATAACGCCCGGCGTGTACTGCGGATAGGAGATGGGCACGTAATTCATAGACAGATCCCAGAAAGGTGCGGTGGGATTGAGCCGCGGATTCTGTGGCGGATTTTGTAGCGGCTGGTCGCGAACGACGAGAAATCGTTGCGGCAATCCGCTGACGGCAGGCTGCAGGTTGGCGATGCCTTCAATCTCGATCGCACCCGAAGCGCCGCCCTGAACGGCCGGGCTGGAAATCCCGTGGACGTGGGCATGATACCAGTACATGCCTGGAGGTTCGTTTTTTGGAATCCTGATGTTGTAGTGAAAGCTTTCCCCAGGGTTGACGAGCGTGTGGATGACTTCGTCGCCATGGCATTTGGGCGAAACGTTCAAACCGTGAAAGTGCAGGTTCACGGATTGCGGCGTCATATAGAACGCACCGCAAACGTTGGACTTGCCCGCAACCTGCTCGAAGCTCGGAGGGGGTCCACCCGATTCCATATTGGTCAACGTGAGGTCCAGAGTGTCGCCGGGATTGAGATGCAGAGTCGGTGATTCGACGCCATCGGGCGTCACGTAGCAGAACAGCGTACGGTCCCACTGATCGACACTGGTGTAGTAATTAAACGTAACCTTCAGCACGCCGTTTTGGCTGTACAGATCTGGAGGGTCGGTAATTACGCTGCCCTGCGCCGGACGAGAGCACGGATTTGCCGGACCCGCCAACGCACAACATGGTGCGAAGACAATTGCAACGAGAAGCAGGAATGCCGTTTTGACCGAATAGGAAATCTTACGCATGACGCCCTCCCTGGGACCCCCCAGCATAGTGCGAGTCATTCTCAGATGCAAAACCGGATTTGCAAAAAAAGTCGCCGAACGATCACCCCGCCGCTTGAGGCATCGCCCCGAAAACACCACGAAGGATTGACAGCCTCTTCTTGCAAGATGGGGCTCTGAATGGCGCCGGTCCAACACGGGAGTACCCGGACCCATACATGGGTAGCGCCTCTCCGGCGTTACGAGCGGCATCTCTCGGCAGCGGGGATGGTGTTAGGCTTCGCGGTCGATAATTTTACTTTCGGCCGCATCGACCATCCCGGACCCCACATTATCTTCGTGGCCTATCTTGCCGTCGCTGCGATTTCCATCGCACTGGCGCACGCTCTGCAGGCTGCCACGGATCGCGAGGCGGCACGGCGCGCGGCGCCCCCCGATCTGCGGACAATTTCCATCGCAGGGAAAAAGGCGGTTGAGGCGGACGACGCGAACGCGGAGTTCGAACGACCATCACGCCTGAGAGCGTGGCTGCCTGCAATTACGCAATTTGCACTTGGCGGGTTGTGGAGCGGCTTTCTTGTTTTCTACTGGCGCAGCGCTGCGGTAGCCGCCTCGTGGCCTTTTTTACTGCTGCTCGGTGCCTTTCTCATCGGAAACGAAGCCTTCCGCAGATATCATGCACGTCTCGTTTTCACCGCCCTGCTGTTTTTTTTCGCACTTTATTCCTATGCCGTTTTTGTCGTACCGGTGTTCACGAAAAGCATCGGCGTAATCATGTTCGCCGCAAGTGGCGTTCTTGCCGTCACACTGTTCTTTGTCTTTCTCGGCCTGCTGAAACTTATGGGCCGCGCACGCTACCGCCAATCGCGATGGAAACTGATCGGCGGCGCACTGGCTATCACTGCGGCCATGAACACCTTTTACTTCACGGGGGTTCTTCCCCCATTGCCTCTCGCTTTGGCGGATGCAGGCATTTACCAATCTATCCGCCACGCAGGTTCGGTTTATTTGGCGCAGGGGGAAGACGAGCCCTGGACCGCCCGCGTCGGGCTTACTCAAGCGACCATGCATGTCGCACCGGGTCAGAAACTGGTGTTCTACACCGCCGTTTTTGCCCCGATCAAAATGACCACCCGTATCGCTCACCGTTGGCAGCAATGGGACACTGCGTCGAAGCATTGGCAAACACAATCGGTAGTCTCTTTCGCAATATCCGGCGGTCGCGAACATGGCTATCGGGGCTATTCGGTCAAGTCGAACCTTCAGCCGGGAAATTGGCGCGTGAGCGTCGTCGCAGAGGACGGACGGCTGATCGGACGCGTGGCTTTCACTGTCGCTACAGGGGCTAAACCTGTGGAAACCGTTGCCAGGACGCTGCAATAATTCGCGCCAGCGCATGTTTCGTCTCGCAAATTTTCCTTTCCTGCGGTTTTCTGCTGCTCGAAATCAAAAGGCGCGGATCGAGGCGGCATGTTTAATTGTGCGAAGTGTCCGGGCTATTGCTGTTCCTACGAGCTCATCCCGGTGACCAAGCGCGATGTGGAGCGTCTGGCCAGGCATTTTGGGCTGGGCTTCCAGGAAGCGCGCAAGAAATTCACGGTCGAGCGGGATGGCGAGAAATACGCCATGCGCCGCAAGAACGACGAGATTTTTGGGAAGGTGTGTCGTTTCTTCGACACCGAAGAGCGCCGGTGTACCGTATATGCGGCGAGGCCCTCGACATGCCGGTCGTATCCAGGTGGACGTTGCGGCTACTATGATTTCCTGTCTTCGGAGAGGAACCGTCAGGAAGATCCGGACTTCATCGCGACGACCTGGAGCCGCTGAAGCCAGATACCGCCAGTGAAGTTTCCGCAGCTTTCCCCGTTGCGGTCACGCGGGAAGTTTGGGCATTATACACCCATTGGCGCCGCACCCGTGGCCGGTCGTGCACGGCGCGCATGTTGATGTCCGGCAGAGTGTACAGCGGCGACCTCATGGCACATTACGACAGCAGCGGTTCTGGCCCCCTGGCGATGGCTTCCGTCAAGGGAACGATCAAATGGTTCAACACTACCAAGGGCTACGGCTTCATCACGCTGGACAATGGCAGTGATGCCTTTTGCCATGCTTCGGCGCTGGCAGAGATCGGCTCTCCCAACGCGCCGCCGGGGGCTACGGTGGTGTGTGACCTTCAGGATTCACCGCGCGGTCTTCAGGTGGTGGCGGTCCACAGTATCGACACGAGTACTGCGGAGCCACAGGCTCCCAGGGCTCCGCGTTCCGGCGGCGGTCGTTTCGGTGGTGGCGGTGATCGATTCGGTGGAGGTGATCGGTTCGGGGGCGGAGACCGCTTTGGTGGCGGAGATCGTTTCGGAGGTGGAGATCGGTTCGGCGGAGGCGACCGCTTCGGAGGCGGAGACCGTTTTGGAGGGGGCGACCGCTTCCACGGAGGTGATCGTTTTTCATCGCATCGCGAGCGAGATCACGGCGGCTCCTCGGGCCCGATGACTGAAGGCAAGGTCAAGTTCTTCAACGAACAAAAGGGCTTTGGCTTTGTCATGCCGGAAAACGGGGGTGCTGACATCTATATTCACGCCAGTGCCCTTCGCCGCTCAGGCCTGAGCGTCTTGGCGCCCGAGCAGCGTATTCGCTTCTCCACGCGACAAGGCACCAAAGGCGTAGAAGTCGACCGGATAGAGGTGCTTTAGCACCTCCAAGCTGCCCGGCGGTGTGTTCTGGCGTCCGGCTGGCTGCCCCTTCTTTAGACTAGTTTAAGTCTCTGCGTCGTAGCAGGGGCTGCTTTGCGCGAATTGTTTTTTCATGCGCGAAGGCACGGGATTGTAAGTTGACCGTGCCGAAACGATATAACGACGGCAAAATCGAGCTTGCACCGCGTTTCGGGGCGCGACGCATGAACGTTCCGCAGACCTCTGCTTCTACGCTAACGCACTGCGAGATCGACGGTGGCGCGCAATGTAGCCATGCGTATATTGACGTTAGTGTTATAGATGACTATATCACCACAATTCCGGGGCTGGAGCGGGCGGGGCGTGTCTTTTCGCCTACCCGTTCACCAGGCCGCGACACAGGAGCGACGGCATGCTTTCCAACCTGATCGCCACAATCCGAGGCGCATGGCTGCGAATAGAGCCTGGTTTCTGGCGCCGAATGAAGACCCGCTACCGCTGGGCCACGGGCATTACCTTGTTTGTGGCCCTTTATATTGCGTCGGGCGCGATCACCGATGGTGCTGCGCGCCACGCCGATTCGACAGCTCCGAAAACGACCGAGATGCCCAGCGTACAGGTCCAGCGACTCCTGGCGCAGCATCGCGACGCGTCCATCACCGTGCGCGGCCGGACCGAGGCGCTGCATTCGGTCGATGTAAAGGCGCAGGTGGATGGCGTGGTGCAAGCGCTCCATTTCAAGGAAGGCGATTTCGTCAAGTCTGGTCAGGTGCTTTGCGAGCTGCAGGTCAATGACCGCGCGGCAAAACTCGACCAGGCACGGGCGCAGGTCGCCGAGACAGAGCAGAAATACAAAGCGAATATCGCGCTGGCGAAAGACGGCTATCTCGCGCGCACATTGCTGGCGGAATCTGCAACTGCGCTCGATACTGCCCGCGCGAGCGAGCGCGCCGCCGAACTTGACCTTGCAAACACGCAAATCCGCGCGCCTTTCGACGGACGCGTCGACAACCGCTATGTGAACGCTGGCGATCTTCTGCACAATGGAGACAAATGCGCCCTGCTCATCGCACCCGAACCGTTCCTCGCCATTGGTATGGTTTCGGAGCATGATGTTGGAAGCATCAAACCGGGCGATCCGGCGAGCGCGACGCTTGTAACCGGGGAAAACGTGCAAGGCCACGTGCGCTTCGTTGCGAACAGCGCCGACACGGCGACGCGTACGTTCCGCATTGAAATCGAACTTCCGAATCCGAACGGAAATCTGCGCGACGGCGTGAGTGCGGACATCCGCATCCCGGTCCGCAATGTCGAAGCAACGAAGATTTCGCCGGGAATATTAGTGCTGAGCGATAGCGGCGTGATCGGCGTGCGCACGGTCGAGAATGGCATCGTTCGCTTCAACCCGGTGCAGATCGTCTCGGACAGTCCTGAGGGCATGTGGGTTACCGGACTGTCCAACGCGGCTGAAGTAATTACGGTCGGCCAGGAATTCGTCAGTGAAGGTTCGCACGTCAAAGCTGTCCTGAGCGGAGAAGGCGCGTGAACGGGATTATCTCCTGGGCGGTCCGCAACACTCGCCTCGTCATTGCCGCGCTTGCCGTCACCATCATCGCCGGCGTGATCGCGTTCATGCAAATACCAAAGGAATCGGATCCTGACATTCCGATCCCTTACATCGTCGTCGAAGTCTACTATCCGGGCATCAGCCCCGAGGACAGTGAACGGCTCCTCGTCAAACCGATGGAGAATTATCTCCGCTCGATCCAGGGCCTGAAGGAAATGACTGCCCGCGCTTATGAGGGCGCCGGTGTCATCATCATGGAGTTCGACGTTTCCTTCAATAAGGACCGCGCCCTCGCTGACGTACGCGCGCAGGTGGATACGGCTCGTGCCGAACTGCCGCCCGACGTTCAGCAACCGACTGTCGAGGAAATCAGCACGAGCCTGTTCCCTGTTATTTCGGTGGCACTCTCGGGTGACGTTCCGGAACGCACGCTCTATCACCTGGCGCGCGATTTATCCGATCAGCTGAAGACGATTCCTTCGGTTCTCGATGCGCAGCTCTCGGGCACGCGCGATGAAATGCTCGAGATCGATGTCGATCCCGCGAAGCTCGAAACGTACGGCATCACGCAACAGGAGATGTTCGACGCCATCACCAACAACAACACGCTGGTGGCGGCCGGCGTGATTGATACGGGGCACGGCAATTTCGCGGTCAAGGTGCCGGGCGTCATAGACAATGCGGAAGACGTTCTCAATCTGCCTGTCCGCGCTACTACCGATGCGACGGTGACGCTCAAGGATGTTGCTCAGGTCCATCCGACCTTTTACGACGCGACGACCTTCACTACCATCAACGGAAAGCGTGCTATCGCCATTGATGTGACCAAACGCGTCGGCGCAAACGTCATTGCGAACAATGTCGCGGTGCGGCAGATGCTGGCGGAGGCACAGAAGTTTTTTCCACCCGGCGTGCATGTCTCGTTTGTCGGCGACCAATCGACCGATATCCGCGACCAGCTCAGCTCGCTCTCCGATGCGATCGTTCTCGCAATCCTGCTGGTGATGATTATCGTTGTGGCGGCGCTCGGCCTGAGATCAGGCCTGCTCGTGGGCGTCGCAATTCCCACTTCGTTTCTTATGAGTTTTCTCGTCATCGGCGCTGCCGGCTTCACACTCAATTTTATGATCATGTTCGCGATGCTGCTATCCGTCGGCATTCTCGTCGACGGCGCAATCATCGTGGTGGAATATGCCGACCGGAAGATGACGGAAGGTCATCCGCCCAAACAGGCCTTTGCAGAGGCGGCGCAACGCATGTTCTGGCCGGTGGTAAGCTCGACCGCGACCATGATTGGTGCCTTCCTGCCGATGCTTCTGTGGCCCGGAATCCCGGGCGAGTATATGAGCTACTTCCCGAAAACACTGATTATCGTGCTGTCGTGTTCGATGATCGTGGCGCTTATCTTCCTTCCGGTGCTCGGTGGCTTTTTCGGCAAGACACCTGAACGTGACGAACAGCACGAGAAGGCGATCGAGGCCTCCGAGCATGGCGACTGGCGAGAGATTCCGGGCGTCACCGGCTGGTACGCCCATGTCGCCGACTGGATCACACATAATCCCGGCAAGATGATCGCCGTGGCTTTTGCCGCCACGTTTGCGGTGCTGATGATCTTCATAATGAACAACCACGGTACGGAATTCTTTGTGAAGACCGACCCGACGCAGGCCACTGTGCTCGTTTCCGCGCGCGGCAACCTCTCGGCCTACGAGAAGCGTACGTTGGTAATGAGCGTGGAGCAGCGCATCGAGAGAGTTGCGGGCGTCGACTACATATATGCCACTTCCGGCGGCAATCCTTCGAGCCAGGATACCCCCGTTGATAATATCGGCAAGATCACGGTGGAGCTGAAGCCATATGGTCAGCGTGCCCGCGGCGATACCATTCTCGATGAAATCAGGAAACGCACTGCGGACATGCCGGGTCTCAGGATCGAGGTACGCAAGCCGGACAGCGGGCCCTCGAGCGGCAAAGACATCATGATCAACGTCGCGTCAGACGATTACGCGGCATTGGCACAAACGACAGCTAACATTCGCCATCATTTCGACGCCATGACGACGTTGCGCGACATCGAAGATACGCGCCCATTGCCCGGCATCGAGTGGGATCTCAAGGTCAAGCGCGACGTAGCGCAGCGGTTTGGTGTCAGCACGCAGCAGATCGGTGCGGCAGTTGAACTTGTCACCGACGGGATTTTCGTTGGGCGCTATCGTCCTGCGGATTCCACGCGGCTTGTCGATATTCGCGTGCGCTATCCGAGCGGCGAGCGAGGCATCCACGCTCTGGACGGCGTAAGGGTTCCTACGGCGCAAGGCATGGTGCCGATCAGCACTTTTGTGCAAGTGGTGCCAGCGCCCCAGGTAAGCACGATTGAACGTGTCAATGCGCATCGCGTCTATCATGTGCGCGCCAACGTGAAGACCGGCGCCAACGTCAATGCCGAAGTGACGAAGATCAAAGCCTGGCTCGCCACCCAGAAACTGCCGCGCGACGTGCGCGTGACCTTCAAGGGCTCGGACGAGGAACAGCAGGAATCCGGAATCTTCCTGGTCAAAGCCGCCTTCATGGCGTTCTTCCTGATTGCCGTGGTGCTGCTTGCGATGTTCAACAGTTTCTATCACGCGAGCCTGATCCTGGTGGCGGTCGTTCTCGCCATGATCGGTTCGTTGCTTGGCATGGTGGTGATGGGACAGGCTTTTTCGATCATCATGACCGGCACGGGCCTGCTCGCACTCGCAGGCATCGTTGTGAACCACAATATCGTGCTGATCGATACCTATCACAAGCTGATCGATGCCGGTATGGATCCCATCGAAGCGGTAATTCGTTCAAGCGCGCAGCGTTTGCGCCCGGTGTTTCTTACTACCGTGACCGCGATTCTTGGGCTTCTTCCCATGATGGTCGCGCTCGAAATCAACTTCGCGACACGACACGTCACCATCGGCGACCCGTTCGCGATGATGTGGATGCAACTTTCTACCGCGATTGTGTTCGGTCTCGCATTCTCGAAGGGCATCACGCTCGGGCTCGTGCCGGCAATGCTCGCGCTCCCGCACCGCGTGCGACAGACGCATCACGGCTTCCGCTGGTTTCTGTCGGAAATCTTCCGCGCACCGTTACGGGTGGTTCTGCGACGTTTCCGGCCCGCTCCGACAGGGCAAATTCAGGCAGCGGAGTAGGTTGCCGGGCGGAGTCAGGCCCGGCTTTTTCGGGGCGCTCCCCGCGGATTGAGGCCATCACGACTGCTGCCGTCCAGGGCGCCCGGCAAGGGTAATGCGCTGGCCAACGGATCCTCGCGGAACCGCACTGCTGAGTGCGTTGCTTTTCCGCGGCTGCGACTTCCCCGCGCGAAGGCCACGACAAACCTGGACCACCCGCCCCCCGCCGGCGCCATGCGCACCAGCACAAGCCAGAGGAAACAGGCCGCGCCGATTGCTATGAAGCCGTCGATCACCGGCGATGGCGAAGTGGGTGTAAGCGGCGCATAGGGCGCGTCGATGAGTTTCGAGGCATACAAATGATCGGACTCGATCATCATCATTTCCTGCTGCTGCTCGGATAGCACAGCGATCAGTTCAGGCTTCGAATCGGCAAGCGTGAGATGGACCAGGGCGGCGTCGAGATATGCGATCCGCGCCGCAACATCGCGGCGTTTGTCTTCGCGGATGATATTGTCGGCCTCGCGGAGAATGAGGCCAAGCACTCTCTCGGCACCTTCGCGGTCGTGGAAACGGAATGTGACAGTGGCAAACGAAGTCTCCAAGGACGAATCCGCGGCGAGATTCTTCTTGAAAAACTTCTTCAGGTCTTCCTCATCCGGCGCCGGCTTCAACGGCCTTCGCAGAAGCGTCTTCAGGTAATTAATATTGCGGCTGAGGAAATCATCCCTCGGGCGCCAGTCATTGCGCGCGGGATCCCACTCCTGCCAGAAAATCTCCGGCAGGACGTGATCCTTCTGCACGAGCACGGAGGCGAGGCGATTTGAAGTCAGCAGCGCCGTGTATTCGTCGAAAGGATCATCGCCGCTCTGCTGACCGAGCGCGCCGCCAACATGGAGGTGCTTGGCTATTCCGCCGAGGCCTCCGGAAAGCCCTCCGGCCAGATCTCCAAAAGGACGGTCGGAATTGTCCGCCGGCCCGACTATTGCCGTTGCCGTGTAAACCTGCCCCGCGAAGAACGTGTAGGCGATGACGATCGCGAGCGGATTCTGTCCGGACCGGGCACTGGCGAGAAGATCGGTCGTCGGTGTTTGTCCGAGCGGCGTCGAGGAGAGAAGCTGTTCGAAATTGCTCCTCGCCATCGTGATGACGAAAACATGATCGTCGTCCGCAAACCGGTCATAGCCACCGGAGAGCAACATAATCCGACACGCCGAGCTTTGACGCATAACGATAGTTGCCCGGGCTCAAAACCTCACCCGTCACCATCACTTCGCTCGGGCGCTTGGGGATGAACAAACGGTCCCCCGGCTGCAGCTCGATATCGGCCTGCGGATTGGCGGCCAGAGCCACGGGATCCGCCTCGATCGAAATGCGGCCCTGCGCAGGTTTGGTGCGCAGTTGCATGATGACGTCTTCGAGAAATCCCGCCGCATACTGGCCCGGTAGCCGCACATTGCCTTCGAGCGCGATGTCGCCGACCGTGTAGTTCACCGCCTTGCTGACGGCGAGCACATCGCCGTCGCGCAGATCGACTCCCTCATGTCCCGCGGCGTCGACAAATTCGAGCTTGCCGTCGGGCCGCGTGCGCAGAACAGTGAGGCGATAGGCGCCGCGAATGGTGTAGCCGTTCGCGATATCGATCAGCCAGCGCGCCGTCGCGGCGCGGCCGCCCGGCTTGAGTTCATAGATGCCGGGCCGACGGACTTCGCCTGCTACCGCGATGGTCGCGCCGATCGGTGGCACGACGATGCGGTCGCCCTGGCGCAGCGCCGTGTCCGGCGTCCGTCCTGCAGGCGATAGAAATTTATAGAGATCGAAATGCAGCGCATGGCCGTCGCGCACCACCGTGACATCGCGCAGCGAACCCGACTTGTCGATACCGCCCGCAAGTTCGACCGCATCCAGCACCGTCGACAATCCGCTGAGCGCATAGACGCCCGGACTGAACACCTCGCCGGTGACGTTGACCGATATCTGCCGCACCTGGCCGACAGTGATGTAGTCCTGCGTCTGCAGATAGCTTTCGTGGATCGCCGCATCGATATCCCTGCGGAAATCGCCGAACCGGCGACCGGAGGCCGAGATCGGCCGCAGCCGCGGCAAGGTCACATTTCCGTCGCGGTCGACGAAAACATTATACGTCGCGTTGTCCTGCCCGCGCAGCGTGATGACGATCTCGTCGCCTTGACCAAGTATATATTGATCCTGCACCGCACCGATCTGTAGCGCCGAGACCGAGCCGCCATTGCCGAGCACGTCATAGCCGAACTGGGTGAGGTAAGTTCCGGCGCGCTGGGAATAGATGTCTTCCAAATGCGAGCGGCGCAGCGTGTGATGCGTTCCCGGTTTTGACGGCGTAACGACCACCGACGGCTGCGGGCCGCTGATCGTTCCGGGAACGGCGGAAGGGTTTTGCCCCTGCCCCATCCCGCCCAGCAGCTGCTGGAGGCCGCCGCCCGAGCCGATTGCCGACGGCATCGCGGATGGCGACATGCCCTGGGTGACGGCGCTGTTGAGCAATATGCATTACCGTACCGAAGACGAAGCATATGGCCGGCTCGTGCGCGTGCTTATGGCGACCATGCCGCCGGGTATCGAGACGTTC
This sequence comes from Rhizomicrobium sp., assembly GCA_036269235.1. GTDB lineage: Bacteria > Pseudomonadota > Alphaproteobacteria > Micropepsales > Micropepsaceae > Rhizomicrobium. Next base: position 37,154 of record DATASL010000032.1, read on the forward strand.
CGTATCATCAGCATGGTCGAAGGTGCTCCGACGCGCGAACTCGTGCTGCCCCGCGCATCGCTGGAACGCACCATCGCCGTCAGCGGCGGCGGGACAGAAATTCTTGCCGATGCGCGCACGGATCAGACCGATGTCACGCCTGTGCCGCTCCTTGTCAACACACCGAATTACGACTGGTCGATCCGCCCGGTCTACAATCAATCCTTTTTCGATCCGAACCAGCCCTACCTCTATCAGCTGCTTGCGGGATTGAACGGCGGCGTCAACGTCACGTCGCAATTCCGCGTCGAGGGCGAAGCGCAGGTCAACATCGTCAGCAATTTCGGCCAGCTCCTGCCGTCCGACAGCCAGTTGCCGCATGTGCGCAGCGATCAGGATCTTTACTACGAACATGGCAAGAACGGCATCGCCGAGCTGCAGGCCTCCTACACATCCACGCTTGCGCCCGGCGTCTATGCGCTCGCGCGCGGCGGCATATTGGAGAGCATGTTCGACGGCGTCGGCGGCGAAGTCCTGTGGCGTCCGGAAGGAGAACGCTGGGCACTGGGCGCCACGTTATATGAAGCCTGGCAGCGCGGCTTCGACCGCCTGCTCGATCTGCAGCCCTATCATGTGACGACAGGGCATGTGAGCCTTTACTACCAGTCGCCGTGGTACGGGCTCGATTTCGAGGTGGATGCCGGCCGTTACCTCGCGGGCGATTCCGGCGCGACCTTCAGTATTACGCGGCGATTTGCGAGCGGCGTGGAGATCGGCGCATTTGCGACCTTCACCAACGTCCCCTTCTCGCAATTCGGCGAGGGCGCCTTCGACAAGGGCTTCATCATCCGCATCCCGATGGATTTCATGGTGCCGCTCGACAGCCAGTCGGAGCTCAACATGAACATCCGCCCCGTCACCCGCGACGGCGGCCAGATGCTGCAGCCCGAAATGCTCCTCTATGACGAATTGCGGCGCACCGATTACGGCGAGCTGCAGGATAATGCGGATTCACTTGTGCATCCATGAGTGCGGCCCGGACCGGCCGCCGTTGCAATTTGTCATCGCCGCGGCACCTGCAGCGCGCGGATTGAACGGCACAGCGATTCAGCTGTGATGTTGATGCGCGTGCGTACAATTATTTTTTGACATTCCAATCCGCCGATCGGGTTCTCCGATAGACGATGCGGTTCGTCACCCGATCCCGAAACGGCCGCCTTTGCCCCCGTGTCGAAAGCTGGCATTGTTGCTCTCATGAAAACAGCTGCGTGCGCGTTGGCTTCGGCCCTTTTTCTTGCAACTCCCGTTTGGGCCACAGATGTCCCCGCCTGGCAGGGCTTTGCGGCCAATTCGCAGCATACGGCGGCAGCACCGGCCAAAGGCCAGCCGCTGGACAAAGTGCGCTGGAAGCTGGCGATCGACACCGCGCCGCCACAGGCACCGCGTGGCCTGCGGGGTGCAAGCGCAGCCCTGGCCCATTACGCCTCGCCCATGATCACCGCAGCGAACACGGTTCTCGTTCCGGTGAAAACATCGTCGAAGGGCGATTTCGAGATCGATGCCGTCGCGGGCAAGTCCGGAAAGAACATCTGGACGATGAAGACCGATTATCTGCTGCCGCCCTATGACTGGGTTCCGCCGCTTCCCGCGCAGCTGACGCCGCAGAACCGTCTGTACATAGCGGGCCCGGGAGGGACTGTGTATTTCCGCGACACGCCCGATTCCGCCTCCGGCACTACCGGGCAGTTCGCTTTTTACGGCATGGCCGCCTACGAGAAAAACGAGAAGACATATAACAGCAATGTGATGATCGACACGCCGATCACCGCCGACGCCAAAGGCAATATCTATTTCGGCTTTGTCGTGCTGGCCTCCAATCCCGCAGGCCTGGAAAGCGGAATTGCGCGCATCGATGCGAAGGGCAAAGGCACCTGGATCAGCGCCAAGACGGCGGCACTCGACCCGCAGATCACGCAAGTCGCCATGAACTGCGCGCCGGCGCTCTCGCCCGACGGCGCAACCCTTTACATCGCAGTCAGCAACGGCTCCATCGGCTATCTGGTCGGGCTGAATGCGAAAAATCTACGGCCGCGATACCGCATGTCCAAACCGCTGACCGATCCGCAAACCGGCGACGATGCGGAGGTCTGGGACGATTCTTCGGCCTCGCCTACCGTGGCGCCGGATGGCAGCGTCTATTATGGCGTCACCGCCTCCAGCACCAATACCGACGAACACAATTGCCGCGGCTGGCTGCTCGCATTCTCGGGCGATCTCGCCACCGAGAAAACACCCGGCTCTTTCGGATGGGACGAAACCGTCTCCATCGTGCCCGCGAAGGCGGTGCCGCGCGCCGGAACGAAGGGCGCCTATTACCTCATGTCGAAATATAACAATTATATCGATTGCGGCTCCGGCGACGGCCAGAATCGTATCGCCATTCTCGACCCCTTTGCGACGCAACAGGACAAATACAGCGACGTTACGGTTATGAAGGAAGTCGAGACGATCCTGAACCCGACCAAATCGCCGGCCGGCGGCGTCTACGAATGGTGCATCAATTCCGCTGTCGTCGACAGCAAGGGCAAATCCGTGATCGCCAATGCCGAGGACGGCAATGTCTACCGCTGGAACCTTGCCACCAACGCCTTTTCGCAGCAGCTCTATCTCAACGCGCCGACTTTCGAAGCCTATACCTCGACGCTGATCGGCCCCGACGGCACGACCTACGCGATCAACGACGCGACGCTGTACGCAGTGTGGAAGTAGTTACATTGCATGCACGCAAAGTCTCTGATAAAATGCCGGTATCGAATGCTTCCAGTAGGTGCCGGATCTCGTACATTTGTGGCATTGCACGACCCGTGTCCCCGCGCCGGAATGACATCCTACACAATCCCGTCCAACTCATTCCTACTCCGGCGTCATCCCGATCGTGTGCAGCCACGTCTCGACCAGGCTCGGCCAATTGGTGATCGGAAGCCGCGTGCGCCTGAGGCCGAAAGCGTGGCCGCCCTGCGCGTACAAATGCATTTCAACCGGCGCGCCGGCTTTCTGCAGCGCCGAGAAATAGACGAGGGATTGTTTCACGCCGTCTATGTCGTCGTCTTCAGCCTGCACCAGGAAAGTGGGCGGCGTTTCGGCGGAGACCGGAACGTTGGGGTTCAGCGTGTCGTTGTCCGTCGCGAGATGGCCCGGATAGGCAAGCACGGCAAAATCCGGACGGGCGCTTTGTTTGTCGGCGGCGTCCACGGCTGCGTACAGCCGTCGGCGGTATTTCGCGCTGATTTCCGCCGCGAGATAGCCGCCGGCTGAAAAGCCGAGCACGCCAATCCGGTGGGGATCGATGTGCCATTCGGCGGCATGGAGGCGCACGAGACCCATGGTTCTTTGCACATCCTCCAGCGATTGCGTCGAGGTCTCGAGGTTGTGGGGCCGGCAATTGCAGCGCCAATTATAGGGCGCGCTCGGGACGCGATATTTCAACAGGACACAGGTGATGCCGCGCGATGTCAGCCAGTCGCAGGCTTCGCTGCCTTCGAGGTCCATCGCCAGCACCTCGAAGCCGCCGCCGGGAAGGACCACGATCGCGGCGCCGGTGTTCTTTCCGGGAGGAGAATAGATGGTCAGCGTCGGCCGCGAGACGTTGAAGACCGCCACATAATGGCGCCCGGCTACAAGATGGCTCGCTGTCACCACATATTCCGGCCCCGGAACCGGCTGCTCGTCGGGAGGTGCCTTCGGCCAGATCGGTATTTGCACATGGCCCGGCGACGGCTGCCAGATTTCGGCCGGTGCCTGTCCGCTGCCGAGCATGATTGCTGCACAAAGGGCAAAGACCATGAATTTCATCGCGCGCTCCGGAAGAACATCTGTCCTCTCTCCGTATAAAACCGTCGGTCGTGTCTCCGAACAGGTGTCGGCCATCTCCCCGGTATTAACGACAGGCCCGGCCAAGGCGGCTGATAGTATGACGCGGACGAGGTCGGCGCTCGTTCGCTGCCGCGCATGGACTGCTGTACAAACCGCAACGGCCAAGAAACTCATCGCGTGCGCCGGCGATGACATTCCAAATTCATCTCCAACTATGGCAGCGCGCGGGTTTGCGTGAACGGATCATACTTCCGTTCGGCGAGGGCCACCCATGCGGTGGCGCCGAGATGGGGGAGATGGAAATATTGCCGGGTCTGGGCGGGATCGGTGGCGAGCGTGAAGCCGGTCGACAGGCCTTTGCTGCCCGCGGCGTAGTAGCTGCCGTTTGCCGTGCGCATCCGGCCGAGTGCCGTCAGCAGCGACGCGGCATGATCGTGCGATCCGGATAGTTCCTCCAGCAGCGCGAATTGCGCCGTGCCTTCGGTCCACAAACCGCCTTTGGCTTCGCCATAGGCCACGCCGCCCGCATCGCCGAGCCTCTGCCGCACGGTGGCGACAACGGCGCCATATTTGTTTGCCGCACGGGGCAGCGCCAGCAGCGGAAAGAGCTGCGCGTCGAGCGCGAGCAAAGTGTCGGGTGTCCTGCCGTCTTCGCCGGTGCCGGCCGCAAAGCAGCGGCAGGCGGAGAGCCACATGGCCTCTGCGAAATTCCCGGCGGACGATGCCGGCGCCAGCCAGCGCCGATCGTGCGCGGCGCGGGCGAGACCGCCGAACGCCGCGGCGAGATCGCTGTTATGCTCGGTCGATTTCCAGCGTTCGATATCGGGCGCGGGCTCATGGGCGAAGGTGCCGCCGGTAAAGCCGCCTGGCGGCTTGTTTGTATTCCAGCGCGTCAGCCAGGCCGCGAGGCGCTGCGCGCCGTTGCGGTAGCGGGCATCGCCGGCGGATTTGTCGAGGGCCAGCAGCGCCAGCATCGCCCAGGCCATGTTGCCGCTGTCGCTGCCGGCCTGATAGCGGTCCTCGACCCAGCGGTTCTGCGATTTGTCCCACCAGCCGGCGAGCTTCACGGGATTGTCGCGTCCGACCGGGCCCGCGAGGTAGGCGTTGCGCATTCGGCCGTCATGCCAGTACCGGTCATGCGCGAGCGCGAACAGAATGGCGTCGCCGATGCGGGCCGCTTTTTGCGGGGCGTCGCAGCCGACCAGCGCGAGCGCGGCGAGTGCGTTGTCATAAAGGAAGGCGGTGCCCTGCAGCGGGCCCGGGCCGGCGGTCGGATAGCTCGCGAGGAATGTTGCGCCGCCGGGCCGGGAGTCGACGGCGCCTGCGAGCCAGGAACAGGCGTCCGGCGGTTTCGGCATGCACCCGGCGAGCAGGAGACAGACAAACAACGCGGCGGCGGCGAGGCGGGGTTGCCGCTTTGTGTTCGCCTGGCGCGCTGTCGCGGCGGAAGATTTCACTGGAAATTTCCGATCAAATATGGTAGCGATTTTCTCAGGTTGGGATCGCGCGCCTGGCGCTTTGCCTTGCGCGGACCGCTTTTGTTTCCCGTCGATTTGTTTGCATTTTGGGCGGACGGTTGCAACGGCCGGAGGTTTCGCCGCGCCTTGCGCAATTCGCTGTTATTCGCTGTTAAAGTCGCTGTTATGGACTCCGGCCGCGGTTTGGTCCCCGGGGGTGCTCGCTGCGGACTCCTTCGTGTAGGATGCGGTACGGGATGATTCCGGGAGCGAGGCGGGATGCGGGCGACATTGTCCGGCGCGAAATGCGCAACGGCGCTCACCCGCCGGCTGGTGCTCGCAGGCGCGGTTGTGCCGCTCGTCGCGCGCTGCAGTTCCGATCCCAATTCCGACACCGCGGGGCTCACCCGCGTGCTCGGCCAGTCGCTGAATGTCTTCTCCGGCGCAAGCTCGGTGTCGCTGAAGGATGTCGCGGCCACGCCCTTCGCCTCGATCGGCGTGCGGGTCGGCTCGGGCCCCCAGACAATGCTGGTGCTGGCGACGAAGACTGCGCATTCCACGGTGTGGACTTCGGCGTCGCAAATTGCTGTTGAACTGCAGTCGGGCCGCATCATCCGCACGGCAGGCCTCACCGCCAATCTCTCGGGCACCACATTTTCCGGCGCCGACCCGCTCGATGCCGGCCTGCAGAAGCTGCACGCAGCCCTGCCGGCACAGCGCGCGCTCGATTTCTCCGACCGCAATCAATATGGCGTAGTCGTGGATTCGAAAGTGACGCCCGCCGGCCTTGCCGTGGTCGACATATTGGGCACGCGGATCGCCTGCGTGCACGCGCTCGAGACCTGCAGCTGCCCGATGCTGGGCTGGAACTACACCAACGAATATTGGGCGAGTGCGCAGACCGGAACCGTGTGGCGTTCGCTGCAATTCATTCATCCCGATTTCGACGCGCTTGAAATCGAGTTGCTCCGGCCGCCGAGAGCCTGAGATGCGCGGCGCGATTTTTCGCTGTTCGCCACGCTGTTCATGATCGAGTTGCGCGATCTCTCGAAACGATACGGCAACGGTCCGCCGGCCGTGAACGGCATCAACATGCGTATCGAAACAGGCACGTTCCTTGTTCTCGCCGGACCGTCGGGCTGCGGCAAGACGACGGCGCTGTCGATGATCAACCGGCTTGTCGAGCCGTCGGCCGGCACTGTCCTGCTGGATGGAATCGACATACGGGAGAACGATCCCGTGCTGCTGCGGCGGCAGATCGGTTTCGTATTCCAGGATATCGGGTTGTTTCCGCACATGACCGTTGCGGAGAATGCCGGCATCACCCTGAAGATCATGGGAAAGCGGCCGCGGGAAATCGCTGCACGCGTCGACGAACTGCTCGCGCTGGTGCGCCTGCCGCCGGAGCGTTTTCGCAATGCGCTGCCCGCCGAATTGTCGGGGGGGCAGCGCCAGCGCGTCGGCGTGGCGCGTGCACTCGCTGCCAGCCCGCGCCTGATGCTGATGGACGAGCCATTCGGCGCGATCGATCCGCTGACGCGCGACGAACTTTCCGCCGATTATCGCCGCATTCACGAGCGGCTTGGACTGACAACCATCATGGTGACGCACGACATGACGGAAGCCATGCTTCTGGGTGATCGTATGGCCCTGATGCGGGAAGGACGCATCGTCCAGGCCGGCGCGCCGCGTGAACTTGTTTCCTCGCCCGCCGATGAATTCGTGCGCGCCATGATCGAGAGCCCGCGGCGGCGCGCGCGACTGCTTGCCGATCTGCAGGCGGCTCCCGCATGAGCAGCGATGGCGGCGCTGTCCCGGCCGCATTGTCCCATCTGCGCGACTATCTCGGCTGGCATGTGCTGCTCAGCCTCTCGGCCATTGTTATCGGCGTGGCCGTCAGCCTGCCGCTCGCCATTATTTGCGCCCGTTCGCGAACCTTGCGCGGTACCGCGCTTGGTTTCGCCGGCGTCATCCAGACGATTCCGAGCCTGGCGCTGCTCGCGCTGTTCTATCCGCTGTTACTTGGTCTTTCCGCCTTCACAAAGATGGCGTTCGGCATCGGCTTCCGCGCTCTCGGCTTCCTGCCCGCGCTCGCCGCGCTCACGCTCTACTCGATGCTTCCTGTGTTGCGGAACACGATCGCCGGGCTCGACGGCGTCGACCCGGCCGTCAGGCGCGCAGCCATGGGTGTCGGCATGACTCGCGGGCAGATGCTTTTTCTCGTCGAATTACCGCTCGCCGCGCCGGTGATACTTGCAGGAATCCGTATCGCCGCAGTCTGGGTGATCGGCACGGCTACATTATCCACCCCTGTCGGGCAGACGAGTCTTGGTAACTACATCTTTGCCGGATTGCAGACCGAAAACTGGATTTTCGTACTGTTCGGCTGCGTGGCCGCAGCCGCCCTGGCGCTCGTCGTCGACCGCCTGCTTGCGCTTGCCGAATCGGGCGTGATCCGGCGTTCGAGACCAAGGATCGCAGCGGCGGGACTCGGGCTGGTAGTAATTTTCGGCGCAGCTATCCTTCCGCTCGCGGCCGGCGAACGCCAACGGCCGATCGTTGTCGGCACCAAAAACTTCGAGGAACAATTCATTCTCGGCGCACTCATCGAGGACCGGCTGCGGGCGGCCGGATATTCGACCGAGCGGCGCGACGGTCTGGGATCGACCGTGATATTCGACGCACTCGCAGCCGGCGATATCGATGTCTATGTCGATTATTCCGGCACGATCTGGGCCGACGACATGAAGCGCAGCGACCGGCCCGGCCGCAACGCCGTGCTCGCCCAAATAACGGAATGGCTCCGGCGCACCCGTGGAATTCGCTGCATCGGACCGCTCGGATTCGAGAACGCCTATGCGTTCGCCATGCGTCCCGATCGCGCCGCAGCACTCGGCGTCCACTCGCTCGCCGATCTCGCTTACGTGGCGCCCAGTCTGCGCATCGGTGGAGACTATGAAATATTCAGCAGGCCCGAATGGCGGTCCGTGGAGCAGGTCTATGGGCTCAAATTCGGAACGGAACGCCAATTTCAATCAAATTTTCTCTATCGCGCAGTGGCCTCGGGCGACGTCGACGTGATCTCGGCTTTTTCCAGCGATGGACGTGTTGCACAATACGGCCTGAAAGTTCTGCCGGATCCCAGAGGCGCTTTGCCGCCCTATGACGCCGTGCTTCTTGTCGCTCCCGCTCACGCTCAGGATTCAAAATTCATCGCGTCCTTGCGGCCGCTGATTGGTGCCATCGATCTTGCACAAATGCAGCGTGCCAATCTGATGGCCGACAGGGAAACCGGCAAACGTTCGCCGGAAGAGATCGCGGCGGAGCTTGATGCCGCCATCGAACATCGTGCATCAGGGAACGGTCGCAAATAGCGCGACGACAATTGCGGCGACACGCCATCGCAGAGGAAGGTTGTTCGAGCAAACGACTGTCACATTGTGCGATTTATTCTTCGAAACAAAATGAAATGCGCCGATTTCTGTTGACCACAGATTCGGCACTGTGAGACGTTTTGCGTAACAATTGCGTAACATCCATCAGAAAGATGGCGGAGATAGCATGTTTCGGCAAATTGCGCCCGGTCTCGTTAACAAGTCTAGGCTTCGCTGTAACACCTCATTAAATCATGTAGGCCAATGTCCGATAGAATTCTGTTGGGGATGACGCCATGACCATGCATGTCGGAGACGCCCCTGCGGCTTGTCTCCGAACACGCTCCGCCATGCGCCCGCAACGTGAATCGCTGGCCGCCCAGCGGTTCATGGATTGCGTCATTTGTTTGCTTGCCGTACCCTTTGCCATCGTGGTTGGATTGTTCATCGCGCTTCTCATCAGGCTCGACGGCGGTCCCGTTTTTTATTCTCAGCGCCGCGTTGGGCGAGGTGGTCAATCCTTCGATTGTCTAAAATTCCGCTCGATGGTTCCCGACGCCGACGAACGTCTCCAGGAAGTCCTGGCGCGCGATACAATCACCCGTGCCGAATGGGAGAATTATCAGAAGCTCGCCAATGATCCCCGGATTACAAGAATCGGAAAACTGATCCGCGCCACGAGCCTGGACGAGCTGCCGCAACTGCTGAATGTCTGGCGCGGCGAAATGAGCATCGTGGGACCAAGGCCGATTATGGTCGACCAGATTTCACTTTATGGCGAGCATTTCGGCGATTACTGCACCTTGCGGCCGGGAATCACCGGCCTTTGGCAGATCACCGGCCGCAATGAATGCACGTTCGCGGAGCGCGTTCGGCTGGACATGGAATATGCCAGCAACTGGTCGGTATTGCGCGACATCCAGATCGTTATCCTGACCATACCGGCTGTGCTTGCCGGCAAGGGCGCGAGATAGCCTCGTCCGCGCGCAGACGGTGGTCACATTCTCGAAAACAGGCGCCGTGAGATCCGCAAATAGGTCTTGCCACAGGCGCGGAAAACGGCTGAATCCCTCCCCCGGCCCGGACAGGGCTCGACGGAGCTGTGGCCGAGAGGCTGAAGGCGGCGGTTTGCTAAACCGTTATACGGCTTAAACCCGTATCGAGGGTTCGAATCCCTCCGGCTCCGCCATTTTCCGGAGATTTCGACGCCAATAGCGGTAACCGCGGGCAAAGCGTCACAGGCATTTGTCCGATTTCTGCAGGTTTGAAAATTGTCGGGAGTTTGAACTTCTGGCAAGATTCTCCCGAACCTCGGGGACGGGCGATGGCAGACGAGGCCGCGGGGGCGGCGGGTTACTGGGCTTTTATCAGCTACAGCCATAGGGATGCCGCGTTCGGGCACTGGCTGCATCGCCGGCTGGAAAACTATCCCGTGCCGCGCCGGCTGGCCGGGAAGATGACGAATCAGGGTCAGGTACCGCAGCGGCTGACCCCCATTTTCCGCGATCGTGAAGAATTCCCGGCTGCCACGGATTTGAGCGCCGAGGTCCAGGCGGCACTTGGCCGATCGAAAAGCCTGATTGTCGTCTGTTCGCCGGATGCCGCAGCCTCTCACTGGGTCTCCCGCGAAGTGGAGCTTTTCCGGCGCTTGCATCCGGAAAGGCCCATACTCGCGGCCATCCGCGACGGCGATCCCGCGCAGTCCTTTCCGGAGGCCCTGCTGACTACGGGTCCAGCCGGCGAACGCATCGAGCCACTTGCGGCCGACTTTCGCACCGGAAATGACGGGCGCCAGCTCGGCATCTTAAAACTCGTCGCCGGGATGACCGGCCTCGGGCTCGACGAGCTAGTGCAGCGCGATGTGCAAAGAAATCGCCAGCGCGTGATGGCCGTCACGGTGGGGGCTGCAATTGCCATATTAACCATGTCTGTTTTAACAGCAGCCGCTGTCCTGGCCCGCCGGGATGCGCAGAGCCAGCGCGCCAAGGCCGAGGGGCTTGTCGAATATATGCTGACGGATCTGCGCGACAGGCTGAAAGGCGTTGGCCGTCTGGACGTGATGACTGCCGTCAACGAGCGCGCGTTCGAATACTATACCGAGCAGAAGAACCTTTCCGATCTCCCAGCAGACTCACTTGAGCGTCGCGCGCGTCTTTTGCACGCGATGGGAGAAGATGCTGAAGGGCGCGGCGATCATAAGAGCGCAATCCGCAAGTTCGAGGAAGCGGAACGTACCACGGCCGAGCTTCTGAAGGAGGCACCAAACGACCCTGAACGCGTCTTCGACCAGGCGCAGAGCGTGTTCTGGATCGGCGAAACGGCCTATGAGCAGAACCAGCGACCAAAGGCCAAAGCACAATTTCTTGAATACAGAAGCCTTGCCAATCGAATGAGCACTCTCGATCCAGGCAAGCTCAAATACCGGCTGGAACAAATATACGCGGAGGACGCTCTTTGCGGGCTGGCCCTCTCACTGCCCGTTACTCTCCGCGAAGCATTGGAACATTGCAGTGCTGCTCTGGCGGAAGAAAAAAAAGCCCTCCGATATTCCGGAAGGGCCGATGAGGACGCTCAAACCCATAAGAACCTCGAAGACGAGCTAATTAACGGGCTCGCCAACATGGCAGATAGTTGTTATTATGATAATAACATGCATGAGGCACGAGCATATCGAATTGAGGAAGAACAAATCATTCGACACGACATGTTAGCCGATCCCAAAAACATGCTCTCTAAAAAGTATTGGGTCATAGCTCAGCGTTCGCTCGCGCTGATCGATGCCAGGGAAGGTAATCTGGGATCCGCGCATGCGCGACTTCAAGATGCACTGTCGGTCGTCACGCAAATGCTAAAGTTCGACCCTGCCAATGCCGAATGGGCGGATCAGCGGCGACGAATATTACGGAATTTGCTCAGTATTCAACATCATTGAACAAAGGGGAAATCCATGGCGCAGGGAAGTTATGCTTTTGGTGGAGCAGCACCGGGATTCATGTTGGGCGAGATACTTCTTTATCGCCTGCAGGTCACGGTGAGCACCTGGACATGTACCTATCTGAGCAATAGCGGCTCGTACACATCTTACTCAACGATAGACTCATTCATTGCCGATCTGAAGTCCGGAAGCCTGCCGCCGCCCGATGGGCCCTTGCCGACATTTGGACCCGGCGAATCCGCTCCTGATCTGATAGTAAGAATGCCCTGCTATGTGGTTATCATACTATCGAGTTCCGACCAGCCGTCAATTTGTTTCCAGTCCACAGCACTAACGACGGGGACCGACTGCTCAAGCCAGTATTTTGCGTTGACGTTAATATCCGTCGATAGCCCTGTGAAGCAGGCTGTAGCCTATTTTGCGGTACCCGTGGTGCAACCGGCGTCGAAAGGTGTTGATGATCCGTACACGATGTTTGTCAAATACATCGCAAACGGATCGGTCGTTACGCATAGTATCGACCCCACCATTTGTAACCATGGCCCGGGCTAATCGGACAAGGTGATTTTGTGAATTCTTCACGTGCCGGCGTGCTCATCTCAATCATCGCGCATGCGCGATCCGGCGCGCTAGACCGTGCCGACAGAATGTTTTCAGAAGCAGGTTTGTCAGAGGTGACCGACGATCCCGCGGTTCTCAGTGTCAAGGGTCGCCTTCTCAAGGATCACGCGCTTGCCGCAACGGGCTCCAAGCGCAGATCCCTGTATCGCGAAGCCGCGCAGGCCTATGCACGGGCGGCGGAAATTGGCGGCGCAACCTATCCCTTAGTAAATGCTGCGACCTTATCCATGCTGGCCGGCCAACAGCGCCAGGCGCAGATGCTGGCCCGGCGTATTCTGGCGCGAATCGACAATGAGTTGGGCGAGACGCCCTATTGGCGCATAGCCACCCGTGCCGAAGCTCAATTGCTGCTGGGGCAGATCGTAGCGGCAAGCAATAGCCTTCACGAAGCTATCGAGCTGGCTCCGACGTCCTTTGAAGATCATGCCTCCACATTGCGCCAGTTTGGTTTGATTCTCGATGAGCTAAAAACACAGAGAGATTGGCTGGACCAATATCGGCCGCCTCGAAGCCTGCATTTTGCCGGTCATATGGCTGTTTCCCCGGTTCGGAGTGCTCTTGAAAGCGAGGTGCGCCGGATAATCAGAGAGGAGCGTGTTGGCTTTGGCTATGGGGCGTTGGCGGCCGGGGCTGACATCGTAATTGCCGAGGCGCTGGTCGAGACTGGCGCCGAATTGCATCTCGTGTTGCCGGGTGCCATGTCAGCGTTCCGGGATGTATCCGTCGCGTCACTCGGCGGGAATTGGACCAGGCGCTTCGACAAGATCATCGACCGCGCGAGCAGTGTACGGGTCATTGGCAAACAAACCGGACCCTTTTCCGCGCTGGAAATTACGCTGGCGGCGGAAGCAGCCATGGGAAATGCCGTCATGCGGGCGGAGATTCTTATGACGGAAGCCGTTCAGCTGCTCATATTGGACCGCAAATCTGCCAGCCCTTCTGTGCAGACGGCGAGCGGTGCGAGCGCACAGCTCTGGAAGCAAAGCGGGCGCAGGCAATTCGTTCTCACAGCACCACGCACGCACAAACGCATTCGAACCGGCGCGCGCCGTCGGCCGGACAAATGGGAGCGTCTCGCCGCGATCCTGGCGATCCAGCTGTCCGTCGTGTCCGATGACGATGTTCCGGCGCGTGCGTTGCCGCGATTGGCAAAGGTATTCGCTTCTGCCGGCAAACAACTCGCGCCGCCACGCTGGACGGGTGAATACGTAGTTGCAATATTCGCAAGCCCAGCGGACGCTGCAAAAATGGCATTATCCGCCGCCGACGCCCTCAGGCATCTCGATCAATTCCGGATCGCCGCACATTACGGCGTCATACGATTGGCCGATGATCCTTTCAGCTCTTCACAATTTGCCGCCGGTACGGCAGCAGCCGTTCCGGTGCGAATTCTCTTGTCTACCCCTGATAGTGCCATTCATGTGAGCGAGGATTTCGCCGCCGTGCTTTGCGCAGGGCCAGCAGCCGGACGACCGCATGTTGAACATGTCGGCGATCTGCCGGGATGCGAAGCAAATTCCTTTCGCCTGTTCTCACTCAAACAGTAGCGATTCATACAATCAGCTCCTCCAGCCGGTGAGGCGCCACGATCATCAACGCCTCTCCATCCCGCCGTATAATACCACGGCGCTCGAGCCCGTTGATCGCCCGCGAAACTGTCTCGCGCGTACTGTGAATGCGGGTGGCGAGCGATGACAGCACAGGCGCGGGCCTGATGGTGCGTCCGTCGCGAAGACGTGCGAGCCGAAGGAGTTCGGCGTGCACACGGCCATTTGCAGATAAGGTGGAACGCTCCCGCACACGGAGCGAAGCGGTGCGCAATTGCCTTAACAAAGTCCGGGAGACAAGCACCGCCAGGCAACCATGCGTTTCGAGCAGAGCGACGAAATCCGATGTGAGAAATACCGCGGCACGAACCTCGTCCACCGCGATAACGTCCGCATCCTCGACCGCCGGCTCGTCCGACGGGACCATCCCGAAGACATCACCGCGCTCATATTCCTGCAGCAAAACGAGTCGCCCTTCCAGGCCAAAGGTCAGCGCCTGGGCGCGACCTCCGACAAGCAGATAGGTAGCAAGCATCTGGTCGCCCTGTTTGACCATGGTCGTCTTGACCGCATAACGCCTATCGGTCGCGTGGCGGCCAATAGAAAGCGCCACATCTCTTGGGCAAACAAGGATGCGTTGAAGGCATTCGCAAAGTTCTACACTGCCGTTCCCAGCCACCATTCTCGCCCCCCGACGGCGATTGTCAGCGCAGCCGCGCCAACTGAAGAGAGAACTATAACACAATATACAACCGGGATAATAGGTCACTATCGCAAAATGAAGAATTATTTTGGAAGGCTTTCAGCAGATACATTTGGGGGAAAAAGGCCAAGCCCTTGATCGGGAGTATCAATCCGGTTGTCGGCGTCGCGCAACCCGATCTGTCGGCCCTCCCCTCGGGGATTGCGATGGCCCGCACCGCAGTCGCCCGCTCCATCTTGTGCAATGTGCCGGGACGCGCGGCGAGGGGGGTTGTTGAAAATACCGCGCACCCGGCATTCACAGGACGCAACGGGACCCGGAATTATTCCCTCAATGCCTCATCGTTGGAACAGGTGCACTTGCGTCACGAGCCCTGCGGGCGACGATCGCAAAAGGTATTGCGAGAAGCCAGAACAATATGGCGTAAATCCCGCCCGTGCGATTTGCATTGAGGAACAGACCCAGGAGTGCCAGGTCAACGCCAAGCACCAGAAGCGGCGCCCAGGGGTAGAAGATCGCGCGGAAGGGGCGCACAAGCTCAGGCTCACGGCGACGAAGCACGAAAAGGGCGGATATAACGAGAACGAAAGACGCCGATTGCAAAGTCGCGATCAGTCCGAAGGCCAGCGAAAAAGAGCCAGTCAGGGCAACGGCAATCGCAGCAGCGGCTGTGAACAATGTCGCCGCGGATGGACTGCCGCCCATGTTCACATTTCGGAAAAATGCGGGCAACAGCCCGTCACGCGAGAGCGCCAGAAGAACGCGCGGCGCGCTCATGATACCTGCATTGGCACAACTGGCGGCACTCACCATCGCAAATATGGCAACGGCCACGACGGTGAGCCTGCCGCCCGACAGCGCGGCCGCGAAAGGAAGCGGGAAACGCGCGATCTCTGCCGGGCTCAACATGCGCAGCAATGCCGCGTTGATACCGATGTAAAGAACGGCAGTCAGCAACAGGCTGATCGCGATTACGCGCGGTAGGTTTCGGGCGGCGTCCGGCGTTTCTTCCGAGAAGAATGCGGGCTCATACCATCCTGAATAGGCACCTACGATCGACTGATAGGCGGCAATAATGGCGCCCCATCCCGCAATCGCGGTGATGCGAGGCATGGCAGAACCGTGTGGCGCCATGACAAGATACACGGCAGCACAAAATCCCAGCAGCGCAAGCGCTTTGAGGAAGCTTGTAATTTCCTGGATCGTCCGGCCTTCCCGAACGCCGGCAATATTGAGACCGAACATCGCGAGCTGCATCGCAACGGCGATGGCGGCTGTCGCCGGAGCAAGCGCCGGCACGATCTGGACCGCGAACTCGGCAAAAGCGATCGATAAGGCAGCAGTCGATGCAACCCGCTGCACCCAAAGCGTCCAACCCACGGCGAGCCCGCCAATTTCGCCGAAGGCACGATGGACGTAGACATAAGGGCCACCTGCGCGCGGCATCGACGTGGCCAACTCGGAAATGACATTGGCTTCAAGAAACGCATGCAGCAGAGCAACAAACCAGAGGCCCAGGATGAGCCACGAATTTGGTACATCACGCGCAATGAGAGAAGGCGCGCGCAGAATGCCGACGCCGATCATCGCCCCGATTGCCACCGCAATCCCGAATGTCACGCCAAGAACCTGCAGCAGTTCACCGCGCTTCGAGGAAGTCAGGAGTGGATTTGTCACGACCGGTTGCGTCATTCCGAGAATTCCGGTTCGGGATCGCGCAGTACCCAGCCTCCGCGTGCGCGCAAGAAGAACAGGTAATACAAAACCGCTACCCCGATCGCGCTGACGTTGGCGATGAGGCTTGGGCGTCCGGTATCCTGGTCGAACCAGCTTGCAACGAGAACGCCGGCGCAAAGCACCAGGCCGAGAATTGGCATCCATGGGAAGAACCACATGCGGAAGCCTGCATGCAGAGTGGTGCCACGGAGTCTGCCCATAAGTGAGGACGCGCATACGCCGGCATAGGTCAGGACGATACCTGTGCCGGTGAGCACGAGCACCAGCTTCAGACCGAGAAAACAGGTGAGGATGGACGACCCTCCCGCTGCCAGGGTCGCGATCCAGGGCGAACGAAAATGCGCATGCGTGCGCGTGAAGCCGTCATTGATATGACGGTGCCAGGCGAGATCGCGGCCCGTGGAAAACAGGAACCGGGCGTTCTGCAGCAGAGTCGCGAGCGCTGCGTTGATGATGGCAAGGGCGATGGAGAGACTGATTGCGGCGTAGAGCCAATGCGCGCCGCGAACGCGCACGAAATCCCCGAACGGATTATCAGAAGCAATGAGCGATTTGAGATCCGGCGCGCCGACGAGAACGGCTCCGACGGGAACGATCTCGGTCAGGACCGTGATGATTACTGCCCAGAAAATCGTGCGCCCGATCAGGCGCGGCGCTTCATGCATTTCCTCAGCAAAATAAATGGCCGAGCTGAACCCGTAATAGGCGGACACGGATACGGACGTCGCGAGCCCGATCAATACGAGCGAAGTCTGAACCAGACTCCCCCCGGCCAGAGTCACCGGATGGAATACGAGATCGCTGAAGGGGCGCTCGGTATGAAAAGCGCCCAATGCTGCGAGCACGGCAAGCGCGAGGATTTCCAGAAGAAGAAATATGCCGGTGACCCAGGCGTTGGTGCGCACGTGCAAGATAGCCAGCAATGTGGTCGCAACGATTATCGCAATGGCCACGGTCGTAGGGTTGAGATCGGGCCAGATCACATCGAGATATGGCGTCGCGCCAAGGGCAAGAGCTGTCACCGTCAGCATGTTGCCGAACAGGATCAGACCGAGCATCGCAAAACCCCAGCCAGGCCCGAGTGTCCGGCCAAGCATGGAGTATTCGCCGCCTGCGATCGGAAATGCCGACGCGAGCTCGGCATAGACAAAGGCGATCGGAATCGAGAGCAACGCCGCGGCGAGCATACTGAGGAAGGCGCCGGTTCCGGCCTCCTGGATCACGGTCGGTACGAAAACGAATACAGACGAAGCCGGCGTTACCGAAGACAAAGTGAGCAGGAGCGTGCCCGTCACACGCATGCTGCGTTGCAGAACGCGCGGCGGGGACGCCGGCGTCGGCGCGCCGATTTGATCGCCATGGCGACAAACGGGGGGCAATTCACAGGACACGGAGAGTCAGCCAGCCCAGGAGCACGAACACGATCAGGAACGTAGCCCAACCGGCGAGCCTGGTGGAATCCTCGCTGTGAAAGTGGCGGTCAACCCAGTCGCTCATTCCCGCCGTCGCGGCGGCCGCAAGGACCACCGTTGCCGCAATCATCAACAGGACGCCGAGAAGATGGATGCCGGCCGTGCTGCCATGGCGCATTCCGCCATGGCCAAAACTCGAGAACAACTTTCCATGCAACGCGACCAGCATCCGGCGATCCTACACCGCCGGATGCCGGAACCGTCACGTCATATCTTTATTGGTTCTGGGCGAGGGGAAACTGAAGGTCGACACGCTTCTGGCCGGAAGCCGGCGTAGTGAAGGTTGCCCTGGCGGTCCCGCCACCCGGCTGGGACAGAAGCGTGGCTGAAACCCGGTATGTTCCGGCAGAGACACCGAGAAGAATCCACGGACCGTCGCAATCGAGACTTCCCAGTTGCTTCCCGCCGGACGTGGCGAGCTCCACATGGGTGCCTGACAGGAATTGTGCGCCCTTGTTGGAAAATACGAGACGGATGGGAAACGATGCCCAGCGCGGATCATCCTCGGCGCCCTGCCCCACACCTGTGCAAACCGCCTGGACGCTCCCGATCGAGACCGGCGTATCCATGGGCATGCGTTGATGCGGCATAGCCTGCATCTGTTGATCGGACATGGGCTTTTGCGGTTGCTGGGCTCGGGCAGGCCAGAACCAGCCAGCTGTGCCCCCGACGAGAAATGCCATAACGGCGGCATAGGCATATCGCATGATCGCTCCTGCAGCGCTCCCAACCTATGCTAACGCGAAAAGGTGCCCGACCGTTTCAGGCAAATTGACTCGATCCAGCGGCGGCGCGGATCAAGGAGTAAACCATGCCCTTGCTTCACCAGATGCAGATGTCCGGCAATTGCTACAAGGCTCGCCTTGCCGCGCGACAGGCCGGCTGCGAACTGACGTTGCGCGACTATCCGCTGCTTGGCGGCGAGACCCGCAAGCCCGAATTCCTCGCCAAGAACGCCAATGGTCGTGTCCCGCTGCTCGAATGGGAAGACGGCCGCACGCTGCCGGAATCCAACGCCATCATCTGGCATCTCAGCGAAGGATCGCATATCGCGCCTCCCGATGCGTGGGCACGGGCACAAGCTTTGTCATGGATGTTCTTTGAACAATACAGTCACGAGCCTTACGTCGCCGTAGCGCGCTACTGGCTTGCCTACGCGCCCAAAGAACAAATGGAAGCAAAGCGGACTCTTGTTCCGGAATGGCACGCAAAAGGAAATTATGCGATATCTGTGATGGATCGCCATCTCTCAAAGCACGATTGGTTTGCCGGCAGTGATTACTCCGTAGCTGACATTTCGTTGTTCGCGTACACTCATTGTGCGGATGAGGGAGGGTTCGATCTTTCCAGCTTTCCTGCCGTTCAACGATGGGTGAACCGTGTGCGCGAGCAGCCCGGCCATATTTCGTTATGGGAACGCGTGTGACCCTTGCTTGCCAAAGTCAGCCTGAAGCCCTATACGGGCGCCGGTTGAGGCCGTGCGAGCAGAGAAGAGTTCCATGCGCACCGGACGGTGCATGAGCGGGCTGATAGAAATCTTCCCCAATATGCAGACGGCCTGGAGTGACGACGACGCTTTCCCTGATAATGAGACGCGACTTTGACGACGTGGCGGACATGGTGTGCGCTGCGGGAAAATCTGTGTTCAGGAGAAAGCCGTAATGACGACCGGACAGGTCAAATTTTTCAACACCACGAAGGGCTTCGGCTTCATCGCACCGGAGGGCGGCGGAAAGGACGTGTTCGTGCACGTCACCGCCGTTCAGGCTGCGGGGCTTCGTGGGCTCAACGAGGGCCAGCAAGTCAGCTTTGAAGTCGAGTCCGACAAGAAGGGCCCCAAAGCGGTCAATCTGAAGCTTGTTTAAGACCTGACTGCCTGATCAGCGAGCGGCGCGGGACACGGGGTTCCGCGCCGTTTTGTTTTCGCGCCCTCGCGACAGACAAACACCGGCACGCGCAACTAATGAAACATCCCCCCGGTCAACGGTGGCAATCCGGATTCCGGCACAATCGCCGCAACCAAATAGTTCTCCCCCCGGTGACGTGTGACCGGCTACCCGCCATTATCTCGAATTTGAACTCATCGCGAGGTCGAAATGCCCGCTACTGAACAATCCGAATTCGTTCTCGTATATTCCGTCTTTCCCAGTTACGAAACGGCAGAAAAAACCGCGCGCGCACTTCTGAATGGGAAACTTGCCGCCTGTGTGAACATCTTTCCGCCGATGATTTCCCTCTACGAATGGGAGGGCAGGCTTGAGACGGGTGCCGAAACTGCCGCGCTTATCAAGACCCGCCGCGACCTTGCCGGTCGGGTCATCGAAACGGCGCGCCCTCTGCATCCTTACACGGTCCCCTGTTTTCTGGTTTTGCCGGTCGAGGGCGGCAATCCGGCATTTCTGGATTGGGTGCGCGAGCAGACGGCGGCTTGAAGGCAGCCCATCCAGCACCTATAGTCGGTGTTAACATTCGTTAGCCGGAGGGGCTGCGCGATGTCATTGGCTCGCAAGCTGGTTGCAGAATTTCTCGGCACGGGATGGCTGGTTCTGGGAGGATGCGGCAGCGCGGTTCTGGCCGCGGCCGTCCCCGATCTCGGCATCGGCTATGCCGGCGTGGCCCTGGCATTCGGCCTCACCGTTCTAACGGGCGCCTATGCCTTCGGCCATATTTCCGGCGCGCATTTCAATCCGGCCGTAACACTCGGACTCTGCGTCGGCAAGCGGTTTCCCGCGCGCAACGTAGTGCCCTATTGGATTGCACAGATTGCCGGTGCGATTGCAGCCGCCGGGGTACTTTATGTGATTGCGAGCGGCGTACCAAATTTCGATGCGGCAAATGGCTTTGCCAACAATGGTTACGGCGAGCATTCTCCGCAAGGCTATTCGCTTCTCGCCTGCCTTATTTGCGAAATGGTGATGACCTTCATGTTTCTGGTGGTCATTCTCGGTTCTACATCTCCCAAGGCGCCACTCGGCTTTGCTCCGCTGGCGATCGGGCTGGCCCTGACGCTTATTCATCTCATTTCCATCCCCGTCACAAATACATCCGTCAATCCGGCGCGTTCCACGGGTGTTGCGATTTTTCAAGGCGGCTGGGCGCTCGGCCAGCTATGGGCGTTCTGGATAGCGCCCTTAGTGGGTGCGGCATTGGGCGGCTTCGTTCACCGCTGGCTGGCACCGGATGATCCGCCGACGATCATTCCGGAAATGTAACCGCTTGCCTTCGCGTCCTGCGCGCCGTTCTATCGCGCAACATCTCATAGGGCCGCGACGTTGGGCTACGAGCCTCGCATAGGTCTTCTGGAGAGCGACGCGCTTCGGCATCAGCTCGCGGTGATCGCCGCGGCCGAATCTGACTTAGCGAGGCGCACAAGGGCGGCCGTCGATCACCTCAAGCCATTGTTGCGGAACGCACGCACGCAGATTGGTCAGCGTATTACCAATCGATCTCTGTCGGGGCTGGAGGCGGCCCAAACGCTCTGCGAGCTGCACGACCTGCTGGTCCACATACTCTACGAGTTTACGGCGCGGCATCTCTGCAGAGCTCCAAATCCAACCGACTCCGAACACCTCGTCATCGTTGCGACCGGCGGCTACGGCCGGGGGCTGCTTGCGCCGTTTTCCGATCTCGATCTGCTTTTCCTGCGTCCATTCAAGAAAACTGCCTGGACCGAGAGCGTCATCGAACTGATCCTTCTGATGCTCTGGGACCTCGGCCTCAGCATAGGCCACGCGGCGCGCTCGCTGGACGAATGCATGAGGCTTGCGCGACACGACATGACGGTACGAACCGGCTTGCTCGAGGCACGCGCGATCTGCGGAGACGAGGCGCTTTTTGAACAGCTAACCTCCCGGTTCCGTATCGAGATAGCAAGGGGGACCGGAGCGGATTTCATCGCCGCCAAACTCGCCGAGAGAGATACGCGGCACTACAAACAGGGTGAATGCCGCTATCTCGTCGAGCCGAATGTCAAAGATGGAAAGGGCGGCCTCCGCGACCTTCAAACGCTCTACTGGATCGCAAACTATATCTACGGGACCGGAGACACCGCTCAGCTGCTTCAGCATGGCGTATTTACCCCTGACGAGCACGCAACATTCCAGGCAGCCGAAGCTTTTCTCTGGAATGTGCGGTGTCAGTTGCACAATCTTGCGGGCCGTGCCGAAGAACGCCTCTCATTTGATCTCCAGCCCGAAATCGCGAACCGGCTGGAATATAAGGGCGGCTCGCCGCGTCAATCCGTCGAATGCTTCATGAAAGATTACTTCCTTGTTGCAAAGGATGTGGGGGATCTCACCCGTATCGTCTGCGCGGCTTTGGAAGAGCAAAATAAAAAAGCGAAGCCAGACAGTGTGCGTACTCTCCCCGACCTCTTCACACCTCTGGTGGAGCGGGGCGAGATTTATCTCGAAAACGGAAGGCTGAATGCGCGGCAGGATGCCTTTACCCGTGATCCGGTAAATCTTATCCGCGTATTTCACGTCGCCGCTTCGAGGAAGGCCGACATTCACCCGAATGCGCTGCGCACGATCAAGCGTTCTCTCGATCTCGTTACAGACAAGCTGCGAAGCGAGCCGGCAGCCAACCGGCTGTTTCTCGAAATCCTGGCTTCACGCCACGATCCGGAACGATCACTGCGATTGATGAATGAATCAGGGGTATTGGCAGGTTTCCTGCCGCCATTCGCTCATGCCGTTGGCCGGATGCAGTTCAATATGTACCATCACTATACCGTCGACGAACACCTGATCCGCGCCGTTGGTACTCTGGCCGCAATAAAACGCGGCGAGCTGGCATCGGATCATCCGCTCTCCAGCGAGTTAATTCACCGCATAAAGCGGCTAGAAGTGCTTTATTGCGCTGTTTTTTTGCATGACATCGGCAAAGGGCTTCCAGGCAATCACTCCAAAGCCGGCGCCGAGATTGCGCAATCGCTTTGCCTGCGCTGGGGGCTGTCGGATGCCGACGCCGCGACTGTATCATGGCTCGTGGAACATCACCTGTTGATGAGCGACACGGCGCAGCGACGTGACATTTCCGACACCGAGACCGTTCGCAGATTTGTCCGTGAGGTCCAGTCGCCCGAATTGCTGCGGATGTTACTGGTGCTGACGACAGTCGATATCCGGGCAGTCGGGCCGGGAGTATGGAACGGATGGAAGGGCCAACTGCTGCGCGAACTCTACTATGAGGCGGACGCTCTTATGTCGGGCGTAGTGGTATCGGCGCGCGGCGAGCGAACGACATCTGCACAAAAACGTCTGCTTGCACAACTATCAGATTGGAATGATTGCGATCGCGATGATGCCATTGCGCATTTCCGGGAAAACTACTGGTTGGCGTTCGACGCCAGCGAACTGGAGCGTAACGCACGCCTGCGCGCTCAGATGATTCGTGGCGGAAAATACTTTGAACTTCAGAGCGATGTCAGCGGCGTTCGATCGGTTTGCGACGTGGCGATCTGCGCGCCTGACAGACCCGGACTCTTTTTCATGCTGGCCGGCGCGATTGCTGCAACCGGCGGCTCCATCGTCGAGGCGAAGGCATTCACCGGCGATGACGGGGTCGCACTCGACGTCTTTGCGATCCAAGATGCAGACGGCCTCCCATTTGGCGATGCGGCACAGATCGCGCGTCTGCGCCGGAGAATTGCCCGAACACTGTCCGGAGAATTGCCGGGCGGCGCAACGAACGTCCGGCGACCTGGCGTGAGCAGGTCAACAGCCTTCGATGTCCGGCCCGGTGTGAATTTCGACAATGGGGCCTCCGCCGTGGCGACAGTTCTCGAACTGGAAGGCGCTGACCGGCCGGGGCTGTTATTCGAGATCGCACGGGCGCTTTTCGAACTTCGCCTATCCATTTCCACAGCCATGGTGGCGACCTACGGAGAGCGGGCTGTCGACGTCTTCTATGTCCGTGACCGCTTCGGCAACAAACTCGCCATCGAGGAACACAAGATAGCCATTGAAGCCCGGCTGCTACAGGTGCTATCGCCCGCCACTTGAAGCGGCTGCGTTGCCCGGCCATAACCCCCTGCACAACCGGAAAATCGCCATGACCGAACCGACGCACCAACCGCTCGTCCTTTCCGGCATGCAGCCGACCAACACGCTGCATCTTGGAAATTATCTGGGAGCACTAAAGAACTGGGTGAAAATCCAGCATCAAATGCCGTGTCTCTATTGCGTCGTGGACATGCATGCGATCACCCAGGACACAGGCTATGCGAAGCCCGCCGATATTGCCCAGGCAACACGCGAAGTGGCGGCTGCCTACATCGCTTCGGGTGTCGATCCGGCGCGCGCTACACTCTTCAATCAAAGCCAGGTTCCCGAGCACGCCGAGTTGACGTGGATCTTCAGTTGCGTAGCGCGGCTTGGCTGGCTCGATCGCATGACTCAATTCAAGGAAAAATCGGGGAAGCACAAGGAAAGGGCGTCAGTCGGGCTGTATACGTATCCAGTGCTGATGGCTGCAGACATACTCGTCTATAAGGCAACGCATGTGCCGGTCGGCGAAGATCAGAAGCAGCATCTGGAGCTCGCCCGCGATATCGCACAGAAGTTCAATAATGACTTCGGCGCACCCGGATTCTTTCCGCAGCCCGAACCGGTGATCACCGGCCCGGCAACACGGGTCATGTCGCTGCGCGACGGCACAAAGAAAATGTCGAAATCCGACGAGTCGGACTATTCGCGGATCAATCTCACGGACGATGCGGATACAATTGCACAAAAAATCCGCAAAGCGCGTACCGATACTGAACCTCTGCCGGTTTCCGAAAAGGGGCTGGAAGGCCGGCCGGAAGCGGAAAATCTCATAAATATTTTTGCTGCATTGACGGATGACACCCGCGGAAACGTGATCGCACGATTCGCGGGCCAGCAGTTTTCCGGTTTCAAGAATGAACTGGCGGATATCGCCGTGACGAAGCTGGTGCCGATTGCCGCCGAAATGCGACGTCTTCTTGCGGATCCCTCGGAGATCGATCGCCTTCTCCTCGCGGGCGCCGAGAAAGCACGTGCGATCGCGACCCCGATTATGGCTGACGTGAAGCGGATGGTAGGCTTCGTCTCGTGAAGATTTGTTTCTTCTCCTTCATTAGCGG
Source organism: Rhizomicrobium sp. (assembly GCA_036269235.1). GTDB lineage: Bacteria > Pseudomonadota > Alphaproteobacteria > Micropepsales > Micropepsaceae > Rhizomicrobium. Next base: position 61,960 of record DATASL010000032.1, read on the forward strand.
CAGCATTGGCCTAAGCGATGGCTGACCGTAAGGCCGTTCTGATAACAGGAGCTGCAAAGAGGCTCGGCCGGGAAATTGCGCTTGATCTTGCCAGAAACGGCTGGGACATCGCTCTGCATTACAATGAATCGGAGTCGGATGCCGAGGAGACTGCGGCGCTGATCCGGAGGGAGAATCGGAGCGTTGCGCTCCTGCAAGCAAATCTCGAAAATGAAAACCAGGTGAGCGGCCTTGTTGGCCGTGCCGCCGCTGAACTTGGCCCGCTTGCCGCGCTCGTCAACAGTGCTTCGATTTTTCAGCGGGACGACTGGGCCAGCGCGACAAGGCGCTCCTGGGAATTGCATATGGCGGTCAATCTTCGCGCGCCTTTTGTGCTCGCGCAGGAATTTGCACGCACACTTCCCGAACCTTTGCATGGGGCCGTCGTCAACATTGTCGATCAGCGTGTACTGAAACCCACACCGCAATTTATCTCTTACAGCCTCAGCAAGGCAGGTTTATATTGGTTGAATACGACATTGGCGCAAGCACTGGCGCCCCGGATTCGGGTCAACGCCGTGGCGCCAGGCCCGACAATCATCAATGCGCGCCAGCGCGAGGAGGATTTCCGCCGCCAGCGCGAAGCGACCATCCTTGGCACCGGCGCAGACCCGCATGATATCTGCGGGGCGGTGCGTTATCTTCTCACCGCATCCGTCGTAACCGGACAGATGATTGCCGTTGACGGCGGACAACACCTGATCTGGCAAACCCCCGATGTGAGCGGCGTCGAATGAGGTATATGGAATGACTGGACAGACATCCTCTTATGCCGATGCCGAAAAGGCGCTGCGGCATGTGTTCATTCGCGACCTTGAGCTGCTCGCCCATATCGGCATTCACGGGCACGAAATCACGAAACATCAGCCGGTGCGCATCAATGTTGATCTCGCCGTAGACGACATTGGTCCGCTGGAGGACAGGCTCGAACGGGTCGTGGATTATGAGGCCATAACGCTTCAGATTCGTGCACTGGTGGCAAAAGGGCATATCAATCTGGCCGAAACCCTGGCCGAGCAGATTGCCACAGCGTGCCTTGAGGACAATCGCGTACACTGTGTGAAGGTAAGAGTTGAGAAGCTTCACGCCGTCCCGGGCGCTCAGTCTGCCGGAGTGGAAATCGAGCGTTGTGCCGCGCGTCGTTGAGCGCTGTATTATAATGTCGTCATGAGCGACATTCCCCCGACGGATGAAAATGCGGCCGAACCGGTTCTTAAGGGACCGGCGCGCATCCAGGCCTATCTGAAGATGCTGCCCGATGCACCAGGCGTCTATCGCATGCTCGATGCGAGAGGGAATGTCCTCTACGTTGGAAAGGCCAAGAGCCTCAAGAAGCGAGTCGCATCCTATGTGAAGACCGGCGGACATATCGACCGCATTGCCAGGATGATCGCCGAAACAGCGGAGATGCTGTTCGTTACCACGGCGTCCGAAACCGAGGCGCTGCTCCTTGAATCGAATCTGATTAAACGACTCAAACCGCGCTACAATGTTTCCTTCCGCGACGACAAGTCCTTTCCGAATATCTTGCTGCGCGAAGATCATACGTTTCCACAGATCCTGAAACATCGCGGCGCAAAAGCCGTAAAGGGCGTCTATTTCGGTCCCTTTGCGTCAGCCGGCGCCGTCAACCGCACTCTGAGCGCACTGCAGCGAGCCTTTCTTCTGCGCTCCTGCTCGGACAGCGTATTCGAATCGCGCACACGCCCTTGCCTGCTCTTTCAGATCAAACGTTGCAGCGCGCCGTGCACCACGCGGATCGATGCAGAGGATTACCGTCGGTTGGTAGATGAAGCTGAAGGGTTCCTCACCGGCAAGAGCCGCGCGGTGCAGCAACAACTGGTCGAGGAAATGAATACCGCTTCCGAGGCGCTCGACTTTGAGCGAGCTGCGCGATTGCGCGACAGACTGCGTGCCATGAGCCACGTCCAGGCGCATCAGGGCATCAATCCGTCGACGTTCGAAGACGCTGACCTGTTTGCGACCTATTCACAAGGCGGCCAAATTTGCATTCAGGTATTCTTCTTCCGTGCCGGCCAGAACTGGGGCAATAAGCCGTATTTTCCGCGTGCCGATCGCGATCTGTCTACGGCGGAAGTGCTCGAGTCGTTCATCGGTCAATTCTACGACGAGCGCACAGCACCGGCCCTGGTTATAGCATCAGAAATAATGCCACAGAAAAACCTGCTCGCCGAGGCGCTGACGCTCAAAGCGGAACGCAAGGTGGAAATACTTGTGCCCCAGCGCGGTGAGAAACGCGATATTCTCGATATGGCGCTACAGAATGCACGAGAACAACTTGCGCGCCGACTTGCTGAGAACAGTGCACAACGCGAATTGCTGGAAGGCGTAGCTGAGACGTTCGGACTCGAACTCCCGCCCAGACGCGTAGAGATATATGACAACTCGCATATCCAGGGCGCCAACGCCGTTGGTGCGATGGTCGTGGCCGGCCCGGACGGCTTTGAGAAGAGCGAATATAGAAAGTTCAACATCAGATCGGCCGAACTGACCCCCGGCGACGATTATGGAATGATGCGGGAGGTGCTGACCCGCCGTTTTTCACGGCTGGTGCGCGAAGCCGAGGATACGAAGGCCAAGTGGCCCGACCTGGCATTGATTGACGGTGGCCCCGGCCAGCTCGCAGTCGCGCTCAGCGTGCTCGAAGACCTCGGCATCGAGGACGTTCTTCTCGCCGGCGTGGCCAAGGGACCGGAGCGGGACGCAGGGCGCGAGCACTTCTACCTGAAGGATCGCGAACCGTTCCGACTCGATCCGAAAAACCCTGTACTCTACTACCTTCAGCGCCTGCGCGATGAGGCGCATCGCTTTGCGATCGGCAGCCATCGCAAGAAGCGCGCAAAAGCCTTGGGCGCCAATCCGCTTGATGAAATCGCCGGGGTGGGCGCCTCGCGAAAGCGGGCACTCCTGCAGCATTTCGGGTCGGCGCGATCTGTGGCCGGCGCGAGTCTTATCGATCTAGAGGCAGTCGCCGGCGTGAGCACCGCCCTCGCGCGGCGAATTTATGATTTCTTTCACCCGGGCGCGGCAGAAACCTAGCAGAACAGGTGTTGCGCGTGGCACGAACTGTCTAGACTGCGCCCATGCTGCGCTTGCCCAATGCATTGACGGTTCTACGAATCCTGCTCGTTCCGGTCTTCGCGCTCGCCTTCATGGTTCCCGGAGAAACGGGGCGGCTATCAGCCTTCGTGATTTTCTGCGTTGCCGGAATCAGCGACATTCTCGACGGCTTCGCTGCCCGCAAGCTGCAGGCGAGTTCCGAGTTCGGCCGCATGCTTGATCCCATCGCCGACAAGATTCTGGTCGGGATCGCGCTGATGATGCTCGTCGCACGCCATGTCGTGTCGGGAATCGAACTCGTGCCTGCCCTTGTCATCCTGGCCCGAGAAATATTGGTTTCCGGCCTGCGTGAATTCCTGGCAACAGCTTCGGTCAGCGTGCCCGTGACGCGAGTCGCCAAATTCAAGACCGTGCTGCAGATGATAGCGATCGGCGCGATGATCCTCGGTCCTTCGGCCGAGAAAATCTGGCCACGGGCAATCGATTTGGCCGCAGCGCTGCTTTGGACGGCGGCCGCGCTCACCGTTTACACCGGGATGGCGTATTTCCGCGCGGGCCTTGCGCATGTGCGGACCATGCGTGCCGCGCCGCCAAATCGACCGGGAGAACTTGCTTGACCATTTTCTACTTCGCGTGGGTCCGGCAAAAAGTCGGCATCGCGGGGGAGCATTTTCCGCTGCCCGCCCACGTAAAGACGATTGCCGAGCTGATCGAATTTCTTTGCCTGCGTGGCGGAGGCTATGCCGCCGCGTTCAACGATCCGGGGCGCCTGTGCGCTGCGGTCAACCAGAAGTATGCTTCTTTTGAAACAGGCCTCACGGGGGAGGACGAGGTCGCTTTCTTTCCTCCAGTGACGGGCGGATGAGAATCATTCGCGTTCAGGCGAATCATTTCGACCCCGGTGCCGAATGCGAAACACTTGTGCAGGGCTGCGCCGAAATCGGGGCAGTTGTGACGTTCACTGGGCATGTTCGCGTCGATCATAACCTGACCGCGCTGACGGTTGAGCATTACCCTGGAATGACCGAGCGGGAAATTGCAAAACTTGTTTCGGAAGCTGAACGGCGCTGGAAGGTTCTGGCCACGACCGTCATTCATCGCGTCGGCCGCCTTCTTCCCGGCGAGCGCATCGTGATGGTCGCGGTAGGCACTGCGCATCGCGAAGCAGCCTTCAGGGCCGCAGAATTCCTGATGGATTACCTCAAAACGCGCGCGCCTTTCTGGAAGCAGGAGGAACGCGGTTCACAAGCCAGCTGGGTCGAGCCGCGCGAAAGCGATGCAAATGCGGCGCTCAGATGGCAGCCGGTGTAACCGCCGCCCGCACATCGTTTGCGTAGTCCTCCGTCAACGTTTCCGTCACACGCCCGGGCGTGAAGTTGTACGGACCCACCTGTGAAACAGGCGTTACTTCCGCCGCCGTACCGGTGAGGAAACACTCGCTGAATCCTGCCATCTCCGCCGGCTCAATGTGACGTTCGAACACGGGAATTTGCCGTGCCCGTGCCAATTCGATGATCGATTGGCGCGTGATGCCATCAAGGAAACAATCCGGAATTGGTGTATGGAGCGCGCCGTCCTTGACAAAAAATACGTTGGCGCCGGTCGCTTCCGCGATGAAGCCGCGATAGTCGTACATCAGCGCGTCTGCAAAGCCCTGCTCCTCCGCCGCGTGTTTGGAGATCGTGCAGATCATATAAAGCCCGGCTGCCTTGGCCTTGGTCGGCGCCGTGTCCGGTGCCGGGCGGCGCCAGTCCGAGACGGTAAGCCGGATACCCTTGCGCTTCTCCTCCTGTGAAAAATATGAAGGCCACGGCCAGACGGCGATTGCGACATGGATCCTGGATTTGGGCGCCGCTACCGACATCGTCTCGCTGCCACGGAAGACCACGGGTCGCATATAGGCATTGTCCAGGCCCTGAGCCGCCGCCACCTCGTCACAGGCCCTGTTGATTTCTTCCTCCGTGTACGGAATTTTCATGCCCAGGATACGAGCCGACTCGAAGAGGCGCTGTGTGTGCTCGGCCAGCTTGTAGACCCGGCCGTTATAGATGCGCTGGCCCTCGAAGACCGACGAGGCGTAGTGAAGACCGTGGGTGAGCACATGGGTCTTCGCTTCACGCCAGGGCACGAGATTGCCGTCGTACCAGATTGAGCCGTCGCGATCGTCAAACGGGATGATGGCCATGAAAGCACCTTGCAAAGCGGCCTCCTGGAGGCCGGAGCTAAAACATATCGGGCGTCGGAAGACCCCGCGCGAGGAAACGGGTGGACCCCTTCGCGGCTCCGTCTATATCTTCGGCAGGCTGAAGTGAAGCGGGCAAGGTGAGCGGCGCTATCCAGGATTCCCATCTTCTCGTCGTCGATGACGACGAGCGCCTGCGCGCGTTGCTGCAGCGCTATCTGACGTCGAATGGTTACCGTGTCACTGCCGCGGCCAATGCGGCTGAGGCACGGGCTCTGATGAAGGGAATGGCCTTCGACCTTCTCATCGTCGATGTGATGATGCCGGGCGAGTCGGGCCTGGACCTGACCAAGGCCATACGCAGCCAGACCCAGACACCAATTCTCATGTTAACGGCGCGCGGGGAGGCCGAGCATCGCATCGCTGGCCTCGAAAGCGGCGCCGACGATTATCTGGCGAAGCCGTTCGAGCCCAGGGAACTGCTGTTGCGCTGCGCCGCGCTGCTCCGCCGCACGGCGGCTCCATCGCGGTCCCCGCACCGCGAAGTGCGGATGGGCCGGGCTATCTTCGACCCGGAGCGTGGTGAACTGAGGCGTGACGGCAAGCCGGTACGGCTGACCACCTCGGAAAGCGCACTCCTCAAGCTCTTCGCCACGAACGCGGGCCGGCCTTTCTCCCGCATGGATTTGTGCGCGAGGCTCGGTATCGCCCTCGAACGCACCATCGATGTCCAGGTGACACGGCTCAGGCGCAAGATCGAGGAGGACTCCAAACTCCCGCTTTATATCCAGACGGTCCGGGGCGTCGGCTATGTCCTCGTACCCGACCGCGTGGACTGACCGGGGATGCCACGCAGCAAGACTTTGCGCCTGCTCAAGCAGGTTTCACCGCGCGGATTGTTTGGGCGCTCGCTGATCATCATCGTTGCGCCCATGGTGGTGCTCCAGGGCATCGTCACTTACGCTTTCTTTGTCCGCCACTACGATATCGTTTCACGGCACATGGCGCATAGTGTGGCCGGAGACGTCGCGTTCCTCACCAGCATCGAGGAAAGTTATCCCGCCGGCGTTGCACGGAAGCGTCTGCTCGATATGGCGGCACATTCCCTCGGTTTCGGGATTTCGCTTGATCCGGGAACGAGGCTCGGAACACCGTATCGGCATTCGAGCATTGACCTCAAACACGCGATCGACGCCGTGTTTGCGAACCGGCTTGGTGCGGCACACCCCTTCACTTCCGATGCTGTCGGCAACAGCTTCGATCTGCGCGTTCAGGTGAAAGACGGTGTGCTGAAGATCATCATTCCGCGTGACGCGGTCGTCGCCTCCAACGCCGACATTTTCATCCTGTGGATGGTTGTTTCTTCGCTGGTGCTGATCGCGGTGGCGATTCTTTTCCTGCGAAATCAGGTCAAACCGATAGAGCGGCTTGCAGCCGTTGCCGACGCATTCGGCAAGGGCCGCGCGGTACCTGATTTCAAGCCTTACGGCGCGACCGAAGTGCGCAAGGCGGCGCAGGCTTTCATCACCATGCGCGCGCGCATCGAACGATACGTGCAGCAGCGAACCGAAATGCTCGCCGGTGTCAGCCACGATCTCAAGACACCGCTTACGCGCCTGCGCCTGCAACTCGCCATGATGGGCAGCAATCCTGAGACGACTTCTGCGCTGCAGGATGTGCGCGAGATGGAGCACATGCTCGACGAATACCTCGATTTCGCGCGCGGCGATTCAGGAGAGGATGCACAGGCCGCCGATCTGGGCGAATTGGTCACCGAAGCCGCCTTTGCCGCCGCGCATGCGCGTACAGCCGGAGCAGACCGCATCCATGTCGATGTGCCGCCCGGCGTTCACCTTGCCGTGAAGCGGAATGCACTCAAGCGGTGTGCAACAAATCTCATCGACAATGCCCTGAAGCATGGCAGACATGTCGATGTGGCACTTGCCCAGCACAGCCGGTCTGTTGAGATTCTGGTGGACGATGACGGCCCGGGAATTCCGGAGGAACGGCGCGAGGAAGCATTCAGGCCGTTTCATCGACTGGATGAAGGGCGAAATCTTCAGGCGGGCGGTGTCGGCCTTGGACTCGCGATTGCCCGCGACATCGCACGCGCCCATGGCGGCGATATCACCTTGGGCACGAGCCGTCTCGGCGGATTGCGCGCTACAATCAGGTTACCAATGTAATTACTTCAACGCGAGTGACGTTTGCGCCGCGCTTTCGGTTGCGGTTTCTGCGGCGGCCAGACGAGTTTTTCAAGGCGCCGGAGATCGCGATCAAGCCTGCGCATCGTCATTCCCATGTCGTCGCCGTCAGAAAGCCAAACGGGAAGGGCGTGCGCAACAACGGCCCCTACACAGGTCGCACGCAACGACGGCGCGGGTCCGGCGTCAGCCTCGGCAAGTGCCAACAGCCATTCGGCGCTTGCCATGAAGTTGCCGCGCAGCGCCACCAGCATTAATGGCTCCCGTCTCAACCCGTCATACAGGGCGTGGACCGCGTCCTTTCGGGACGCCTGCGCCTCGAACCAGCTCATGATGGCATCGAATACGCGTTCCCGTACCTGTGCGGCGGGATCTGGCCGGTAATGTTTTGCCGTATCGACCGTAGCGGAGTGCAGCATCGCCCCAATCAACGCTGTGCGCGAGGGAACTATCTGCAGCATCTCGGGCAGGGGGATTTTCGCGGCTTTGGCAACAGAAGCCAGGGTCACGCGGGTCCAAGGCTCTTTTGCCAGAATCCGGAAAGCCACCCCGGCAATGCGCGCTTCGCCGTCAGGTCTGGGCATCGCGCTTATCGGCTAGAGTTCCGACTGGCACCGAAGCTCCGTCGCGCGCAGGCGCGCAGCCTTCACTGCCTTACTCAGCAATGCCTCCAAGGCATCATCTGCCCTCAACACTCCCAGTGCGGCTTCCGTCGTCCCTCCGGGGCTCGTAACGTCGCGGCGCAACGCTGCAGGCTCGCGATCATCCGCTTCAAGCAACGCACCGGCACCGGAAATCGTCGCCCGTGCAAGCTTCAGGGAAATTTCAGGTGAAAAACCCTGTTCGCGAGCCGCGTGCGCCAGACATTCGGCAAACAGGAATACATAGGCAGGCCCTGAGCCTGATACCGCGGTGACGCCATCGATCAGCCGTTCGCGATTGACCCAGAAGGTCTCGCCCAGCCCAACGACCAGCGTTTCCGCGCGGTTCCGAAGGGCAGCCGATATACGCGGTGGCGCGTAAAGCGCAGTGATCCCGTGACCAATGGCACCCGGCGTATTGGGCATTGCACGAATGATCATTGACTGTCGGCCCCATGCTTTGCGGAGCGCTCCTATGCTCGTTCCGGCGGCGATCGAAATCATGAGCGCGCCAGAATTCGCGATGGGTTTGAAGCGGACAGCTTCGCCCTTCAGGATCTGCGGCTTAAGCGCGATGAGACAGGTAGAGACTTGCAGGTCGCGCGCGTCTTCAACGCTGGTCAGGAGGCAAATGGCATTGCGGCGCGCGAACCTGCGGATTTCCGGATTGGGCGTTGGTTCAATAACCGCAAGCGGCCCCCGTCCTTGGGCCAGCCAGCCTTTTAGAAGGGCGCCGCCCATTCGGCCGGCCCCTACCAGTAAAGTTATGTCACTGCTTCGCTTACGCTTGCCCGACACACTCAAGGACGGCAGCCGCCACCGCCTCCTCGGCCGTTTTCCCGCCCCAGAGAACAAATTGGAACGCCGGATAGTAATGCTCGCAGGCTTCGACGGCGAGATTGAGCAGCGCTTCGCATTGCGATGCACTGGCGCGGGCGTCAGGGAAAATCATTGCATGGCGGAACACCAGTGCGCCTTCCTCAGGGAAAAGATCGAAATGTCCGATCCAAAGCTTGGCGTTAATGTATGTGAGGAGCGAGGCCATCTCCATTCGTCGGGCATTTTCGACGCGCATATCGAACGCGGATGACAAATGGAGCGACTGCAGATCTTCTCGCCAGGTGAAGCAGAAATGATGATCACACCAGCGGCCCGCAACCGAGAGGTTGAGTTCGTCCCGCCCGCTGCGCTCGAAAGGCCAACCATGGTCCTCGACCGACTGCTCCAGCAAATCGAGCGGATGGAATTCCGGGATTGCTTGTTCTTGTTGAGCGAGGCTCATCCGTAAACTCCATAATGGTCGGCAAAACGAAGCAGATTGGTGTCAGCCTGACACAAGATTTTGTGGTTCGACAAGAGTCAGACGTTCAACCTCTGTGGGTATTCCGCCGTTTCACAGTTTCGTCACTGACGAACTGCCGGAACCGGATTCTCCTGCCTCAATCCGGGCCTCCAGCGCAGCGATGCGGGATTCGAGCCGCTCGTTCTCGCTACGCGCTTTTGCCGCCATTGCCTTTGCGGCCTCAAATTCTTCCCGCGGCACAAAATCCATATCCGCGACCAGGCGCTCCAGCCGCTGCCGCATGAACGTGTCGAGTTCGGCGCGGACACTCTGCGCGGCTCCGGCCGCGTCCGTGAACATGCGCGCCAGACCGTCCAGAAGGGGATTGTCGGTCTGCATTCGGCGCCCTTATGGACGGAATATGACCCCTGGGGCAAGCTGCCAGAATTTGCCTTGACAGGCCCGGGCGAAGCGGAGCGATTTAACCGGCATTCCCTTTGCCCGCCCCGATGATCGAAGCCGAACTTCCATATCCGCATATAGATCCCGTGCTCCTGCACCTCGGACCGCTGGCAATCCGGTGGTACGCGCTCTCTTATATTGCAGGGCTGCTTCTGGGTTGGTGGTACCTGGTGCGGCTCATCCGCACCCCATCGCTCTGGACAGGTGCCACCTTTGAAGGCAAGCCGCCGGCCACAGCCGATGATATCGGCGATCTGGTGGTATGGATCACGCTGGGCGTCATCATCGGGGGGCGCCTCGGCTACGTCCTGATCTATGGAACCTTTTTCTGCGGCATCTGGGGCACCTCACCCGCCTGCGCCGGATTGCCGCTCGGCTACCTCACGCATCCCATCAAGATCATCGCGGCCTGGGAAGGCGGGATGTCGTTTCACGGCGGCCTGACGGGTGTTGCACTCGCCATCTGGTTGTTCACGCGCAAGCGCAAACTCGATTTGCTCAAAATTGGCGATCTGGTGGCAAGCGTCACGCCGATCGGTCTGTTCTTTGGGCGCATCGCCAATTTCATCAATGGCGAACTGTGGGGAAAAGTGACCGATGTCCCCTGGGCGATGGTATTTCCACGAGCCCCCGACCAACTGCCGCGTCATCCCAGCCAGTTATATGAAGCCGCAATGGAAGGATTGTTACTTTTTGCCATAATGCAAATCGGTCTGCGCGTATTCCGGCTGCACAACCGACCGGGCCTGCTGGCCGCGCTGTTTTTCACCCTCTATGGAATCTTTCGTTACATCGCCGAGATCTTCCGGGACTCCGATACCGTATTCTCCGATTGGCTCAGCGTCGGACAGGCGCTCAGCATTCCCATGTGGATCGTTGCGGGGCTGCTTTTCTGGATGGCATTCCGCCGTCCTCTTGCGCGGGAAACGGCGTGAACCCTCTCGGTGAGCGGATTCTGCGCACCATTCGCGCGACAGGGCCTCTTCCCGTTTCCACTTTCATGTCGCTTGCACTACTTGATCCGAAAGCAGGCTTTTATGCCTCACGTGAAGCTATCGGCACCCGGGGCGCTTTCATCACCGCACCCGAAATCAGCCAGATATTTGGTGAGTTGCTGGCACTGTGGTGTGCGCAACTCTGGCGTGACCAGGGAAGTCCTGGAAATCCCCGTCTGATCGAGCTCGGCCCCGGACGTGGTACGTTGATGAGAGATGCTCTGCGCGCATTGCGCGGTGCACCTGACTTTCTTGAATCGCTTGAAGTCGTTCTTGTCGAGGCGAGCCCCATGCTGAAGGAATCGCAGCAGGAGCTTCTGCGTAATGCGCACCTTCCGGTTTGCTGGGTCCAACAATGGAGCGAGATTGTTCAGGACCGTCCGCTTTTCCTGCTGGCCAACGAATTTCTCGATGCGCTGCCCATCCGCCAATTCGTCATGACGATTCGCGGCTGGTGCGAGAGGGTAGTGATGGCGGCAGGCGACGAACTCGGCTTTGCACTTTCGCCTCACCCCGTTCCATTAATAGTCTCCAAGCGGCGCGGCGTGGCAGAACCGGGCGCGGTTCTGGAGATATCAACGGCGGCAGAGGCATTGGTCGAAGACATCAGTCGCGCTGTCGCAACGCAGGGCGGTGCTGCGCTCTTCATCGATTACGGGCACGCCGCCGACGGCTTTGGTGACACATTGCAGGCCGTGGCACATCATAATCCCGTCGACGTACTTGCCTGTCCCGGCGAGGCGGATCTCTCCGCCCATGTGGACTTCGCTTCGATGGCCGAGAGCGCGCGGCGCGGCGGCGCGCAGGTCTGCCCGCTTCTGGAACAGGGCACGTTGCTTCGCGCCCTGGGAATTGAAATTCGCGCAGACATTCTTGCAAGTGCCGATCCTGCATGTGCCACCGAGGTGCGAAATGCCGTTCTGCGATTGACGGATCGCGGCGCAATGGGTGCGCTGTTCAAGGCTATGGCGGTAACACCGCCGGGCGCGCCCTCGCCACCGGGATTTGAATGAAAATGAAGATTGATGCGTCGAACCTGACGGAGTGCCCGGGTATCGGGCATGGATTTTTCGGACGAAAAGGCGGTGTGTCTGCCGGTATCTACGAGTCGCTGAACTGCGGTCCGGGATCACGCGACGATCTTGAACACGTCTTGGAGAACCGCCGCCGCGCGCTCGCAGCACTCATCGGCGGCGAATCGCGCCTGGTTACGCTGCATCAGGTTCACAGCGCAAAAGGCGTCGTCGTGGACGAGCCGTGGCAAATCGGAAATGGGCCCAAAGCCGATGCAATGGCGACAAATGTGCCCGGAATAGCGCTCGGTATCCTGACAGCCGATTGTGCCCCTATCCTCTTCGCGGATGCTGAGGCTCGCGTGATCGGCGCAGCACACGCGGGATGGAAAGGTTCTTTCTCAGGAGTGGTCGAACAGGCGATTGTCCGGATGGAAGAATTGGGCGCGAAGCGGGGCCGTATCGCGGCTGCGATCGGGCCTTGCATCTCGCAATCCGCCTATGAAGTGGGCAACGAATTTCGCGAGATATTCACGAGCGACGACGCCGCGAATACGCGGTTCTTTGCTGCGGCCGGCCGTAGCGACCACTGGCAATTCGACCTGCCCGCCTATGTGCGCATGCGGATCGACGCTGCCGGCATCCGTAATGTCGCAGCTATTGCGTGCTGTACTTACGCCGAATCCGAAAATCTCTACAGTTTCCGCCGCACGACGCATCGTCACGAGAGCGATTACGGCCGCCAGCTTTCCGCCATTGTGCTCGAGTAACGCGAAACCGTTTACCGCAGCGGATTCGCTTGCTAGAAGCCGTGGGCAGCGGGGTTCATCAAAGTTTCACGGGCAGACGGAGCGCGCTTCATGAGCGAAGCCAACGGTACGCGGGGCATGAAGCTGCTGTCGGGCAATTCCAATCGCCCGCTGGCCGAAGCGATCGCGCAATATCTGGAGCTTCCGTTCACCAAGGCGGTGGTACGCCGGTTCGCCGATATGGAAGTGTTCGTCGAAGTTCAGGAGAACGTCCGTGGCGAGGACATGTTCGTCCTGCAATCGACGAGCTATCCCGCCAACGACAATCTGATGGAGTTGCTCGTCATCATCGATGCGCTGAGGCGCGCCAGCGCGCGGCGCATCACAGCCGTCATTCCTTATTTCGGTTATGCGCGGCAGGACCGGAAAGTCGGCCCCCGCACTCCGATTTCGGCCAAGCTCGTCGCCAATCTCATTACGGGCGCCGGCGCGAACCGCGTACTCACTGTCGACCTGCATGCCGGGCAGATACAGGGCTTCTTCGATATTCCGACCGACAATCTCTATGCCCAGCCCGTTATCGCGAAGGACGTCCAGGACTATCTCGGAGGCCGCGATCTTATGGTGGTGTCGCCCGATGTGGGCGGCGTGGTGCGTGCGCGCGCCCTCGCCAAGCGTCTGGGCGCAGATCTGGCGATCGTCGACAAAAGACGCGAGCGCGCAGGCGAATCGGAAGTGATGAACATCATTGGCGATGTTCGGGGGCGTGTGTGCCTTCTGGTCGACGATATCGTCGATTCCGGCGGCACGATGTGCAATGCGGCGGACGCACTTCTCGAACAGGGTGCGGAGGAAGTCTACGCCTATGCCACGCATGGCGTTTTCTCCGGCGGCGCAGTCGCACGCATCCAGAACTCGAGGCTCAAATCCGTGGTGGTGACCGATTCCATTGCCGCGACGGAAGAAGTCCGCAAATGCCCAAACATCCGGCGCATCTCCATTGCGCCGCTGCTCGGCGAAGCACTGCGCCGAATCAACAACGAAGAGAGCGTTTCAAGCCTCTTTGATTAGGACCTGTTTCGATTCTGTTATCTGATTGCGTCACGGGTTATGCCGGGCTGCGGGAGTGCCATTTCCAGGCAGAGGACACGACGTCGTCGATCTCGGTCCACTTGGCAGCGAAGCCCAGAACCCGCCGCGCGGCTGCGGGATCGGCAACAAGCTTTGGCGGATCGCCCGGACGTCGCGTCGCAGCACGCGATGGCGGTTCGCGTCCGGTGACGCGCGCAACCGAATCCAGAATTTCGTTCACGGAATGACCGCGACCCGTACCCAGATTGAGGGAAATCGTTTCACCACCTTCCTGGAGGTAGCGCAGCGCCGCGACGTGCGCGTCCGCGAGATCGCAAACATGGATGTAATCACGAATAGCGGTGCCGTCGGGTGTCGGATAATCCGTTCCGAAAATGTCGATCGCGTCGATCTCGCCATTGGCGGCCATCATGGCACGCGGAATGAGATGCGTTTCAGGTTCGTGCAATTCTCCGATCTCACCTGAAGGATGCGCGCCGCTGGCGTTGAAATAACGTAGCGATACAGACCGCATTCCATGAGCGGCACTTGCGTCAACCAGTGCCTGCTCCACCATCAGCTTGGAACGGCCATAGGGATTGATCGGCGCGAGCGGAAGATTTTCCGGCATGGGTTGCGTCGGCGGTGTACCGTAAACAGCGCAGGTACTGGAAAATACAAACTGTGCGACACCGCATTTTTGCATGGTGCCGAGCAGCGACAGCGCGCCAGTGAAATTGTTGCGGTAATAATCGAGCGGTGCATCCACCGACTCGCCCACATAGGCGAAAGCCGCGAAATGCATGACGGCGGCCGGACGATACGCCTCCATGACGTCGATCAGACGCGCCTCATCGAGGATATCGCCCTCTTCCAATGGCCCGAAGCGAACAAGCGCCCGGAATCCGCGTGAAAGATTGTCATAAGTAACGGGTGTGAGGCCGGCTGCACGAAGCGCGCTGCAGGCATGGCTGCCGACATATCCTGCGCCACCCGTCACCAGAACATTCACGCTTCGGTCCTTTCGAGTTCCAGCGTCACCGTAACAATTAACCCGGAAGGCCGGCAACTTCGCGTGCGCGGCGGTCGGCAAGAAGCTTGTCAAAATAGGCAATCGTCCGCTTCAAACCATCCTCAAGGGCAACAGCCGGACTCCAGCTGAGGAACTGCCGGGCCTTATCGATGTTGGGCTGCCGCTGCTTCGGATCGTCATGCGGCAGGGCGCGATACACGATCTTCGACGATGATCCCGTGAGATCGATAACCTTCTTCGCCAGCTCGATAATGGTGAATTCGTTGGGATTGCCGAGGTTGATAGGGCCTACCACATCAGGCGGGGTCGCCATGAATTTCAGGAATCCGCCGATCAGATCGTCGACATAACAAAACGAGCGCGTCTGCATGCCTTCGCCGAACACCGTTATGTCCTGCCCCGACAATGCCTGCACAATGAAGCTCGACACAACCCTCCCGTCATTGGGATGCATGCGCGGCCCGTAAGTGTTGAAGATGCGGCAGACTTTCACCGGCATCCCGTGCTGCCGGCGATAATCGAAGAACAAGGTCTCCGCGCAGCGCTTGCCTTCGTCGTAACAGGAGCGGAGCCCGATGGGATTGACATTGCCCCAGTAATTCTCCGTCTGCGGATGAATTTCCGGATCGCCATACACTTCGGACGTCGAGGCCTGGAAAATGCGCGCCTTCACACGCTTGGCCAGGCCCAGCATATTGATGGCACCGATCACGCTCGTCTTGGTCGTCTGCACGGGATCGCGCTGATAATGGATGGGCGACGCCGGACAGGCGAGATTGTAGATTTCGTCCACCTCGACAAAGAGAGGAAACGTAATATCGTGCCGGATCAGTTCGAAATGCGCATGACCGACAAGATGCTGCACGTTCTGGTGCGCGCCGGTAAAGAAGTTGTCGACACAGATGACATGCGCGCCCTGCTCTATGAGCCTCTCGCACAAATGAGAACCGAGAAAGCCGGCTCCGCCCGTCACGAGTACGCGTTTTTCGAGATGCATGGTAACCTGTCGGGGAAATCGCCGTTGAACCTAAAGACCACGACGGGCCGTTTCAACCTGCAAAACGGTAAAGACGGTGCGGCCGAGAAAAGACGAAAAATGTGGGTCAAAATCGGAGCCGGCCTGGCTCTCTGCTATGCGGTAGCGCTTTTCCCGGCCGCAGCCAAAGCACCTGTAGCGATCAGCATCTCGCCGGGTTACAGCCAGGTCGTGGCAGGGCAGACGATCCAGTTCAGCGCCGCGGTCTCAGGGAGCGGCGACACGGGTGTCGTCTGGCAGGTGAACAATGCGGATGGCGGCGTGGGGGCGAGCGGCACCGTCTCAAGTTCCGGCCTCTACACCCCGCCACCGAATTTGCCCGATCCCGCGCTCGTCACCGTGACGGCACAGGCGCATGCAAACCGCCAAATCTCCGCCACCGCTTCCGTTACGCTGCTGGCGCGGGCGCCGTCCGGGACAACATATTACGTCGCGACAAACGGCAATGATTCGAACAATGGCTCCATCGGCTCGCCCTGGCAGACGATCCAGCACGCCGCAGACACGGCCGTGGCCGGCGACACGGTGCTGGTGCGCGCCGGCGTATATAATGAGCATGTGGGATTTCACATCTCGGGCAATCAAGCCGATGGGTCCATTACTTTTGCGAACTATCCCGGCGAATCAGCGACGCTCGACGGCACGGGGCTCGATATTCCAAACGGCCAGTATGGCCTCTTCACGCTCAAGAATGTGAGCGATGTCATCGTCACCGGCTTCGAACTCCGCAACTACAAAACCGGCAACCTCAGGCAGGTTCCCATCGGCATCTTCATCGTGGGTGCGGGAAGCGGCGTGCAGATCGTCAACAACCGCATCCATGACATCTGGACGACCGCGAAAACCACGCCGCAGCAATGCGGCTCCGATGCGTTCGGGCTTACGGTCTATGGCACAAAGGCGCCCGCTGCGATCGAGGGCCTCGCGATCAGCGGCAACGAAATTTATCGTTTGAAGACCGGTTGCAGCGAAACACTGTCGCTCGACGGCAATGTCAAGAACTTCGCGGTGGTGAGCAACATCGTCCATGACGACGACAATATCGGAATCGGCGCGATCGGCTTCGAGCGCGTTTCTCCCGATCCGCGCTATGATCAGGCGCGCGACGGCGAGATTCGCGGGAATATCGTTTACAACATCACCTCCTACGGCAACCCCGATTACGGCAAGCAATATGCTTCCGACGGAATCTATGTGGATGGCGGGCGCAACATCACCATCGAACAGAATCTTGTCCATGACGACGATCTGGGCATCGAGCTTGCCAGCGAACACAGGGATCATGTGACGAGCAGGGTGACCGCGCGTAACAACGTCATCTATTCCGGCAACAGCGCAGGCATTTCCATCGGCGGATATGGCGCAAAACGCGGTGGCACGGAGCACTGCGCAATCGCCAACAACACGCTGTGGAACAACGACACGAAAAACACCGGCAGCGGCGAGATCCAGATCCAGTTCAACGCCACGCACAACAGGCTCGTCAACAACATCGCCTATGCGGGCCCGCAGAGCCTGCTCGTCAACGATTTCACCGTCAGCACGCCCGATCCCGCGGCGCTCGATTACAATCTCTATTATGCGAAGAGCACGAAGGCGAAATTCATCTGGCAGAAGGCTCGCTATACCGGGTTGGCGGACTACCAGAATGGATCGGACGAAGACGCAAACTCGCTGTTCGCCGATCCGCAATTTCTCATTCTCGGCAAAACGCCCGACCTCGACATCTCGAACAATTCGCCAGCCATCGCCGCAGGCGATGCACTCGATCCGGGCATCGTTGGCAACGATGATTTCCTCGGTGACTCGCGCGTTACAGACGGCACGATCGATATCGGCGCCTTCGAGAAGTAGCACGGCCCGGGAAACCTGCCGCGCCTGTCATTTCCCGAGCGCTACGGTGCGCCGGATATTGGACGGGCTATGGTGGATATGCGTGCACCACAACGCCATCGTTCACTTCTGCGTTTGTCGTTGTACCGAAGATCGCTCCGCCCGCGCCGGGCACCAAGGGCCGACATTTGCAACCCCGGTGCAACCCCGGTCGCCGAGCGTGCCACCGCAGCAGATTTCGCGTGCATTCTCCGGCGGCAACAAACCGCAGCCGGGTATGCTGCCGATGAATTCTTCGATCCCGAATGCCCAGGCGCAGCGTAGGCCTATGCTGCGGCTGGTGCGTACCTGGCGGCCGGCGGAAGCAGAATGAACAGCACAATCGCTACCGCCAGCAGCCCCGGGACGTCACCAAACAGGTGCCCCCTGTGCTCGGGCATGTTGAAAGATTGTGCCGCCATGATCGCGGCGTGTACGAGGCTCGACCATATCGTGAACAGAATGAGACTTCTGTTGGCTTCCGGATTGCGGGAAGCGATAACCAGGAAAACCCCAAGCGTCGCATAGACGCCGACGATCATCATGAAATAGTCGGACGCGTAAGGCGCGCCCGCATGCCACGCCCATCCCGAAGGCCAGACGATTGCCAGAGGATAGACAAGGCAGAAAACAATACCAAATACGATCAACGCCAACTTCAGAAGTGTCGTGCGGTCGTTCATCTTCTCCCCTCCCAAACGCGCCATGGGCCTGCGGCGCGGGACACCGCAGGATACGCCCCCGCCTGCAACAAGTAAAACGGACCTGAGCCGAACCGAAGTCTCCAGGCCAGTGCCCACCGCGCAAATGCGCGATAGCAGGCCAGCACTCAACGTCATATATGTTGGTGCAGCTTCGACGGAGGGGAAGTGAAATGAGGCTCTCGGCGACGATCATCGCAGGCGCGTTTTCCATTTGCGCCGGAGCGGCTTGCGCAGCAGAGACGACGCCGCGCGATCTGGTGCCAATCATTCTGCCTCCGGCGGCCCAGCCCGGTGCGGCTGTTCAGCCCTATGTGTCGACCAGCGCCCCGGTTGTGGCGCTCACCCACGTGCGCGTGATCGACGGCACCGGCGCGCCGGCGCGCGACAATCAGACGGTGGTGATCGAAGCCGGCAAGATCGCCGCCATCGGCGCCGATGCCGCGATCCCGGCGAACGCCAAAGTGATCGATCTCTTCGGCCACACGGTGTTTCCCGGCCTGGTCGGCATGCATGATCATTTCTTCTACATCGCGCGCCCGAACCTGACGGCGGAGATGAAATGGGATCGGCCGCTTATCGTCCCCGAAATGACGTTCAGCGCCCCCAGGCTCTATCTCGCCAATGGTGTCACCACGCTGCGCACGACAGGTAGTGTCGAGCCCTATACCGATCTCAACCTCAAACATGCGATCGACGCCGGCAAACTGCCCGGCCCGCATATGGATGTGACCGGCCCCTATCTCGAAGGCGCGGATTCGCCCTTCATCCAGATGCATCCCCTGCGCGACGCCGACGACGCTAAGGAAACAGTGAACTACTGGGCAAAGCAGGGCGTCACCTCGTTCAAGGCTTATATGAACATCACCCGCGCCGAGCTGAAAGCGGCTGTCGACGAGGCGCACGTCCTGGGCCTGAAGATCACCGGCCATCTCTGCGCTGTTACTTACCGCGAGGCCGCCGCCCTCGGCATCGACGATCTCGAACACGGCTTCTTCGTCAACACCGAGAACGATCCCGGCAAAGCGGAGGACGCCTGCACGAAGTCCGACGGCGAAGACACGCTCTACGGTATGGATCCGAACGGCGCGGCGGCGAAAGCGCTCATTGCCGATCTCGTCGCTCATCACGTGGCTATTACTTCGACGCTGCCGGTATTCGAGCAGGACGTGCCCGATCATGCGCCGCTCTGGCCGCGCGCCATGGCCAGCTATTCGCCTGAGGCCGCCCGTGACTATCTGTTCGCCCGCAAGCACACCGAAGCCGACACGCCGGCCGCGGCTGAGAAGGCGCGCGTCACATTTCAGCACGGCATGGCGCTGGAGCGCGCTTTTGTTGCCGCCGGCGGCTTGCTTTTCGCCGGTCCCGACCCCACGGGCAATGGCGGCGTGGTGGCGGGCTTCGGCGATCTGCGCGAAGTGGAATTGCTGGTGGAAGAAGGCTTCACGCCCGAACAGGCCATCCATATCGCCAGCTACAATGGCGCGTTCTATCTCGGCCTCGAGTCCCGCATCGGCTCGCTTGGCGTGGGCAAGGACGCCGATATCGTGGTTGTCAAAGGCGACCCCTCAAATCACATCAACGACATCGAAAACGTCGAGACCGTGTTCAAAGACGGCGTGGGCTACGACACGCAGAAACTGCTGGATTCGGTGAAAGGGCATTACGGGCAGTATTGACATAATCGAGAACGTTTGCAGGGTCGCACTCCCGCTCCAGCACACTTTGATGATCGCAAATTAATATCGAGAAATCTGGCTGGGTGCAGGCTGCTTCCGCCTGCTCGCGAGCCCATTGTCATTGGGCCACATCTCCTTGTAGTCAGCCCGTGCCAGATTGCGCAGCCATCTCCCGCGTGCCATCATTTCCGCATGGCAAACAACACCTTATCCAAAGAAGAATTGGCGGCGTCACGAAACTCGCCGGGCTGGCGTCTCGAAACAGACGCAGCCGCGCATGACGGCACCCTCGAGGATGTCGCGAAACTGGCGCATGAGCGACACGTGCGCGGCGAGCATCCCGGACTGATACGGCGGGTCGAGAATTCGGTCGAACTGGACATGCTTCAGCTTGAAGCGCTCTGGTACTCGCTGGGCCTGCCGGTATAGGCCGCCTGCGCTCTCGCGGCATTAAACGCGTCGACATCGAACTCTGATCCGATTTCCTATTCGTAGATCGCGCCGCGACGCGTCAGTTCCTCGTGCAGTTCGGCCATGGCGTCGCGGCGTGCTGCGACAGCAAGGGCCTTGGCCTGCCTGTCGCCATGCGTGGACACGAAAAATCGCTTGCAGTGTTGTTTGTCGTCCGCATCCCTCCACATGGCCTGCCACAGGGGCCGCTTGCGCTTTCTATATTGTACCAGGTAACGGCCCACGCCGACGATGCCGCTGGTATTGGTCGCGGGCTTCTTGTTTTTCCGCCAGAGCATGTAGTCGGGATTGGAAGCCGCCGACATGAGCGAATCGAGATAGGCCTGCGCCGCGGCCAGCGCGTTTTCCGTCCCGCCATATTTCGCGTCCGGGAAATATTTGTGCATGTATTTGGTACGCCGCTTGATATTGATCTTCCAGCCGGCTGCTGTTTTCTCGGTCGTCTCCTGGCGGATGATATGGCGGTAATCGGCGTGAAGTCCCCTTGTCGGACCGTCTTTTGCAATTCGTTTGGGACGTGCCGGTTTCTTTACGGGAGCCTTCGCCTTCGGCATGGGAGGCAAGGCGGATTTCAGGTTTGGCTTTTTTTTGCGCGCCAGGACTACACCAGCCGCCGCCCGCGCCTTCCGCACCGAGTCCGGTGGCCGGCCCGAGCCCTTCCGCCGCACGCTTTTGGGCAATTTCTTGAGCTCTTCGGTCAGCCATCTTCGGGGAAGTCGGGGCTGCTGCTGCCGCGCAAACAGCAGATAGGCGTCCCATTCCGTCGGCGGTTTGCCGTCCTGTTTCGTCTTGGCTTTCCACCATTTCAGAAGTGCCTCCTCTGCGCTCATAGGTTTGAACGCCGCCTCGAACTCCTTTCTCGGCATTTTCACGTCGCGCCAGAATTCTCCGCTCGCGGGCCTGCCGGGCCGAGGGGGCTGCGCGACGATCGTGTCGCCAACTATGATGCCCGGCACAAAGATTTCGTTCGGAACGCGGTCGAATACATCCGAGACGGCGTCGAGATCGTGCACATCGCCTTTGCGGCCGACGAGATTGATCCTTCCCGCTTTGTGGGCCCTGATCAGGCGCGCCTGGGCCTTGTCGAAAGGCGTTTCTTGCCGGCGTCGGGTCTGCCGAGGCTGAAGGGATGGGCTCTCTGTGCCGACCAGATAGTCGAGCGCCTGTGACGGCGTGACGAACTCCGCCGGAATTTCTGCCGGAGGCTTGTGTGGCCGGCGCCCGGCTGCTTTTGCGTGTGAAGCATGCGGCGACGATTTGGCCTTGGTCATCAGGATTTCTCCCCGCAGGCTCCACGGATTCGCGTGGCCTGTCAGTTTCCCCAGACTTCCGATTCGCGCAAGGAAATATGCTACAATCTGCTTCAACGCCGGCAACCTGGGGGGATTGCCGGTTCAGGATGGGGGTATAGGATGAGAAGACATTTCAACATCGTCGCGCTGGCGGTGATCTTCGCTGCAGCGGCTTCTGCCGACGCCGCTGCACAGAGCCAATCCGGACAGGCGGCGCCGGAGAAAACAATCGATCTCGGCTTTGACGGCCTGAAGAATGGAACGGCATTCAAGAACTACACCGCCCATGGTTTCACCGTGCGGCGCGTGAAGCCGGGTTGGACGGTGGACGGCGTATTCGGCAATCCGGCGCCGGAAATCGAATTCCTCGTTCCGGCGAACACCGTCGTGAGCAAAGCCGTCACTGTCACAGAGGCAGGAAAGGAATTTTCGCTCGACTCGATCGATATTTATTCCAGCGTTGCGGCGGTGGACTGGCAACTCGTGGGCAGCCTGAAGGGACAGACTGTCTACAAGGACAAAGGTCAGATACCCAACCCGATGGACGGGTTTGCGACCGTGGACAATCCCGATGCATCTGCCCTTGTCGATTCCATCAAGATAACACTTAGCGGTGTGAAGGTCGCCGCGGACAATCCCGTCGGCCTCGACAATATCGTCGTGGAGAAGTGAACAACAGGATCAACTGATGAACCGGGTGACAGAACGCGTGTCACCCGCTCCTTTCGGCGCGCGCTGCCCGCCATCGGCACTGATTTTGGCAGGCGGCATGGCGATGAACTTTGTCCACACCGCCCGCGGCGGCGTTGCCGGAGCGAAAATCCCGGAGCGGCCGGGCTTCTCACGACTCACTACATCATATCGTGCATCGCCATCTTCATATGGGTCATGCACGTCTTTTCCTGATTCTTGGCCATGGCGGCCTTTGCCATGTCCATTTCCTTCATGGCCATGGCTTTCCTGCCGGCGTCCGCCGGCATCGCCATGCCCTGGGCTTTATCCATCATGCCCTGACATGTTGCAGGCATCGCCGAAGCGCTCGACATTGCGCTCCCGTTCGCCATCGAATCGGAGTTCGCCGAACCCGTTTGGGCAAATGCCGGAACAGACAGGGTCGTAACCAGAAATGTTGCGGCGGCCGCAAATATCGTGTGTTTCATGGGACCTCCCGGGGTCGTTGGTTAAACGGGCAGGCAACTGCCCGCCCGTAATTCGTTCCGGGACCATGAAAGGTTACGCAGGCGTGGATTGAGGAGTGGCGGCCCGGGCGCCTCGCATCCGGGCCGCAGTTTCATCATCTCCGCGCTTTGAACGTGAATCTCTGACCGGGAGCCAGCTCGGTCGGCAGCTTGATCGCCTTGAAGGGCGAGCCCTTCATGCCGGGTTCCGGATAGTCCTGGTCGTTGAGTGTTTCGAGCATCGTCTGATAGCAGTCGGGCTTTATTTCGCATTGCTGTTCGGTGGGGCCGGCGATGCCGGTCACGATACCGCTCAGGCCGGCGGGAAGTGAGATCGGGTCCGGGCCATTGTTCGTCAGCGTGAACTGCGGCGCTCCCTGATAGCTCAGCAAATACCAAGAGCCGGTCGGCGTGCTCGCATCCGGCTGCCCGGCCCCGCCTGTCTGAATGAACAGCACGGCATATTGCGATTTCTTTTGTACGCCGACGGCGGCGCCCATCGCGCCAAGGCTCGGAACGATCAACGACTGCGCCGGAGTGGTCTGTGTCCATAACCATTGCCTGTAGAGCGGCTGGATGCCGGTCAGCGACGGTGTTCCTTCGTCCAGGCTGCTGTGCAGGTAGAGATTGCCGCTGGCGTCAGAATGCAGGGCAGCCGGCTAGCCGGTTGCGGGCAACGGCACCGGTATCGTGCCGCCCGACCACACGGCGTGCGAATTGGTGCCATCGAAGCTGCAGCTGAAACTCGGCTGCACCACCGGTCCGCCGATCGACTGCTCATAGACCTCCAGCGCGTAAAACGGGTCGGTGCCTACCTTGTCGAGATATTGCGCCGGGATATAGGCGCATACGTCGCCCGGAAAAACGATGTCGAGGCCGTTCGGGCCATAGGTGTTCGTCGCCGGATCCAGCAATGGCATGTCGTGCTTGTTGAACAGATCGCGCAAATTTGCACTGGCCGGACCGGCATGGATCGAAGCGGACGCTGCGAGCACGAAGCCGGCGCAAAGAAGACCGAGCCTGCTTGAGAGCCTGGATGAACGGGCGGATTCGGAATGCGTGAACATCGGGTTTCTCCATCAAGTTCGCCGCGGAGCGATCATCGCTGCGGCTCATGACGGTCACTCCGCTCCATTGCGTGAAAGTCCGCGTGGCCGGAAATCGGACGAAATGCCTGCAAAACGCTGACAAGCTGACAGTAGTATTAAATGTCGTGAGGCGGTGTCCGACACCGCGCGGAGCGAAGCGGCGGCGTGGCCTTTCCAGACCGGCCGCCGGATCCGGGCGCTCACATCGCGATGGCAGGCAAATCTTTCGAGGCAGGGTTCGAAATGGTCCCACAGCGCCGCAGCGGCTTTCTGCGTCTTGGCCGGATGATCCCGATACCAACTCCCGAAGCGCGAACCAGGCTTGGCTGCGTTTCGAGTTGTTCCAGCATATTTGTCCCGTTCACGCCGCCTCGCGCAGGCGCTTCACCTTGATTGCGCGTTCGTGCTTCATGGCTCGCGCCAGATCGTAGTCCATCTGCAGGCCGAGCCAGATTTCCGCGCCGCCGCCGAACGCCTTGTCGAGACGGATCGCCATCTCCGGCGAAATACCGCTCCTGCCGTTGACGAGATTGTTCAGCGCCTGCCTGGTCACACCCAGCGCGTTCGCTGCCTCGGTGACGGTTAGGCCCAGCGGTTCCAGACAATCATGCCGGACCGAAAATCCCGGATGGGGCGGGGATTTCATGCGCATCACACAACTCCTTCAGTGGTAATCCAGATAATCCACATCGGTCGCATCGCCCTCTTCGAAACGAAAAACGATGCGCCAGTTGGCACCGATGGTGACACTCCAGAATCCGGCCAATTCGCCTTTCAGCGGATGAAGACGCCAGCCCGGCAAATCCATATGCGCCGGCTCCGAACTCCGGTTCAGGCGGGCCAGCACGCGCCGGATTTTCTCCAGCTGCTGCGCGTTCAATCCGCGCCGGTCATCATCTTCGAACAGCCGTTTCAGGCCGCGATGGCGAAACCGCCGGATCATGCAGCCGTTGTAAATCGACAATTATCGCTTGTCTACTCCGGATCGCCGCGAGCGCAACAGGCAACCGCCGTGTGGCTTGCACCGGGCCGTCGCGCGGGTGAAGGCAGTGCAGCCACGGTGATGCAGGAAAGGCCCACTGAAGCGGACCTTTTCTTTTCCGGCCGGCGTTGAGGAATAACAGGGGTTCTTCCCGCGTCGGGATGGCATCAACCCCCTGGAAAGGAAGCCTCGCCATGAGAATGCCTGCCATCTTGGGAGCACTATCCATCGCCCTTTCGGCAAACGCCGCAATGGCGGCCGGCACCAGCTACACCGGCACCAGCTACACCGGCACCTTCGCGCTCACCATTTCGAAAACGCATTCGCTCTCCGACGGAACATATTGCGTGAAGCTGAACGACGACGGCAGCCTGGGCCGGCAACATAGCGGCGAGGCTTCGTTGAGCGGAGGATTCGACAACCCGACGGATGGCCAGTTCGAAGTCATCGGCAAAACATTCGTGGCGACGATCGACGTGCCCAGCGATGAGGGCAATCTTGGTTTTCTGGTGATCACCGCGCGAGCCGACAACGGTGCGCTCGGCAGGGGCATTTTTGATTATGCCAACGGATCCCAACCCAACGAGGGCGACGCCGCGTTCGGCGCCAATGGCGGCTGCTGACGATTGTTTGAAACATGCTGTCGGAACAGCTCCGCTTCGCCGGGACTGTTCTTTTCAGGCGCGAATGACCGGCTCGAACGGCCGGAATAACGGAGCACCAACTACATTTCTATAGAACGGTGGAAAGCCAGGTTCATGTCCCCGGATTTCAATTGTTTCTTGCGACAACAGGTGCGAGGCCCCTGAAACAGGAACAACAGGACCACCGCGCTCGAATGTTTCACTTGAAACATTCTTACCCGAAGAGCCTCAGGGTGTGAGTCCGAACGCCACGCCGCCGCTTCCGAATCCGCCGTTGCTGGGCGTCGTTCCATACAGCGTGCCGGCCGCGTCCTCATAGAGTGGCGCGACGGGGAAGTCGCCGTCGGTGCAGTTCTGGACGGCGCAGAAGCTATGAACGATCTGAAAGGTACCGCTCAGTTCGAACACCGCCCCTTCGCGGTTATCACCGCCCTCGGCCGTCGTTGCAAACAGATTGCCGCTCGCGTCGACGAGCACGCCGCCTTCCGGTTCTTCGCCATCTGCGCAGTTCGTTTCCTGGCAAAAAACATGAAGCACGCTTTCCTTTCCTTTCGGCGACAGGCGGAACACGGTGCCGCAAATACTCTGGCAGGGCGAGCCGCCATGCGCGGTGGTGCCGAGCAGATTGCCGCCGGAGTCGAACGAAAGGCTACCTTCCGGTTGCGAGCCGTCGGCGCAATCGGCCTTGGCGCAGAACGTATGGACCACCGATTCCTTCCAGTTCCCGCGATGCGAAACGAGCTTGAACACGACGCCATCATTGGCGGCCGTTCCGCCGAATGCCGTGCCGTAAAGCGTGTCCGAGCCTTGCACGAGGAGCTGCGCGCCCGGGTTCTTGCCGTCGGTGCAGGTTGCTCCGCCCGTGGCGCAGAAATCGTAGAGCTTCGCCTCGGTCCAGCTTCCGTTTTGCGATTGCAGCACATAGGCGACTCCGCTCCCGTTGGCGCCGCCTTGCGATGTCACACCATAGAGGGGGCTGCTGCCGTCGTAGAACGCGCCGCTTGATTGCCCGGCATAGGTCAGCCCCGCTGAAGGTGCGAGGCCGTCCGCGCAGCCGGCCTGCGAGCAAAACGCATAAAGCAATGCGAGCTTGCGGCTCCGGCCGGCAGCAGGAAGTTCATAGACGACACCGCCCGTATCGCCCGTGGCGGTGACCCCATAAATATTGCCGGCCGTATCGAGGACGAGATTGCCAACCGGCTGAAAGGCCTTGTCGCAGGCACAAAAACTGTACACGACTTGGTATTTCCATTTGCCGCTTCCCTCCGCAACCAGTTCGTAGAGCGCGCCGGAATTGTTCTTGCCACCGTCCAGGGTCACGCCATAGAGGTTGCCCTGCTGGTCCGCGGCGAGCCCGCCCGACGGCATCGATCCGTCCGCGCAATTGCCCTTCGAGCAGAATGTGTGGAGCACATCATAGGTACTGGCCCGCGCCATGTTGCAAATCGCAAACAGCGCCAGCACCGCGGCAACGCCGATCGCGCGAGTTGATCCGTTCGGCTGAAAAAGCATGCTTGCCCGCTTCCTTCTCGACACCTTGCCGAGTGCTGCGGCAGATCCATTGTACCTCCGCGATTCGGCCGACCCGCCCTTCAATGAAGATCGCACCATACTCGAAGAATTGCAATAATGACAGGCCCTGGCAGAAGTTCGACCGAACCGCGCGAACCGGGTGCGTGGGCCAGTATTCACACACCATTTCCGCTGGAATTATGGAAGATTGGAGTCAAACCCGAAGTCCGCCTCTCCGAGAACTAAGTTGCTTTGGCTGCAGTCTGCTAATCCTCGCTGTCTGCAACTTGCTCGCCGGCTTCTGCCGAAAATTCGACTTTCTTAAGATCGCCCTCCAGCGACTTTTTGAATGCCGCAAAATCGGCAGCAGTGGCGAGATGAAACCGCAATGAGGCGCCACTGACGCCGTGCCGTTTGCCGACACTCGTAGGTTTAGAAATGACGCCATTCCAAAAAACCTCATCACCGGCAAATCGGCCCGCCTGCCGCACATATGCATAGTCAGAACGGCAAGCCAGCCAATAACGTCTTTTGCCACCAATACGATAGATCAACTCACGATATCTTAGCCTGTTCTCTTGATTGTTCGTTAATTCGGTCGCAAAGAATTGGCGTACGTCGGTGTTCGCTACCGCCTTGAGCGCAGTTGGCCAATCTATCCATGTCTCTGCACGCGCTACCATGCCCCGTTCACTGCCCCGGCTCAGCGTCGCGATTTCAAGTGGCGGGTAAATGCATGTGCACGTGAGGTAGTCGATTCCGTTCTCTTGCGAAAGACGTATTTGATAGCAGCGAATATCTACGCCGTAATTCTCGTGCAACCATTCAGCTGCAACGAGCGGGGCGGGATCAAAATTTTCTGCAATTAGCAAAATGCGTTGTGCATTGTTGACTGAGGCGTTCGGTCCGACATGGTCCTCAATTTCTGTTCGAGCATCATCAATGGAGAGGTTGTAATTTCTAGATAACGTTTCCACGAATTTTTAATCGCTCCAATTATTAGTGGCGAACTCGTTCGTTGGATTCGCATTTTACACCGCTCCAAAACAAAAGGTAACGATAATTCAGAGAGGTGTTGTCTTCTGCTCAGTCTGGCGAGAGTTGATTGCTACGAAAAGATTAAAGTCAGGCCCCGAATTCGCGTCACAATATTAGGTTATCACATTGAAGAAACCGCGGCAGGGATAGACCTCGAACAGTACAACTTCTATCCAATAGGTCGAACATCAAACAAACCGTAGGTCGAACGCAACGAGCAATCCCCGTGCGACTGCGCGCCGGGCCGTCACGCGGGTGAATGCTGGTCCAGCTACGGTGATCTCTCAGCTAATTTATATCAGGACCTAATTGAAAGGAGGTTCCCGCCGACCTCCTAGTAAAAGTCGGGATTACGTTCCGCGACAAGTCGCACCAGATCATCAAACACTTCACTAAGCGGAGTGGGATTCTTCATTTCTCCAATCGGGTAAGCGCGCACGACGGCTTTGTCGGGCGATGCGCCCATAAGAAACAGATACAGCCGCTCGAATTGTTCTTCTCGGCCAGACGGATCGGGCCGACCGGTGAACAGCTTTACGCGATGGTGAGCGTTGGTGAAGGTCGACTTGCGCCTCTTCGTGCCGTCTGTTTCTGCACCTTCATCCAAGAACAAAAATCCCGCAAGTACAGCGTATGGAAAGCGACGATGCAGCGTCACCGCCTCTATTAGCATGTCGCCCCGGCGGTTTGTGAGATTCTTCTGAAAATCGCCGCTGCGATCATCGCTGAAATTGATTGTCTTAATGGATATGGCGAACAAAAGACCGGACTCCTCGGTCGCCCATGTCACGTCCACTTTCTTCGCCCCGATGCCCCCGGCCATTCTGCGCTCGGCTCCCGACTGGTCCAATTCGCCAGCGGGGGCAGGTGGGGTGCCTTTCATTCCCCGCTTTCTGAGTTCTTCGGCGAAAGCAAGCGCAAGAACTTGGGATGCAAGCTCGCTGTAACGCTTTTTGGTGGAAGGTTTCGCTGTATCGGACGGCTTTACCGGTAGGCTCCTCAGTCCGCCTGCGATAAGATCATCTATTCTCGCCACTGTCTCCCTTCCCCCTTGCCTTGCGGCGTTCAAAGAAGACTTCGCGTGCGTCCCTCAGCGTCTTGATGTCGGCGTCGGTGATTTTCAACACCTGCTTTAAGACGATGTTGTCCACCATCTCGACAGCACGTGACACGTCGCCTTGACGAAGTGCTGGGGCCAACTGCGGCGAGATAACTCTTAGATCGTCGCCGCATTGCTCAAGTGTCGCTTTCGACGGCATGGGCAGGAAATCAGCTTCACGCGGCTCGAGTTTCAGAAGCCCGCCGCCGTATGCGCGGCCGACCATTTCAGCACCGAGCAACGTGAGGCTGTTCAAACTCGCGACGGGTAGAAGCTCTTTTCCTAATAGCGTTCGGCCATGATGTAAGCAGACGCCATAGAGGAGTTGAGGATATGCGCTCCCGCGTGATTGGCGATCAATCTTGGGCGGTCATGATTCATATAGGTCAAAAACAGGTCCGGCACTTCACGAGCGGGACGCGCCACCAAGGCGACCTTACGGTGCACTTGTACGCTTCGTGCACTTTTGCTTTTTGACCTTTGGCGATGTACTGTTCGGCCGCCGCAGAAGGAGCGCGCCTAGGGTAAAATAGCCAGCAGCGGGCCCCGCTTTCCGCCATCGCTTCCCATGCCGCATCTGTGAAGCGGTGACCACGAAGATGACGTGAGCCCGGGGGCGATATGCGCTCAAGCTCGCTGGCTTTGAGCCCACGCTTGGCTGCCTGTTCGCGCGACAGCGAGAAGTAGTCATTGTTGCCGGTGACTGCGCCCAAGTATGTTTGCCCCCACGTCGCGAGCGTCTCTAAGCCTTCGTTGCACAGCCGCTGATAGAGGTCGAAAATTGACGGTTCCAGCAGCGCAGGCGTCCACTTCGCGCCGTCTTCGGGGCGATGTTCCTTCCATGAACCTGCCTTAATCGCCGCGAGCCCCGCAACATCACGGGCTTGGTAAACTTCAAAGCTGTTCGCGCCGCCACTGCCCTCAGCCAATAGCAGAACGACCTCTTCGAGGACACCCGGAAACACCAGGTTCTCGAACATCACCAAACGCACGCGCCCAAAGCGCTGCAACAGGAATCGCCGAACAGGTGCGGCGTAGTTGACACTCAGAAGCTCGGCCGGCAGTACGAGGCCAAGCCTGCCATCCGGCTTCAAAAACCTGGCGGCGTGAACAACAAACGCCGCCCATGAACTCGCCAGGCCGTTGAGGCGGACCCCCTCTGCCAAAGCGGCCTCAAGACTCTTGGCGCGAGCACCGCCTGTGTGCTGCTGATACCGAACGTATGGCGGGTTTCCGATGACGGCATTGAATTGGCGCTTCGGCGCTTCGTCAAAGAAGTCGCTCGTTCGGATTGACGCTTCGAATCCACTCCGCGCCAGAGCTACGCGCGCGGCGTCAGCGGACGCGTTGTGAATCTCGATGCCGTGCAGCTGATTTTGCAGAAACAAATCTCGCGGGCCGTGTTTGCGGAGATGGTTGGCCGCTTCGAGCAGGAAGGCGGCTTCGCCGCAGGAAGGCTCCAAGACATGATCGTCGCCGCTGCGAATTGCCCATTCAGCGATGTAGGAACAAATCTCGGGGGGCGTGAAGAACGCGCCGCGCGCCTTCCGCAAACCGTGCAATTCCGACACCGGTCTTCCCCTTTTGCGAGGGCCGGCAGCAATCGAATCAGGCATTGCCCTCACCGTCAGGAAGACACAGAAGCGCGCGACTTGCGAGTTCTTTCTTCGTTCCTTCAGGGGAGAGTGCCGCGACCGCGAACCCACGGACAAACGACCAGGTGCAGACACCGAGCGGACATAAACCTGCGCCGAGCGAGTATTATTTCCTTGCGCGGTGTAACTTCCTGAATTTATTGAGATATTCTGCGAGCCCGAATAATATCCCAAAACGAAAACCGGGATCAATCCTTATCCTCCACCGGCAGCGGGCCGCAATCTTCGGCGAGGCTGTCCTTCAGCCCGACGAGAAACACCGCCTGCTGGCAGATCGGATCGCTCCTGTCGCAGGTTCCGGGCGCGGGGAGCGCGGCGGCGGCCTCGCCGGCTTTCCAGACCTGGCGCTGGATGCGGGCGCTTACGTCCAAATGATAGGTGAAGCTTTCGAGGCAGGTCTCGAAATGATCCCACAGCGCCACGGAGGCTTTCTGCGTCTTGCCCAGATGGTCCCAGTGCCAGCGCGTTTCGCAGCCCTGGAGAATGCGCTGCGCCGCCTTGATCCGCTCGGCCTGTGCGGCTCCGAGATAGGCGCCATGCACTTCGCGCAGGCAATTGTCCATTTCCTGGTAGCGCGGCTGGATGACGAGATCGAGATAGTTCCAGAAGGGCTGCCAGCCATTATTTCCGGTGGGCGCGGGATCGTCTTCGAGATGGCCTTCTATGTTCAAATGATTCTGCCATACGGCGGCCAGCTCCGCCTGATAGGCGCTTTCGTAGCGCGGCCACGCGGCATCGAGATCGCTGCCGGCTCTCGACTGGCGGATCGCCTGCAGCACGGCGTCGGTGTAGAAGGTACGTTGCACGATCGCGCCGACGAATTGTTTGTTGACGCTGCTGATTTCGTTTTCCCGCTCGGTGAGCGTCTGCGTCTGCTGCTGATCCCAGCGCTGGAAGGCGTTGACGCTGAACGACACCAGCGCGCCGAGCACGCCGGTGAGGAAAAACCCGAGCAGCGTCACGCCCGCCGGCGAATTGAGAAGCGTGGCGATTCCGGATTCTTTCTTCGGTTTTTCCGCGCTACCCCCGGGGCCGTTCTCTGCCATCAATCAGGTCTCCGTTTGTGTCGGTCATTTGGCGAATCCCGCACGCGCGGACGATAGCCGGCCCGTTGCGCGCCGTCGCCCGGCCAATTTCCCGGGCATTTCGGTTTCGCCGAATCCTATCAAAGCCCGCTTATCGGGCGTACGGACGTAACCATTCAATCGCCACGCAATGAACCTTGCCGGCGTTGCAACCTTGGGCCACATTGGCCGCTTCGCCGCGCACAGAATGCCGGCTGCCAAGGGGGCCGTCATGTTCCGGGACGCACCAGGACCGATTTCACCGACGTTGTACCGGAGAGCGATTCTCTGCGCACTCGCCGCCGGTCTGGTGCCCGGTCCGCCCGCGATTGCAAAACACCAGATCACGAAATTCGAAATCCAGGGCGCAACGAATATCTTTCAAACCAGCATCGCAAACGGCGTGATTGCGGGAACATACACCGACGCCCTCCATACTCCGAGCGGCTTCATTCGCACCCCCGACGGCAGGATTACGACCTTCGATGTCCCCGGCGGCGGCGGAACCCAGGTGTCGAACATCAACGACGAGGGGACAATTACGGGAGACTATTTCGGCTCCGAGGCAAAGGGAAACGATGGCAATTACGGCAAGGGCGGGAAGTCAGCCATCCGCAACAACGTGTATATCGTAACGCATGGGTTTGTGCGCGAGGCCAACGGAAAGTTCATAAGGTTCGATGTGCCAGGGTCCGGCTTCACCGATGCGGTCGCCATCAACGACAGGGGCGCGATTGCAGGCGATTACCTGGACGGCAGCGAAGCAATACACGGCTATATGCGCGCCGCGAACGGCGTTTTTGTACATTTTAATCCGGCCGGATCGGCAGAAACCTGGCCAAAGTCCATCAACAGGAGCGGCGCCATTACGGGATGGTATGTGGACCGCGCGGGCATCCAGCACGGATTTGTACGCGCCGCCGATCATAAAATTACCATTTTCGACCCGCCCGGCGCGACGTCTACGGATCCCTGCAGCATCAACGAATTCGGCGTAATCACGGGCTGGTATCAGTCGGGCGCCGTGTATCACGGTTTTGTACGCGGATCCGACGGCACGATCACGGCATTCGATCCTGCGGGCGCGATCGGAACGGCACCCTGCTGCATCGACAAACTGGGGCGGATCACGGGAAACTACTTCGACAGCAGCGACGTGGAACATGCGTTCATAAGGTCGAAAAGCGGGAACATCACCACCTTCGACGTCAGGGGTGCAAGCGGCACGGCCCCTTCCGGCATCGACAGCAATCCGGGCGACAGCGGCGCGATTGCCGGACAATATTCGGTGGGCGACACGTATTACGGCTTTTTGCGAAGCCGGTAGGGCCCGCGAACCGGCAGGACCACTATTTCAATAGTGCATGCGCAATGGCGCTAATTACGTTTGGCTTTGCCGCGCAGGGCGAATTCGAGATCGCCGGGATAGCCGAAGCAGGTTTCAATCGGCGTCCAGGTGATGCACCGTGTGGTGGAGGCGGGTTTTTCCCACATGGGCTGGTTCCCGTGGGAGTTGGGCGACAGCTCCCAGGCCCACTCGCCGCAAGCGCCGGTGTAGGAACAATTGGCAACCACCGAAACCCAATAGGTGCCGGGCTTGAGCGTGAGACCTTTGCGGGGAAGCGCGATGGCGAAGCTGCCATTCTCGTCTTCGCCGACCAGATTGACAAAGGTGCCGTTCTTCACGGCTTTGCCGGGCACACCGTAATCGTCCTCGTAGAAAATCACATTCTCGGATGCCGCGGGGCCGGTGCCGTTGTAGTAATAACCTGTCGCGTCGACTTCGGTGACCTTCCATTTTGTGTTTTTCGGCACCACGAAATCGTCGGCACCCGCATCGTCGGAGGAGGGAAATTTTCCGGAGGTGAAGTTCTGCGAGCCGACGGCGTCGCCATCGCCATTGCTGTTCTGGTTGTAGAGCAGTTTGGCGCCTTTCGTGGCGTTGCCGAAATCATGACCGCCGAAGAAATTGGGCAGCGGCTTCATGGCGGCCGCGTTGCCCTGCGCCGAAAGCGTGAGCACCGATATGGCTGCCAGCCAACAGGCCTTGTTCATGGCTTTCCCCCGCTTGCAAAAGCGGCTGTCACGCTAGAGCAGCATTGCGGCGCGAACAAGTTTTGTTGCGGCTTCGCGGCGGCGTTCAACGTTCGGTTGCGCTTGCTGCCTGATACAAATTAGGTGGCGGTCGCGGTTTGGTCTGCTGGACTTTTTCGATCAAATGTGCTAGCGTTTTTGTCAGGTAGAGGTGATACGCCCGGCGCCCCCAATGCAGCGACCGGGTTTTGTTTTTCCGGCTTGTTTGGGGAGCGTACGGCGCGAGTCCGGGGCGTTTCGTTCTGCGGCGCGGCGTTCGGCCGCAAATCGCTGTTATTCGCTGTTAAAATCGCTGTTATGGTGCTGCGGGCGGCGCCGGAGCAAAGAGCCGCAGCCCGGGTTGCCTTGCCCGGCCGCTTCCGCTACATAGCCCGGCTTTCCGGGCAGCTCGGCCGTTTTCGAAGGAATTCCACCATGCGCGACATTCAGGAACTGGGCGCGGAGCCGCGTCAGGGCAAAGGCAAGGGCCACGCCTTCCGGACCCGCCAGAACGGGCAGATTCCCGGCATCGTCTATGGCGGCAATGAAGAGCCGCAGCCGGTCACGCTGGATTATCGCGAAGTCGAGCGCCATGCGACCAAGGGAACGTTCCTGACCACGCCCTTCCTGCTGACAATGCCGGCGGGCAAGACGCGCGTGATTCCGCGCGCGGTGCAGACCGACCCGGTGAGCGACCGTCCGGTGCATGTCGATTTCATGCGGCTGGCCGAAGGCACGCAGATCCGCCTCGCCATCCCCGTGCGGTTCAAGGGCCAGGAAAGCTCGCCCGGTCTGAAGCGCGGCGGCGTGCTCAATATCGTGCGGCACGAAGTCGAATTGCTGTGCCCGGCCGAGAGCATTCCCGAATTCATCGAGGGCGATCTGTCGAGCCTCGATATTCACGGATCGCTGCATATCAACGATTTCAACCTGCCCGAAGGCGTGAAGCCGATGATCCGCGAGCGCGATTTCACCATCGCCTCGATCGTGGCGCCGACCAGCGTGATCGAAGAGCAGCGTGCGGCTGCCGCGGCGGCTTCGGCCCCGGCAGCGGCGGCGGTGCCGGAAGCTGGCGCGGCCGGTGCGGCAGGAGCTGCCGCCGGCGACAAGGCCAAGGCCCCGGAAAAGAAATAGGCCCCCGCGCGGGCCTCCTGACCCGCAATGTCCGACACACCTCTCCTGATCGCGGGGCTCGGCAACCCCGGCGCGGAGTATGCGCGCAACCGCCACAATGTCGGCTTCATGGCCGTGGACGTGATCCGCGAAAGCTATCCCTTCGCGCCCTGGCGCGGGCGGTTCCAGGGGCAGATCGCGGAAGGCACGCTCGGCGGCCGCAGAACCCACCTGCTCAAGCCGATGACCTATATGAACGATAGCGGACAGTCGGTTGGCGCGGCGCTTCGCTTCTACAAATTGCCACTTGCGGCGCTGGTCGTTTTTCACGACGAGATCGATCTGGCGGCCGGCAAGCTCAAGGCGAAAACCGGCGGCGGCGATGCGGGCAATAATGGCCTGCGCTCGATCACGGCCACGCTCGGCCCCGGCTATCGCCGCGTGCGCATAGGCGTCGGTCATCCCGGCAGCAGGGGCCGTGTCGTCTCGCATGTGCTGAACAATTTCTCCAAAGCAGAAGAGGAATGGCTGGTGCCCCTGCTCTCCGCGATGGCGCAAGCGGCGCCCTGGCTCGCGCGCGACGACGATGCGGGTTTCATGAACAAAGTTACGGTTGTCTTGAACCCGCCGCCGAATAAAACGAAGCCCGCCACGAAGGACGAGTGAATGGGATTCAAATGCGGCATCGTCGGCCTGCCCAATGTCGGCAAGTCGACACTGTTCAACGCGCTGACGCAGACCGCGGCCGCCCAGGCGGCGAACTATCCGTTCTGCACCATCGAACCCAATGTGGGCGAAGTGGCTGTACCGGATACGCGTCTCGACAAGCTCGCAATGCTTGCGCGTTCCGCGGAAATCGTCCCCACCCGCATTACTTTTGTCGATATTGCCGGGCTTGTTCGCGGCGCATCGAAAGGCGAAGGACTCGGCAACCAGTTCCTCGCCAATATCCGCGAAGTCGATGCGATCGCCCATGTGCTGCGCTGTTTCGAGGATGACGACATCACGCATGTGGAAGGCCGCATCAATCCTGTCGGTGATGCCGATACGGTGGAAACCGAACTGATGCTCGCCGACCTTGAAAGTCTGGAGAAGCGCGTCGTTCCCATCGAGAAGAAAGCCAAAGGCGGCGACAAGGATTCCAAGGAACAATTCGCGCTGATGTCGAAGGCGCTCGCACTTCTGCGCGAAGGCAAACCTGCCCGCCTCGCAGACCTGTCCGAAGAAGAGCGCGAGCCCTATCGCCGGCTCGGCCTCATGACCGAGAAACCCGTACTCTATGTCTGCAATGTCGACGAAGGCTCGGCGGCGCAGGGCAATGTATTTTCTGCGGTCGTCGAAGAGAAGGCGAAATATGAGGGCGCCGCGTGCGTGGTGATATCGGCGCGCATCGAAGAGGAAGTCGCGCAGCTCGATTCGGCTGAGCGCGCAGATTTCCTTTCACATCTCGGCCTTGAGGAACCAGGTCTCGACCGCCTGATCCGCGCGGGCTATGCGCTTCTCGGTCTCATCACCTTCTTCACCGCCGGCCCGAAGGAAGCGCGCGCCTGGACGGTAACGAATGGCTCGCGGGCGCCGCAGGCCGCAGGCGTGATCCACACCGATTTCGAGAAGGGCTTCATCCGCGCCGAAACCATTGCCTATGAGGATTACATCGCCTTTGGTGGTGAAGCCGGCACCCGCGACGCTGGCCGCATGCGGCTCGAAGGCAAGGAGTACGTCGTCCGCGACGGCGACGTGATGCATTTCCGGTTTGCCCCATAAGCGTTGCTTCTAAACACTGCAGAAATGAATTGGAGCTGCACAGTTGCAGTCGAGATTTAGTTACTTGCCGTCAAGTAGAAACAAAAGACCCCGAGACGCAAGTTGAGATTTGTGCAGATTGAGGATAACTGTACCATCCGCTTGGCTCTCAATCGATAGAAGTATCTTTTTTTCAAACCAACGCTCCCGACCGCCTAATGGTGGTGCTTTTCAGCTTGTTAATGGGAGGCCCTCAACTGCTCTGAAGCAGGGCAAGCGCTGCCGCAAAATACTTCCCTCAAATGGGATCCTGTGTGGAAACGGAGCACGAAACGCAAAGTCGGGATATGGCTGCCTAAGTATTTCTCCGGCTTTGCCTTGCCACCCGGCCAATATGTCTGCGGGTGTTTCTCCGCGAAATTTCTTGTCAAACGGATAAGGCTTAGTTCTTACCGAACTTTGAGAGCAGAACTCCGGCATGCTGTGCCAATAGTCCGAGACAAGCGATTGCCTTGCTTTAGAAGCGCAGAACCCAGCTACCGTTTGCATATGCTCGAAGAGTAGCGGTGCAACCAGGCAGTTTAGAAATGCAGCCTCGGGATTATTTCCCCAATGCCTTTTTGCTTGCATCGCGCGCGGCAATTTCCCTGATCTCGGGAATGCGCCTGCGCATTTCCGAAGGCGTACACAGTTCACGTCGGAACCGTTGCTCCAACGACACGAGAAACGCATGTGCCTCTGTTTTGGCTTCCATCGCCTCTAACTTTGGAGAACTACTTGCCGCATTTAGACTACGAGCCGAAATCCAGCAACGACGAAGTGATGATCGAAGGTATACGCAACACGAAGATGCGCCCGCTTC
Source organism: Rhizomicrobium sp. (assembly GCA_036269235.1). Lineage (GTDB taxonomy): Bacteria > Pseudomonadota > Alphaproteobacteria > Micropepsales > Micropepsaceae > Rhizomicrobium. The sequence goes on from DATASL010000032.1 coordinate 99,814, forward strand.
ATAATCACGAAACTGGTGGCATCAACCGCTGACAATTTGTGGAAGTCTGTGCCGCGGAAATATTCCCAGGATTGTTCCAGGTCGCGCAATTCGCAAGCTATCAACTTCACAGATACAGATTTGCTGATGGAGTCTTTCCAGACGAGCGCAACATCGCGGTTGGCATTGCGTTCGAGAAACGTGAAAGTCTCAATTACGACGGGGATGGAAGTGTGAAGCTTAGCCCCGCTATCGTGCAGTAGATCCCATTGCTCTCGCGCCTGCCCATGTAGCGGATCCTTCGACAGCGCAAGCGCGATCCAGGCGCCGCTATCGACGAAAACGCCTTCGCCGTGCCGCATCAGGGTTCGTCGTGTACGCTGTCATGTTCCAAGGAGGTCCGCTTCGGTTCGCCGTCCCAGATCGCAACCGGGCCCGTATTCCCAGGCTTGAGTATGACTTTTCGGATGGCTTCACGGATCACGTCAGCCACGCTCCGCCCGGACCGCGCAGCGGCCTGGCGGACGGCGTCGAGCTCCTCGCTTCGCAAATAAACCTGCGTCTTTTCCATATGGGTCAACTTGATCTCGTGAATGACATATGTCAACGCTCATCCGCAGCTTGACAGGGGTTTCGGGCGCGCCGTACACCCCCCGCCTTGGCTGGCAGCGTAGCTCAGTGGTAGAGCAGGGGAATCATAATCCCTTGGTCGGGGGTTCAAATCCCTCCGCTGCTACCAATCGAAACACCGCAACACCCAACCGAAAAGGAACGGAACGATGGACTTATCGCCCGGCGTGCTGCCGACATTTCCGGAGGTCACGCTCGACGATATCCGGGCGGCTGCGGCTGCGATCAAAGGCATAGTCGGACCGACGCCAAGCCATTGGTCGCGCACGCTTTCGGCCATTACCGGTGCGGAAATCCATCTCAAATTCGAGAATTTGCATTTCACTTCTTCCTTCAAGGAACGTGGCGCGCTGAACAAGCTCTTGTCGCTGACGCCGGAAGAGAAGAGGCGCGGCGTTGCCGCCATGTCGGCCGGCAATCACGCGCAGGGCGTCGCCTATCACGCGCAAAGGCTCGGTATTCCGGCGACCATCGTGATGCCCGAGGGTACGCCTTATAACAAAATCAAACATACGAAGAATTTCGGCGCGCGCGTGATCCTTCACGGCGTGACTCTCGAACAGGCATTCGAGCGCGCCAACGAGGTGTCCAAGGCGGAACAACTGGCCTTCATCCATCCCTATGAGGACGCAAAAATTATCGCCGGCCAAGGAACGGTCGCGCTCGAACTGCTGGACGCAGCGCCTGATCTCGACGCGATTGTGGCGCCTATAGGCGGCGGCGGACTGATTTCCGGCATCGCGCTCGGTGCCAAGGCGTTGAAGCCGGGCATTGAGATTTACGGCGCGGAAGCAGAAGTCTGCCCCTCGATGTATGACGTACTCAAGGGCGCATCACTCCCCTGCTCCGTGCAAACAATCGCCGAAGGCATCGCCGTCAAAAAGGCGGGTGACCTTGCGCGCCGGGTGCTCGCTGCGTTCGCGAAGGATGTGCTGCTCGTCCGCGAGGATCAGATTGAAGCTGCGATTGTCGCGCTGCTTGAAGTGGAAAAAACAGTTGCCGAAGGCGCCGGCGCAACCGCGCTCGCGGCCGTGATGGCAAATCCGGATATTTTCAGGGGCAGGAAGATCGGGGTAATTATTTCGGGCGGGAATATCGAGATGCGGATGCTCTCGAATGTGATCCTGCGTGAATTGTCGCGCGAGGGCCGCATTCTTTCCTTGATCGTGAAGATTGAAGACCGGCCCGGCTTGCTGGCACGCATCGCCACGGTTGTCAGCGAAACGGGTGGCAACATCCTTGAGGTTTCGCACAACCGAATGCTGACGGACATGTCGGCGAAGTCCGCCGATCTCGGCCTCACCATCGAGGCGCGCGATGCGAACCATGCCAAAGATATCCGCACCAAACTCGAGGATGCGGGATTTATGCTTCGCCCCGCTGCGAACGCATAGAACAATGTTCGTACCTCAGGGATGTGCTGTAGTTAGCAAATCTAAAGCATAGCTAGCTGGATAGAACGCGAGGCCTTGAAAGTACTAGCCAAACTCTGGGTGACACAAATCCGGAGATGGCAATTCCGGCCCCAGTTGCCGCCCCTCCGCTCAAGGCGCTAGAAAGTACATCGTTCCAATTGCCACGGAATATCAAGAAGTAGTCTAAAGGCAGCATAATTGTTGCCGCTGAAAGCACAAGAATAATCCATGCGCCTAGCACGGCACGGCGTTCTGAAGCGGTCCAAACTTCGCTGGCTTTTTTATCATACATCTCTGTGAGCCACCAGAACATTTCAGGCGCCCGCATGAACATCCGCGCGTTCGCGGGTTTTGGCGAATTTGATCGCCGGGAATTTCGGCGCAACATAGCCGAGTTCCCACTCGCTTTTTGCCAAAAACACCGGCGCCCGGTCGCGATCCTCGGCCATCTGGTTACGGTAGAAGGAGATGAATTTCTCCAGCTCTTGCGGCGTAGCTGAGATCCAGCGCGCAGTGTCGTAGGGCGACGCTTCGAGATCGGTGTCGAGGCCATATTCCTGGCGCAGCCGGCTCTTCAGTACGTCAAGCTGCAGCATACCCACCACGCCAACGATCCATTGCGCACCGAGCATGGGCCGGAACACCTGTATCACGCCCTCTTCCGCCAAGCTTTCGAGCGCGCGCGCCAGATGTTTCTGTTTCATCGGATCGCCAAGGCGCACGCGGCGCAGGATTTCCGGCGCAAAATTGGGGATGCCGGTAAATATCACCTCGCCGGATTCCGACAGCGTGTCGCCGACCCGCAGCACACCATGATTAGGAATACCGATCACGTCGCCGGGCCACGCTTCATCTACTGTCTCGCGCTCCTGTGCGAAAAACAGGATGGGATTGTGCACACCGAGCGTTTTGCCCGTGCCGGATTGCTTCAACTTCATGCCGCGCCGGAAACGCCCCGAACACAGACGCAGGAATGCCACGCGGTCGCGATGGTTTGGGTCCATGTTCGCCTGCACCTTGAAGACGAAACCCGTTACTTCGTCATCAGCCGGAAGAACGACACGTGTGCGGGACTGCTGCGCGCGTGGCGCTGGTGCATATTTTCCGAGCGCCTCCAACAATTCGCGCACGCCGAAATTCTTGAGCGCGCTGCCGAAATAAACGGGCGTGAGATGCCCCGCGCGATATGTCTCAAGGTCGAAATCTGGACAGGCTCCACGCGCAAGCGCGGATTCCTCTTCGAATTTCTCACGCTCTTCGCTTGCGAGAATCTCCCCCAGAGAGCCGCCGGCAACACGCTGATTAGAACCAAATCGCAGAAATTCGTCCTGGCTAAAGTCATAGATACCGCGAAAGTTCAGCCCCATGCCGGCGGGCCAGACCATCGGCGTGCAATCGAGTTGCAACTGGTCGGAAATCTCGTCGAGCAGTTCCAGCGGATCGCGCGCCTCGCGGTCCATCTTGTTGATGAAGGTCATGATCGGGATGTCGCGCAGGCGGCAGACCTCGAACAGCTTGCGCGTCTGGCTCTCGATGCCGCGCGCCGCGTCGATCACCATTACGGCAGAATCGGCCGCTGTCAGCGTGCGATAGGTGTCCTCGCTGAAATCCTCATGGCCCGGCGTGTCGAGCAGGTTAAAGACACATTCGCCATATTCGAACGTCATCACCGCGCTCGTGACCGAGATGCCGCGTTCCTGCTCGATTTTCATCCAGTCAGAGCGCGCCCGCCTCGCTTCGCCGCGGGCCTTCACCTGCCCCGCCGCGCGGATGGCGCCGCCGAGCAGCAGCAGGTGCTCGGTCAAGGTCGTCTTGCCCGCGTCGGGGTGGGAGATAATGGCAAAGCTCCGCCGCCGCGCAGCCTCTCGCGCCGGGGTGTCGAGTTTCGGGTTCGTATCGTTCATGAAGCGGCGGGAGGTAGCAGCGCCCGCGCTCCTGCGCAAGATGGAATGCGATACCGACCCTTTATCGGCCCAAATACAGCATTTCCACAAGGCAGGCCGGCACGTCTGAATGATTTATTAGGCAAGCTCAGCCAGTATGCAGCGTTCCACCGAAAGATTTCCGATGCTCTCTGTTTCTTGCAAATTTCAGAATATCCGTCGCCGGGCGGCGCTGGCGGCGCTTGTGCTGGCCACACTTCCCGATCGCGCGCTTGCCCAAAAGATCGACAGTGTCAGTCTGCCGATCCCCATAATGATCGAGGCGCGCCAGGTTCATTGCCCACTGTATTTGAAGATCGACATGAAGCGTTACGGCGTTCCTTTCGACAAATTCGCCTCGGCTCCGCGGGACAAGGCGCAGGCGATTTTTGTCACCATCGTGCAGGCGATCCGAAAGCTCGATACGATGAAGTTCTCCAGTGTTTGGACGTCTCCCGATCAGATGAAAAGGCTCGACCCGACCACGACCGTAGCGATGGTCGACAACAGCGCGGGAAGCTGGATCGAGGTGGCCCGCAGCAATTTCGACTTCGACCATCTCAACGTAGTTGCAGAAATCTTCGTGGGATCGGATGCAATGTTCGTATGGGAAACGCCCACGAAGGCCGGAATGCGGCGAGAGGCATTCTACGTCGGCTCTGATCGTAAAAACAACGATAGGCTAAGCATCGTCGACAGCAACACGCCGGTGCTTTCGCTGATCAAATCAGCCTTTGATGCGCAAGAAATGGCAAACGGAAGTATTTACGAGCCCGTAACGAATGTCGCCTCGTCCTATCAATACAAAATTCCACTCGGCGGGAAGGGCAATCCGGGAACTCATCCCGTTTATCTCGAATTCGGTGGGACGCCGATGGACTTTCCGGTCGGCGACGTAAAGGTGAAGGCGCCCACGCCATTGCTGGGATTTTTGAGAAAGGCTGCACGCGATCTGAGAGACGGCAGAATTGATTCGTTCGCTGCGAATTATACCGTGCCCAGCCAGGAGCGGATAAAGCCATGGCTTGCTTCGCTGGCTCGCCACAACACCATCACGCGATCACAGCAGCCGGCAGCCTCTTTGAACGCCGCAGCCGGTGTTTTGCAGGTCATGGAATCCAACGTCAAATTTGTGCTCGATGCCTCTCCCGTCTTTCTCGTGTTTCAGTCGCAGGCTACGGGGAGCAGTTGGACGCCCGAGAGCCTTTCTTATTCCTATGTCGTGAATGACAGGGGCAACTACAAATTTGCCAATTTTTCGTCCATGGACGATCTTGATGATTTCCTGCAGAATTCCGCATTGTTCGACAGGAACATCCTGAAATCGAGCCCAGTGACGCAATCATCCTCCGGTACGGTGCCACATCTCAGGCAGCAGCGGCAGTAAGCGAGAATATTACTGCCGACACATGGTCCCGGGAATTACCACCAGCCCCGCCATTTGAACCAGGCAGTGGGAAGGATGGCGGAGAGGACGATCAGGCACAGTCCCCACTCATATCCATAATGCCAATGATATTCGTGAATGCTGTCGAAATTCATCCCGTACATGCTGGCGATCAGCGTGGGCGGAATGCCGACGACCGACACGATGGTCAGGACCTTGAAGATATCGTTCTGTTCCGTGTTGATGAATCCCAAGACGGCATCGAGCAGGAATTGCATCTTGTCGGTCAGGTGCACTTCGAAATCCGCAAGGGACTGGAGGTCCTTGCCGACTGTCTTCAAACGCGCGAGGACCGGATCGCCGAGCCACCCTTTGCCGCTTTCGGCGGCGAAGGGTGCAATGCGCTGAAGTCCCAAAATGCTGTCGCGGATGAAGCTGAGTTTGGCGGCCGTTTCGCCGATTTCGAGCAGCGATTCCTTCAGCGCACGATTGGAGCGGGCGAAGTTGCGGCCACGTTGCTGCGCACCGCGCCGGAATACGCGCTGTGACAGATCGTTCAGTCTGGCCGCCATCTGTTCAAGGAGGTCGGCGGTGTAATCGACCATCGCCTCGACAAGAAGCGCAAACATCTCGACGCTGGTCGGGCAGGTATCCGGTTTTATGTGATCGATTGCCGGCCTGATCGCATGCAATTCTGCATAGCGCACGGTGACCAGTACTTTCGGCGTCAGTACGAAACCCAGAGGTGTCGGCAACGTGTCGCCCGACGCGGATTTGGACGCGATGGGCATGCTGAGGACGAGGCCGCCACCCACTGTGCGCAGACGGCTGGACGCTTCGATTTCCTCAAGTGCCTGGCGTGAGGGAACCTCGATTCCGCTAACTGCGCAGGTTCTTAAGCGTTCTTCCTCGCTTGGCTCAAAGAGGTCGATCCAGACCGCGCCATCAGGCTGCGCGCTGGCCGGATAGATCGTGATCATGGCGTGGTCTCTTCAATCCCCAGGTCAGACAATGCGCAGACTCGCCGCGCCGTCCCGCGGGCGCTCACAAGCCCGGTCCATGCGTACTCGATTTCCCGCTCCATGACTCTATGCGCCGGGCGCGTCAAATGATATGGTTAATCGCATTCGTTCGACTTCAAGTTGCAAATCCGCAGCAGGAGTGAGCCATGAAACGTACTCCGTTCCCGGTAACAATCGCGACTGGCGCCTTTGTCGTCCTCCTCGGAGGCATCGGCTTCGCAGCCCAGGACAGATACACGGTGCAGGTGCCCGGAGGCCTCCCGTTCTCAGAATTCAGAGGCTATGAAACATGGCAGGACATATCCGTCAGTCAGGTCAAGGACGGCATTAAATTCATCGGCGGCAACGCCGAGATGATCAAGGCCTATCTTGATGGCGCGCCGGGAAACGGCAAGCCGTTCCCCGACGGCGTCAAGATCGTAAAGATCGAATGGTCGCAAAGGCAAAATAAAGAATCGCCTTACTTCGTGATGGTGCCAGACAAGCTGATGTCGGTCTCGTTCATCGAAAAAGATACGAAGAGATTTCCGAACACGCATGGATGGGCGTATGCCCAATTCCTCTACGACCCCGCGACTGCTTCATTCAGAGCCAATGGCACAGGTGCCGAATGCGGTTATGCCTGCCACACGGGCGTTGCGGCAAAGGACTACATTTTCACCGCATATCCGCAGCGATGAACGCGTTGTCGCGCAATGGTACCTAAGGCGATATATAATTAATTATACAACAGGCTCGTCCACGAAGGTTTGGCCATCGCGGTCTTCGATCTCCACGATCCAGATATCGGGATCGAAGCGGAATTGCTTTTCGAAATATTTGCTTGCGGCTTCTTCGTCGCTCGCCTCGCCCAATGGCTTGATCCAGACAAGCTCGCCCTCACCCCGCCGCGCCTGGCTCAACACTGTGCAGCTTCGGTCGGGCCGCGAGAGTTTCAGATACAGGGCACCCGCCTCATCCGATCCGTGCCTGATCACGTAGGCCGAGGCACCGGCAATTTCCGCTCTCCGGATCAAAGCTTTCACGTATATTCCGGTTTTCAGGCGCGCGATCACGCTACGCCCTTTACCGGCGTGCGCGGTTCGGACTGATGCCGGCCGAGTGGGAGTTTTTGCACCTTGTCGACAGCCGCATGAGGCAGACGAACGCGAACCACCGTGCCTTCGTTTCGCGCCGATTGAATGCGCACTTCGCCGCCATGCAATGTGGCAAAGGCTTTGACGAGCGCAAGTCCCAGACCTGTCCCCTCGAGCGACGGCGCAGACCCAGCCTGCTCAAATGGCTGACCCAAACGGTGAAGGTCGGCCTCCGCGATGCCCACGCCGGTATCGGCGACCGCGATTTCGACGGCACCTCCTTCACGCGCCGCTGCGATCCATACCGTCCCGCCACGCGGCGTAAATTTCACGGCGTTGGCAAGCAGATTGAGCAATATCTGTTTGACGGCGCGTTGATCGGCGAAGACAGAACGTGCGCCAGGTGCAATAGACGTCTTCAGCACCACGCCTTTGCGCTCCGCCTGAAGCCGCACCAGCCGCGAAGCCTGTCCCGCAACCGATTCAAGATCGAACGTGGTTTCGTTGAGATCAAATCTTCCTGCTTCGATCTTCGACATGTCCAGTACGCCGTTGATAAGTTCAAGCAGGTGGCCACCGCTCTCATGAATGAGCCGCGCATATTCCAGATAGCGGGGGCTTCCATGCGCGCCGAACATCTCGTGCATCATAACTTCCGAGAAGCCGAGGATCGCATTGAGAGGTGTGCGCAATTCGTGGCTCATATGGGCAAGGAATCTGGATTTGGCACGGCTTGCCTCTTCCGCACTTTCGCGCGCGGCAATCAGCGCTTCTTCATGCGCTTTACGCTCTCCAATGTCGCGGCTGACGGCGACCACGTCGCTCGTGCCCGTCACCGGCCGGCAATGCATTTCCGTGGCTACGAAGCTGCCGTCGCCACGGCGGAAACGTATCGCGGCTGTCGTCAATCGTCCCGAAAGAACGGCTTTACCTATCGCATCATGCGCGGCTTCGAGATCTGCAGGATGCACAACCGCCGACAGCGCAGCGCCATTGAGCGAGCCGGGATCGACTCCAAGGAGGCGGCGCGCAGCCGGGCTCGCTGAGCGGATGTCGCCATAAGTGGTGTGACACGTGATTAAGTCCGTCGCGTTCTCGGCCAGAAATCGGTACATCTCTGCGCCCTCGCTGATGGCAATATCCGCCCTGCGCTGACGCGCCTGCGCCACCATGGCGATCAAGGCCGACTGAAGGATGACAGCAAGCGCGCAGCCCGCAAACGCCTCCCAGTAAGGTGCAAACAGCCGTTCCGGCGGCAAAGCACGCGCCCCCTCAAGCAGCGCAACACCGGCCAACGCCAATGTGGTGGCAATCGCGGCGTGAACCACGGATGGGCGGCCGCCCGCCAGCACCGCTTCGGCTGGTAGAATCGCGAACCAGACGAGCAGGGGCGAGCGCATGCCGCCCGTGATCGCCACAATAAAACCGATCAGGACAGCAAAACTGAGGGAGGACGCGGTTTCGAGGACTGGCCGGCACACGCCTGCGAGGGCAAGCAGTGCCAGGACGCAGGGCAGCAGAAAGCCGGCAAACGCGATGAGTTCCAGCTCTCCCGGGCGGCCGAACAGCAGAATATAGGCGCCCCAGAGGAGGCTCCCGATTGCCGCTTTACATGCCTGTTCGAAGGCAAAGCGCCGGCCTGATCGCTCGCCGTCTGCCGGAATGGGGCGGTATCTGCCGCGCGGCATGGCCACCTGTGATTCGAAACTACTGAACTCTGGGCCGTCTGATTTAATTAAACTTAAATAAAATCTTATAATTCACGTTAATCTGCGGGCTGGGCGCCGCGTCTTGCAGAAAGCCCGAGGCCCACGTTACGAGACTCGTCATCTTTCGCGAGGGATTCGCCATGAGTTGCGCCGCGATAATGACGAAGGAGCCCCCGTGCATCCCCGAAGACGATCCGGTAGCGGAGGCGGCTGCGAAACTCTTGGCGCTGCACCACACCAGCCTGCCCGTCGTCGACGCGGCAGGACGTTTTATCGGCATGTTCGGTGTTTACGATCTTCTGGGTCTTCTGCTGCCACGCGTGGCCCTCGCAGGAAACCTGATGTCGAACCTGCGTTTTGCTGACGATTTGATCGGGTTGCGCCGCCGCTATGAGGAAATAAAGACAAAACGCGTCGTCGAGGTGACGGACCGAAACAGGGTTATGGTGCGACCCGATACATCGGAAATCGAGGCCGTCCGTCTCTGTTTTCTTAATCACGCCTCCGTTCCAGTGGTGGAATCGGCGACAGGGAAGTTGGTCGGTCTCATTTCCTGCGGCGACGCCCTACGGGCGCTGGCCCGTACGCCGGCTTCGGCATGCAGATAGCCGAAACCCGCGCGGTTGCTTTCCTCCACTGCACGTCGTTGCATTCGCCGGGGATTGCGGGCGGGGCGCCGCTTGATGCTGGCCGTCAGGAGATACCGATGAAAATGCGGCGAGCTCTTATTGCGTCTATCATACCTGCGCTCATGCTTGCAGCGTGCGCCGGCGGCGATCCTGCACTTCGCAAGAATCCAAGCTTCCAGGCGGGCTATGAGGACGGGTGCGAAGCCGCAACCGATCAGGGCGCCGATTTGCGCGACCGGACAATCGGCGACAAACAGCTTCTCAAGAGCGATAAGGCCTACAAAGCCGGCTACAACAATGGTCTGCAAATGTGCCGGCGCACGAATAATGGCATCGGCACAATGCCCGGAGTAAATCCGCCGCTGGTTCCCGGACCGGGTGGCCATTAGCAAATTGGAAAGTAAGGCCCGAGCCCTGAAATCGGGGCGGCGGCCAAGTGTCGCCGCCAATATTAATTCGGTGCGAGATCAATTTTCCTGAACAAACCTGCTGCCACGCACAAAGCCGTGATAAATTCCTTTCTTATAATAACCCGCAATTACCCCATGCGCATTGATGGCCGTCACAAACGTGCCGCTCGATCCTTCCGGATCGAACACGCTTACCGACCCGTTTTGCTTGCGCAGAAAGCCATGCACACCACTAATCCTGCTTGTGTAATGACCCACGATAGCACCCTTACGGCTGATCGCAGCCGGATCCGTGGCCTCGGAGCGCGGCGGGTCGAAGCTCATCATATTCCCGTTCGGCGAACGAATAAATCCGTGCTGGATTGATTTGCCCTGATAATACCCTGTGATCGAGCCGTCGTGATTGATGCCGTTCACGTACGTTCCGGCCGAGCCTGCCGGATCAAAAATCGTAATGGTTCCATCAGCCGTTCGGACGTATCCATGCACTACGGCATTCTTGTCCTGGTAGTATCCGGCAATAAACCCCTGATAGTTAATACCGCTCACATAAGTTCCCTTCGAACCTGGCGGGTCAAATGTGTCGATCATTCCGTCAGTTGTCCTTACAAAACCGTGAACAACATATTTTCTGTCGAGATAATATCCAACTACCGACCGGGAGTGGTTGATCGCAATCACGTAAGTATCCGCCGAATGCGCAGGATCAAAGTCTGTTATCGTACCGTCTGCTACACGCAAAAAGCCGTGAAAGACTCCGGCGCTGTCGCGATAGCATCCGGCTACGTCGCCGTAACCGTTGAGCGCGGTCGCATGCGTCTCCACCGATTTTTTCGGGTCGAAAGCGGCGATCCCCCCCGATGGCGACCGCACAAATCCGTGATAAAACCCGTCGCTGTCCTGAAAATCGCCCGCTATGGTGCCCTTATTGTTTATGCTGCTGGGGTACGTCCCATCCGACCCGCTGGGATCAAAAATCGCAATTTGCTGTCCGGCGAGCGCCGTTCCCGGCAATATGCCCAAAATACCAAGCGATAAAACCGTGCAGAGTCGCGGAAACAGTGCCCGCGCCTTCTTTGTGGGCTGAGCGGTCAACCAAGCAGTGCTGAACAAAATTGCCTCCAGGATATCGGCGCGGCGTTAACCAAATGAATGCCCGGTTTAACCAATTGTCAACATTTTGTTGGTTAACAGAGTGCCGCTCGACCCTGCCCCAACTTGACATTGAGCCAAATCGAGCGTTCGGTTTGATCTGGAGCAAGGTTTATGCCGACAAGCCGGCCCCATAGGGAAAAGCCGGCCCGTCGTCATTACCGAATAGAATTATGCGTTGCCCCCTGTGCCGCCACTAGGCGGCAGCGCGGACAGGCTGACTTTCCTTGTCGAGATTTTCCGCGGCGAAATCCCAGTTCAGCTTGCCCAGCGCAGCTTCGAGATAACTGGCGCGCTGATTCTGATAATCGAGATAATAGGCATGTTCCCACACATCGACCGTCAATAGACAATTGAATTTATCGGCCATGGGATCCGCTGCGTTGCCCGTTTTGACGACCGACAATCTACCCTCTTTCGAAATCAGCCACGCCCAACCGCTGCCGAACTGTTCCTTGCCCGCATCGGCGAACTGCTTAAGTAGCGCTTCGAGATTGCCGAAATCGCGCTCAATTGCCTGAAGAAGCTTGCCGGCCGGTTTGGTTTCCTTTGGGGAGAGGCTGCGCCAATAAAAATCATGGTTCCAGACCTGCGCGGCATTATTGAAAATCTTTTTTTCTTTCTCTGTTTCTGCGCCGAAGCTCGTTCGCACGATCTGCTCGAGTCTCATATCGGCGTAGCGGGTGTCCGCAACGAGCTTGTTCAGCGTCTCCACATAAGTCTTGTGATGCTTGTGGTAATGGAACTCGATAGTCCGCGCCGAAATCGTCGGTGCAAGCGCAGCCTCGTCATAGGGCAAGGGCGAAAGCTGGAAGGGGTGGGGCATGGGTTATCTCCGATCAGGATGGGGATGCGCGCAACCTGTATCCGGCTGCGTAGGGAAGTGGTGGGTTGGCAATAGGTTCCGCGCGTTTTCGGATCTGCGGCAAACCGATTAACGAATCGCCGCAGTCCCTGCGGCCCGGCCCGCAACGATCCTTACGTTTGTTCGTTTGGAGCTTAAAGCCTTATCGCAAGCTAACCCTGATCAGCTGCCCGCGGAAGAGGAGGTTGACCGGGAAGAGGGTCCACGATTTGAGCACGGCCGTAATACAGCGAAAGCGGAGAACCACAATGGAAAGATGGCGCGCCTTGGGCCTCGACACGTCCTCGCATGCCGATCTTCTCGTCCGCCGGATGTCGCACCTCGCGGATCTGTCGGTCAAAGAACGAGCCCTCATTGAGTCGATTGCGCAACGCACCGAAGAACTGCCGGCCGGCACCGAGCTCATCCACGAGGGCGAAGCATTGAACTCGCCACGCTTGCTGATGGCTGGTTGGGCCTGCCGCTTTCGCACCTTGCCGGACGGGCGGCGCCAAATCTTTGAATTTATCCTCCCGGGCGATATATATGGCCTGTGCCTGCGCCCGCAGGCCATCGCGCTCACGACGTCTCTCGCGCTGACGCCGGTCGTGATTGCCGATGCGGCTGCGCTCGCAACCGCGATCACGACGGAAGTCGATTCCTATCCGGGTTTGACCAGAGCGTGTTACGCGACGGCCAGCCTGGACGAAGCCTATCTGCTGAATCAGCTTATGCGCGTCGGCCGACAGACTGCCTTTGAACGAACTGCGCATTTTATACTTGAGATCCACGAGAGGCTTGGACTGGTGGGACTTGCGGGCGAAACGACGGTCGCTATCCCGCTGACGCAGGAGATCATGGCGGACGCGCTGGGATTAAGTGTCGTGCATCTCAATCGCACGCTTCAGCAGTTGCGACGCAACCAGCTCATCGAATTCAAGGGCGGGCTCGTGCGCCTCCTGCAGCCGGATCGTCTTTGTGAAATTGCCAATTTTCGTGCCCCTCGCGTAACGCAGGACACGCGTCAGGCTGCCTGATCGCGGTTACGCGTTCACCAGTGCCGCTATCGGGAAGTTGCGCAGGATGTCTGCGCACTTGATTTCTTGGGCGGCGCCGAATGGCGTCGCGTCGAACAATGAATGCCAGTTGGTGGCGTGAAGATCGTCAGGAAGCGGAATGACGGTATCATCCCAGAACGATGGGGCGGGCAAAGGCCGTTTCGCATCCATGCATGCCCTGGCGCAAAGCCGCGGAACCACGATAAGAATATTCATGTTGTCGTGGCTACGAAGGTAACAAATCACGCTTTCGCGACGCGTGCCCACAGCTGATTGAGGCCGGTAATCGCCGCGCGAGAAACATTCCGGAACCCTCCGGCGCAAGCCAAGCAGTTGCTCAATGATGTGTAGTTTCGTCTCCCCGCTCCGCCAGTTTCGCAGGAGCGCGGCGCCCTCTTTCTCGCGAGCAATTGTTGACGCGCGCGCGCTGAAATCCACCGGTCTCCGATTATCCGGATCGACAAGACTGAAATCCCACAATTCACTGCCCTGATAAAGATCTGGCACGCCCGGCGCCGTGCAACGAAGCGTAGTCTGCGCAAGTCCGTTGAGCGCTGCGCCCGGTGCAATCTGCGCCAGGAAATCCGCGAAGCTGCGGAGGAATTCCGAAGATCGCCGTGGATCAAGCAGGCGTCGAACGAAATCGGCACTCGCCTCCTCATACACCGCATCAGGGTCACCCCAGGAACTTCGCAGTTTCGCTTCATGTAAAGATTTCAGCCGCCAGGCCAGAATTCGTTCTACGAAATTGCCGAGACCCTTCTCATCCTGCCAATCGAGATCGAGTGGCCACGCTCCGACCAGGGTTTGGTACAGCTGATATTCATCTGCGCGATCGAGTATGGGATCGCGGATGGCGCTGTTCAGTTCGAACCAATCTGAAATTGCGGTGAGCCAATCCGTGGGCAGCTCGCTGAGCACCGCGAGCCGCATGCGTGCGTCTTCGCCCCGTTTGTGATCATGCGTGGCTGTCGCGAGCATTGGTGCATTGCCGAGTCGCGCGCGCGCGCGCGTATGAAATTCTCCAGGTATGAGAGCGAATTCGTCGGGATCGGAGCCTACTTCGTCGCGCGACAGGAGCATTCCGAACCGATAAAACGCCGTGTCCTCGCCCGCTTTTGCAGCGAGCGAGGCCGCGAGCTGATTGAAACGGCTTAGCGCTTTACAGCGCTGCCCGATTTTGTCGTGATCATGGCTCTCAAACAATCTCACGATGTGCCGAAGCGCCAGGGCGTCATTACCAGGGGCACGTCGAAGCGCTCGTGCCACCGCCGAAAAGAAAAATGGCCCGGGCGCCGGTGAATTCGTCTCCCCGGTCACGTAAGTGCGATAAATTCGCATCTCTCCGAGAATGCGCAACAATGCGCGCCGAAACGCATCCGCCGTCATGTCTTCTGACACATCCGGAATAGTGTCAAAAAAGGCATGCGCCGCAGCGTCGAACGCACCATGGAATTTCAACTGGAGAAGTTCGCGCCGCGCGATGCGCTCCTCCACATGGAAGTCTGTTGTTCGTCCGCTGATCTCAGCCCAGGTTAATGCAAACGCATGTGCGCCCTCCAGGTCATGCAGCACAGCACTTGCGTCATTCATGAAATCGTAGCCCGTGGTGCCGTCGACGCCCCAGTCATCCGGCAGAGTTTCCCCCGGCGCGAGTATTTTCTCCACGACCAGATAACCGCCCGATCGCAACGCATTGAGCCTCGCGCGCAGTTTGCGGCAATAGGAGCTTGGATCGGCGAGACCGTCGACATGATCGACACGAAAGCCGTCAATCAATCCTTCAGCATAAAGCGTGAGCGATTTTGCATGCACGGCCTCAAAGACTGCCTCGTCTTCCATCCGCAACCCGACTAGATCGTTGATATCGAAGAAACGCCTCCAGTTGATAAGGTCGCCGGCCGTTCGCCACCAGGCGAGTCGGTAATGTTGGTGCTCCAGCAACTTCTGGAGCTCCGCCGCAGTGCCGAAGTTTCCCGAAGCCCTGCCCAACCCAGGATGACGATCTTCCTGCCGCAGCGGAAATCGATGTTCGGCATAACTGAGAATTCCCTCTCCGCTCTGCGCATCCTTCAGAATCCTTATCTCGCCGCGCGCTAGCGTTTCCGCAAGCGGTGCGCTGAGCACAGGCAACAGAACCTTGTTTTTCAGGAAGGGATCGGAAGGCTCCCAGTCGATATCGAAGTATCGCGCATAGGTACTTTCGCGACCGTGCGTAAGGACGTCCATCCACCAGGCGTTCTTGTCCCCCACAGCCATATGATTTGGCACAATATCGACGATCAGGCCCATACCATGCACTTTGAGCGCCGCCGCAAGTCTGCGAAACGCGGCTTCACCGCCAAGCTCGTCACTGATGCGGGAGTGATCCACCACGTCATAACCGTGCGCCGATCCTGGCCGTGCGGTCAGTATGGGTGACGCATAGATGTGGCTGATGCCGAGTCGTGCCAGATAAGGCACGACGGCAGAGGCACTGTCGAAGGTGAATTCATTCCGAAACTGAAGGCGATAAGTGGCGCGTGGCGTCACATTGTTTTCCTCGCAGAGATGAGAGCGTCCAGACGGATGCGCGCTTTCGTATCACGCAGGAGATCGTGCTTCTGGATGCGCCGCCGCCAATTAGGATGCTCCCCGAGGGTGTCAGGCAGGTTTGGTTGCTCGGGTTCGCCAACAATGTCCTCGACGGCCGCGATGGCGATGCTTGCATGCGATTTTCCAACAAACTGCAGTGCGGCTGTGATAACCGGTTCCGGCTCGTCGACAGCGGGCATTGTACCTGTCGCACACCGAGCTCGTCGGAACGCGGACCACAACCGTTCCCGGTCCTCCGCTCGCTCGTCTCGTTCCTGAATCTCAGGCGCGCGCAAACGATCGAGGTGAACCTGCCAGTCAATGTCACGCCCGCTCCACCAGCCCGCAACGGTGGGAAGATCGTGCGTTGTCGTCATCGCAGCCGCGTCACGACGCCAGCGTTGATGACTAATGAACCCTCCATCATGGTCACGCTCGAACCACAGCACCTGCATGCCCAGCACGCCCTGCTTGCCGAGCTCGTCGCGAAATCCCTCCGGCACCGTGCCTAAATCTTCGCCCACCACAATCGCGCGGTTCAACTGCGATTCAAGCGCAGTCAACTTCAATAGTTCGCGTTGCGGATAACGCAAATAAACGCCGTCGGCCGGCGACGCACCCGAAGGGATAACCCAGAGGCGTCGCATTCCCAACGCGTGGTCAATCCGGACACCTCCGGCCTGTGCCATATTGGCGTGCAATGTTTTCAGAAACGGATCATATCCAGAGGTTCGCAACGCATGAGGCGAGAAAGTCGTCAATCCCCAATCCTGTCCTCGCGTGTTGAAGATGTCGGGTGGTGCGCCGACATGCAGCCCTCTAAGTAGTTCATCGGGACTGCTCCAGGCATGACTGCCTTGCGGGTCCACGCCCACGGCGATGTCGGCGATGATTCCGATCACCATGGATTTACGCGCAGCCTTCTGCGCTGCCGCCGCACTGCGCGCACTCAGCCACTGCAGGAACAGCTGATATTGGATTTCCTCCGTCGCGTCGCGCCGGTAAGCCCGCGCTCCCGCGGCTAGCGGATTTCCAAACGCTGCCGGCCAGTTCGGGAAGCCGAAGACGCCCTCCTTGCGGAATTTCGCGTCCAGCGCTTCAAACAAGGCATGCGCTAGAAGTCGTTCGCCGCCGGCACGGCAGAACTCCACAAAACCGGCATCGTCGGATATTCCGCGGAATCGGGCGAATGTCGCGCGCAGTTGTTGATACTTGGCGGGTCCGGCTTGCTGCCAGTCGATGAGTTCTCCGGACTCGGTATTTTGTGCCGGCGGCAAGCCTTCCAGTGTGACATCGGCAAACAGTGGATTGTAAAACAGCCGCGTGGAAGGCGAGTACGGATTGAAACTGCCGGGATCGGCGCCAAAAAGCGCGTGAGTGGGGCTGACCATCACAGCGTCGATCCCGCTGCGCCCTGCTTCCTCCGCAAAAGAAGCAAGCGATGCGAAATCGCCGAAACTGCCGCTTGTGCCGCCCGGGAGCGAATAAATCTGTGTCGCGACGCCGGCGAGTTTTCGCTTCTTTCCCAGATCCTGCGGCCGCAACGCACGCCGAGGCGCAACTGCAAACGCAAACTGCCCTTTGTCACATTCGATCTGGTAATAACCTGGCTCCCGCGGTGCACGGGCGGCGGTTTCGCCTTCGCCAAGGGGACGAAGTCGTATTGGCGCATGCGTCCCGTCGGGCTTGAGCAGTTGTGCACGTACACTCTTCGCGATGCGAACCTCACCTGCCGGATCCACGACCTGCAGTGATGGAATGGACTGTTCGTCGTGTTGCAACCGCGCGAGGCTTTCCGAAGTTTCAGCGGAACTTCTCGCCGGGAGATCGAGCGCTTCCAATACAGCCTTGAGGCTGTCGAGGCCGACGGTCCGCGGCTCGCCCTTTGCATCCACCCACTCAACTTCAAGCCCTGCCCGTGCGGCAAGCGCGACTACTTCAGCGTCATCGCTCATGATTCGATCCACACGACGGTCGAATTAACCTTGAGATTTGGACCAATCTCGCCCCAGACTGGTGCGCAGTCCGGGAAATCTCCCAAGACCTGTTCAGTACCGAGATTGATCGCAAGGCTCAGTCTGGCCCCATCGCCCATGCGCCATCGCGCCAACACGGCTCCCTCGCCGAGCATGTCTGCACCCTGGGCGCGCGCGCCTTTCAGTCGCGGAATAATCTGTTCTCGCCGGAGGCGAAGCAGCTTGGAATAGAAGTGGTTCCATGCGACGGCGTGCGCGCCTTCGAACGACGGGCGTGAGCGTTCGAATGTTTCAGGCGCATTCGGATCGGGAATTCGCTCGCGCTGCCGTGGATCGGCAAACTCGGGAAATCTGGCGAACTCCTGGCGTCGCCCCTTTCGCACGGCCTCCGCAAGTTCCGGATTGTGATCGGTGAAATAGAGGAAGGGTTCGCGCGCGCCCGCCTCTTCGCCCATGAAAACAAGCGGTATTTGCGGGCACAGCAATTGAAGCGCGATGGCAGCCCGCAATGCCTGCGGATCCGCAAGCACGATCAGGCGCTCCCCGAAGGCGCGATTGCCGATCTGATCGTGGTTCTGGAGAAATGAAACAAACGCCGTGGGTGGCAGATCGACGCTCGGGGTGCCGCGAACCGCACCCTGGTGTTGCGAGAATTCGCCCTGATAGACAAAACCCTCGGAGAGCGCGCGTGCCATCGCACGCGTTGGTGCATCGGAATAGTCCGAATAATAAGCGGCCGTCTCGCGTGTAAGCAGAACGTGAAGCGCGTGATGGAAATCATCGTTCCATTGCGCGTCGAATCCGTTCCGGAGCACGCGCGAATCATTGTCGTCATTTTCAACGACCAGATGCACGTGGCGGTTGGCAGCCACCCCGGCACGGACCTCCGCCGCCAGCTCAAGAAGAAAATTCTCGTCGCGGATTGCATGCACCGCATCGAGACGCAAGCCATCGAAGCGGAATTCGGTGAGCCAGTAGATGGCGTTCTCGATGAAGAAACGACGCACCATGGGCTCGCGGAAATCGATGGCACCGCCCCAGGGCGTCTGCAGGTCCGAACGGAAGAATTGCGGCGCATATTCGCGGATCCGGTTTCCATCCGGCCCGAAGTGATTATAGACGACATCGAGAAATACCATCAGATCGAGCGAGTGGGCGCGGTCGACCAACAGCTTCAACTGGTCCGGTGTGCCGTACGCGCAATCCGGCGCAAAAGGCAGAACACCGTCATAGCCCCAATTGCGTCTGCCGGGAAAATCGGCGACCGGCATCAGTTCGACCGCCGTGAACCCCAGCCGTGCAACCCGTTCGAGTTGAGCGGCAACGCCTTCGAACCCACCCAGCAGGCCCACATGCAATTCATAGAGGATCGTTTCTTCCCATGGCCGGCCACACCAATCATCGCAGCCCCAGTGATAGGCTTGCGGATCTACGATCAGGCTTGGGTCTCCAATATCGCCGTCCTGCGCCCGCGCGGCGGGGTCAGGCACACGTGCCCCGTCCCCGATATGGAATTGGTAGCGCGCACCCGGGCGAGCCCGCGACAATACCTTGCGGCAATCTTCTGCATTAAAGGGCATCGGAATTGCTACATCATTGTCCAGTTCCAATGCGATGTCGCCCCGGATCGGCGCCCAAAGGCGGAACTCCCATTCGCCGTTCTGGGACCGCGGGCCGAATCTGTGTGTTGATTCTTTTGTCACGATAGGAAGCGGATGCCGAACCGATGCCGCACGTAAACCCATTCCCTGCCGATTTGTTTCATGCAAATCAACCCGTCAATTCGCCCCCGAACAGCGCCGCACCGTGCGGTTCGATGTGATAGACGGGGTGATCGAGGGTAACTTCCTCGCGTTCGGGCATGCCACTGTCGAGCAGCATTCGCCAGCGGACATTTTCCAGCAGAAGATAATCCAGTGAATTTCCAGACGCGTTCATCGCGAGCGCCGCGATACGCGCCGATCCCGCTTCAGTCGGACTCGACAAATAAAGAATGAGGGCCCGACCTTCGGGATTTTGCCAATCCTGCTCGCTGAGACGGGTGCCGCGCTCGTCAAACCATTCGATATCCGAAAGCCCCGGCGCCACTTGTTCAGCGCCATGCAAGAACAGACGCGGGCGGGGAAATTCGCGGCGAATTGCCGTCAGCTGCTGGACAAATCGTACGAGGTCGCGACCGTCGTCGGTCTCCAGAAGCTTCCAGTCAATCCAGGAAATGTCGTCGTCCTGACAATATGCGTTGTTGTTGCCTTTCTGGGTGCGGC
Organism: Rhizomicrobium sp.; assembly: GCA_036269235.1. Taxonomy (GTDB): domain Bacteria; phylum Pseudomonadota; class Alphaproteobacteria; order Micropepsales; family Micropepsaceae; genus Rhizomicrobium. Next base: position 119,861 of record DATASL010000032.1, read on the forward strand.
CGAACTCGTCGCCGCCGAGCAGCATGGGCGTGCCCATCGCGGCAATCAGCGTCATCAGCATGGAACGCTTGACGCGCGCCCGCACCGCTTTCACCGCAGGATCGGCTTCAGGTCCTTCCACGCCCCAATTGTTGGAATGGTTTTCGGAATGGCCGTCCGCGTTGTTTTCGCCATTGGCTTCATTGTGCTTGGTGTTGTAGCTGACCAGATCTTCCAGGGTCATGCCGTCATGCGCAGTGATGAAATTGACGGATGCCCACGGTTTCCGGTTGTCGTGATCGAACAGATCGGCAGAACCCGAGAGCCGGCCTGCCAGATCCGGCCTCATGCCCGGCTCGCCCCGCCAATAGCGGCGCACGCCGTCACGAAAGCGGTCGTTCCATTCGGCCAATCCTGCCGGATGCCGTCCAACCTGATATCCGCCAGGCCCGATATCCCAGGGCTCGGATATGATCTTCAGTTTCGAAAGCTCCGGATCCTGTCGCAGAGCATCGAAAAAACCGCCATGGGGATCAAAACCATTATCCTCGCGTCCTAATGTAACGCCAAGGTCAAACCGAAACCCATCGACATGAAAGGATGTCGCCCAATAGCGGAGCGAGTCGAGTACCATCCGGAGTACGCGTGGATGCGAGACATTGACGGTATTTCCCGTTCCCGTGTCGTTGATATACCGCCTGCGGTCAGCGGGAAGCAGGCGGTAATAACTTGCGTTGTCGAACCCGCGCCATGAGAGCGTCGGCCCCATTTCGCCGCCTTCGCAGGTATGGTTGTAGACGACGTCCAAAATCACTTCGATGCCAGCTGCATGCAGCTTGCGTATTGCCGCACGCACCTCGTGTGCGCTGCCATTCGAAAGATAACGCGGCTCCGGAGCGAAAAACGCCAGCGTATTATAGCCCCAATAATTGGCGAGGTTCTTCTCGATCAGTGTCCGGTCTTGCACAAAGGCATGGACCGGGAGGAGTTCTACGGCAGTGACGCCAAGCCGCTTCAGATGCCCGATAACAAAAGGGTGTGCGAGTCCTGCAAACGTTCCGCGTGCTGCCGGTGGCACCTGATCGAGTAGCCTGGTCATGCCCCGCACATGGGTTTCATAGATAACCGTGTCGTTCCACGGAATGCGGGGCCGTTTGTCTTCGCCCCACTCAAACGTGTCGTCATCGACGGCTGCCTTGACCATGGCGGCTGCACTGTCGCGGCGGTCAAAACTTAAATCCGCGCGCGGAGAATGAACGCGATAGGCGAACAGCGCATCCGTCCAGCGGAGATTTTGCACAAGCCGTCGCGCATAGGGGTCGAGCAATAATTTGTGTGGATTGAAGCGCATGCCATTGTGCGGATCGTAAGGACCGTGCGCGCGGAAGCCATAGACAAGCCCCGGTTGCGCCTGCGGCAGGTATCCGTGCCATATATCTTCGCTTCGCTCCGGAAGGTCGAAGCGGGTAATTTCGCGGCGTCCTGTCGAATCGAACAGGCAAAGTTCGATTTTCGAGGCGTGTGCGGAGAATACTGCGAAGTTAACGCCCATGCCGTCCCAATTTGCGCCCAGAGGATATGGCAGGCCCCCATCCAGGCGGTCCGCAAAAAACTCCATTTCAACCCTCTTGTTTCAGGACGAGTGCGGCGAGCGGCGGCAATACCACCTCGATGGAATGTGTACGCCCGTGCGCAGCTGTGGTTTCAGCATCGACGCCGCCGGAATTGCCAATATTGCTGCCGCCATAATCAGCAGCGTCGGTATTCAGCAGTTCCCGCCAAAATCCCGCCTGGGGAACACCGACACGATATCGCTCGCGTGGCACGGGCGTCATATTCACAATCACGATGACAGGTGCCTGACCCTCCGCGCGCCGTTCATAGGCATAGACGCTGTTCTCGGCATCGTCGCCGACGATCCAGGAAAATCCCGCACTTTCCGCATCCTGCCGGTGCAGCGCCGGTTGGTCTCGATGCAGGCGGTTCAGGTCGCCGACAAGCCGTTGTACGCCGGCATGGCCAGGATCGGAGAGCAACTCCCAACCGATTTCGCCATCGTGATTCCACTCGCCGATTTGCGCGAGCTCGCCGCCCATGAACAAAAGCTTCTTGCCCGGATGAGTCCACATGAAGGTGAAATAGGCGCGCAAGGTTGCGAGCTTCTGCCACGCATCGCCGGGCACGCGTCCGTAAAGCGAGCCTTTACCATGCACCACTTCGTCATGCGAGAGCGGGAGTATAAAACGCTCGCTGAACGCATAGATGAGGCCAAATGTCATCCCGTGGTGGTTCCAGCGGCGATGCACCGGATTCCTGGAAAGATACGACAACGTGTCGTGCATCCAGCCCATATTCCATTTGAAATGGAACCCAAGCCCACCCCGTTCGGCCGGCGCCGACACGCCAAGCCACGCCGTGGATTCTTCTGCGATCATGATCGCGTCCGGAACGCGTTCGCGCACGAGCCCATTCAGTCGGCGCAGAAAATCGATCGCCTCGAGATTTTCCCGGCCGCCAAAACGATTGGGAACCCATTCGCCGGCCGGTCGCGAATAATCGCGATAGAGCAGCGACGCGACTGCATCGACGCGCAGGCCGTCGATATGGAATGTTTCCAGCCAGTAGAGAGCGCTCGCAATCAGAAAGCCTTGCACCTCCCGCCGGCCCAGATTGTAGATGTAAGTATTCCAGTCGCGATGAAAGCCTTCGTGCGGGTCGGCATGCTCGTAAAGCGGCGTACCGTCGAAACGCGCGAGGCCATGCGGGTCCGTTGGGAAATGACCCGGCACCCAATCGAGGATCACGCCCAATCCCGCGCGATGGCAGGCGTCAACGAAATGCGCAAATTCCTGCGGCGGCCCGAAGCGCGCGCTTGGCGCGAATTGTGACAGCGGCTGATAACCCCAGGAACCGCCGAACGGATGCTCCATGATTGGAAGCAACTCGATATGCGTGAATCCAAGGTCGCTCGCATAAGGAATGAGGCGTTCGGCAAGCGACAACCAGTCCAGCGCTCCCAAAGGGTCATTGACGGGACGCAGCCAGGACGCAGCATGGACCTCGTAGATTGAGATCGGTGAAGCCGGGTTTTGTCGATTGCCGCGAGCGGCCATCCAGTCCGAATCCGTCCAATGGAAATCCAATGGACGCGATACGACGGAAGCCGTCGCGGGCGGGCGCTCAGTTGCCCGCGCCACTGGGTCGGCCTTAAGCGGCAGCGTTTCACCTGAAGCTGCGACGATTTCATACTTGTAACGCTCGCCGGGGACGAGGCGCGGGATGAAGATTTCCCAGACGCCCGCGGCATGGCGAAGACGCATCGGATGGCGTCTCCCGTCCCAGGAATTGAAATCACCAACGACAGATACGCGCCTTGCGTTTGGCGCCCATACGGCAAATCGCACGCCGGGCACGCCGTCGATCGGCGCGACAACGGCCCCGAAATTCTCGGCGAGCTTGCAGTGCGTTCCTTCGGAGAAGAGATGAAGATCCACTTCGCCGAGCAGTGGACCGAAAGAAAATGGATCTTCGGCTTCCTGTATCGAGTGCGGCCACTCGATACGCAGGAGATAGGGCACAAATTCGGACAAGGGCCCGACAAACAACCCTTCCGAACTGACCGGCGCGAGCCGGCCCAGCGATTGCCGATCGTTCCGCGCCAGCACTTCGACGCCGAGGGCTCCTGGAAAAAATGCGCGAACCAGTGTTCCATGGCCGCCCGGATGAGGTCCGAGATAGGAGAAAGGGTCTTCGAAATTTCCAAGTGCGAGGGCCCGTGCCGCCATGGACTCGACATCGTGATCGGACAAATCACTCACCGGCAAGCTCCGCACCCTGCTGAAGAAGATTGGCAAGTCCGCGAAGCGGGATATCTACCCAATCCGGTCGGCTATTTGTTTCGTAGACGATCTCGTAGGCCGCTTTTTCGATGGCGAACGCCCGGATCACATCACGCTCAGCATCGTCAAGCGGGCGCCCGCGCCCTTCGCCATAGGCCTCGAGGAAAACCTCCTCGGCCTGTATGCGAAATGTCGCCAGCAATTCCGAAGCATGCAACTGCCCCGGCGCCGAGGCTGCGAGCGTTCTTTCACGTTCGATCATTCCCGCCGCATAGTCGAACGACCGAACGACACCCGCCACATCGCGCATCGGGCTGCGTTTGGCGCGCCGCTCTTTCAGCGGGCGCAACGGTTCGCCTTCGAAATCGATGATGCACACATCATTGCCGCAGAGCAGCACCTGGCCGAGGTGCAAATCGCCATGGATGCGCGTCCGCAACGATCCCGCACCGCGCTGTAGCAGCTTCGCAAGCATCTCGAGGACCTCGTCTCGCCGCGATGCGAGTTGTGCAACGAGGTGTCGCCGCTCCTTGTCCTCGGTGCGGACCAGAGATTTCAGTGCGGCTTTCAGTTGGTCGCGGGCGCCGGCGCACGCGGCTTTGACATTGTCAGCACTGACCGCTTCGGGAGCAAACGCGGGATCGTCGCTCGGCTGCGCAAGTATCGTGTGCATCTCCCCGACGCGCCGCCCAAGAGTTCGCAGGAACACCCAATACGGCGCGAAAGCCTCATTGCTCTCTACAGTCCATGCGACCGCCTGCTCGTCGATGATCCGCGTCAGTTGTTCGTGTGTCCATTGCGAGCCATCGCCCTGATTGGCGACATAGGCTTCGACCACAGCCAGCGCCGATGTTTCACCTGACGAATGCCGCCGCAAAACTTCGCCGATCAGCGCCGGCGTCCCGGTGAAGCCGCGCTCGGTCAGCACGCGCGACATTTCTGCTTCGGGATGGATGCCACGCACGACGCGACGGAATAGTTTGACGATCGCTTGCCGATCAATGACCAGGCTGGAATTTGTCTGTTCAGCACGTGGCCACTCGATGGGCGCGTCGGCAGGAATTTTCGCTGCTGCATTGCCGAGCGGCAGGAACTCGATCTCACCCTTGCCGAAAGAGACCTTCTCCTTCCGCGCGAGGCCGCTCAAAATCGCACGCGCGAAACTCGCTGACGCAAAACCGTCCGTCAACAGACCGACACGCCGGGCGCGCCGGGCGCGCGCAAAAGCCAGGGGCGCCTCGAAGGACGAAGGTGCAATATCTTCCCATGCGATCGCCATGGGTAACGCATAACAAATCTTTTCGCCTTCGATTGTGACTTCAATGTCGACAAGCGCTGCATCTTCTTCCGCACCCGGCATGGGTGACGCCGTCAATATTCGCGTCTCTCGGATCTGTGCGCCTTTCTGCTGAAACCACCGCCGTCCTTGTACATAAACCGGCAGAATATCCCGCTCGAGAACTTCCTTGGTCCGGTTGTCGAGCGAATGCGCGAGACTGCCCCGCAACACGAAAGTCTGGTGTTCAATGAATGGTCCGGCGGTCGCCGTGCTCCAGGCTGGCGCCTGGGCGTCTTTGCTGAGTTTGAACCAGTAAAAGCCGTACGGCGGAAGTGTCAGCAGATAGGTAAGTTGACCGATCAGTGGAAAGGCCGTGCCGCCCAGAAGCTCGATGGGCGTGCGGCCGGCGAATTCGCTCAATTCGAGCTCGACCGCTTGTGCCGAACGCGACACGTTTACGACACAGAGAATTGTGTCGTCGTCATACTCCCGCAGATAAGCGAGCACCTTGCGGTTCTGGGGCTGCAAGAGTCGCAACGCTCCGCGCCCGAATGCCTGATGCCGATTGCGCTCCACCAGCATGTGACGCAGCCAGTTGAGGAGCGAGTGCGGATTGCGCCATTGCGCTTCGACATTGACGGCCTCATAGCCCCAGATCGGGTCCATGAGCGGGGGCAGCACCAGCGAAGCGGGGTCGGCGCGGCTGAAGCCGCCATTGCGGTCGGGCGACCACTGCATCGGTGTGCGCACGCCGTCGCGGTCACCGAGATGGAAGTTGTCGCCCATGCCGATCTCGTCGCCATAATATATGATCGGCGTTCCGGGCATGGTGAGCAAAAGGCAGTTCATCAACTCGATGCGTCGGCGGTCGTTTTCGAGCAACGGCGCGAGCCGCCGCCTGATGCCGAGATTGAGACGCGCGCGGCGATCCGCGGCGTAAACCTCCCATAGATAATCGCGCTCGCGGTCCGTCACCATTTCGAGCGTCAGCTCGTCGTGATTGCGAAGGAAAATCGCCCACTGGCATCCGGGCGGCGTATCCGGCGTCTGACGGATGATATCGGTGATCGGAAACCGGTCTTCCTGCGCGATCGCCATGTACATGCGAGGCATAAGCGGGAAATGGAACACCATGTGGCATTCGTCGCCCGATCCGAAGTACTCCTGGATGTCTTCCGGCCACTGATTGGCTTCGGCTAACAACATGCGGTCCGGGTAATGCTCGTCAACCACCTTGCGGATATATTTCAGGATGGCATGGGTCTCGGGCAGGTTTTCATTCGACGTACCCTCGCGCTCCACGAGGTATGGCACCGCATCGATTCTCAACCCGTCCACACCCATATCGAGCCAGAAGCGCATCACCGAAATGACCGCTTTCAAAACCTGCGGATTGTCGAAATTCAGATCCGGCTGATGCGAATAGAACCGGTGCCAGTAATAAGCCTTCGCTTCGTCGTCCCATGTCCAGTTGGATTTTTCCGTATCGAGGAAAATGATCCGCGTCCCGGCATAACCCTTGTCGCTATCCGACCAGACATAGAAATTCCGTGCCGCGGAACCCGGCTTTGCGCGTCTGGCCCTTTGAAACCAGGGATGCTGATCGGAAGTATGATTGATGACAAGCTCGGTGATGACACGTATGCCGCGCGCATGTGCCTCGTTGATGAAGGTGCGGACATCGCCGATCGTGCCGTATTCGGGATGAACACCGCGGTAATCGGAGATGTCATAGCCATCGTCGTGCCGCGGGGACGGATAGAAGGGAAGAAGCCAAACCGCGTTGACGCCGAGTTCAGCAAGATAGTCGAGCCTTTTGATAAGGCCGGGAAAATCGCCGACACCGTCATTGTTCGAATCGAAAAATGACTTGACATGCAACTGGTAGATGACCGCGTCGCGGTACCAGTGGGGGTCGTTCGGGAGTATCGATGGTTTATGGCTGGCCATGTTCAAGGCTCGCGCGCAGGACATACGCGCCAGATCGCATAAGGCATTTCTGGCGAGAGGCGCATGTGCTGCCTTTTCCCCTGCCACACGAAACGCGCGCCGGTAAGCAGATCTTCAACCTCAAGCGCCCTGTCGTCAGGAATATCCCATTCCCAGAGCGGCGCTTCAAAATCGGCTTCCTGCGCATGGTGCGGGTCGAGGCTGACCGCCACCAGGACGCGGTCGCGATGCCCGGGTGCGTGTTTGCCGTAATAGATAATCCGGTCGTTGAACGCATTGTAAAAGCTCAGTCCCAGATGGGTCTGAAGCGCAGGTTCCGATTTCCGCAACCTGTTCAGCGTGGAAATTTCGCCGACAATATTGCCGGGCGCGTTCCAGTCGCGCGGCCTGATCTCGTATTTCTCCGAGTTGTTATATTCTTCGCGTCCGGGCAACGCGTCGGATTCACACAGCTCAAACCCGGAATAGACGCCCCACAGTCCGGAAAGCGTAGCCGCAAGCGCTGCGCGGATGAGAAATCCCGCACGCCCCGAGGTCTGCAGGAAATAGGGATTGATGTCGGGCGTGTTCACGAAGAAATGCGGACGGAAGAATTCCGACACCGGCGGGGTCGTCAGCTCGGTCAGGTATTCCGTCAGCTCACGCTTGGTGTTCCGCCAGATGAAATAGGTATAGGACTGCGAGAAACCAAGCTGCGCCAGGCGATACATCAGCTTCGGCCGGGTGAATGCTTCCGACAGAAAAATGATATTGGGGTGTCTTGAACGTATATCGGCGATCATCCATTCCCAGAAAGGGAACGGCTTGGTGTGTGGATTGTCGACACGGAAAATACGCACGCCGTTATCGATCCAGTGCAGCACGACGTCGCGCAATTCCAGCCAGGCCTCCGGCACCGCATCGCGCGCATAAAAATCGATATTGACGATGTCTTCGTATTTCTTCGGCGGATTTTCTGCGAAATGAATGGAGCCGTCCGGCCGCCAGGCGAACCAGCCCTTGTGTGCCTCGAGCCAGGGATGATTGCGCGAACACTGGATCGCGAAATCGAGCGCGATCTCCAGCCCGTGCGCATGCGCCTCCATGAGGAGTGCCCGGAAGTCTTCCAGCGAGCCGAGTTCGGGATGAATGGCGTCGTGTCCGCCCTCTGCCGAGCCAATAGCGTAGGTGCTGCCGGGATCGTCCGGTCCGGCTTCCAGCGCATTATTCCGGCCCTTGCGGTGTGTCGTTCCGATTGGATGGATCGGGGGCATATAAAGTACATCGAACCCCATCGCAGCAATCGCCGGCAGCCGCGCAATCACGTCGCGGAATATGCCGTGACGGGAGCCGTCGTTCGTTTGCGAGCGTGGAAAGAGTTCGTACCAGCTGGCAAATCGTGCTTTGGCGCGCTCCGCATCGATCGCCTGAATGTCACTTCCCGCCTGGAAGAGCCTGTGATTGCCGCGACGAACGGCTTCCAGAGTCTCGGGCGCGCTCAGCAGCTCGGCGCGATCGTCTGCCGGGAGCTTGTGGAGCGCCTCAAGGATTCGGCTCAATGCAGCGCGTGCCAGGCCATTCGCCAGTTCATGTTCCTTGCGCAGCAGATCCGAGCCCTCGCGCAGATCAAGTTCGATATCCTGCCCGGCATCGCGTTTTCGCCGCAGATCCCGCACGAAACCACCATAAAAATCGTGCCAGGCCAACACACGGAACTGATAACGTCCGATGCGGGCGAGGTCGAACGCCGCCTGCCAGCGATCATTGTCCCGCGCGATCATGCGCTCGCGACTCCAGCGATCGTCATCTTCGGCTCGCCACTCAAGTTCGGCGGCAAGGAGAGGATGCCCATCGGTACAGATGTCGGCCTCGACGGTTACGCGTTCGCCGACAATTCGTCGCGCAGGGAATCTGCCGCCGGCAACGCACGGCGTGACATTGCTGACAATGACTCTTGGCGCCGCGGCCGCAGCGATTGCAGCCGTTCTTTCATCGGAACGTACACCCCGGATCGCGGGCATTCGCGTCGCATGAAACAATCGCGCGATTCCGGGCGGGAGGCGCTGTTGGGGATCTCCGGCATCAAGCAGAGGGTTCAACGCATCGAAATCGCCGAGCGCTGCCCGTACTTCCTCACCGGGTGTGGCGCCGATCGACACGGCCGGATTGATGAATGCTACAAACGATTCATTCGCCAATGCGGGGTCCGGTCCATCCATGCGCATGAGAACTGTTACATTCGCGCCGGTGCCCGTCGGCTTGAACAAATGCTGCCGCGCGTTCTTCCGGGATTCGACGAGGCCGTTCACTGCGCGGATGTAAGCCGACAATTCCTGTGCGTCCGCGCTCTGATCGGCGAACTGCGCGAAATCGAGCGGCATCAACAATCCCGCCCCGGTCGCGGCCGCAATGGCAAGCCGCGCGCGACGCGCATCCAAAGAGACGGGTGGAATTTTCGCCGTCGAATCCACTTGCGCAATCACGGGCGCGACACGGGTGAGCGCCGCATGCTCTTCGATCAGCCAATTCGCCCGCCCGTCCCACCATGGCAGCGACGAAAGCGTGAAATCGAATCCGGCTTCTGCAATCGAATCCAGATCACTGCGTACAACGCCTGTGGTGTCGGCAATAATGGAAAGCGCGCGGTTGGTTTCTTCGCGCGCCGGTCCCGTCAATGCGCGCCACAGCGCCGCTCCCGGACCCGCGGGATGGATAACGCGGAATCCCTTGACGCCCGCCGCGATGGCTTCTGCAATGCGCGCACCGCACCACGCTGCAACCGGCGCGATATTGTCGCAACGCCGCAACAATGCAAGTCCTTGACCGCTTCCGGGCGCGCGCGGATCAACGATTTCACCGTCGCCTTCGCGGCGAATGGCGAAGCATTCGGGATTCTGCTCGACCACTTCTGCGTGCATGTCCCACTGCGAAAAATCCGCATCGACATAAAGATCGAGATCGCGCGACGCGCAGGCTTCGGCGAGCGTATGGAGTTCGGCCTTCCACGACGCGGGCGCTGTGGCCACCACGACGCCGTTGAAACCAAGCGATCTGGCGCGTTCGAGGTTCGCGCGTGCCGTCTGTGCGTGGCCGGCGCGAGCAATGTGACAAAGTCTTGGAAGCATACAACCTCGCCCGGCGCAAACAGCCGCCGTCTTCCTTGCCGCGGAAGCCGCCCATCTGCTCTAACCAAGTTTCGGCGTGCGAGTTCCCGGCCGGCCTTAAATTACCGGCAAGGATGGCGTGCTAGTTTCCGGCGGCAGCGAATCGCGGAATCCGGTTGATGTGCGGACTGTTCGGATGGGTGGCGCCGGAAGCGAAAGCGCGCGATCACGCGCTGCTCACACAGCTGACCGGCCGGCTGGCGCATCGCGGACCGGACGGCTCCGGATTCTGGCTCGGCAATACGGCAGATCAGCGATTCCAGATCGGCTTCGGCCATCGCCGGCTTTCGATCATCGATCTGGCGGGCGGCGTGCAGCCCATGTCGAGCGCCGACGGCTCGACGACCGTGGTGCTGAATGGCGAAATCTATAATTACATCGAATTGCGCGAAGAATTGCGACGGCTTGGTCATCATTTCACCACACAGTCCGACACCGAAGTCCTGCTCGAAGCGTGGCGCGCCTGGGGCCGGGATGCGCTGCCGCGCCTACGCGGCATGTTTGCATTCGCGCTGTGGGATGCCAAGGCGCAGCAGCTGATCCTGGCGCGCGACGCGTTCGGCAAGAAGCCGGTTTTTCTTGCCGAGGGTGCGTTCGGTCTGGTCTTCGGCTCCGAGATCGATCCGCTGCTGGCATTTCCAGGCGTCTCGCGCGCGCTCGAACCGGACGCGCTGCGGCAATATCTGCTCAACCGCTACGTACCCGCGCCGCTGACTTTCTTCCGGGGCATCAGGAAACTGCTGCCGGGCTGCGCGCTGGTCTGGAAACAGGGAAAATTCACCGTCGCGCGTTACTTCACGCCGCCGCTTGCCGAGATCGCTCCGCAATTCACCGATTTCGAAAATGCCGTCACCGCGTTCGAACAGGTTTTCGACGAAGCGGTGCAAATCCGCATGCGCAGCGATGCGCCTTACGGCGCCTTTCTTTCCGGCGGCATCGATTCCTCCGCCGTGGTCGCGCATATGGCGAAACACAGCACGTCGCCGGTGCGAACCTTCTCCGTCGGCTTTCGCGAGCAGAACTGGTCGGAGCTGCATTACGCCCGCGCGATCGCCGCCTGTTTCGGCACCGATCATCGCGAACTCGTCGTCGAGCCCGAGAGTTTTCTCGCCCATTGGCCGGAAGCGGTGCTGCGGCGCGGCGCACCGGTCAGCGAAGCGTCCGACATTCCCATTCTCATGCTGTCGCATCTCGCGCGGCAAAGCGTGAAGATGGTGCTCACCGGCGAAGGCTCGGATGAAATTCTCGGCGGCTATCCCAAACACCAGGCTGAGTCCTGGGCTGCGACCTATCACGCCCTGATGCCGCGCAGCCTGCACAAATGGTTTGCGGAAAATGGCGCCGCCGCAAGCAAACAATCGCGGCTGCGCATTCTTGCCACCGCGCTCGGCGAGCGCGATTTTCCCACCCGCATGCGCACCTGGTTCGGCGGTATCAGCGAATCCGATCGCGTCGCCTTGCTAGGAACCGCTTCCGCGACACCGCCCGATGCATTCCCGTTCTCGCTGCGCAGCGATTCCGCGCTCCGCCGCATCCTGTTCTTCGACCAGACTTCGTGGCTGCCCGACAATCTGCTCGAGCGCGGCGACCGCATGATGATGGCGGCGTCGATCGAAGGCCGCATGCCGTTCATGGATGTCGAACTCGCGCGGCTGGCAGCGAAAATGCCGGACCGTTTCCTGACAGGCGGCCGCGGCGGCAAGCGCGTGCTGCGCGCGGCGATGCGCAACGTGCTGCCGCAGGACATTCTTACCCGCCGCAAGATCGGTTTCCGCGTCCCCCTCGCCGACTGGTTCCGCATCCGCTGCCGCGACGAACTGCGCGACATGCTGACCAGCGATCATTCCTCCGTCGCGCGGCTGTGCGATTTCGCTGTTCTGCAGCGATTGCTGAACGACCATCTCGACGCGCGCCGCAACAATGAGCGCGTGCTGTGGACGCTCGCCAATCTGGAATTGTTCCTGCGCAGCTTCCGGCCGGACGGCGTTGCGGAGATCGCAGATGCAACCGCGCGCCGCGCCGCCTGATGGTTCCCGCGCGCGCCTGAAGGCATAACAGCGATTTTAACAGCGAATAACAGCGAATAACAGCGAACCGCAACCCGCGCGTGCAGACATAATCACTTCGCGATGTCGCGCCCGGCAAACATTTTGTTCACCCGGAACAAAACGCCCGGCCGCTCCTTCCGAAGCGCCGGGCGCGTGCGTTTAACATGACGACAGGTGTAGCACATTTGACGTTGCCCCCAGTTCTTATCCAGCGGGGATCAGAGTCTGAGGGTTGATTTTCTCCATCTGTATGAAAGGAGCAGTGGGCAAAGGCGCGTGGCCCTCCACGAGCCTTGAAGGCTTTGCCGATTGCGGTCCGAACTGGCTTGCGTAAACGGCTGGCGCCAGAAAGGCCAATTCATCATTGCGGGTCGTAAATTCCGCATCGGGATCGTAATTCCGTGCTCCGCGCGGTTTCGAACGCGCCCGGGCGAGGCCCAGTTCCGCGAAGCCGGCTTCCGTGCGCGGCATCCGTTGCCCGCCTAGTACCGCGCCCTGCATTCCCCGAAGCACGGAACTGATATTTCCTGTCGATGCGCCTTCCAGACCGGCGCCAGAACATCCCTGGGCGGCGTATGCCACGAAATCCAGATCGGGGTGCACGCGGTGCGGATATCGGGAGCTGTTTCCCTCTGTGTCTTTCTGCACTGCGCCGCTGCGTGGGCGTATCCCGATCTCGACTGGAAACTTTATGACGGGATGGATGGCGCAGCCAAAGAAAACATTTGTTTCTACGAGCAAAACACGATTGCCCGGCTGCCGCGGAATGTGACCCGGGTGTGGACGAAATGCGCGGCGCGGCGCGCGCTGGACGCAGCCGGAGCGGACCATCTGAACGCCCCGTTTTCCCGCGCGGTTGCCGACATCTCGGCCAGCCGCCGGGAAAACAGCTACGTTCCTCCGATCCGCGCTGCCGAACCGCTCGGGAAAAAACAGGTTGCCGCGGCGATCCGGTACGAAGCGGTTGCCGATGTGGGCGGCGTCGCTGCGCAAACCACGGCGTACTACGAGATCGACTGCAATGGTCGCCGCGTCCGGTTGGTCAGCGGCACAACGGGCGACCGCCCGCTGCGGCCATCCGCGTGGGCACGCCTGCCGGCCAATGGCGCCGGCGCCCGGCTCGCGCGGCTTCTTTGCCGATGAAAGCGCGGGCCCCGGCGGAGAGGCAGCGACGCGGCTGGTGAGGGGCTGCTCCGTCATATAGGCTGCGACCGGGCCTATCAGCGCGGCGGGAGGTCATGGCAGGGCTGTCGATCCCGATATCGGTTCTGGCGGCGCTCATCGCGGCAGCGGCCGGGTTTGGCGCGGCGCTTTTGCTCGACAAATCGCACATGCAAACGCTCACGGCGGAGCGGGACGAAGCACGCGATTGCCGCCATTCGGGTTCGGCGCTTCCGCCCTGCCCCGTGCAGTACAGAAACACGCGCGTCGAATGGCGCGAGAAGATCGAAACAACACAGGTGCCCGACCCGAAGCAGGCAAAACGGATCGCATCGCTTTCGGCGGATCTGGCCGGCGCGCAGCGGATGGTGCGCGCACTGGAGCGGCAGCTGGCGGCAAGGCGGGTGCCGCGGCCGGCCGCCTATTATTACCTGCAAAACGGCTCGATGACGCGACCCTATGCTACGTCCGGGCGCTGTCCGGCCGGCGCGCCGGTGGTGTATGTAGCTGCCGTTTCGCCGCGCATCATGGCCGCCGGGCGCACCGGCGATCCGAATGTCTGCTATGTCCGCATCGCGTCGCGGCGCTGAGATCCCGATACAAAACGGCCTGTGCCCGAGCGGCTCGCAATGCGTCAACGCGGCGCTGTCGGAACCGGGCTGCAAGCGATAATGTTGCTGCTGCTTCTGCACCCGGAACAGGACATCACCGTTCCCATCGAACAGAGCGAGATGATGGCAACCGCGCTTCGGAATGCGGGAAAGAACTACGCGTTCGTGCGCATCGACGGTGACGATCATTATCTCTCCGTCAGCCAGACGCGAAAGCGCGTGCTCGAGGAGCTGGGGAAATTCCTGGCCGCGCATACGGGCGCTCCCTCGACCAAATGACACGCGGCTTTGTTTGGGCGTTGCTTGAATAGGCGGTCATTCCGGGACTGGCGGTTGAGCGCAAGCTCGGCGCTTTTCTGCACGCTTGCCTTCAATCTTGTCTTCTTTGTGCAGGAGCTTCTCCTTGTCATTCCCAAGGCGCTGACGCCGGGGCTTCACCCGACGCTGTTTCACAACAATCACAGCTGGACCGGAACCAATCCTCTCGCCGATCTTCTGCAGGGAACCGGCGCGCTCGCGGACCTCGCCTGCGGATTGTTGTTTGCGCTGTTGCTTGCAAAGGCCGTCAATCGCTCAACTTCGAGCCGGCTTTTCCTGTTCTGGATGACCTATCAGGGGTTCTATCTTGCGCTGCCGCAGTTCGTGATCGGTGCATTTGTTCCGGCCAACGACGTGGGCATGGCGATGCACTATCTGGACCTGTCCGCCGTTGCCAAACAAACCCTCGCGCTGTTTGCGTTTCTTCTCATGATTGCCATCGGATTGTGGCTGTCGCGGCAGTTCGTGCGGCTCATGGGCAGCGACGTTGAAACGGCAAGCGGGCCGGCACGCATGGGATTTGTGTTCCGGAGCGCAACGCTTCCCGCGCTTGTGGCGGTCGCGCTGCTCGTTCCGTTCCGCGAACCACGCGACCTGATCGAGGTCGTGCTGCTGCCGCTCATTGTGATGATATGCGGCATGTTGTGGGTTCAGCCCGGCGCGTGGTTCGCAAATCCATCGAACCGGGTGGAGCGCGCGAAGCCATCGCTCGCGGTGCCCTTCATCTGTCTGGTAATGGTGCTCGCCCTGTTTCAGCTCGTGTTGCGGCCTGGTATCCGTTTCTATTGATCCGGCTTTGCCGGGCGAAACTCGGCAATTTGTCATGCAGATCATCTATCCTGGCGGCAGTTCTCCAAGGAGCTCGTCATGATCACGCTTTATCACGCGCCAATGACACGTTCGTCGAGCATCGTCTGGCTGCTGGAGGAACCTGGCGTTTCTTTCGAGACGGAGTTGGTCGGATATCGCAAAATGGACGGCAGCGGCGCGCGCGATCCATCCAATCCGCATCCGCACGGTAAGGTCCCGGCGCTGACCGACGGCGACGAAGTCGTTTTCGAAACAAGCGCCATCGCCCTTTTCCTCACCGACAAATACCGCGAGAACAGGCTGGGACCTGCCGTGGGCGAGCCCAAACGGGGCGAATATCTGTCCTGGCTCGCCTATCGACCGGGAGTGATGGAGCCGGCGCTGCTCTGCCGCCGCTTCGAGATCAAGCATGTGTTCGGCGCGATGGGTTGGGCGCCGGCAGCCGAAGTGGAAGAAGTGCTGAACGTGCATCTCGCCGACCGCCGCTATTTTCTGGGCGACGAATTCTCGGCTCTCGATATTCTTCTGGGCGGCCGACTCAATTTCATGATGATGGCGAAGCTGGTCGCGGCGACGCCTCTGCTCAGAGATTACACCGCACGGATCACCGACAGACCGGCCTTCCACAGGATGATGGCGGAAAGCACATCGCGTTGAACATGGAAGGAAGACCCCGGCCGGGAAAGCCGGGGTCTGAAGTCACAATCACTGCGGCGGGAAACCATCGATGTGTTTGCAGGCCGTCGCGTCCTGCGACTTGGCGTCGACCGGCGAAGAGCAATAATACAGATCGGGCTGCTTGCCCGGCATCCGTCGCGCCACAAAGACACCAACCCTGTTGCTGTTGGCCGGCTCGCTGGCCGGGAAGAAGCCGAACGCGCCCTGTGGCGTTCTTTCCTGCATCATGCCAGGCGGCATTTTCGGGGGCGCATTCTGCGCCAATGCCATTGAACCAACTGCGCCGAGCGCAATCGCGGCCGACGCGACCAGGATCATTTTCATAGGGGGTGTTCTCCGAAATTTCGGCTGACGGGATGTGCCAGCGGCGGGAATTTAGCCAATCGGCTTTCAAAGTATAGCGGGAGCCGGGCTAAGGCGCGACACGCCAGCCTGCCCGTGGTTGCATCTCTCCGCATCCGTTCCTAGCTTCGCAGCCTCATGTCTCCCGTCATTTGCCCGCTGATTGCCTCCAGCCAATGTCCATGAAGGTGCCGAAACCAGCCGTGGCGATGTCGGCTTCAGCCGCGGACCCGATCGAAGCGGCCCGCGAGCGCCTCTTCCCGCAGGTGCGAAACCGCGCTCTGGCGGACGCCGCCGCCGCACTTGCCAATGACCGCGCCGATGTTGCCGCGCCCATTCTCATTCGCTTCCTCGAAAGAAGGCCGGACGATCCGGACGCGCTCAACCTGATGGCTGATGTCGCAAGGCGCGCCAGGCGCTTCGCGGACGCCGAGCAGATGATGGCCCGCTGCGTGACCGCGGCTCCCACCCATGCCGGTTATCGTTTCAACTATGCCGTTCTTCTGCGCCGGCTGGAGCGATTCGCTGACGCGCTGGCACAACTCGAAACAGTTCGGCTGCAGGAGCCCGGCAATCCTCTTTTCCGTGAACAGATGGCCGCCCTGCTGCGTCAGATGGGACGGCATGACGAAGCGCTGACGCTCAGGCGCGGACTGACGCAGGACTATCCGCAGGCCCCCGCGTTGTGGATGCAATTCGCTCACGCTCTGCGAAGTATGGGGTATACGGATCAAAGCGTCGCGGCCTACCGGAAGGCGATTGAACTCGCACCCGCTTCCGTCGCGGCCTACACGCATCTCTCCGATCTCAAGACCTTTCGTTTCACAGCTGCCGAAATTGCCGCGATGGAGCAATTGCTGTGTGAACCCGGTCTCACGGCATCCGGGCGCGCGGAGCTGCACTTTGCCCTGGGCAAGGCCCTTGACGACGAGCGGCACCGTGCGAAGGCCTTCGAGAATTATGCCAGGGCGAACGCGCTGCAGCGCGCGGGCTCCGCGTACGACGTGGGGTCACTTGCGACGCATCGCAGGAATTGCGAAGCGTTGTTTACCAGGACTTTCGTCCGTACACGGAGCGAATGGGGGACACGTTCGGGGGCGCCGATATTTATCGTCGGCATGCCGCGTTCCGGATCGACTTTGGTCGAACAGATACTTTCAAGTCACAGCGCGATCGAAGGGCTGGGCGAACTGGCGGAACTGGACACGGTGGTTGCCGAAAGACTGGCACGCGATAGCGGCCGTCCGGCGCATGAGTTCTGGATCGGCGGCTGGTTCGAATTCCGCAAGGGGCTGCTCGATACCTTCGCACCGGCATTACAACTGTTCGATGCCGGAGATTTTCGCGCACTTGGCGAACACTACATCGCGGCGGTGCACCGGTTGCGGCACGGCACAAAACCTCACTTCAGTGACAAGGGGCTGCGGAATTTCGCGCATGCGGGCCTGATCGCGCTGATGTTTCCGAACGCGAAGATCGTCGACGTGCGCCGCCATCCGCTCGACTGCGGCTGGTCGATCTTCAGAAGCCATTTCCCAGGGGGGCAGCCATTTTCCAACCGGCTTGCCGATATCGGCAACGTTTACGCGAATTATGTCCGTCTGATGGATCATTTCGACCGAATTTTTCCGGGCCGGATCCATCGGGTCATATACGAAGGATTGGTTGCCGATCCCGACAACGTGGTCCGGCGCCTGTTCGATTATCTGCAACTGCCGTTCGAGGCGCAGAGCCTGCGCTTTCACGAAAGCACGCGCGCCGTCGGAACGATCAGCACCGCCCAGGTCCGCACGCCGCTTTTCAAAAGCGGTATCGGGCGATGGAAGCCTTACGAGGCTTGGCTCGGGCCGCTCAAGACCAGTCTTGGCGCCGTTCTGGACCGTTATCCGCTTGCGCCCGATGGAGTGTAAAGGCAGAACAATCCCCGCGCACTGCGGCCCGACACGCGGAAGCAATTCGCACCGCGCTGCGGTTGTGGCAAGCAAGGAAATGACATCTTGAGCGACAGGCCATTTCGATGGAGCGCCGGCGCAGGCTGGTCGTCACCGGTTTCTTTCAAGGTAACGGGCGCGAGTGCCGAAGTTGCTCAACCCTTTCTTTCCTCCGACGGAGCAAAGCGTCTTCTGGGTGCAAATCCGCAGAGCGCGGCAGAGCACGCCCGAAAGCTGTTGCTGAGCAATCGCGCGGACCCCAATGCATCCTACGTGCTTGGCGCGGCGCTTCGCAGGCTGGAGAACCATGCCGAAGCCGCGGCAATCCTGAAGCCGCTGACGGAAACTCAACCTCAGATGCAAGCGGCCTGGCGTGAACTCGGAATGGCCTCGATGCGTCTCGGTGAACACGACAACGCCGTGCATGCATTGTTGAAGGCGATCGATCTCGATTATTTCGACAAGGAAACGTGGTACGCGCTTGGCGACCTGCTTGAGTTTCCCGCAATTGCAAATGCACAGCCCGGCATTGCTTTAACAGTCGAGGTTGCAAACGACGCCCCGACCGAAAGTACAGAACAATTAATTCGTGGCCGACTGCAGGGTGATCCCGACGATGCGTGCGCCATCAAGCTGCTTGCGGATATCGCCCTGCAATCCGGGCGCTGGAGCGAAGCCGAAGCGTTGCTCGAACGTTGTATCGAACTCGCGCCCTGTCTGACGGCCGCCCGCTTCCGGTTTGTAACCATGCGTATAGCGCACCGGGATCTGCGCAGATTGCTGCCGCATATCGATGTGCTGATCGAATGGGACCCTCTCAATGTGCTTTATCTGTCTCTGAAAGCTCTGACCCTATGGTGGAGTCAGCAATTCGACGCGGCGATCAGCGAATTCGACAATTTCATTGAACGTTGCACCGATAGGCCGGGACTCTGGCTGGAATATGCAAGGCTTCTGCGCGCAGCAAATGATACGAGGGCAGCGGAGGCGCATGCGCGCGTGCTACGGTTGCTGCCTTCATTCGTCGACGCCTACATCAACTTCGCAAATATCAAGTCATTTCGAGCGGAGGAAGAGCTGCTCGATCAATTGCGCAAACAACTCGCGCGCAGCGATCTTGCGCCGGACGACCGCGCCAAATTGCATTACGTGCTGGGAAAGGCTTTGGAGGACCAGCAGCAATACGAGGCCTCCTTCGACAATTATCGACACTGTAATGAAATACTCCGCAGCCTGCGGGGCTCCGCCATCGAAAGCAGCAATTCAATCCTCCGGCATTCCAAAGCGCTGTTCACGCCTGCTTTCTTTCGCGAGCGGACCGGAATTGGCTGCACAAAGGAGGGACCCATATTCATTGTTGGAATGCCGCGTGCCGGCTCCACCCTCGTGGAGCAGATCCTGTCGAGCCATTCGGAAGTCGAAGCGCTGGGCGAACGCAACGACCTGATGGAGGCCGGCCGGCGACTGGCGCCGGACCGGCCCGGGGACCCCACTGGCGGCTATCCCTCCATTCTGCAGGAACTTGATGCTGAGCGGTTCCGGCTCATCGGTGAGGAATATCTTGAAACTACCGGAACACGGCGCCATTACGGCACACGCCTTTTCACCGACAAGATGCCGGGCAACCATCTGCATATCGGGCTGATCCATCTGGCACTTCCGAATGCGAGGATCATCGATATCCGGCGGCATCCGCTCGATTGCTGCTTTTCCTGTTACAAACATTATTTCCAGTCCGCGCATTCCTATTCGCTGGATCTGAATGATGTTGGCCGCTTCTATTCAAATTATGTCGAACTCATGACCCATTTCGACGAGGTTTTGCCGGGCCGGGTGCATCGCGTCTTCTACGAAACACTTGTGTCCGGCTTTGAAACCGAAGTGCGACGGCTGCTCGACTTCGTGGGACTGCCGTTCGAAGAAGACTGTCTGCGGTTTCACGAGAACCAGCGGTTGGTGCTGACCCTTAGCGCCGACCAGGTCAACAAGCCTCTCTACAGCAGCGGCATGGGTCAGTGGCGTAATTACGAAGCCTGGCTTGAACCACTCAAGAAAGCGCTGGGGGCGGTGCTTGAACTGTATCCCAAAGTACCGCATTTCGGTTCTGCCTCTGCGCTTGAAAACGAATCTTTCTCGGGCTTCGGCAAGGGATTTCAACGGCCGGCATTCACAAGCTTCTCCCGACGCAATCCTGCCGGCTAAAGGTCGCGTGCAAATGTCGTCCCTAGATGCTTCTGCACACGCGAATTCGACAAGAGAAAGCGATCCATTCGCCGAGGCAAAAGGAAAATTGTTTCCGCCGCTGCGAAACCGCAAGCTGGATGCTTCCGCAGATGCGCTTGCCGAGGGACAGATTACGGCTGCGGAGACTCTCTTGAGTTCCTATCTTGCCAAAAAGCCCAATGATGCCGAGGCATTGAACCTCATGGCAGATGTGGCGCGGCGAACGAAACGATTTGAGAAAGCCGAAAAACTGCTCGCGAAATGCGTCGCCCTCGCGCCCGGTGTGAATGGATACCGATATAACTACGCTATCGTATTGCGCGTGGTGCACGACATGGAGGGAGCACTCGGACAACTCGAGAATCTGCTCGCGATCGACTCCACCAATATCCTGTTCCGCGACCAAGCCGCAACTGTTCTGATATGGCTCGGTCGCCACACCGAGGCACTTGGCCTTCGCCAGAAACTGGTGGAGGACTTCCCGCGCTCGCCCGATCTGTGGCTGCGTTATGCCCACGTGCTGCGCGATACGGGATTTCGCGAAGAATGCATTGCCGCTTTCCACGAAGCGCTCGCGCTTGCCCCTTCTTGTGTTGCCGCATGGGGAGGAATGGCCAATCTCAAAGTGTATCGGTTCGCGCCTGAAGAAATCGAACGCATGGAGGTTCTGAGCCGCTCGTCCGGGCTGTCCACAGACGACCGCGCCATCCTGCATCACGCATTAGGTACAGCGTATGGTGGCGCCGGTCTCTACGGAAAGTCGTTTGAAAATTTTGCCAGAGGCAACGCATTGCACCGCCTGAAGGTCGATTTCGACGAGCACCGACTGGAGACCAACAGATTAACGATCGAAAGGCTTTTCGACGCCCAATTCTTTGCGGACCGCCAAGACTGGGGCTGCACCTCCTTTGCGCCAATTTTCATCGTGGGAATGCCCCGTTCCGGCACCACACTGCTCGAGCAAATCCTCTCCAGCCATTCGCAGATCGACGGTCTCGGTGAATGCGCCGATCTCGACGTGGCGCTGCTCCGGCCTCTTGCGCAGCAGAACATTCCTACCGGTCACTTCGCCAACGGTAACGCAGTGGACAAGGGCGCGTTGGCGAACGCATACGCAGAGATTATCGACCGGCTCGGGGCGGAAGGATTTCGTGACCTCGGCGAAGATTACCTGGCGGTGACAGGTCGCAGTCGCGCGACCCCGCGCCCTCATTTCACGGACAAGACGCTTCGCAATTTTTTCTATATCGGCCTCATTCACCTGATGCTGCCGAACGCAAAAATCATCGACGCACGCAGACATCCGCTCGATTGCGGCTGGTCCTGTTTCCGCAGCCAGTTCCAGGGGATGAACTTCGCGTTCCGACTCACGGATATCGGCCAGGATTATACCAACTATGTAAAGCTCCTGGCTCATTTTGACCGGGTTCTGCCCGGGCGCATCCATCGCGTCATTTATGAGCGACTGATTACCGATCCGGAGACAGAATTAAGACACCTCTTCGCCTACCTTGGAGTTCCGTTCGAAGACGCCTGCCTGCACTTTCATGAAAATCGCCGTACGGTCATGACGCAAAGCTCCGAGCAAGTGCGCCAACCATTGTATTCAAGCGGTATTGCGCAGTGGGTCTATTACGAGCCATGGCTGGGCCCGCTCAAGACAGCATTAGGGCCGGTGTTGGATTATTACCCCGACTCGCCACCGCCAGGCTGACCTGGACTGTCTTTTCTGGCTGGGCGTGAGCCCGGCCGCCAACAATCATCACATCCCCTGCAATTCTTCCGGTACTTCTGGATAGGCGGTGAGCACCGAACCGAGGCTCCTCAGAAGCACACCCAGCCATGGTTCAAAATGTCGCCAATGTTCAACGGCTCCAGCAGAAATTGGGCGACGCACCTGTTCCGAGCTGGGAGTACGAATGGGCCGCTTCGTTTCATGGAATCGCAGACAAGCACCCTCGAAGGGCAGTCCCAGATATTCAAGAACCCTCCGGATTTCGGTTTCCGGATTGGCGACCATATCTTCGTAGATTACGCGATGGATGCGCCCCGGTAGTACGAGATCGAAATGCGCCGTGAGCGAAACATAATCCCTGTATACATGGCCAAGCTCATCCAGGCGCAAATTCGTGTCGGTGTAGTTGTGCTTGAACATCGATAGACAACACGCCGCGGGATGGCGCCGCGCATCGATTATCCGTGCATTGGGCAGCATCAGATGAATAAGTCCGATATGGTGGTAGTTGGCGGGGCTCTTGTCGATGAAATAAGGTCGATACGTTTTCCGGTGAAGTCGTGTCCGTCTGAGATACTCGTCTCCGAGAACACGGAAACGCGAATGATCAACCGTTGAGAGAATTTGGGGATAGTCGAGATTGTGCGCGCGGCACTCCTGCCCGAGGAACTGTCGCGCAAAGTCGGCGATGTAGGGCAGTTCCGAGGTCCCCTCCACCTCGGAATGGCTCGCCAATATTTGTTCAATCAATGTCGACCCTGATCGCGGGCGGCCAAGAATAAAGATCGGGGCTGCGGTCCTGTTGCCGGTTTCTGCGCGGGTCCGGAAAAACTCCCGCGTGAACAGCGATTTCTGCACCTGAAGCTCTGCTGCGATTTCGTTCCATTCGTAGTCGGTGTGCTGCCGCCTTGCCGCGTTTGCCTTGGCGTAATGCTCGAAGGATTTCGCATAGTCGCCGCGATCTTCGAGCGCCTTGCCCAGACAGAACAGAAGATTGATTCGATCTTCCGGTACGATATCGATGCGTTTCGCTTCTTCCTGCATCGCCATGATGTCGGCATCTTCGAAAGCGTATGTCTTCAAATTGGCCAGGCCCCACCAGGCGAGACCGGATGACCGCCTGCACGCGATGGCCTGTCGATAGGCATTCACACATTCCTCGCGTTGTCCCGCCGCTCGAAGGGCGTTGCCGTACGAAATCCAACATTCCGGTCTGTCCGAATTTTCACGGGCAAGTTGCTTCCAGATCGCAGCCGACTGGTCGTCATCGCCCACAGCCGCGAGAATACGAGCCTGGAGCTGACGAAAGAGGGGATTGTTGTTCTCCGCCGCGAGCAGTTTTTCCGCTTCTGCACGGGCTTCGTCGAAGCTGTGTGAATTGAATAGAAGCTTTGCAAGTTCAATTCGAGCCGAAACAAAAGCAGGAGCGAGTTCCAGGCAGCGTGACAAATGCGCCTTTGCTTGTGCCGGCTTCCCTTGCCGAAGTTCCAGCATTGCTGCAAGCAATACCGCCTCGACGTCATCGCTATGGGCGGCCAACCATTTATCTAGTCTTCTTTTCGCTGTGTCGAACTGCCGTGCCCGAATATCATCTGCGATCTGTCGTAAACGGGGTTTATGCGGCGCTCTTCCCGCACGGAGGTTTGCGGCGGCCAGTGCGAGCGGGTCCAAATGCATTTTCATATTCACGCGGACGAACTGCGCCCGATTCGGCGGCTCATTCGAAGCCGGAACTAATACGAAACCTGGGACAGGATCGCATACATAAAGCTCAAAACGAAAGAGGGCGACTTGCGCCGCCCTCTTTCTGCATTGCTGTTAAAGGAGCTTATTTGCCCTTCTTCGCTTTGCCTTGCAGATCGAACATCACGTCTGAATTCGGAATGAAACCGCCGCCGCTCGTCGAAATGCACTCGTCGAACGTACCCCAGCTCGGGCAGATGTCGCCAAAGCCGCCGCCGGGAGCCTGCCACACCGCGGTGTTGCCGTGAATGACAGTATTCACCGACCAGCCCCATTCGCCGCAACCGCCAGTGAACGAACAGTTCGCAACAACGGCAACCCAATAGGTACCTGCCTTCAGCTTCATGCCTTTTTTGCCGAGCTTGATGCTGAACGAGCCGCCGGAATCCGTACCCTTCAGATTTTTGAAGGTGCCCTTTTTGACCGCTTTGCCGGGCACGCCCTTGGCGTCAGCATAGAAAATCACGTTTTCAGAAGTGGCCGGACCTGATCCGTTAAAATAGGCACCGGTCGCATCAACCCCGGTAACCGTCCAGGTTGTCTTCTTGGGAACCACGAAATCGTCCGCGGCAGAGCTGTCGTAGGAGGCGTAGGTACCGGAGGTGAAATTCTGCGAATCGACGCCGTCTCCGTTCGAATTGCTGTTCTGGTTGTAGAGCAGCTTCCCGCCTTTCACGATGTGGATGGTAGCCTCTTTTTTGGCGCCATGCATGCCGATCGACGGCTGGGCGGCCGAAGCTCCGCCAGCGGTCAGGGCAAGGGCCGCCGCAGCGGCCAGAAGTGCAGTCTTACTCATGAAAACCCCCTGAGGTTTTTTCCAACAGGAGCAATTCCTGTTGATCCGAAGAACGCTAACGAAACATTCGACTTTTCGCAAGCATTCGTAATGAACTAGTTCGTTTCCAGTAACAAATGGCGCTTACACACAAAAGCACTATTCCGCGCGCGAAAATTTACCGTGCGCAATAATATTGCGTGTTGCTGCCATATTATGATACATTGATTTGGCATGCCGGCGGTATTTTAAAGTCCGACACCATACAAAGGATGCTCGACCGGCTTTCCCACCTTTCCGGGTCATTAAACATTGACCGGGAATGGATTGCGTTCCCCGAACTGCCGTTGGTGCCAGTAAGGATAAGGCATTGTCCTACGGCTTATGTCATCCAATGCTCTCATCTGGTCCTCGGACAGGTTCCAGCCGATTGCGCCCAGATTTTCCCTGAGCTGGGATTCGTTCCGCGCGCCGATAATGACCGTGCAGACCGTCGGCCGCTGGAGGAGCCAGTTGAGCGCGACCTGCGCCACGGTCTTGCCCGTGTCGCGGGAAATGCCGTCCAGCACGTCCACAACACGGTAGAGATATCCCTCGTCGAGCGGGGGCCCCATGTCGTTGGAGGCTTGAACGTTGCGCCGGCTTACGGCCGGCGGCGCCGCGCCGCGGCGTATCTTGCCCGTCAGCCGGCCCCAACCAAGCGGAGACCACACGACGGCGCCCACGCCCTGGTCGAGGCCCAGAGGCATAAGTTCCCATTCGTAGTCACGGCCCACCAGCGAGTAGTAGGTCTGGTTGGCAATATAGCGCGGCAGGCCATAACGGTCCGCAACCGCCAGGGCCTTCATCAGATGCCAGCCGGAGAAATTGGAAACGCCGATATAGAGAATCTTCCCTGCTTCGATGAGCGTATCGAGCGTGGACAGCACTTCCTCGGGCGGTGTTTTGGCGTCGTAACCGTGCAACTGGAAAAGGTCGATGTGGTCGGTGCCGAGCCGCTTCAAAGATCCTTCAACGGCCCGGGTGAGATGGAGGCGGGACGACCCCACCTCATTCGCACCTTCCCCGGAGCGGAATGTTGCCTTGGTCGAAATAAGCACCTTGTCGCGGCGCCCCTTGATGGCCGCGCCAAGCACCTCCTCGGAGGCGCCCTGCGAATAGATATCGGCGCTGTCAAACATCGTCACGCCGTGATCGAGACAGAGATCAACGAGACGTATCGCTTCGCCTACGTCAGTTGCGCCCCACGCGGCCAATCCGCCTTTGCCTCCGAAAGTGCCAGTGCCGAAAGTCAGTGCCGGAACATGGAATCCCGAGCGCCCCAATTGCCTGAATTCCATACTGCTTCTCCCGCGTTCCTTCGCCAGTCCCAAATAGGCATTCGCGTGGCGTCCGTCGAGCGCCAATCAGGGGAAATTGTAACCGCAATGCTGCCCTGCATCAGCCTGGCAACACGGTGCGGCCGGCATGGAACAGGATCGGCGCACTTGAGAAAGTTGCAGGCGGCTGGCATCTCATTGGCCGCAAATTGATCGCGAGCTACTGCCCATGATTGAAGCCTCGTGTCACTGCAGCGCGGTAAGACTCGAATTGGCAGCCGCCCCCGAGACAGTGACCAGTTGCAACTGCTCGATCTGCCGCCGCTAGGGTGTGCTGTGGTCGTACTATTCGCCGACGCAGGTCCGTTTCGTCTCGGAGGCGAATGCAACGCAGTTCTATATGTGGGGGGAGAAGACTCTGGAGTTCCATCGTTGCAGAAATTGCGGCTGCGTCACGCATTGGGCGCCTGTCGACAACTCGAGCGACAGAATGGGCATCAACGCGCGTCTGGTGGCACCCGAGTTTCTGGTTGTGGCACGCATCCGGCATCTGGATGGGGCTGACACATGGAAATACTTGAATGAAGCGCGGGAAAAATCTTGAAATGAAGCCGCTGCCCTCTCCCCCACGCATGTGGAGGAGAGGGAACGGAGCAAACGACTAATTACCCCCCAGTCCGAATACCGTTACTGTCTTGTAAGCCCGCGCATAAACGCGGCCGTTCGCCACCATTGGCGTTACGAACGCATTATTGTCGTCCGTATTCGACCAGGCACCGGCATTCGCTGCGAATAGCGGCCCGCCAGTGAAAGTGCGTCATAGGCCTCAAGCTGAACGGTTGCCCCCCGCCGGATCAGCCATACCACGCCTATGTTTTATTTTTCTTGTCATGGAGATTTTTCCCTTCAACTGCCGCCAAAGTTGGCAAAGCAGCGGGGTGAGCATACACAAGCCAGGCAGTGCGGTGGCCGAGCCCTGACCGGGAAAAATGTTCGCTGCCCTTGGGAATAAAGCGCGCCAGCAGCACGTCTGTCTCGCGGCCGTAAAACTGCGCCTGATAGAGGAGGACATAAATGTCGACTGCGAGGACGCAATTCAGATCGATTGCCATCAACAGAATTCTCTCATTTTCGGCGGCATTTGCGATGGCAGTCTGCGGCGCATCGCCCGCCTCCGCCGGGAATGGCATCGCACATCCGGTCGGTCTCGGCAAAGTACTGACTTCGGACGATGGGCAGCAGATTTTCGGTTTCGATATTGATCAGAACGGCAGTGATGGTGTGCTAGCTACAGCAGGCACTGTGGAAACCTTCGATCAGGACGCTGGAACAATCACGAAGTCCATCGTCGCGAAGAACCCCGCGAAGAACTCTTACAGCGCCGACGGAATTTTCAGCGGCGATGTGGGCCTGATCACGCATTTCATCACGCCCAAGGGCCAGATTTACGCGCGCCGCGCCTATCAGGTATTGAACCCCGTTACCGGCAATAAACTCAACGCCAAATGGACGCCTCCACTGAAGGATGTGGATATCAAGCTTGTCGCGGAAAACCAGGCGACATCCACCAGCGTCGTCTATGTGATCGAGCTGAAGAAAGAGGACCTGCCTGACCTTATCGTCTCCGACATCGGCGCCAACTCGTTTGGCAAGACCATCCGCCTCGACCCGAATTATTTCAGCCTGGGAAATGGCCCGCAATTGGGGCAATACACGGCCGCCAATAAAGCGGTGATAGCCGAGTCGCCCGATTACGGCGCGGTCGGCGGGCAACCACCAATCAATTTCCTGTTCGATCTTAAGACGGGCAAGAGCAGACAGTTCAATGGTTACAACAACGGACCCTATCATGCGGGCTCGGTGAACGGACTTGCAATCGATCCGATTAGCGGGGTGACGGCGACCGATACAGAGCTGAATGCTCAAGTCGAATTCTACGACATGGCGAAGCGGACAGGAATTTCGGCCGTCCAGCTGCCCTGCACCGGCGATGCGGACCAGCTTTCCAGCGGCACCGGTATTGCCATCGACCCCGTCAACCAGCTCTTTCTTGTCACGGAAACCTACAATGCCTGCAGCGGGTCGGGCAGCGCGATCATCGTCTATGATGAAAGCGGCAACTACGTCGAAACGATTGCGGGGTTCAATTTCGTAATCGGTGAACCGGCTCCGGCACTCAATCCAGGCAAGCGCATGGGTTGGGCGTTCAGTGGACCGGGGGGCGTCACGCAATTGCAGCAGTTCTTCTACTGAACCGCGCAAGCAGACGCTCACGTACTTTGACGAGGTCGAACTTTCGACCTAACAATCCTGCATGCCGCGACTGATCGTTTCGAATGCGGAAGCCCGCAGGTTATTTCTCCAAAAGCACGCACTGGGTGGGCGTTCCGCACATCGCCTGACGCATGGTGAGGTCGAAACCCTCATCCGCCGCCTTGGCTTTGTTCAACTCGACTCAATCAATGTCGTGGAGCGTGCACATCACATGATCCTGTTTTCGCGCGCCTCGGGCTATGCGCGCGAACTTCTCGCCGCATTGCATCACCAGCATCAGGCGCTGTTCGAGCAGATCACGCATGATGCGTCGCTGCTTCCGATGGAATTCTACCCGCATTGGCATCATCGTTTCCGCACTGCCCGGGCCCGGCTGTCCGATCCTGATTATCGCGCCCGGATAGGGGCAGACGCGGAAAACGTGATCGCGCGAGTTCGCCGCCGGGTTCGCAGAGAGGGTGCGCTCTCCGCACGCAATTTCGAAGACAAAGCCGTAGGCCCGTGGTGGGGCTGGAGTCCTTCCAAAACGGCGTTGGAATTTTTATGGCGCAGCGGCGAACTGGCGGTTCGGCGCCGGGATGGTTTCGAAAAAATCTACGATCTTGCGGAGAGGGTCATACCCGAAGCGCTCCGCACGGCGCGGCCGACACGTCGCCAGACGGTGGAATGGGCGTGCCGCGAAGCGCTTCAAAGGCTCGGTTTCGCAACGCCCAGCGAACTGGCGAATTTCTTCGATCTGATCGAACTCGCCGAAGCGCGAGAGTGGGCGAAATCCGCGCTGAGAAAGAAACAGCTCGTAGAGGTGGATTTCACGAATGTCGATGGCAACACGCGAACCGCACTCGCACTACCCTCGGTGGAAGCGGAGATCGCAGCACTTACGCCATCGCGAACACCGGCACGTCTTCTCTCTCCCTTCGACCCCGCAATCCGGGATCGCAAGCGCGCGCTCCGCCTGTTCGGCTTCGATTATGCGATTGAAGTCTTCGTACCTGAAAAAAAGCGCCGTTACGGTTATTATGTGCTGCCGATTCTGGAGGGCGAGCGATTTATCGGGCGTGCCGACCTGAAAGCGCATCGCGCAGAGCGACGCATTGAAGTAAAGGGATTGTGGGCGGAGCCGGACATCCCGCTCGACAACCGCCGAAAAGACGCCATTGATTCAGCCGTGGCCGAACTCTGTCAGTTTGCGACAAATGGCATCACCGAGGAAGCGTGAGAACGAATATGTTCCAGATTATGGGCAATTTGTATCGGGAATTTGCTGACTAACCTTTCTATGCGCGCATTTGCTGTCCTCCTGAAGTCCCTTGGCCTCGCGGTCGCAGCCCTTGCCATTGCAGGGTTCGCCTATCAGCTCGCAGGCGACGCTTATGATGCGCAATACGCGCCGCCAGCCGCGGAGATGATTTCAGTCGAGGGTCATGCAGTTCATTTTGTCTGCAGGGGCCATGGCAACCGGACTTATCTACTGGATTCCGGTGCAACAGTTGGCGCGTTCGAATGGGACTTCGTCGCGCCGCCACTTGCACAATCGGCCCGAGTTTGCGCGTTCGACCGGCCGGGGCTTGGCTGGAGCGATGATACAAGCGACGCACATGACGTACGCGCACTTGCAGAACATATCGCTATTGTGGTGCGTGCCGCTCATATACCGCGGCCGTTCATTTATGTCGGTCATTCGCTCGGCGCGGATGACGCGATTGTCTATCGCAACTTGTATCCCGCCGATGTAGCGGCACTTGTTCTTTTGGAGCCGGGAATACCGAGAGGCATTTTGCAGAAATTTCACGGCACGCGGGCAGAGGCAATGGCAGCGCCCGACTGCGACATACGCTGCGATTTTTCCGAGATAGCTGCCTTTTTCGGGGCAACTCGCTTTGCTGCTCGAATCAGCGGTTTGCGCCACCGCGCGAACGAAAGCCGGATGACCGGAGAATATTTGGCGCAACTATTCCGGCCGGCACAAGCGAGAGCCTTTTCCGCTACGCTCGAGACGATGACCAAATCGGCCTTCGAGATGGAGAGCGTCAAAAATTTCGGCGATACACCCGTGCTTGTTCTGACGTCTTCACGTCCGGAAGAACGTGGAGCTGACGAGACACCGGCACAATTCCAAAATGGACGTTCTGAACAGCTTGCCTGGTACGCAATTCTCGCCCATATGTCATCGCGCGGCAGCGGCCCGGTCACCATCCAAAATACCAATCATGCCGGGATGGTAATGACGCCAAAAGGAGCCTTTGAGCTAGTTGCGGCGATCTCGGATTTTCTCGCTCGCGAACGGGTGCATTGAATTGCTTTCATGCCGATTGGCATGAAAGAAAACGTCGGCGCAAATTCAACTATGTTTGACTGTTGCCGATACGAAACCCTTGAGCCATGCAATGGCTGCGGTATCATCCCATTCGGCGGGGCCGATGGCGCGGGCGCGTTCGAGACCGGATGGATCGACGAGCGCACTCAGCGGCAGGCCGAAGGCGCCGAAGGCCGCGAGGAAGGCATGATCCGAATCGATATAAACGCCGAGATCTCCGGCACCATGCGCCTTGAGAAAGGCGGCCGTGTCCGCCGCCGATTCGCGGCCTTCGCTGACGGCGACGATGGCAAGACCCGGTAGCGCGCGATGAAGACGGGCGATTGCGGGCAATTCTTTCACGCAGGGCGCACACCATGTGGCCCAGAGGTTGAGCAGCACATAATGACCATGAAACGTGGCAAGCGAGAGCCGCTGTCCCCTGGCATCCGTAAACGCCACGGCAGGGATTGTCTTCGGTTTCGCGTCGGGAACCAGCTTGGAAAGCGATGGCGGCACGCTGCTGTTCGCGTGGACAGGCCTTGAAGGGATCACATATAGAGCGACGGCAGCCAAAGCGGCCGCGACGATGGCGAGGATCGCAAGCAGGTGACTGCGCAACACGGAATTCCGTTTTGAGTGCGAACGAGATGTGGGGCGGCCGCTTTGCACACGGCCCCGCCGCGTTGATGGAGGAAATAAACGCCTCCATCGATTTCGACAAGCGGCTGGCGGGCGAAGACATCGCCGGCTCGCGTGCGCATGCCGAGATGCTCGCGGCCCAGGGTATCATTTCGCACGAGGACTGCGGCGCGATCCTCGAAGGACTGGACCGGATTGGTGCCGAAATTGCCGCTGGAAAATTCGTCTTCAACCGCAAGCTCGAGGATATTCATCTCAACGTCGAATCCAGGCTGGCGGAGATCGTTGGCGATGCAGCCGGCCGCCTTCACACAGCGCGTTCGCGTAACGACCAGGTGGTCACTGATTTGCGGCTGTGGACGCGTGCGGCCTGCAGGCGGATCGACGGGGCTCTTGCCTCCCTGCAAGTCACGTTGCTCGCCGAGGCCGAATCGCATGCAGAAACGATCATGCCGGGCTTCACGCATATGCAGCCCGCACAACCCGTCACCTTCGGCCATCACTGCCTTGCCTACATCGAAATGTTGGCGCGAGATCGCGGACGATTTTCCGATGCCCACAGGCGGCTTAATGAGTGCCCTCTCGGTGCCGCGGCGCTGGCCGGCACATCCTTTCCCATAGATCGGCATTTGACGGCACAGACACTGGGTTTCGAACAGCCGATGCGCAACTCGCTCGACGCTGTATCGGCCCGCGACTTCGCACTGGAATTTCTTTCCGCGGCCGTCATAGCCGCGACGAACCTGTCCCGGCTCGCCGAAGAAATTGTTCTCTGGGTGTCGCCCGCTTATAACTTCCTGAAACTGAGCGACGGCTTTTCCACTGGCTCGTCGATCATGCCGCAAAAGCGCAACCCCGACGCTGCCGAGCTTGTCCGCGGAAAAACGGGACGGGTGCTTGGCAATTTCGTTGCCTTGGCAACAGTCATGAAAGGCTTGGCACTCGCATATGCGAAGGATTTGCAGGAGGACAAAGAGAACCTGTTTGCTGCAGCGGACGCATTGGAGCTTTGCCTCGCAGCCATGAGCGGCATGGTTTCCGACTGGAGCGTGAACGCAGAGGGGATGCGGATGCGTGCGCAATCCGGGTTCCCCACAGCAACGGACCTTGCCGATTGGCTTACGCGGATTAAAGGTGTTCCCTTCCGCACGGCGCATCGCGTTGCCGGCCAGGTCGTAAAGCGGGCCGAGGAATTGAACCTGGCGCTGGAGCGGGTGCCGCTCGCTGAAATGCAGAAGATCGAGCCCGCGATCACGTCCGACGTGTTCGACCTGCTTTCGGTTGCCGCCTCGGTCAATTCGCGTCAAAGTTTCGGCGGCACGGCGCCGGTGCGCGTGCGGGAGCAAATCCAATATTGGCGAGAGAAACTGACGTGATCGGCGAATCGAAAAAGTTGTTCTTGCAAAGACGCGGGGATGCCCTGTGCAGAGCATTCAGTGTCACAACAGCATTGAAGCTGTTTGTCGCAGCCGCACTCGTCATGCCGATCGCAGCGTGCGGAACCAAAACGGAATTGCTGATGCCGAACGGCAAGCCAACACCGCGCGACCAGCGTGATCCTTCCCAGCCGCCGAGCCCTATCTCGCGATGAACCATTTCACGTATCGACATGGGCGGCTGCATGCCGAGGATGTCGATCTTGTGCAGCTTGCCAAAGAAACCGGCACACCTGCCTATGTCTATTCCACCGCCACGCTCGAACGTCATTACAACGTATTCGCCACCGCTTTTCCTGCCGACGCGTTGATCGCCTATTCGGTAAAGGCAAATGGCAATCTCGCCGTTTTAAAAACGCTTGCGCGTCTCGGCGCGGGCGCGGATGTGGTTTCGTCCGGCGAACTTGAGAAGGCGCTGATCGCGGGAATTCCGCCTTGGAAGATCGTTTTTTCGGGGGTGGGAAAAACGCAGCCCGAAATGGCCCGTGCACTCGAGGCAGGAATATATCAATTCAATGTCGAGAGCGAACCCGAGCTCGAAGCACTGAACGAAGTCGCAAATTCTCTCGACAAGACCGCACCCGTCACGATCCGCGTCAACCCGGACATAGATGCGCTGACGAATGCCAAGATCACCACGGGCACTTCGGAAGTGAAATTTGGAATTCCCTGGAGGCGTGCGCGTGATGCCTATCGGCTTGCCGCCTCATTGTCTGCCGTGAAAGTCGTCGGCGTCGACGTCCATATCGGCAGTCAGATTACTTCCCTGCAACCTTTTGAACAGGCGTTCGAACGAATTGCCGAGCTGATCGGACAATTGCGCGCGGACGGCCATGAAATAAGCCGCGCCGATTTCGGCGGTGGTCTGGGTGTGCCCTATGGCCCTGCGGAGCCGCCACCTCCCGATCCACTTGTCTATGCAAAAATGATCGCCCGGCTAGGCGCCCGGCTGGGTGTTTCGTTGATTCTGGAACCCGGGCGCCTGATCGTTGCCAATGCGGGCGTTCTTCTCTCGCGGGTCATTTATGTCAAACGCGGCGAAGCGCGGTCATTCCTGATTATCGACGCGGGTATGAACGATCTCATCCGCCCTGCGCTTTATGATGCACATCACGAAATCGTGCCTGTTGCGAAGGACGCCGCGGACAATTCCACGGAAACCTATGATATCGTCGGTCCGGTTTGCGAAACGACCGATCTTTTCGCGCGTGACCGCAACATGCCGCGCATGAAAAGCGGCGAGTTGGTGGCTATCCTCACAGCTGGCGCCTATGGCGCGGTGATGGCTTCCGCTTACAATGCGAGACCGCCTGCTCCCGAAGTGCTGGTCCGCGGGAGCGAGTGGAGCGTAGTGCGACCGCGGATGCGTAATGACGAACTTGCACGACTCGATCTCCTCCCGGCCTGGCTGGAAAACTGAGCGTCATGAGCGCTACATCGCTCTGGCTCGGGTCGTGCTCGGCTGGGAGCGCATCTGGCCGGCCCTATGGCCGGCTACAGGTATTGTCGGTCTTTATATCGCAGCAACGCTAATCGGAATAACGGGCGTCCTTCCTGCCCCGCTGCGACCGCTCCTGTTCTTGGCGGTGATCGTGGGAACCGGTTACGCGCTCTACCGCGAGTTTCGCAACTGGCGAACACCGACCTGGGAAGAAGCCGCGCGCCGCGTCGAGCGCGATAGTGCGCTCACCCACAGGCCAATCACCGAACGCAACGATCGGCTTGTCGCCGGGGCAGGCGATACCTTCGCAGAAGCTCTGTGGCGTGCCCACATTGTCCAATTGCTCCGACGGCTTGGCCGCCTGAAAATCGCACCACCCGCGCCGGGCCTTGCTGCGAAGGATCCTTGGGCGTTTCGTTACATCGTGCTGCTTGCGCTCTGTGCTGCGCTGCTGTTTGCAGGCGCGGATTGGCAGAGGCGGCTCGCGCTTGCTTTCTCGCTCGATCAGGGCGCGGGTGCGCCTATCGCCGGCCTTGATGCGTGGATTACGCCGCCCGCTTATACGGGCTGGGCTCCGCTTTATCTCCGGCCGGGTTCGAATGTGACGGTTTCCGTCCCCGTGGGTTCGCAACTCGTGTTGCGGGTGCATGGCGGTCGCATCACGCCGCATCTGCAATCCTATCCCGAACCCGCCGCTGGGACTTCAGACTTTACAGGACAGTCCGGCGCTTGGGGCACCAGCGTCAAACTCACTGAAGACGCGCGCGTGAGTATCAGTGATGCAGGTCAGAGACTGGGTGGGTGGCGAATACGTACAATCGCGGACCAGCCACCGGTTATTGCATTCTCGGCGCGCCCGAGTCGCACCGAACGCGATGCGCTCAAGATCGCCTACACTGCAGGCGATGACTACGGTGTCGTCAGCGCGCGCGCGATCATTCGACCCGTTGCGCGAAACAACCACGCCAGTCTGGCGATTGATCTGCCGCTGCCGGGCGCATCCGCCAGGACGATCTCAGAGACACTCTATCGCGATCTGACCGCGCACCCCTTTGCCGGACTTGATGTCCAGATTACTTTGGAAGCTCGCGACGCCACGGGTCAGACAGGTCGCAGCAAGCCCATGTTCATGCGCCTGCCCGAGCGCATTTTCACCAATCCGCTGGCGCGGGCGCTTGTCGAGCAACGCCAGACGCTTGCGATGAATGGTCTGCAGGCGCGTGGTCGTGTCGCAGAAATCCTCGACGCACTCACGATCGCGCCGCAACGCTTCTACGTAAATCAGAGCAACATCTATCTCGGCCTGCGCACGGCGTATTGGACGCTACACAATGCCCGCGACGCACGGGACGTGACCCAGGCCGAAGATATGCTCTGGCAGATCGCGACCGCGCTCGAACATGGCGGTTTGCTCGACGCTGCCGCGCAGTTGCGCGCTATACAGCAGCTGTTGAGCCAGGCGCTCGCACAGGGCGCGCCGCAGAGCGTGATCGAGTCGCTCATGCAGCGCTACCAGCAGGTTCTGCAAAACTATCTTCGCGCCCTCGCCCAAAATGGTGGACATGCGGGCGGGCAAATACCCAAGAACGCGAAAGTCATTACGCCCAAGGACATCGAGGCGATGCTGAAAGCCATTCAGCAGCTTGCCCAGACCGGCGCACGCGAGAAGGCGCAGGAACTGCTCTCGATGCTGCAAAATCTGCTGGAGAACATGCATCCGGGGGGTGCCGGCGGCGGTCAGGGCCAAGCCGATAAGGCGCTCGGCGGCGCAATTCAGGGGCTTGGGGACATCATCGGCCGGCAGCGCCAGCTGCTCGACAAATCCCTGCGCCAGGGCGAAGGCGCAGGCGATCCGAAGGATGGCGGTGCGAGGGGTCTTGCGGAGCAGCAGGGAAAATTACGGGAGGACCTGGATCGCCTTCTCAAGGGACTGAATGGTCACAAGCTTCCAGACGGCAACAAATTCGGCGATGCCGGGCAGGCAATGGGTGATGCGCATGACGCGCTCGGCAAGCAGGACTACGGCAGTGCAAGCGACGCCCAGAAAAACGCACTCGAATCCCTGAAACAGGCCGCGGGCCAGCTTGCCCAGGAGATGATGAAACAGGGCAGCCAGAACCAGAACGGCCCGGGGCAGGAAGGCCAGGATCCACTAGGTCGGTCCACTGGAGCAAACGGCGGAACGGGCGGCGAAACCAAGATACCGGCTGCCTCCGAAATTCAGCGAGCTCGAAAAATCCTGCAGGAGCTTCGCCGGCGCGCTGCGCAACCCGGCCGCTCCAAGCAGGAGCTGGACTATATTGATCGGCTGCTGCGGGAATTCTGACGCGCCATAGGCGGCCGATCATTTGATAAGCATGGGATCGTCAAACCGCACATATCGCTCCGCCTCGCGGAAATTCGGTTCCGACACGGAACTTGCAGTGACGGCTCCGCGTTCTCCGCTTCGAATTTTTGGATTAACAAATCCGATGTTTCAAAAGTCCTTTGGAGAAACGCCTGCCGAACGCGCCAGGCACTATCGCACTCTCGCCATGACGGCGGAGACCGACGCGGCGGAAACGCCGTTGCCCTCGTTACGTGCGGCCTATCTACGCTCGGCCGATCGTTGGCTAAGACTCGCTGCCCTGATGGAGATGGGCACGGGTTACATACGCAAGAAGATCGCGCCACGCACAAACAAACGGTCACGAACGCCGGATCCGGAAACAATCGGCATGCAGTGCGGCGAGCGCGCTTAACCCGCGAAGCCATCCGAAACCTTCTAAGTCACACACCGAGCACCGCGGGCATCGAGTTTGAACCATTAGAGCGGACTGCTGTAATCGTAAGTATATTATTAACCAATTCTGCAAACCAAATCGCCAGAAGACGCGCGATTTGGGCGAGGTGATGGGTTAATATTACACCCGCTTTGCAGAAGTTGTTTCCGCGACCCGACTGGTGGCTCCCCGTCTCGATTCTGCTTGGAATCGTGCTTTGGGCATGGGTGATTTATCGCCTGCTGATCCTGTTCGACCTGTTTCATTAGCGACGTCACCTCGGACCTATTGAGGGTAGTCGGCTTCACGACAAAAATTGCACCAGGCAAACAGCCGCCCTCACATTTTCGTGAGCGTCGTGGGCGAGAGGATTCAGTAGGACCGACTGAACCCTCGCCTTCGTTCCACAACTGGCGCCAATTCCGAAACCTGCGGTTCCCCGTGTGACATAAACTCGGCCAACGACGCGAAGGGACTATCATATACCAAGCACAACAACTAAAAGTTGTGCCTTCGATGGAAATTATCCTTGGTCGCGCCACGCCAATAATATCCCTTGACGATAGTGTTATAGTCAACTATATCACCGTCACTGAAACAAGCCGCGCCTCGAAAGGGCAAAGCCAGACGGAGAAGTCCCGTGATTCTTCACGTACCGGCAGGGAGCCCCAACTGGATGTTCGCCGCAGCGGACACGTTGCTGGTGCTGCATATCGGCGGCGGAACCCTGGGAATGATGTCGGGTACAGTCGCGGCCGTTGCGCGCAAAGGCGGAAAGCTTCATCAGGACGCGGGAAAATTGTTTTTGTTTTCGATGCTGGCAATGGCCGGAGTTGGCGCCGCTGTTGCCCCCTTCCTGAATGACCGGCCTTCGACAATCGCGGGCATCCTGACCTTCTATCTCGTCCTGACGGGCTGGCTGACGCTGCGCCGAAGCCCGCGGCAGGCAGGTGCTGTCGAGTTCGGCGGCTTGCTAGTTGCATCCTGTGTCGCGGCTGCAGGCATTTTCTTCATGCAACTCGCCGCCCATAGCCCGACTCACACCGTCGACGGAGTTCCGCCGCAGTCCTTCTATCTGTTCGTGATAGTTGGCGGCATCGCCGCACTCAGCGACCTCAAAGTCCTTGTCAGTGGCGGCATCGCCGGACCGCAGCGCATCGCACGTCACCTGTGGCGCATGTTCACGGCACTCGCCATAGCCACGGGCTCATTCTTCCTTGGACAGCAGAAGGTAATGCCCGAATTCATGCGCGGCTCGCCGCTGCTGTTCATTCCGGCGTTCGCACCCCTGGTGCTGATGTTCTTCTGGCTGGGTCGCACAAGACTGACGAAGTCATTTCATGCCTTTGTCTCTTCAGCCAGCCAAACAAACCGTCTGGAGGCGGTGTGAACATGGAAATACGTGGATCTGCGGGAAAGTTTTTTCTCGTATCGATGCTGCTCATGGCAGGTATCGGCGCAGCTGTCGCGCCCTTCCTGGCTGACCTGATTACGGCAGCCGCCGGCGCACCTGTTTTCTACTGTCTTGCCCTCGTGGTGTGGACCATGGTGCGGCAGGGCTCCGGCCAAGGCGGAACAACAAATCTTCTCAAGGCGGTTTGACGCATGGATGGAGAGTGGAACGATAACCAGCCGATCTATCGCCAGCTTCGCGATCGCGTCGTGGCAATGATTCTCGATGGTGTGCTGAAGGAAGGTGATTCGCTGCCTTCGGTGCGCAATGTGGCGGCGGAAAACCGCGTAAACCCGCTTACCGTGCTGAAAGCCTATCAGGGGTTGGCGGACGAAGAACTGGTGGAAAAACGCAGAGGACTTGGCATGTTTGTTACATCTGGCGCGCGCGATGCCCTGCTGCGCGAAGAACGGGACAATTTCCTCAAGATACAGTGGCCGCAGATTTGCGAGACGATCAGGCGCCTCGGACTTACGCCGGATGAATTGCTGGCCGCCGGCATACCTGCCGGCGTCGCGCCGGCTCAAGCAGGAAAGCGGTGATCCCATGCTGTGCATCGAAGCCCACGGACTGAGAAAAGCATTTGGAACAACCGTCGCGCTGGATAGCGTCGACCTGCGGATCGAATCCGGTCGCATTCTCGGCCTGATCGGGCCGAACGGCGCCGGCAAGAGCACCGCTCTCAACGCAATTCTCGGACTTCTTCCCTACGAAGGCGAACTGAAGGTGCTGGGCCGCGATCCGTGGGCGGATCGTGATGCTCTGATGAGCGAAGTCTGTTTCATCGCCGACGTGGCGGTGCTGCCGCGCTGGATGGGCGTTTCACAGGCCCTCGATTACGTGGCAGGCGTACATCCGCGCTTTGATCGCGCCAAGGCAGAAGGGTTTCTTGCGCGCACCAGTATCAAGCGCACGAGCAGGGTCCGCGAACTTTCCAAAGGCATGGTGACCCAGCTGCACCTTGCGCTGATCATGGCAATCGACGCGAAGTTGCTGGTACTCGACGAACCCACGCTCGGTCTTGATATCCTCTACCGAAAGCAGTTCTACGACTCGCTGCTGAATGATTATTTCGATCGCAGCCGCACAATTGTCGTGACGACGCACCAGGTCGAAGAGGTGCAGCACATCCTGACCGACCTGATGTTCATCGACCAGGGCCGTATCGTACTCGACTGCAGCATGGATACCGTCGAGGCGCGTTACGCCGAACTGACGTGTCATCCCGAACAGTCCAATGCTGCCCGGTCGCTCAAGCCGATCTACGAGCGGCAGGCCTTTGGACGAGTAGTTTTCCTGTTCGACAATGCCGACCGCACGCAACTCTCCGCTCTCGGCGACCTGCGAACCCCGAGCATCAGCGATCTTTTCGTCGCGGTCATCGGCAACATTTCTGCACCACGGCAAGGAGCATTGGCAGCATGAGCATGCAAACTAACGCCGTGGCCGGATCGCCTTCCGCCGCTCAGAGCACGGTGCAAACGGCGACAAATCCAACGCGCCCTTTTAACTGGTCAGTGCGCCGTGAGTTGTGGGAGCATCGCGCCGTCCGATATGCGCCGCTCGCCGTTTCGGGGCTCATCCTGTTCGGATTCGTCATGGGGCTTGCGCACTCGTCATACAAGCTCTGGCAGCCGACGAACCGGTCGCTCGAAAAGCAGATGCTGGAGCATATGATTCCTTACGGAATCTCGGCAGTCGCGCTTATCGCCACGTCGATCATTGTCGGTGTGTTTTATTGTCTGGGCACACTGCACAACGAACGGCGGGATCGCAGCATCCTTTTCTGGAAATCCATGCCGGTCTCGGACCTGACGGCGCTGCTCGCCAAAATTCTGATACCACTGGTGATTTTACCTCTGATCGCCTTCGTCGTGATCGTCGCAACGCAGCTCGTCATGTTTCTTCTCGCGACGGCAGTTCTTCTCGCCAATGGACATGCCCCAGGAACCTATTGGGCAGCACTTCCCCTCCCGCAGATATGGATGGAAGTCTTCTACGGACTGTTAACGCTGTCGTTCTGGTATTGGCCCGTCTATGGCTGGTTGCTGCTTGTTTCATCCTGGGCAAAACGCGCGCCGTTCCTTTGGGCCGTATTGCCGCCGCTTGGCCTTGCGCTGATCGAGAAGCTTGCCTTTGATACATCCTATGTTTCTGAGGTGCTGAAATCTCGCTTGCTCGGCAGTTTCCCGGCTGCGTTCGTCTATCACGAACACCTGAAGGGCGGCTTTCCTTTTCCGCAAATGAATCCGCTGGGGTTTGTTACAAATCCCGGTTTGTGGATCGGGATGGTTCTGGGCGCTGCCTTTTTCGTTGCAGCCGTATGGATGCGCCGCCGTCGCGAATCCGTGTGATGCAACTCCAGCAAAAATACGGCGGCGGATCACTGAATAGAAGGACATTCCATCCGTGACCGCATTTCCTGGCTCGAAGACCGGCGGCGGGGTAACAATTTTGGGGGGCCACCGTGGGACGTAAGTCCCATCCCCGCCGCCGATATGCTTAACCTATACAGCCTTTGCGGTGCCGTATGTCGGGCGAAGCCCGATGTTGGCTCGCAATTTTCGGGTTGTAAGACGGTGCCTGATTGTGGCCGCGTCCGTACCTCTGTAACCCGTTGTGGCGGGTAGATGGTCGCTCCCGACATTGGAAACAAACACAAACAATCATCCATTTGGGACGCAACTCCGTAACCGTTGGAATCATTTTGCGGGCACGGGAGCGGGCGATACGCTCGCCACGCTGCTCACAATTGCGGTGATGTTCGGCGCTATGTTTTCCTGCGCCTTCGCATTTGTTTTGGGATCGGACGGGTTGCAGCTGATCTTGAGGATGCACTGACACCAGTCCCTGCCGTTCCTATTCCTGCGTTAGGTTGGCCCCCACCGCGCCAATGTAGGGTAATGCGCGCAGTTTGCCGGCATCGTCCATGCCATAGCCGACCACAAAGTGAGCCACGTGGGTGAAGGCGGCGAAGTCAGCCGTCAGGAGTGCGCCGGAACGGCGTTTGTCGATAGCCACTACGGAGGTAACGGCGCGCGCGCCGGCGGATACGGCAAGATCGCGCGCTCTGGCCAGCGTACGACCGTGATCGAGCACGCCATCAATGAGAAGCACATGGCGGCTGCGGATGTTTTGTCCCGGCCCCATCAGCACCTGGATTTCACCCCGGGCCATGCGCTTGTCGCCATAGGATTGCAGCTGCAGAAATTCCACAGGAAGTGAAACGCAGCACGCGTGAAGCGCCCTCAAAAGATCCGCAGCGAATACAAACCCGCCAACAAGAATTGGCAGCGCAATTTCCGGCACGTCGTCCATCGCCGCAATTGCGTACGCGATCTGGGTGACCCGCGCACGAATCTCGGTTTCTGAGAACAGGACGGGAACCTGATTCCGCGTCAATCCTGACTCGCGAAACGCAGCTGCAAATGACGGGCGGCCGAAGGTGGGTTCGGCAGACGAGAGGAAAAACCCAGACTTTGCCCCGGGCTGAGCGTCGGCTGCGGCGGTTTGAAGGTCCAGTGATAGAGCTCGCGTTCGTTGTTATCGGTCAATGTTACCTGCACCGCCGGTATGCTCATTTCATGCGCGGACCTGTTGACGAGCTTGCCTGTCACCACCATGACGGGCTGACCATTTTCCATTTCGTTGCGATAGCTCCAGGCATCGATCGCAATGCCCTGCGCATTCACGGCAACTCCGAATGTGGCGAAGAGTGAGGATGATTGCGGCCACATCGTCGCGATTTCCTCGCGAAATCGGAAACCCGTCCAGCCAATCAGGAACATGATCGCCCCCAATGAAAGCCAGCCGACGAGGATCCCCAGCCGGTCGGCGAGCGATCTTTCGGAAACATGTCTCTCCTGCAACGCCGCCGGAGAAACTGACCGTAGGGACGTGGCCTCCGCAGATGTTGCCTCGCCAAGGCCTATCGACGGAACGGGATCCGGCTCCGGTGGCGGCGGCATCTGCTGCCATACGTGAGTGCATTTGGCGCACCGGACCCTGCGGCCTTCGGCAGGAAATTGCGTGGAGTCCGCGCGATAGCGTGTTTGGCACTCAGGGCAGGTGAGGATCATGCCCATCGAAAATGACCCAAGCCCGGCTGCGCCGCAAGAAGGACGCCATGAGAGCCCGTTCGCTGTATTACTGTCCTTGAGCGCCGATTCTATCGCCGCTTGCCGCGCAAGAGGCCTGCGACATGTGCGGAACAGCCTTGCATAACGTCGCGGGCAACGGGCCGGGAGCGATGCTGCGCTTCGAAACTGTGGGAATGCGCTTCGGAGCGGGACCGGAAGTCTTACGCGACGTGACCTTTCTGCTGGAGGCCGGCTCATTCACGTTTCTCACCGGACCCTCGGGCGCCGGAAAGACTACGCTGCTTCGCCTTATGTACCTGGCCGAGCCGCCCTCCCGGGGGTTGATCACCCTGTTCGGGTGCGATCTCGCGACGACTCCGCGATCGAAGTACCCGGCCCTGCGTCGCCGGATCGGAGTGGTGTTCCAGGATTTTCGATTGCTCGATCATCTCTCCGCCTTTGACAATGTCGCATTGCCGCTGCGCCTGGCGGGCAAACGAGTCGACAATTATGCGCATGATGTCGAAGAGCTGTTGGACTGGGTCGGTCTCGGAAACAAGCTCGAGGCCAAGCCACCGACGCTCTCGGGCGGCGAGCAGCAGCGCATTGCTATCGCCCGTGCAGTTGTCGCGCGCCCTGATCTGTTATTGGCCGATGAGCCCACAGGCAATGTCGATCCGGATATCGCACAACGGCTGGTGCGCCTTTTCGAGGAACTCAATCGCCTTGGTACAACTGTGCTGATCGCCACCCACGATCGTTCACTGCTTGAGCAGACCAAGGCGCGCGAGATGCGTCTTGTCGACGGGCGGCTCGTTGAAATGCGGACACCAAGAATATGAGCGCATTGCGTCCGGGCCGGATCATGCCGCGCTGGGAGGGCGCCGCACCACTCGATTTGGTGATAGCTGTGATGGGGTTTCTGGCAGCCCTTGCCGTCTGCGCGTCGCTCGTGGCAGCCCGCACTACGGAAGGCTGGCGGGCGGGTCTTGTCGGTGGCTTCACGGTGCAAATTCTGCCCGGGGAAGGCGCCGCGGCCGCGCTGCAGAGTGAAACCTCATCGGTACTTGCGGTCCTGGAAGACACGCACGGTCTCTCGCGCGTAAGACTTGTCAGCGACGCCGAGGCGAGTGCACTTGTCGCCCCCTGGCTTGGCGGCGGCACCGCCTTGGCAGATTTGCCCCTGCCCCGCCTCATTGATGCCACCATTGTTCCGGGCGCCACGATGGATCTCGATCGGCTTGCGCAGCGGCTTAAACAGGTTGCTCCCCATGCGCGGCTCGACGATCATGCGGTTTGGCTTGCACGGCTCAAACGGACGGCGGACACGGTAATCTGGTCGGCATGGGCGGTGCTTGCCCTAATCGCGCTCGCCACCGCCGCGACCGTGACCTTCGCGACCCGGGCAGGGCTCGCGGCACATCAGGATATTGTATGGTTGCTTCATCAGATGGGCGCGCGCGCAGGCTTTATTGCACGCGCCTTCGAATGGCATTACTTCGTTTCGGCGTTGATGGCCTCGGCATTAGGCGCAGCCGTTACAGCTGGCATATTTGCCGCCATGAGCGGGTTCGAAAGAGCCGGTATCGAAGCGGTACCGTTCCTGCCGCCGCTTGGCCTTGGTGCGACCGATCTGGTGTGGCTTTTAGCCGTGCCAGCGGTTACGGGATTAATTGCGCTCGTCACCGCACACCTGTCGGTCTTGGCCGCCCTTGGCAAGAACTATTGAAACGGCGCAGGACAGGGTAAAGTCTTGGCTCGTGTTCGTTCGCGGCTCCCGGAGGGAGAGTGAAAGCACCGCAGAGTCCGGCTACAAGCCGATTTGTCCCGCGCGCAGTCCTTGCGATAGTCGCCGCTTATCTTGTCGGCTTTGCAATATTTGTTGCGAATTTGCCGGGTGCTCCGCCGCATGCGGTTCGCGCAGATGCGATCGTCGCTCTGACGGGCAGCGACGACCGTCTTTACGTCGCCGTCGCCTTGCTCGAACAGGGGGTCGGCCAGAGACTCCTTATTTCAGGCGTGCATCCCTCCATGAGCAAAGCGTTGCTACGCCCTTTGCTGCATGGCGGTGCGCGTTACGATTGCTGCGCGGACCTGGGCTTCATGGCAACGAACACCCATGGAAATGCCATGGAAGCGGCTGGCTGGGCGCGGGTACATGGTTTTCACAGTCTTGTTGTCGTCACGGCCAATTATCACATGCCCCGCAGCCTGGAAGAATTCTCGGCGGCAATGCCACAGATAAAATTGATTCCTTATCCTGTTCCCGAGATCGTCGCCGCGCGCCGCTGGTGGTTCGACCCCGGCGCAATTCGCACGCTGCAATACGAATATGCGAAATATCTGGGCAGCGTGGCGCTCCGT
Organism: Rhizomicrobium sp.; assembly: GCA_036269235.1. Classification (GTDB taxonomy): domain Bacteria; phylum Pseudomonadota; class Alphaproteobacteria; order Micropepsales; family Micropepsaceae; genus Rhizomicrobium. The sequence goes on from DATASL010000032.1 coordinate 164,492, forward strand.
ACGGTTTATCCGCGGCACTGGTCGAAGCCGCTCCAGGTCGCACGTGCCGCGGACTTATGAACTGGCTGCGCTCCGGTATTTTCTTCGTCTGGTTCATCGCGATGAGCGTGGTGGTACACATCGCTTTCCTGCCGGCGCTCTTTCTCCCTCGACGAGGTGCCGTAGCAGCAGCGCGTTGCTGGTGCGCCGGTGTATTGTGGGGATTGCGAATTTTCGCTCGCCTCGACTACGAAGTGCGCGGAGAAATCCCGCACAAGGCCGTGCTGGTCGCTTCGAAGCATATGACCATGTGGGATACTGTGGCGTTGTTTCATGTAATCGGCGATCCCGTCTTCGTGCTGAAGCAGGAACTGATGAATGTGCCGCTCTACGGCTGGTACGCGCGCCGCGTTGGCATGATCGCGATCGATCGCAAGGCCGGCGGCGGGGCGTTACGCACAATGACGAAAGCGTCTCGCCAAGCGCTTGCAAGCGATCTGAGCATCGTCATCTTTCCCGAAGGCACGCGCAAAACGGTGAACGCTCCGACCGACTATAAACCTGGCGTCGCGGCTTTGTACCAGCAGCTTCAGTCCCCATGCGTTCCTGTTGCACTTAACTCGGGGTTGTTCTGGACCGGACCAGCGGGGTTTTTGAAAAAGCGGGGCCGCATTGTGCTCCAGTTTCTGCCGCCGATCGCACCCGGTCTCGGCCGCAAGGCGTTCATGCGCGTGCTGGAAGAGCGTATCGAAGTGGCAACCGCCGATCTCGTTCGGGAGGGGCGCGCGCTGTTGCAAGGCAACACCCTGTCGCAAGGAGTCGAGGCAGAGACAGAATAATGTCCGGCTCGTTCACCGCTGCTGCGGCGGGTGTAATATTCACATGTACCTATTTCGTGCTGGCCATCGGCAAGCTGCCGGGGTTTCACCTCGATCGCACGGGCGCGGCATTGCTCGGTGCAAGCCTGATGGTGGCATTCGGCGTGCTGTCCCCGGCTGAAGCCTTTCGTGCCATCGACGGCAACACGATCGTCTTATTGCTCGGAATGATGATCGTGGTGGCAAACCTCAAGCTTTCGGGTTTTTTCCGGTTGGCCACCAACTGGATCGCCTTGCATGCACGCCATCCGCTGATCCTGCTGTGCGCGATCGTCTTCGCTTCGGGCTTTTTTTCTGCCTTCCTCGTCAATGACACGATCTGTCTTGCGCTGGCACCGCTGGTGTTCGACGTTGCGCGGCGGCTGCGGCGCAATCCGGTTCCTTATCTGCTGGCACTGGCCATGGCGTCGAACTGCGGCAGCACTGCCACAATCACGGGCAACCCGCAGAACATCGTAATAGGGAGTCTTTCACAAATTCCCTATGACAGTTTTGCCATAGCGCTTTCCCCCATCGCCATGGTTGGATTGCTGCTTACCACCGCACTCATTGCTCTGCTTTTTCCGGCTGAATTCTGGACACGAGAACGGCTTCTGGCTCTCCCCGAACGCGGAGCCTGTCATGGCGCATTAATGATCAAAACACTTCTCATTGCCGCTGCGCTTGTCATTCTCTTCTTTGCGGGCGCTGCACCCGCCAAAGCCGCAGTCCTTGCAGGCGGGCTGCTTCTGCTGACCCGTATCGTCAAGAACACGAAAATCTATTTCGAGATCGACTGGCCACTGCTGCTTATGTTTGCAGGGTTGTTTATCGTTGTCGCAGGATTCGAAAAGTCGCTGCTGTCACCTGCCGTCATCGATGCCGTCGGCCGGCTGCATCTGGAGCGGGTTCCGGTCCTGAGTGTTTTGACCGCGGTCCTCTCCAATATTGTCAGCAACGTACCAGCTGTCCTTGTACTCCGGCCGTTTATTCTTGCCCTGCACGATCCCAAGACGGCGTGGCTCACTGTGGCCATGGCGTCGACCCTGGCCGGCAACTTCACGGTACCGGGTTCCGTAGCCAATCTGATCGTCGTACAGAAAGCTGCATCGAGAGGCGTGAACATCGCCTTCCGTGACTATTTCAAGGTCGGCGCGCCCCTGACAGTGCTGACGATCATTTTCGGCGTGGTATGGCTTGCTGCCTGATGTCGGATAGACTAGAACATTCGAAGAACAAGTTTGACGTGGTTCGGGTTTGAACTCAGACTGCCGGGCAGGCGCATGAACGACATCTCTTCCCAGATCTGGGACATGAAATACCGCTTCAAGGCGGCAGACGGCACGCCGATCGATCGCGATGTGCCTGAGACCTGGACGCGTGTCGCGATTGCAACGGCTGAAGCGGAGAACCCCGAAAAGCGGGTTGAATGGGAACGCATCTTTGGGGAGGCGCTCGCCGGCTATCGCTTTATTCCGGCCGGTCGCATTCTGGCCGGCGCCGGCACGGCTCGCATCGTCACACTCTTCAATTGTTTCGTGATGGGCACGATCGCCGACGACATGGGTAGCATCTTTGCCCATTTGCGTGAGGCTGCGCTTACGTTGCAGCAGGGCGGCGGCATCGGATACGACTTCTCCACGCTCAGGCCCAACGGCGCACCGGTTGCCGGCATCGGCGCAGACGCATCGGGTCCTGTTTCGTTCATGGGCGTGTGGGATGCAATGTGCCGGACGATCATGTCGGCGGGCTCGCGCCGGGGTGCCATGATGGCAACGCTCGCCTGCGATCACCCTGACATCGAATTGTTTATCGATGCCAAACGTACGCCCGGCCAGCTCACCATGTTCAATCTTTCGGTGCTTGCCACCGATGCGTTCATGGCGGCTGTGAAGAATGACGCGGACTGGCAATTGCAGTTCGGCGGCCGCGTTTATCGCAGCTTACCGGCCCGTGCGCTGTGGGATCGCATCATGCGCGCAACGTACGATTATGCAGAACCCGGCGTGATCTTCATCGACCGCATCAATGCAGATAACAACCTGAATTACTGCGAATCCATTCGCGCGACCAATCCATGCGGCGAACAGCCATTGCCGCCCTATGGCGCATGTCTGCTGGGTTCGATCAATCTCGCAAAACTGGTGCACAATCCGTTTGGTGACGACGCACATCTTGATGAGACGGAGCTTGCGAGGCTCGCGGGCGTGGCGGTTCGCCTTCTGGACAATGTCATCGACATTTCGCGTTTCCCGCTGCCCGAACAACGCCGGGAAGCACTGGCCAAGCGGCGTATAGGCCTGGGCGTTACCGGGCTTGCAGACGCGCTTATCTTTTGCCGCGCGCGCTATGGCGGTCCGGAAAGTATTGCGCTGATCGATCGCTGGCTCGGCGTGCTGTCGCATTCGGCGTATATGGCGTCTGTCGAAATTGCCAAGGAAAAGGGAGCGTTTCCGCTGTTTCGCCGCGATGCCTATCTTGCAGCGCCGGGTGTGCGTGCACTGCCGGAGACAATCCGCAATGCCATCGCCGTGCACGGCATCCGCAATGCTCTTCTTACGTCCATCGCGCCGACAGGCACGATCTCGCTTTTCGCAGAAAATGTTTCGAGCGGCATCGAACCGGTGTTCGCCTACTCATATGGCCGCAAGGTGCTCATGCCGGACGGCACACGAAGGGATGAAACGGTCGCGGATTATGCATGGGCAAGGTTCCGCGAAACTTTTGGCGCCGATGCCGCTCTGCCGGACTATTTCGTTACAGCACAGACTCTTTCGCCCGACGATCATCTCGCGGTGCAGGCTGCAGCACAGAAGCACATCGACAGCTCGATCTCCAAGACCATAAACGTTCCCACCGGTATTTCATTCGATGCTTTCAAGGATGTTTACATTCAGGCCTTCGATACCGGCTGCAAGGGCTGCACGACCTATCGACCCAACGAAATTCGCGGCGCTGTGCTCGAGGTGGAGCCGGATAAGTCGCTAGAAGCAAGCAACGCAGAACCGGTCGCGCAGGACTCTGAACCGACGCTACCGCTCGTCATGCCGCCTGCGGCGCCGCGTTCGTATGAGCAATCCGGCGGTGTGGTCTATATGACGAAACCTCTCGACCGGCCTGAAGTACTGCTCGGCCAGACTTACAAGATCAAATGGCCCGATTCCGACCACGCATTCTACATCACGATCAACGACATCGAGCAGGACGGGCGGCGCCGGCCATTCGAGGTATTCATCAACTCCAAGAACATGGAGGCCTATGCGTGGACGCTCGCGCTTACCCGCATGATCAGCGCAGTGTTCCGTCGCGGTGGCGATGTTTCCTTCGTGGTGCACGAGTTGAAGGCAGTGTTCGATCCTCGCGGCGGCCAATGGATGAACGGACAATATGTGCCGTCACTGTTGGCGGCAATCGGCGAAGTCATCGAGCGTCATCTGGTTGCTACCGGTTTCATGCCGCCGCGGGAGACCATAACGCCGCACCCCGGCACACAGGCAGTCGCGATCGTCGCGGGCGAAGTCCGTGGACGTACATGTCCGCGTTGCGGAAGCCCCGCTCTTATTCGGCAGGAAGGCTGCGACACCTGTGTTGCCTGCGGCTTTTCGCGCTGCGGATAACAGGAAATGGTTTGCAGATCCGGACGCTAACAGGCTGCGCGCCCTGAAAAAAATGTCTTATTCGAACCGGCTGTTTCTTTATGCGCCGCTTGTGGTTCTGCTCGGGCTCGCGATCGCGGCGGCCTTGCGCTGGGAGATCGTCTCTGGCGGTCTTGAAACATGGTTTCGCCTGCATAACGGACATGAAATCGCGCCGGGTGTGACACTGCATTTCGCAACCGAATCCGTCACAGGATTTCCCTTTAATGTCGACGCGGTGCTTACCAATGTAACTTTCGAGGTGAGGTCTGCACGTACGTCCGCCTCCTGGCATACTGATGGCTTCGCCATGCACGAGTTGACCTTCGGGCGGACACAACAGGTCTATGAAGCAGCCGGAACCCAGACTGTCTCGTGGATAGATGCCGATGGCGGCAATCATCGTCTCGTGTTCGTTCCCGGTTCACTCATGGCGAGCGCGATCCTGTCGGGACGTCGCCTTGTCCGCTTCGACCTTGATCTGAATGGCATCGGGTCGCGTGAGATATCGGGCGCTCGTTTGCAATTGCATTTCCGCAAGGCGCGAGATCGCGACGCGATCGAGGTCGCGGCGAGCGCGGAGCAGATTCAACTTGCGCCTGTGCTTCAGATGGGTTTCGGAACCGTCCTTCAGAACGCCAGACTTGCGGCAACTCTTACGCCGGCAGCCCCCCTCGGCAGGCTTTTCGAAGGTGGCGACATATGGGATCGCGCGCTGGAAGCATGGCGACGCAAAAATGGTGCTATCCGCTTCGATACGCTCGAGACGAATTGGAACGGGGTGCAAACCCATGCAGCCGGTAGCCTCGGTCTGGATGACTCCCACTTCCTCGCCGGCGGGCTCGCGCTTGATGCAAAGGGAATGATGAGAACACCTGAGGGACGGCTGGCGCAGGCAATCGTGCAACTTACAAAAGACAGGCCAGGGACCGCGCGGCGGTATTCGCTCAGCGTCGCATCGGGAATTGTTAGCCTTAGGGTAACCAAATCACCGCAAATGAGCGCCGCAGCCGGCTCAATCGGACCGCTTTATTAAATCCGTATACGCATGGCGCATATAGACATTCTGCGACAATTCGTACCGCCGGCTGCCACATTCCTACCACGAAGCATTACTACGTTTATGATTGTCCGAGTGAGGGGTGCCAAAATGCACCGGGGACGCTGCAATGCCGAACTATGAAATCCGGTATCTGAACAGCGAGGGCGAACTCGCACTTATTCACAAAACGCACCATCTTGACGACGAGTCGGTCGATCTGGCTGCGCTTCGCATGCTTATGGGCTCGGGCCTCGCCGACTATGAAATCTGGCGCGATGACGACGATATGATCTCGCCAAAACGTTAGGCAGCGTTGCCGGGGCAAAATCTGGCGCTACGGGCTTTCTTAAAGCTTCGTTCGCGGGCGTCCGAAATTGGGTTCACCGATGTCCTGGCCGGCATTGATGATGGACCGGCGGATGGCACGGGTACGCGTGAACAGGTTGAACAGCATGTCGCCGTCGCCCCAGCGGATTGCGCGCTGAAGCGCACTCAGATCCTCGTTGAAGCGTCCGAGCATCTCGAGCACTGCCTCACGATTGTTAAGGAACACGTCGCGCCACATCACCGGATCGGACGCAGCAATGCGGGTAAAGTCACGAAACCCGCCGGCCGAATATTTGATAACTTCGCCCTGGGTTACCGCTTCGAGATCGTCAGCGGTTCCCACGATATTGTAAGCAATGAGATGCGGCACATGGCTCGTGATGGCGAGCACAAGATCATGATGCTTCGCGTCCATGATCTCGACCTGGCTTCCGCAGCGTTGCCAGAATGATCTGAGCGTGGCGATAGCAGCCTCGTCGGTACCGGGCGGCGGCGTCAAAATGCACCAGCGCCCATCGAAGAGTTCGGCAAAACCCGCTTCGGGTCCCGACTGCTCCGTTCCCGCGATCGGATGTGCTGGAATGAAATGGACGCCAGCGGGCACATGCGGCGAGACATCCCGGATCACCGCCATCTTGACCGAGCCGACATCGCTCACGATCGATCCCGGTTTCAGATGCAACGCCATTTCGCCGGCGAGTTCGCCAAAAGCGCCCACGGGGGTAGCCAACACCACAAGATCGGCATCGCGAACGGCGGGGGCCAGCGTGTCGTGCAAGCTATCTGCGAACCCTACGTTCCTTGCCCTGTCCAGGATTTCCGGGTCTCGCGCGAAACCTGCAATATGGGCGGCGAGTCCGACCCGACGCATGGCATGAGCAAGGGAAGACCCGATCAGCCCAATTCCAATCAGCGCGACTTTTCCAAATAGCGGCCGCGAATCCGCGCTCACGACGTTTCCTGCCGCATGAAGTCGGCGAGCGCCTCCCCTACGCCACGGTTTGCCTCAGGTGTGCCGATTGTAAGCCGCAAACAATGCGGTAATTCGTAATTTGCTACAGGGCGAAGAATAAATCCACGCTTTGTAAGGAAGGCATCCGCAGCCTCCGCCCGGCGCGGTGAGTCGAATTGCAAAAGGAGAAAATTGCCTTCGCTCTCGCCAACGGTGATTCCGGCCGCCCGAATATTATTCGTCAACCAGATCTTCCATTCCGTGTTGTGGGCGATCGAACGCGCCAAGTGATCGCGATCGTGCAATGCAGCCATTGCCGTGCGCTGTGCAGGCACCGAAATATTGAAAGCGCCGCGAAGCCTGTTCAACGCATCGGCGATGGCCGGCGGACAGAATGCCCAGCCCACGCGCAAACCGGCAAGCGCGTAAATTTTCGAGAAAGTGCGCAACATCACAACATTGTCGAAACGATTGACGAGGTCGGTGCCGGGTTCGTAATCCTCCCGCTGCACATATTCGGCATAGGCCGCATCGAGCACGAGCAGCACCGTATCGGGCAAACCCTCGTGCAGCCGTTCGATTTCCGATGCCGGCAGGCAGGTCCCCGTGGGATTGTTAGGATTAGCCAGATATACAATCCGCGTGCGCGGCGTCACCGCAGCCAAAATGTGATCGACATTCGCGCGGAGATTATCTTCCGCAACGACAACCGGTCGCGCGCTGCTGCCAAGTGTCGCGATGCGATAGACAAGAAAACCGTATCTGGTGAATATCACCTCATCGTCTGGCGAAAGATAAATGCGCGCCAGCAGTGCAATCAATTCTTCCGATCCATTGCCGCAAACAATTCGGCCGGCATCCAGTCCGTAAACATTGGCGATTGCCTCGCGCAAAAGACGCGCGCTGCCTTCGGGATAAATCGCAATGTCGGCGCTTGCCGCCTCGAAGGCTGAGACGGCTGCCGGGCTCGGTCCAAGCGCCGACTCGTTGGACGAAAGCTTTATTGCCGGGGGACCACCCGGATCTGGACCTCGCCCGGCAACATAAGGCGAAATCTCAAGAATCCCCGGTTTAGGCTGTGGGCTCATACAACAACCGCATCGAATGGGTCGGCGAAGCCACCGACTAACGCTACACGTTCGACCACATCGCCCGCGAGGCTGGCGATTGTGGAAAGTCGCTCCTCTTCGGCTGCTACGAACCCTCTGTTGGCCACGAGCAGCCGGCTCGCCGTCGGTCTTGAGGCCTCGCGGCTCGCTGCGAGAATTTGCGCGTCAAAACCAGCCTGACGAAGCAGGCCCTGAAGTCTCGCGCGGCTCATTTCCGAATGGAACTCAAGACGCAGGATCGAAGTGTCGCGACCTGTCGGCTCCTGCTCGATCGTACCGATTGCATAAGCTTGCGGGAGCGGCACCGGACAGGAATCGTTGCGCACGAAGGGAAGGCACTGGCTGATGCGCGGGCCGGGCTGTCCTGTCGGTGCAAGTTGTTCCCACCACGCCTGCCCGTTATCCATGCTCTCCGGGACCGGCACGAGACCGATCGCAAACGGATCATCGGCACAGGCATGAACGATCGCCGTTGCAGAATTGTGACTCACGATGGGCAAACTACAGCCAAAGAAGGTTCGGGCGAGATCGCGAAAGCCCGCGCCGTCCTCCCCGGCAAAAACATGCAGCGTCGTCTCGGTATCACCGGCGAATACGATGTCGCACCAGATTTGGACAAGCGCGCGCAACGGAAACGGACCCGAGTGCCGCGCCAGTACACTGCGAAGAATGTGGGCCGTCTGGGCCGCTCGCATGGATGCCGATGGCGCAGGACCGCCGGGCTGTCCCTCCGCCATCTTGGCGCGGCGCATAAGAAGATCGTGGAGATCGCGATCGACGATTTGCAGCTCGCGACGCATTTCATCGCAGGATTCGGGGCGCATGTTTCTCTGCTCGAACCTTGCTGCGACTTCTTCACCAGCCGAAATGAACCGTAGCGAATGGCGCATTGATAATGGTCTCGACAGGGAAAGCAAAGGCCGCCTCTCGTCGCGTTGACACCCAGGCTTGAAGCTGTATGTAACATTTTGTCATCCGGCCATTCGCACGGGCCGGCTCTGCGGAAGGCGGAAACGGCAAACCGGTGAATTAGCATCCGGAACCGGGTGGATATCGGGACGATGTTTCGCGAGTGACGGCAACGACCAAACCGCAATTTGAGCCGACCATACCGACGAGCGGCGCCGAGGTTGGGGAAGAGTTCCGGTTTCCGGCAGATAACCCATTGCTTCTCGACTCCGGCAGGATGCTCGCTCCATTGACGGTGGCCTACAAAACCTATGGCAAACTGAATGAAACAAAATCCAACTGCGTTCTTGTGTGCCATGCTTTGACGGGGGACCAGTTCGCCGCAAGTCGCCATCCTGTGACCGGCAAATCCGGCTGGTGGGGACTGATGATCGGCGCCGGCAAACCTATCGACACCGAGCGCTTTTTTGTTGTTTGTCCGAATGTCGTGGGCGGCTGCATGGGTTCAACCGGTCCCGCAGACACTGACCCTGCAACGGGCAACCCCTACGGGCTTTCCTTTCCGCTTGTGACGATCCGCGACATGGTGCGCGCGCAGGCCATGCTGCTCGATGCGCTGGGAATCGAAAGAGTACTCTGTGTGCTCGGCGGCTCGATGGGTGGCATGCAGGTATTGCAATGGGCGGCCAGCTACCCTGATCGTGTAATTTCGGCGGTTCCCATCGCCGCCGCAGCGCGCCATTCCGCACAAAACATCGCCTTCCACGAAGTCGGTCGCCAGGCAATCATGGCCGATCCGGAATGGAAGAAAGGCGATTATGCGTTGTACGGCACACGGCCTGCGAAGGGTCTCGCTGTCGCGCGCATGGCCGCACACATCACCTATCTCTCCGAGGCCGCATTGCAGCGAAAATTCGGGCGCAACCTGCAGAATCGTGACTCGTTTTCCTTTGCCTTCGGACCGGACTTCCAGATCGAGAGTTATCTCCATCATCAAGGCATCACTTTCGTGGAGCGCTTTGACGCAAACTCCTATTTATACATCACCCGGGCGATGGATTATTTTGATCTGGCAGCTGATCATGGCGGGATCCTGGCCGAAGCCTTCCGCGGCTCGCGCACCCGTTTCTGCATTATCTCATTCACCAGCGACTGGCTGTTTCCGACGGCGGAGAACAAGCATGTCGCACATGCGCTGAATGCGGCAGCCGCGAATGTGAGTTTTGTCGAAATCGCGACCGACCGTGGCCACGACGCTTTTCTCCTCGACGAACCGGAAATGTTTGCGACAGTGAGAGGCTTCCTCAATTCTGTGGCCGCGCAGTCGGGAGTAGCGTAGTCCGTCATGAAACCCCTTCGCGCCGATCTGGCCGCAATCGCCGCGCTGATCCCCAATGGCACCCGGGTGCTCGACGTCGGCTGCGGCGAGGGTGACCTCCTTGAATATCTGGTCGGTTGCAAACAGGTCGATGGACGCGGCGTCGAACTCTTGCAGCCCAATGTGAATGCCTGTGTGGCGCGCGGGCTCTCCGTCGTTCAGGGCGACGCGGATACGGACCTGATTGACTATCCTTCGCAGGTTTTCGATGTGGTCATTCTCAGTCAGACCATTCAGGCGACGCGGTCGCCCCGTGACGTTCTTGCACATCTCCTGCGGATCGGCCGCCGTACCATCGTTTCCTTTCCCAATTTCGGTTATTGGCGGGTTCGGCTTTCACTTCTTGTCCAAGGGCGAATGCCGCAAACTGCCGCGCTCGGCTATCACTGGTACGAAACGCCAAATATCCATCTCTGCACGATCGCCGATTTTCTTACGCTGGTGCAGGCCTGCGGCGGTACCGTCGAACGGGCTTTCGCTCTCGACGACAAAAGACAGACGCGCAGCATGCAAGCCGCTGCGTGGGGGCCGAACTTCCTGGCCGAAGGCGCCATCTTCATGCTGGCAACAAATGCTGCCGTATGAATAAAGCTGAGACCGCCATGCCCCATGCTCTAGACATGGCGATCCAAGTGGTCGTAACGCAACGCGTGCCGCGCAGAAACCTCTGCCGCGCAACCCGGCATTGAACAGATTCTTAGCTTTTCGAACCGTCGAGAAGCTTCAGCGCCTGTTCGTAGTGCTGCTCGCCGTTTGCATACAGTTCGTTCGTGCAGAAATCGCGGCCATAATCCTTTTCCTTTACGGCCGCGTCGTAGTTCGCGGATTGCGCATTGCTGGCAAGTGCCTCCTTCACCTCGCTGGCGAGCTTCTGGCACCCTGAAAATGATCCTGTCTGTTCTGCATTTGCCGGGAAAGAACCAAGTGCGACACTCACGCACAATGCCGCACCGGAAATCGTACTAGCCAAAAGACGCATGACTTTGCTCCTCTTTGCAAAACCGGCGCAGAGTCCGGCAGTCATGCAGATAGGGAGCTTTGGCGGCATGCAAAGCTTTGTCACAAAGCCGTGAGCGCATGGCTGCCATGCCGTGGCAGCCGATATGTGAGAATAGTAGAAAGCAGTACTATCGAGTGATCGTCGCGAGCACGCGCTTGCGAACCTGGACCTTTTCGGGCGCGGCGATTGCGTAGAGCGATTTGCTCGCCTCTACGATATGAACTCCCGCCAGGCGCGGCCATAGCGTACGCCCTGCGCGTTCCCAGGCGGTGCCATTGCGCACCAGGCGGCGGGAGGGACTCGGCGGGAAATAAAGCGCGGTGTCCCATCTCTCGGGTACGAACATGGAATCGCGCATGAGCTTTTCAAGCTGAGCCCGGCTGAACGGGCGGCCATACGCGAAAGGCGAACGCTCGATCTGCGCCCAAAGGCTGGCGCGGTTTGGTACGATGCAGAGAAGCCGGCCTCCCGGCGTCAGCACGCGCCAGACCTGCCGGAGGAAAACGCGCATCGACTCGGCGCATTCGAGGCCATGCACCACAAGGATGCGGTCGAAGAGCGAATCGACAAAAGGCCACGCATCCTCCTCGCCCTGAACGGCATAACGCAGGTCGCCAACGCCGACCTCGTGCTGAGCGGGAACCAGAGCCGCCATGCGCTCGGCCTCGCCCGCGAAAGAGCGGAGATAGGGAAGCGCATAACCGTAACCAAGGAGGCGTTGTCCGCGCATGTCGGACCAGGCCAGCCGGATGCGCCGGGAGATCATTCGCCGCGCGATCTGCCCGATCGGCTCCTCGTAAAAGGACTGCGGATCCTTCGAACCGGGCTGCATGCGAACTGCCTAAACCCAACTTCTGTCCGGTTCAACTGTTAGCCCGAGGTTGCTAACATAACCCTGATGGAGGATCCGCATGGCCCAGCTTGAAATTGAACTCGTTCCCTGCCTCAGCGACAATTACGCCTATCTGGTGCGCGATCCGGACGAGGATTTCTGCGCCATCGTCGATCCGTCCGAAGCACCGCCCGTCAAGGCGGCGCTCGAATCGCGGGGGTGGAGACTCACTCACATCCTGAATACCCACCACCATCCCGACCACACGGGTGGCAATGCCGCGCTCAAATCCAAGTATGGCGCCCGCGTGATCGGACCGGAGAAAGATCGCGCGCGAATTCCGGCGATGGACGAGGGCGTCGAAGACGGCAGCTCCTTTGCGCTCGGCTCGCACGCTGCGCGTGTGCTCGAAATCCCCGCCCATACCCGCGCCCACATTGCCTTTGTCTTCGAAGCTGAGGGCGCGGTTTTTACAGGCGACACGCTATTTGCGATGGGCTGCGGCCGGCTCTTCGAGGGAACGCCGGGGATGATGTGGCACAGCCTGTCGAAACTGATGGCGCTGCCCGATGCCACCCGCATCTATTGCGGTCACGAATACACACTCAACAATGGCCGTTTCGCTTTGACCCTCGAACCTGGAAATCATGACCTCGCCGCCCGCATGCGCGATGTCGAGGCGTTGCGCGCCGCGGGCAAACCGACGATCCCGTCCGCCATCGGCCTGGAGAAGCGCACCAATCCGTTTTTGCGGCCTCATTCGGCCGAGATCCGCCGTACATTGAATATGACGGATGCGAGCGACGTGGATGTGTTTGCCGAGATGCGCAGCCGCAAGGACAAATTTTAGAGGATTGAAAGGTCATGGGCTCAAAGGGGGCGCGTGACCATCCTGACTGAAGGGGAATTCACATGAAACGCATCGATCTTATCTACGTATTGATCGGCGTTCTGTATCTCACGACAGGCATGACGCTCGGCATTGTAATGGGCATGCGGCACGATTTTCAGCTTGAGCCGGTTCATGCCCACATCAATCTTGTCGGGTTTGTGGCCCACAGCCTTTTCGGCCTCATGCATCGCGCGTGGCCTTCCCTCAGAACGGGCGTTCTTGCGATGGCGCAATTCTGGTTCTTCGTGCTCGGATCGCCCGTGTTTCTCATCGGCATCACGCTCGCGATCCTGGCCGGCAACGCCATCCTTGCGATTATCGGCTCGATTCTGCTTCTCGTTGGTGCATTGCTGTTTCTTGCCATGCTTATCGGAAGCGGTTTCGCAGCGGCGAATATTTGATCGCGCCGGATGACGGCTACTCGACTGCGTAAGTCAGCGCCTTGAGGTAGGACGTTTCCGGAAGCATGGGATGAACAGGATGGTCGGGTCCGGCACCTGCCTCGTGGATAATGCTGGCCCGGCGGCCAGCGCGCGCGATTCCCGTGGCACATTCCGTACGAAAGCGGTCGAGCGGAATGTTGTGCGAGCACGAAGCGAGCATCAAAAAACCACCCGGTGCCGTAATCTGCGCCGCGAGGCGGGCCAGTTTTCGATAGGCCCGCGCCCCCGATTCCAGATCTTTGCGGGACCGTACGAAAGGTGGCGGGTCGCAGACCACGATGTCGAATTGTTCATGTGTGCTGCCGAGTCGCTCCAGTTCTTCCATGGCATCCGCTTTGACAAAACGGCAGTTGCGCAAGCCATTTGCCCTTGCCGCGTCTTCCGCAAGCGCGAGCGCAGGCGCGGAACTGTCGAGTCCTGTTGCCTCCCTGGCGCCTGCGCCCGCGGCTGCCAGCGCAAATCCACCCGAATGACAATAAACATCGAGAACCGAACGTCCTGCCGCCAATGCTGCGACAAACGCACGACTGTCGCGCTGATCGAAATACCATCCGGTCTTTTGGCCGCCCCCGATATCCGCGAAATAGCGGGTGCCGTTCTCTTCAATGGCGATCCGCGCCGGCACCTCGCCGATCGCGGCCCTTACATAGGATGAGAGGCCTTCCAGTTCGCGAACGGGAGCGTCGGCACGCATAACAATGTTTGTCGGCGCGACCACGGCTTCGAGCGATTCTGCGATTAAATCCGCGAACGACTCCATGCCGGCGGTGGTGATCTGCACGCTACAGCTGTCGCCATAGCGGTCGATCGCAAGGCCCGGCATGCGGTCGCCTTCGGCATGGACAAGCCGATAGAAAGGCAGCTCGAACAACGCTTCGCGCAAGGCAAGCGCGCGACGGAAACGCTCGACGAAAAAATTCCGGTCAATCGCCGTTCCTGGCACGACCTCGAAGAGACGCACTGCGATCAGGCTGTTGGCGTTGTAATAGCCAGCACCGAATTTTCGCCCATCATCGCCCTCGACTTCCACGACCGCACCTTGCGGCAAACCGCGTGTTGCGGCGTCGATAGTGATTTCATTGGAAAATATCCAGGGAGCTCCGGCGCGGGCTCGTCGTCCCTCGCGCGCTTTGAGGCGTATAGTTGGGCGTGTATTCATCAATCATCACTTTCGGCTGCGGTTTCCGCTCTGCGCCTTGCTTCATTGGCCTTTTCGCGCGCGACCAGTTCCGGCGGCGCTTGGGCGCGCGCATCGAGATAATCGTAAAGCGCCATAATCTCGTAATCGGCAAGGACATGGAACCGGTTCGCTGCGAGACGCGCCATGACTGATGTGTGACGACTGCGCGCGCCCCAGCCTCGGCGCAGGAGCTCGAAAAACGCAGTCCTGCTGTAATGCGAAACCGCCGCAAGGTCGGGAATTCTGCGCACAGAATCGCCTTCCAGGTCGGTGCCGTGACATTCACTGCAGGCAATGCGTGCCAGATAGCGGCCCCCGTCATAGCGGGGGCCCATATCGAGAGACGAAGGCGCGTTGCGAGTTTCGAGCACAGAGGGAACGAGACGGCCGTCCAGCAAAGCGAGCCGCATGCGCCAGTCCCAAACAGGTGCCGTTCGGGGCGCCCCGGCGGAGCCAACCTGGCGCAGCCACGCGAGCAGTGCGGCAACATCGGTTTCGCTCATATACATGTAGTCCCTGGCGGGCATGGCCCAGAGACTTGTCGCATCCGGCGCAAGTCCATGTCGCAGCGCGCGTTCGAATTCGCCCTCCGACATTTTTTTTGCGGCCACCCGAAGGTTGGACGACCAAACCGTCAGCAGGCCGGCAGCGTGCATGGACCGGCCTTCAAGATCGGTGCCATGGCAATCGATGCATCCGGCAATGCGCCCCAGATGTTCGCCACGCGGCACTGTTTCGGGCAATGGCGCGGCGGGCTCACTGATTGGCGGCAACGGATAGCGCCGCTCGATCAAAGCCTCCGACGCCAGATAAATGTAAGCCGGAATGATTATCGCGCAGACGACCGAAACTGCCGCGATCGCGCCTGCCGCTTTGAGAACCGGATGCACGCTCTGTCTTTGGATTCCCTCGTTCGCAACGGTACGTGTGTTCCTACTCCGCTGCAAATCTGCCCCGCTTGAAGTGCAGGTGACAGTGGGCGACTCGCTCCCCTATTGTAAGGCGGCAACCGGGGTACCGGCGATGCGAGGGCTCACACAGGCTTCAGGCGCAAGCGGGTGCGGCGCGATTTGGCGCCAGCTGTTGCTCGCCATCACCGTTCTGGCCTTTGCGCAGGCTGCCTACGTCACGCAGACGCACCTGCATGCGCCGGCACGACTGTCCGGCAATTCAGCTTTTATGCAACCCGGTCATGGCAAGGTGCCGGCACCTGACGATCCTGCCCATTGCCC
Source organism: Rhizomicrobium sp. (assembly GCA_036269235.1). Classification (GTDB taxonomy): domain Bacteria; phylum Pseudomonadota; class Alphaproteobacteria; order Micropepsales; family Micropepsaceae; genus Rhizomicrobium. Next base: position 180,259 of record DATASL010000032.1, read on the forward strand.
ATTTTGTCAGGAATACCTGCTGGCAGGCGCCTATGTTGCGCCGCCGCCGATCGTGCTTCCGCAACCGACGGCAGCGGCGTTCGAGGCGTATCAACTCCTTCACGTGCTGCCTTTTGTGGCGGCGCTTTCGCATAGCTGGCACGGCCGCGCACCACCCCGGTTCTGATCCTTCCTGACAAACCAGCCGCCGGCGAAGCCTGAACTGGCTTTTCGCCGGCCATTCCCAGAACCAAATCCGCTGACGGCGCCTTCTGCAGATCCGCGCCGCACGCGGACTGTGCAGGATAATTATTATGTATCGTTCCACACTTCTTGCGGCGGCCGCGATCTCGGCCTTGCTGGCGCCCGCAGATGCGTTCGCCCAAGCCGATTCCGCCGCATCGACGAAAGCGTCGAATAACTCCGGTTCCTCGACCGAAACTGTGGTCGTCACCGCAAAACGTTTGGGGGAGGCACGCACCTCGATCCAGACACAGATCGGCGCCTCCACCTACACCATCACCGCATCCGACATTCAGAACGAGCCGGGGGGTGAGAATGTGCCGCTCAACCAGGTCATTCTTCAGCTGCCGGACGTCGCGCAGGATTCGTATGGGCAATTCCACATCCGCGGAGAACACAATGCCCTGCAATACCGGCTGAACGGCGTCATCCTGCCCGAAGGCATCAGCGTGTTCGGGCAGACACTCGATCCACGGCTCGCCTCATCCGTTGAACTGATTACCGGCGCGCTGCCCGCCGAATACGGGCTCGTGACCGGCGGGATCGTCGACATGAAAACGAAAACGGGCCTCTTCGATCAGGGCGGCGAGGTTTCGATGTATGGGGGAAGCCATAGCGAATTGCAGCCCAGCTTCGATTACGGCGGCTCCGTTGGTTCGCTCAATTATTTCGTTTCGGGCGATTATCTGACGGACCAGCTCGGGATCGAATCGCCGGACGGCAGTTCGAACCCGCATCACGATCGCACGCAGCAATATCATGGGTTTTCGTATCTCGAGGATATTCTCGACCAGTACAGCAGCGTCAGCGCGATTCTCGGCACTTCGCACGAGAGCTTTCAAATTCCGAACATTGCCGGCCTTCAGCCGTCGCTCGGTCTCACTGTAAACGGCCAGAGCGATTATCCGAGTCTGGATCTCGACGAGCGCCAGCACGAAATCACTCATTACGGTATTCTCAGTTATCTGCGCAGCCAGGGTCAATTCGACTTTCAGGTCTCGGGTTATTATCGTTATTCGAGCCTCGACTTCGGGCCTGATGATGTTGGCGATCTGCTGTATAGTGGCATTGCCCAGCAGGCCTACAAACGCGACGTGGCTTGGGGTTTCCAGGGCGAAAGCGCCTGGCGCATAAGCGACAATCATACAATCCGCGCTGGTGTGATCGTCGAAACGGACCGGATCGCGAGCGATACAAGCTCTTCGGTGCTGCCGGAAAATTGCAGCGGTATGGGCGTCGAAACCGCTCCCTATGTATGCTCACCCCTGCCGTCCAACGATCCCGCTTACGACGTGCCCGAATCGATCGTCGATAACCGGCAAAACACGGCGAGCACCTATAGCGGCTATTTGCAGGACGAGTGGAAGATTCTGGATGATGTCACCCTCAATTACGGCGTCCGGTATGACGAATATCAGGCGTTTTCCCATGGCAGCCAGATCAGCCCTCGCGCCAATGCCGTATGGCAACCGCTCGATGGCACGAGTTTGCATATCGGCTATGCCCGTTACTATTCGCCGCCGCCTTTTGAACTGGTGGGAGCCGAAAGTGTCGGCAAGTTCCTGAACAGTTCTGCTGCACCCGCAATTGCGACGGACACAACCCCCACCGCCGAGCGCGCAAACTATTATGACGCCGGCGTGGAGCAAAAGTTTTTCGACCATCTGACAATCGGTATCGACAGTTTCTTCAAGCGCTCCGTCGATCTGATCGACGAAGGTCAGTTCGGCGCCCCGATCATCCTGACGCCGTTCAACTACGAACATGGCAAGCAGTATGGGGGCGAACTGACAGCGAACTACACCGACGGGGCCTTCTCCACCTATGGCAACGTCGCGTTGCTGCATGCGACAGGCGAGGACATCGTCTCCAGTCAGTTCGATTTCGATCCTGATGAGTTGTCTTACATCTCAAACCACCACATCCACCTTGATCACGAACAGGCGCTGACGATTTCGGGAGGCGGCTCGTACAATTGGGACGGCACCATCTTCAGCACCGACCTGATTTACGGGTCCGGTTTGCGCGCGGATTATGTTCTGCCGAATGGCGATGCAGTGCCGAACGGCGACCACCTTCCAGGTTACGTGCAGGTCAACCTGGGCGTGAGTCGATCCTTTGCGATTGCAGATGCAAAGGGATTCACTGCGCGTTTCGACATCATCAATCTGTTCGACGAGAAATATGAAATCCGCAACGGCACCGGTGTCGGTGTCGGGGCACCGCAATGGGGCCCGAGCCGCGGCTTCTTTGTCGGGATATCAAAACAGCTATGAACCTATGCTATGGAAAGGGCGCGGCAACCGTGTTCGCGGCCGCCGGGAAACCGTGAGGGGTTGCCGTTCGTTCCTACTGCACGTCGAAATTGGAGGTTCTGGCGAGGCTGGGGCGTAGCAGAGGAAAGGAGATCGAAGATGCTGAAACTTTCGGAGAAGCTTAAATCACTCGCGCGCGGCACCGCGCTCGCGGGTGCGGTAGCGTTGGCCGGCCTGTCACTATCTGTCGCGCCGGCGGGAGCCCAAATGCATGGTGGCGGTCACGGTGGTGGCGGGTTCCACGGCGGAGGCTTCCATGGTGGCGGATTCCATGGCGGTGGTTTCCACGGGCCAAGCGCGGGTTTCCGTGGAGGCGTCGGTGGCTGGCATGGTGGCGCAGGCGGTTGGCACGGAGCGGGCTGGGGTGGCCGCGGTGGCTGGGGCGGTCGCGGCGGCTATTCGCACGGCCATTGGTTCGGCTCCAATTGGGGCGGATGGCGCGGTGGCTGGTGGCGCGGACGCTGGTATGGTCCGGGGTGGTATGGATGGTGGGGCGTAGGCCTTTATGGCTACCCGTATGGCTATTATGGCGGCGATCCGGATTGCAGCTATTACGACGACTACTACGGCGATTGCGGGTACGGCTATTGACAACTCGGCGCCGGTTCACAGCCGGCGCCGTTCTTCCCGCTTGAGCCCCTCTGGTTGTGACCTTATAGGATCGCCACCGCATCGAATCGGAGGGGCAGATGGAAAATCCGGCGCTCGAGGCCCACGAGCATGCAGAACACGCCGAGCATGCTGCGCATGAGCATGACCCTTTTATTTCCCGTGTTGCCATAACGGTCGCTGTTCTTGCCGTGTTGGCCGCGGTCGCCGGCAGTCTCGAAACAGTCGAAGGCGGTCACGCCCTTTCGACTTCCAGCCAGGCTGTCCTGTATCAGGATCAGGCGACGGATCACTGGGACGAATTCCAGGCCGACGGTCTCAAGAAGTTCATGTACGCGATCGCAGCCGACAGCGCCCCTGCACACGCAGCCGACTACAAGGCCGAAGCAAAAAAACGGGCGGCGAAGCAGATCGACGACCGCAACAAGGCCTCCGAAGACGAGGCCAAGCGCAGTGAATTGATGGTCGAAAGCAAAAAGCACGAGGACCGTCATCACTGGTTGACCGGTTCGGCTACCTTGTTCGAGATCGGCATCGCGATGTCGACGGTCGCCATCATCACGCGCCGCCATTGGCTTTGGTATGCGGCGACCACCTTCGGCATTGCGGGGCTCGGATTACTGGCGATCTCTTACCTGGCCTGATCCGCATCGCGATCATAAGCCAAAACCGGTGATTACCTTGACCCACGCTGGGCCCTCGCCTATCTCGGGTTGATGGTCACTCGCCCCATCCTTATCGCGCCGGATCCCCGCCTGAAGGCTGTTTCCCAGCCTGTCGAACGGGTGGATGCCGAGATACGCAGGCTTACGGACGACATGCTCGAGAGCATGTATGCCGCAGATGGCATCGGGCTCGCAGCCATCCAGATTGGCGTGCCCACGCGCGTGCTGGTGCTCGACCTCGCGCGAAAGGACAAGCGCAACGAACCGCAGGTGTTCATCAACCCCAGAATACTTTGGTCGTCCGACGAAGCGGCATTGTGTGAGGAAGGCTGCCTCTCCGTTCCCGATATCTGGGAAGAAGTAGAGCGGCCGGCACAGATCCGGGCCGAATACCTCGACGCGGAAGGCCGCCTTCAGGCGCTGGAGGCGGAGGGGCTTCTTGCAACCTGTCTTCAGCATGAGATGGATCATCTGGACGGCGTTCTGTTTGTCGATCATCTCTCGCGTCTGAAACGCACGATGGCGCTCCGCAAACTCGCCAAGGCACAACGGCTGAAACAGGCGGGCTGACAGGCTTCTCATGGGCCTGCGCCTCGTCTTCATGGGCACGCCGGATTTTGCAGTGCCGACGCTCGCCGAACTGATCGGCCAGGGTCATGAAATCTCGGCTGTTTATTCGCAGCCCGCGCGCCCAAAAGGACGCGGTCTCGGAGCCGAACCAACGCCGGTTGCGAAATTCGCTTCGGCGCATGGTTTGCCGGTCTTCACACCCGACACCCTCAAGAATACGGAGGCGCAAACTGCTTTTGCGTTACATCACGCCGACGCCGCCATCGTGGTCGCGTACGGGCTGTTGTTGCCGAGAGCCATTCTGGAGGCGCCGCGCCTTGGGTGTTTCAATCTGCACGGATCGCTTCTGCCGCGCTGGCGCGGGGCCGCACCCATTCAACGCGCGATCATGGCTTGCGACCGGGAAACTGGCGTCATGGCCATGCGCATGGAAGAGGGTCTCGACACAGGCCCGATACTCATGGCGGAGCGGGTTGCCATCGGAAGGAAGACTTACGGGATCCTGCACGATGAACTCGCCCGTCTGGGCGCCGATCTCATGGGCAGGACTCTGGCGGCACTGGAGCGGGACAGCGTGCAGGAACAGGGGCAGTGTAACGATGGTGTGACGTACGCCCGGAAAATCTCGAAGGAAGAAGCGCGCATCGACTGGACCAGGCCGGCCGCTGAACTTGACTGCCATATCCGCGGATTGTCACCCTACCCCGGCGCGTGGTGCGAAGCGCGCGGCGAGCGCCTGAAAATCCTGTATGCTGTCCCCGCGGACAGCAGCGGTGCACCCGGCGAAATTCTGGATGACCGTTTGACGGTCGCGTGCGGCGAAGGTGCACTCAGGCTCACGCGTGTGCAGCGCGCAGGCCGTGCGGCTACGGAAGCAGCAGAATTTCTGCGCGGCTTTCCGATGCGCAAAGGAGAGAGGTTGTGAGTGGAGCGTTGCAGCCATCGTTGTGGCGGCGGATAGGAAACTCCTGGCGCGCGCGCGGCAAGACGCCGGGCACGGTGGATGTCACGCCTGATGCTGTCACTACAACGGAGAAACGCCATACGAAAGAAATCCGCTGGAACGACATCGTGCGCATCGATTGCGGCACACGCGATACGATTTCCATGGATGTATTTTTCGTGGTCCTTCATTCTGTATCGGCAAAAATTGCGATCGACGAGTTCGCAGACGGCTTTCGCGTTTTCGAACATGCGATATTCGAACGCTGGCCACAGATTCGCGAACGCTGGGTCGCAGTCCAATGCGGGCCACTTCACCAGCCGCAATACGAAACGCTTTGGCAGCGCTGAAGGGCTGAATGCCCCGCTATCGCATTGCTGTCGAATATGATGGTGCTCCTTTTTCCGGCTGGCAGCGTCAGGAAAACGGACCCTCGGTGCAGGCCGCACTCGAACAGGCCATTTTCAAACTATCAACGGAGCATGTGACAGTCACCGGAGCGGGCCGCACGGATGCCGGCGTGCATGCACTGGGCCAGGTCGCGCATTTTGATCTCGAAAAAACTTTCCCGCCCGGGAAGGTTCGCGACGCACTGAATTTTCATCTGCGGCCGGAGCCCGTTGCCATTGTTGAAGCGCAGATGGTTGCTACGGAATTCCATGCGCGCTTTTCGGCGACCTCGCGTCATTATTTGTATCGTATCCTGAATCGTCGCGCGCCGCCCGTGCTCGAACGCGGGCACGTATGGCACGTCGCGCGCCCGCTCGATGCCGACGCGATGCATGCAGCTGCGCAACATCTCATTGGAAAGCACGATTTCACGACGTTCCGCGCTGCCGAATGCCAGGCGCAATCGCCGGAGAAAACTCTCGACGCGCTAAGCGTGCGACGCGCGGGCGAAGAAATACACATCGTGGCAAAAGCCCGCTCGTTTCTTCATCATCAGATACGCTCCATCGCCGGCACGCTGAAGCTCGTGGGCGAAGGCAAATGGCATCCGCGCGAGGTGGCGAGCGCTCTCGCCGCCCGCGACCGCGCCCGCTGCGGCCCGGTGGCTCCGCCGGACGGGCTTTATCTGGTGGAAGTGGGCTACGAAACCGCAGCGGTCGGATTTGAGAAATAAGCCTCAAGTATCGACCCGTAGATCATTGTGAGATTCTCGATCTCGGCCACGGCTACGCATTCGTCGACCTTGTGCATTGTCGTGCCGGCCAACCCGATCTCGGCGACCGGACAGTAGTTCCTGATAAAGCGCGCATCGGAAGTGCCACCGGTGGTCGATAGTTGGGGCGTGCGGCCGGTGACGGCCTGGATCGCATTCGAAAGCAGATCCGTGAACGGGCCCGGCTCCGTCACGAAAGGCAATGCACCGCAATCGGCCTTTAACTCAGCTTCGCCGCCCATTTCCTTTGTGACGTCATCGGCAATGGCGCGAATCCGCTGCAGAAGTGTCTCAGGTGTGTGGCGATCGTTGAAACGGATGTTTGCCGAAGCACGCGCCATCGCCGGCGATACATTGCCCGCCGGATTACCGACATCGAAAGTCGTGAACGCGAGCGTCGAAGGTTCGAAATGCGGCGTGCCGTCGTCGAGTGACCAGCGTGCAATTCGCGCCACGCTCGTCGACAGAATGGGGATGGGGTTAAGCGCCTTGTGCGGATAAGCCGTGTGTCCCTGCACGCCGCGCAGCACGATATCGATTCGCATGCTGCCACGACGTCCGATCTTGATCGTATCGCCCGCGCAGGCCTGCGCCGTCGGCTCGCCGACGATACAATGATCGATGCGCTCGTTTTTCTCGGCCAGCCATTCGAGCACTCTGGTCGTTCCGTTGACGGCCGGCCCTTCTTCGTCGCCCGTAATGAGAAGGCTGATCGAACCTCGCAATGGTTGTTCGACGTGCCGCGCGGCCGCCGCGGCGAAGGCTGCGACCGCGGATTTCATGTCGGCTGCGCCGCGGCCGTAAAGAAATTTGTCCCGTATTTCCGCGCCGAACGGATCGGACCGCCACAACGCGGCGTCTCCCGGCGGCACTACATCGGTATGACCCGCGAAGCAGAAATTTGGTCCGCTGTTGCCGATGCGCGCATAGAGATTGTCGATGGGCGCAGTGCCCGGCGTTTCGAAACGAAGCCGGGAACAGGAAAAGCCAAGGGGCGCAAGCGCGGCTTCAAGTACACCGATCGCGCCGGCATCGGCCGGCGTTACCGACGGGCATCGTATCAGCGCCTGTGCGAGGACAATCGGGTCGACCATGGCGCTATTACGGCTTCGCCAGCGCGTCGATCAGACTTTGCCCGTTCTGCGAACCAATCCCTGTGACGAGGTCGAAGCCCTTCACGGCGTCGAACTTTCCGCTTCTGCCTTTCGTCACGTCATGAAACAGCGCGTCGTAATCGCTGTTGCCCGCCAGTCCGTAAAGTGTCGGGTTCAGAAATCCGGCCGGCGGCTCGCCATTTGCAGCCGCCTCTTCATTGATGAGCGCGACATAGCCGGCCCAGAGCGGCGACGCGAAACTCGTGCCGCCCCAGCCGCCATTGCATTTGCCATGCGCGCAGACCCAGCAATCCGTATCGGCATTGGCGGAAATGTCCGGCACGTTGCGAAGCGTGTACGAACCGCCATTGTGTTTGTTGATGAACGGCAATTGATAGGATTCGATCAGGATATTGGGATCGAGCGAGGGACCACCGGCGCTTCCCGACCAGCCTTTCTCGGACACCCACGCGCCGCCAGGTCCCGCTGTAATGACATCGGTTCCGCCGACTGCGACGAGGTTCGCGTCCTCTTCCGGCCAGGGGCCGCTCTTCTTCAGGCTGGAATTGTCGCCGCTGGCGGTCAGGAACGTTTGTCCCTGCGCCGCCATCTCCTGGAACAGGGCGTCGTCGGTATCGAAATTCTCGTGCCAGCCCCAGGATGTACTGAGTTGAAGGCTCGTGTCGTCGCTCGCCATGCGGCTCAGCACGCTTTCCGGGCTGTGGCCGACATAGACCTGCATCTCTTTCAGACGCGGCGCCATGGAGATGGCGTATTCGATATCGAGCGCCTGTTCGACGTCGCCGCAGGTGGTGCATTTCCATGGCATGCCGTCTGTCGGGATGCCTTTAACTGGGACTTTCAGCGGCTGCTTCACATCGTTGAAATAGAGTTTGATGTCGGCGGGATTGAAGCCCTTCAGCTCCATCAGCCCGACGGATTGTCCCTTTCCGGTAAGTTTTGTCCCCCCGTAATAGGCGGCGCGCATGTCGCTGCCATAGTAATAACCATGCGGTCCCGAGCCCGTGCCCTGCCAATGCGGCGCGTGCTGCGGGGGCGAAATATAGCGCGGTGAGGGCGTAACCAGATCGTCGAGGCCGGTGACATGCAGCACCGGCACCGCGAGATCGAGCGTCGGTTCGCGGTCGGGCGCCATGAAGCTGTGCGTTTCCAGCGGATGTTTGTACATCAGCAGCCGCACATGGAACACGCGCTCGATCCCGGCCACCGTACCTTCCGCTTCGATCATCAGGCGATTGGCGCGCAACCCGGTGACGCGCAGGCCGGCGGCGCGGAAGAATGCGGCGGCGCTTTTGTAGTCTTTCTCCGAAGCCCCGAAACGCGCAGCGAATTCCGCGACCGAAAGGTAGTGGTGCCAGGACGGACTCGCGGGATCGTAGATCGCGTTGAGCGTCGCGGTGAGCGAAGCGGCATCGCGCAGGGGCAGCGCGATGTCGATCCTAAGCCGCGTCGCGGGATCCGGCGCGCCGCTGACCGGCACGGCATGCTGCGCGACAATCGCGGGCACATGGCTCGTCAGCAGGTCGCGCGCGAAAGCGGGAACAGCGGCAGCAACAGCGATTATTACCGCCAGCGCCCGGCACAAAATCGAACCCATGACGATCCCCTGATGCTCGAAACGCCGAACGTGCCGCCGCGAACGCCGACAATCAAGCGGGCTTGCGCGCAGCCTGCCGGCCGGGACATGTTTTGCGCCCCTCCCAAGAGACAACCCATGACCGATCCCGTCCGCCCCGTCACGCTCGACGAAATCCACAGCGCGCGCGCGCGCATCGCCGGCACCATCCTGCGCACGCCGCTCGTCCGGCTGGAACAGGGAAAAAACGCGCCGGACATCCGGCTCAAGCTCGAAAACCTGCAGCCGATCAACGCCTACAAATTGCGCGGAGCAGCCAATGCGGTGGCGTCGCTGCCGGAGGCGGAGCGCCGCCGCGGCGTATGGACGATCAGCGCCGGCAATGCCGGACAGGGCGTCGCCTATGCGGCGATGAAAGCCGGCGTGCCCTGCACGGTCGTCGCCATCGAATCCGCACCGCTGGCGAAGCTCGAACGCATGCAGGCGCTCGGCGCGCGGATCGTGCCCATATCCTATGCGCGCGCCTGGGAAGCGCTGGAGGACCGCGCTTTTCCCGGCGTTCATGGCACGTTCATCCATCCTTTCGACGATCACAATTTCATCGCCGGCAACGCCACGATAGGATTGGAGATTCTGGAGGACGCGCCGGACACCAAGGCGGTGATCGGCAGCATCGGCGGCGGCGGCCTCGTGGTCGGGGTGGCGAGCGCGGTGAAGGCGTTGAAGCCCGATATCAGCGTATTCGGCGCGGAGCCCGAAACGGCGGCGCCGGCCTCTTTGTCCTTCGCCGCCGGTTCGCCGCAGGCTTTTCCGGCGTGGAAACCGTCCTTCGTCGACGGCGCCGGCGGACAGAGCATGTTCCCGCGCATGTGGCAGCGCATGCAGGGTCTCGTCGACGGCAGCATCGTGGTCGGCCTCGACGATGTCCGCCGCGCGATGCGGCTGCTGGCGGAAAAGACGCGGGTCATTGCCGAGGGCGCCGGCGCACTGGCGCTCGCGGCAGCGCTGAGCGGCAAGGCTGGCGCGGGGCCGGTCGTGGTCGTCATTTCCGGCGGCAATATCGATCTCGCGAAATTCTGCGAACTCGTCGCGACACAAAACGCGAACCAATTCCATAACAACGATTTTAACAGCGAATAACAGCGAATTGGCGCGCGGAAGAACAAAGCGCTGCCCCCCGGAAAACAGACGCCCGGCAACTCCAACGGAGCGCCGGGCGCATCACTGCAACATGGCGAAACCGGTAGCAGATTTGACCGGAAGGTACTGGCCGGTTTTGCCCCTAAGTGGCCGGATTTGAAATTGCAGTGGCTGGTTTTCGCTTAGGCATCTGCGGATGCGAATGCGATGAATAGAATTGTCGTGCGAAAGAACGCGGCAAGCGTCCACGCGGCGACAAACGACCACCCGGCCCAGAGAAACGTCGCCACGTCCCAGTTGACTGCGGGCTTCGGGCCCACGACGGCAAGCACAAGGGACGATGCAGCCAAAGCGGTTCCCAAAATGAGCGCAATTACGGTGTATTCGATCAACATTGCAAAAGCCAAACTGAGGCGCATTCTGGAGATGAACCCGCGCTCAGCCGTGACCACGAACGTGTAAAATGTGAACAGAAACGAGGTTGCAACGGCAGAAAAATCAAAGCCAGTATCGAATAGCTTATTTAATTCCCAATGCTTAGCCTCTGCGAAAAGATAGCCGCCGGGCCAGAAAAATAAGATGGCTCCGCCGGCAACCACTCCACACAATAGCGGATAGGCGCGCTCCCAAATCAGGGAAGCGCTCGGTGTATCAGTTGCCACCATCGTGGGGGCCATAGAGTTCCTTTAAACCTTCGATATTTGCGTTGAAGAAGTTGATCAAAAATTTCTTGCGTTCCTGATAGTTCCCTTCCGGGTTTCCCGAATTGAGATCGAGAACTTCTGTGAGTTTAATCTGTTCTTCCAAAAGATCAATCCAATCTGTCTCGTTGGCTTCAACAATTTGCGCTCTCAGACTCTTTACGTCGTCCCCGGCTTTGGACAATTTTGCTAAGGCTTTCCTGACGGGCATCTGCAATAAGCGCGGGCGTATCTTTTCCTTTTTCTTTTTGATGCCGGCGTGCACGATTATTTCTATTTCCCTCGCGTTAAATGCCTTCGCAGCGGCGCGGGCAATTTTCATCGCCGAAACGGAAGGGTCGTCCAGCGCCGCGAGGTTCTGTGGCTCCGCTATTCTTACAGAGAATGCCCTGACTTCAGCGTGTCTCATACGTTTGAAAACGTCCGCTCGTAGCACGGGGTCCAGCACATAAAGTGGTTTATTCTCAGCCAGCCCCAGGTAGAGCGAAATGCGATTTGACGTTGCACACAGACGGTTCATCTGTAACAAAATGATTTGGGTCGGAATGTGATAACGGAATGCAGCGAGGTGTCCTAACCCCTTTCCCCCTTCTAGCACTGTCGGCGTCAGACCGTCGTCGCCAGCCGTAGGAGGAATATTAGTTTTCTGGATTCGGCAAAATTCGCCCGACAGATAATTCGGTTCAGCTTCAAGGCGCTCCAATCGAAGTACGATCCCTTCGTCTACTGCAATCGAGCGCGCCGTGAGATCCTTGGCGTGAAGATTCTTCAGAAGCGTGTCAGTGTTCGGAGCTGCTGCTTCGGGCTTGATCACCCGGAAAAATTTCGCAGTTACATTGGCGTCCATGTTTCAGGCCCCCTCAGATATCCTCTAACCTTACCCCTTCCATCTCCAATGCCGCCACACAGGCGAGCAAGAAAGAGGCGGCAAAGGCACCACGCTTCAGTTTCATGGTCAAGGATGCCTCAGTTTCCTTAAATCCGTGCTTACGCAGTCGCCGGATCATCTCCGCATACGTCACGTCAGCCTTTTTCATCTCGCCCTTTAGAAAAATCGACGCTCTTGCGCCCCATTCATCGGGGCTTTTTGGGTGTGCCATCCTGCCGCAACCTATTGAATTCGGTGCCTATCATAATCGTTATTTCGACTTGGACAACCCCTGCCAATGCTATCATATTCGGGAGGTCACGTAAATGATAGTTACTCCCCGGTCGTCTAACGGTAGGACAGACGACTTACAGCCGGAAGACTTGGGTTCGACACCCAGCCGGGGAGCCAAAGCAGGGGTTAGGGCAATGGCGAACGTGCTTCCGAGAGACAAGCAGATTGCGGCGATAGCGGCTCTTTGCGAGGGCGTGAGCATCCGGGCAACCGAACGGCTCACGGATATCAATCGCGGCACGATCATGGCCCTTGAGGCTCGCGTGGGCAAAGGGTGCGCAGAGCTGCACAACGCGCTTATGCGGAACCTTAATGTCTCGCGCTTGGAGTTCGATGAAATCTGGAGTACGTCGGGAAGAAGCGGAAGGCCGTGAAGGCGACGGACCCCGAAACGGTCGGGGATCAATACACGTTCATTGCGCTTGGCGGCTCTTCCAAGGCGATTGTCTCCTACTACACGGGCAAGCGCACCATGGAAGCCACCTACGTCTTTGCGAAAGACGTTCGCACCCGCGTGATTGGCGCTCCTGAAATCAGTACGGATGGCTGGCGTTCGTACCCCGCCGCAATAGAGCGCGCTTTCAATCGCGATTGCTCGCATGGCGTGATCGTAAAGGAATATGCCGCGACGGAACCTGCAAACGCGGAAGCCTCGCGCCGTTATTCTCCGGGCGATGTAGTAGCGGTAACGGTAGAGCGGGTAATCGGTAATCAGGTTCAAGTGTCAACGTCCTACGTCGAGCGCGCGAACCTCACGCTGCGAATGAGCCAGCGCCGTTTCACCCGACTCACGAACGCATTCAGCAAGAAATTTGAGCACCACGAAGCAGCCGTCGCGCTTTATGCCGCCCACTACAATTTCTGCCGAGTTCACGAGACGTTGCGCATTACCCCGGCCATGCAGCTTGGCGTCACCGACCACGTTTGGAGCGTCGGCGAATTGATTGATGCGGCGCTTGCAGGCGAATTGCCGGGCGGCACGGGGCCGGAGTTTCCACAAAATCTTGACTGTAAGGACACGCTTCAATCGGTACGGCACGAAGGTCAATTCAAGGGGCGATTTACGGTAATCAGGGGCGGAAGGGACTGAATCGATTCCTTTTGTCACACCTACGCCGTTAACGAAATTCCTTTAGTCTGGCGCAAGCGACCCGAATCACGGATAGGCGTCCGATGCAAAATACCTCGCATGCCGTTATGGCGCAGCGCACGGAGCCTGATGATAGCCCGGATGATTTCCCAACTCCACCGTGGGCAACGCGCGCGCTAATCGAGCACGTCTTGGGCAACAAACGGAGTATCGGAAACCTGACATGCCTAGAACCAGCATGTGGCGCCGGGCACATGGCGAGAGTGCTCAAAGAGTATTTCAAAGACGTTCGCAGCTTCGATGCTTATCACTATGGGTATGCGCCAGTCAGGGACTTCCTGACATATCCCTATGAAGCCAATGCAGTTGATTGGGTGATAACAAATCCACCTTTCCGCCTCGCGGAAGATTTCGTGCTTCGCTCGTTAAAAATTGCCCGCCATGGAGTGGCGATATTGGCGAGAACAGTCTTTCTCGAAAGCGTTGGCCGCTACAACCGCATTTTTCTTTCTTCGCCACCTACCAAGTTTGCTCAGTTCGTCGAGCGCGTGCCAATGGTCAAGGGTCGCCTCGATGGTAAAGCGACGACCGCCACTGGTTACGCATGGCTGGTTTGGGAAAAGGCGTCCCGGTCTTCCCCTCAATTGGTTTGGGTGCCGCCATGCCGCAGAACGCTTGAGCGCAAAGCGGACTATTTGAACCGCTAGGCCTCGTTTTTGTCGTAGGAAGCGATTGCGTCCTTGAGAGCCGCGTTCGCTTTTGCGCCGGTGTCGGCCCCCGTTGCGGCTAAAATACCTGCCACAACGGCGACCGCATCCCGCAACCGCCTTCCCTTTATGCCGGGTGCCCCCTTTGGCGGCAGGTCTTTGGCCGGCGCAGGCTTTGGCTTCCCCCACTTTCCCTTCTTGGCATCTGCGACCCGACCTTGGTTGACCCCGAACCATGCTGCGATATCATGATCTCTGTCACCTCGGTTCTGCATTGCCAAAACAACCGGAATGTCTCCGGTACTGAGGTGATATCCGCTTGGACTGCTCCTAGCCATAATGGCCCTCCCGCTTCTAGCGAGAGTAAACCATTCAGGTATTGCCAATTTCTTGATCTATTGTCCCAAGTTGGGATTTTTGCCTTAATTAAAGAGGTGGCTGGTTTTGGGGTGAGAGTGGCCTATTTCGGCCAGTACCGACCGGAAAAGTCCAGCGGAACAAAGCGGTTACAAATTACATATCCGTCAAAGAGAACAAAACAGTACTTGGGAGAATTCGAGGAGCACTACTCTTATTGTCACCCCCGGCGAGCGGCGCGCGGGAAGGGGACCCAGGCGGTGCAACACAACAGGAATTTGACAGGTTGCACGACCTGGCCCCCCTTCCCTCGCCGCGCAAGTGCGGCTCGCCGGGGGTGACAAGATATAATCTACGCGCCTCCGCGTGCAGATATGGGCGGAACAGAGCGATTACGAATTACATATCCCGTCGGAGCGAACAGAGCGGCTCCGTGCGGACGCGTCACAGCTCCGGGCGCGTGCCCACGATGGACACCCGCCGGCCGTAGCGGCTTTGCGGATAGTAGTCCCACACCGAGTGATGCTGGGTGACGCGGTTGTCCCAGAAGGCGAGCGTGTTTGCGGCCCAGCGCACCCGGCACTGGAATTCCACATGCCCCTCGATATGCCGCCACAGCATTTCGAGAAACGCGTCGCTCTCGGCCCGCGAGAATTGCTCGATCCGCGTGGTGAAGCCGCGATTGACGAACAACGCGAGCCGGCCCGATTCCGGCTGGCGGATCACCACGGGATGGGTGGCGCGCGGCCAGCCGCCGTCCGGAACCGCCGTTCCATAGCCGCCCGTATAGAGCTTCGCCCCGTCGTGAACCGCGCTCAGCCCCCGCGCGATCGCCTGCATGGCCGGCGAAAGCGTTTCATAGGCGCGGATGGTGCTGATGAAACAGGTATCCCCTCCCCCGCCCCCGGGCATCTGCAGCAGATGCAGCATCGAGGCCAGCGGCGGCTCGGCGTCGCAGGTGACATCGGTGTGCCATTCCTCGCCCGCGACATTTTTCGAGTTCTGATCCGCCTTCACTTCGAGGATTTCGGGATCGGCATCGCCATGGGCACGCGCATGCTCCGGCGCCGCGTTCTTCGCGTGATAGGGATGGACATGCAGCCGGCCGAAGCGGCGCGCGAAATCCTTGTGCGCCCCGGGCGTCAGACGCTGATCGCGAAACACCAGCACATGATGGCGGATGAACGCCGCATGGATCTCGGCAAACTGCTCCTCGCCAATCGGCCGCGAAAGATCGGCGCCGTGTATTTCCGCGCCGATCACCGGCGTCAGCGGCTCGACGGAAATGGTTCGCGTCACGATGCGTCCGGCCTCCAGCGGCGGTCCCTCCGGCGGAAGAAGACAAGTACACCAAAACCATATCCCCCGATATGCTCCGCGCCATGAACCATGCCCAGCCTGCCCCCGCCGATGCCGCCGCGCTGGACGCCGCCGCGGAAGCAGAGTTTTCCCGCCTTCTCGGCGCGCTGCAGGACCAGCGCCCGCTGCGCCATCCCGAATTGCGCGAGGCCCGGCGCGCGCTCGACGCCAACCGCCCCGATATCGCCGCGCAACTGCTCACAGGGTTTCTGCGCAAGCATCCGGGCGATGCCGATGCGCTGAACCTGATGGCCGACGTGCTGCTGCGCCGCGAGCGCAAAGCAGAGGCCGAAGCATTGCTGGCGCAATGCGTGGCGCGCGCGCCCAATTTCGATCTGGCGCGGCTCAACTACGCCAATGTGCTGCAGCAGATGAACAAACCGGCGGCGGCGCTGGAGCAGGCGGAGATCCTGCTGCGCAAACAGCCCGCCCATCCGCTTTACCGCGATGTGCAATGCACGGCGCTGTCGGCGATGGGCCGCCACGAAGACTCATTGGCGGCGCGCAAGGCGCTGGCCGGCGATTATCCCGGCTCCTCGAAAGTCCAGGTCAGCTATGCCCAGGTGCTGCGGACGAGCGGGAAGCAGGAGGAATGCATCGCCGCCTTCCGCAAGGCGGTGGCCATCAATCCCGCCATGGGTTTCGCCTGGTGGGGCCTCGCCAATCTGAAGACCTACACATTCGATGAGGACGATATCGCGCAATTGCAGGCGCAGCTGTCGCGGAAGGACCTTTCCGCCGGCGACCGCCTGCATCTGCTCTTCACGCTCGGCAAGGCCTTCGGCGACCGCGGGCAATACCGCGAATCCTTCGACGCCTATGCGCGGGCCAACGCCGCGCGCCGGCTCGCCTCGAACTACGATCCCGCATCGGCGCCGCGGCAACTGGCGAAATTCAGGTCATTATACACGCCGGAGTTCTTCGCGGCGCGCATGGGAAGCGGCGCGGCATCGGACGCTCCCATCTTTGTTGTCGGCATGCAGCGCGCGGGCTCGACGCTGCTCGAACAGATACTCGCCAGCCATTCGGCCATCGAAGGCGCGGGCGAGATGGCGCATACCCGCTTCCTGGCGCGGCGGCTGGAAGAAAGCCTCGGCCCGCAATACGGCACCGATTATCCCGGCGTGCTGGCGCATATCGATGTCGGCGAATTCCGCGCCCTGGGCGAAGACTATCTCGCCGCCACGCTTTTGCGCCGCCCGCTCGGCCGGCCGCATTTCGTCGACAAGGATCCCTTCAATTTCTGGCATATCGGCCTCTACCGGCTGATGCTGCCAAAGGCGCGCATCATCGATATCAGGCGTCATCCGCTCGGCTGCTGCTTCTCGAATTTCACCTCGATCTTCCTGCACGGGCTTGCCCACACCTACCGGCTCGCCGATCTCGGCCGCTTCTATGCCAATTACGTGGAGATGATGGCGCATTACGACCGCGTGCTGCCGGGGAATGTGTTGCGCGTGCACTACGAAGACCTGATCGGAAATCCGGAGCGCGAAATCCGCCGCGTGCTGGACTGGCTCGAGCTGCCCTTCGAAGCGGCGTGCCTCGATTTTCATGCGAACCGGCGCGCGGTGAATTCCGCCAGCTCCGAACAGGTGCGCACCCCGCTCTACAAAGATGCGCTGGAGCGCTGGAAGCATTACGAGCCGTGGCTCGGCCCGCTGAAGGAGGCGCTGGGGCCCGTGCTGGAGAAATATCCGCAAGCGCCGGAGTTTTCATAAGGGCCGGAAGCGGACAGCGCCGCCAGGGAAGACCGGCCGCATCACCCGTAACGAAGCCCGCCTTTCCCGCAAAAACGCAGGGCTGTCCGGGGAACGCGCCGAAGTGATACCGGCAACGCTGGCATCATCCCCTCATACCGTCGCGGGCCGTGAGAAATTTGGAGAGAGATGTGGAAGCCGCAGCCTCCGGTATGATTTGAAAAATCGCTTTCGCTGTACTGAGTCCGGATCGCCGGGAAACCGTGGTTACCGCCGGCAAACAAACCTTTGAGACGGTCCGCAAACTATTTCCCCGGACAGCCCTGCGCTGCGCGGGGGAAAGGGAATCGGCAGTATAAGCCGGCGCAGGTCATGCCATCGCTGTGGCTCCCTCGCCCTCGCGCAGCGGGGGAGAGGGTTGGGGTGAGGGGGGCTTTCCGCTCCCCGGATCTGAGAGTGGCTTCCGCGCTGCTGCATCCTGGTGCTTTGGGAAACGGGAACTCCACAACGGGACGATACGGAATCCT
>DATASL010000033.1:0-8220 GCA_036269235.1 Rhizomicrobium sp.
CGGTCCGGGCACCCACCTCGTGTTCCTTCAGAACACCAATGATCTGCTCTTCCGTAAAACGCTTCCGCTTCATCGTCTGGTCCTCCTCAAAAAGGGCCAGACTCCAGTTCAATCCGGATTAAACAGCAGGGGCAACGTCACGCCGTCACAAACGGCTCGAAAAACGCCCATTCTCCATCGCTCATCTGTCCGCGAATCAAAACCGCCTCCCTCCAAGAGGCAGTCTTGAATCACATCACAATCCGTCTGAGAATCCCTTTGTCAACACGGCCTAGTACTTCGAATCAATCGCCATGCTCTTTTTTGTGTGCTGTCAACTGCTCCCTGCCACAGCTTCGCCTTGAATTCCACCAGCAGTGGAAGAAATTCGCGTCGCTGTCGGCGGGCGCGGCGCGAGAGGGGACACAATAGCCACAACAAAACCTGCTCCGTAACAAATGCGCTGCTTCATTCCTGCGTCGCCTTTCTACTATTGTGGCGGGTTGGCGATCAGGTAGGGGAGGCCGCCATTGATGTTCGCGTTCTCGGCCCAGATGGTGGGATCGAAGCCGGCCGGCAAGCCTGCCTGCAATTGCGCGGTCGTCTCACCTGTGATGCCGGGGTCGTTGGGGATGTTTCCCGCGCCTTGGCTCAAATTGGTGATCCCGCTGGTGGTTGTGTCCCAATAGACGTTGGAGAGGCTTCCGGTCTGGCTCTCGTCAAATCCAATCGAACCGCCGACCGCGGCGCCAGTGCCGGTTGGCGCCCCGGTGGAATAGGAGTTGCTGATCGTCCATCCATTGACTCCAGTCAGGCCGCCCGCGCTCGAGGATCCTGCCACGCTTGTCGCGCCGGTCGCATAGCAATTGACGATATTCGCGATGTCGGCATTAAAGCCAACAAGCCCGCCGCTGCCTGCAGCGGTGATGTCCTCGACCGCGGTCGCCTTGCCCGTTGCGTAAGACATATAAATATTGCCGCTGTTAACTCCAACCAAACCTCCAACGTCGGTGATCGCGAAATTACCGGAACCACTGACGCTAATGTCGGTCGAAGCTGCTGTCCCGTTCAGCGTTCCCAGGTTCGATCCCACAAGTCCTCCAAAGGCGGCTCCCTTTTTCCCCGCCTTTGCGCTCATCGTGCCGGCGGCACTGCTGTTGAAGATAGTACCATAGTTTACCCCGGCGATAACGCCGGCAATGGAATTCCGTCCTGTTTCGACTGCGGCATTTGTCAAGCGGACCGAGGCAATTGTTCCGGTCGCCTTGACATTTGCGAAGAGCCCAAGCTCTTTCGATCCACCGTTTATCGACAAATTGGAGATCGTGTTGCCAAGCCCGTTGAAACTCCCCTTGAATTTCGTCTTTACAGGCGATTGTCCGTAGAGCCCATCCTTGCTGGCATCGTAGCTGGCGGACAGCGCATAGCGGCCCGACGCATTTGCCGCGATGTCGGCTGCCAGCTTCGGCAGGCTGCCTGCCAGTTTATAGCTTTTTCCCTGAATCGACAGGTTGTTCTTCGGCTTCCGGAACGAGAGGCTGCCGCCGGAAATGAACGACAATGTCCCGCCGCTGCCGCCATCATTGGTCACGAGCGAAACCGCGCCCTTGCCGTTGACGGCGACGGGGCTCTGAAATGTCACGGAGCGGTATGCATCGAGAGCAAGCGCGCTGGCGTTCGTCCAGCTGAACCCCGCCTCGACGACGATATCGCTGGCCTGCACGCCAGAGCCTGTCGTCGTCACTTCAAGGCTGCCGGATGCGAGGTAGTTTTCCAGATCGCCTGTGTTGAGATTGGCGCTCGCCGCAGTCGGCGAGCAGACGCCGCCCCCACACGACATATTGGCGGTCGGAGACGCGGAGATGATTATTTGTGCCTGCGCGGGCGCCAGAGCGCCCATCAAGCCCACGACAAGACCCGCTCCGTAACAAATGCGCTGCTTCATTCCTGCCTCCCCAAGTTTGGCCTGCGTCGGGCAAGATTAGCCTGACACAGACCGCAATGCACCAGCACGACTTCCTGCCGCCAATCTATACGCCTACGTGGGCGGAAATCCGGTCATGTATGCGGACCCATTGGGGCTATGGACCGTGCAAATTGGATGGTCTGGCACCAGCACAACACCTTCCGGAGTGTCGGGGGTTTGGTTTGGTGGGATCGCGTTTGATAGCGACGGAAATGTGGCGCTCTATTCTGGGTCCGGTGCAGGATCCGGTGTTGGAGCCGGTGCCAGTATTGGAGGGAGCTTCCAGTTTTCCAATGCCCCTACAATATGCCAACTGGGCGGGCCATTTCTTAACGGCAGCAGAGGGGGTGGTTGGGGTGATGATGCTACCGGGGATTTCTTTGCTGGTGCCGGCGGCATCGTTGGAGGAGGCATCACAGAAGGGGTAGGTTTAGGTTCCACGTCGTTTTTGGGTGTGACAAATACCGTGATTTCTCCATTATAAGATATGGGACGGCGGCAACTGGTTGAGCGCATCGCCACGGTGGTTACTGCCGTGAGTTGGCCCGCGTGGTTTGTGGATACAATTCGTTTGGCAACGGAGAGCCCAAAGGTTATGCGCCCCGCGACAGGCAACATATACTTTTTTCGCCTGCATACGTTGACGGCCTATATAACATACGCACAAGTCTGGGAAATGCGCGTACTTTTGTGGACTGGGATGATCTCGGTCGTGATTGTTATAGTGGCTGCGAATAACGACCGGCGCAGTTGAAGTCCGAAGAGCTTTTGGTTTGCTCCTTGGCGCAATAATAGCGCCTGCGTCCCGCGACGATTTCAAAGCCGTCTGCGTTGGGCCTGACGAGCAGCGGCTGGAGAATACCGCGTGCGCGCACACTCGGCAGGATATCCGAAATGTCAGTATTTTTTTCGCGTGCCGCATATTCAAAGGCGACAAAAGCATCCACAGTTCACCATGGCGACGAATGTAAAAGTCTACTTCTGCGACCCACAAAGCCCGTGGCAGCGAGGCAGCAACGAAAACACCAACGGGTTGCTGCGGCAGTATTTTCCCAAAGGTACCGATCTCTCGCGCCATAGCCAGGCTGAACTGAATCAGGTTGCGCTGCGGTTGAACCAAAGGCCTCGAAAGACCCTGGATTTTCAAACACCGGCAACTAAACTTCGCTCAACTGTTGCATTGATCCCCTGAACCCGCACAGCACACTGTTCACTTGGCGGAGAGCGGTCCCAAACGATTGGGCAGGACCGTCGAGTTTCGCGCGATTGTCCGGGGTGGCGAAGGCGTGATGTCGGAGAAGCATCGGGAGGCGCAAATTCTGGAAGCCCGATAAGGGCAATCGACCAAGGCCAAGTCCTTGTATCCATCGTCCAACGGAGTGGTCTTACGGTGGTGCTCCAACGCGGCGGTATTCCCGATGTGGTTGACAAAAGAACCAAAATGGTATATCCACGAACCGGAACATCCGGGACGACGACAATGACCCATGCACGCGCAACGATTTACGGTGAGATCCCCGCCGACCAGCCTGTCTGGGCGCCCATCAGGCGGCGGCGCAAGTCGCTGCGGCATCATTTCTGCGATGGCATCGAAGCGGCGGTGAAAGCCGAGCCGGAGGCTTTCACCAATACCAAACCGCGAACCATGCTGGGCCTGATGGTGCATAGCCTGGTGCGCGGCGCGGCCTCGGGGCGCTGTGACCAGGTAAAACTCGTCATCTTCTTCCTCGACGAAGCCGAGCGCAGGCGCTGCGCGGTGGAGGAGAGCGCGGCAGGCACGGACGATGCTCAGGGAATTACAGAGCCGAAATCGCCGCCGGCCGGATGGGACTGGAGCGAAGAGGGCGGGTGGGATTCGTCGGCGCGTGCCGACGACGCGGCGGCGCGAGAGGAAACAGAACGGCGCGAAGCACATTCCGCGGCGCTCAGGGAGGAAATCAGCGACCGCTTCCATCGCGCACTCGAAGCCGAACGTATCAATACCGAGCGCCGGGTGCGGCTCGAACTGGGAGCAGGCGGCGCAAACACGGTGCCGGAAACACACTCCGCGCCATTCTCAGGGAATTATCCGCGCACGGCGATGCGGGATGCACATGCCGGCGCCGCGCGCATCGGGGAAAGGATCGTGGAGGGATAGAAGGGGAGTCCGGCAAACCGGTTTCCCTGGTGCAGGGAAAAAAGCAGGGAAACGAAAAAATCTCTTGAAACAAATTTGCGGCGTCGCCGCGCCAGGGGAAGCTACGCCGCTTCGCCGCGCAAGAGGCGCGGGAGTTTGCCGATGTCTCCTCCGGCATGCCGCATGAAGAAACGGCGAAGCGGACCGATACCGTCCACAATGCCGAGGCCGATGTCGCGCGCCAGGCGCAGCGGGGCGATATCGTTGGAGAACAGCCGGTTCAGCGCGTCGGTCGCGGCCGCCAATGCGAAGGAGTCGAATCGCCGCCAGCGCTCATAGCGGCGCAGCACATCGATGGCGCCGAAATCGAGCCCGAGCCGTGCCGCTTCGAGCACCACTTCGGCAAGCGCTGCGACATCCTTGAAACCGAGATTGAGGCCCTGTCCCGCGATCGGATGGATGCCGTGCGCCGCATCGCCCACCAGTGCGAACCGGGGCCGGACATAGGAGCGCGCGAGGTGGAAGCGCAGCGGATAGGACCAGCGCGGACCACCGGCGCGCACGGCGCCGAGATGCGCTCCGAAACGGCGCGCCACCTCCGCTTCGAATTCGGCCGCGGGCAGTTGCATGATTCCGTCGGCGAGGTCTTCGCGCTCCGTCCAGACAAGGGAGGAGCGGTTGCCGGTCATCGGCAGAATTGCGAAGGGCCCCGAAGGCAGGAAATGTTCATAGGCAACGCCGCTATGGGGCTTTTCGTGCTCGACGGTCGCCACGATTCCGCGCTGCGGATAGGCCCAGCTAATCAGTCCGATTTCCATTTGTTCGCGCGACGGCGATTCGCGGCCTTCCGCGGCAAGAAACAATGTTGCCCGCAATTCGCGACCGGTGTTCAGCACGATCCGGACCTGCTCGCCGTCCGTTTTGAGTTCGACAACGCTAGCAGGCGATTCCAGCGAGATCGCGTTCGAGCCTGCGATACAATCAAGGAGCGCCGCGCGAATATCGCGGTTCTCCGCAATGAACCCCATCGGGGCGCCGATCTCGCGATGATCGAAATGCAGCGAGAAAGGCGAGGGCGTCCGGTCGAGCCTGGCATCTGTAACAAGGATGTCGTGGATCGGCTGCGCGCGGTCGCGAATCGCGGGCCATACGCCGAGCACTTCGAGCATGCGGACGGAGGAATAGGAGATCGCGCTGACGCGTCCGTCGAAGGCAGCGTCAACGGTTTTCGCCGGCGGGACGGGATCTGCCACAACGACCCGCAAACCGCCCCGCGCCAGCGCCAGCGCCAGCGCGAGCCCCACCATGCCCCCGCCGCCGATGACGATATCGGCGTCTTTCGCCTGCGCCATGTTTCCTCCGGCCATGCTTCACCTTATCACCTTCCCGCCGGTGCAGAATCCAGCCTTTGTCCGGAGGAACCTGTTCGACACAATATGGATCGGCCGATTCGAAATGGGCGTTAACCAATTGTAAACTATTGGCGCCAAACTGGATCGTTCCGGCTGGTTTGAGGCGGGTGTTGGAAGGGAGAAACTTTTGGGCCGGGCACGGACATTGGGCGCCTATCAGCCGCGAACGCGCCGCGCGGAGCTGTCCGATTCATTCGACGAGCTCCGGCGCGCGCTGGTGGAATTTGTTTCATCCGTCGCGTTGCGGGGCGCGGGTGGAATCGTGTTCGCCGGCTGCGCCGCCTTTCTGCTGTCGCTTGCGAGCTACAGCGCCGAGGATGCCAGTCTCAATAACGCGACGGGGACAGCTTTTCACAATCTGCTGGGCGGCTTCGGCGCCACGGCAGCCGATCTGTTGCTTCAGACCTTTGGTCTGGCCGCGCTTGCGGCACTCGCCGCCCCGGCGGTGTGGGGCGCGTTTGCCCTGACGGGAAAGGATTTGCGCAGCGGTGGCTGGCGCGTGCTGGCGTGGCCTCTGGGCGTTGTCTGCACGGCAGCCGGGCTCGGCGCATTGCCGATGCCGCTTTCCCTTCCGGCGAGTGCCGGCGGACTCGTCGGTCTCTCCGCTCTGGGGCTTTCGCGCCATATCGCCGGTATCACGCAGCAGGGCTGGGTCGCCTATGCGCTGCAGGTTTTGTTTCTGATCGTCGGATTGCCGCTCGCCTTTCTCGCAACGGGACTTAAAGCCCGGCCGATCTGGCGCGGCGCGGCGAACGGGGCGGCGCTTGCCTTTCATGGCTGCCGGATTCTCGCGCGCAGTTTAGGGCGCAGGCGGGCCGACGATGACGAGGACGAAGTGGATTTGAGCGAGTCGCTCGATGTGGTTCCCGAGCCCACCGCCCTTACCAGTCGCAAACCTGAACGCCGGCGCGACGCGGCGGCGATGCGCGTCAAACGCGAGGAACCGCGCAAGCAGCCGGTGAAGCCGAAAGCCGCCGGCCAGGCCGCGCTGAATCTCGGAGAAAGCGAATATCAGCTGCCGCCGCTTGGATTGCTGGCGGAGCCCGCGCGAGTCCAGAACCGTCCGGAACTGAGCGACGAGGCGCTGGAAGAAAATGCCCGCATGCTCGAGGCGGTGCTCGGCGATTTCGGCGTGCGCGGCCGCATCGTCGCCGTACGTCCGGGGCCGGTCGTGACGCTTTACGAATTCGAGCCGGCCGCGGGCGTCAAATCTTCGCGCATCATCAGCCTCTCGGACGATGTCGCCCGCTCCATGAGCGCGGTCGCGGCTCGTATTGCCGCCATCCCGGGACGCAATGTGCTCGGTATCGAACTGCCCAATCTCCATCGCGAGACCGTGTTCCTGCGCGAGCTGATTGCGAGCGGCGAATATGAGAAGGTGCGCGCGCCGCTCATCCTCGCGCTCGGCAAAACGATCGGCGGCGAGGCGGTGATGGCCGATCTTGCCAAGATGCCCCATCTGCTGATCGCCGGTACGACGGGCTCGGGCAAATCCGTGGCGCTGAACACGATGATCCTGTCGTTGCTCTACCGGCTGCCGCCCGACCAGGCGCGCATGATCCTCATCGATCCCAAGATGCTGGAATTGTCCGTGTACGAAGGAATTCCGCATCTGTTGGCGCCCGTCGTCACGGATCCGCGCAAGGCGGTGGTGGCGCTCAAATGGGCGGTGCGCGAGATGGAGGAGCGCTACCAGAAAATGTCGAAGCTCGGCGTACGCGGCGTCGAGGCCTTCAACGAACGCGTCGCCAGGGCGAAGGAAAAAGGCGAGTCGCTCAAACGCACGGTGCAGACCGGTTTCGATCGCCAGACCGGAAAACCCGTCTATGAGGACGAGACGCTCGACCTGCAGCATATGCCTTACATCGTCGTCGTGGTCGACGAAGTGGCCGATCTGATGATGATTTCGGGCAAGGAGATCGAAGGCGCGGTGCAGCGGCTGGCACAGATGGCGCGCGCGGCCGGCATCCATCTGATCGCGGCCACGCAGCGGCCGTCCGTCGATGTCATCACCGGCACGATCAAGGCGAATTTCCCCACGCGTATCAGCTTTCAGGTCACCTCGAAGATCGACAGCCGCACGATCCTCGGCGAACAGGGCGCCGAACAGCTGCTGGGGCAGGGCGACATGCTCTACATGATGACCGGCGGGCGCATCCGCCGTGTGCATGGCCCGTTCGTGACCGACCGCGAAGTGGAAGAAGTTGTCGGCTTCCTGAAGACGCAGGGAACGCCCGATTATCTTGACGCCGTCACCGAGGAACCGGACCAGGATGGCGACGACCCCTACGGCATGTTCGGCAGTGGTGGTGGGAATTCGGGCGACGAATTATACGACCGCGCGCTCGCCATCGTCGCGCGCGACCGCAAGCCGACCGTGAGCTACATCCAGCGCCGCCTCGAGATCGGCTACAACCGCGCCGCCCGCCTTATCGAGCGCATGGAAGAAGAAGGCGTGATTTCCAAACCCAACCACCAGGGCAAACGCGAGGTGCTGCTGCCGGACCACGGCGAGGATTGAGGCGTTGTCGCCTGGCGCCTGTCAGGAAGCAAATTTGTAAGTAAAGTTAATCGTCATCCCTGCGAAAGTCGGGACCGCACTGCTAGGGCCTGTCCTCAGTTAGCGGATTCCCAACGGGCAGTCAGCGTGATTCATGGGAGGTCAGCTGATTCGGGGTTGACCAATGCGACGCTACGCGCTTCGTGACGACCAATGGGACAGGATCAATGGTATTTTGCCTGGCCGC
>DATASL010000034.1:0-182982 GCA_036269235.1 Rhizomicrobium sp.
GGATCCGGGCTCGATCGGCACCTACCAGTGCGCCGGCCTCTACGGCACGGTCTGCCTGGCGCCGAACCCGAAATGGCGTCACAAGTTCCGCGTGACCTGGACCTCCCCGTGGGATGTCGATGTCTCGCTCGACTGGCGTCACATGAGCGGCGTGAGCTTCGACTCCAACACCACCAATCCGCTGCTCAACGGCGTTTGCGGCGGACCTTGCGGCGACGTCGCCGACAACCACCTGAGCGCCTTCGACTGGTTCGACCTGGCTCTGGACTGGCAGGTCCGCGAAGGCATCGACCTCCGCGCCGGCGTCAACAATCTGTTCGCCAAAGAGCCGCCGATCATGGACACAAACTCGCTCGGCGCTTCGAGCCTCGGAGGCTTCGGAAACGGCAACACCTATCCGGGCGTCTACGACTCCATGGGCCGCACCGTCTTCGTCGGCGCAACCATCAAGTACTAAGATTAAGCATCAGCACTTGCAGAACGGCGGCCTGACGGGCCGCCGTTTTTTTCATCCTTCGCAGTTACTCCGAATTTCCGGCAGTCAGCTCACAACCGCGGACAGGGCATCGGCGAGAGCCGGCACCGAACATTCGCGCGCGCCCTCAAGCACCATGACACGACAGGTGCGCGAAAGCTGAACGACAGCGCGCGCATGTGCGTCGCGCTGCCCCAACGCGCTCAACTGGCGCGGACGATACGTTGACTGGAAAAAGAGCTCATGCCGCTGCGCCGGAGGGATTTCGATCATCTTGCAGGCGGGACAAACCTGTAGCCTGACGGTGAATTCCAGGGGTGTTGGCAACGCAATTCGCGGGACCGGAACGAAATATTTGTCTAGCTTCGCGCGCACGGCTTCGAGTTCATCGACATCGAATCCCAAAGCGCCGCAGGCATCGCGCCAAAGCTGTAATCTCGCGTCGCCGGGCCATGCAACTCCACCCGAGCTGTTTGTTGTGACCCGCGTGATCCCGTCTCCGAGCAACAGCCAGCCGCGTCGGCTCAAAGTCGCAGCAAGAGTGGACTTACCCGTCGCAGACGCTCCGCAGATAGCCACCCCGGCCCCCGAAGGCGTAACCATCGCGGTGGCAACCAGAGCCAATTCATTCCGCTGATGGATAAGCGTGCCCACCGCGCTGCCAAGCAGGACACGCCTCACAGCCGCACGGTCCGCGCCTGATTCTACGCACACTTCTATCGTCGTGCCCTCACTGATCAGAAAACGCCCTATTCCCGGAACCCCAAAAAGCAGCACGCCGGGTGTGGCTTCCGTATAGGGACCGATAACCCGGCCGCCAGCCAGATGTTGCGGCAAAGATGGTACTTCACGGGCAACTGCGCCGGGAATACCCGGAATCTGTCCGTCAATAACGATGTGTTGCTCGTCCATACGGGTCCTGGTCCATCTTCAGAAATTGCAGCGGAAGGTTCTTCCTCGCGCCAAACTTGAGTTGCAGCATCGGCAAGACCATTCTAGCAAGCCGATATGAGCAAAAATCTTATTCTTGTCGCCGGTTATCCAAAGGGCGGAAGCACCTGGTTCCGGCTTATGTTCGAGGCTCTGACACGCCCGCTGGACGGTCGCGTCGCCATCAACGAACTCTCCGACGGCTTCTATGGGGCATGGCGCAGGCTGTTGTTCGACGATGTCGCGCCGGTAAATTCCGCCGATCTGCTTGCGAGCGAAATCGACGATCTGCTGCCCGGCGTGTTTCGCCAACTGGCGACGGAATTGCCCCGGCCGGTTCTGGTCAAGACCCATTGCCTTGCCTATCGCGCGCAGCATGGGGAATGGCTCTATCCGCCGGATAGTGTCCGCTCCGTCGTCTACTTGGTCCGGCACCCTTACGATGTGGCCGTTTCCCTCGCCCACCATGTCGGCCTCTCCGTCGAAAACACTGTCGAGATCATGAATCGGGATCACGTCATGGCTGCCACGGAATCGCGGCTGGTGTTTCCCCTGCACGAACGCATCGGTTCATGGACGACAAACATCACCTCATGGCTTGATGAGGCACCCTACCCGATCACCCTGATCCGCTATGAAGACCTTCACAAAAACCCGGTCGACAGCTTCGGGCGAGCGACCGCGGCGGCTGGGCTTGAGCGGGATCCGGAGAGCATTCTTCGAGCCGTGGAAACCGTGAATTTTGACCGCCTACGGTCCGAAGAGCAGCTCCATGGTTTTGATGAACGGCCGCGGAGCTCGCCTCAGTTTTTCCGGGCAGGAAAACCCCGTTCATGGGAGGGGAAACTCGATGAATCTCTTCAGCAGCGAATCGTCCAGGACCATGGCATCACAATGGAACGGCTGGGCTATGCCCCGGATGGAACGACCCAGCCACTGCCGTCGATGAACCTGCCGTCCGACAGCACGGCGTTGCACGGCAGCGCTTCGGAATCGGCAAGCGGGCCGTTATAGAATTGCGCCATGATCCTATCGCAGGCTGAAGACATATTTCGGCGGCTTCTCGATCCAATGCCGCTCGATGAATTCCTCGACGAGATTATCGGAGAGCGATTCATCAAGCTCGCGGGCGGACTCAACAAACACTCGCGCGCATTGCTCCTGGGCAACGATCCGGAATCCCTACTTTTGGATTCGTTCGCGCAACTAGCACCAAAGATCGGTTGCCATGCCGCAGCTCCGAGTGCTCCGCCCCCCGAGATAGAGCCCGTTCCTGACACCGGTACTTTTCGCGATAAGATCGGAGCCTTTCACGCACGCGGTTATACTGTCCGTCTGCCTGAAATCCGCAATCTGACGCCGCAGCTCGATCAAACTATCCGCGCGATGGAACTGGTATTCCACCAGCCGGTCAAAGTGGAAGCATTCTGGAGTCGCGGCGACGCGAAAGCCCCCGTTCACCACGACGATTACGATATTATAGTCGTTCATCTGAAGGGTAATAAGCGCTGGTTCATATCGAGCCTGCGGTCGGACTTGCCCAACGCCTGGAAGACGCTGTCCGACGCTCCACCGCGGGTCGACCGCTTCGCCGAAGTCGATGTCGAGCCGGGCGATCTACTTTACCTTCCGCGTGGAACAACGCATCGGGTGGACGCGGTTGCGGACTCGATTCACCTCTCGATCGGGTTCATTCCCCTAACGTTGCGCGAAGCTGTTATCGCCTGCCTCGATTATGTCTCGGACACAGATCGCCCCTTACGAGAGACTGTTGGCGCGCGCGCGGGCGCACAGGCCCAAACATCCGGGTTTGGAGCAATTCCCCGGCAGATACGCGATGCTCTCGCTTTGCTCGCCAAGCGATGCGACGCGGATGCGTTCATAACCGAAGCGCTGCAACACCGTGCGGCCCGCGTTATCGGCAACCTCGACAAACTGAGCCCGGTCGCCGGACGGACCGAGCTTTCGCCATCAACCCGCTTGCGTCAGAATCCGCTGGGTATAAGCCATCTCGTGCGCAACAGCAGCCGGATCGATTTCGCCTACCCCGGCGGGCATCATCTGATTCACCGCGGTGTGGAGCAAAGCGTTACTTTCATCGCCAATACGCCGGAATTCTGCATTAAGGATATTCCGGGTGCCGTCGGCGACGATATTCGCCTGGCACTGGCCGAAAGATTTGTGAGCTGCGGTTTTTTGGAGGTTTGCGGCTAGCCAACAGACAATCTGACGCTGACGAGAAACGGGGCACCCGACAACAAACCAAAAAAGGACAAGTATCATCCTCTCGCACTCTGAAACCTCGCCGAAAGATGAAGACGTCGCGCGACTGCAGGAAATCCGGTCGGCAGTCGCCGCATCTGATACGGAACGTGCCGTTCAACTGGCGCGGAGCGCGTTGTCGGAGGGTATCGAAAATCCACTCGTGCTGAATCTTCGTGCCTTTTGGCACGAACAACACGGTCGACCCGCAGACGCATTGGAAGATCTCGCACGGGCAAGGTCGCTGGCGCCCGATGATGCGCTCATCAGCAATGCTTTCGGCCTTTGTCTTGTGCGCCTCAATCGTTTCCGGGACGCGCGAACGGCATTCCAGGAGGCAACAAGGCAACAACCCGATTTCGCACCGGCCCATTTCAATCTTGGTTGGGTATCCGAGGATCTGGGACTGCTGGAAGACGCCCGCGAGGCGTTCCTGCGGGTCGAACTGCTCGATCCGGGCGCAGCCGACCCGCCGGCCCGGCTTGCCTATCTGGCTGCCCGCACCGCCGACCATGAAAATGGGCGGCGTCATGCAGCGCGTGCTCTTGGACTCGATCCCAGGCATCCGCTGGCGCATCTCGCCATCGCCCTCTGTGAATTCGAAGATCGACACCTTGAAAGGGCCGAAGCACGCCTCAGGCAAATTCTGTCTGACGGCCGGGCAACTCCGCTCGAACGGGCAATGACGCGTGGCCTTCTTGGAGACTGTCTCGACGCGCAGGACAGAACCGCCGAAGCGTTCACGTCCTATACGGCGTGCAATCGCGAGTTTGCGAACCTCTACGCGCCGCAATTCGCCGTGCCGCAGCACGAGTCGGTTCCCGCTTATTTGTCGCAGATGATCACCTATTTCAAGACTACGGACGTCAGCATCTGGAAAGACAAAAGCCCGGCGTTGCCTGAAGCGGGTCCGGTGACTGGCCACGTCTTCATCGTCGGATTTCCGCGCTCGGGCACAACGCTGCTGGAAGAAGTACTGGCCGCACACCCCCGCGTCTGCACAACGGGCGAAAGGGACGGCCTCCGCGCTGGCGTACGAAAATTTCTCAGTGGTGCCGAGAGCCTGGAGCAATTATCGAGGCTCGACTGGAGCGATCTCCGGCTATTTCGGGAAATGTACTGGCGTGAACTGCGCGAACTTGGGCTTATGTTCGATGGCAAGGTTCTCGTCGACAAACAACCTTACAACACGGTGAAATTGCCGCTCATCACAAAGCTCTTTCCCGAGGCAAAAATCCTTTTCATGACGAGAGATCCGCGTGACGTTGTCTTCAGCTGTTTCCGCTCGCGCTTCCGCATGAACGCCACAAATTACGAGTTGCTCACCATAGAGGGCGCAGCCCGCCTCTATGCCCGGGTGATGCAACTCACCGACATCTTGCGCCCGATGCTGCCTTTGACGATGCTGGATATTCCTTACGAAACGCTGGTGCGGGATTTCGACAACTGCATGATCGCCCTTTACAGGTACACGGGGCTCGATCCCAGTGAAGCCGAATGGGATCCGGAGAGCCGCGCAAAAGAACGGGCTATAGCGACGCCCAGCGCAACGCAGATCGCACGTGGCGTGAATACGGAGGGAATCGGATCGTGGCAACGTTATGCTGTGCAGATGGCGCCCGTCCTGCCGCTTCTGCAGCCGTGGATCGATCGATTTGGGGCGCGAACGGATTGATGAAGCTGGTATGGGATTCCAATATGGACGACTTCCGATTTGGTCGTGTCGCTATGACGGATAATCGGTCGTGGTGAACGTGGATTTTTCCAATACAAACGCTCCCGACCAGGCAGCGCTCAACCGTCTCGCTGCAGCCGCTGCCGCTAATGATTTCCAACGCGCGTCGCAGATTGCGGATGAGGAGATTTCCAAAGGCAGGATTCATCCCGCGCTTTTCAATGCCCGCGCCGTCTGGCTGGAGCAGCAACAGCGCTTCGCGGAGGCGCTCCGCGAATTCCAGCGGGCGCGCGCGCTCGCGCCGCAGGATGTGATGCTGCTGAACGCAATTGGGCTTTCCCTGACACGACTCTATCGCCTCAGTGAAGCCGTCGTCGCTTTCGACGAAGCGATCCAGATCGATCCGCGGTATGGCCCTAGCTATCACCGCAAGGGCATAGCGCTGGGAATGATGGGGGACCTTGATGGGGCACAAAAAGTACACGAGCGAGCACTCGCGCTGTTCCCGCGAAACGTTCAGGCGTTGTCGTGCCTTTCGTCGGTTCTAGTTCGAAAGGGTGAATTCGGCAACGCGCGCGAATATGCGCGCCGCGCGCTCCAACTGGACGCCGGCCAGGGGACGGCCACTGCCGCGCTCGCCATGGCAGAAAATGCAGACGGCAATTTTGTCGGTGCCGAAGAGCTGATAAGACCAGTTCTTCAAAAGCCGGATGTTTCGGGGCGTGGGCGCGCTTCGGCTTGGGGCATCCTTGGTGATGCGCTGGATGGCCAGGACAGAACCAGCGAAGCCTTTGACGCCTACTCCAATGAAAACGCCGAACTTGAAAACTATCATGCAGCTCGTTTCGCGGGGCGCATGCGGATTCGTGACTTCGCCACGGCTCTGGCTACGCAGTTTGAGAAAGGCGGTTCAACCGATTGGTCGATGGCGACTCCATCCGGAGCATCAAAAGGCCGCGCCGCGGGACACATATTCCTGCTCGGCTTCTTTCGGTCCGGCACCACGCTTCTTGAGCAGGTGCTTCAGAGCCATCACGATATCGTCACGCTGGAAGAGAAGGATATCCTGGCACGGGCGGCGGAGCGATTTCTCACAAATAGAACAGGCTTGGCAGCGCTTGCCGCGCTTTCCGACAAAGAGCTCGACGCAGCACGTACTGAATACTGGCAGCGTGTCCAAGGCCTTGGTCTTGACGTCTCAGGCAAGGTGATGGTGGACAAGAATCCACTCAATACCTTGAAATTGCCATTGATAGCGAAGCTGTTTCCCGATGCAAGAATTATACTTGCGCTCCGCGATCCACGCGATGTCGTGCTCAGCTGTTTCCGGCGTCACTTCGAGGTCAATGCCGCGATGTACGAGCTGCTTACACTGGAGGGCGCCGCTACGACGTACGATGCGGTAATGGGCCTGGCGCAGGTCATGCGAACAAAGCTGCCGCTCACGGTCATGGAACACCGTTATGAGAGCCTCGTCGAATCCTTCGAGGAATGCGTGGGCGAGGTTTGCAACTTCATCGGCGTGCCGTTTCAAAAGGAGATGCTGGACTTTCACCTTACCGCGCAGACGCAGGATATCCGCTCGCCGAGCGCGCAACAGGTTCGTCGATCGCTTTATAAGGAAAGCATCGCGCAGTGGCGGCGCTATGCCGAAGAGCTCGACCCGATACGCCCGGTGCTCGCGCCCTGGATCGAGCGCTTCGCCTATCCGGCGGAATGAATATGGCCATCTCGGATCAAAGAAATAAGCTGACGCCGCCCGCGGAAAACACGGAAGCACCGAGCGACACGGAAATTCGTGTAAAACTCGAAACCGCACTCCGTCACCTGAATCGCGGAGAACACGCGGAGGCCGAGCAACTCCTTCTCAGGCTGGCGTCTTATTCCGTACCCGACGCGTTACAACTACTTGGTGTCTTGCGGGGCCTGCAGGGCCGAGACCCGGAAGCAGAGGATTTTTACCTTAAGTCGCTGGCGCTCAAGCCGGGCCAGCCGCAGGTCCACCATAACCTCGGAATCCTGCTGAAGTCGCAAGGGCGCCTCGATGAAGCCGTTGCGGCATTGCGGGAAGCAATACGACTCAAGCCCAATTATGCAGAGGCGCATCTGAGCCTGGCGCTCGCACTCTCCGCGCAAGACGATCATGCGGGAGCGGAAAAAAGCTGTCGGGCGGCACTCCACCTGCAACCAAATTACATACTGGCCAAACAATGCCTGGCTGTAGAGCTCAACGAACTCGAACGGCCGGCCGAAGCTGAACGACTGCTGCGGCAGACGCTTGCGCTCGGCGCGCGCGATCCGGCGCAAGCAGCGGCGCTTGAGCATAATCTCGGCGTGGCGCTCAATTTGCAACACCGGCATTTTGAAGCCCTTGCCGTGTTCGACGCAGCGCAAAAGAAGGTGCCGGACTTGCCTCTGGTCGACTACAATCGCGGAAACGCGCTGCAACATGTCGGTCGCCTCAACGAGGCTGTCGCGTGCTACAGGCGGGCGGTCATGCACAATCCGTTGAACATGATCGCTCATCGCGACCTGAACCAGCTTCTATACCGACTGGGCAATGATGCCGCATTCCTCACCTCCTACGACGAGGTGACGGCGCTTTATCCCGAGATTGGAGAATTATATTTCGACAAGGGAAATTTTTTGTACCTGCAGGAACGATTTGAACCCGCCCGGGAAGCATTCGAGCGCGCGGCGCATCTCTTGCCTCAACAGGCTGCGCCGCACGATGCGCTGGGGCTCTGCCTGGCAAGCCTGAAAGACTATGATGCCTCCATCCGCGAGCATGAAACAGCGACGCGCATGGAGCCGCAGAATGCGCTGGTTTGGCGCAACTATGCCGAATCGCTGCTCAAGGCCGGGGCGCCAGAGGATGCGCGCCGCGCCGCAGAGCGGGCACTTGAGATCGAACCCGATAGTCAGATTTCGATTGCGATATGGGGCCTTGCGCTCCGTCAACTTTCGGAAGCCGGCGAAGAGCAATTAAACGACTATGAAAATCTCGTGCGCGTTTACGAGATCGCCCCACCCGCGGATTACAAGAATATCGAGAGTTTTAACGTTGATCTCGATATGTGGCTCGACCGTCTGCATCGCGACAAACGCGAATGCATCGACCAGACGTTGCGCCGCGGTACCCAGACGCTCGACAATATCTTCGGGGCCGGACATCGCCCCATCGAGCTTTTGCGTGAGCAGATAGACATCGCCGTTTCCGACTACGTGTCCCGGATGAAAGAAGAGAGCGATCATCCTCTCTTTCGCCGCAGGCGCGGGAAATTCAACTATGCGGCTTCCTGGTCATCGCGGCTCCACGATTGCGGCTTTCATACCAATCACGTCCATCCCAAAGGATGGATCAGCTCGGCCTATTACGTCGCCGTGCCTGACGCGGTCGGGAATCCGGGAAGCAATGAGGGGTGGATCAAGTTCGGCGAACCGAATTTTGATTGCGGCCTGAAAGATTCCATCAAACGAACGGTCCGACCGGGATCAGGATTACTCGTTCTTTTCCCGTCTTATATGTGGCACGGAACGCTTCCGTTCCGATCCACGCAAAGCCGCACGACAATCGCTTTCGATGTCGTACCCCGGGACAATTAAGGCCGTAAGGGAAGGTGGCGCCCGATCAAACATTGGCGTATGTCCAATCGATAACAGCAGAACGTGATCCGGCGCGTGCCAGCGACATTGCCACGGCCGCTCTGGCGAAGGGTTTGCGCCATCCGGAAATCCACATTGCGCGGGCGCGATGGCTACAGCTGAATGACCGCAACGGCGAAGCTCTGGACGAGCTTAAACAAGCCATCGCCCTGGCGCCGCACGATGTTGAAGTCCTGCAGGCGATCGGTATCTCCCAGATCAGATTGGGGCGCTCCGCAAATGCAATCGCGGCCCTTGACGCAGCCATCCGGATTGCTCCGGCCAACGCACAGACCCATTTCCTCAAAGGCTGTGCCTACTCCGCAGCAGGTGAAGCCGCACCAGCCTTGCGCGCGCACGAACGTGCGATTGCACTGCAACCCAACCACGCGAACGCTCTTGCGGCCGCCGCCGCAGCCGGCGCCCGATCAGGAGAAATGGCGAGAGCCCGCAAGTGGGCGGAAAGAGCTCTGCGGAGCGCTCCCGAGCATCCTACCGCCGCGGTCGCACTTGCCATGTGCGATCTTCACGACAAAGAATTTGCGCGAGCCGAAACGGGTCTTCGCGGACTGTTGTCGACTCTTTCAACCGACGACGAAACGCGCGCCCTTGCGCTGGGCCTCTTGGGGGATGCCCTGGATGGCCAGGACCAACCAGATCAGGCTTTCGAATCCTACACGGCCAAGAATCTAATTCTCCGGAACATTTACAGCGCACGCTTTGGTGGCGCCTCCAGATTGCTCAATCGCATGGAGCAATTGATCTCCAACATGAATGAAGAACCGGTGGTGTCATCGACGCCTGCATCTTCCTTCAGGCCGCCCCCCCGACAACACGTCTTTCTTCTCGGCTTCATGCGCTCAGGTACGACGCTGCTCGAACAGGTGCTTGCGACCCATCCCGATGTGGAGACGCTGGAGGAGCGCGAGACACTCGCCAATCTTTTTCCTCCTGGCCGCGACAAACCGGAGAGAACCGGTCTGCAGACTGCGGACGGGATCGCGCAAGCCCGCGAAACCTATTGGCAGCGCGTGCGCGCCTTCGGTGCGAAGCCAGACGACAAAGTCTTCATCGAGAAGCAACCATTCAATACGTTGAACTTCCCGCTGATCGCGCACCTTTTTCCCGCCGCTAAAATCATCTTTCTGGTTCGTGATCCCCGCGACGTGATCCTCAGCTGCTTTCGCAGGCACCTGGAAGTGAAACCCACCACATTCGAGCTTCTAAATCTTGCTGACGCAGCACGATTTTACGATCGGGTAATGCACTTCGCCATGCTGTGCCGTTCCCGGCTGGATCTCAATCTGTTCGAGTGCCGATATGAGAATATTGTTTCGGATTTCGACAGCAGCATCCGTGCAGTATGCAACTATCTTGAAATGCCTTGGACGGTGTCGATGCGTGACTTTGACAGGAGCGCCCGCTCGCGCACTATCCGATCAGTCAGCAGCAATCAGGTGCGGCAAGGACTGTATCCCGGCGGCGTAGGCTACTGGCGTCGCTATGAAAGACACCTGGCGCCGATACTCCCGATGTTGCAGCCATGGGTCGAACGTTTCGGTTACCCGGTGAACTGAGCCACTTCAACGCGTTACGCCCAGGCAAGTGTCGCATCACCCGCTAGGGCGGACTGCTGTAGTAATCATTCAATCCGCAGAGCAATGCCGTTGCCAGCTCGCGTTCAGCCATTGTGAGATATGGGTTCCACGCGTCGAAAATGAGGATGACCCGGACTTCATCGCTGTCGTTCCATGCCTCGTGCTCTATTGTGTCGTCGAATATCCAGCCTTCTCGATACCGCCACTCGCGCGTGTCGTTTCCCACCCGGAAGCGGCATTGCGGCGGAACGATCAGGGGAAGGTGACCAACCAGCCGCACATTGGTATCTCCACTGTGTGCCGGAATACGGGTATGGGCCGCGAGCACGGAAAACATCACGTTCGGTGAAAATCTGTCCAGATTCATAAGCGGAAGGCTTTCCAGCAGAGCTGCCGTTTGCGGACAGCGCGCACAATGCGCTTCAACGCGCCGGCCGTGCTCCCAAAGGAAAAATACGCTCCAGCGCAGCGAGCGATTGAGTTCCGCCCATTGGTTGAGCGGCGCACCGTCGGGATGCAGGACGTAGGGCCGCATTTCTGCGCTGTCCTCGCGAAGCACGATCTCCAGTTCTTCGCGTATGGTGTCGCTGGCCTGTTCGAGTTGTTCCAACCAAGGAAACTCGCTGCGCGGATAATATTGAATCGCAGGCAGTCCCGGATAATGCAGCATGACCGGTTGCTGGGTGAAAATTCGCTTTCGCCCCAGCGCGACTTCCCTGCATTCCTCGAAGCGGCCGAGATTTTCGCTGGAATGATGTGCCATCGCTGATGCGAGACGCTGATGCAACCAGGCATCGAGTTCGCGGGAATTTTGTTCCACGACCTCGCGCGCATGACGCAACGCCTCCCGCAGCTCCGGCGCGATGTGTTCTTCGGAAGGCGCGATTGACAACAGGTCTTTGTATACGCGCGCGGCTGGTCTTTTCTCGCCGCGCCGCTCGAGTAGCATGCCTTTGCCAAGAAGCGCCGGGTAGAAATACGGATCGATCGAAAGAGCCGCCGTCAGTGCAGCCATCTCTGCGTCCGCATCACCTGTGGCCCGGTGTAGAAAGGACAGATTGAGCGGGACTGCAGGATCATTCGGTGCCACATGCGCAGCTCGTTCAAGCCGTTCCCGCGCGCGAACGAAATCCTTGCGCATCAATGCGAACTGACCCAAATGAAACAACGCCCGCGGATGCGCGGGAGCGGCAACAAGGACCTGTTCCCACAAATGCGCAGCCTGTTCGCCACGGCCGGCGCGCATTGCATCCTGTGCGGCGGCGACAAGCTCCGCGGTACGCCCATCACTCCCGCTCGACATCGAACGATTGCCTTTCAGTGCTCGGGAATCTTTACATTATAGCGGCATCCAGTTCGTCACAACTCTGAGCGGACTGCCGGGAACATCGTCGCGACGTTCAAAACGTCCGTTGACGGATCCACTGTGACAACAGCCATTTTTCACCTGATGTCGGCGGCAATCCGGCATGGCGCATCCGCTCGTCGGGACGGCCATCCGGCAGGACATTCCGGAAAAGCAACGCGTCGCCTTTCCGTCCCTTGTAGCGAACGCCTATCTCGGGAAAATCCGTTTCTCCCCCATCGTAATCGCCGTTCAGATACAGAAGAAAAGTCGCGGTCCTCTGTCCGGACACACGCAAATCCTCCGCATATCCGGGAACGGAAGGGTCGAGGAAATCGACATGTGTTTCGAATTCCTCGCCCGGCGCATAATGCAGGACCACAGTTGCTTCGAGCACGTCGGACGGCAGACCCGACGTTGCGGCGATGCGCGCGCGCAACATCATCACTATGAGATCAGATCGGACGAGGTCGAAGGTAACCGCGCTGTTGGTTCGCGCCTGTTCGATGCGCCCGCCTCCACCGGCTCTATCATATACAAATGCGCGCCCGATGTGCGGCCGCGCATGCGTTATTATCCAGTCGCAAATATCATCCGAGGCGAACTTCTCCACAGCTGCGACCCGCGCCGATGGCGAGAGTTCTCTCAGGTGTGCCGGAGCAACAAAGGCCGCGGGATCCTCCAGCGCCCCGATCTCGCCGAGAAACGCGAGTTGCTCCGCTGCCGGCTGCCAGTTGCGCTCGGCCGCATGCTCCAGGCATTGGCGTGCTACCGCCCAACGGTCTTCCAGCCCCTCGTCCTGGGCGGCCAGCAGCGCGCAAACATAGGCGGCTTCGGCATCACCCTTATGGGCAGCAGAACGGATCATGTTTACGCCGTCTCGCGCAACTATGGGTGTTTTTGTCAGGAGGCTGATCGCAAGCAACCGAAGTGCGGGGACACTTCCCTGCTTTGCCGCCTTCGCGTACCAGGCACGCGCGTGAGAGCATTTTTGCTCGCTCTCAAAATGACGACCGAATGCGATTTGGGCTTCAGTGTCACCTGCTTGTGCCAATCGCTCCAGTTCGTCAGGCTTAGTGCCCATTCGGCTTCTCCGTAAGAACAGACCAATATCTATTGCTTGTCTGTCCCGGTCCAGCCGTGCAGTCTGGAGGCTAGGTGTGGAGGCGACTCTGTGACCATCGACCGATGGGAAAGCCCCCCCGGATCCGGATAACATTGCCAAGCGTGGCTGGTCCTTGAATCAAAAACTGCGGCTTCACTCGATTGCGACTCGCTTTTGACGAAACCTGATGACGCATTGATTCGCCTGGACAGGTTTTTCTCACTCGAATTTGACGCCGGTTGCCCGGGCGAAATTGCCTCCGGGCGGTTGTTTCGCTGCATTATGACACATCAAAAGAGCCTCTGAGCCTCTGAGCATCTGCGCATCGAACAGGAACTGGCAGGCGATCTCGATCGCATTGTCGCGCAGAGTTATGAGATTTGTTGCGATACGCCGCGTGGCGTGCCACTCCCCAATCCGCTGGTACCAGTTCACAAGAATTATTGCCCGGGCGTCTGACAGAAATTTCGAGTTCCCATCTCTCTTATTGCGCGGGCAGATTTGTGGCCTTGAATTGCACCTGCGCACGCGGAGCGCCGTCTATCGCATTCATCAGCGTGCCCATGACCGGACTGCGCATCAGGGTTGAAACCCCTTCCGCGGCGCGGATTCCAGTGGCAGATCCGCTCAGCAGATCGGCGAGCATTTCAAGGAAACCTTCCTTTTCGGGATAGAGCTTGAACACCAGTCGCGTATCCGGAGAAAGTCCGAGCGCCGTCTTTACAGCGCCGGCTGCGGTCCAAAATGTGCCGAGATCATCGACCAGGCCGCGAGGCCGCGCATCCGCCCCCGTCCAGACGCGTCCTTTGGCGATCGTCTCCACTTGCGCCGGTGTAAGCTTTCGGCCTTGCGCAACCTTTTGCTTAAAGTCGGCGTAGATCACGTCGGCCTGTGCGTTCAAATTCGCAAGCTGCGCAGGCGTAAACGGCTCAATGGCCGAATCAAACAGCGCATTGTTTCCAACCCCGATATCGGCCGCCCCCACACCGAGCAAGGCGAGCGACTTGCCGAACGACACTTTGCCGGTCAGCACGCCAATCGAGCCGGTAAGCGTTGCAGGTTCGGCTACGATGCGGTCCGCCGAGCTCGATACGAAATAGCCTCCCGAGGCAGCCAAAGGTCCCATACTGACGATGACGGGCTTGCCGGCAGCCTGCGCCTCCTTGATCGCCTCGAGGATTTGGGCGGACGCTGTCACCGACCCTCCGGGAGAATCGATCCGGAAGAGTATTGCCTTGACGCTGCTGTCCTTCCGCGCTTTGCGGAAGGCTTCGGCGTAGTCATCGCTGGCCATGACCTGACTGCCGCCCAGTGATCCATGATCAGCCGTACCGTCCACGATCTCTCCGGCGGCTTCTATCAGCGCAACTCGAGGCCCCTGGCCGATCATGCCCTCGTCCTCGGTCGCATGGGCATAATCGCCAATCGCCACAAACTTGGCGCGGCCGGCCCGATCACGAGCTGCATGTTTGGCCTGATCGTCAAATCCCAGCGCATCAATGAGATGCGCGCGCCGGGCATCTTCTGCGAATTGCGGGCTGGTCTGAAGAAATGCCGTGACGTCTTTGGAATTGAGTTTGCGCTCCGCGGCGATCGATTTGACGGCGGAGTTATACCACGACTGAAGGAAAGCCGTCGTCTGTTCGCGATCGGGGCCCGTGTATCCCTTCTCCATGTACATATCCGCGGCGCTCTTGTAGTCGGAGCGTTTCACGATTTGCGGCACGGCCTGGATCTTGTCGAAAAGACCCCGCAGGAATAACGCGCCTGCGCCTGTGCCCGATGCACTGAACGGACTCCTAGGCTCCATCCATATCTGATCGGCACTCGCAGCGGTCAGGTAGTCGCCGAGGCCGCTATCGAGAAATCCTTGCGCGTAAGCGACGACAAATCGCCCTGTCGCCCGAAAGCGAATCAACGCCGCACCGATCTCTTCGGCTTGCGCCACAGAGAGCCCGCCGCCCAGTTGCAGGAACAGGCCCTTGACGCGAGGATCCCTGCCGGCCCGGTCAAGCGCCAGCACGGTGTCCATTACCGTCGGTGTGCGGCGTTCGAAGAAAAAGTCAGGGGCGCGCGATGAATCCGGTGGGGAGCTGCGCAGGTCGAGGCTGAGCACCATTCGCGACGGCATGCCATCGCCCTCGATCAGGCCCACGATGAACAGCGCGGCTACTATGAGAACGACAAGAAACGCGAACATGGCGATGCCATTGAGCGTGCCCAACGCAACGCGTCTCATCCAGCGCAGGAAGCCGATCATGCAGAAACGGGCCTCACAAGGTGCAGCAGCTCCAGGGCGGCTTATACGAAACGGTTTAAGGAAAGGCCAATTCTGCATTTTGAGCCGCGGTGTCGTAGCCGCCACAAACGGTATGCCCTGCAGCGAACGGATTCCCGTGCTATCGTCGCCGCGTCGAATGGGCTCAAGGAGGGAAAAAATGCATCACGACAGATTTGCGATCGTCACGTTGGCCGCGTCGGCGCTGTTCATCGCAGGCCCGGCTCCGGCGGCGGACGTGGGCGCCGAAGTAACCAATGCAGCCATGCATGCGGGTCTCGCCGCGCAGGCAAGCGATATCGGAACCGTCCACGCGCACCTGCATCACGCTGTCAATTGTCTGGTCGGTCCCGCCGGTGCAGGTTTCGACGCCAAGGAACTCAATCCTTGTGCCAATACGGGCAATGGTGCGATCCCCGACAGCAGCAACGCGCAATCCAAACAGACTTTGGGGGCAGCACTCGCCAAAGCGAACGATGGGATCGCGGCAACCGATCTTGGCACCGCGCAAAAAGATGCATCTGAGGCAGCATCGATGATCAAAACCGTCAAATAGTCATCAAGAATTCTATGACGACGGAGGGCGCAGCGGAGTGGCACCCTCCAAGTCACCCTGCCATCGCTTTTATGCCCCGTTGTTACAGGAAGGCGCGCAACGAAAATGACGCGATGCAACGTTCGTCTGCTGCGGGATACATGCGCTGTCCTGCGCACCATTGTGCGTTGCCGTGTGCGTCTGGGGCCCGTCTCAAGCAGTCGGCGAACAGCTCGCCGCTGAAGGATTTTAGTCGATTTCCTGTCGACGTTTTTTCACCCCATTTCTGGGTGCCGCGTTCCATGGGATGATGAGGCTGCAGCTGCATAACGAACATGCTGCCATTCCTGCACATCACTGAAACGGTGGCGATTCAACAGTGACTGAGGGTCAGTTGTCCGGCCGCCCCTGACCCCACATGATGGGCTCTCTCGCAAATGGGAGAGCAAAATGAACGAACCCTGGCCCGAATTGCCTTACGAAGCCTGGAAAGACACCTGTTCCACGCTGCAATTATGGATGCAGATCGTCGGCAAAACACGCGTCGCACTCACGCCCTGGCTAAATCACTCCTGGCACGTGACGTTGGAAGTCACGGCGCGCGGTCTTGGCACACCGCTGATCCATGCCCGGGGACAGAGCTTTCAGATCGAGTTCGATTTGATCGACCATCTGCTTCATCTGCGCACAAGCGCGGGTCGCAACCGACAAATGGTGCTGCGACCGATGTCTGTAGCCGATTTCCACCGCAGTTTTCTCGCGTTGCTCGCAGACGCTGGAATTGCGGTTCGCGTCGACGCGTGGCCAAACGAAATCCCGGACGCAATCCCGTTCCGCGAAGATCATGTGCATGCCGCCTACGATGCGGAATTCGCAAACCGGTTCTGGCGCGTTCTGCTCGGCACTCACGAAGTATTTTCCCGGTTTCGAACCGCTTTTCTTGGCAAGTCCAGCCCGGTTCATTTCTTCTGGGGTAGTTTCGACCTGGCGGTGACGCGCTTTTCCGGCCGACGGGCGCCACTGCATCCCGGCGGGGTGCCGCACCTGCCCGATAGCGTCGTTCAGGAGGCCTATTCCCACGAAGTGTCGAGCGCAGGCTTCTGGCCGGGTGGCGGGCCGGTCGAATATGCCGCGTTCTACTCCTACGCCTATCCCGCACCTGAAGGCTTTTCGACGGCGCGGGTCCAGCCCTCGGAAGCCTTTTTCAGTGCCGAACTTGGCGAATACCTGCTTCCTTACGAAGCCGTACAGTGCACCCGTTCTCCGGAACATCAAATCCTTGAATTTCTGGAAACAACCTATTCCGCTGCTGCCGGATTGGGCGGGTGGGACCGAGCCGCGCTTGAATGTTCGCCGGGTGAACTCCGCAAGCCGCGGAAGATCTATTAAAAGCTTGTGCAGCCAATTGCCCGCATTTACGTTTTGTTAACCAGCGATCCTTCCAGGAGGGAACCAATGGGCAGCTGGCACAGGCCCCTGATTGTAGTTGTTTCGATGTTCGCAGCACTGGGAACCGTCGATGCTCATGTGGGAGCAATGGCGGGAAAATCTGCCTCCATCGGATTTCACGGGGTCCACGGCAATCGCACGGGGCCATTCCGCTTTGGTCAGCGCAATTTCTGGCCGGGTTCCCCCCGTTTCAGGTTCGGGACCGCGCGTTTTGAAGGTTGGGGCGGCGGAGCTTATTCGGCTGGCGTCGCAGGTTTCGATTACGACGACGACGACGGCTTTGCACCAGACGATCTGCATTTCCGGGTACAGGAGAGCTTCGGTCCGGGGGATATCGGCCAACCCGCTCGGCCTCCGGTTGCCTATGATTACGGTCCGTGGGGTGCTGCGAGAATGGATCCCTGGCACGACTACGAACCCAGCGACTGGTAAGATGCGAGAACCATCCTGCTGATGCGTTTCACAAATCTGCCCGACGCAGCCGAACCATACCGTCAGATAGGCAGCGTCAACTCCTACGTGATTTTCAGCAGGCGCTGGATTGCGTCTTCCAGTGCAGACGGTTTCACGCGCGGCGAATAGCGCGCTATCACGCGGCCTGTCCGGTCAACGAGAAACTTGGTGAAATTCCATTTTATCGATGGCGTGCCGAAAAGTCCGCGGCGCGCGCGCGTCAGATATTTGTATAGTGGATGGGCATTGGCGCCATTCACCTCGATTTTTTCAAAAATCGGGAATGTGACAGAGTAAGCAGTGGCGCAAAACGCGCCGATCTCCTCGGAATTACCGGGCTCCTGGCCGCCAAACTGGTTGCATGGGAAGCCCAAAACCGTCAGCCCCTCCGCGATATGGCAGCGATAGAGTTTCTCCAGGCCCTCGTATTGCGGTGTGAATCCGCATTTGCTTGCAGTGTTGACGATCAGCAGCACGCGCCCGGCGAAATTCGCGAGAGAGGTTTCATTGCCTCCAAGCGCGACCACACGAAAATCATGGACTGTCGTCATCGCTACTCGCAGGTCACCGTCTGCCGGCATATAACGGACCAGAGCCGGATCCACTGAGGCACCCGGTCAATGTCGAGCTTCAGAACTCAATCGAGCTTAAAATAATTCCTGCTATAGTTTCGGCCCCTGGAAGATTTGTTCCATCCAGGAACTCTGGTTTATTTCGGGCTTCAAATTGTTGGTGATTAGAAGATCATAGGCATCCTGATACCAGGGGCTGCCGG
The DNA here is from genome assembly GCA_036269235.1 of Rhizomicrobium sp. Classification (GTDB taxonomy): domain Bacteria; phylum Pseudomonadota; class Alphaproteobacteria; order Micropepsales; family Micropepsaceae; genus Rhizomicrobium. The sequence continues at coordinate 18,526 of DATASL010000034.1, forward strand.
GGTAATTGGCGCCAAGCACGGCCGCGGCCGTCTGCGCCTCTCTGTAGACCCCCAGCGCGTAATAGGCCTCCGTCAGCCTTTCAAGCGCCTCGGCAACCTGCGACGTCCTCTGATAACGTTCCACTACGGTCTTGAAGCGGTTTATCGCGCCGATATAATCGTGCCGGAACAGATAGTAACGGCCGACTTCCATTTCCTTGCCTGCAAGGTGATCCAGCGTGAGATCGATCTTCAGGCTCGCATCCCGGGCATATTCGGTATCCGGAAAGCGCTGCACAACATCCTGCAATGCCGTCAGCGCCTGTTCGGTATTGGTCTGGTCGCGTCCGGTATCGGTGATCTGCTCGTAGAGCGACATCGCCTTGAGATAAAAGGCATAGGCGACTTCGTGGCTTCCCGGATGGAGTTCGATATACTGCTCAGCCGCGTTGATCGCGTCGGTATATTTGTTCGCCTGATAATAACAGAAGGCACTCATCAGCATCGCACGGCGTGCCCAGACCGAATAGGGATGCTGGCGCTCGACTTCGTCGAACTGCTTGGCGGCATCGTTCCAGCTTTTATTGTTTATCTGCTTCCAGGCATCATTGTAGATCTGCTCGACCGGGCGTTCGACATATTTGGCGTCCGTGTCATCACCGGAGTCGTCAAGTCCGAGCCAGGAGCAGCCGGAAAGCAGAAACGCGCCGGTCATCGCCGTCAGAAGCCCGCGCGCGAAGCGATTCTTCGCTTGCCGACCGGCGAACAGCCTCGGTGTCACGCTGGGGACCATGCAATCAGTTCTCCGGGAATTGGGGCAGCCTCGCGCCCGCCCGTCTTATGCCATCCCCCGGGAGCCGTGGTCCAGCCCGGAAAAGCTCCGGCGGCTGAGAACCGCTTAGCCGGCGCTCACCACCGCGTAGTTTCCCGGATCCGCGAAAAGCCTGCGGAGGAGGATATTATTGAGGGCATGCCCCGATCTGCGACCCTCAAAGCGGCCGACTATCGGGGCGCCGGCAAGCGCCAGATCACCGACTGCATCCAGTATCTTGTGACGAACGAACTCGTCGGGAAAGCGCAGCAATTGCGGATTGGCGAGCCCGTCGCCATCGATCGCGAGCGTGTTCTCCAGGCTGGCGCCGCGCGCAAGCCCCGCAGTCCGCAGCGCCTCCAGTTCGCGGACGAACCCGAACGTGCGCGCCGGCGCAATGTCGCTGCGGAATGTGCCGGGCGAGAAATGCCAAGTGAAGTTTTGGCTGCCAATGGCCGGAGCATCAAATGCAATCGCGAAATCGAACTCGGCAGAATCTGAAGCCAAGAGGGCTGCCGATGCCTCGCCATGCGAAACCTCCACGCGGCGCCGGATATGAATAGCGTGCCGTTCACCGAATTCCTCGCGGGTGCCGGCTGAATCAAGCAACACCAGCCATGAAAGGGCATCACCATCCAGTATGGGCACCTCGGGACCATCAAGCGCAATCGTGAGATCATCAATCCCGGCACCGGCGAGTGCTGCCATCAGGTGTTCAATCACGGCAACATTTGCATCGCCGATAGCAATAACGGTTCCAAGCCGGGTCTCGCTCACCAGATCGTAGCGCGCCGGTATTTCCTTTCCACCGAGATCATCGCGTCGAAAAACGATTCCCTGCCCAGCGCGCGCAGGCAAAAGCTGCGCGCACACGCGACCTCCTGCGTGCAGCGCCGTTCCTTCGCAGCGAATTTCCTGAAGAATGGTCCGTCGGGCCATGGCTGGTCCTTCGCACCACAGGTGAAAAAATGCACGGAAAAAAATGTGGCGCGACCGCGGAGAACGATTCCGTTCTCCGCGCCATGCATGGTGTCAGTTCGATTGACGGCGAAGGAAGGCAGGGATTTCGAAATCGTCCTTCTTGTGGTCGGCAAAGAGATCATCGGCATTAGTCTGCTGCGCAGCAGTCGCCTGGTGATTGCGAGCAAGCGGCTCCGCCGTCGCGCGACCGGCATAGGGCGGTGTAGGAGTCATTTGCGGCTCCGCGCGCGGCGGTTCTGGCTTGCGACGTGCACCAAAAATACCGAAGGGCCCTCTCCGTTGTGGCTGGGGTTGGGCTTGCGCAGCCGGACGAGATGGTGCTGCCGGCTGAATGCGGACCGGCTCCGGAATCGCCTCGGGTTCTTCCTCAATCACCAGCGGTTCCGACATGCGAACCATCACGGCTTCCGGAGCTGGCGCTGCCTGAACAGGTACCGGCGCCGACGTAGCCGCGATCGTCGCGTTCATCTCATGAGCAAGGGCTTCAACCCGGCTGTGCACGGGGCTTGCAACCGGCTTGGCTTCCGGCTTGATGATCGGTTGAGCACCGCCGCGTGCCCGTGGACGCAGTTGCTCCACATTCGGAGGCAGTTGTGCGACATGCTCGGCTTCGATCCCCGTGGCGACTACCGAGACGCGCAGGCGGCCTTCCATATTCTCGAGGATCGTGCCGCCGAAGATGATGTTGGCGTCGGGGTCGACTTCCGCACGGATACGGTTCGCCGCCTGGTCAACCTCAAACAACATCATGTCGGGGCCACCCGTAATGTTGATGAGCACGCCACGTGCGCCCTTCATCGACACATCGTCGAGCAGCGGATTGGAGATGGCAGCTTCCGCAGCCTTGAGCGCGCGCTCTTCGCCTTCGGCCTCGCCTGTCCCCATCATCGCCTTCCCCATTTCAGACATCACGGTCTTGATGTCGGCAAAGTCGAGGTTGATGAGGCCCGGCATTACGATCAGGTCTGTCACACCGCGCACGCCGGAATGCAACACATCGTCGGCCATCGCAAATGCCTGGCTGAATGTGGTCCGGTCGTTGGCGACGCGAAAGAGATTCTGATTCGGGATGATAATGAGCGTGTCGACATAGGCCTGGAGTTCCTCGATGCCACGTTCGGCGATGCGCATGCGGCGATCACCCTCAAACGCGAAAGGCTTCGTGACCACGCCAACCGTCAGCACACCCTGCTCCCGAATCGCCCGGGCGATGACAGGCGCCGCACCCGTTCCTGTGCCGCCGCCCATACCTGCGGTAATGAAGACCATGTGGGAGCCGGAAAGATGTTCGAGGATTTCTTCGAGCGATTCTTCCGCTCCGGCCCGGCCGATATCCGGCCGCGCGCCCGCACCAAGACCTTCGGTGACGCGGGCCCCGATCTGGATTCGACGCTGCGCGCGGGATTGCGCAAGCGATTGGGCATCGGTATTCGCCACGATGAACTCGACGCCCTCGAGCTTGGAGTTGATCATGTTGTTGACGGCATTGCCGCCAGCCCCTCCCACGCCGAGGACGGTGATTCGCGGTCGCAGTTCAGTGACTTCCGGCGCCCTCAGGTTAATCGACATTTTCTGTTCTCCTCATTTGCTCCAACTCCTCACCGAACAGCCCAACGAATCAGATTATTATAGTTGAATCGCGTTGTTGCCAGCGCGCAAGGCAACCCTTATTTGCACAAGGTTTGCTATTCGCGTCATCCCAGCAACCCTCCGGTGATCCGATCCCATAAGCCGCGGCGCGGCGGCCTGTCGGGGGCGAGTTCCGGATTGAGCAGCTCCGGCGGCATCGTCGCGCCGGCCAACAGAAGCCCCACCGCGGTCGCATAATCGGGGCCTGCAGATGCGGCGGCTAATCCGGGCAGGCCCTGCGGCCTGCCAATTCGTACTTGTTTGTTGAGGACTCGCTGCACCAACTCGCGCATTCCTGCGAGCTGACAAGCGCCCCCCGTCAGCACAGCGCGACGGCCCGCAGCCACGTCGAATCCGCTGGCGCGCAGCCGTTTCTGGACCTCGGCAAATGTTTCTTCGAGACGGGGCTGGATGATACGCGTAAGCATCGAGCGCGGCACGCGCATAGCGCCTTCTTCACCGTTTTCGCCCATCTGGGGAATAGCGATGAGATCCGTGCCACTCTCGATATCGCCCAGAGCAGCGCCATAGAGCGCCTTGATCCGCTCCGCGGCCGAGAGCGGCGTCGAAAGAATTCCAGCGAGATCGGCCGTCACGTAAGCGCCGCCGATCGGCACCACGTCGGCATATACCATTTCGCCTTCAAGGAAGACGGCAATGGACGTGACGCCTGCACCCATGTCGATAACCGTCGCGCCGAGCTGCATTTCGTCCGGCGTGAGCACCGCAAGACCACTGGCGTAAGGCGCGAAAATGCAGGCTGTGACTGATAACTGACACCGCTCGACGGCCAGCTTCAGATTTTGCAGCGGCGACGGCTTTACCGCGACGCCATGCATCTGCACGCCGAGTCGTTGGCAGAACATGCCGCTGGGATTGCGTACGCCGCGCGCCTCATCCACCACGTAAGAAGTTGGCGCGCATTGAATGATTTCGTGCTCGTCAAGCCGGCATCTGTCACGCCCCCCGGCAAGCAAATCCAGCAAATGCGAATCGGAAACCAGAGCTCCGCCCAGGGTTATGGCTGCTCGCGCCGTCACGCTTTGCGGCGCACCGCAATTGACCGAAATCAGCGCGCTGCGGATTTGCATGTCGGCGAGATTTTCCGCCGCCTGCACAGTCTCCTGTATGGATTCCTGTGCGAATTCGAGGCTGGTGACCGTACCGGCGCGCAAGCCCCGCGACTCGTGCAGCGATGCACCGATCACGCGCAAGCTCGCGGGCTCCGCTTTGCCCACGAGACAAATCGTTTTCGACGTACCTACATCGAGGGCCGCCACCAGCCCGGGCCGGTAAGCCTCGGTCTGTGCATCGCTCGTGAGCATGCGAATTGTTTCCCCCATCAGGCCGCGTTCCCTCGTGCAACTTGCTGCTTCTGCCCATCGCGAAGCAAAAAGATATAATTATCCGGTTCGCGCAAATCGATTTCCGAGATGTCGCGTTCGAGTATCGCCTTGTCGACGATGAGTTGTTCCAGGAGGTCGAGCTGCTTGCGCCAACCTTCTTCAGGCAACTTCACCACGACATCGTCCGACAGCAGCAAATTCCAACGCCGCCCGGAGACGCGGGCGTAGCCCACGACGCGCGCGGCCGTAGCGCGGTGTGCAATCACCGCGTCGACGAGCTCGGCAGCCGATTGCGGTGCACCGTCACCGACCAGCTTCGGAAGATGCGGAAACGCATGCGGATCAAACAAGCCAACGGTGCGGCCGGAGCGTTCCACCACATAAGTTCCGTTGGCTGTTTCCCACAATGCGAAGGGCAGCTTCTCCACGAGCGAGATAGTGATGAGATCGGGGTATTGCCGGCGTACTTCCGCGTCAGCCACCCATTCAAGGGACAGCAGGTGCCGACGCGCAGCCTGGACATCGACACCGAAGATCGATTCGCCGGGCGCAAAACCAACAGCCGTCAATATGTCGTCGGGACTGGTGCGGTGATTGCCGCTGATATGGACACTGCCGATCCCAAAGCCGGCGTCTGTCATAATCTGATTGACCGTGTGTCGGGTCGCCTGTCCCGTCCGGGAAACAAAGCCACTCGCGATCAGCGCACCCGCCAGAATCACGAAACAGATACAGGCGAGAAGCCAGACAACCGGGTTTCGCCACGAGAAATACGCAAGGAGCGCCCGATAGAAACGACGGATCACACCGGGACCGTCATCGCCGCGCCGCCGACGGGCAGGTTGAGCGCGGGACACCGTACGTCCCCGCTGCCGCGCAGGCTTCGTCGATGTGCGATTTTGGGATGCCCGCGATTTCACCGATCGCATGAGGCATCCTCCAATATCCACCGCGCGAGTTCGCCGAAGCTCATGCCTGCATGCCGTGCCTGCTCGGGCACGAGAGAGGTCGGTGTCATTCCAGGTTGCGTGTTCACCTCCAGAAGTACGAGGCGATTCCGACTCTCCGTGTCGTCGAAGCGGAAATCGGCGCGACTCACGCCGCGGCAACCGAGCGCCCGATGCGCGGATAGAGCAAGACGCATCGCTTCGGCGGCAACCCCCGTTGATACTTTTGCAGGTAATACATGAGTCGAGCCGCCCTCGGCATATTTCGCTTCATAATCGTAGAAATTGGTGCGCGGAACGATTTCCGTGACGCCGAGAGCGCGGTCGCCCATCACGGCTACGGTCAGCTCGCGGCCGGGGATGAACTGCTCAACCATTACCTGATCACCCAGGGTCCACGTATCGCTGCCGACCTCGCCGGGCGGCCGGTTGTCGCCCTGGCGAATGATAAACACGCCGACGCTGGAGCCCTCGTTGACCGGCTTGACCACGTAGGGAGGCTCCATTGTGTGGCGCCTGCTTGCCTCGCGACGGTCGACGAGAATGCTTTTCGCCACCGGCAGGCCCGCCGCACGAAATGCGTCCTTGGCGCGCTCCTTGTGCATGGCCAGCGCTGAGGCAAGCACGCCCGAATGCGTGTATGGAATGCGCATCAGCTCCAGCAGTCCCTGCACGCACCCGTCTTCGCCCCAGCGGCCGTGAAGGGCGTTGAAAACCGCGTCCGGCCGCACGCGAGCGAGCGCTTCGCAGATATCGCCGCGCGGATCGATCTCGCTTGTTTCAAAGCCTTCCGCGCGGAGCGCGTCCGCGCAGGCGCGACCCGAGACGAGACTCACCTCGCGTTCGGCGGAGCGTCCACCCAACAGAACGGCGACATGACGAAAAGCAGTCATCGCATGCCGATCCTTTTGATTTCCCATTCGAGTTCGGCGCCCGATGTGGCGCGCACGCGGGCGCGCACCTGCTCGCCGAGATCTTCGAGATCAGCCGCGCTCGCATCTCCCGTGTTGATCAGAAAATTACAGTGCATGGGCGAGACCTCTGCCGCCCCGTGCACGAGCCCGCGGCAACCCGCTGCGTCGATCAGCTCCCAGGCTTTCTTTCCGGGAGGGTTCTTAAACGTCGAGCCACCGGTCTTCGCACGCACCGGCTGGGTCGATTCGCGCCGGGTAACGAGCGCGTCCATTCGCGCGCGCACTTCCTCGCGCGTTTCGGAGATGCCCTGAAACAGGGCTTCGACAAAAATCAGATCCTCGGACGCCACGGCGTGCCGGTAAGTGAAGGAAATATCATCGGCGCCGAGACGGAGCCTTCGCCCCTGCCCATCAAGCGCGACCGCTTCCACAAACACATCCTTGATTTCGCACCCGTAACAGCCGGCGTTCATCCGCAGCGCGCCGCCGATCGTTCCCGGAATGCCGCGAAGAAATTCGAGCCCGCCCAGCCCCGCATCCGCTGCTGTCCGCGCAACATTGGCATCCAGCGCAGCGCCTCCGGCGCGCACGCGTGACGCTTCAATCGTGCAGCGGCCGAAACTTGCCGGCAGCCGCACGACGACACCCCTGATTCCGCCGTCGCGGACCAGGAGGTTTGAACCGACACCGATTACTGTGACGGGCAGCGAAGCCGGTTTGTTGGACAGAAAGCTCTGCAGATCGGCTTCATCTGCGGGACGAAACAGAACCTCCGCCGGGCCCCCTGCGCGGAACCAGAGAAAGTCCTTGAGCGGCGCATGCTCCTGATAGGTGCCGCGCACGGGCGGAAGTTCATCGCGGAGCCGGGCACTCATCACGTCGCAGCCGCCTTTTGCTGAAGCGTAGCCTCGAGCCCGTTCGCCCATTGCGTAACAGAACCCGCACCAAGAAAAACAATCACGCCACCGGGTTTCGCCAACTCGCCGATCAGCGACGGCAGATCTGCGGGTCCGTCGATCACACGCACGTCGCGATGACCATGCGCCCGCAGGGAATTTGCATAGCTGTCGCGGTCGATACCCATGATTGGTTGTTCGCCGGCAGCATAAACAGGAGCGACGATTGCCGTGTCCGCGTCATGAAGACAGGTAGAAAATTGCTCGAACGTGTCGCGCAGGCGCGTGTAACGATGCGGCTGCACGATCGCGACGATAGGGCCCGCATAAGTCTCGCGCGCGGCCTTCAGCGCGGCCGCCATCTTGAAAGGGTTATGCGCGTAATCGTCAATGATCGCCGCCCCGTTCCATTCTCCAACGCGCGTGAACCGGCGATTGACGCCGGCAAAGCGCCGCAGCGCTTCGCGAATGCGGCCGCCATCTATCCCCAGTTCATGTGCGACTGTGATCGCAGCCAGCGCATTTGATACGTTGTGCTCGCCGGGCATCGGCAGCACCATCTCCGGCAGGCGGGTTTCCTCATTTGTGCGGCGGTCGACGATGCTCACGTCGAAATGGGCCGCACCCTCGGAGAAGCTGACGTTGCTCGCCCGCACGTCCGCCTGCGGATTGAAGCCATAAGTAATGAGGCGGCGATCGTCGATACGGCCCACCATGCCCTGCACTTCCGGGTGATCGAGGCAAAGCACCGCAAACCCGTAGAACGGCACGTTTTCCACGAAGCGCTGGAACGCTTTGCGCATCCGGTCGAAATTGCCGTAGTAGTCGAGATGATCGGGATCGACGTTGGTAACGACCGACACGGTCGCCGGAAGGCGCAGGAACGTGCCATCGCTCTCGTCGGCTTCCACCACCACCCATTCGCCGGCGCCGAGGCGCGCATTCGTTCCGTAGGCGTTGATGATGCCGCCATTGACGACGGTGGGATCGAGGCCGCCCGCATCGAGCAATGCCGCGATCAGCGTCGTTGTAGTTGTTTTGCCGTTGGTACCGGCCACGGCGACACAACTCTTGAGGCGCATGATCTCGGCCAGCATTTCTGCCCGCCGCACCAGCGGCAATTTGCGCGCTCGCGCCGCCTCAAACTCGGCATTGCCTGCTTTCACTGCCGACGAATAGACGACAACGACGGCGTCGCCGAGATTCGACGCGTCGTGACCCAGAACCACGCGGATGCCGATATCCCGCAAGCGCTTTACGTTTGCATTCTCGGCCGCGTCCGATCCTTGCACGCGATAGCCGAGATTATGCATGATCTCGGCAATGCCGCTCATGCCGATGCCGCCGATCCCGATGAAATGGATCGTGCCGATATCGGAGGGCACCCGCGTAGCGACCGTCGCGATCATGCCGCCTCCGCATGAGCAATGCGATCTACCAGATCGGCAAGACGCGACGTTGCATCGGGCCTCCCAAGCGCATGTGCGGCGTGCGCCCGTGCTGCAAGAGCGGAAGTGTCCGCGAGGATTTCTTCGAGCATCGCTGCAAGCTTCTGCTCCGAAAGATCGCGCTGCTGCACAAGCCACGCTGCGCCTGCATCGGCGAACACTGCCGCATTTGCCGTCTGGTGATCATCCGTCGCGAACGGATAGGGAATGAGAATTGACGGACGCCCGATGACCGCAAGCTCGCAAACCGTCGAGGCGCCACTGCGCGAAACCACCAGATGCGCATCGGCCATCCGCGCGGGCAGATCGTCGAAAAACGTCTTCAACTCAGCTTCGACGCCGATTTGTTTATACGTGGCGCGAACCTGTTCGAGGTCTTCCGACCGGCATTGCTGTGTAATTTCGAAACGGGCGCGCAACGCTTCCGGCAGCAGTGCGATTGCGGCAGGCACAAGTTCGCTCAGCGCGCGCGCGCCCTGGCTGCCACCAAAGACCAGCAATCGCACGGGTCCGTCCGCACCGGGTGTTTCATAGTTGGCCGAGGCGAGTCTGGCGGCTTCCATGCGCACGGGATTTCCGGTGTAGACGACGCGCGACATGTCTTTCGGCAAGAAACGTGTTAGCGGCAGCGACGCTGCGACGGCGCTCACCCGACCTGCCAGACGGCGGTTGACGCGGCCGAGCACGGCATTCTGCTCATGAACGGCCGTGGCATAGCCGCCAAATCTCGCTGCTGTCATGACAGGCAGACTCGGATAGCCCCCAAAACCGATCACAGCGGCGGGTTTGATCCTTCGCAATTTTGCAAAGCTCACCAGCACGCCAGCAACGATCTTCAAGGGAGCAGAGAACCGTGTCGCGAAGGAACCGGCAAAGGATCCCGCCGGAATTTGCTCGATGATCGCACCGGGAAAAGCGGTTTCGTAATTCCGTCCACGCCGGTCGGTCATTACCACGACCCGCCTTCCCCTGCGCTTGAGTTCGCCTGCCAGCGCCTGGGCGGGGAAGAGGTGACCGCCCGTACCGCCGGCGGAAAGCACAATGGTGGTCATGCGGTTCGCGCCTCCCGCAGGAAGCCGAACAGATCGCAATCGGTTTCGCCGATCTTCGACCGCTGCCGCGTGACCGCGAGCGCAAAACCCATGGTAAGCGCAACCGCAAATAATGACGAACCGCCATAGGAAATGAACGGCAAAGTCATTCCCTTTGTCGGCAGCAGAGTGACCGCCACGCCCATGTTGATGAAGGCCTGAAGCGCTACCACAACCGCGAGCCCGGCGCCGGCAAGCTTCGAGAACGAATCGCCCATCCGCGCCGAACGCAGCAGGAGGCTCACGCAAAGTACGCAGAACAGAGTGACAATGATGCCGCAAAGGATAATGCCGAATTCTTCGCCGGCCACGGCAAAGATGAAATCGGAATGGGCTTCCGGCAGGTGGTATTTCACCGTACCAGCCCCTGGACCTACGCCGGCAAGTCCGCCATGCGCAAAAGCCTTGAGCGCAAGCCCTGCCTGATAGGGCGTCTGCTGCGGGTCGAAATATTGATTGATCCGGTGATGTACGTGCGGAAACAGCAAATAGGCGAGACCGCCGAGCCCGGCGCTGGCACCGCCCAGCACCCCGATCCAGATGTAGGATACGCCGTTGAAGAACAGCAGCGCACCCCACAGGGCCAGCAGAAGCGCAGTCTGGCCGACATCCGGTTGTTTCACCAGGATCAGCAAGGCGGGTGCCGCGATAATCAGTGCAGCCAGTTCCTTCCTGACAATCAGCTTATCACGCGCGCTCAAAACAGCGGCGGCGAGTACGGCAAAGCCCGGTTTCAGGAATTCCGAAGGCTGAAGCGTCAGGAACCCCAACTCGATAGAACGGCGTGCGCCGAACGTCTCATGCCCGGCAAACAGCGCAACGGCGGAGCCGATCACCGCCGCGAAATAGATGAAAGCCGCAGAGATCTTGATGGCGCGCAGTGACAATGACGAAGTCACCGCGAGCACCATCACGGCGATCGCCGCGAAAGTAACTTGCTTGGCTGCGTAACGGAAATCACCCTCGGTCATGGGTCCGCCCGTCGCAGCAGGGCTCGCTGCAAAAGCGAGCATGAGACCGAGCACGATTAACGCCACCATGGCGATCAACGCGGCGCGATCCATGGATCGCCACCAATGCCCCGCGCCGAATTTTGTTTGGGCGCTCATGAGGCCTCCCGCTCGGCTGTCCCGGCGAGATCAGTCACAAGCGCCCGGAATCGATCTCCCCGTTCTTCGAAATCCTGGAACTGATCAAATGATGCGCAGGCCGGAGATAGCAGAACAACCGGAGCAACCGCGCTTGTACGCACCGCATCGCTGTACGCCCCGGTGGTCGCGCGCTCGAGCGTGCCGGTTATTTCGCACGCGACGCGATCTTTAAGTACTTCTGCGAATTCCTCCGCCGCTTCCCCGATCAGATAGGCTTTTTGAATGTGCGATGCATATCTCAGAAGCGAAGAAATCCCGCCCTTCTTGGCGCGGCCGCCGGCGATCCAGAAAATATCGGTAAAACAGCCGAGCGCGCGTTCGGCGGCATCGGCGTTCGTGGCTTTGGAATCGTTGATGAACTGCACGTTGCCGATTCGTCCGACGTCTTCCATCCGGTGTGCGAGCCCCGGAAAATTGGCGATCGCAGAGGCAACCGCTCTCGCGTCCTTTACAAAAGGGCGTACCGCTGCGTAGGCCAGGGCCGCGTTCTGCCAATTATGGGCTCCAGGCAGATGAGGCGCCTGCGCCAGGTTCATGACCTGTGTCGAACCATGCGACCAGGCATCGTAAAGCGCGCCACCCACAACGAAGACTCCGCGACCCAAAACCTTGCCGACCGACACCGGAATCGAAACGGCGCCATGGTTGGCTGCCAATCGCGTGTAGATCGACGAAGACAACGAATCATCCACGCCGACAATGATATGACCATCGATAGCGGTTTGCTCGAGAAGCCGCGCCTTAACCGTGGCATAATTAGCCAGTGAGCCATGCCGCTCGAGATGATCAGGCGTGATGTTGGTCAGCACCGCAATGTCGGGGACAAGCCCCGGTGCCAGATCGATCTGATACGAAGAGATTTCCAGTACATAGATCGTTCGCCCCCCGATTGGCGCAAGCTCCAACGCAGGGGTACCGATGTTGCCGCCGATCGCCACCTGGAAGCCGCAGGAATTCAGGATGTGGCCGATCAGGGCGGTAGTCGTCGATTTGCCGTTTGTTCCGGTGACGGCGATCACCGGTGCCCGCCCCGGTTTCGACCGGTCTGGCCTGATTTCACGGGCGAAGATTTCGACGTCGCCGATGACCTCGGCACCCGCCTCGCGCGCGGCGATTACGACGGGATGCGGCTTGGGATGGGTGAGGGGGATGCCCGGACTGAGTACGACCGTTCGAATCCGTTGCCACGGCCACGCATCGAACGGTGCAACATGGGCGCCGAGCCGTCCTGCCTCTGCTCGCGCATCAGCGTTCTCGTCCCATGCGTAAACCCTTGCGCCTGCCGCTTTCAATCCCGCGATCGACGACAATCCGGACCGCGCGAGACCGAACACGCCAAGGTCGCGATTGGCAAAGGTGCGCGCGGGGATCATGGCCGGATTTCCAGGAGCATCGCGGCTACCTGAGCTTCAGCGTGGAAAGGCCGATCAGGGCGAGAATCACGGCCACAATCCAGAAACGAATGACAATGGTCGGTTCGCGCCAGCCCAGTTGCTCGAAGTGATGATGAATGGGGGCCATGCGGAAAATCCGCTTGCCGGTGAGGCGGAACGAAACCACCTGTACGATTACCGAAGCGGCCTCGGCGACAAACAACCCACCGATAATGGCCAGCACAATCTCGTGTTTGGTCGCAACTGCGACGGCGCCGAGCGCGCCGCCGAGAGAAAGTGATCCCGTGTCCCCCATGAACACCATGGCGGGTGGCGCGTTGAACCAGAGGAAGCCGAGCCCCCCACCAACGAGCGCGGCCAGAAATACGGCAAGCTCGCCGGTACCCGCCACGTAGTGCAATTCCAGGTAATTGGAAAATTTCACATTCCCTACGAGATAGGCAATCAGCGCAAACGCCATCGCCGCAATGATCACAGGAACAATCGCCAACCCGTCCAGCCCGTCCGTGAGATTGACGGCGTTCGATGCGCCAACAAGCACCAATGAGCCGAAGACGATGAAACCCCAGCCGAGCGGTATCAGCACGGTTTTCAGGAAGGGTACGGCAACCGTGCCGGTGAGGGCCGGCGCCTCCAGCTTCATTGCGGCATAGCTTGCAAGTGCGGCGATCATGAACTGGACGACCAGCTTCATTTGCGCGCTGACGCCGGCGGGTGAATGTTTCACAACCTTGAGATAGTCGTCGACAAATCCGAGAAGCCCGAATCCCACTGTTACGAACAGCACCATCCACACATAGAGTTGCGTAAGATCGGCCCATAACAGCGTCGCACCGACAGATGAAATGAGAATCAGGAGACCGCCCATTGTCGGTGTTCCCTGTTTCTCGAGGACGTGACGCTGCGGGCCGTCGAGCCGAATCGGCTGCCCTTTGCCCTGTCGGGCACGCAGCCAGCGGATCATCGGCGGTCCGAAGATGAAGGCGATGATCAGTGCCGTCATGACAGCGGCGCCGGCGCGAAAGGTGATGTAACGGAAAATGTTGAAGAGGGCGACGTGCCCGGCGAAATGAACAAGTATGACGGGAAGCATGATTAGCTTGGCTCCCCACCCGATTTCAACGCATCGAGAACGACGGCCATGCGGCTGCCGAACGACCCCTTGACGAGTATGACATCGCCGGCTCGCGAGGAGCGCACGACGTCAGGTGCAATATCCGCCGATGTGGCACCCCAGCTGCCGCGGCAGGTTGCCGGCAGCGCGTCGAACAGGGCTCGCATGTCGCGTCCGCAGGCAAAAACGAGGTCGGTGCGCGCAGCTTCGACCGGGGGCGCAAGCGCTGCATGCAGTGCCGTGCTGTCAGCTCCCAGTTCGAGCATATCGCCGAGAACGGCGATCCTGCGCCCTCCGGTACCCGGGCTGGATACGCCCAGCACGGAGAGCGCCGCGCGCATGGACGCCGGATTGGCGTTGTAACTTTCATCGATGATTTCGACGGACCCGTCCGTGAGCGTGACGGCGAAGCGGGCGCCCCGGCCCTTCAGCGCCGAGAAGCCGGCGAGCGCGGCTCCGGCCTGTTGAACGTCTCCACCGGAAACCGCGACCGCAAGAAGCGTGGCCAGCGTATTCTGCGCCATATGCGTGCCAACGGCACCGATACGAACCCGGTAGCGGCGACCAAGAATGTCCGCTTCCAGCACCATGCCATCTGCGGACTCGTCTACAGACAAAAGCCGCGCGTTGCTATGCGCCGCTTCGCCGAAAGTAAGTATATGTTCGACGCCGGCCTGCCGGGCGCGTGCAATCAGCCTGGAGCTGCACGGAATGTCGGCTGGAACTATTGCCCTGCCGCCTTGTACGAGCCCTTCGAAGATTTCCGATTTCGCGTCGGCGATGGCCTCAAGGCTGCCGAAATATTCCAGGTGAGCCGATGCAATTGTAGTTACAATTGCAACTTCCGGCCGCGAGAGACTCACCAGCGATCGAATTTCGCCAAAATGATTCATGCCGATTTCGAACACGCCGAACGCGCATTCCCGTGGCAGCTGCGAAAGGCTCAGCGGCACACCCCAGTGATTATTGTAGGAGGCCAAAGACCCATGCGTCGCACCGAGCGATTCGAATGCAAGGCGCAGCATCTCCTTGGTTGTCGTCTTGCCCGCACTGCCGGTAACGGCGACGATTTTGGCTCTTGCACGTGTACGCGCCGCGCGCCCGAGATCTTCGAGGCCGCGCAACGTGTGCGCCACGCGCAGTAGCGGAGCATTTGCGGGAAAATCATCATGCCGCTGCGAGACCATCGCCGCGGCCGCGCCGCGCGCCAGCGCCATGGTAACGAATTGATGCCCGTCACGCGCATCACCCTGCAACGCAACAAACATATCTCCGGCCTTCAGCGTGCGCGTATCGATGGATACGCCGCCGGCCTCGAAGGCGCAGGTCGCACGACCGAGAGTGGCGGCTTCCATCTCCTGCGATGTCCACAATGGCTTCATGAGACTGCACGCCCGCCTGCGGCCCGCGCAGCCTTGATCGCTTCCTCATTGTCGCGGAACGGCCGCACATGCTCACCGATGATTTGATCGGATTCATGCCCTTTGCCGGCTATAACAAGGGCATCGCCGGCTTCGAGAGCGGCGACGGCGGCCTGGATCGCTTCCGCCCTGTCGCCGATCTCCACTGCATCGGGACAGCCTTCGCGGACCTGACGGCGAATTTCCGCTGGATCTTCCGTGCGCGGATTATCATCTGTGACGATTGTCCGGTCTGCGAGACGCGCCGCAATACAGCCCATGATCGCGCGCTTGCCGCGATCCCGGTCGCCACCGCATCCGAAGACGAGATGCAGACGGCCGGTTACATGCGGCCGTACCGCTTTGAGCACGGTCTCGAGCGCGTCCGGTTTGTGCGCATAATCGACATAGATCGGAGATCCGGCGCGCCCATAAGCGACCTTCTCGAGGCGCCCCGGCGGTCCTTCGAGTTTGCCAAGCGCAGCGAACACCTGCCCTGCGGCATCGCCGAGGCCGAGTGCAATTCCGGCAGCAAGCAGTGCATTCGCTGCCTGGAAATCACCAACCAGCGGCAAACGTACATGATGCATGGTGTCGTTGTGTGCGATTGCCAGCAACTGGCCTTCACCTTCAGGGCGCCGGGAGACAAGCCGCAGCGTCTCTCCGGCAATACCAACCGTGACCAGTTCCAAATTGCGCCGCCGTGCTGCGCGAACGAATTCCTCCGCATGTACGGCATCGGCATTCACCGCCGCGATACCATGATCGGCGATGAGTTCAAAAAGGCGCAGCTTCGCCGCGAGGTAATGCGCAAAATCGGCATGATAATCCATGTGATCGCGCCCGATATTCGTGAACGCACCGGCAGCGATCTTCACACCGTCGAGACGATATTGGTCGAGTCCATGACTGGATGCCTCGAGCGCCAGATAGTCGGTCCCATCATGACGAAGCCCCGCAAGCAACCGATGAAGCGTGATCGCATCGGGCGTGGTGTGATCGAGGCTGACCTGTGAATTCGGTCCCACCAGTCCGATCGTACCAAGGCTTGCAGCGCGGCGGCCTTCGCTCGACCATATCTGCCGCAGGAATACGGAAACCGATGTCTTGCCGCTTGTTCCGGTGACAGCTGCAATTACCTCCGGCTGCCGGCCGAAATAATCGGCGGCAATTTCCGCAAGCCTACGGCGAGGATTTGCGTCGGCAATGAAATTCACGCCGGCAGCTTCCGCAGCGGCTCGCAGAGAAGGCATGCCAAGTATAACAGCGGCGCCCCTCTGCGCCGCGTCGGCGATAAAAGCGCCGCCGTCGGTGCGCGTGCCGGGAAGCGCGGCAAAGAGATAGCCGGGTTTCACGTCGCGGCTGTCACTGGCGAGTCCCGTAACACCGGAAGGCATCGGGCGGATGTCCGTCATACGTACCGCTGCGCCCGGGTTTGATCTCATTACGTGCTGTCTTTTGCTGCGACGAGCGGCACCGCAGTCGCAGACATGCCCAGCATGGGTCCGATGCGCGCGATCACCTGTTTCGCCAATGGCGCCGATGTCCAGGCGGCCAATGCGAATCCATAGGTTGCTTTTGTGCCGTGCGGCTCGTCGAGCATCACGAACACAAGATAGCGCGGATTTTCAATAGGAAACACAGCGCAAAACGAAGTGAGCAACTTATGCGCGACATAGCGGCGGCCACCGACCTTTTCGGCTGAACCCGTCTTTCCCCCGACATCGTAGCCCGGGACGTCAGCATTCTTGCCGGTGCCGTTCGTCACCACATAGCGCAACAAATCGCGCATGGTTGCGCTGGTTTCGGGCTTGATGACCTGTTCGCCACGCGCATCGCCATCATGCTTGAGAAAAGTTGGCACAATACGCCGCCCGCCATTCACGATCTCGGAAGCCGCCGTAACAAATGACAATGGTGCAACGGAGATGCCGTGCCCAAAGCCGATGGTTGCGGTTTCAACCTGACCCCAGTTCCGCGGCACGAGCGGGGCTGCCACTTCCGGCAATTCCGTGTGAACTCTGCCAAGCAGTCCGAGTCGGGCGAGAAACTCCCTCTGGCGTGAGGGGCCCGAGCGCAATGCGATCTGCGCGGTGCCGGCATTGGACGACTGCGCGAGTACGTCGCGCGCCGTCAACACGGCAGGCATGTGCTCCGCATCATGAATGATGTACTTGCCCACCCGAAATCCGCTTCCGATGGGAATCACTTCATCCAGGCGCGTGGTGTGGTCTTCGACCGCCATTGCGAATGTGAAAATCTTGAATACGGAACCCAGCTCATAAACGTCCTGCGCCATACGGTTGCGGCGCGGATCGACATGCGTCACATCGGCTCCCGGCTCTCCGGGTGCATCCGGAAGCGACACCATCCCCAGGATCTCGCCGGTATTGACGTTCATTACGATTCCGCCGCCGGCCCGTGCGCTGAAGGTTTCGCGCGCTTCTTCGACCTCATGGGCAAGCGCGTATTGCACGCGCAGGTCGAGAGAAAGCGTGACCTGTTTGCCGGGCGGCGCGTCTTGCAGCATGGGATCGAGGCCCAGTTCGAGACCGTCCACGCCATTGTCATCCGGGTCTGTCGTGCCCAGCACCTGCACTGCCGCCAGGCCTTCCGGATAGTAACGCTTCAGCGCCGGTTCGAACTCGAGGCCCTGCAGCCCCATGCGGATGATCTTGTTCTGCACATCCGGTACGACCTGCCGGGCAACCAGAACGTAATTGTGTGGGCTATCGAACGCCTGCTCGAGCCGCGCAGCGCTGACCTTCGTCGCGTCCGCGAGTTCGAGCGCCGCACCGTGCCGGTCGGCCAGCGCGTGCGGCCTGACATACACGTCGGCGACCGGCAAATCGCGCGCGAGTACCGTGCCGTTTCGGTCGAGCAGATCAGCCCGCAGAGTCAGTGCCGGATCGGCGGCGGAAGACGCCGCGCCGGTGACGCTCCCCTTGAGCAGACCGACATCGACAAGACGCAATCCGATAAGGGCAAACGCCATCACACATAAGCCGGCGGCGATCACAATGCGCCGCTGGATGACGCTGATTGTTTCCTGTTCTTCGGGCTTCCGCGGGACCGGTGCGTAAATCCGCCCGTTAGTTGCCGGCATGGGCGACCACCAGATGCATGCGCGGATCAACCGCCTGGCTGGACGCAACAACACTGGCCGCCACAACCGACGCACTCGTCGGAGGCGCCGCTTCGCCACGGCGTGGCAGATTGTCGAAAGAAGCCAGCGCGACGGTTGGCATATCGGAGAGCCCCAGCCGCGACTGTGCAAGCCGCTGGATGTGAGAGGGCTCCGCGACGCGTTCCCAATCCGCCTGGAGTACTTTCATTGCGGCATCGTCCTGGGCGATCTGACGTTCGACCGTGCCCAGATGGATACGCGCGATCCGCGTCTCTTCCGAGACATGATAGAGCCCCAGACAGCAGAGGCCGGCGATTGCGAAGAAGGCGAAATTCAGTATGCGTACCATGAGTGCCTCCTAGGCCGCGAGCGGAACGGATGTACGCTCGGCAGATCGGAGCCGTGCCGAGCGTGAACGCGGATTGCGCGCAATCTCGGCTTCGCCGGGCGTGCGCGGTGGAAGGAGGCGAAAGGTAGGTGCGCTGACCGCGCGGATTTGCGGCTCATGCCGCGAAGCCGCCGGAACCCGCCCGCACCGCGCTGCGAGAAAATGTTTCACCATGCGATCTTCGAGCGAATGAAATGAAACAACTGCCAGCCGTCCGCGCGGACGCAACACGCGTTCCGCTGCTTCAAGGCCGCGCTCGAGTTCACCCATCTCATCGTTCACATAAAGACGAAGTGCCTGAAACGTGCGCGTTGCGGGATGTATTTTCTGCCGCGCCGCGGCGGGCCCCATCGCTTTCTGCACCACGTCGGCGAGTTCGCCCGTACGTGAGAGCGGACGCGCTGCAACGATGGCACGCGCCACGCGCCTGGCATGGCGTTCCTCGCCATATTCGGCGATCACGGAGGCGAGTTCTGCTTCCGACGCCGCGTTCACAAAATCGGCTGCCGATGAACCGCTGCGCTCCATGCGCATGTCTAGCGGGCCGTCGCTGCGGAACGAAAAGCCGCGATCCGCCTCGTCGATTTGAAACGACGACACGCCGAGATCGAGCACGACGCCGTCGCTGCCGGTTTCGCCTTGTTGGGCGAGTATGTCCTGCATCGCGGAAAAACGCCCCTGCGCAAGTATCAGACGGCTGCCGAACTGCCCGGTAAGCCGCGCGCCGCGGCGGATCGCGTCCGGATCGCGGTCAATGCCGAGAACCCTGCACGCCGCGTCATCCAGCAGAGCGCGCGAATATCCGCCGCCGCCGAATGTACCATCGATGTAATAAGCTCCGTCGCGCGGCGCGAGCGCCTCTATCACTTCCTGCGACAGGACGGGGATATGGCTCTCGCTCATGGCGCTGCCGAGGGCTTGCGCAGCTTGCGTGCGCTGGCGAGGCGTTCTTCGCTGATTGCTGTGAGCCGCGCCGGATCCCAGATTTCGAACTTGTCGCGCATGCCCACAAATCTTACGGTTTCGCCGAGGCCCGCATGAGCAATGAAATCATCCGGCAGCCGCACGCGGCCATTGTCGTCGAAGGCGAGCAACTCCGTCATGGCGAAGACGGAGAAGGCCTTGTCGTCATAAGCTTCCGAAAAAAACGGGTCTTCCTGCGGCGGCTGGGCCTGCTGGAACTGGGCGAATATCTTCTCGCCGAAACATTCGAGCGTCGGCTTGTCGGGATGCTTGCGGATATAGACGCCGCCACTCGTGTTCTGGGCTGCGAGGACCTGACGATAATTCGCGGGAATGCAGGCGCGACCTTTCTTGTCGAGCGTGCCCGTGGGCATTCCCATGAACATGTCTTGCGCTGCGACGCCCATCCCCGCTCGGCCGCCCTCTTCCCCGCCGGGGTCGGACAGCCGTGGGATTACGGAGCTGTTCGGCCTTCGGTATGGGTTGAAATGGTCTATCATGGCAAAATCTGGGCGTCAATGGAAAATCCCGGAACTCCAAGGGTTTGCGGGCCTTAAATGCGCCGCTAGTGAATCGAGATTTGGGGGTTATGGAGCCGCGCACACACGATCTGTGGTAGAAGCCGGCGATGTGCGCCGTGTGGGGGCGCATCCCATGCCGATGCCGAATTTTGGTTACTTTTGTGAATACAGGCCGCAGACCCCTGCCTTTTGAGGGCAATGCGCATCCCGCTCCGCGATCAATCAGCGCAAAACAGCGATATTCACTGCGGCGGCGCAGCCTTGGATGCGAGCCGGTCTGCGGCGAGGGAGCGGTAGGCATAGGCCGAAGCGCCCAGCGTGAGACCGAGGCTGAAGGGCGCCAGCACAAGGGTCAGCCCGATGATCGAAGCCATGTGCCGGTCGATCAACCCGATCCGGGCCTGCAGTGCAACGTTCATCGCCTCCGCACTGGCCGGCAGCGGCGCGAATACGCCCGGCCCGACAATCAGAACGATGGCTGCGGCCTGGATCACGACGATGGGCACGATGACGGCCAGCATGACCACGAGGATGCGCCAGGCATTGCCCCGCGACACCAGCCACGCGCGCAGGAAATCCACCCGCTCCTCGACCACGACGATCGGCGGCAGCAGGAAAAACAGCCGCAGCGCCAGCCAGACCACGCCGCAAAGCCCCAGGATCGTATAGGCCTCGGCCGCGATCGCGAGCCCCGGCATCCGCCCCGCGGCGACGGAGATGACGGCGCCGATCCGCGCATAGATGCCGATGGTCGCGCCAAGGAGCAGGAGGCAGATGATGATGGCCGCAAACATCTTCCATTCCGGCCAGCCGAGCGAGAAATGCAGCGAGGCCGCGCCCTGGCGCAGCCCCAGCGCCTGGCGCGTCACCGCCACGCAATTCATCGCGTAGAGCAGGAAGGCGGCCATGAAGAAGGTGAGGTTCAGCGCCGCCGCACCGCCCTCCTTCGAGGGGTCCGTGCCCGGATAGGCCGTGCCGATCGCGTAGGGCAGGAATTGCAGGATCGCCACGAACACCAGCGGCAGCCAGACAAGGCCGATGATGGCGCCGATCTGCTCGAACACGAACACGTAGGCAAAGCGGATCGCGCCTACGACGGAAAGCCTTTTCATGAACGCCCTGGAATCGCAACGAGCAGCCCGCGACTCTTAGCAGGCTCCGCGCCGCGCACCAAAAACCGGGAAAGTTCCGCGCCGCAACCGCCACCCTTTGCAGCCGCCGCGGCCATAACAGCGATTTTAACAGCGAATAACAGCGATTGGCTCCCCGGAACAAAAAAACCGGCAACCCTCCCGCGGGCGCCGGCCGAACCTCTCTGACAGTACCAAAAACACTGGCACATTTGATCGAAAAAAGCCAGCCCGAATTCGCGCCGCCCGCATGGTAGAGAGTCACAGCGAACAAAGCGCGATACCCGCCCCATGCAATTCTCTGAATACGCGAAATATGACGGCCTCGGCCTCGCCGAACTGGTCCGCACCCGGCAGGTAACGCCCGCCGAGCTGGTCGAGACCGCGATCGCGGCGACCGAACGCCTCAACCCGCAACTCAATTTCATGGTCCACCGCGACTTCGCCCGCGCCCGCGCCACAGCCCAGCGCATAGACCCCGCCGCCCCCTTCGCCGGCGTGCCGATGTTCCTCAAGGATATCCTCGCCTTCGCCGAAGGTATGCCCACGCGTCAGGGCGCCCGCTTCATTCCGCCGATCCCCTTCCCACGCGACTCCCTGCTCACCCAGAAATTCCGCGCCGCGGGCCTCATCCCGCTCGGCAAGACCAACGTGCCCGAATACGGCCTGCTGCCCTTCACCGAAGGAAAGCTCTACGGCCCCGCGCGCAACCCGCACGCGCTCGCCTATTCCACCGGCGGTTCCTCCGGCGGCTCGGCCGCTTCCGTAGCGGCCGGTGTCGTCCCGCTCGCGCATGGCAATGATGGCGGCGGCTCGATCCGCATTCCCGCTTCCTGCTGCGGGCTTGTCGGCCTCAAACCCACCCGCGCCCGCGTCAGCCTCGCGCCCGAGCTTGGCGAAGCCGTGGACGGACTCGGCGTGGATTTCGTGCTGACCAGAAGCGTGCGCGACGCGGCGGCGGCGCTCGATGCCGTGGCCGGGAATGTGCCGGGCGATCCCTATTGGGCGCCGCCTGCCCCGCCCTCCTGGCTCGAAGCGGCGCGCGAGAAACCTGAGCGCCTGCGCATCGCCGTCTCGCTGAAGAAACTCGACGGCAACGCGCTCCATCCCGATTGCGAAGAGGCGGTCCGCGCCGCCGCAAAGCTCTGCGAGGCGCTCGGCCACATCGTCGAGGAGGCAACGCCCGCCTTCGATCTCGGCCGGCTCATTCCCTCCTTCATCGTCCTCTGGACGGCCAATCTCGCCACCGCCATCGACTTCACCGCGCGGCTGACCGGCCGCACGCCCGCGCCCGATCTGTTCGAAGGGCTCACCTGGGGCATGTATGAAGCGGGCAAGCGCGTGGCGGCGAGCGACTATCTCCTCGCCAAAGCCGCGCTCCAGCAGGCCGGCCGCACCGCCGCGCGCTTCCATGATAATTACGACCTCTGGCTCACCTCCACGCTCGGCACACCGCCGATGAAGCTTGGCGCGTTCGACGGCGAGGAGCGCGATGTAGCCAAAGCCTTCGCCGCCCTGTTCGACTACATCCCCTTCACTGCGCTCCAGAACGTGACGGGGCAACCGGCGATCAGCCTGCCGCTGCCCCGGAACGCGGAGGAGCTGCCGATCGGCGTGCATTTTGTGGGGCGATTCGGGGAGGAGGTGACGTTGCTGCGGGTGGCGGGGGAGATGGAACGGGTGGTGCCGTGGGGCCAACGATATGCCGAAAAGCGCGCCTCTTGGCCAGCCAACTAACCGGTGCTGGGTTTTCTTTTTCCGTTTCATAGCCCGCCTCAGTCTCTCACCGGGATCTTGCTGCGTTACGCAGCAAGCGCAGGTTGGATCCTGTTCTTCTTTGCTTCGTCCACACATACAGTCATGAAATCGTCCACATCCGCGTCGGCGAATACCTCGAAAACAATACCGCCGCCCAGCTTATTAACCGCCATCATGAAGGCACGAAAATTATTCTGTTCACTGAGCCAAGGTTCGCGGGCAAGCTTTCGGACAACACCGGCAATTACGCCTGCGCGGCTGCTCATTGAAGTCCGCTCCACCAAGCTTTGGCGGTAGTCGGTCGTCTTCAGTATCAGACGAAGTGCTCCCTCCATATCATCGGGCCATGCAAGTCGCGCGACATGTGCATTCCACCACAACCGCGAAACTGCATTGTCATCGCGCACACCCGGCAGACCGCGCGCGAAAAAATGCTTCTCGATGGAGGCCAGATTCCAAGCCCGGTCGTTTTTCTTGTCGAGCCACCTGTCGCGGGAGTAGCGCAGACATTCGACATGGCTGAGGCGGGTCCAGATTCGCTCTTCGGCTGCCAGATTGGGTGTGAGACCCTTCAGCGAGTTCCAGACGATCAACGAGTTGGCTACGGCCAGATCGGGCGTTTCGTCGTTGCCGACGAGGGCCGCAAGAGCCTCGGTATCGATTTCCACATCGACGTCCACCGCCCAGCCGTTTTCTACGGCAAGGTCGTCAAATTCGCTCTGGGTGTAGCGCTCAAGATTTGCGTCGATGGATGAGCGCAACTGGTCGAGCGTATCGGTGGCAAGAGCCTTCAGCTTCGGCATCACGTGATCCTTTCGGCAACAAAGCGCATGCCAGCGGCCGGCGCCTCCAGCAGCTTTTGTGCATCCTCAAATATCTTTGGAGAGGTCGTGCTGATACCAAGGTGATCACACTTGGCGATAAACGCACTATGCCAGCGAAGTCCTTCATGGTTCCCCTCGCCGTCCGCCAGCATCGAGAGAACCTCCATGATAGCAGGCAGATATACAGAATTCATGAGCACGACTCTTCCTATACTGTTTGCCCGTAGGTTACTCACCGCTTCGTGTACGTCCGACGAGAGGAGAATCACAATTTTCTGGTTATCAAGCGATACGGTCATTTTCCCCGTTGGATAGTCAGTGGCACGACGCATTTCAAAAATTGACTCGATCGGAGCAAGCTTGTCACGTCCAACGCTGAAAGCATGTTCGTCCCCGGCGGCGAGAAGCGTGCCTTTCGCAAGTTCGAAACCGTCCTGCGAAAATTCGTGATGGACGTTCGGGTTCTGCCATTTGGAGATAGTCTCGTTGGACCAGATAAACGGTCTGATGACAACACGTCCCCACAATGAACCGGCGGAGAAGCGAAGGTTGGACACTCCGAGCTGCACTGGTCGCGCAACATTGAAGTACGTCGCGGGACAGGTAATGAAGACGCCAGCTGATGCTTTGCCCGCCGTGATAAGGTTGGTCAATGCCGCGTCCGAAACCGTGGTATCAACGGAAATCTCGATCGTGGATTGCGAGAAATCTTCCTTTACGCGAATGGCCGAAAGGAATTCACCCGCCGTATAGTCGTTTGTGTCGAGACCAAGGACCGGATGCGGAAACCGGATGTCACCTGAAAGTTTCATTGTATACCTGCCATTTCAGGCGCCGCTGTGGCGGC
Organism: Rhizomicrobium sp.; assembly: GCA_036269235.1. GTDB lineage: Bacteria > Pseudomonadota > Alphaproteobacteria > Micropepsales > Micropepsaceae > Rhizomicrobium. The sequence continues at coordinate 43,185 of DATASL010000034.1, forward strand.
GTGAAGTTCGATCGGTCCTTCAAACGGATCAGAGAATTCGATGGTGACCGAAGTGCGTTCGCCTAGCTTGGCCATGACCGAAAAGCCGCCCCCGCTTACATCTGCTCCGTCTGCACCGGCTACCGTCAGTAGCTCGGGATCAGAGAGTCCTGCGGCACTGACGTGGACAAGGAGCCTGCCGCCTGCGTCCGGCGTAAAGAACAGACGGCGCTTCCGTCCTGCGCTATCCGAAGGAATTGTGTTGCGTACGTCGAGAAGATCTACCGGAATGCCTACCCTTGGGGCTTTTCGGAAGTCGGCTGTTTGTTCCCCCCGCCCCCAGCACCCGTTCCAGTCCCGCCAGTACCGTAATCACCACCTCCACGAGAATCTCCGCCCGTGGATTCACCGTCGCCACCGCCACCGCCTGTATCACCGGCTCCGTCGCCCTGCTCCCCTGTCGCCGTGGATCTGCCAGGAGCAGTTCTTCGTTTTGGTGGTTTTCGGGGTGTCTCCTTCGGCGCATAGATGATCGTGTTCAGATCATCGTCGGTCTTGGCCTCTTTGGACTTCTGCCCGATCCGGCCTGCGGCGAAATAGCGGGCAAGTTCGTCAATCGTGCTCGCCTCATCCTGCGCGACAGCCGCATGCTGCTTGACCGTGTCGCGAATTCGCTTTGCAAGTTCGCGCATTGATCTTGTGGCTTGGTCCCGCTTCGCCTTGTTGGAAATGCGCTCCGCCGAAAGTTCATTGTGACGAGGATTTTCCAGCCGCTTGAAATGCGTACGTCCTTCATCTTCGACCGGTTCGACGATGGCTATGAAGTCTTTGGTTCCATGGAATCGCTGAAATCTGTCGTTGAAATTCTGGAGGTCAGTGGTGATCAGCATTCCATTGCGGATTATGGCCACGCGCTTCGGCAGCCCTTCCTTTACGAGTATGCGAAAACTGATCTTCCCAAGGCCGCGAATCTCAAAGATTTCTTCCTCGGCCTCAGCAGAGGTGAGGCATTCCAGAAAATCTGCCGAGAGGTCGAAATCGTCTTTGTGACCGTCCTCTTCCGCGGCCCCTATGATTTCGGAGTCTTGGAACAGATGTTCGAGATTGAGCCTGTCAATACGGATCTTGCCGTTGTTGATCAGAAAACTCATGTCGCCGCGGTGGATGGCTGCAAAAAAGTTTTGCAGAACCGAATAGGCCACCCGGGAGTCCCAGTGATCCACTTCGCGAAATCCGATAACATACGCTGATGTACCGATTTCGGTCCGGTGCATCCAAGCGGGGGGAATGGCCGGATCGGTCACGGGACGAAAACCGGTGGGATTGCCCCAATAGCCAGTCTGCCGAACCGCATCGCCGTTGCGGTCACGATGCGAGACGAGTTTGGTCTTGCCCTGTGCCATATAGACATGCGTGCCGGACTCTTCGTCGGCATAAACGGTGGAATAGAAGACGGTCTGGAGATCGGACACCGCAAAGACGGCATTTTTGCCGATGCCAAATGAGCCACCAGCCGTGCTGCTGTCTTTTACAGTTACTCCATCGGCTTTGAGGAGGGCGTGGAACGCGTTGCCCTCCTCGCAGGGGCCGATCAGTCCCTTGGTGTTGAAATCTTCAATGCGCAGCACGCGGAGGTTCTCGGCCGACAGAGTCTCCTGCGCGACCTGAAAGAACTCGATTTCCTTCTCGTCCTTCTTCGCTTTCGCTGCCTGGAGGCAAAGGCGTACTTCGTCCGTGAGCGTAGCTATTGAAGGAATGGTACCACGCGCCACATCCAGCACGTCGAACGTGAGCCTCACCGGACGTCCAACGCCCGCATCCTTGCTGTTCTGACCACATTCGCGCGCGGTGCTCGCGTAGGGGCTGTCCCTGAATGTTTCAATGCCAGCGTTGCCAAGCCCCTCAGACTCATCGGCAGTATTGAGAGGAAATGCGAGCGACCACCCGTCTTTACCCATTTATCCTTGTCCTTCACCCGACCTATCAGAATCTGCGTTGTTGCCGCTCTAGGATCATCTGCAGAAAGTCTGTTACTCTCATTAGTTCGGCGCGTTGTTCCGTTTGATACGAGTTCTGCAGTAGAGCCGGCACCACAAGCTTCAGGTGTTCACTCTTCATTTCTGTCGTTTGTGTTGGGGAAATCCCTGGCTCGAGCGTGACCAGATGCTTGCCCTCGATACGATGCGCCTCTTTGAGTACCTGCCGCCAACGATCCTTGCAGGACGTCTTGGCGGCCAGCATGGTCAGGCGCGCAGCAGGCCATGATGGATCGTGATATTCGGCCTCTCCGGGAAATAGGAAATCGGGACCATTCCGTTTCTCGGTTGTTGCTTCGCGGACGTACCTGACCTTGTGCACAATCAGGAGCTCTTCGATGTGATTGGCAAATGCCCAGCCAGCACGTGACTTCCTGCGGTTCTGGACCTGAAGGGAATACTGGATGAAGCCGTCGACGTCCGGCTCCGACCCGTTCAGGAAGCCTTGCTCAAGCCGGGGTCCCACAATCTGCTTTTCGAGCATCAGGAACAGGCGCTCTTCCATGTCCATCCATCGGACAAGGGCGCCGTCGGGGTCCGTTGCGGCGTCGACATCCCTTGTATGTGCACGGGCGAATTTCGAAAATTCACGGGTGCTTGGAAATTTGCGCTTGAACCGCGCGACAAGCTGTCCCAGCCGCTCATCTTCCGGCGGAGCGACTTCCACATTGATGAGTTCGAGAATGTAGCGAGCGGCAATGTCGAGCTCGCGGCCGCGATCCGAGCGAAAGTCCTTTTGCTCGATATCAGTCAGCTGGTTCGGTTCGAGACCGAACAGCCAATGCAACTGTTGCTCAATGGAGCTGCCGCGCTCACAGAATAGTGCAAGGAGCGGAGCATGCTTCGGCAGGCACAGGAACAGCCTGTCATCAGCGCGGGCTCGCCGGATAATCTCCTCGACGACGGCTGGGTAGTAGAGACGGTATTCCGCGGTACGGTGTGGCTTGCCACGCCGGCTATCGTACCAAGTGCCGGTCGAGCGAGCCGACAACGGCTCTGCATCGTCGCTCAGCCAGACATATGTGACTGGAATGAGTTGCTTTTCGGCCGGCGTACCGAGAAATTCCCTGAAGGCATCAACGCCCTGAAGTTCGTGGCCGTTCGAAACGTCCGGATCGACCTCTGTTCCTTTCAGGACCTTGGTGCCGACGCCGATGAAATAATCAGATAGCGTTCCCTGCTTCATGGAACGACCTTTTCCCCCGGAATTCGCAATTCCGAACCGAACCCTCTAGCCAGCGTACAATCCGAAAGATTAATTTTTCAACCGCTGGCGCCTTCTGATCGCGGATCGCGCATTCCCACACGACAAGCCGGCGCCAGCCAGCTTCTTTCAGTTGTTCTGCAACTATATGATCGCGCGTCTGATTGCGCCCGATCTTGCCGCTCCAGAATTCGGGTCGCGTGCCCGGTAGGCGGAAGTACCGGCAATCGTGCCCGTGCCAGAAACATCCGTGAACAAAAATCGCGGCATGGCGCGAACGGAATACGAGATCAGGTTTGCCCGGCACATCGCGACAATGCAGGCCGTAGCGATAGCCCAGCCTGTGAAGAGCCTTTCGCACAATGATTTCAGGCTTCGTATTCGTCGCTCTGATGCCTGCCATCATGCGACTGCGCGTGGCGGCGTCGACTATGTCAGGCACTTGCCCTCATGCGCCGAACCGCCTCCTGCGATCCTGCAAGATGCGGCAGCATATGGCGCGCGACAGCTTCTACCACGGGCACAACCACGGCATTGCCAAACTGCCTGTATGCCTGCGTATCCGAGACAGGAATCTTCCACTCGGATTTTCCTGGCGCATCGAACCCCATCAGCCTTGCGCATTCGCGCGGCGTCAGCCTGCGGGGTGGTCTTCCCTTCTGGCGGATGAGTATTTCCGAACCATCCTTGAAGTAGCGGGCGGAAAGCGTCCGCGAAATATCGGTCGGTCCAACAAGCCCGAAACCAAAGCCATTGCCCTGCGCCCTATGCTTTTCGGCGTAGTTCTGGAGGTAATTCCAGAGATGCCTCGTGAGCGTGTAGCGGCTTGCAACCTTTCCACGGTCGCCTTCGGTAAATGGTGTCTCCGTAGACTCTGACCCATCCTCTGGATGAAGGATGGCTGAAAGCGTTGGTCGCCTAGCTTCGCCCGCCAACCCGAAATCATCAAAACTAAAACTGGCGCCGTCGCGAAACCCGACAATGAATATGCGTTCGCGATGCTGCGGCACCCAGCCCTTGGCATCGATGATCCTGTGACTGATGGTGTAACCGAGTTTGCGCGTCAACACATCGCAGATGACGCGAAAGGTTCGGCCGGAATCATGACTGGCGAGGTTCTTCACGTTTTCAAGCAGAAAGGCGCGCGGGCGGTGATGCGCGATAATGCGCTCGACTTCGAAAAACAGCGTGCCCTGGGTTTCGCAGTCGAAACCATGCGGCCTGTTCAGCGCGTTTTTCTTTGAAACGCCCGCGATGGAGAATGGCTGGCAGGGAAATCCTGCAAGCAGAACATCATGTGCGGGAATATCATTCGCGTTTACTTCGCGAATATCACCTGCAATATCATGGTCCCCGAAATTCTCGCGATAGGTTTTCTGGCTGTAGCGATCCCACTCGCTAGTGAATAAACATTCGCCGCCGACAGACTCAAATCCCCGTCGCATCCCGCCAATGCCCGCAAACAGATCTATAAAGCGGAAACTTCCCGAACGTTCTTTTGTATCGGGGTAAGTGCGTGGCGGAAAAGGAAGCAGCGTCGCATTTTTCTGTGCAGAACTTTTTCGACGCCCCTTCGCTGTGCTGCGCGCGCCATATTCGGTGTCTCTGGAAGTCTGGCGCAATTTCATTCGCCAGGAGAATGCACCCTTGAGCACCTGAATTTCTTGCACGGATGGCGCGGCCAAGCCTCTCTCGTACGCCCTGAATTGGTCAGCGGAAATGCCCAAGACATCGACTACTTCGGCTTCCGACGCCCCGAGGCTCTTCCTCAATTCAGAAAACATGGCATCCGAATCATCCGCTGCCGGGCAATGATGCATCAGGGTTGACCGTGTTCGTAAGAAAGTTATCGTTCCCTTTTTGTTCTGTCAACTGCGCGGTAGTGTCTCAGTTTGAAAACCCGAGCCAGTTCTTGGTATGGCTACCCGCATCATGCGGAGGGCAATATCCGTTGCTGACATCAATACACGGGCGGCGGCCCATCCTTGGCGAGGCGGTTAAGCCAGAGGATGCCGCCGATAGCGAAGCCCGCGCCCATCAGCAGGCCAATGTCGCGGTCACCCCATCGGAAGATCACCGCAACAAGCATCAGGACGCCCATCATTGCCACGATGCTTGCAGTCGCTCTTTGGCTATCTCGGTTCATGGCTCCCAGCGTGCGGTCAACGTGGTCAAAGCCGTATTAACTTTTACGGCGCTGCGCCGGAACGGCTGCTGCCAACGTTGGCAACGCCCCTACCGGTTTGCGAACCGCTCCCCATATCCGCATTAGACTATGCGTAAAAGCCGCCTTAAAAGCCGGAAATCGGCCAAATCTTTAAAATCCATTAACTCGACCTTTACGACTGCCCGTGAAACTGTTTCACTGCTGGAACGGGATGAGTGGGCTAGGGCTTTCAGCTCGCGGAGGGCGCATGCCGAAGGGACCGAGGGGCGAGAAGAGGCCAGCCGACGTGATCGGCTGCGCGGTCATGATTGGCCGGATCGCCACGGGCGAGATACCGGACAATCCGAAATCCAACCGGATCAACAGCGGTCGCGCGGGTGCGGCGGCGCGCTCCAGCAATCTGACATCGGAACAGCGCAGAACAATCGCTCAAAAAGCGGCGGGTTCCCGTTGGGGGAAAGAGGAATAGCAATGGCTGAAAACCCGCGACGCGAAGCTGCAATATCGATACAATCGGCGCTCGTTAGCCCGCTGCCACGGTTGTATGTGAATTCTTTTATGAATGCCGCGTCTGATTCAGACGTCATTTCTGTGCTTCAGTGCAACGGAATAAACATTGCGGTAATGAATGTCTCGTACACGTTTGCGAAAACTTACGCGCGCGCCCTAATGGCTCTGGTGGAAGAATTTGAAGAGAAACACAAACTTAAGGTCCCGGAACATGAGGTTGCTAGTGCTTTAGGGACTATGGACCCGGTAACTGGGAAAATAACGAATGCGTAGAATAGTATCAGTAGATTATATTGCAGGATTAGCACGGAATTTATCTGCTGATCCGCGCGCCCATGATCAAATAACAGAATCGATCAGGACTAGGGAGAAGATTGAATCATTTTCTGCCCTTCCTACGGGGTGGTATTATGGATCAGGTAAGGCACCGGACCGCGCCGCGATAGACAACGCCCATAATTGGCATGCCACATTGATTCGCCGCGGATTCCCACTCACCGACGCCTTCCCCGGACAATCGGGAGAAATCATGATTAGCGGGTATAGCGGCGGGGATGTAGCTGAGCTTATTTTGGAAGCTGACAATACATATTCTCTTTATCTGGAAAAGGACGGACAAGAAACCCTCTCATTACCACGTCGAGACGCTCAAGAAATCATGCGAAGTCTCTGTGTAATAGAGGCAATTGAGGCGGGGGACAAATGGAATATGTCAGGCTTCTCCATAACAAGCATTTCGACAAAAGGCGGAACAGATTCGTCAGCCTCGCTTTCAAGAATTCAGGGGGAAGTCTATCACTCATACAGCTCGAATGTGTACAAGGCGGAGCAGAACCAATCTGCAGCCACATCCGGCGGCACTACGAAAATGCCGCCGGAGAGCCTCCAATATTCTGGATTCTTGACGAACAGCAGCTACCCCCTGGTGCAAACCTTCAACAGCGGACTTCCGCTACCGGAGATGTCTGCCACCACGAAGTGTACGGCATAACTGACAAGGTATATGAGCGTTTTTTTAAGGACCGCCAGAGGGATCATCAATTCGAAGATTTCTACATTTGCGCGGGCGGGCAATATCGGCCGCTCGTGAGAGAAGATTTTCCTGAAGATGCCAATAACTGAAAATAATGCTTGCTATAGGTAATTGACTAGATATACTCGGGGCATGAACAAGCTGCCCCTCGCCAAGCGCGCCCAAATCCTCTCGATGCTCGTGGAAGGCTCTTCCATGCGGTCCGCCTCTCGGGTGTGCGGAGTGTCGATCAACACGGTTTCCAAGCTTCTTGCGGAAGCTGGCGAGGCGGCCGAAGCCTTCCATAACGTGACGGTGAAAGGCCTTCAGACGAAGCAGCTTCAGTGCGACGAATTGTGGGCATTCTGCTATGCCAAGGCCCGCACCGTGAAGCTGATGCCCGAAGAAAAGGTCATACCCGGCGCTGGCGATATCTGGACGTTCACGGGGCTGGACCGCGACTCAAAGCTGATGGTTAGTTGGTATTGTGGCGACCGCGACACGCGGACGGCGCGCGACTTCCTCACCGACACGGCCAGCCGGATCGCGCCAGGCGTGCAGGTGAGCACCGATGGCTGGGCGGGCTACAAGGAATTGATCTCGGAAATCTTCCCGCTCGAAACGTCCTATGGGCAGGTGCAGAAGGTCTACACGAATAGCCCCGACAAAGGCCCCGCGCGTCGATATAGCCCCGGCGTGTGCTGCTCCTCAAAGCGCGAAACGGTCTTTGGCAACACCGACCACAACAAGATTTCAACGTCGCATGTCGAGCGCCAGAACCTCAATATCCGCATGGGCAACCGGCGCTTTACTCGCCTCACCAATGCGTTCTCAAAGCGGTTAGAGGCACACGCCGATATGCTGGCGGTGTATTTCTTCCATTACAATTTTTGCCGCAACCACAAGACGCTTGGCATGACGCCCGCGCAGGCGGCAAGGCTCACCGATGAGCGCCTTTCGATGGAAGATTTGGTGAAGCTGATGGACGCTCGCGCCGCGAAGCCGGTCCGGCCAGCGACCTATAAAAAGCAGGCTGCGGAGGCGGAAAATTCAAACTGAGACACTACCAACTGCGCCGTGGGTTCAAGGATGGCGCCGTCGGCGTGATCACGCAGGACCGACGTGATGTAGGCGACGATGACATCGCTTCTGCGATCGTTGTTTATCGATATCACCAAAGCAGGCCGGCGTTTCGTGGAGGAGAGATCCGTGAACGGAAAATCCGTCAGGATGACTGCCCTCGACGCGGAATATCCGTCATTTCCGGTAATTGTCGATCAGATCATCGTCGCTGTAGAGATCGGGTTCATCGGCAAGCCAGTCAAAGGCGCGGCCCGCGGCGTTCATGGCCGTTATCGGCAAATCCTCATCGTCGAGGCTCTCGACAATGACGCGCAACCGGCGTTCGGGCGGAATGCCGCGCCGGGCCAGTTCGTCCGCTAATCTGCCTGCCTCGATGTCGTTCAATACCTGTCGCACACGATGACCATGGCTCAAATCCGGTCACACGTCCAAACCGGTGTGCCATAAAACTATTCGGCACGCGCTGGCGGCCCCCACGCATCAGCCTCGGGCCCGAGCCCGGCGAAGCCGTGGACGCCCAATTTGCCGACCGAGAACGGGCCGAAGAATTCTTCGGAATGCCGATATTCATCTGAAGTTTCCGCGCCCCGATACATGCCCTCGATATCGGACAGCAGGGCGCGCAAGGCTTTCTGAATGTCGGTGCCGCTCGATGTTTCTGATCCCTTGGTCGGCTCCGTTGTGATGATTTTCGTATGACGACGTTACCGCGATTCCTCAGCTCGCCCGCAATCACCCAGCTGCTTTTTCCAAACCCGCTCCTTTAAGCTTCGTAATAACGACATCACGCGATGCGATGGTGGGGATTCACCGGCCGCTGCTGTCGGCGTTTCACGGCGCAATCGGCCGAAATCGGTCGCCAGACCCGCAAGAGGAGAGCCAGCCATGACGAATGCAGAGTTGATATGCGAGAAACCCGGTTTCAATCATAAGTATGTGCAGTCCAATAGCGCTACTCCATTGGCAAAGTCCGTTCGCCGCGGGACACAAATTGCGTTCTGCATGGCGCTCGCGAGCGTCGCGCTGGCTGCGCCTGCTTCGGCCGCCAAGAAATTCGTGACGTTCGACCCGCCGGGATCCGGCCACACGGTGCCGACCAACATCGCCGCAGGCGCGGTCACGGGCTGGTATGAGGATAGCAACTTTGTCGACACGGGGTTCGTGCGCGCCGCCGATGGAACAATCACTTCGTTCGTGCCTGCCGGAGCCAGCATGACCATTCCTGAAAGCATCAACGACAAGGGCGCGATCGCGGGTTACTACGGTGACACTGGCGGCAATCCTCATGGCTTTCTCAGGACTGCCGATGGAACAATCACCACCTTCGATGTGCCGAAATCGATTTACACCTATGCCTATGGCATCAGCAGCGCCGGCGCGATCGCGGGTTCGTGGTGGGACGTGAACGGCTATTATCATGGCTTTGTGCGGAACGCGCGCGGGAAAATCGCGCAATTCGACGTGCCGGACGATTACGGCACGGTTGCCCAGAGCATCAACAAACATGGCACGGCAACGGGTTTCTACTACGATTTCGATTCGATCTATCATGGCTTCGTGCGGACGGATGATGGAACAATCACGCCATTCGATTATCCGCAGGCGAGCAACACCGAGGCGGCAAGCATCAACGACATGGGCGTCATTACGGGGGCGTATGAGGATGGCGCCTATGTCAATCACGGCTTTGTGCGCGCCGCCGATGGCACGTTCACCTCATTCGATCCGCCGGGCTCCGTGACGACCATCCCTTACGGCATCGACAGCAAGGGCACGATCACGGGCGTTTACATGGACAGCGCCAACGCACATCACGGGTTTCTGCGGAGCCCGGACGGAACGTTCAAATCGTTCGACGCTCCGGGATCGTCCTCGACCTGGGCTCAGGGCATCGATGGCAAAGAGATCGCTGGTTTCTACATCGACAATAGCGGCACGTATCATGGCTTCCTGCGCGGCCGGTAAAACCACGTTTGTTAGCGCCGGCGATGGCACTGGATAATCACACCTGTTTCCTGGCCGGCGGACCGGCCGGCCAGGAAAGCGCTTCGGATATCCCCGAGCGCAGATCGGAAAGTTGGGCACCTGAAGGTTTGAGGCAAAGTAATAATCATTTACGCTGGCCTTTGAACACGGAGGAGCCCTCATGAGGCAACGCTGACATGGTTGAGGCGTGGCGATATCCTTCGGCTGCACTCAGGATCTGAGTTATTTGTCGGAGTTCGTCGTCGACACGCGTTTCAAAAGCAACTTGAAACCCGAGCCCTTTGGCAGGCTTCAGGGCATCCGGCAGGGCGTGGTCGATGTGCGCCGCTCGACCATGTGCATTCGATGTCGCCACTCCCTTTCCGGCCCGGCTAACTCGCGCGGAATTTGGCGATTGCGTGATATCCGGTGCGCGCGCCAACATGAGCATCGCACAATGCGGGTACTTGCAGTTTGACGAATTCCCGGACCGGCGATGCTTCCGAAGAGGTAAAGGATCCGCTGCGGGCGAATCCGGCGCTTGTCGAGGCGCGCATGCGGGAGATGCTGGCGGAGGAGCCGGGCAATCCCGAGGCGCTGCTGGTGCTGGGCGCCGTGCTGCAGCGGCAGGGCAAGGCTGAGGCTGCGCGCGCGATCCTGGAACAGCTCGCTGCGTCCCATCCGCAAATGGCGAATGCGCAGCTCGAACTCGGGATGGCGCTTGACGATCTGGGCGATGGCCGCGCCGCGCTGGCGGCGCTGTCGCGCGCCATCGACATCAATCCCATGTTTGTCGAGGCGTGGCTGGCGCTCGGCGACAGGTTCGCGCTGGTGCGCGGCGATGACAGCAGCGGATCGCCAGACGCCATTGAAGATGAACCGGCGGGCGATGATCCACCCTTGCACGAAGCGCGCTCGGCGCTGCGCGAGGAGCGGTTCGCGCCGGCGGAACGCCTGCTGCTGGAATTGCAGACGCGGCACCCGGCGGATGCACGGATCATCAAGCTGCTGGCCGATGCCGTGCTGCGCCTGGGGCGCCGGAAGGAAGCCGAACTGCTTCTCGAACGCTGCCTCGAACTGGCGCCCGGCTGGCGCGCTGCCCGCTTCCGTTACGCCACCGCTTTGTTTGCGCAGGGGCTTTACAAAAAAACGCGCGCGCAGATCGAAGTGCTTCTGCGGCGCGATCCCGCCAATCCGCTTTATCATTATCTGCACGCGGTGACGCTGGCGCGGTCGCAGGAATTCGGCGAGGCGCTCGCCGCCTATGAATCGTTCCTCGCCGATCATCCCGGGCGCGCGGGCGCCTGGATGTCCTATGCGCAGGCGTTGCGGGCGGCGGGGCGGCATGAGCCATGCGTGGCTGCGTTGCGCAAGGCCACGGAGATCAATCCGGGTTTCGGCGATGCCTGGCGCAATCTCGCCAGCATCAAATCATTCCGCTTCGGTCCGGAGGCGATCGAACCGCTGCGCGCGCAACTCGCCCGCACCGATCTGCTGCGCAACGACCGCGGGCAGCTGCATTTTGCCCTCGCCAAAGCGCTCGCCGACAATGGCCGTCACGCGGAAGCCTTTGCTAATTACCAGGCCTGCAACGGTCTGCGGCTAAGCGAGATTCCCTACAATGCGGAGAACGCGGCGCGGTTCGTGCGCCGCGCGAAAGCCCTGTTCACGCCGGCATTCTTTCGCCGCCGTGCGGGCGGCGGGAGCGAGTCACAGGCGCCCATTTTCATCGTGGGGATGCCGCGCGCCGGATCGACGCTGGTCGAGCAGATCCTGGCCAGCCATCCCGCCATCGAGGCGGGCGGTGAATTCCCCTACATCGCCGCCATCGCCCATCGCGTGGACCGCGCCAACAAACAAGGCGGCGCCACCGGGCACTATCCCGAAGAATTGCGGAATCTGGACGGGACATGGCTCAAAACACTGGGCGAGGATTATCTGCGGCTGGCGCGCCAGAACCTCCGGCTCGACCGGCCCCGCTTTACCGACAAGATGCCGATGAACTATCTGCATGGCGGACTGATTGCGCTGTGCCTGCCCCACGCGAAAATCGTCGATGTGCGCCGGCATCCGCTCGATTGCTGCGTGTCGTGTTTCACCAACTATTTTCCGGGCGGGCAGATGTTCTGGCCTGACCTGAGCGATCTCGGGCGCTCCTATGCGTCTTACGTGGAACTGATGGCGCATTACGACGTGGTGCTGCCGGGCAGGGTGCATCGCGTCTTCTATGAGGCGCTGGTCGGGAATCCGGAACAGGAAGTGCGGCGCCTGCTGGACTATCTGGGGCTGCCCTTCGCGGAGTCGTGCCTGCGCTACCATGAAACAGAACGCGGCGTGGTGACGATGAGCGCCGAGCAGGTCCGCCTGCCCATCTACCAACACGGCATCGGCCAGTGGCAAAACTACGAACCCTGGCTCGAGCCGCTGAAGGCGGCGCTGGGGCCTGTCCTCACCGCCTACCCTGCCGTTCCGATCTTTGACTCACCGATGCAGATGAGCATGACGGTGCGGCTCGCGTAGTGCAGACAGATCGAAACCTGTTTTCAATCTCTCACGCCAATTATCCCTTGATGCGAAAGGCGTTATTCTCCTTCGCGCATGATGATTCGTCCTTTCGGGCGAGCTTTGGAGGAAAGTTTTATGGCAGCCAAAAAGAAAACCGCTCGCACTGCGAAGGCGAAAAGCAAGACGGCATCGAAGGCAAAGAGCAAAGCGAAAGCCCCTGCGCACAAGGCATCCGCGCGCAAGACATCGGCCCGTAAAGCGGCCGGCGCTGCCAAACGCGCACCTGCGAAAAAGAAAACCGCCCGCAAAGCACGGCCGGCAACGACCATCGAGAAAGTGGAAGCAACCGTCGTCGAACTCGCATTGGCGGTCGTGCCGAAGGCCCGCAAGGCAGTTTCCCGCGTCGCGAATTCCATCTCCGGCAAAAAGAAGAAGTAACACAGGACGATCGCCGCAACGGCCGCAGCATGGAATTGGCTTCACGGCCTGCGCGGGGAATGGTCATGCCGAAATTGTTGATCGCCGGGTTGGCGCTCGCCGCGGCAGGCATGCTGATTGCGTGCCGGCCGGTAGTTTCCACCGCGCCGATCGGGACCACCGTGGGCGTGAATGCAGATCCCCGTCTGCTCGGCATCTGGGTCGACGCCCAATCGGGCGATAGCTCCTACTTCGCCAACACAGCCGATGGTGACGGCGCGATCCGCAGCGCGATGTGCGACGAGCCGACGGCGCAGGGCTGTGACAAGTACGATTACTTCCGCATACATACGGCGCGGCTCGGCGCCTACAACTATATCGATGCCGCCGGGACGGACGCGAAGGGAAGGCCACTCGCGCAGTCGGAGGTTCCCGGACATGTTCCGCTCGCCTACGCGTTCGACGCGAAGGGCCAACTCGTCCTGTATCTGATGGCGTCGCAGCCGGCGCGCGACGCTGTACGGGCCGGAAAGATCGCGGGCGTGGTGACGAAGGACCGATCGAAAATCGAGGATGTAACATTGACGGCCCCGGCGGCGCAGCTGGACGCATTTCTGGCGACTTCCGAGGGCCACGCGCTGTTCACCGCGTCCAAGCCGCTTGTGTTGAAGAAACAGGCAGCACTTCGGTCCGGCAAAGCGCCCGCGAACTAAATCCCCATCGCCGGGCGCGCCGATGCCGGGCTCCCCGATCCTGCTCCCGCAAAACGCGAAAACCGCTCGCGATACACGGCGCTTGAACCCGCGATCCTATACGCGGTAAAACCTTCACAATTAAGATTGCGACTTATTCGCAATTTACTTGAGAACCAGTCTCAACATACGATATAGGTCCGCGCAGTGGGACGTTCCTGCACTGCCACAGGCAGCATCATGTATCTGAACAGGGCCTTGAATCGATGCGAGTTGGACTGGACAAGCGGCCACAGCGGCGCGCGCGAAGCCTTGCGGTGGCGTTCTGCACCACCCTTCCTTTGTGGATCGGCGCGGCGCATGCCACGCCGCCACCCGTCACCGCCCCCAGTGAGGCCGAAGAGGAGACCGGACAACCCGTCGCGCAGGGCCCTTTCGCCTTTATCGCCAATGCCCAGCGCAGCGGTGCGCTGCTGGGCGACATGTGGGGTCTCAGGCCTTTCCTCAGCCGCTACGGCATTTCGTTCGGCCTTTCGGAGACGAGCGAAATCTTCGGCAACGTCTCGGGCGGTTATCGCCAGGGCTTCGAATATGACGGCCTCACCCAGATGGTGATGCAGCTCGACACGCAGCGCGCCTTTGGCCTGCATGGCGGAACCTTCAATGTGAGCGCGCTGCAGATCCACGGGCGCAACGTCAGTGCCGACAATCTCGGCACGCTGCAGACCGCAAGCGGCATCGAAAGCGATCGCGCCACGCGGCTGTGGGAAATGTGGTACCAGCAGAAATTCCTCGACGAAGACCGCGCCGACATCCGCATCGGACAGCAGAGCCTCGACCAGGAATTCATGGGCAGCCAGAACGCCGGCTACTTCATCAACACCATGTTCGGCTGGCCGATGGTGCCTTCCGCCGACCTGCCTGGCGGCGGACCGGCCTACCCGCTTTCCGCGCTCGGCGTGCGCACCCGCTGGCGTCCCACCGACTCGCTCACGCTCCTGGCCGGTGTCTTCAATGGCAGCCCGGCCTCGCCGGGCGGCGGCGATGCGCAGCAGACGAACGCGTCCGGCACGCAGTTCCCGCTGAACGGCGGCGTGCTTGCGATCGCGGAGTTGCAATATGTCTATCCCGCACTCGGCAGCATGGTTTATGGCGACGAATCCGCGCCGCTGCCGCGGGTCATGAAACTCGGCTTCTGGTACGACAGCGAAGATTTTGCCGACGAAAGCGTCGCCAGCAACGGCGTTTCGCTGGCCGCGCCCTCGAGCAGCGGCATCCCGCAGAATCATCGCGGCGACTGGAGCGTGTACGGCGTGATGGACCAGATGCTCTGGCAGTCGTCCGACGATCTGGACCGTACGGTGAACATGTTCTTCCGCGCGATGGGAACGCCGCAGACCGACCGCAATCTGGTCGAATTCAGCCTGAATGCGGGATTGACAATGCATGAGCCGATCCTGCATCGCGACGACGACACCTTCGGCATCGGCATGGGGTATGCCCGCGTGGGAGACGGCGCCGCTCAACTCGACGCGGCGACCGGCTATTACTCCCATTCATTTTATCCCGTCCGCAGTGGCGAAACCTACATTGAGACGACGTACCAATATGCGGTCGCTCCCTGGTGGCAGGTCCAGCCGGACTTCCAATATGTGTTCCATCCGGGCGGCGGCATCCTGAACCCGCTCGGTGTTCCGGGCACGACGGTCAGGGACGAAGCGGTGTTCGGTGTACGGACAAATATTCTGTTGTGACTTCGAACGGAGGCACGTCTAATGCGTAGTTCTGTTGCGCGCCGGCTGGCGAAAACGGCGGCTCTTCTGGTCCTGGTTGCCGGACCGGCCATGGCCGATGGCGGCTTTCTCGAAACGGTCCGCCGTCATGCGATGCTGACATCGACGATCTCCGACAATGGCGATCTCAATCCCTATGCCGTGATCGTTGCGCCAGTCGCTGCCGGGCCAATTCAAAAAGGCGACGTGCTGATCGACAATTTCAACAATGTTTCAAACCTCCAGGGCACGGGCACCACGATCGTCGATTTCAATCCGGCGACGAAGTCGACGAAAGTGATCGCCAATCTGTCGTCGCAGGCGAAGCGGTGCCCCGGCGGCGTCGGCCTCACAACGGCGATGACGATGTTACAAAGCGGCTGGATCATCGTCGGCAGCACGCCCAGCATCGACGGGACCACGCGTACCAAAGGCGACGGCTGCCTGTTTGTACTCGACGCGAACGGCAGGGTGGCCGATGTCTGGAGCGGGCCCGACATCAACGGCCCATGGGGCAATATCTCAGCCGTCGATAAAGGCAATTCGGCGACGCTGTTTATCAGCATGGCCGGCAAAGGCGTGCCGGGCCCCGAAATCCGCGATCCGGCCACGGGCTATCCCATGACGGTACACAATGCGACCGTAGTCCGCTTCGATCTCTCCATTCCGGAAGGCAAGCCGCCGACGGTCGACCGTCGCACCGTGATCGCCGACGGCTTCGGCCAGCGATCGGATCGCGACTCCTTCATGATCGGTCCGACCGGGCTGGCGCTGTCGGCGGACGGCACGCTCTATGTGTCGGACGGACTTGGAAACCGGATCGTCGCGATCGACGATGCCGCCAACCGCACCACCAGCGCGGGCCAGGGCCGCACGGTGACGCAGGACGGTCTGTTGAGACGACCGCTCGCCCTCACTTTCACCGCTTCCGGCCATCTGGTCACCTGCAATGCCAAGAATGGACAGGTCGTGGAGATCGACCCCAAGACGGGCAAGCAGCTCTATGCCCAATGGGTGGACACGGACGCAGCACAATCGCCGCCCGGCAATGGCGATCTTTTCGGCCTTGCCATGGCATCCGACGGCAGAAGTTTCTATTACGTGGAAGACGATATGAACACGCTGATGGAAGGTACGCCGTGAGCGACAGGGATTTGCCGGGCGCCTCCCGCCGCGGGTTTCTCCAGAATGCCGGCATGCTTGCGGCGGCAGCCGGTGCGAGCCTCGCGCCGGCTTTGCCTGCGGAAGCTCGAACCAGCGAACTGGCCGAGCCGAAAAATGCCGGCGATGCAGAGCCTTTCTACGGGACGCGCCAGAGCGGGATTCTGACGCCGGCCCAGCGCCACAGCTATTTTGCCGCCTTCGATCTCGAGACCGAGAAGCGCGACGATGTGATCGCACTGCTGCGCAGCTGGACGCAAGCGTCCGCTGCCCTGACGAAAGGCGAGGCGCCGCCCGCTTCAGCCTATGGCGGCGATACCTATGCGAGCGGCCCCGGCACTGACGCGCTGGGGCTTGGTCCTTCCCGTCTCACCCTCACCTTCGGCTTCGGCGCCGGCCTTTTCACGAAGGACGGCAAGGATCGTTACGGCCTTGCTGCTGCGCGACCGGCAGCACTCGTGGACCTGCCGAAATTCCCGGGCGACCAGCTGGTGGAGGCGCGTTCCGGCGGCGATATTTCAGTCCAGGCCTGTGCCGAGGATCCCCAGGTTACTTTCCACGCGGTGCGGCGGCTGTCGCAACTCGCCTGGGGCAAGGCCCATATCCGCTGGGCGCAAACAGGCTTCCTGCCGAACTCCACGCCGGGCGAGACACCGCGCAATCTGATGGGATTCAAGGACGGCACGAGCAATGTGTCGGCCAAGGACGATGCCGCGCTCGAAAAATTCATCTTCGTCGGCAATGACGGTCCCCCCTGGATGCGTGGCGGCAGCTATGTCGTGACCCGGCGTATCCTGATCGCGCTCGAACACTGGGACCGCATGCACCCCAATTTCCAGGAGCAGGCGATCGGACGCCAGCGCACAAGCGGCGCGCCGCTCGGAAAGACGGGCGAATTCGACGACATAGATCTGATGTCAGCGGACAAGGACGGCAACCCGGTCATGCCGGTGAATGCCCATGTCCGGTTGGCCGCCGCAGAAAGCAATGATGGCGCGCGCATCCTCAGGCGGCCTTATTCCTACAATGACGGCGTCGCCTACACGGCCGAGCGCTGGCCGCCGTGGCGCCAGGGCATCGAGTACGACGCCGGTCTTTTCTTTATCTGTTATCAGCGCGACCCTCGCGAAGGCTTCGTGAAGATATTCTCGAAGCTTGCGAAGTTCGATATGCTGAACCAGTTTGCGACGCATACGGGCGGCGCCCTGTTCGCCTGCCCCGCAGGTGTCACCCCCGGCGAGTATATCGGCCAGAAGCTGTTCTCGGCATAAGAACCGCTGTCGTTCTCCCGTCATCGTCCGCATTGTGCGGAGCGATCGGCATTGCTGTGGCGATAACAGGATGGCGCATACAAATCGGCCGACGGCGAGGCGGCTCCGAAATAATTTGGTATGGCGCCGGTGAAAGGCCGGTCATGAGGCGCCGGAGTTGGACATGATCATTATTGACAGACCGCCTCTCCACATCGTCGGCGGCGGATTGGCGGGTTCGGAGGCTGCGTGGCAGGCCGCGCAACTCGGCCAGCCCGTCGTGCTTCACGAGATGCGCCCGATGCGGGGCACCCATGCCCATGTGACCGACGGGCTCGCCGAACTCGTCTGTTCCAACTCGTTCCGTTCCGACGATCACGAGAACAATGCGGTCGGTCTGCTGCACGAGGAAATGCGGCGCACCGGTTCGCTGATACTCAAATGCGCCGATGACAGCCGGTTGCCTGCCGGGGGTGCGCTTGCCGTCGACCGCGACGGATTTTCGCGTGCGGTTACCGCGGCCATTGAAAATCATCCGAACATCGAGATACGCCGCGAGGAAATCCGCGCGCTGCCGGAAACAAACACGATCATAGCTACCGGACCACTCACATCCGAAACTCTTGCCGAGGCGATACGCGCGGCGACAGGCGAAGACGCCCTCGCCTTTTTCGACGCCATCGCACCCGTGGTTTACAGGGACAGTATCGATTTTTCGGTTGCCTGGTTTCAGTCGCGCTATGACAAACACGGACCGGAAGGCGGTGCGGATTACATCAACTGCCCGCTCGACGAACAGCAATATCGCGACTTCATCGCCGCGATACTTGCCGGCGAGAAAACGAGCTTCAAGGAATGGGAGGCATCCACGCCCTATTTCGAGGGATGCCTGCCCATCGAAGTCATGGCGTCGCGAGGACCCGAGACGCTTCGCTTCGGTCCGATGAAGCCCGTCGGCCTCGCCGATCCGCGCACCGGAAAGCGGCCGCATGCCGTGGTCCAGCTCCGTCAGGACAACGCGCTCGGCACGCTGTGGAACATGGTGGGATTTCAAACCAAGCTCCTGCATTCCGGGCAAACAAATCTGTTCCGGATGATTCCGGGTCTGCAGGATGCACGATTTGCGCGGCTTGGCGGCCTGCACCGCAATACCTTCATCAACTCGCCGCGATTGCTCGATTCGAGGTTGCGGCTGAAATCACGGCCGCATATCCGTTTCGCGGGGCAGATCACCGGCGTAGAGGGTTATGTGGAAAGCGCGGCGATGGGCCTTCTCGCCGGGCGCTTTGCGGCGGCAGACGCCATGGGCCTCATTTCCGCTGCGCCGCCACCGACGACGGCGCTGGGCGCACTCCTTTGCCACATCACGGGCGGCGCCGAGGCCGAAACATTTCAACCGATGAACGTGAATTTCGGCCTGTTTCCCGCACTGGCCGCTGCCCCCCGCGGACGGGATCGCAAGAAGGCCCTTTCGGCACGCGCGCTTTCCGACATGAGCGAATGGCTTGCCAGTCCCGCTTCGCAGATTTGAGAACTACAACCGTCCCAGCGTCGCCGCACGCAGAAGAATGAACTGGCGGCGAAACAAGGAAATATCCTTCGGCTCGCGCAGCGGTTTTCGACCCCGGGTCGCACTGGACAAGTAGGCGGGCACAAGGGCTGCCGGCAGCAACGCGGGAAGTATTTTTTTCGGGACGACGGCGCGCTTCGCATGATCGAAATGCGCCCTTGCAACATCGGCCAACCGGGAAACGATGCGCCTGGCGGCATTCCCGTGGCGTAACGACAGGACGTCGTTGGGGTTCAGCCGTTCGGCAGCGAGCAGATCGGCCGGCAGAAATGATTTATCGCGCGCCGCGTGAAACGGAATGGCGCGAATGATGCCTGCTAGGCCATACGCAATTCCTGCCTCCCTCGACACTTCTTCGATTGCGGTCTGCGGATCGAGCACGGCGGCAGCCAGTCGTATCAGTGCGCCCGATGTGGCTTCCAGATGCGCTTCGAGCGCCGTCACGTTTGGAAACGGCGCGGCGCCGATCTCCTCGCTGCGCGCGTCGATCAGCGCATGCAGTGCTGCGGTGGAAATCGCGCCGCGCCGGAGCAATTCCGTCAATCCGACTGCTGCGGGCTGCGCGCGCGGCCGACCTTCCCACGCATCGTCCAGTGCATCGCGCCACCATTGCAGGCGGATTTCCGCCATCACGGATTCGCGCGCGACTTCCGCGGCACGCGCCAGCTCATGGTTGAAAGCATAAAGGGCAAACAACATCGGACGTTTGTCGGCCGGCGCAAAAAGACCTGCAAAATAGCGGTCCGGATCGGACTGCCGCACCGTCACTTCACAGGCAGCCAGCGCTTCCTGGGGATTCATGAAAGAAATCTGGCGGGAGCCGCGGTTGCGCGGCTCCCGGCTCGCACAATCAAGGCAGATGAGAAGCGCCGACCATGCAGAACAGCATCGGAATCGACAGCAACGTATTGATCCGCGAGAACATCCCGGCCTTCTTGCCCGCCGTGCCGCGCGCATCACGGGTCATATCGGGATAGGCGTTGCCGATATTCAACGCCCTTTGCTGGTTCGGCCAGATCAGGAACCAGACATTGAACCACATGATCGTACCCAGCCACATTCCGATACCGATGATCAGCCAATGCGGATTTGAGAACGGACCGCCGGGATCGGCGATGTCGAGCGAATAGGCCAGGACGATATAATGATTGAGCACGGCAAGGATGAGACCGAGTACGATCGTGCTCATCGCGCTCCAGCGGAACCAGAACAGCGCCGACGGCGTGATGTATTTGGCGAGCGCGGGACGAAGGTCTTCGGGAATTCTCGGCGTGGTCGGTGTGGATACGAAATTGAAGTACCACAGCAATCCGATCCACATCACGCCGCTGACGACGTGCAGCCAACGCACGATGAACTGCCAGAAGTAAGTATTCGCCACGAACCCGGCGTCGGCCCAGAAAAGAACGAGTACGATGAGCGCGAGAATGAAGCCCGCAACGACCACATTGCGGAGATCGGAAAGAAATGCGGCCATGTCGGTGATCCTCCCCCTTCGAGGTCAGTGAGTCAGGGGCGGACTGTAACCGATTTCCGAGACCGCAGAGAAGTATCCCGGCTGGAGCGGATTTGCGGGCGCGCCGGCCCGCGAATCCGTATTCATGTCAGAGCGCCAATGCTTTGGGCCGTACGCTGCGGAACCAGGTGACTACGAACAGGCGCGTCACCATGACGGCGGTGAAGAACGACGTGATGATGCCGAGGCCGAGTGTCACCGCGAAGCCGCGAACCGGACCAGACCCCAGCTGGAACAGGATCAATGACGCGATCAGATGGGTCATATTGGCATCGACGATGGTCGCCATCGCGCGCCGGAAGCCCTGATCGATAGAAGCGATGATGCTGCGGCCGTTTCTGTGCTCCTCGCGAATGCGTTCGTAGATCAGCACGTTGGCATCGACGGCCATACCCATCGTGAGCACGATGCCGGCGATACCCGGCAGGGTGAGCGTGGCTCCGAACGCCGTGAGCGCGGCGAGCAACAGGATCACGTTGAAGGTCAGCGCAAGGTCGGCAAACAGGCCGAAAAGCCCGTAACGCGCGACCATGAACAGCGCCACCAGCACGAGCCCGGCAAGCGTCGAATATTTGCCTGCCGTAACCTGGTCGGCGCCCAGTTCCGCACCCACCGTGCGTTGCTCGATCACGCGCAACGGCGCCGGCAGCGCGCCCGCACGCAGCAGCACGGCGAGATCGGTTGCGCTTTGCACGGTGAACCCGCCGGAGATGTTGGCACTTCCGCCGAGGATCGGTTCGCGGATCGTGGCCGCCTCGATGATCTGATTATCGAGAACGATCGCGAAGCGCTTGCCGACATTGTTCTTCGTGGCTTCCCCGAACTCGCGTGCGCCGACCGTATCGAAACTCAGGGTCACATCGGGATCCTGTGTCTGCTGATCGAAGCTTTGCGCCGCATTTGTGAGGCGGTCGCCGCCCACCAGAACCCTGCGTTCCACAACAAGCGGCGGAGGTGTGATCTTATCGTTCTTGTTCGGCGCAAATTTCAGGAGCTCATCGCCGATGGGTACGATACCCTTCTCGGCCTGTGCCTGATCGGCCGCATCATTGACCATCTGGAAGGTCATCTTGGCGGTCGTGCCGAGCAGTTTGATCAGGCGGGCCGGATCGCTGAGACCTGGCACCTGGACCAGAATCCGGTCTTCTCCCTGACGTTCGATTGTCGGTTCGCGCGTACCAAGCTGGTCGATGCGGCGACGCACAACTTCAACCGATTCCTCAAGAATCTGATCTTTGGTGTTAGTCTTGAACTCGTCGGTCATGCGCATGACCAACCCGTCGTGGCCAGGCTCCGTCATCTGATAGTCACGCGTCCCGACCGAAAGCACCGAACCGCCCACGAGGGGATTGAGCTTGGTGAGGATCGATTTCGCTTCGTCGTAGCGGCCCGGCTCGGTTACGCGCAGGGACACCGCGTCGCCGCTGGCCTGGAGATTGGTATAACCGATGCGCGCCTTGCGGAATGCAACGCGGATATCGCCCATCAGCGATTCGAGCCGGTCCTTCTGTACCTGGTCGAATTCGACTTCGAGCAGAAGATAGGAGCCGCCCTGCAGATCGAGCCCCAGGGCGACGGTGCTGCTCGGCAGAAATGGCGGTATGCGCGACACCACCCAGCCCGGAAGCGCATTGGGCAGCGCGATCAGTATGCCGACGACGAGAATGAGAATCGTCAGGACCTTCGACCAGGTCGGAATCTGCAGCATGGTCTCGGTCTCAGCTCTTGTCGGTTTTCGAGTCGGTTGCGGTGGTCTTGGCGCGGACTTCGCTCAAGGTAGCCTTGATCACGCGAATCTGCACGCCATCGGCAATGTCCACCATCACCTCGCCGTCATCCTTTACCTTGGCCACCTTGCCGACGATACCGCCCGCGGTCACGACCGTGTCGCCGCGACGAAGATTGTCCAGCATCTGACGATGCTGACCTGCCCGCTGCTGCTGGGGTCGCATCACAAGGAAGTAGAAGATCGCGAAAACGATAACGAGCGGCGCGATTGTCGTAAGGTAAGAGGAGTCCATAAAGCTTTCCGGAGGAGGTCGGCCCGAAGGCGGCGCGGACTATAGCCACGCGCCTTTCCAATGCAACAATAAGCCTCTCAGGGCAAAGCGGCGAGGAGTTGGACCGGATTTACCGGCGTTATGCCCTCCCGGATCTCGAAATGAAGCTGAGGGCGGTCGACGCCACCTGTTTCTCCAGCGGTACCGATGATCTGGCCCTTGTCCACGTGATCGCCGCGCGTCACCATGAGCGTCTGCACATGGGCATAGGCTGTGACGTAGCCGCCCTGATGCGTGATCAGGATGAGATTGCCGTAGTCCTTCAGCTCGTCTCCCGCATAGGTGACGGTCCCTGCAGCAGCCGCATGGATTGGCGCGCCCAGCATCGCGGCAATGTTGATGCCGTCGTTGCGTTCGCCGTTGCCCGCAGGACCAAAGGCCGAAATCACGCGTCCGCGAACCGGCCATGCAAATCGTCCGGATAGGGCACCCGCGTCATGATCGGTTGCCGCGGCTTCAACGCGCTGGCCGGTTACGGTCGCCGCACCCGTCTGGTGGGTGCGCGTGGAACGCGAGGCGCCAAAAGTTTTTGGCGGCGGGGCATAGTTCGGCGCTGTCTCGTCCAGCGATTCGGAAAGCACGGCTTTGCGGGTGTCGGGCGAATCTGCAGGAATGCGCAGAACCTTGCCCGTCGCAAGAACCGCGCGTTCATCCACGTGATTCAGCCTTGCGACCGCAGCAGCGGAAACGCCATAGCGGGCGGCGAGATGGGGCAACGTCTCACCAGGCCGCGCAACGACGGTGTAGAAGGTTGGCCGGGGCCACGCCGGCTTCTCGGCGGCGAAGGCCCAGCCAGCCATTGCAGACGCACCCAGATACAGTATCGCCGCCCGTGCAGCGAAGCCGAATTCAGTGTTTTTTCTCCTCATCCGCCGTTCGCGCCTCCTGCGGCAGGCCGGGCAGCATGGGTACGAACGCTACCGCAATGAGCGTTTCGCGCGCTGGTCCTTCCTCGGTCCGGATAATCTTGACCAGATGTTGCGAAATCCTTTCGAACGCCCCCGGTGTGCTTAACGGAGCAATAAGGATACCGCCGGGCTTCATCTGTTCGATCAGGGGCTCGGGAATCTCCGACACGGCTGCCGTCAGAATGATCCGGTCGAAGGGCGCCTGCTCTGCCCAGCCCGTATGCCCGTCGCCATGCCGCACGACAATATTGTTGAGCCTTAGCGCCTTGAACCGCGACTCGGCGACCTTCAGCAGGGGGCGGTGCCGTTCGATCGTGTAGACCATCCGGCAAAGCGGCGAGAGAACTGCCGATTGGTAGCCCGACCCCGTCCCGATCTCGAGCACGCGGTGCCGGGATTCGACCTGAAGCGTCTCGGTCATGTAGGCCACGATATAGGGCTGGCTGATCGTCTGGCCGCAGGCGATCGGCAGCGCGATATTTTCGTATGCCGTAGGCTGAAACGGCTCTTCGACGAAGAGTTCGCGCGGCGTGCGCTCCAGTGCCGACAATACACGCTGATCGGCGATGCCCTGTCCGCGCAGTTCCATGACCAAGGCAATGGGACGATGATCGTTACTCACCGCGGAAGCTCAAGCACTTCAAGCAGCGGCTTCAACCGGTTGCGCTCCTGGAATTCGGTCAGGTTGAGATGCAGCGGCGTAACGGAAATTCGACCGGCATGGATTGCATTGAGGTCGGAACCCTCGGGAGGCCGGCTGCGGCCGCGCTTGAAACCGATCCAGAAATAGGGAATGCCGCGCGCATCAACGCGTCTGTCGAGCATCGCCGTCTGCAGGTCGCGCTTTCCTTGCGTCGTCACTTCCACACCGCGCACCAGGTCCGCGCCGCAATCCGGAAAGTTGACGTTCATAAGTACATCGGCGGACCAGCCGATGGATATCAGCTTCCGGATCAAGGTAGGTCCGTGCGTCTCAGCCGACGACCAGTCAATGTCGCGGCTGCTGCCGAAAGCCTGCGACAGCGCGATGGACGGCACGCCAAGAGCCGTTCCTTCCATGGCCCCGGCGATCGTGCCGGAATAAGTAACGTCGTCGGCGAGATTGGCGCCGCGATTTACGCCCGACAGCACAAGCGCAGGTCGAGATTCGGTCATCAACTCGGCAATCGCCATCATTACGCAATCCGTCGGCGTACCGCTGACGGCAAAATGACGGGAATCGATTTCGCGCAATCGCAGCGGCAGCGCCAACGTGAGGGAATGCGAAGCGCCGGATTGTTCGCTTTCCGGCGCGACAACCCAAACGTCGTCAGTAAGGGCGCGCGCAATCCTTTCCGCCACTACAAGACCCTGCGCGTGGATACCGTCGTCATTGGTAACAAGAATGCGCATCTATTCGTTGTACCCGAGTCTTTTCGCCCCTGCGCTTGCGCGGGGGAACGCGAACCGACCGGGGACGCGGAACGGCTCCCTCCGCCTCTTCGCGGCGGCGCGGCCGTGTTTCGCGCTGGCGAGGGAAAAAGAGAGCGCCGACATGCTAATCATTTCCGGATATTCTCCGCTCCGCCCATGTAAGGACGCAATGCTTCGGGAATAACAATCGAACCGTCGGGTTCCTGGTAATTCTCGAGAATTGCCACCAATGTGCGGCCGATCGCAAGGCCGGATCCGTTGAGTGTGTGAACGGATTTCAGCGCCTTTTCGCCTTTCGGCCGGTAGCGCGCATTCATGCGCCGCGCCTGGAAATCGCCACAGTTGGAACAGGATGAAATTTCGCGGAATCGGTTCTGTCCGGGCAGCCAAACCTCGATGTCATACGTCTTCTTCGCGGCGAAGCCCATGTCGCCCGTGCACAGCGCCATGACACGGTGATGCAGTCCGAGCCGCTTCAGAATCTCCTGCGCGCAATCGGTCATGCGCTCATGTTCGGCTTCCGAAGTTTCCGGTGCGACGATCGATACCAACTCGACCTTGGAGAACTGATGCATGCGGATCAGGCCATGCGTATCCTTGCCGGCCGCGCCCGCCTCTGCGCGGAAACAGGTTGTCCAGGCGGTGAGCCGAAGCGGCAATTGTACTTCGTCGAGAATTTCCTCGCGTACGAAATTCGTCAGGGGCACTTCGGCCGTCGGGATAAGCCAGAACTGTTCGGACGTGGGCGCGCTTTCGATCAGGTCGTCGACGGCCTTCCTGGGCTGTTTTCCCTCCCTGACCTGTTCGTCAAGCGGCTGCAAAATCTGGTCGAGCCGTTCTTTTCGCCAGTCCATGTTCGCCGAGTAGAATTGTTCGTCGCGAAACTTCGGCAGCTGGCCCGTTCCCATCATCGCCTGATCGCGCACCAGCAATGGCGGACTTATTTCCGTGTAGCCGAATTCGCGCGTGTGCAAATCCAGCATGAAATTACCGAGCGCCCGTTCCAGCCGCGCCAGCGCGCCGCAAAGAAAAACAAAACGCGCACCCGAAATCTTCGCGGCGCGGGCGAAATCCATTTGCTCGAGTGCTTCGCCCAACGCGAAATGTTCCAGCGGCGTCGCGATCTGCGGTGGTTTGCCGAACCGCCGTGCGACGACTTCAACATTGTCGCTTTCGTCAGCGCCGTCGGGCGCGTCGGCTGCCGGAATGTTCGGCAGCGCCGCCAGCGTGTGTTCAAGCGCGGATTTCAGCGCCCGTTCCGCCTCTTCGCCGGTTTGGATCTCTTCCTTGAGGCCGGCCACCTCGGCCATCAGCGCCGCAGCACGGCTCTCATCCTTTTGTGCCTTTGCCGCACCGATCTGGCGCGCGGCGTCGTTGCGGCGCGCCTGAGCCTCCTGGAGGCGAGCCTGCAACGCCCGGAGCGAACGATCACGTTCGGCGAGGTCATCGGCAATCGCCTGCGCCTCGGCCATGCCGCGCCGCGCCAGACCGTCTGCAAATTGCGCCGGATTATCCCTTAGTGCCCGGATATCGTGCATGGTACGTGCTCCTCAGCCGCGCGGTAATGGCATGAGGCACGCGCGAGGGTAAAGCGGACTCTAGCTCGAGCCTTCCGCGGCGCGTGCCGCATCCTCCCTGGCCCGGTTGTTCTCGATCAGTTTCACGCACCAGATCGAAATTTCATAGAGCACGATCAGCGGTACGGCGAGGCTGATCATGCTGAACATGTCGGGAGGGGTCACCACCGCCGAAAGCGCGACGATTCCGAGCATGGCGTAGCGCCTCATGCTGCGGAGCTGCGAACTGGTGATGATACCAACACGTCCCAGCAGAGACAGTAACACCGGAAGCTGAAAGCAGAGCCCGAAGGCAAAGATCAGTGTGGTGACGAAATCGAGATAGTCGCTGACCTTGGCCTGCAGTTCGATTCCCAGCGAGCCGTGTCCCCCGGGCGTCTCATAACTGACGAAAAACCGGATCGCGAAAGGCAGCATCACGTAATACACAAATGCCGCGCCCATGAAGAACAAAACCGGCGTTGCCGCAAGGAATGGAAGGAACGCGCGGCGCTCGTGGCGGTAGAGTCCGGGCGCGATGAACAACCAGATCTGCGAGGCGACGATCGGAAAAGAGAGACACAGGCCGGCGAACATGCCGACCTTCACATAGGTGAAGAACGTTTCGTAAAGCGCGGTGTAAATCAGATGATGATTGGGCTGGCCTGCAAGCGCATGTGCAAGCGGCGCCGTCAGAAACGCATAAATGTCTCGCGCGAACGCGAAGCAGAGGATGAAACAGGCGACGAAGGCGATCAGCGAAATGACGATACGCTTGCGCAGCTCGACCAGATGTTCGAGCAGCGGCGCCTTGGTCGCTTCGATGGCGGCTTCGTCCGCCTCGCTCGGTGTCATGGATGCGGTCCCGGCTCCGCAATTTCAGGGTTCGCGCCGGCCTGGACCGGGTTTTCCGGAGAAGCCGCCGGGGCCGGCCGATCCGGCGGCGCAAGCACGGGCGCGCTCAACGCATGTTCGATATCCGCGAGCGGCCGCTCCCTGCGCAACGAATCGAGTTCGGCGCGCAATTCGTCCAGTTCCGACTGACGTGCCATTTCGTCAAAGCTTTTGCGGAACTGATCCGCCATTGCGCGCGCTTTCGCGACCCAGCGGCCCGTCATGCGCATCATTCGCGGCAAATCCTTCGGCCCCACCACGACAAGCGCCACGATGAGCAGAAGGAGGATATGGCTCCAGCTCAGATCGACAAACATGTTTCAGGCGCCGGTGGCGCTCAATGTCCCGCGGCGGTGTCTTTTTTGGTGGCTTCGTCGCGACGGTCGGGAATCGCGTGATCTTCGTCTGGATCGTTCAGCCCTTTTTTGAAGCTGCGGATTCCCTTGGCCACATCGCCCATGAGATCGGAAATCTTGCCGCGGCCGCCGAACAGCAGGAGCGCGACCATCGCCAGAATGAGAATGTGCCAGATGCTAAGCGCACCCATGATGATCTCCTTGAGCCCTCAAAAGGGGCCAGATGACGTTTTCCCCCGCCAAGATGCGCACAAAAGCCTTTAAGCTCTTTTGAAGAGGCCGAGGCAAGCTCAACTCACGACAACCTCGGCCTTGCGGCCCAGATTGGCCGCCAGCGCCGCAAGCCTTTTCTGGACGGGCTCACCCGCAATCTGGGCACGCCGATGGGGGATTTCCAGAGTAAGCCGCGACGGCGTTATGCGCAGCCCGTAATGCGCAAGTTCTCCCGGTGCCGAGGCGGAAAGGGCGAAGGCGAGGCGGAGGGATAATCCGAGGCGGCGGGCCACCAGGACTTCCTCGGGGCCCAGCAGCGTCCCGATCTGGGCATTGCCCGGGAAATCCTCGTCGCCGGAATAGCGATAGTAGATCGCGGTCGCGATGGCTGCCCGTGTGCGATGATCGGCGCCCGCGAAGGGGGACGTCAGGACCTGGTTAAATGTGCCGAAGGCGCGGTCGTCGGGATGCCGGCGCCAGCCGATATCGGAGAACAGACAAACGGCAAGCCGTGTGCGCTTCAACTCCGCGGATTCTTCGGCAAACAGGGGCGCAATCCAGTTGAACATCTCATTTGCATGCTGCGGTGTGCGACTGATCCGCGCATTGAAGGCCGCAGCAAATGCGATCAGGGGATCCTTTGCCCGCTCATCGGACGCCAGCTGCTCATAAAGCAATCCTTCGCGCAGGCCATAGGCGGATATCACCACCTGGGAAAGGCCGGTGGCCAGCAAGAGCTCTTCGAGCACCACCGCGCCGTAAGGCAATGCTTCGGCGCGGCGGCGCGAAACAACTTTCATCAGATCGAAGGATTTCCGCGACAGCCGCGAGAGCACCCGGCTGATCTTGACCGCGCGTTCGGCCGGTATCGCGTAGTTGTGCAGTACATGGAGCGGGTAGCCGAACTCCTCCATATCCACGCGGGCGAAGCTTCGCCACACGCCGCCCACGGCATAGAGCGCACGTCCCCTCAGATTTCCGAGGCGTTTTGTTTCCTCCAAAGCCGCCTTGACTATGTCGCGAGCGCGCTCGGGATCGCCCTTCGCCATGTCGATCAGGCGCAAAGGGCCGATCGGCAATGTCATTGCCGCGCCCGTTTCCCCTGCTCTGACCGTCACCATATCGAGACTGCCGCCGCCGAGGTCCGCAACTACGCCGTCGGCTGTTGGAATTCCCGCAAGAACGCCCAAAGCCGCCAGCCGCGCTTCTTCCTCACCCGCAAGAATACGTATCGGACGACCCCAGGCCGCTTCGGCCCGACGGACAAATTCCTGTCCGTTGGCCGCATCGCGCGCGGCTGCAGTCGCAACGGCGTCACGCAATTCGACATGATGGGCGTCGGCAAGCAGGCGGAAGCGCGAAAGCGAATCGAGTGCGAGCCGCATGCCGTCTTCGTGCAGCCTGCGGCGGGTGACCATGTCACGGCCGATGGCGCAGATGGCCTTCTCGTTATGAACGACCGCAGGCGTACGGGAGAAGGATTCGTAGATGACGAGACGGACCGAGTTCGACCCGATATCGACAACGGCAAACGGAGTGTTCCGGCCGCGGGCTCCCCGCGGAGACTGCGCGGAGAGACCGGCCGAGGCCGCGAGTCCGCTCGTCATTCATCCGCCCATCTGGCGACCGGCGCGGGCTTGCGACGAACTTTCTTGAGGGCGCGCCCCCGTCCGGACAGCGACGGATTTGTCATGAAATAATTATGGGCCGAGAAAGCGTCCACGCGGTCGTAGTGAATATCGCGCGTGTACGTCCCGTCTGCAGCCATGTGCCAGGTCTGTGCCTGATCCTTGAGAAGTATCTCCATGATCTGGTTCAGCACCTGCTCGTGCACCGTGGGATTTTCGACCGGCACCAGCGCTTCAACCCGCCGGTCGAGATTGCGCGGCATCCAGTCGGCAGACGAAATATAGACCTTCGCCTTCGGTGACGGC
Source organism: Rhizomicrobium sp. (assembly GCA_036269235.1). Classification (GTDB taxonomy): domain Bacteria; phylum Pseudomonadota; class Alphaproteobacteria; order Micropepsales; family Micropepsaceae; genus Rhizomicrobium. Next base: position 73,358 of record DATASL010000034.1, read on the forward strand.
AGGCCGAAGCCGCCGCCGAAGCATACGACGCGGCCATGCTCGAGGAAGCGTCCGATGATGCTTTTGACGCGGATGTTTTCCGAGAGGCCGCGCACGCCGGGACGCAAGCAGCAAATGCCGCGCACAACGAGATCGATCTGCACGCCGGCCTGGCTGGCGCGATAAAGCCCGTCGATCAGGGCCGGGTCGACCAGCGCGTTGAGCTTGAGCCAGATAGCGGCCGGCCGGCCGGCGCGCGCATGCGCGATCTCTTCCTGGATGGCATTGACGAGCTTGCCGCGCAGGGAAAGCGGCGAGACGGCGATCTTCTCCAGCGCCACCGGCTCGGCATAGCCGGTGATATAATTAAACAGCTGCCCGGCATCGCGGCCAAGCGCGGGATCGGCGGAGAAAAGCGAAAGGTCGGTGTATATCTTCGCGGTCACCGGATGGTAGTTGCCGGTGCCGAAATGGACATAGGTCCTGAGCTGTCCGCTTTCGCGGCGGACGACGAGACTGACTTTCGCATGCGTCTTCAGCTCGATAAATCCGTACACAACCTGGACGCCGGCCCGTTCGAGATCGCGGGCCCAGCGCAAATTCGCTTCCTCGTCGAAACGCGCCTTGAGCTCGATGAGGGCGGTCACGGATTTGCCGGCTTCCGCGGCTTCGATCAGCGCCTTGACGATCGGCGAATCCTGTGAGGTGCGGTAGAGCGTTTGTTTGATCGCCACCACGCCTGGATCGGCCGCCGCCTGCCGCAGGAACTGCACCACCACATCGAAACTCTCGAAGGGATGATGCACGACGATGTCCTTGGCACGTATGGCCGCAAAACAATCGCCGCCATAGTCGCGTATACGTTCCGGGAAGCGCGCAACGAAAGGTGCAAATTGCAGGTCCGGGCGGTCTTTGGTTATGAGTTCGCGCGTATCGGAAAGACCAAGCAGATGTTCGATGATCAGCAGGTCGCTCCGCGCGAGGTCGAGCTTGTCGATGATATAACTTCGCAGCGCTTCGGGCATCGAGGCGCTGCACACCAGATGAATGACCGAACCGCGGCGCCGCCGTTTGACCAGCAATTCGAAAAGCCGCGCCAGATCTTCGGCTTCTTCCTCGATTTCCACCTCGCTGTCGCGGATGACACGGAACAGACCCGAGCCGCGCACCAGATAACCGGGAAACAGGCGCCGCAGATTGAGGAATATGGCGTTCTCGAGCGAGAGAAACCGCACCTGCGGCCCCGGCAGGCGGATAAAGCGCTTCAACTGAGACGGTATGGGCAACAGCGCCGTCATCGGCTTGGCGTCGCGCTCGCGAACGAGTTGCAGCGCGAGCGTGAATCCGAGATTGGGAATGAACGGGAAAGGATGCGCCGGATCGAGCGCGAGCGGCGTGAGCACCGGGAAGATATTTTCCCGGAAATGCCCATCGAGCCAGGCACGGTCGGTATCGGTCAGCTCATCAGGCTCGAGCACCGCGACGCCGGACTCTCGCAGATCGCGGCGCAGCCGAACCCACATCTGCTGCTGATCGGCGATCAGCTCGCCCGCTGTTTCTTCGATGCGGGCAATCTGTTCGGCGGGTGTGAGGCCATCATCGCTGTCAGTCTCGACGCCCGCATTGACCATGCCTTTCAGGCCGGCCACCCGCACCATGTAGAATTCGTCGAGGTTGGAGGCGGAGATCGACAGGAACCGCAACCGTTCCAGCAAAGGATGACGGTGGTTGCGGCCTTCCTCCAGAACGCGGCGGTTGAACGCCAGCCACGAAAGCTCACGGTTGATGAAGCGCTGGGGCGATTTGGCGTCGATCGCAGGCGCTGAACGCGACACGTCCGGCGCATCCAGGGGAAGCGTTTCTTCCTGTTGTGCAAGACCTTCTGCCGTCATTGCGGTGCGCCGCAGCTTTCGTCTGGTGTGATCACGCCGGAGTTTATCCCATAAAGTGTGAATCTGTCATGGCGGCCCGCCCTCGCGCATCGCAACGAGATTGCGCACCAGGGCCACGCTCACGGGACGGCCTGATGCCAGCGCCGCGGCATCGAGTTCTTCCACGAAATCGCGAATGGCGGCGGGCGAGCGGTCGAGCCGGCGCAGCATGGCATCGATGATCGTGTCCGGCACAAAAAGCTGCCGGTCGGACAACAGCTTGCGGGCGAGCGCGACCAGCAAAGCTTCATCCGGCGACTGCAACGCCAGTGCGGTGAGCGACGAAAAGCGGGAGGCGAGGTCGGGCAACGTGCAGGCCCATGTCGCCGGCGGCGTCCGCCCCGAGAGCAATATCCACGGGGCGCCGGATTCGAACAACGCAAAGAGCGCCGTGTCGCGCGCCAGCGATGCTTCCACGCAATCGATGTCTTCAATTGCAATAGCGCCGGCCGGTTCGAGGTCTTTGGTTCCGAGACACCCCGCAGCGGCTATTGTCGCGTTGGACATCTGCTGCCACACCGCGGTCAGATGTGATTTGCCGCAACCTGGCGGGCCATGAAGCGCGGCCAGACGAGTCGGCCAACCCGGCCAGGAATCGATGAATGCAACGGCATGTTCATTGGACGGCCCCACAACCAGATCGGCGCGGGAAACGGAACAGCGAACCGGAAGCGGCAGGGGTAACTGCGAAGACAATGGCATTCAGGATTTCGCGCAGGCACTTCGCCGGCGGCGAACAAGCGCCTGCACGCCGACGCTCGCATAGGCCAGCCACGAAGCTATCGTGAGCGCCGCCGTCGCATAGGCCGCGACATCGAGCGTCAGCGGCCATTGCAATCCGAGTGTCAGCAGCAACAACGCCAGCGCGACATAAATAATCTGCATCGCCGTGCTGAGCTTGCCGACAAACAGAGGTTCGACGCGGACGGGCAATTCGAACATGCGGGCGATCACGATACCCGCAACGATGGCCGCATCCCGGGCAATGACGAGCAATGTCAGCCACAACGGCGTTACTTTCAGCACCGTCAGGGTAACAAACGCCGCGAGCATCAGCAGTTTGTCGGCTGCCGGATCGAGAAGACGGCCGAAACGCGAATCAAAGCCGAAGCGCTTGGCGAGAAAACCATCGGCGGCATCGCTCAAACCGGCGAAAGCAAAAACGCCCAGCGCCAGGCGATCCGCGCCGCTCACCAGGAGAATCGCCAGAGTGGGCGCGGCTGCGAGTCTCAGCCAGCTGAGCAAATTCGGCAGATGCTTCAGCATCCCGTTCACCGGCTGCCCGTTTCGCTGTCCGCTCTCTGCAACCACCACTGGCCCCCCTGATTGGCCAGACTGAGCCCCTGATGCGACAGTTGCTGGTTCAGTTGGTCGGGAGACCCTGCATAGGCGATCTCGATCCGCGCCTCGCCGATATCCATCGCAAGCACATTGATATCGGTGACCGTGGAAACCGCGCCAAGCCGCTGGAGCACGTCGCCCCATTCCGTGAGCGAATCGACATGCAAGGTGGCGACGACTTTCGCATGCCGCCCGAAATCGACGGCCGAACGCGACTTCAGGAACTCCTGTATCGCGCTCGCCGTCATGTCGGCAACCTTGGCGAAGGATTGCGCGGCGGGCGTACGCGGAGCCACGGTAACGACGACGTCGGGTATCGCCGGCGAACTGCCGGATCCCAACCGGCGGAGCTTCACGATCATCTGCGAACGCTGGGGAATGACGAGCGCAAGATAGGTATCGGTTGCGTGAAGGCGCGAAGCCATCGGCTCCAGATCCTGCCACGACGTGTGGTCGAACCGGATGCCTGCCAGCACGGGAGAATTGATCGCGTCGTCGGGCGGAAGCACCAGGGGAACAGGTCCACGCGCAAATCGGGGATCGGCCCAGGCTTTCGTCCATGGCGTCTGCGCCGACCAGCCCGGACCGAGCGGAATAATAAGGATAGGTTTCGCCGTCGCGTCCGAATAGGCGATATCCGCTTGCTGCAGCAGGCGGCGAACGGCATTTGCATTGAATTCATAGGTCATGCTGGCGACGAAGCGCGTCGTCGAGCTGCGCGCATCGTGAACTTGGTAGTTGCGAATCAGCCGCTGCAGCGCGACGGGATCGAGCGCGGGTTGATGCGGCCAATCCTCCTGTCGCGTCAGCCGGCGATAAAGCGTCTGCCAGGCGCGGTCGCGGCCGCTCTCGATGGCCTTGGTCTGGGCTTCGACGGTCGATGGTGCGGTCGCATCCACCTTGATGCCGCTGACTGTGAACGGATCGTCGGCCGCCCCGGCCTGCGGAACGGCAAGGACGAACCCCGAGAGAACAAGACAGAGGACGAGAAACTGGCGCATGGTGACCCTGTAAGTGGCAGGACTATACGGGTCGCAACTCCCTTTCGGAAGGACGATGAAACGCGTGACCGCGCGCTCCGGGAAATGTAAACGCAGCCTGCTGACGAAGCGACGACCGGGCAGATGAGCCATCAGAAACAAAGCGGCCTGACTTACAGCGAAGCCGGCGTGGATATCGACGCAGGCGACGCGCTTATCGATCGGATCGCGCCGGCGGCCAGGGCGACGCGGCGGTCCGGCGCGGATGCCGCCCTGGGGGGATTCGGCGGCTTGTTCGATCTGAGAGCGGCCGGTTTCAGGGATCCGGTCCTTGTCGCTTCCACTGACGGCGTGGGAACCAAGCTCAAGCTTGCCATCGAGACCCGCAATTTCACGACCATCGGTCAGGATCTTGTGGCCATGTGCGTCAACGATATTGTCGTCCAGGGCGCCGAACCGCTGTTCTTTCTCGACTACTACGCGACCGGCAAGCTGAAGGTGGATGACGCGGCGGTGACCATTGAGGGCATTGCCCATGCCTGCCGTCAAAGCGGTTGCGCCCTCATCGGCGGTGAGACGGCGGAGATGCCGGGGCTCTATGCGGCGGGCGATTTCGACCTGGCGGGATTCGCCGTGGGTGCGGTGGAACGGGAGAACATTCTACCCCGGCAGGCAGACATCGTACCCGGCGACGTGCTGATCGGCGTCGCGTCGTCGGGGCTGCATTCCAACGGTTTTTCGCTGGTGCGCCGCGTGCTGGCGGACCGGTCTCTGGTGCTGGACGCGCCGGCTCCCTTCGCAAAGGGATTGACGCTGGGCGAAGCGCTGCTCGTCCCTACCAGGCTTTATGTGAAGAGCGTGCTCGGCGCGATCTCCGCCGCGCGCATCAAAGCACTCGCGCATATAACAGGCGGGGGCATCACCGAAAACCTTCCCCGTGTCCTGCCCTCGAACGCCGTCGCGCAGATCGACCTCGAATCCTGGGCGCCGCCCGCTGTCTTCCAATGGCTTGCGAAGAACGGTGGAATTGAGGAGCAGGAAATGCTCCGCACGTTCAATTGCGGCATTGGTCTTGTCGCTGTCGTAGCACCCGGGGACGAACAGAACTGTCGCCGCGCTTTCGAACAGGCCGGCGAAACTGCTTATGTACTTGGAAAACTTGTCGAGGGCAGCGGCGAACCGCGTGTGGAATATAGCGGCGCGGCGCATTTCGCATGACTCGCGCGCGTGTCGGCGTTCTGATTTCCGGGCGCGGCAGCAATCTGCAGGCGCTCATTGACGCCTGCGCCCGGCCGGATTTTCCGGCGGAGATCGTCTGCGTGATTTCGAATGTGCCAAATGTGGAGGGTCTTGCGCGCGCCGGGCGCGCGGTCATTCCCACACATACGATTGCGCATACGTCGTTTCCTTCGCGCGAATTGTTCGATACCGCAATGGACGAACTGCTTCGCCAGGCCGATGTTAGGTTCGTGTGTCTTGCCGGTTTCATGCGCGTGCTTTCCGCGCGTTTCGTCGACAGCTGGAAAGGCCGTCTCGTCAATATCCACCCTTCGCTGCTGCCGTCGTTCAAAGGCTTGAACGTACATCGGCGCGTGCTTGACTCCGGCGTCCGCATTTCCGGCTGCACGGTCCACTTCGTGGTATCGGAACTTGATTCCGGCCCCATCATCGCCCAGGCGGCGGTGCCCGTATTGCCTGGCGATTCCGAACACACCCTTGCGGCAAGGACGCTCGTGGCCGAACACAAACTCTATCCGCTGGCGCTTGAACTGCTCGCCGCAGGAACTGCCCGGCTCGAAAATGGCCGCACGCGTTTCGCGAATGGAAATGCGCAGGGCCAGTTGTTCAGCCCGGCTCTGCAATGACCGGCCGCAGGCCCGGACCACTTGCTTGATTTTGGCATTTGTGTGCTATACGCACACATCGAATCGCAGACGGCCGGAGCGGGACGCAGGTGCGGGCTGGCCGAATCCCGGGATCAATGCTGAAATAAGATAAGACTTCGCAGGGGGAGTGCATGGGCGACGCATTTCATCGGCAGCGCTGGCTGTCGGCAGCGGCAATTCTGTTCGGGGTGTGCGAATCGGGCGGTGCGCTTGCGCAGACCGCGGCCGAGGCGCCGAGCCACAGCGAAGCCATTGAAACGGTCGTCGTCACCGCGACGCGCCGGGCGGAAAAGCTCGAAAGGGTGCCGCTGAGCATCAGCGCCTTCTCCGACGCGAAGATGGACGTGCTCGGCGTCAAGAATTTCTCCGACCTTGCGAAATTCACCCCAGGCGTGACCTTCGATCCGGACACCAACAATGTCTACATCCGCGGCATCGATTCCACCGCAGGGTCGGGCACCACAGGCATATATATCGACGACACGCCCATCCAGATCCGCAATCTCGGATTCAGTTCAAACAATACGCTGCCCTCCGTCTTCGATCTGGAACGGGTGGAGGTTTTGCGCGGTCCCCAGGGCACGCTGTTTGGTGCAGGTTCCGAAGGCGGCACGGTGCGCTACATCATGGCGCAGCCGAGCCTGACCGATTACAGCGGCATCGCGCGCAGCGAAGTTTCGTTCACGCAGAACGGACAGCCCAGTTACGAAGGCGGCGCGGCATTCGGCGGCCCGATCGTCGAGGATTCGCTCGGCTTTCGCGCCAGTGCCTGGTACCGGCGCGACGGCGGCTGGATCGACCAGGAAAACTACCGCTCCGGCCTGACCACCGTCCCGGACGCCAATGGTACCGACACCTACGTACTGCGCGGTGCGCTGACCTGGTCGCCCGTGCCGCAGCTGACCATCACACCCACCATCGACTACCAGAACCGGAACAACACCGATCCCGATCAGTATTGGGTGGGTCTCTCCGATCCCGGTTCAGACAGCTACAAGACCGCGACGCCGGACCGGCTGGTCGACAAGGACCGCTTCTATCTGGCATCGCTCGATATCCATTACACAGGAAATTCGGCGGAACTGATTTCGGACACCTCGATGTTCGCTCGCGGCGAGCACGTCAACGGCTATAGCGGCACGCTCTACAACCTGTCCTATTTCCAGCAGATCCTGCTCGACGGCACCGATCCCGAAGGCGACACCTGCGGGCCGCCGCAATGCAAGACCAATCTCTATCCGCTGCTCACCGCGAACGGCATCAACCTGCCCGGCCTGCCCGATTATGTCGCGCACGCGAACATCACCAACACGCAGCACGACGTGACCCAGGAAATCCGGCTGCAATCGACGAATCCGCATTCGCAGCTGACATGGGTGTTCGGCGTTTTCTATGCCGGCAACGAGCAGGAAAGCAAAGAAGAGATCAACGATCCCCAGCTGCCCCAGATCACCAAATATCTTTGGGACGAAACCGTGCTGCAGGCCTGGAGCGAGAACCTGCTTCCCAACGGCGATGATTATATCAACGACACGCTGGCGCATGACAGTCAGATCGCAGCTTTCGCCGATGCCACTTACGCCTTCACCGATCAGTGGAAACTCGAAGCGGGCCTGCGCTATGCGCGGACGCATTTCGATTTCGTCAACTACGCCGACGGACCGCAGAATTTCGGGCCGAGCAGCGGCACCGGCAAGGAGAGCGAATCCCCCGTTACCCCGAAAGTGAGCGTGGATTTCCAGGCGACGCCGGATGACCTGATCTATGCCACCGTGGCCGAGGGCTACCGCATCGGCGGTGCCAACCCGCCCTTCCCGCTTGTCGCCTGCGGCGTGCCGAGCGTGCCCAGTTCCTACAGCTCCGATACCACATGGAGCTACGAGGTCGGCGCGAAGGACAAATGGCTCGGCAACAGGCTGCAGACGGACGCCAGCCTTTATTACATCCAGTGGAACAGCATCCAGCAGGATGTGTATCTGCCGCTTTGCGGCCTCCAATATACGGCCAATCTCGGCAATGCCATCAGCAAGGGCTTCGATTTCCAGGCGGACTATCAGCTCACCGATTCGCTGCATCTCGAAATGACGCTCGGTTATACCGATGCGCGTTACACCACCAATGCGTTTTCCGCCGACGGTTCGCTTCTCGTCGCGTCCGGCGAGGCCATCGGATCGCAGCCCTATATCTCACCCTGGACGTTCACGGCCGGCGCGGAATATGACTTCATGGCTTTTGCCTACCAGTCCTATGTGCGGGTGAATGATGAGTTCGCCAGCCAGAACAACTGGCCGCTGGCGACGCAGAACCCGCTGTCCGAATCCTACGATCCGGCTCTCGTTCCGGATCCCGCGACAAACACGGTATCGGCGCGCGCCGGCATGACGTTCGATACCTGGGATGTGGCGCTGTTCATGAACAACGTGCTCGACTCCCATCCGCGCCTCGACCTCAATCACCAGGACTCGAATACCATACTCCTCGAAGCCAGTACCTTCCGGCCGAGGACGACGGGGATAGAGGTAAACTACAGGTTCTGAGCCGCGGAGCAGGCGTCACGGCGCGCGGCCTGCGCATAGAATTCCTTGAAGTTCCTGTCGGTATCCAGGCAGTCTTCATAGGTACGGGTCTGAACTTGTTCGCGATCGTCCGGGTTGGCGCCGACGGCTTGCACAATCACCTCTCGATCCGCCATTCGCGCGGGGGCACATGCCGTCGGTCAATGACGTGTCACGTGCCCGTCCCGACACGCCGGCTACGCTTCACCCTGGCTGCGCTTCGGGCGCTGGCTCGTGTCGCGAGTCGTCCTGCGGTTGTGCGTTCAATCGTGAGAGGAAATCAGGAACGGTTGCGATCTCGCAAACGTTCAACCTTAGCTGGCGGGACCTGCGAGTTATCCCCTCGCCCGTCAGCGCCCTCTGGAACCCACCATCCGAGCGCTCAGACGGTGGGTTCCTCCCCCATTATCTCGACCATTTCGGGTGAAATTCCGCCTCGGTCGCGCGCGGGTTGGACGGGAAAAATCCCACGCGACCGAGGCTCGTCAGCGTTGTAGCTGCAGGAAGAAGAATATTTGTTTTTGCGAGGGAGTCGCAACCAACCTGTGGGCGAAAAACCCCCTCATCGGAGGGACCGTGGCAGGGCTATCGGCCGACCTGGATTTTGGGAGAACCAATCCGCCCGGCGAACCCGATACTAACGATACTCGGGCTACATTGTCGGAGTTTCTTTACCGACCGAAGTCTTCCTGGCGCACTTGCCGGAAAAAACACTCCTGTAGGTCATTCTCCTATTTACATGGAACTCACGTAGGGTATAACCCTAGTGCAACGACTGGCTAGTACTGGCCCCCCGCTCACACCGGGAACAGGTAGTCAGAAACTTTCCCGCCGTCCGGACCCGCAAGAAAAGACGGCGGGACTTTTCTCGCCCGTGATTTGTTGCCAACGACTTAATGGCCGACTTTCGCATTGTCGTACTGGGCGATCCAGCGTGGAAACGCTGCGGACTTATTGATAACCGATACGGTTGACAAATGGTTTGCATTCCGATAGCATCGGAACTGAGGAATCTGTTGCGAGCCTTCCGAGCGGCGGTGCCCGGTGGGATCGTTTCGGGGTATGCGCCGGGTCGGGTTTGCGGCGCAGACTTTTGTGCGCGTTTTCCGGAAGAGATAGCGAAATGTTCCAGCTCAGAGCGATTCTCCTGATCGCCTCCCTCAAGCCCGCCCGCCATACACGGATACGAACCAGGAAGTGAGCGGCGTGTACAGGTGTTTTCCGTTCCCATCATGAACGGCGAAAACGGCGTTATGAGTGAAGGACTCGCCACCTTTTTCACAGGTGACCTGGTCGGGGCTGGTCATGACCAACTATCATGAGCGAATACAATGGAGCGTAGCCCTGCAGTTGTGCATTCTCAGGGAACTCCTGTCCTGCCGGCATGCGGGGAATTGTTGTTTGCAAATTCTCAGGGAATATTCGGCCTGATACGCGCGCCGTCGTTGTCATCCTCGCGCAAGCGGGACCCAGCCAGCGCCTGCGCGCTGAACGACTCTCTTGCACGCCGGTCCCGCAAAGACATCATTCCGCGCATTTCGGCGGTGGAAGGGCCGCGGCTTCGGGAGTGGGGTTTGTTCGGCGCGCGGATAACAAGGAGAGAGATTGCCGGCCGGACAATGCAAATTATCGCGCGCGCATTCTCAGGGATTTTCCGCCGCCTGCGCGTCGAGCCAACAATTGCGGGCTCCGTTCGCCGATCGGTCCTGTGCAAATTCTCAGGGAATATTCGACGCGCGGCGGCCATGCCTCTGTTTCGTGCAGATGACAAGGAGAGAGCGTGCCGGCCGCGCCCTGCACATCGTCGCGCGCCCACTCTCAGGGATATCCGCCCGGCCTGGAGGATGAAGCCTTGAACCGCTCCGATCGGATCACCAAATCGCGTTCAAGCCGGGGCCGCCAGCGCGGCGCAATTGATTACGCTGCAACGCAGCATGGCCCTTGACGAACAAATAACCCGCGCCTATATCCGCCGCGAAAGGTTGGCACTCTGGCAAAGAGAGTGCTGCCACCGGTTCTGGTTTCGGGCCGGCGATCAGTTAACCATCTGTTTTTATTGAACTTTCGAGGAGGCTATCCCCAATGAAGTTCCGTCCGCTTGGCGACCGCGTGGTCGTCCGCCGCGTTCAGGAAGACCAGAAAACCCCTGGCGGCATCATCATCCCGGACACCGTCCAGGAGAAGCCGCAGGAAGGCGAGATCATCGCCGTCGGCCCGGGCGCTCTCGACGAGCACGGCAAGCGCGTTACGCCGGAAGTGAAAACGGGCGACTTCGTGCTGTTCGGCAAATGGTCGGGCACCGAAGTGAAGGTCGAGGGCGAAGAGCTCCTGATCATGAAAGAGTCCGACATCATGGGCATTCTCGAGGGCCGCACATCCAAGCCATCGAAGAAAGCAGCCTGACCAGACAATGAAAGAACCGGGCGGCCGACCGGCCGGGCCCGGTTTTCGCTATTCCGTACTACCAGGAGAAATTACATGGCAGCCAAAGACGTAAAATTCGGTGCCGAAGCGCGGGAGAAGATGCTCCGCGGCATCGACACCCTCGCCGATGCCGTCCGCGTGACGCTGGGCCCCAAGGGCCGCAACGTCGTGATCGAGAAGAGCTTCGGCGCGCCGCGCACGACCAAAGACGGCGTGACGGTGGCGAAGGAGATCGAGCTTCACGACAAGTTCGAGAACATGGGCGCGCAGATGGTGCGCGAAGTCGCGTCCAAGACCAACGACGCGGCCGGCGACGGCACGACGACGGCAACCGTTCTGGCCCACGCGATCGTGCGCGAGGGTTCGAAGTCGGTTGCGGCCGGCATGAACCCGATGGACCTGAAGCGCGGCGTCGAGAAGGCGGTGGAAGCCGTCGTCGCCGACCTCAAGAAGCGCTCCAAGAAGGTCAAGTCGAACGACGAAATCGGCCAGGTCGGCACGATCTCGGCGAATGGCGACAAGACCGTCGGCAAGATGATTGCGGAAGCGATGCAGAAGGTCGGCAATGAAGGCGTGATCACGGTCGAAGAGGCGAAGAGCCTCGATACCGAGCTGGAAGTGGTCGAGGGCATGCAGTTCGACCGCGGCTACATCTCGCCCTATTTCATCACCAACGCCGACAAGATGATGGCGGAGCTCGAAGAGCCGCACATCCTGATCCACGAGAAGAAGCTCTCGTCGCTTCAGCCGATGCTGCCGATCCTCGAATCGGTGGTGCAGAGCGGCCGTCCGCTGGTGATCATCGCCGAGGAAGTCGAAGGCGAGGCTCTGGCGACGCTGGTCGTCAACAAGCTTCGCGGCGGCCTCAAGGTTGCGGCGGTGAAGGCGCCGGGCTTCGGCGATCGCCGCAAGGCCATGCTGGAAGACATCGCCATCGTCACCGGCGGCCAGGTGATCAGCGAAGATCTCGGCATCAAGCTCGAGAACGTGAAGCTGAACATGCTGGGCACGGCCAAGCGCATCCGCATCACCAAGGACGACACCACGATCATCGACGGCGCCGGCAAGAAGAACGACATCCAGGCGCGCGTCGGCCAGATCAAGCAGCAGATCGAGGAGACCACTTCCGACTACGATCGCGAGAAGCTGCAGGAGCGTCTGGCGAAGCTGGCGGGCGGCGTGGCCGTGATCCGCGTCGGCGGCGCGACCGAAATCGAAGTGAAAGAGAAGAAGGATCGCGTCGATGACGCGCTCAACGCCACGAAGGCGGCGGTGGAGGAAGGCATTCTCCCCGGCGGCGGCGCAGCGCTTCTCTATGCGACCAAGGCGCTCGCGGGCGTGACCGGCGACAACGAAGACCAGAACGCGGGTATCGCGATCGTCCGCAAGGCGATCCAGACCCCGATCCGGCAGATCGTCGAGAACTCCGGCATGGAAGCGTCCATCGTCGTGGGCAAGCTGCTCGAGCAGAAGTCGAACACCTACGGCTTCGATGCGCAGAACGAGCAGTATGTCGACCTCGTCGAGGCCGGCATCGTCGATCCGACGAAGGTCGTCCGCATCGCGCTCCAGGACGCAGCCAGCGTGGCCGCGCTCCTGATCACGACGGAAGCCATGGTCGCCGATCGTCCGAAGAAGGACTCCCCTCCCCCGATGCCGGGCGGCGGCGGCATGGGCGACATGGATTTCTAAGGTCGCCTGTTACTTGAATGCAGAAGGGCCGGAGAAAACTCCGGCCCTTTTTGTTGTGCGTATTTGTTTCTTCGATGATTTGTTTCGAACGCGATACTAATGGTGTCGCGGCGAACCTCCCGCCGGCGCCTGGCGTTGCTGCTGCATCTGTGGAGCGCGGGTGCCGTAAGAAGCTCCGCCCGCCGGTCTCTGGGCATAACCCCCGCCGCCGAATGAAGGACGCTGACCGCCGGCATAAGGCGAACGTTGTGCGGCCGATTCGCCGGGGCCGGACCTGCCCGCGAAAGAAGCATGCGATGTCGTATGGCCATATGCGCCGCGGGACGCATAGCCGGAACTCGTACTCGCATGCGCACTTCCAGCTGCGCTGTGCGAGCTGCCAAGCCGGGTGTGAAGCGAGGAATGAGATGACATGGAGGTGTGATGAACGCCAGAGCCGAAATGCGCGGCAACCATCGAGCGCTCGCCAACGCCGTGGCCGAAGGAATGTCCGATGCCAACCGACAGATGTTGATGGGCGGCTATCGCATTGCCAGCGGCAACGCCGACGATCGGCCCATGGTGACCCGCGAAGTCGTGCCGCGAACCGGCAGGAGGCGGATGACCGAAAGTGGCGCGGAACCGTCCCTTGTCGATTGCGAAATTGGCAAGATGGCCGCGTACATTTCCGAAGCGCGTCCAGCCGGCCGTACGACCAATGAATCCGCCATAGGATCCCGGCGCTATGACATCCACGCCGATGCTGGATGCATAGATGTCGTCTGCCGGCACGAAGGACCACATGCCGTAAAACGCCGCGATATCGAGGGCGGGATAAAGCGCGCGGTACCCGTACCAGCCATTCCGGTCGTCCACAAAAGTTGTGGTCCCGTCGTAATAATTTGGTGGGATCGGAAACCAGCCGATATCGCCGCCACCCGCGCGCCACGCCACCCACGCAGGCGACCAGACATAACCGGGCTGCCAGAGCCACCCATAGCCTGGATCGTAACCCCAGCGGCCATAGTGGAACGGAACATCGCCCCAGTTGTAATCCGAGACCCACACCGTTCCGTATTGGTCTGCATCTTCCCAATGACCCTCGCGGTAGGGCGCGAAATTGGCGGGCACAGCCGTCGGATGCCACACGAGACCCCATGTGGGATGCCTGACCCAGTTGCCATATGGCCTTAGTTCATCACGGAAAGTCTGAAAATTTATCTGGTCTTCGCCGACCGCCGATTCCGTCGAATTATCGGCCGCTTCCGAAGTATCGGCCACTTCCGTCGAAGTGGCCGGATTCGAAGGCGCCGCTGCCGAAGGCGTCGCCGGCGGTGTGTTCGCAGCAGGATTGAGATTGACCAGATTCCCGTTCAACAATGCATAGGAAAGATGGACGAGAGCTGGCGGGTCGCCCTGATTGGCATTGATCTGGATGGCGCCGTTGCTCACATCGTATGACTGGACCAGTGTGTTCTGAGTCCCCGACAGATCGTTGGACGCAATCCGCTGCGGCTTGCCGTCTTCCATGCCATATACGAACAAAACCTGGGACGTCTTGCCGGAGTTCGAGCAGCTGCCGACAAACACGGCCTTATCGCTGGCCGTTTCGCCCGTATGCCCTGAAACATCGCCGTACCGCACATCGCCCACCAGCTCGAACTGGTATTGCCCGAGTTGATACGAACCTTCGTGGAGCGGCAGCTTTGTTACGCCAGCAGTTGTCAGCTGCGGATCGGCGCACGCCGTCCCGATTACTTCGACCTGGGCGTTCCGGAAATCCACTGAGTGGATACCGCTGGATCCCGACATCAGATTATTTTGTGCGTACCAGGCCGCGCCACCAAGGACGACAACTCCGGCGAGTCCGGCAATGACAAGGTTTTGAGTAGATGGCATGGTGCATTTCCCCCGTTTTTCGTTGGTATCAAGGTTGTCTGGAATTCATCTCGGCGCCCCGTTGCTCGCGAAAGACCGGAAAATCCGGTCCGGTTGGCCAAGCGTCCGTCGCGCGCCCGAAACGGCCGCGGCAAGCAATCGCTGTAGCGCAGTGCGCGCAATATCCGCTTTATACATGCGCTGAACTTGCCCCTCGGTCGCGTTCAAGGCACGACGCCCCGTCACGATTTCTTAACATTTGATTAAAGCAAATTTTTAGAGCGAAGGAAAGGGGGAAATTTGTCAATAGTTCGCGATACTTACGTATTCACCGAACCATGCGGTTGCTGATGCGACGTGCGGCAAGCCGGAACGGCACGGCAGCATTGCTGCTGGCACTCCTTCTGTACTCCTTGTCGCCGGCTGAAACCGGACGGGCTGGTAGCCCATCCGCCGGGACGGGCTACGTACAGGCGGTCGCGCTCGCGCGCCACGGCAGGGAAGCCGAGTCAGCGGCGCTACTTCGACCGCTTGTCTCGACAAACGATCCGGTAATTTCAAAGTCAGTCCGGCTGTTGCTCATGCAGGACGAGCGTGCGTTATTTCATTACCAAGCCGCACTCTCCGCGTTAGGACCGCTCCTCGCCGATCCAGAGCCGCAGCTTGCCAATCGCGTACGCCTTTTGAGGGCGCTTGCCGATGTCCCTTCCGAAATGGTCCGGCGCCACACACCGATTTATTTGTCCTCGCCGCTGATCGCCGGCACGATCGGAGCCAGGCAAATCCGCTTTCTCGTCGACACGGGAGCGAGCTTCTCCGTGCTCTCGCGGTCCACTGCAAAGGAGGCGGGTTTGCATGTCCGCCCTGTCCAGTATGAGATCAAGACTGCGCTCGGACAAAGAATTGCCGCGGATGTTACAACCGGCGATCTGGCGGTCGCAGGCGCGATTATCCGAAATGTTGTTTTCCTTATACTGCCCGACGGAGCGATACCACCCGGGCTTCCCTATTCGGGCGTCATCGGCCTTCCGGCATTGCGCGTCCTCGGTCCGTTTAATATTTCCGGACTCGCCTCAGGAAGGAAGCAAAATCGAGCGCCGCTGATTCTGGTCGATGGCAGTCTCGGTCTCGAGATCAACCTGCGGGATACACGCATGCAGTGCGCGCTCGACACCGGTTCCAATCGAAGCTGGTTTGCCTCTCCAGCCGGTGCAAATATTCCCGGCCTGTCAAACGGTCGCGAAGTCCGGACGATCGAGAGCGCAGCCGGCAGCGACCGTAAAATCAGAGCCCGGGAAACATCGCTCGAATTTTCGATCGCCGGGCGCCACGCACTTCTCCATCGCGCATTGATAATGGCACCTCCGCAGCTTGACGGCAGCAGTCCCGTCTGCGTGCTCGGTGCGGACGCGGTCGCGGCGCTTGCGCCCCTAACCCTCGATTTCGACAGGATGCAGATCGTTCTGAGATAATGCCCGCACCATCGGGCGAAGCTCGGCACAAACCCGTGCGCCGAAATCATCGAGCCCGTGCATCGCGGCTGCAAGCTCGGCGAATTCCACTTCGCTGATGACAAACGGATTTGACTGCTCCTTTCTCACCGGCTTCGGGAGCTTTACGCCAAACTCTTGCCGCAGGACTTTGCGGTCCGCCATCAGCATTTCTCGTACCTGGAGAACCGCGTTCTTACTGAAGAGAAAACCCGCAGGCTCGAAGCGATGGACAATGTGACGGAGTATCGCGTCAAATTGCGCGCGCTCTTCGTGTGATTTCGCGGCCCGGTTTGCGGCAAGCGTGGCAACGAGCGCGAGCCGCCCCAGCGAAACATTGCGTCTCGGCACTGTCGGAATCGCATTTTCTCCGAAACCGAACAGCGTCAGGCAGCGCACCACGAAATCCGCTGCGGGATGATAATCCAGCACTCGAAGTTCGAAGCCTGTCTTACGGAGCCTTCGCAACAGGTTGGTATAACATAACCGCTCAGGATGATCGATCAGGAAGGCGTCCGGATCGCGCGTCTCACCTGTCACGGCATCCTTGACGCGTTGATTGTAGAGCGACGCCGCCCTTTCGCGATGCTCGCGTGCCACTACCACCAGTACCACACGGCATTTCTCGCCGATCGCGGCCTCCAGCCCGGTTGCGAATTCGCCGAGATTGCGTCGTCCGGCCAGAATTTCCGAACTGATTACGATGTCGCGGTCCGAAGCACGCGCCTCGACGCCAATTTGTGCGAGCAATTGCCGGGGATCCTGCCTTATCAGATCCGGACGCTGGTAATCGCCGAAGAAGTTAAGGACGAGATTGTGATGCGACCCGTCCGGCCACAGGCCTACGCGCGGGTACAGAACGATGCTGCCATCATGACGGCTCAATATATGCTGTACCGCGCTCGTCCCGGTCTTGGCCGGTCCAAGATGCAGATAAAGTGTTCTTGCCAAACGCTGCTATCGCCCCGAGCCTGCCGAACAAGCCCGATACAGATTTAATTGTTATCCGTACAGGTCGCGGTCCATCAGCGCTTAGCGGCCAGCGCTCGGCGAAGTTGGCGCGTAGGAGGTGAACGGCCCCAGCGTGCAGGCCTGACCTGACTCGATCACTTTTATGGATGTCGAATTCGCGCACACATCGTCTTCCGGCGCCACGAACGTAAAGCCGTGAAACATGAGCCCCGGGCACGGAGTCTTGAGCGTGTTCAGCCACACCTTTCCATCCCGCATGTAAAAAAGCACATGCTTCGGGTCCAGTACATGGGTGTGATTGATCGTATCCGTCGGATTGGAAAACGGATGAAGGCAAACCGGACCCACACCTGTCGTTGGTGCAGGTGGCGGAGCCGGCTGAGCGACGGCGGGAGCCGCAACGAACGCGGCCAGTAAAGCTGAAACAGCAAAGGCCTTCATGTGAGATCTCCTGCGATGCACCTCCGCCTCCATTCTGCGCCGGGCATCCTGTTCGTCAATGCACGTCCGCGTGTAACGTTTCATTGGCTGTTTTGCAGCTGAATCAGGTCTATTGCGGATCGTCCGAGGTCTCGGAGGACCTATCCTGTGGCGCCTCATTATCGGGAGGATCAGCTACCGGCGGCTGATCGTCATTGATCCCCGGCGGGGGCCGATCTGCGCCCGGCTCGACCCATCTCTGCTGCCCGTAACTGCTGTCACGCTCGTCGGAGGCCTCGGGCGCAGGTCCTGCGTTCGCTGCCGAACGGCCCTGATCGGGTTCCGCCGCGGCTGGCGGAAGGTAATGTTCGCTTTCCACGACAGTGGGCTGAGAGCGGTCGGGCATCGTCTCGACCGGCGCCGGTCCGGCACCGGGCTCCAGAGATCTCGGCTGGCTGCGTGCGGTGCGCTTACCGGTTTCGCGCTGCTCCAGCTGTGCTTCGAGGCTTTGCAGCTGCGCCGAGGGGTCCGTCTCATCGAGAACGCGCACGCGCTCGAGACATGAGTCCATGGCAGATTGCGGAAGATCTGGTGCGCTACAATCGGAGAGCACCGCACTCGCATTGTCTTCGGCGGCCCTAACTGATGGCGCCTCACCAGAGGAGAGTAGCAGCAGAAGCGATGCACAGGCGCCGGATCGCCAAATCATGATTCTGAGGTCCTAGGAGCCGCCGTTCAGAAGGACCACCCGATTCGGGCGCAAGAAAGGCGGTCGCCTTGACTTCGCTGCACTGCTTTCCGATGGTCCGGCCCCTTCGCACCAGCCTCATGAACAGGAGATTTCCCGTGTCGTCCCCGTCCGTCACCATTTCTCTTCCCGATGGCAAGACCCTGAGCTTCGCGTCGGGCGTGACGGGTTCCGAGGTTGCGGCCTCTATCGGTCCCGGCCTTGCCAAAGCGGCGCTCGCGGCGGAGGTCGACGGCAGCCAGTGGGATTTGTTCCGGCCGATCGAAAAGAACGCACGACTTCGAATCATCACCCGGAAAGATCCCGAGGCGCTGGAGCTTATCAGGCACGATTCGGCCCATGTGCTCGCCATGGCCGTGCAGGATCTCTTTCCCGGCACACAGGTAACGATCGGCCCTGCGATCGAAGACGGCTTCTACTATGATTTCGCGCGCGACCAGCCATTCACGCAGGACGATCTCGCGCGGATCGAAGCGCGCATGCGGGAGATCGTCGAAGCCGATCTGCCGACCCGCCGCGAAGTATGGCCGCGTGACAAGGCCATCGCGCATTTCGAAGAGATCGGCGAACACTACAAAGCAGAACTCATCCGCAGTATCCCGCCGGATGAAGACGTCTCGATCTATTTCCACGGCGACTGGCATGACCTCTGCCGTGGTCCGCACTTCGTTTCGACCGGCAAGATCGGCCACGCATTTCGGCTCACCAATGTCGCCGGCGCATATTGGCGCGGCGATTCGAAGAACGCTCAACTGCAACGTATCTACGGGACCGCCTGGCGCGACGACAAAGAACTCGCCGCCTATCTGCTGAGACGCGAGGAGCAGGAGAAGCGCGATCACCGCAAGCTGGGCAAGGAACTCGAGCTCTTCACTTTCTCGCCCGATGTCGGAGCGGGCCTCCCGCTCTGGATGCCGAACGGCATGGTCATCCGGCAGGAGCTTGAATTCCTCGCGCTGCAGGAAGAACGAAAGGACGGCTATCGCCGGGTCGCGACGCCGCACATTGCGAAGGAAGCTCTTTATTACCGTTCGCGCCATCTGCCTTATTACAACGAGGGCATGTACGCGCCGCTGGATATCGATGGCGAGAATTATTACCTGCGGCCGATGAACTGCCCGCATCACCATCTGATCTACGGCGCGACGCGGCATTCCTATCGCGAGATGCCCGTGCGTATCGCCGAATACGGCCAGGACTACCGTTACGAGGCCTCAGGCGGTTTGTCCGGCCTGATGCGCGTGCGCGGTTTCTGCATGAACGATGCCCATATCTATTGCCGCTATGACCAGGCGAAGGATGAATTCATTCGCGTCCTGCGCCTTCATGCCCGTTATTACGATCTCATGGGCATCAAGGAATATTACATGCGTCTGTCCCTGCCGGACATGAACAAACTCGACAAATATATCGACGAGCCGGAGAGATGGGTGGCCGCGCTCGATATCATCAAGGCTGCGATGGACGAATCCGGTTATCCCTATGTCGAAGGAAAAGGCGAAGCTGCGTTTTACGGTCCCAAAATCGACTTTATGATCAGATCCGCGATCGGTACCGAATATACGATCTCGACCAACCAGCTCGACTTCCTGGCGACGCAGACTTTTGGCCTCAGCTACACCGGCGAAGATGGCAAGGATCATCCGGTCTACGTCATCCATCGCGCGCCGCTTGGTACACATGAGCGTTTCACGGCATTTCTCATCGAGCATTATGCGGCGGCGTTCCCCGTCTGGCTCGCGCCGATACAGGCGAGGATCATCCCGATCACCGACCGCGTTGCCGATTACGCACTTTCGGTACAGGAGCGGCTCATGAATCTGCCTGTCGTGAACGGCACGGGCGGACTGCGCATCGACATCGATCTGTCGTCCGAGCGGATGCAGCGGAAAATCCGCGATGCGCAGACGATGAAGATTCCCTACATGCTGGTTATCGGTGATAAGGAGGCGGAGGCGAACAGTGTGGCGTTGCGCCTGCGGTCGGGAAAGGATTTGGGGGCGATGCCGCTCGAAGTCTTTATGGATCGCATCCGGAAAGAGGCCGAATCCCGGCACGATGTGGCCGATTAGCCCTTGCGAATCGCCAGTCGGCGCATATTCTCACACCGGGTCGGCTGCCAGGCGGCAGCGCGGCCCACGGGCGTTTGCGCTTGGCATAAGCAAAATAAAGCGCAGAACCCGAGGGACTTCGCAACGTAACGGACCTGTCATCGCTTCGTCGGGATTGTCCTGCGAAGATGGGTGATACGGTCCTCTCAGAAGGAGAGAGTCATAGTCGCCAGACGTTTTTCGGCACCCGCCCCGGCTCCGGCCAAGGACGGGCCACGCGTGAACGAGGAAATCTACTCACGCAGACTTTTGCTCATCGGCGCCGATGGGCACAAATACGGTGAGATCGGAACCGACGAAGCCCGCGCCCTCGCGGAGGAACAGGGGTTCGATCTTGTAGAGGTCTCGCCAGAGGCTTCCCCGCCCGTAGCCAAGCTCATGGACTATGGAAAATTCAAATACGAACAGCAGAAAAAAGCCGCCGAGGCGCGCAAGAAGCAGAAGGTCATCGAGATCAAGGAGATCAAGATGCGCCCGACCATCGACGATCACGATTACGACGTGAAGATGCGTGCGATGCGCCGTTTTTTTGACGAAGGTGACAAGGTGAAGGTGACGCTCCGCTTCCGCGGTCGCGAAATGGCACACATGAATCTCGGCATGGAATTGCTCGGACGCGTCCAGAAGGATGTCGACCCGATCGCCAAGGTCGAGCAGTCGCCGAAGACCGAAGGCCGCCAGATGATGATGGTGCTCGCGCCGCGCTGAGCGGCGCCCCACCTTCACGGGCGATGCATAGCCGATCGGCGAAGTTTCAGTCGACGAGTGCTATCGCGCAAATCCGGTCTATGAGGTCGGCAAACGGAATCCCCGCCTTCAAGGCTGCGGCGGCGAAGCCCGCTTCGGGTTCGAGACACGGATTTGGATTGACCTCGAGGATGGTGGGCGCACCGTTCGCGTCCAGCCGAAAATCGACGCGCGCATAACCGCGCAGGCCGAACAACAGCCACACTGCAACAGCAAGTTGCCCAAGGCTGCGTGCAAGTTCCGGTGCCTCGGCGTCAATGCCAAAAACGCGTGGCGTCGCGACGCTGTCGGGCGAATTTGAATCCCATTTCGCGGCGTAGCTTACAAGCCGTGGACGGTGTGGCGCCCAGTTCGAAAACCGGATTTCGGCGATCGGCAGAACGCGCGGCCCCTGTTCTGTTTGAAGCAGGGAGACGTTGAATTCGCGTCCCGGGCTGTAGATTTCCGCAAACCAGCTTCCGCCATGGCTTTGGGCCGACAACGCCGCTCGTGCACATACCGCCTCGCGTCCGCGCACAACGGCTGCATCGTCCAGTCCGATGGAACAGTCTTCCGTAGCCGATTTCACGACGAAGATTTGATCGTCCGCGAGACCGTCCCAACGCGGTGGCACGGACCAGTCCGGAGTTGGAATATCCGCCGACCGGAGCAACCGCTTGGTGAACGGTTTGTCGGCGCAACAGGAGATGGCGGCGGACGACGCGCCGGTGAAACAAATACCCCGCTTTTCGAGCATTGCGGCAGCGAGTCCGGCCAGATTGCCCTGACCGAAAACGCTCTCGACAAGGTTGAACACGAGTTCCGGGCCGCCATCTGCGAGTGCCTGATCGAGCGCGGAGGGGCTCGGTACGAACGCGGCTTGCGTGACGCGGTGGCCGCGTTCGGCAAGCACCGCCGCCAGGGTCTCGGCTGTGACGATCGTATCGAACTCGTCCGGCGGCGCGCCGCGTGGCACGTCGGAATGTAGCAGCAGAATGCGCATGCTCAATCCAGGGGTTCCGGCCGGACCAACTCCGGATGACGCGAATGGAAGGCGGTCATGATTTTTCCGATGAGATCGCGGTAAGTGATGCCTTTGAAATTCGCAATGTAAATGAGATCCGATCGCACGGGATGGAGACCGGCCAGGGGATTGACTTCGATGAAATGCGGTCGGCCCTCGGCATCGCTGCGAATGTCTATCCGGCCGCCGTCGCGGCAATTGAGAGCACGCCAGGCGGCAAGCGCAACCAATTCTGCTTCGCGCGCTTCTGCATCGTCCACCAGACGATAGTCCATCCGGCCCGCGAAGTTTTCCTTGTTGTCGTAACCGTAGCCGTGCGGTTCGGCGCTCCCGGTGATAATCACTTCCATGTTACCGAGTACCGCAGCAGACACTCCGGTCCCGGTAATGCCAATCGTGAATTCGCGACCGGGCAAATAGACTTCTGCCAAAACCGGTTGCCTGAAACGTGCCAGCAGATCGGCAGCGGTAGTTGCCAGCATCCGCCGATCATCTACCTTCGAATGAGCGCCAATGCCTTTCCCCGATCCTTCCGCTACGGGCTTCAGGAACAGAGGAAACGGCAGATGGATCTTTTGTAGGTCTTCGAGCCGTTCGATCACCGCAAAAGGCACTGTCGGTACACCGCTATCACGCACGACACGCTTGGCCATGGCCTTGTCGAGGGCCAGGGAGAGTGTCAGCGGGTCCGAGAAGACGTAGGGAATATTGTAGGCTTCGAGGAGCGCCGGCACTTGCGCTTCGCGTGCCACGCCCACGAGTCCTTCGCAAAAATTAAACACGCAATCCCAATGTTCGCCTGCCGCGAGCCGTTCGCATAATCGCCGCACCCCGCCAACAGGTTCAGGCGAATAACCTAACGTGGCGAGGGTTGAGACAAGCGCGTCAACCGTGACCTGGCTGTCGAACTCTGCCGTCTCCTCTTCGCCATAGCCAAGTGCCAGGTAATCGGTGCGCAGGTCGTAAGTAATTCCGATGCGCAATCTCGAAGACGTCTGCATTGCGAATGTTCACGCGGAAACGCGGCGGCACGGAACAAACTGGTCACGACCGGCCCCGGGAAGGTACTTGCGCAACGAGCGCGCCGCTCCCGCTCGGTGTTCTTCGAGCCCTCGATGCCTGGACAACTCCACCGCTCCACGCGCCCGGTTACTGCTGAGGCTGCACGATCTTGCCCGAGCCCAACGTCCCGCCAGGGTCGGGATAGCGGTATACGCCGCCTTCGAAGTTGCGCAGCAGCAGATCGTCGCCGTCCCGGCCGACCACCGAGTCAGGTGCGATGAGGATTTTTCCGCCGCCGCCCGGGGCATCGACGCAGAACGCCGGAGACGCGTATCCGGTCGTATGGCCGCGCAAGCCACGGATAATCTCGATTCCTTTTTCCACCGTTGTGCGGAAATGGCTCGATCCGCGAATTGGATCACACTGATAGAGATAATATGGCTTTACGCGACGTGCGAGAAGGCCGTGCATGAGTGGTTTCATCACGGAAATATCGTCATTGATCCCCTTGAGCAAAACGGTTTGGCTCCCAAGCGGAATTCCAGCATCGGCAAGCCGCGCGGTCGCCTCCGTCACCTCCGGTGTAAGCTCGCGGGGATGCGTGACATGGATACTCATCCACAGCGGATGATGCTTCTTCAGCATCTTCACGAGCGTTCTGGTGACACGCTGCGGCAGCACGATTGGGATTTTCGTTCCGATACGCACGAACTCGATGTGCCGAATCGATCGCAACCGGCCGAGCAGCCAGTCGAGGCGATCGTCGCCGATGCTGAGAGGGTCGCCGCCCGACAGCAGCACATCGCGCACTTCCGTATGAGATTCGAGCCAGCCGAGCGCGTGTTCCCACTGGCGCAGCGAGAACTGATATTCGCCCCCAGGATTGCCGACGAGGCGCGAACGCGTGCAATAGCGGCAATAGGTCGAACAGGTGCCCGTCGCCAGAAACAGCACACGGTCGGGGTATCGATGCACAAGTCCCGGCGCAACCGTATCGTGATCCTCGCCCAGAGGATCATCCGCCTCACCTGGAACGCGGACATATTCATCGCCGGTCATGATATGCGTGCGGCGCAACGCCTCGAAGGCGTCGTCGCGATCCATCAGGCTCGCATAATAGGGTGTAATGCCAACAGGCAACGAGCCTTTGTGACGGCCCACCGCGCTCCGCTCGTCATCCGAAAGCACAAATATGCGAGAGAGCTCGTCCAGAGAGCGAATGCGCGTCCGGAACTGCCAATGCCAGTCATTCCACTCCGTGGACGACGTCCCGGGGAAAAAGCGCTGGTAGAAGGCGCGCGTATCGGTACCGACCGGAAATCGCAGAGCTGGCCGGCGTGGCTGCACGCCGATCACCGGTAACTCAGTGGGTCTTTCGATTTGTTCGCCGGACTTGCCGTCCGGCCTGCTACGCACGGCCCGCAACGGAGGCTTCGTCTCGCGCCCCCCCAACACCTGCAGACTCATTGTCCTCTCATGACGCTTCAAGCGCCACGCCTCGAAAGCCCCAGCGACTTTCCATCGAACGGCGTGCCGGACGGCGGATATTTAGAAGCGTCTGGCGAAGCGTCAAGCGAAACCGCACGAATACTGGAAAAGAGGCACTGTTACAGTTTGAAATCGTCCGCCGTCTTTTTGTAGGGACCGCGCTTTTTCGGGGCCGCGTCTTCGGCTTCCACCATGCGGGTCAGGTCGTCCATGCTCCAAGCCGTTTCCGTCAGGCCAGCGGCAAGAGCGGGCGGCATCCGAACGGCTGAATTCGTCCGCACGAAATTGTACCAAACCGTGTAGAGCGAAACCATGTGAATGTGGTTGAGCAGCTTTTTCGAGTGAGCGGCGGTCAACCGGGTGAAGCGGCGCATGTGTTGGCGCATCTTCTGGTTATGGGTTTCGACAAAGCTGGTGCTGATCGAACGCGGGTCCGGCTTGCCTTCGACCTTGCGGCCTTTGACGCCTGTGCAAATGCCCGGGCTGTATTTGCGCTCCGGGCCGCCAGTGTCAGCCGTTTCGCCGTAGGACTTGATCAGCATGGCGTAATCAATCCCCGCGCCGAAAGCGTCTTCCACGGCTTCCAGATAGGGCCGATGGCCGTCCGTGGTTAGCTGAATGCGGTTTGCAACGCGGTCCGCAACGTCCTGCATGAATTCATGGGCATAGCCCGCATCCCGCCCGCCGATCAGGTAGGAGATGATCAGCTTGGAGTCGCGGTCGATTGCGGTCCAAGTCCACGCATCACCTGCATCGGCAGGAGCCGCTTTCGCGGTCGGGACGGACGCCTTTTTGCAGTAATTGAACGACCAGATTTCGTCGCATTCCACGCGGGCGGCCTTCACGCCACGGACCTTTTCATCGTGGAAGCGCGCGCAAGCCGTTCCGGCTAATTCGAGCTGGCGCAGAACCGTCACCGGCGACACGTCCACCAAACGGGCGGTTCCACGGATGGAATTGCCTTCAACCAGCAAGTGCAGGATTTGGCGTCGTTTTTCGAAGGGCAGCTTGTTCATGCGCCCTTTATAGTGGACAGAATGCGTAGCGTCAAGAAAAAAGTTTAGATTAGGCTTGGGGTGCAATATTCTCTGGTTCCTTGACCCGCCCCTCGGCAAAAAACATGAAATAGCTCTCAAGTCTTCTGAAGTGTGCGAGCATTATTTTAGCGTATTTGAGTGAATGTCTTCCGGTTAAATCGTAGATTAAAGCCGACTGTTCTATCTTCAGTGCTGCCGAAAGCTTTTCTGCCTCTTCAAGAACACGGGCCGCAACTGGTCCGTCAGGATCGAAGCGGTCCGATCCTTGTTTGCTTAAGAATTTGCCTTTCGATAGATATGAATGAAGGCGATTGTATACGTCTTTGATGGCGAGGTAATCTTCAGAAAATCCGCCCAAGGACGCGGACATTTCTGAGAAAATATCCAACCTACCTCGTACATCGACTTCCCCCGCAGATGCATACTTTAATTTTCCAACCGACAGCCTCTCACCCAACATTTGGGTTGACGCAAGGTCTCCGTATAGGTTCACGTAGCTCGACCCGCCGCGCAGTGGGTGCCCGGAGAACGATAGACGAATGCGCCGCTTTTGATCTACTGGCGTATCATTGGAATTGAATTTATCTAGCGACAAATAGAAAACATATAGGTCAGTGATCTTGCGATAGAATTCCGTAAAATCAGGCAAATCCCACACGCCGTCCGTCAGGTATTGTTGCGTCGCCAGACTTTCAGTTTCGGTTGATTTTATCGGCTCGGAATGGTCATAAGCAAAGAATTGGGCGTCCGGCAAATAGTGCTCTTCGGCATAGGAATCCATCTTAGTTCTAGTAATTACTACAGAATTGTCTTTCAGTTCGCTTAAATCGAATAGATACCATGCTTTCCAGCGTGGAAACGTAAAAAGATAGCGCAGGTCTACAAACCCTCGCCGATATCTTTCCCACTGGTCGAACGAAATTTCCGCGCCAAAAAATGGGCACTTTGCTTCGGCGCTATCGATGGCAACCGATACAATTTTTCTATCATCGGAGCGGCGCAAAAGGACGGCTTGCGGGCCGTCCATGTATTCCAGAACCTGGACCAGAGCGGCGGTTTGCTCGTGCGCCTTCACTTGGGGCATGTCACAAGCACTCCACTGCCACAACTGCGGCTACCGGGTCAAATGTGTCGAACATCCAAAAATCAATGTGTTTGGATTTTTCGAGGATGTGTCCGGATGAGGCGGCAATTTTCAGTTTAGCAACAAAGGGATAACCCCTCAGCTTTGGAAGCTTCCGCTTTTTTTGCACGGTAGCCATGTCCGCGTAGAGGGAACATGAAGACCAGCGGCAAAGATCCATCCCGTCCGGTAGCGGCACGTTCTTCGCGCCGTAGGATGCGAAATCATCAAAAATGGGCTTGTCGTTTGGGATAAGTCTGTAAGCCTCACCGCACCCCTTTGTATGAGAATTGGGCGGCGGACAATTTTCTGGTAACTTTTCCTTAAACCCCAATTTTCTCGCCCCCCCTTCAGGCCGATTCAATCGGGGTGCGAGAGTTGTGCAATACCGGTTAACGAGTCAACTGCCGCCCTTCCATCTGGCTTTGGCTGCCTTTTTTGCGGATGCCGACCGTTGCTTGCTGGTCATGGCGGACGCTCTCGCCATCCCGCCCTTACTTCCCAATTCAGCGGCAGCAGCAGATTTCTGTTCGATCTTTTCCTCAACCTGCCCTGTCGCTATCCGCATGACGTGGACGGCGTTGCCGATGACATCGGCGGGGCGTTTCTGGCCTTGCGGTCCTTTAGGCACGGATGACCTGCCGTTCCAAGTCTTGGATTATCAAGGTGTATTCTAATCGAAAGCTCCGCAGCTTTCCGAGCCATTGCTGCGTGGCAGTGATTGCTTGACCTTCCGTCGCACCGGCCGGATATATTTTGCCGCCCGCCGCTAGCGCCGCGATTTGTCTATCCAGAACTTCGCACGTCGCCCTGTAGTCTTTGATCAGGTCGGGAACTGTTATCATATTACGCCTTGGGGTCCCTTGGGCATGTGGCTAGTATGGCACGGGGAAGGGGCGGAGGCGAGCGTGCAGACAGAATCCCCAGTCCCTAAACCCATTGCCGTGAAGCATGCCCGCTACCTCGCGCAGGCGGCGGAAGCCGACAAAATGGCTGCGCAAAGCAAGGGAGAACGGCACGTTTGGCATGGGAGACGATTGCCAAGAGCTACCGCGACCTAGCCGCCATCATGGTCAAGAATTTCAAACTGTAACAGTGCCGGAAAAGATGCAGCCTTTCCAAAATATAGGCGCGATATAGACTGGAAATATTTCCAAGGAATTACTGAAGAACGACGAAGTAAAGGCCGAATAAATCCCGTTTCCCCTCTGTGCTGCAGATTCGAATGCTCTGAATTCATGCCGAAAAAAGTCCGCTATTGGCACAAATGTAATTCACCAACATTTCCCGCAAAAAATCGTGCAATCGCACGCCTACAACAGTTTTTCACAAGACAGATGCATGACTGCCAATCGGTGAGTCGTCTTGTTCTCAAGGCCCGCGGTAAGCCGCTGCGTCATAAAGATCGATAGCGCGAATGTGAGAGCCGCCGACCGGCAGGGGAACGGATCTTATCAGCCGCGCCGAATCAAATGTCGCAAGAACCCGCTTCGCCGAAGGCGGCTCAATCACGAGAAGCACACGTGCCGCGCCCGTTGCCAAGCGCAGTGTCATCTCGAAGTGATCACGAATGTTAAGGTCGCGCGTCCAAACACGGATCGGCATAGGGCGTTGCCTGACGTAATAGAGAAGTTCCGCGACGACGCTGCGATTATCGGCAGCGATGGCGGTATAGGGAGCAGCTTGCGCAGCCTGGGCTACAATGGTTCCCAATTTGCGCCAGCCCTCCTCTCGCTTCAGCGCGTTTCCCGCGCCAACCGCGTCGGCTGCGCCGGGCCAGACAAGAAATATCCACAAAGCCAGCATCGCTGCGCCGTCGACCGCAAAAGAAACCCAGACCGCCCGACCGCGCCACCACCGAGAAAGTTCAGCTATCGCCAACGGCGTCGCGGCGACAAAAGACGTCGCCGCCCAGTTTGCGTTCGCCACGGCAATGAAAGCCTGCACCGAAATCAGGATAAGCGGCGGCAGGCTGAAGGCTGCAAGAATAAGTTCCGCCTCCGGTCTCGGGTTTGCGCGCACCAGGCGCCATATTGCGCCAACGAACCCCACCATAAGCAGTGGACCGAAGACCCCGAACTGACCCAATAAAAACCCCGCCGCCGAACCGATGCTGTAGTGCGAGCGGCCCCAATCGGCATTCGCCTCTGTATGCGCGACCGTGGAAAATCCGTGCATGGCGTTCCACGCAATGTTCGGCGCGAGCAACAGAAGGCCAATGCCGAGCATCGCGAGGCCGCGCGCACCGAGGGCTACAGTTCGGACCCGGGGGACGAACAGAGCAGAGACAATCGCGCCCAACAGGAAATAGAGCATGGCGTATTTGGATTCGAGCCCGAGGCCGAGCGCCACGCCACATAGAAGCGGCCACCGCCAATGCGTATCTTCGCAGGCGCGAAGAAATGCATACAGTGCGAGCGCCCAGTAAAAGAGCAGTGGAACATCGGTCGAGATCAGCCCGCTCGACCAGGAAACACCGGGAAGCGTGAGGTAGGCGAGTGCACTGAGCGACGACAATCGGGGGGGCACGACGTGGCGGGCGATACCGAAGACAAGCAACGCCGTCGCCGCATGAAACAACGGTGAGGGCAGACGAAGAGCCCACTCGGCATTGCCGAACAAATGAGTTGCGAGCCAGATGACCCATGCGATCATCGGCGGCTTGGAATAATAACCGAGCGCGGGCGTCTGAGCCCACCACCAATACTGGGCTTCATCGGGATAGAGATCGAGTGGCGACAGGAGGAGCACAACGCAACGCATAACGGTGATGGCGGCAACGATGCCGAGCGTCAGCCGAAACGCCGAACGCAGACTGCTTTCGGAAGATGAAGACGACATCACCTCTACCCTGCTCCCGGCTTCGTCGCGATTACGCGATAAAGCGTGATGTGCTGTTTGCGCCCCGTAGAATAGTCGAGTCCCGATACCTGCCCCAGCGCCCTGACCCCATCGCCGCGGCGCTTCAAATCCGAGAGGAACGGAGCCGCGACGCGTGCCTCAACGAGCGCAAGCCCTGTTTGCTCGGCCGCCTGAGCCGCACTGCCCCCGGTCTCGATTCGCGTTTTGGGACCTAGCAGAAAAACAAGACTGGGTTCGACATAGCCGTAGAGGACCACAGGTCCATGTTCGGCGCCCACCTCCGCGGCGACCAGCTCGGTTGCACGCTTGCTGAGCCAGATTGCGTGCAACTGGGGAACGACCTCCCAGGCAAGCAACACGTTGAAAAGTACGGCACAAATCACACCCCATCCGGCAGCCAGGACGGGATGGCGAATCAGCACGACGAGCGCGATACAGCCGGCGACAAACACAGCTGCGGCACCGAGAAGAATCAATGGATCCGTACTACCTCCCAAACGGCCCGGCAGAAATACGCACGCGGCGGTCAGCGCAATCAGAGCAACTGCGAACTGCGCGCCGGCCCCATAGCGAAATATGCGCTCCCACCTTCCGGCTTCTTCGTCGAGTGCCCGGACCGCCCAGAGCGCGGCGAGAAGTGCCAGCGCCGGATAAGCGGGAAGAATGTAGTGCGGCAGTTTTGTCGGCACGAGTTCGAAGAGCAACCAGACGGCGCCAGCCCAGGCAACCAGAAACCTGATGGCCGGATCCTTGCGGTTGCGAATTGCAAAACCGAGGGCCGGCAAAAGAAGAAGAGTCGCGGGCCAGAATGTGAAACTCGCCAGCGCGAGGTAATAACCTGGCGGCGCTCCATGCGATTCTTCGCCGCCAAAAATCTTCGACGCGAAGTCGTGCCCCAGCGATTGCTGGTAGAATGCGCCATGGCTCGCAAACGCGATTGCGCTTGCCCAAGGTGCAACAAGAGCGAGTGCGAGCGCCGCGCCGATGATGGGCTTCGTGCCGGACAGCCAGCGCCAATCGCGATCCCAAAACGATAGTGCCAATGCAGTCGCCCCGACAACGATCAGGACGACGGGACCCTTGATCAGAATACCGACACCGACTGCCGCCCATCCGCCGAGGATGAAGGGCGTCGACGGCTGGATACGCCCTTTGGCGGCGCGGTAAACCCGCATCAGTACGGATTGCGCAGCAATCACAGCGGCCAGCAACACCGCATCCGTCGTGGCAATCGTGCTTTCGATTGTCAGCAGAAGTGTCGTTCCAAGCAGCAGCGAGGCCAAAAGTGCGGCTGGCGGTGGTGCGATGCTGCGCGCCAGGCCGTAAAGCAGAAGCAGCGACAGAAAACCGCCCAGCAGGGACGGTAGCCGATAAACCCAGATATGGCCGCGCAAGGCAGGGCCAGACATCTTCGCCGACGCCGCCTGCAGCCAATAGATACCGACCGGCTTGTTGTAACGGGGCGTGTTGGCGAAACGGATGTCGACGTAATTTCCGGTTTCAACCATCTGACGCGAGGCTTCGGCGAAACGACTTTCATCGCGGTCGGTCGGCGGCAGCGCCACGACGCCCGAGAGCCAGCCGCATAGCGCCACAACCAGTATTACAAGGAAGGGATGGCGGGCGGCCGCCTCCAGCCACGAACCTGCAGGTCTGGGTAAAGCCAGGGTGTCAGCCATCAGATTCGGAGCACCGCTCTTGTTCGGAATCTCGGGAGTTCGGCTGGAACCGCCTCTGCGTGGCTGTTACCGGCCTGTTGCCATGGTGCCGGCGTCTGTATAAGGCGCCCGCCCGGCCCTGACCGCCGCAACCCGTCCAGCCTGCATGCACGGGGACTCTGCGCGAGCCGTTGCACACTCTATTCTATACCCGCATCGAACGGAACCTTTTGCATGACAATTGCCCTATCTGTGGTCGTGCCGGTCAAGGATGAGGCCGGGAACGTCGTTCCGCTGGCGCGCGAGATCGCCGGGGTTGTGGGACAGTGCAGCTCGGTTGAAATCATTTTTGTGGATGATGCGTCGGGCGACGGCACGCTGGAGCAACTTCAACAGCTCAAATCGGAGATGCCGGGGCTTCGGGTGCTCCGTCACAGCGCCAATGGGGGGCAAAGCCGGGCTTTGCGTACCGGCGTGCGCGCGGCCCGCGCCGGTATTGTGGTGACGCTTGACGGCGATGGCCAGAACGACCCGGCCGATATTCCCAAGGTGCTGGCGCCGTTTCACGCAGAGCCGGGGTCCTTCCGGATCGGGATGACGTCCGGCGTTCGCGTCAGGCGGCGCGACGGCTTCGGTAAGCGGGTCGCGTCGTTCCTGGCCAACAGATTCAGGCGCTGGATGCTCGATGACGGGGCAGTCGATGTGGGTTGCGGGTTGAAGGCCTTTCGCAGGGACGCCTATCTTGCCCTGCCCTATTTCGATCACATGCACCGCTACCTCGCCGCCTTGATGTTGCGCGAAGGCTACGAGGTGCGGTTCGTGGATGTAGGCCATCGGCCCCGTCTTCACGGCACTTCCAAATATGGCGTCTGGGATCGATTCGTCGTGGGGGTCCAGGATGTGCGCGGCGTGCTTTGGCTGAAGAAGCGTTATCGGGCGGGCGTCGAAGCATCCGAAAATTAGACTGATCGTGGGATATTCGATCGTACCTTTTTACAAACTGGAAAGCAGGTTTTGAATGTCATCCCATGACTGGTTCACGAGGGACCACATCTGGCTTGTGATCGGTTTCGCCGGTCAGGCGCTGTTCGCCTCGCGTTTCATCATCCAGTGGTTCAAAAGCGAACGCGAAGGCCGGAGCATCATTCCCGTGGCCTTTTGGTATTGCAGCCTCGCCGGAGGCGTGGTGACACTGGCCTATACGATCTATTTGAGGAGCATTCCCCTGTCTCTCGGCCAGGCGAGCGGCCTGATCGTGTATAGCCGCAATCTCTACCTTATCTCCCGCGAGCGGAACCTGCTCCGCGAATCTCAAGTCCAAACCGGCTCCCGAGCCTAGTCAACCTTGCGCGAGGTGGCTTGCGCATTTCCGGATCACCCGCCACTCTCCCGCCCTTTGGGATAGAAGAGCATGTTTCGCGTATTTCCGGTCCTCCTTATTGTCGTCACGATTTATAGCGCCATCGCGCTGGCGCATGGGCTCGTCGGCAACGATGCCATGCAGACCTTCCTGGCAAGGGAACACGTCACCTTCCACATGTTTTCGGGTGATCTCTGGGACTTCAACCTCGGCGACCTGCTCGTTACCCTCGGCTTCGTCTGCCTCTTCATTGAGATCGTGAAATCGACCCGGACCAGCCGGCGCGCGCTGGTTAATCACGGCCTGTCGGTGCTGGTCTTCGTCATCGCAATCATCGAATTCATCGTCGTGCGGGGATTTTCCACTTCCGTCTTCTTTTTCATCATGGTCATGACCGCCTTCGATGTGATCGCCGGATACACCATTTCGGTCGTGGCGGCGGAGCATGATCTCGGCGTCGGCAGGGCCGGAACGGATCCGCGCTGAATATTGCCCTCGGCGAACAAGCGGTTATATTCGCCGCCCCGCCGGGGCACCTTCTCCGGCTTTGCGGACAGGTGGCCGAGCGGTTGAAGGCGCACGCCTGGAAAGTGTGTAGACGGTGACGAGCCGTCTCGAGGGTTCGAATCCCTCCCTGTCCGCCACTTTGATATCCAGAACCGATTTGCCCTGTTGCGGTGAGCCAGACGGCGCGGTTGCGCGGCTACGATGTAACCATCATGCAAAGCCGCCTACCGATGATTCCTTCCGCTTCGCGCAGGATGCGGGCAACCAGTTCGGCGCAGGTGGGTATGTCGTGGATCAGTGCCTGGGACTGCCCGGCCGACCAGATACCGGCGTCGAGATCGCCCTCATCCAGAACGATGGCCCCCCGCCTTCCCGCCACCAGTTCCTTTACATCCGCAAACGTCGCGTTCCCCCGGCCTTCGATCGCAAGAACTTCGTCGCTGACCGCGTTCTTCGCAACGCGCGTGGTGTTATGCAGCGTACGGAAGATCAGATTTGTCGAGCGTTCGCTATTGGCCACGATCTGTTTCTTCACACTGTCGTGGACGGGCGCCTCGGCCGTGGCCATGAACCGCGTCCCCATGTTGATGCCGTCGCAGCCAAGCGCGAGCGCCGCCACCAGACCGCGCGCGTCTGCGATACCGCCCGAAGCGATCACCGGTATCGAAAGCCTGTCGGTTGCAGCCGGGAAAAGAACCAGTCCGCCAACGTCATCCTCGCCGGGATGACCGGCACATTCGAATCCGTCGATCGAAACGCAATCCACGCCGATCGACTGCGCCTTCAGCGCATGCCGCACGCTTGTGCATTTGTGAATCACCTTCACGCCGGATTCCCCAAAACGCAGTTTTGGCGATGTCTTCAGGTTTTCCGGCCGAATGCGCGGTGATGAAGCCGAGCGCGCCGGCGTTGGCGACCGCCGCAATCAATTCGGCAGTACCAACGCGCGTCATGCCGCCGCAAGTAATCGGCGCGACAACGTTGAACATCTCGGTAAATCTGGTCCTGATCATTGACCATCGGCTCCGACCGACGCGCGTTGTTCAGTTCCCCGTAGCAAGTCGCAGCAAGGCCTGCGCGCGGGCAAGATGCGGCCGGTCGAGCATCGTTCCCTTGAAACCGATGGTGCCGGCACCAGGACTGGCAGCAAATAACTCCACGATCTCGCGCGCCGCGGCTACTTCCTCCGCTGTAGGCGAGAAGGCTTCGTTGATGATCGCAACCTGATCGGGATGAATGGCCAGCATGCCACGATAGCCGGCTCGGCGCACCCGGGCCGCCCGGTCGCGCAGTCCTGCCATGTCGCGAAAATCACCATGGATCGTTTCGATCGCTGCCACGCGTGCGGCAGCTGCGCCAAGCAGACACAAGCTCCGTGCGAGCTCATAAGTGAATCCGTAACTGCCATCTGAATTCCGGTTTTCACTGGCGCCAAGCGAAGCGGCAAGATCCTCGGCGCCCCACGTCAATGCAACGACACGCGGGGCGTCCGCATAGCTTCCCGTCGTGAATATGCCTTCGGCCGTCTCGGTGGCGAGCACGATAAGTTTCGTTTGCCCGATTTCTATTCCAGCTGCGGCCTCGAGCGCCGTCAGATAATGTCCCAGCACTTCCACATCGTCTCGGCCGCGAGATTTCGGCAACATGAGTCCGCCGGGGCTGCTTTTTACTACAGCGGCGAGGTCGGCGAGCGCGTCGGGGCTCTGCAGCGGATTAATCCGTACCCACAGTCGCGAACGCGTTTCCCGATGGGCAGCGAGGAAATCCGACACCATTCCACGCGCTCGGCTTTTTTCCGCATCCGCGACCGCGTCCTCAAGATCGAAAATGGCGACATCCGCTGCGCTCGCGGCCGCCTTCTCCATCTTGCGTTCGCTATTGCCCGGCGCAAACAGCCACGAGCGCGCACTGAACGTCTGATCCGCGACCGGCATCTTCTGCCTTCCCGATTCAATCTCCGTCACAACATAGATAGGATTCGGGAACCGCCAAAGTCCCGTTCGGCCGCGAATCCGAGGCCGATGCAAGCGCCCGCGCCAAATGGCGAACGCGCCGGCCTAGCAGTTATGGCGTGATCTCAAAGACGACCCCGCAGCCTTCGCCGGAACTGCAGCCTGCATCGCCGCCGCCAAAAGTTGTTCCGAAGAGATTGCCGGCCTGATCCAGGACGGCACCGTAAGGTAGCCCACCGTCACTGCCTCCCGTAAAAGAATACAACACCTCGTCGCTGCCGCCTTTAGCGGGCAGTTTGAAGACAGTACCATAACCCGATGTGCCGCCCTCATAGGTCGTGCCAAACAGATAGCCACTCTTTTGGATTACCCCGGCGATTGCTTCACTTCCGTCACTTGCTCCGCCGAAGCTATGCAAGATCTTCGTCTTGGCCTTCGCCTTCTTACCCTTGCGCGAAACTTCATAAACAGTGCCGCCGTCATTCGCGCCACCGGCGACGGTCGTACCGTAGAGATTTCCTGCCTTGTCCATTGTCACGCCCGCAAAAGGAATGGAGCCGTCGCTCCCGCCGGCGAAAGAATGAAGCACCGACTCGGAACTGCCCGGCACTACTTTGAACACGACGCCCTGCCCGTCTGCGCCGCCACCTTCCGTGGTGCCGTAAAGATCGCCAGCCTTGTCCATGAC
Source organism: Rhizomicrobium sp. (assembly GCA_036269235.1). Taxonomy (GTDB): domain Bacteria; phylum Pseudomonadota; class Alphaproteobacteria; order Micropepsales; family Micropepsaceae; genus Rhizomicrobium. Next base: position 109,171 of record DATASL010000034.1, read on the forward strand.
CACGCCCGCATAGGGGCTGGCGCCATCACTCCCGCCGAATGAATGCAGCACACTCTCCGTGCCATCCGTTCCCAGTTTGAATACAACGCCAAGACCGCTGGCGCCGCCCTCAGTCGTCGTCCCGTACAGGTTACCGGCCGAATCGAAGATCAGGCTCGCAAAGGGGTACGCGCCATCCGTGCCACCGGAAAAGGAGTAGAGGATCGTCTCACTCCCGCCGGCGGTCAGCTTGAAAACGACCCCATAACCATAGGTGCCACCTTGTTCCGTCGTGCCGTAGAGATTGCCGGTCGCATCCGCGATCAGGCCAGCCTGGGGATAGGCACCGTCGCTCCCTCCGGCAAAGGAATGGAGCACCGTCTCGAAGCCATTATTCCCAACTTCGTAGACCGTACCCAGACCGCTCGTGCCACCCTCGTAAGTGGCGCCGTAGAAACGTGCTTTAGCGGGGACAATGCCTTTGCCGCCCGAAATCAGACCGCAGGGCGGATTGCCCCCATCGTTTCCTCCGGTAAAGGTATAAATTGTTGTCTGGTCCGCATGAGCGCCGGCAAGCGGAATGAACAGGCCTAACGCGAGACTACAACCTAAAGCATATTTTCCGGACAGCCTGACAACCGATCTCATAATATTCCCCGAATATTGATTTCTTCGATATTTACGCAGCACGACGTGAGGTGGCGAAGTCTCACAAATAACTAATCGAAACATAGGCAGGGCGACACCTGCCGGTCAAGCTCGCGCCTCGCTTATCCGCCGGTCCCCAGCTCACCTGCCAGCCTGTCATGTGCCGACTGCCAGCCCTTGAAGAGCGGCTGTTGCAACAGTGTTTGCCAGCCGGCATCTGTGAGAACCGACTGCGGTATGGAGCGATCGAAGGGAATTTGAAACAGTTGCGAATCTCTCAGCTTGTAAGCACGTGCCATCCAGAGAACCGCAGAGTGCGCGTCTCCCATGATCGCATAATTATCGGCGAACCCGACTGCGTCCATGGGTCCATCCGGATATTCCGCGGCAAAAGCGTTATTTATCGTTCGCGCCTCGTCCAGCCTTCCTTCTCCAACTGCGATGTCGAACAGACACCCGCTCTCATCGGGCTGGTCGTGATGCTTCGAGAACAGGAACGCGATCGCCCGCGCCTTCTCGCTTTCCCCCGAATGCGCATAGGCGGTGCATAGAACCGCCTGAAGATAACTTTGATCGGGTGCCAGTCTTAGCGCCGTTTGGGCCGCGGAAACCGCCTCCCCAAATCGCGCGATGTGGATGAGCGCGGACGTGACATTGAAATGATCGACGATGGAGAGGGGATCAAGCAGGGCTGCGCCCTCGGCGGCTTCCAGCGCCCGGTCCGGAAAGCCCAGATACTGATAATACCGAAACATCTCGTGCAACACGGCACTGCTGTTCGGACTTATGGACCGCATGCGTTTGGCATCGGCAGCGGCCGTTCGCCAATCCTGCTGATGCAACGCCATGTCAACCTTCGCGCCAAGCGCTTCGATATTGTCCGGGTCCAGATCCAGCGCATGCGCAAGAGCGCTATCGGCTTGCGGCAGCAGTTCCTTTCTGTCCGGATGATCTTCCGCATGATTGACCAGCGCGTGGCCCAGCGCCGCGAACCCTGCCGCAAAGTCTGGCTGGGCGGTCGTTACTTCCTGGAACAACACTATAGCTCGGGTGACGCCGGCTTCGTCGCGTGTCGCGAAATCATGCTGGCCTTCAAGATATTTGCGATAGATTGTCGGGTTTATTGAGGTCGGTCTGCCGGCTGATAGTCGTGAAACGGGCAATATCTGATGTGTGATGGCCGCGGCGATCGCACGTGCGATGTCGTCCTCCAGCGGGAGCATGCCGGTCATCTGGCGATCATAGGTTGCGGACCAGATACGGAATCCGTCGGCCGTATTGATCAGCTGCGCGGAAATCCGGATGTGCTCGCCATCCTCACGAATACTCCCCTCGAGCACCGAATGAACCGATAATATCCGGCCGATCTGCTTGACGTCGGTGTTCTTGCCCTTGAATGCGAAGGACGACGTGCGCGCTGCCACGCGCAATGCCGAATCGTTGGAAAGTTCATCCAGCAATTCTTCGGAAATGCCGTCGGAGACGATATCGCGCGCAGCCTCGCCGCTCATATTCACGAAGGGCAGCACAGCCACCGAATTCGCCGCAATGGCGTCCGAAGCGGGGCGGCCCGGCCAGAGCGTCGACCGTCCGAAATAGGCGGCTGCGATACCCGCCGCAAGAAGGATGGCGCCCGCGGAAAACCACAATGAACGACCGCTCCGATGCGACGCTGCAGTGAGCGCCGGCAGGGCTGCCTGATTGATTTGTGCGGGCGGCGCAATTTCCCCAACCGGTGCGGTCCCCGCAGAAGAAGAAACGGGTGTCGCGGCCGAAAACGCGTCTGTTTTCGGTTCAACTTCCAGGGAAACGGGATGCGCCACCTTAAGGCGATAGCCCACGCGGGACAGGGTCTCGATCGCGAACGCGTTGCCGCTCGCCTCCGCCGCCTTGCGCAATCGGCTGATGCAGCGATTGATGGCTTCATCGCCGACAATTACGCCGTCCCAGCAACTCTCGATCAGGTCGTCACGGGAAACGACTTTGCCTTTGGCACGGGCCAGGGCAACGAGCACCTGCATGACCCGGCGGTCGATGGTTTCCCGAAAACCGTCACCCGCGAGTTCACGGAGCGACGGACGGACTTCAATCCTGCCCAAGGCAAAATCCGGCTCGTGCGCGAGATCCACGCGCGCAATAGCGCCAGCCCGGGCAAACCGGTCGTTCATGGATGGGCCGCCGAGTTGTACCTGATCTGCAAATAGCCCGCCCCGGTGGTTCGGTCGGAATGCTAATGTAAGGTCTGCCCTCGCGCCACTTGGTCGTGCGCGATCGATGCCCTCCCGTTCCCGCACCGTCCAGTAGCCGGCCAGCCGAAAAAACGCATTCGTCCGCAATTCGCCAGTTTGTCAGCATTTCGCAGGCAATTGGTCAGGTTTTCGTCCGCGCGGATACTCGTGATCCGGCCCCACATGGCCCCGAAACGCGGACGGGGTGCGGACACGGGACTGAGACGAATTGGCGAGCGCTGGGGTTCAACCCCTTCCCCGGAACACGCCGAGGTCCAGCCCCGCTCCATTTCAACCGCAATTCGCAATTGCAACCGGCCGTAGCGATAGTCGCTCCGCGCCCAACTCATTGGAGAGGGTCATGCACAATTCTTTTGGTAATAACAAATTGCCGACGCGCAAAGTCCTGACCGGCACGGTTCGCCGCGGGCTTCTCGTGGCAACCGCATTGTCGGCGCTCGCAGCCTCGCCGGCCTTTGCTTCCTACACGGTGAAGCACGCCTTTGCCGGCCCGGCAGGGGATGGCGCAAATACGTTCACGAGCATCATCAAGGTGGGAAACATTTTCTACGGAACCACCACCTATGGCGGCACGGGCCCCTGCCCCGGCGGTTGCGGTACGCTGTTCCAGATGACCGCGAGTGGTGTCGAGACTGTCCTGTACAATTTCCAGGGCGGAGCCGCAGACGGTGCCTATCCCCGCGGTGGCCTCGTGCTTACAAAGAATACGAGCGGCCCGGTTCTGTATGGCACAACGACCCAGGGCGGTTCGGGTCCGGCTGCGAATTGTCCGGATTTCGGAAGTTGCGGTACGGTATTCCAGTGGCAGATCAATACGTCTGCCTATTCCGTCTCCTACAACTTCCAGGGCGTCACTGACGGAGCAAATCCGTTCAGCACTCTCGCGCTCGGTAACAATGGCATGCTCTATGGCACGACGCTGGAGGGCGGAAGTACCACCTGCTCGACCACCTATTCGAGCTGCGGCACAGTCTTCTCGATCAATTCCCTGTCCGGCAACGCCGAAACAGTCATCTACAAATTCCAGAGCGGCACCGATGGCGCCAATCCCTTTTCTCTGCCGCTTATTGCCGGCGGGAAGATCTATGGGACGACCACCGAGGGCGGCGACCAAACCTGCACGACCATTCCGCATGGTTGCGGCACGGTCTATGAGCTGAGGCCTGTTGGCCCCAACTGGGTGGAGAGTGTGCTTTATCGCTTCCATGGGACGACCAGCAACGATGGCGCCGACTCGTTCAGCTCGCTTGTCAAGGTAGGCACGTCCCTCTGGGGCACGACGTTCTATGGTGGAGCGAACAACGAGGGCATGGTGTTCCAGCTGACCAAAGTCGGACCCAGCTGGAATGAAACGAATATCTACAGTTTCACCGGTGGTACCGACGGCGGTCATCCCTCCGCAGGGCTTACCAGGTCCGGCACAAGCCTCTATGGCGACACATCGTCGGGCGGCAATGCGGGCTGTCAGTATTACTACAGCTTTCCCGGTTGCGGAACGATTTTCAAAGTAACGGGAACAACGTTGATCCCGTCCGTGTACTCGTTTAACGGCGTCACCGACGGCGGCAACCCCTACGATACGCTGCTCAAGGCCGGCGCTTTTCTTTACGGCACTACTTACGGCGGCGGCACGCAGCCCAGCGGAATCTCCGCCTTTGGAACAATTTTCAAGTTTCAATAAAGGTGGGGCCAGTCGTCTTCCGAGTGGAAGACGACGAGCGTGGGTGGGGTTTATTCCACCCACGCTCTTTTATTGCGAACACGCATGTTTTTCACGAATTCAGCCTGGTGATTGCGCTTCCGGAAGCCGGCTGTTGGCAGGGCGAGTCAGCACATGACGGCTGCATTCTCGGATTCGCGCGCGGCGAGATAGGTGTGCAAGGTCGAAACCACCTGCGAACCTTCGCCGACTGCTGCGGCGACGCGCTTGACGGAGCCGGAACGTACATCGCCGACAGCAAACACGCCCCGCCGGTTCGTCTGAAACGGCAGCCGGCCATTGCCGTCGAAGGGCTCTGCGCAGACAAAGCCTTTGGGATCGACATGAATGCCGGATTCCGTGAGCCAGCGTGTGTTCGGCGCCGCGCCGATAAAAAGAAACAGATGGCGAATTGGCCGCGACATCTGCTCGCCCGTGACGCTGCTCTTCCAGCGCACCGATTCGAGTATGCCGTTCGCGCCATCGAGACCGATAACTTCCGTCTCGGTGAGTACTTCAATATTTGGCTGGGCTGCAATGCGATCACAGAGATAGCGCGACATCGTGGCGTCAAGTCCCTTGCCGCGCACGATCATCCAGACTTTGCGTGCATTGCTGGCAAGATAGACGGCCGCCTGTCCTGCGGAGTTGCCGGCTCCGACCAGAGCCACTTCCTCGCCGCCGCACAGACGTCCTTCGATAGGTGACGCCCAGTAATGTACATGCGAACCTTCGTAATCACTCAGATTTGCGACGTCGAGCCGGCGATATTCCGCGCCGCTTGCCACCACGATCGCGCGCGAACGCACCGAGTCGCCACCCTTGAGGCGCAGGCGAAAGGAATCGCCGCCGCAGGCGAGGTTCTCGACCTCTTCCGGTATGCCCATTTCGGTACCGAATTTCTGTGCCTGATTATAGGCTCGCGCCATCAGCGCCATGCCGGTGATGCCTGTCGGGAAGCCGAGGTAATTTTCTATGCGTGCCGAAGCGCCGGCCTGGCCGCCGAAGGCACGGCAGTCGAGGACGACGACGGACAGGCCCTCCGAAGTCGCATACACGGCCGTCGCGAGGCCGGCCGGCCCGGCACCGACAACAGCTACGTCATACACGGTCTCCGCATCGATGGTGCGCGCGAGCCCGAGGCAACGCGCGAGCTGATTTTCTGTGGGATTGCGCAGCACCGAGCCGTTCGGACAAAAAACCGTCGGCAACTCGCCGGGCTCGAGATGAAAGCGCTCGATCAGCGTATTCGCGCAGCTGTCCGTATCGGGATCGAGCGTGTTGTGGGGATGGCCATTGCGGCGCAGAAAATTCTCGAGCCGCAACACGTCGCGATCATCCGCGTGCCCGATGATGATGGGACCGCCGACATTCTGCTCGAGCAATCCAACTCGGCGAAGAATGAGCGCCCGCATGATGCGCTCGCCAAGTTCCGCTTCCGCGATCATCAGGTCACGGAGCCGCGGCGGCGGAATGAGGATCGCGTCGATATCGTCTTCGGCTGTTCCGTCGACCAGCGACGGCCGGCCCGACAGTTGCGCGAGTTCGCCCTGGAATTCACCGGGACCATGCGTAACGATCGGCGCGCCCGGCGCATTATGCGGCGTCATGCGCATATGACCCGAAAGGATCAGCATCAGCCCTTCCGTCGGTTTTCCCGCCGCTACGGCGAGATCACCCGGCTTATAGCGGCGCGGCTCGCCGAAGCGTTTGAGCCTTTCGATTTCACGCGACGCCAGAACCGGAAACATCTGTCCCCGTCGCGCTTCGATCACGGATTGTGTTTTTGCTTCGCTCATGCGGCCACAATAGCAGGGATCGAGTCGCGCGGGGGAAGTACTTCCGGCAGACTGTCAGGACGATCGGTCATCAGGAGCGAGGTAGCGTGATGAACGCAGGAAACGCACGGTTTCTGGCGAGGCTCGGGATTGCGCACCCCATCCTCCAGGCGCCGATGGCGGGTGTGTCGACGCCGGCCCTGGCCGCTGCGGTTTCGAACGCGGGCGGGCTTGGCTCGCTCGGCCTCGGCGCGGATACGGTCGAAAGCGCCGCCCATGTCATAGCAGCAACTCGCGCGCTGACGAAGCAGCAGATACATCTGAATGTTTTCTGTCATCGGCCGGCCGTTTCGGATGCGAACGTCGAGCGGGAATGGCTGGCGCGGCTCGCGCCCGAATTTGCGCGCTACGGTTCCGCACCACCGGTGGCGATCGGGGAAATCTACACCAGCTTCCTCGTCAACCCCGGCATGCTGACACTGTTGCTCGACACCAGGCCCGAAGTGATAAGCTTTCATTTCGGATTGCCGCCGCGCGAAACCATCGCGGCGCTGCGGCAGGCCGGTATAATTCTCATCGCCTCCGCGACCAGTCCTGCGGAAGCGAAATTGATCGCCGATGCCGGCCTCGATGCGGTGATCGCGCAGGGTTACGAGGCAGGCGGGCATCGCGGCTTGTTCGATGCCGATGCGCGCGACGACCGGCTGGGCACGCTTGCGCTGACGCGTCTGCTCGCAACAGCGATCGAAACACCGATAATTGCCGCGGGCGGGATCATGGACGGCGCCGGCATCGCCGTGGCCCTGCAGCTCGGCGCCGTCGCCGCACAACTCGGGACCGCGTTCGTGGGTTGCCCGGAGTCTTCTGCCGACCGGGGCTATCGCGCCGCGCTGGCAAGCGATGCAGCGCTGCACACGGTGATGACGCGCGCGATTTCCGGCCGGCCGGCGCGATGTCTCGCCAACAAATTCACCGCCATCGGAGAATTCGTGCCAGCAAACGAAATTCCGGCCTACCCCATCGCCTATGACGCGGGCAAAGCCTTGCATGCCGCAGCGAAGGCGAAAGGTGAGTTCGGCTTCGGCGCGCAATGGGCAGGACAGGGTGCGCCGCTTTCGCGCACGCTGCCCGCCGCGGAACTCGTCGCGGTGCTCGCCGGCGAACTTGTTGCACGGACCGCGAACGAAAACGCCTAACAGCGATTTTAACAGCGGATAACAGCGAATTCGAAAAAAGCCCGGAATTCGAAAAAAGCCCGGCGCGTCCTTCCGGAGCGCCGGGAGCTGTCACCGCTAGCATCGCAGAATCGATAGCAGATTTGATCGAAAAATTCCAGATGAACAAAACGCGACTGGTCAAATAATAGAATGAACCGCGTACCCTCCGGGATACAGCGAGATGCCCGGACATCACATAGTAATGATAATGCGTCTCACTCTCGCGGCTTGCCCGGCCAGTTGTTTGGCGGCTGCGGCCATGCCGCATGACGCGCATCTTCCGTCTTTCAGAGACATTCAGCCTCAGAAGCGTTATCGCGGCATCGGCCGCAGAGACGGATCAGCCTTTCACCTTTCTCAGCTACACTTACGGGCGCGGGAAATGATTCGCGCTCAAAGCGTCCGACACCATTGTTCTGAGCGAGACCGCACAGAAAATTGATTTCGCAAAGCTGGGCGCGAACGGCGATTTCCAGAACATCGCCGCGGTGACCATCGTTGCCGGAACCGGCGTGTATGGAAACCCGGGTTATTATGGTGAGCACCGGCAGCTACTTTTCGACGATCTCAAGGTCCATTGGAACGGCAGGATTCCCGTGGCGCATCAAAACGGCAGGCTCTCATTACTTTCACTGGCGGACCATCCCATGGCGACGCATCCAGGTGTCGCAGACGACGCGAACCACCATTCCGCGCACGTCGCGCCTGACGGCCCGCATCCGGACGGACTGACACAGCATTTCGCCCTGCCCCCTCCGGAACATTTCGGTACCTGACACCCGCGCGCCCTCTGCTTCGTTATCGACTCGCGCCGCGTGTTTCGTGGCAGCATGCGGCGAGCGGACGGCAGGGAGAAAATAATGACCGAACAACAGGAAGCGCCGAAAGGCCCGGATTTCAGCCAGGGCATTGCGTCGTCCGAACTCGCGGAAGGCGGCAAGCTGGCCGGTCATGTCGGCGACGAGGACGTTCTGCTCGCGCGTGTGAACGGCGAGCTCTTCGCCATCGGCGCGCGCTGCACGCATTATCAAGGCCCCCTGGCCGAAGGCCTGATCGTCGGCGAAACGGTCCGTTGTCCGTGGCATCACGCGCATTTCTGCCTGCGCACCGGCAAAGCCCTGGCCGCACCCGCCATCGATCCGGTGAAACGCTGGAGCGTGCATGAAGCCGACGGCGTCATTCGCGTCGGCCCGGAAGAAACAGCAAAGCCCGCGAAAGCGCCCCGCGCCGCAAATCCGCGCACGCGGCGCGTGGTGATCCTCGGCGGCGGCGCAGCCGGCTTTGCCGCCGCGGAAATGCTGCGCCGCGAAGGGTTCGACGGCGGGCTGACGATTGTGAGTTCGGACGCCGACGCGCCCTATGACCGGCCCAATTGCTCGAAGGATTACCTCGCCGGCGAAGCGCCGGTGGAATGGATGCCGCTACGCAGCGGCGACTGGTACAAAGATAATGACATCGATCTCCAGCTGGCGGCCGAAGCGTCAACTCTCGACGCAGGCGCGAAGAGCGTCGCGCTGAAATCCGGCCGCTGTTTCGCGTATGACGCGCTGCTCATCGCCACCGGCGCCGAACCGGTGCGTCTGCCGGTCGAAGGCTTTGCGAGCCCGGATGTTCACTACCTGCGCAGCCTGCGCGATGCCGACGCCATAATAGCCGCGGCCAAAAATGCGCGGCGCGCAGCGGTCGTCGGGGCAAGTTTCATCGGACTTGAAACAGCCGCCGCCTTGCGCAAACGCGGACTCGAAGTCCATGTCGCCGCACCTGAAACCATTCCTCTCGCGCGTGTGATGGGCGAGGACATCGGCCGCTGGGTGCAAACCCTGCATGAGCAGGCCGGCATCGTGTTTCATCTCGGCAGCGGCGTGCGCGGCTGGGCCGGCAAACAACTCACGCTCGAGGACGGCACAAACATGGAAGCCGATTTCCTTGTGGTGGGTACAGGCGTCCGCCCCCGCACCGCGATCGCCGAAGCCGCCGGCATCGTGCTCGACCACGGCATTCTGGTCGACGCGCGGCTGCAAACAAACGCGCCCGGCGTTTATGCGGCAGGCGATGTGGCGCGTTATCCCGACCGCCGCAGCACCGAGCGTGTGCGCATCGAGCATTGGGTTCACGCCGAGCGTCAGGGCCAACATGTGGCGCGGATGATCCTCGGCGACGATGCGCCCTTTGGGGACACACCTTTCTTCTGGAGTGCCCATCAGGACATCAGCATCCGCTATGTGGGCCATGCGGAAAAGTTCGATACGCCGAAACTCGACGGCTCACTGGAAAAGCGTGACGCGGAAGTGAAACTTATTACCGGTGGCCGCCTGATGGCGCTGGCAACGATAGGCCGCGACCAACACTCCCTCGAAACCGGCGCAGAACTCGAACAAGCCTAGCCCATACGCTTCCTCCCCCGCCATGAGGGGAGAAGAGTGTAGGTTCACGGAGGTGATCCCGTCTTCACCCGCATTGGCAAGCGACGGGAAGTCCTTTTCCGCAGCATGGACGGGCGTTATATGCACCGACGGGAGATACACGACGCGGCCGATATTGTGACGGTTACTCTCCCGTCATGAACGTTTGTCATCCCCGGCGCGCCACACCTTGTGGCGCGGGAAGGGGAACCAGGTCTTGGAATATGCAAAGTATCTGAGAACGGGTACGTTGCTCATCCCTGCCTGCGCAAATGCACGACCAACTGGATCCCCTTCCCCTCGCTCCGCTCGGCCGGGGACGACAATATTTGAAGGCAGGCAGCGGAGGCTTGGCTGACGCCGCAGCGCTACGCGCGGGGGAGGAGCCGCCGGGTTTCACCGTGACGTGATATTGTGAAGATTGATCCTGCCGTCATGAATGATTGTCATCTTCGGCGTCGCATCTCACCAGTTGTGGCAAAAAACTTTCCCCTGTGCTGAACTTGTCGAAGCACGAACTCGTGACCTGAATCTCGATTTCGCGGCGCCAGCCGGCACGACTTAGAAAGGATAGCCCATGGCCAAGAACATTGTTTGCCTTTGGTACGACAAGGACGCGGAGGCGGCCGCGCACTTCTACGCCGGGATTTTTCCCGACAGCGCGGTGAGCGCGGTCCACCATGCGCCCAACGACTATCCGGCCGGAAAGAAGGGCGATGTGCTGACGGTCGAATTCACCGTCGCCGGAATCCCCTGCCTTGGTCTCAATGGCGGCCCCGTCATCCAGCACAACGAAGCCTTCTCGTTCCAGATCGCCACCGATGATCAGGAAGAAACGGACCGCTACTGGAACGCAATCGCCGGCAATGGCGGCCAGGAGAGCGTGTGCGGCTGGTGCAAGGACAGATGGGGCATTTCCTGGCAGATCACGCCGCGCGTGCTGACGGAGGCCCTGGCAGCCGGCGGCGACGAAGCCAGGTGCGCCTTCGATGCCATGATGACCATGACCAAGATCGACGTCGCCGCGATAAAGAAGGCGCGGGACGGGTGATAATTGGTCTCCACCTTTCACGCCCCAGGCGCCATTCCTCGCAATACCAAATGCGTCATAGCCGGGCACCGTCCCGGCCACCGATGAACACGGTCTTCGAGGAAAACGTCTCGTAGAGATCGCGGTCGTCGTCTTGTTCCTGTCGCGTTGTAATCTGTTCGCACGTCGCAGCTACGATGGAATAAGGTCGTATCGATAAGGATAGCGAGAAATGATCACCCTATGGGGCGAAGGGAGAGGTTTCCGGGTCGCCTGGCTGCTGGAGGAAATGGGGCTCGCTTACCGGCTGAGGCCGGTGGACCTGCTGGCCGGCGTCGAGAAGGACGCGGAATTTCTGGCCGTCAATCCCGGCGGGTTCATTCCGGCAATCCAGGACGGCGCCGTCACCATGGTCGAGTCGATCGCGATCATGGAGTATCTGGTCGCCCGCTACGGGCCGACGCCGCTCGCGCCCGACCCGCACGATCCCGCCTTCCCCGCCTATCAGCAATTTCTTCATCTCGGCGAAGCCGGACTCGCAGCCTCGATTTTCTTTGTCGTCGGCGCGCGCAATTTCGCACCCGAATCCGAACGGAACAACTGGAGCGCGAGACAGGCGCTGGGTGTGTTTCAGAGCCGGCTGCGGTTGGTGACGCGGCAGCTCGCACACGCGCCCTACGTTGCCGGGGAAGCCTTCACCGCCGCAGACATTTCGGTGAGCTACGCCCTGACCCTCGCCCAAAGAGCGGGAGGTGTCGTCCTGGGCGAAACCGAGCGGGCCTACATGGCGCGCACCACCACGCGCGATGCGTACAGGCGTGCCTTGGAGACCTGCCAGGGCACGAAGGCCTGGCTCGCCGCGGACGATGGGAAATGACTGTCGCCAAATGCACGGCAGAAATCGACTTTGAGCGCATCGCTTTCCGCAATGGCGCTGGTTGGTATAAGATCGCGGTCGCCGGAGCATATCGATAAATCAGGAGCAACCACGTCATACCCGCGAGGAAGCGATCCGCAGATTGAAAGCGTCGGAGCCTGATCTGTTGAATGCGGGAGTAAAACATCTTTATCTTTTCGGCTCGACCGCCCGCGGCGAAGCAGGCAGCGCTTCCGATGTCGATCTTTTCTTCGACCATGATCTGGGCGCCATCGGTCTTTACGAACTCATGGGCATCAAGGAGCTCGCGACCGAAATTCTGGGCACGAAGACGGACATGATTCCGCGGCGCGGGCTTCACCCCCTGCTGCGGGAGAAAATCGAAGCCGCGGCGGTTCAGGTTTTCTGATGCAGAAAATGGCGCCGGAAATTCCCCTACGAGACATTCTCGCCGCAATCGAACATCTAGAACGACATGCTGACCTGCCTGTTCTCGCAACTGCCTGCAGGGCCGAGTTGGAGAACCGGGCGGTAAATTGCGTGATTGTTGCGGAGTTGGAATCCGGCCCTGTTGAGTTGCATTACTATACGGAGATCGAAACCCAGATTCCGGGGCAGCCCGGGTATACAGGAATTACTATTAAGCTGAAATGCGTCAAAGAAAGAATCTTTGCAGACTTGAAAGTACCTTTTGTGCGCAAGCGGATGCGTTAGGCCGTTTCAAAGGTCGATTGTTTACTGGTCATGCCCGCGCCGGCACCGACGATCGCATCACATTCGCCATGACCGCGACGCCAATGAACACCGCCACCCCAGCCGCGCCCAGAGCCGCGTCGGTATAAAGCAGCCCGTTCGCGCCCCAGCGGTCGTGGCCCATGCCGTCCAGTATCCCGAGATAGATGACCGGCACATTCGATATTCCGCTCAACAGATTGGACTTGGTGCCGGCCGCGCCTTTACCGATTGTTTCAAATACCACGGCGGCAAAACCGGCATAACAGAAGCCCGTGAGGACGGCGTAGAGCAGCACGAAAACGACGAACATCGCCTGGGTCCGCGGCGCCAGAGCCATCGCCACCGCCGCGGCTGCGAGGACGAGACCGAACAGGCAATAGGCCGTCCTGCGGTCGATGAGATCGCAGATCCAGCCGCCGATCAGGCAACCCAGAATCGAGACCACGCCGCTGAGCACGCCATTCGACAGGGCCACCGCGTCGGCGCTTGCGTGCCAGTCGCCGGCGACGGCCGACCAAAGATTTTGCGCCGCGCCGGTGCCGATGGGCAGCAGCATCAGGAAGAATACCAGCGCGCCGCGCGCCGTGGTGATCAACGCCCAGCACTCCCGCCCGACATTCGCGAGGCTTCCCGATAAAGTCCGCGAACGGTGCTCCGCCGACGGCTCGCTGAGAAACAGAAGCGCGATCGCCGTGGCGACGCAGAACAGGCCCAGCGCGGCGCCCGATATCCAGACCGGCGCATGCTGGCTGAGCCAAAGACCCAATCCGCCGCCAAGCCCGCTGCCGCCGAGATTGCCCGCCTGGCTCCAGCCGCCCCCGCGGCCCTTCTCGGCTTCCGATGTGCCATGCGCCAGAAGGCTCGAACCGGTTATGGTGGTCACGGTCGCGGCCAGCGAGAAGCCGACCGCGAGCAGCTCGATCCAGCCGAAATTGGCCCGGCTCGCCGGAACAAATGCCGTCACCGCCATCAGCAGGCCGGTCGCGGAAGCGGAGACGAAGTACCAGGCGCGAATGGTGAGCGTCGTGTCCACCACCGGCGCCCAAACCACGCGCCAGGTTTGCGGAAACAGGCTCCAGCCGACAAACCCCGCGATCAGGCCGACACTCACGCCAGCCTTCGACAGAAGCCAAGCCAGCACCACGACCGTGTAGCCATTGGTGATGCCCATGGGCATGAACAGCATGGCGTACAGAACCGGCCTGAGCCTTGTTTCCGGATAAACATGTTCGGCCATGCGAGAGCCCCGAAATCGACATGCTGCCTATAGCGGATAATCGGCGTTCGCGCCCGCGATCGTCCGATACGCCGTGTACGGCGTACGCGCGCGACTATTTCCTTTTCGCCACATGCAAAATGCGAGGATCGGGAAAAAGTCCCATAGACGCGGGGCATGGGGCCGAAGCAGGTTGGCCCTGGAATTTCGCCATAACCATCGGGTAGAAATGGGCGCGAACGGAAGACAGATTCCGGTTGCCTGGTCCGTCTGGACTGCGATTGCGGCAGCGGCGATCGAGATCAGCGGCTATTCGGCGGCAGCCGATGCACAGACTGCAGGTGCCCCGCCGGCTTCATCGCAAGTAGAAACCGTTGTGGTGACCGCCACGACGCCATTGCCCGGATCGGGCATCGATGCCGACAAGCTGCCTTATAATATCCAGACGCTCGGCGCCGCCGACATGACGCGCGAAGGCTCGGCCAACCTCATCACGGCGCTGAATGACGAGCTTGGCAGTGTCAACATTGGCGACAATCTCGACGATCCCTTCCAGCCCAACATCCTGTTTCGCGGCTTCGAAGCCTCGCCGGTTCTCGGTACGCCGGAGGGCCTCGCCGTGTATCAGAACGGCGTGCGCATCAACGAAGCGTTCGGGGATTCGCTCAACTGGGATCTGATAGCGCCTGCCGCCATCAGCCAGGTCACGGTCGTCGGCTCGAACCCGGTATACGGATTGAACGCGCTGGGCGGCGCCGTCGTCATCAACATGAAGAACGGTTTCAACTATCAAGGCGTCGAAGCCGAGCTTTCAGGCGGTTCCTGGAACCAGCGCGACGCTTCCGTGCAGTACGGCGCCAATTCCGGGCCGTTCGGGTTTTACTTCGCGGCGCGCGGATTGCAGGAAGACGGCTGGCGTGAATTCTCGCCGGACAAAATCGAACAGCTCTACGGCGATCTCAGCTATCGCGATCACGGCCTGACGCTCGACCTGAACTTCACGGGCGCAAACAACAAGATGGACGGGGAGTCGCCGACGCCGGTGCAGGAACTGGCGGTCGACCGATCGCTGATATTCACCAGCCCCCAGAGCAACTCCAACAAGCTTGCCTTCGTCACGCTGAACGGCAGCTATGTCGCCAGCAGCGATCTGTCGATACAGGGCGATTTCTATTATCGCGACTATTCACAGAACGTCGTCAACGGCAACACGACGGACTACACAGCCTGCACCACCGCCCAATATGCAGGATATCTGTGCCAGGGCGATGGCGCGACGCCGCTCTACAACTCCTCCGGCAGTCTGCTGCCGGATATTTCAAAGGGCGGCACGGTCAATATCGGCGAAAACGATTTCGAGACGATCCATACCAATGGCGTCGGCGGTTCGTTGCAGGCGACGGAGACGGCGTCATTGTTCGGCTACGGCAACCAGCTGACTGCCGGAGCCAGCATCGACAGTGCCACCACCGATTTCGGGTCGAGCGCGGAGCTCGGGACGATCAATTCTTCGCTGGTCGTGCTGAATTCCGGATTGTTTGTCGACACGCCGGAAAACACGCCGTGGACCGCGACGCCGGTCAGTCTGGGCGCGACGAACCGCTATTACGGACTCTTCGCCACCGATACGTTCAACATCACCGACGCGCTCGCCGTAACGGCGAGCGGGCGTTACAATCTCGCTCAGATCGATCTCACAGACCGTCTGGGCAACGCGCTTTCGGGGCAGAACACCTATCGCCGCTTCAACCCGGCGGTCGGCCTGACCGAAAAGCTGACGAGCAACCTCACTTTCTTCGGCGGTTATTCCGAAGGCAGCCGCGATCCCACTCCGGGCGAAATCGAGTGCTCGAACCCGCAAGCACCCTGCCTGCTGCCGTCGACGCTTTCCAGCGATCCGCCGAACCTGAAACAGGTCGTATCTCATACATGGGAAGCCGGGCTGCGCGGCGGCTTCTCCGCGCCGCGGCCGCTTCCCGGACAATTCAGCTGGAATGCCGATTACTTCCACACCGAGGTCGACGACGACATTTATGGCGTGGCGACATCGGTCAGCACGGGTTATTTCCAGAATATCGGCGGCACGCGCCGGCAGGGGGCCGAACTCGGCCTGCATTATAGCGACGACCGCTTCTCGGCCTTTTTCAATTACAGCTATGTCGCGGCAACGTTCGAATCGTCGCTGCTGTTGAATTCCGAGCAGAACCCGTTTGCCGATGCGAACGGCAACATCCAGGTGCGGCCGGGCGATACGCTGCCTGGTATTCCGGCACATCGCATCAAGGCCGGTGCCGATTACCGCATTACCCCGTCCTGGCTCGTGGGTGCGGATGTCGTTTACGAAAGCGGGCAATATTTCTTCGGAGACGAGTCCAATCAAATGGGGCAGTTGCCGGGCTACGCCGTGGTGAATCTGCATTCGCGCTATGACGTGACAGACAATATCGAGCTTTTTGTCGGTGTTACGAATGCATTCAATGCCAGCTACGAGACATTCGGCATTCTCGGCGATCCGACAGGCATCGGCGCTCCGGGAATTCCGCCGAATGCGGAAACAAATGGTCCGGGAGTCGACAATCGCTTCGAAAGCCCGGCGCCGCCTGTCGGCGCCTTCGGCGGAGTACGTGTCAGCTTCTAGCGGACCGCCGATCACGCCGTCCGACGCGGTGCGGCCTGCAAATATCAGCTCGTCGCGAACGCGAGCAGTTCTGCGTTGACGCGATCCTTCAATGTCGTGCACATGCCGACGGCGCGCCGGGAACGACGATGAGCTTTGCATTCCTGACCAGCTTCGACGACAGCATCGCCGGCTGCCCGCCGCCCCAATCATTGTAATAGATTTCGGTACCGTCGCCGGTCTTGAAGCAGGCCATTGCACGCCCTTCTTTTCAAATTCCTTCAGGGGCAATCCCGCGAATCTCAGCCGTCCCACGCCGTGCCTTCCGGCGCGCCGCGCCCCAGCTTGTCGGGCAGGCGCTCGCCTCTGGGCGTGAAAGAAAGAGACACGGAATTGATGCAATAACGCAGGCCGGTCGGCGGCGGACCATCCGGGAAGACATGGCCCTGATGCGCGCCGCAGCGCGCGCAGACGATCTCCGTGCGGGTCATTCCGTAGCTGCTGTCGCGGATCTCGCGCAAGTTGCCATCGGCAAAGGGCGAGGTGAAGCTCGGCCAGCCCGTGCCGCTCTCGAATTTCGTTCCCGCCCGGAACAGCGGCAAGCCGCACAGCCGGCAGGTGAATACGCCTTCGCGCTTCTCGGTGAGGAATACGCCGCAGAAAGGCGCTTCCGTGCCGTGCTCGAGCAACACATGCCGCTCCTGCGTGCCGAGTGCTTCGATCAAATCCCGCAGCTGTTCCTCGCCGGGCGGCGAGAGGTCGAAGTGCGGGGGCCTGATATTGTCCATTTTCGGTTCTCCTTGCCGCGCCCCATATGCTGATCTCGTCAGCGGACCGCGCGAAAAGCAAGGGCCGCGATTGGGCTAATGCGCCGCGCCTGCAGCAGGGGCCGCAGGTATTTTCTTCATCAGACAGGCGGCAAGCGCGGCCGCGAAACAGGCAAACATCAAAACATGAAACGCGTCGGCATAGGCAAGCGTGGAAGCCTCGCGATAGGCGAGCGACCATAACTGGTGCAGTGCGGCGGCTTGACCATCGTCGACATTGCCCGGCAGCGCCCCGTAGCGCTGTGCCGCTCCGTGGAGGAACCGGTTCATCGGAATGTTCGCGGGCGTGAGGTGCGAAGCAATCCGCTCGAAATGAAGATTGGTACGGTCGTTGAGCACGGCGCCGCAGATGGCGATGCCGACCGCGCCACCGAGATTGCGCATCATATTGAACAGGCCGCTCGCATATTTGAGGCGCGCGGCCGGCAGGCTGCCGAGCCCCAGTGTGACAGCCGGCGCAACGGCAAATACTTGCGGAAACCCGCGCAGCACCTGCGGCAGGAAAAGTTCGCTGCCGCTCCACGCGCTGGTGATGAAGCCGAAGTCCCACATCGCCAGCCCGAAACAGGCGAGCCCTGCCGTCATCAGCCAGCGCATATCGATGCGTTTGGCGAGCATGACATAAACGGGAACGCCGATGAGCGAGGCAGCACCCGTCGAGAAGATCGCCATCCCGATCTGCGAGGCGTCGTAGCCCCGCACATAGCCGAGAAAGAGCGGCGTCAGATAAATCGGGGAAAAAATCGCAGCGCCGGTGATGAAGGACTGGAACGAGCCGAGCGCGAAATTCCGATTGCGGAAGGCGCGCAGATCGACGACCGGATTGTCAAACGTCAGGCTGCGGATGAAGAACAGGATGAAGCTGACGCCTGAGATGTAGCTGCAGTTGCGGATGGTGGAATCGTCGAACCAGTTCCACCGCGCGCCTTCCTCCAGCACATATTCGAGTGTGCCGAGCGCCAGCGCCATGAGCGCGATGCCGGGATAGTCGGCATTCTTCAGAAGTTTCAGATCCGGTTCGTCGATCTTAACGAGCCACACAACGAGCGCCGCGACGGCAAATCCCGGAATCAGATTCACATAGAACAGCCAGTGCCAGTTCAGCGTGTCGGTGATCCATCCGCCTGTCACGGGGCCGAGTGTCGGTGCGATGGAGGCGATGGTGCCGACGACTGCTGCGGCGTAGACCCGGCGCCGATCGTCAAAGTAATGAAATATGGAGGTGAAAACCGTCGGGATCATCGAAGCGCCAAGCATGCCCTGCAGCGCGCGAAAGACGATCATGCTCTCGATGTTCCAGGCGATGCCGCAAAGCATGCTCGCGAGCGTGAACCCTGCTGCAGACGCCGCAAACAGCCAGCGCGTCGAGAACACACGCGTCAGCCACCCGGACAATGGAATGACGATGATCTCGGCGATCAGATAGGAGGTCTGCACCCAGCTGATTTCGTCCTGCGCGGCCGAAAGGCCGCCGCCGATGTCCTGCAATGACGCAGCAACGATCTGGATGTCGAGCAACGCGACGAACATGCCGACGCACATGACCATGAAGGGAACGAGGCTGCGCAGCCAGGACGCGCCCGAATTCGCCTCGCTCATTTTGCCGGCTCGGTGCGCGTGTCGATCGAAGCTGTGATGGAAAGGCCGGGGCGCAAGCCGCCAAGAGTCGCATCCGTATCGTCGAGCACGATACGCACCGGCACGCGCTGCACGATCTTGGTGAAATTGCCGGTCGCGTTCTCCGGCGGGATCACGCTGAACACGGCGCCTGTGCCCGGCGCGAGGCTGGCGACATGGCCATGGAAGCTGCGGCCGGGAAGTACATCGGCGATGATCGTTGCATCCTCGCCGGCATGAATATGGGCAAGCTGGTCTTCCTTGAAATTTGCATCCACCCAGAGCCCGTGCGCAGGGACAATGCTGACAAGATAGGAACCGACCGTCACATAGGCGCCGACGCGCGTGGCGCGATTGCCGACATAGCCGTCGATGGGCGAGCGGATTTCGGTGTAACCGCGATTGAGATCGGCCGTCTTGAGGTCGGCTTCGGCCTGCGCGAGATCGGCGCGTGCCTGGTCGATATCGGCAGCGAGGACGGCGAGTTGCTGGTTGGCACCGGAAACAGCCGCCCGCGCCGCTGTTACACCGGACTGCGCCTGCTGATCGGCGGTGGACGCCTTTTGCATGGCCTGCTCCGAGGTAGCAACGGCGCGCAGGAGACTCTGATAGCGTGCATCGTCGGCACGCGCGAATGTGGCCGCCGCCTGTTTCGAAGCGAGGTCTGCGCCGGTTTGACGGATCGTCGATTTCTGCAACGCGTACTTTGCCCGGAGATCGGAGAGCGCAGCGCGCTTTGCCGCCACCACAGCCGTTGCGTGATCCTGCGCAGCGCGAAAGTCGCGGTCGTCGAGCCGGATGAGCAATTGTCCCTGCCGTACGAACCGGTTGTCGATTACGTCGATCCCGGAAACAAAACCCGCGACATGGGGCGCAATCGCTGTTACGTCGCCGCCGACATAGGCGTCGTCGGTACTTTCGATGAAGCGCCCGACTTCGAACCACTGCCTGCCATAAACCGCGCCTGCAGCCACGAACAAAACAGTACCCGAGATCGTGAGCAGCTTTTTCCAGTTGACCGGTGCCGAAACAGCCTTTGCTCTACGGCCCGCAATGCCATCCAGTGTAACCGCATTCATTCCCCGTCTCCGTAGTGACTTTCATCATGAAAGTAACTACGGAGAACCGGATTTCAATCCAGGGAGTTTCCGATCATGACCGAAACCAGCGCCGTGGCGGCCCGTAACCCACTGCATCTTGAGGATTTTTTCGTGGGGCAGCGTTTTTCGAGCGGCAGCTATGTGTTGACTGCGGACCGGATCAAGGCTTTCGCGGCGGAGTTCGACCCGCAGCCCTTTCACCTCGATGAGGAGGCGGCACGGTCAAGCCTGTTCCGCGGTCTTGCCGCCAGCGGCTGGCATACGGCGGCAGTCACCATGCGGCTGAATGTGGAAGGCGGCCTGCCGCTGGAGGGCGGCATCATCGGCGCAGGTGCAGAAGTGTCATGGCCACGGCCGACAAGACCCGGCGATACGCTGCGGGTCGAGAGCGAGGTCCTGGAAGTCATTCCATCACGATCACGCGCCGATCGCGGCCGGGTGATCGTCATGAGTCGGACGCTGAACCAGAACGATGAAGTCGTGCAAACACTGAAATCACATCTCGTCGTCTTCCGCAGGCCTGCGGCATGAAGAATTGGCAACAGCAGGCACGAAGGCGCCACTAGCATTTTGCAAGTGACCCGACTAGATTGGAACGATGCAGCGGAAAGATTTCGGGAGCATGCTCTGCCCTGTCGCGCGCACGCTGGAGCGGGTGGGCGAATGGTGGAGCATTCTCATCCTGCGCGATGCGTTCCACGGGCTGACGCGTTTCGATCAGTTCCAGACAAGTCTCGGCATCGCACCCAACATGCTCACACGTCGGCTCGACGCGCTGGTAGAAGCCGGACTTCTCGCGCGGCGGCTCTACAACAGACATCCTCCACGCTACGAATATGTGCTGACACCGCGCGGCCGCGATTTTTGGCCGGTGCTCGTTTCGCTGATGGCCTATGGCAATCGTCACTTCGCCCGGGAGGGCATTGCAACCGAGCTCGCTGACGTCAACACCGGCAACATAGTCGATCCCGTGCTTGTGGACAGGGCGAGCGGCACGCCGCTCGACAGTGAACATTTCAAGCTCGCGCCGGGGCCGGCCGCAAACTCGTCCATGCGGTTGCGCATGAAATATTCCGATAAACTGAGATCGAAAGAAAATGCCGGGGCGGAATGGGCGGCCTACGCCGGCGCGCGTGAGAAATCGGACAAACGCGTGCCGCGCGGACGGCGCCAGACAAGGAGCCCGTGATTTCGCATTGTTCCGCGCTGACAATCGTCTGCCCCTTCGCCTTGGCCCTCGTAGCTCTTCGATGGATCTCACATAGACCCGCTCGCCGACGAACCGAAGCGATCTACAGTCCCGTAGTTGTGATGATTCAGGTTTCTTGCGGAAGCAATACATGCTTCACGGCGCCGCCTTTCGCCGCAGCCGAATAGGCTTCGATCGCTTTGTCGAACGCCCATGTCTGCACCGGGAACGGCTTCAATTGTCCGCTCTCGAAACCGGGGCGGACGGCGTCGAATATCCGCGCAATTTCCGGGCCTTCGAGTTTCAGCGAGTCCACGCCGATCAGAAGCGACCTATTGTGGTAGAAATCGAGCAGGTCGAAGGACACACGGCGTTCTCCGACACTGGTTATCGTGATCTGCCGGCCTCCGAGCCGCAGCGATCTGAGGCACGGCTCGAACAACGCGCCACCAACAGCATCGAAAACGATATCTACACCCTTGTCCGCGGTCGCAGCTCTTACCTCTTCGACCATATCCATTACCCTGATGTTCACAAGGACATCGGACTCCGACACGCGGTCGGCGATATCGGCGCCGATGACACGCGCACCCTTCCAATGCGCGATCTGAATCACGGCGCGGCCCACCGCGCCAGCCGCTCCCGTCACAAGCACCGTTTCGCCCGCTTTGACACCGGCAGCATCGACAAGACCATTCCAGGCTGTAAGAAACGGCACGCCGATCGCGCTGGCTTCAGCCATGGTAATATTTCTCGGCCTGTCGGACAGCCATTGCTCGGGCATAACAACATACTGGGCGTGCGAGCCGTCGCGGCTGACGCCGAATGCCGCCCCGCTGCCCCAAATCTCGCGACCCTTGCCCGCTCCCTCCACGACCACGCCGGCGTAATCGCGGCCGGGTGTGCGGGGCAGAGGGCCTTTAAAGGCACCAGCTACATTCTTGACATCGCTTGGATTGATCGCGGCTGCATGGATTTGAACCAGGGCTTCATTGGATCCCGGTGATGGCTTTCCACGGGTATCGAGGGTCAGTACCGATGGCGGCCCATACAGTGCGAAGCGCAACGCTTTCATGGAGGTCAACATCGTCTCCGCATAAAGTTCGGGAATAACCGCTCTCGCCGATGCGGCCGTCAAGCCAGTCGGTACACCGCTCTTTGTTCAAATCAGCGATACGCACATCGGTTTCAACAAGGACGCGAACCCGGATGTCATCGGTACCCTCAACCGCTCAATCGATCTGATCGACGCATTGCCGCAACGGCCGGCCCTTGCAATCCACACCAGCGACGTCACACACCTGTCCAAACCAGAGCAATTTGATACGGCAAGTCAGCTTCTGTCCCGACTGCGCAGCAGCGATTTGCATGTCGTCCCTGGCGAGCACGACGCCACCGATGGTCCCGGCACGGCGTTCTTCGCTCATTTCGGCAAACCGTCGAACAACCGCGGCTACTACAGCTTCGATGCGCTGGGAATCCACTTCATCGCGCTGGCGAATGTGATGCATTTCGAGCCCGGCGGTCTCGGCGCGCTCGGTCCCGTTCAACTCGATTGGCTCAAAAAAGATCTCGCCGGGCGATCCGCGAGCCAGCCGATTGTGGTCTTCGGACATATGCCGCTCTGGACGATCTACGCGCCCTGGGGCTGGGGCACCAGTAAGAGCACGGAACTCGCATCATTACTCCGGAGCTTTGGTTCGGTGACCGTGCTCTGCGGTCATATCCACCAGATCGTGCAGAAGGTTGAGAGTCACATCACGTTTCATACCGCTCGTCCGACTGCCTATCCGCAGCCAACGGCCGATGAGGGGACGGGACCTGGCCCACTCAAAGTGGCAAGCGACGTACTCCCGAAAATGCTCGGTGTGAGCAGCATCGCCGTCGACGCGGATAACGCCTTCTCGCTCACCGACTCCGTTATCGCCTGGTGATTTCTGTGAAAGGGCATTTCATGAAAATAAAGTTCCTGCTCCTCTGCCTGGCGTTCGCGAATTGCTCATTCGGCGCGGCGCGCGAGCACGCCGGCCGACAATCAAATTGTTGTGAAGGACTTCTCCTATTCGCCCATGACGTTAACGATTCCGGCAGAGACGACGGTAACATGGAGAAACCTGGATGGTGAGCCCCATCTTGTCCTCAGTATGGAAGGGAAATTCCGCTCTCCTGTCCTTGATCAGAACGACTCGTTCTCGTTCAAATTCGAAAAGCCCGGAACCTACAATTATATCTGCTCGATTCATCCTCAGATGAAAGGCACCGTCATCGTAAAGTGACGCGACCCAGCTTACGTTGCCTCCCCTGACGTGCGTTCCTCAGGCGTCAAGCTCCGATAGGCTTCGTTATTGTTCGCCGTCATCGGCTGGTTGCAACAGTTTACCACCGCAACTGGATAAACGTTCCGTTGCTGCATACACGACCGGCATCAACGGAACTTTCGTGCCCCTAAAACATATCAGGAACAGATATCGCCGCAGCTCCGCACTTTCGTGGGGAACCCGGGAATCGTCTCCGTCAGTATTTCGGGTTGGAGCTACCCACGACGGCGTGGGAAATTCCATCCGAAAGGGCGGCCGCGGGACACGCAGCTCCGATATGCATGCGATCAGTTCGATGCGACGGAAATAAATGCCACGTTCTATCGTCTGCAACGCCTGGAGACGTTGGATATTGGCTGGACGCGTATCACCGGATTGTTTGTTCACCGTCAAATGACTGCGCTAAGTCACCCGCCTGGTCCGCCTCGCCAGTAACGCCACCTGCAAATTTCTTCGCTTCGGACGTCCTGGGGTTCGGGTCCTGGCTCGGGCGGCTCCATTGGCAGTATCCAGCCCGCATGCGCGTCGATAAGGATCGCTTCAGTACCTTATCGGGAACTCTCCCACACAAACTGAACGACGCACTTAGGCTCGCGCGCCGTCATGATGCACACCATGATAAGGGCAATTGGCTGCATGTTGGAGAGGACTGACCGCTGCCTCGCGCCATTAATGTTCGCCACGAAAGTTTCCGCAGCCCCAATTCACTGCGTCACTGCAGGAATTCCAGGCGACACTGGTCTGTGTCGACTGCTGGAACTGGCCGTTGTTCGACGATGCAACTGCCGAATTTGAATATTGCCGGCTCCACGGGTCGGAAGAATTATATGCCCGCGGTAATGATGATGAAGCACTGACCGTCTGGATAAACACCTGGGCCAAGGGCCCGAAGCCAGACAAAATCCTACGAAGCTGCCAGCAAGAGGCACCAGAGGTCATGCGAGATGTATTTGTCTATTTCGATAGCGACGCCAGAGTTCGCGCTCCTGTCGACACTTTCGCGCCAAGGAGGCAGTTGGGTTTGTCGCCTCGCGGGGACTAATTCCAGATCGGGCAGCAAGCAACGTTTCAGTTCGATTTCATCCTGCCCGCAGCCAATTTCCCCCTTTTGTTCCCGATTCGGGCGTTTGATCCGTGGCCAAAATGCGTATTTTGATAACAGGCAGTTGCAATTATACCGCAATTTGGTACCACAAAGGGTATGGACATTTCAAAACTTCGTGCTATGCAAATTTGCTTCAACCCCATCGGAGATTCGATATGCCCCCGACGAAGAAGAAAGCGATCAAGCGCCGCGCCTGGACCCCGGAAGACGTGAAGGAGTTCAAGTCGCTTGCCAAAGCGAAGACGCCGGCCGCCAAGATCGCCCGCCGGTTCAAGAGGACCGAAGGTGCGATCCGTCAGAAAGCGCTTCATCTCGGCATCTCGCTGAATTCGCGCGGCGGTCGCTAATACGGCCGTTTGGAGTCCGGCGGGCGCCATTTGGGGTAAGCGCTTGCTGGGACCAAGAACCAGCATAAACTAAAAATAAACCAGCGTGCCCGGGTTGCTTTCCGGGTGCGCTGGTTATTTATTTGGCTGCGCAGGTCGAATCTGACGGTTTGCGACGCGTTACGACAGTTTCCGCCGGAGTTTCCGGCTTCCTTTACGTCGGAGTCCCAAGAGATGGCTGGGTAAAGTTATCCCGGCCTGTATGATCGCGACCGCAAAGGATCATTCCATGCCCAAATTCATCGTACCGACGTTGCTGATTATGGCTGCGCTCGAGATAGCTCCGCTATGGCCGGCAGTGGCCGCACCGCAGACACTCCCCGAAGACGTCGTACCCGTACATTACACTTTGTCCATCGTGCCCGATGAGAAGGCGCTGACGTGGCAAGGCAATGTCGTCATCGCAATCGAGGTGAAGAAGCAGACAGAAGATGTCGTATTGAACGCCGAAGACCTCATATTCGGTCACGTTACACTGGATGGAACACGCGAGGCCACGACGAGTCTGGACACGGGTCTTGGGCGCGCGACGCTGCACTTCGCGGCGCCATTGGCAACTGGCCCCCACACGCTGTCTGTTGCCTATCACGGCAAGATAGGGCGCCAGACGCTTGGCTTCTTTGCAATGGACTATCAGACCGCAAAGGGCACCGAACGCACGCTGGCCACCAATTTCGAGCCGGCAAGCGCGCGCAAATTCCTTCCCTGCTGGGACGAGCCTGCCCGTAAGGCAACTTTTACCCTGAGCGTCGACATACCAGGTGACCGCACGGCTGTTTCCAACATGCCTGTCCAGACCGAAGAGCAACTTTCGTCCACCGTCAAGCGCGTGCACTTCGTGACGACTCCCCGGATGTCGACTTACCTCCTGTTCCTCGGGATCGGGGATTTTGAACGCATCCATCGTATTGTGGACGGCGTCGACGTCGGTGTTGTGGTCAAGCGCGGCGATACGGCAAAAGCAGCGTACGCGCTGGACCAGGCCCTTCTGCTTATCCATTTCTATAATGAATATTTCGGTTATCACTTTCCCCTTCCTAAACTCGACCTGGTCGCCGCACCTGGGGAGATCGATGGCGGTTCCATGGAGAACTGGGGAGCGATATTCTATTCGCAGGACGAACTGCTGTTCGATCCAGCCAAATCGACGGAGTCCGACCGCCAGGACGTGTTTCTGGTCGTAAGCCACGAGATGGCGCATCAGTGGTTCGGCGATCTCGTCACTATGGCGTGGTGGGACAACCTTTGGCTGAACGAAGGCTTCGCCCGCTGGATGCAGACCTACGCCGCGGATGCGCTGCATCCCGAATGGAAAACAGGCCTTCAGGCGCAGTCGATATTCGAATCGGGCAAGCAATTCGACGCCACGCCATCGACCCATCCGGTGGTGCAGGACGTCGACACCGCAGCGCAGGCGATGCAGGCCTTTGACTCCATCACTTACGACAAGGGCGCGGCAGTCATCGCCATGCTGAACGCTTATGTCGGGCGAGATGCGTTCCGCAGCGGCGTTCAGCGCTACATGCGACTTCACGCTTTCGGCAATACGGTTGACGCCGATCTGTGGAGCATAATGGAGAAGGTCGCAAAGAAGCCGATCCTCCGTATCGAACGAGATTTCACGCGGCAGGAAGGGTTGCCGCTTGTGCTGGTCAGCATGCCTACAAACGGCCTGCACCTCGCTGAAGAACGCGTGTACACGACCGTTTATGGCGGCCGGCGCGGAGCGTCTCAGCAATGGACCATTCCGCTGACGCTTGCGGTGCAGGGAGCACCGCCGCGGCAGGTGCTGCTGGCCGACACGATAACGCTGCCGGTGCACGCGCCGGCGCTCGTAAATGCCGGACAGACCGCTTATGCGCGCGTGCTCTATCCACCCCTGCAATTCGAAGCACTGCTTCCTCAGGTGCCGACACTTCCTCCAATCGATCAGCTCGGGCTGCTGAACGACAGCGCGGCACTCGGCCTCGCGAGCTATGCGCCGCTGAGCAATTTCTTCGCCATTGTGCAAAAACTGCCTCTCGACGCCGACCCCATCGTATGGCGCCGCGTGACGAGTTTCGTGCTTTCGCTCGATCATTACTACGCCGATACCCCGGCGCGGGCGGCATTCCGCAATTTTGCGCGCGGATTGTTGAAGCCAGTTCTCGCCCGGATCGGAGAAAAGCCACACGCCGGCGAAGGTCCGAACACGCCGAGCTTGCGCGACATGCTCGCGAGCACGCTCGGCCATCTCGGTGATCAAGTAGTAATCACACAGGCGCGTCAGCTTCTGGCTGGCGGTGTCGGAACACCCGATGAACAGCGCACAGCGTTGGATATTGTTGCGGAAACGGCAGATGCAGCCGAATTCGATGTCCTGTTGGATCGCGCGCGCAAGAGCGGAGATCCGCTGGACAAAGAACGCATTTATGAGTCACTGAGCGGCGTGGCCGATCCCTCGCTCGCCAAGCGCATGATTGCGATCGCACTGACCGACGAGGTACCGGCCGGCAGCAATGCCGGGATGATATCAGGCGTCGCTTATTATCACCCCGATCTCGTCTGGAGCGAGGCGATACCGCACATAGCCGATCCCAAATCCGGCCTTGCGCGCGATGAACAATGGAGTGTCGTCCAGGCTGCTGCGAGCAATCTCTCCGATCTTGGACGCATTCCCGAAGTTCAGGGGTATATCGATGCAAATGTGCCTGCCGACGCGCGCCATCCGTTCGTCGGCACTATTGCAGCGATCAAAGACAACAATCGTATCGATGTCGTTGTGTTGGCCAACTTCGATCAATGGATTGCGGCGCAGAATAAACCTGTGGGCCATGACACCCGCGGATTGTAAAATGTCGTGATACGATGACGCCGCCACCCGGGTGCCATTTCGCTTAACTGCGCAATTTTTTCGCTGGGACCGGAATAGACCTCCATACGCCTGCGTCTCATTCGCACGAGATGGAGGTTCCCATGCGCTTAAAACGCACGCTCGCAACAGCTGTTGTTTTCCTCGCTGCCCCGGTGCTGGCCGGAGTTGCGACAGCGCGAGCAGCACAGACATTCTTCACCATCGTTCCGCTGGTCTCCGATCAGCAGGAGCAGGCCAAATTCACCGATCCCAATCTTATCAATGCCTGGGGCCTCGCGCAGGGGCCCGGCAATGCGCCCGTTTGGGTGACCGATACGGGAACGGGCCTGTCGACGGTTTATGACCAGAAGACGGGAAAGAATACGGGCCTGGTGGTAACAATTCCCAGCGGAGCCCCAACAGGTAACGCCTATGTGCCATCGGGCGCCGGCTTTCAAATTTCGGAGAACGGCAAAAAAGGCGACGCCGAATTCCTCTTCGATTCATTGTCAGGCGTGATTTCAGGATGGAATTCCTCGGTAGACGCGACCAATGCGGTGCCGGCCTTTGACGGATCCGCCCAAGGCGATGCTTTTACAGGATTGGCTCTCGATGCATCGACCGGGTTGTTGTTTGCCGCCGACGTTGCAAACAACAAGGTTGACGTATTCGACAACAAGTTCAATCTGAAGACGTCATTCACCGATACAAGCCTTCCTGCCGGTTATGCACCGTTCAACGTCGCGATCTTCAATGGCGACGTTTACGTGGCTTACACGCTGGGCGGCGGCGCCGGATTTCACAAACCCAAAGGCGGCCCGGGATATGTCGACATATTCGATGAAAGCGGAAACCTTCTGAAGCAACTCATAAAGGGCGGTCCGCTTGACGCGCCATGGGGCATGGCGATGGCGCCCTCGAGTTTCGGTTCATTCGCGGGAGCATTCCTGGTCGGCAATCTCGACGATGGAAAGATCAATGCCTTCAACCCGACCAGCGGCAAATTCCTCGGCGCTTTGTCGACAAAGAAAGGTCAACCGATCGTCATCAGCGGCTTATGGGCACTCGACGCCATTCCCAAAGGCGCCATTACCTTCGCCGCAGGTCCGAACGGCTATGCCGACGGGCTTCTCGGGCAGATCAAGGTCAAGAAGTAATCCGGACCCGCTCTCGTTGTGCCGGTTGCGTCGGCCGTTTCGAATCGATCATCGTCACATCAGGCAACTGCTCCCGGCTCTTCCCGAGCCGGGAGCAGTCACGTCCCGCAAAAAGTCTGACGTACGATTTCATCGGGTTCGGGCGGCTCGGCGTAACGCGCAAATTTCGGCCGGTATTCGAATGGCGTCGCCGTGACTTCCAGCAACTCTTCAAAATGAGTGAAATCGCCGTCGTCCTGTGCGGCAACGATCGCGGCTTCGATACGGTGGTTGCGCGGAATATAAACCGGATTGACTGCCCGCATCGACGCCGCACGGCTTGCCGGCGACGTGTCCCCTTCCCGCGAAAGCCGCTCGCGCCATCGGGCCAGCCACCTCTCAAGCGCAACCTGATCCCTGAGTTGTGCGTTCAGCGGAGCGTCGTTTCCCTCCGCGCTGTCGCAGAGACGGCGGAAAGTGAGCGTGAAATCGGCGCGCGACTCTGCCATCAGACCGAAGAATTCCTGGATCAAGGGCAGATCAAGCTCATACGATTCCGCGAATCCGAATTTGGCGCGCAGGCCTTTCGCATATGCCGCCTCGAAATGCGCGGGAAATGCATCAAGTGCTTTCTGCGCCGCTGCAACAGAGGCTTCGCCCTCGCCAAGCAGCGGAAGTAGTGCCTCGGCCAAACGCGTCAGGTTCCAACGCGCAATGCGCGGTTGCTGGTCGAAGGCGTAACGACCGTGATGATCGATAGAACTGAACACAGTCGACGGATCATAAGAGTCCATGAAAGCGCAAGGACCGTAATCGAGGGTTTCGCCGGCGATGGAAGTGTTGTCCGTGTTCATCACCCCGTGAATGAAGCCGACGCATTGCCAGAATGCGATCAGTTCCGCGGTACGGGCGACAACCGACTCGAGCAATGCGAGCATTGGGTTTGTCGCCAGTGCTGCCTGCGGATAAAGCCGTTCGACGATGTAATCGGCCAGAACGCGCACAGCCTCCGTATCGCCGCGCGCCGCGAAATATTCGAAGGTTCCGACCCGCACATGACTTCTCGCAACGCGCGCCAGGACTGCGCCTGGAAGCGATCCCGCCTCGCGCAATATATGCTCCCCTGTCGTGACCGCCGCGAGCGTGCGCGTGGTTGGAATGCCAAGCGCATGCATGGCTTCGCTGACGATATATTCGCGAAGCACGGGGCCTATTGCGGCGCGGCCGTCGCCATTGCGCGAAAAGGGTGTACGCCCGGAACCCTTGAGATGGATGTCATAACGGAGGCCATCCCGGGCACGCAGTTCGCCCAGCAGGATCGCGCGGCCGTCGCCAAGCTGCGGCACGAAATGACCAAACTGATGACCGGCGTAGGCCATTGCCAAGGGATCGGCGCTTTGCGGCACAAGATTGCCGGAAAGCACTGCGACACCTTCTGTTGACGCCAGCCAGTCGGGATCGACACCCAATTCGCGGGACAGCAGTGCGTTGACGCGAATGAGTTGCGGCGCCGAAACCTTTATCGGCGCGAGCCTTGTGTAAAACCGCGTCGGCAGCCGCGCATAGGAATTATCGAAGACGAACATCGTGGCAGCATCTCATTTGTCTGCAATACAAACGATCATCCCGCCATCCGTAGCACGACGCGAAAACGCGCTTTGCCGCTCATCATGCGATCGTAAGCCGCCTGCGCGTCTTCCAGCGGATAAACCTCGTTCATCGACGTAATGTGGTGCAGCTTGCTGAAAGCCAGCGTGTCTTCGGAATCGCTCGCCGTTCCGGAATACCATCCCTTCACGGCCGCGCGTTTCGTCAGCAAATCCAGTGAATCCACGGTCAGCACGCCGACCGCGCCTATCACCAGCATGGTGCCGTTGGGGCCGAGACCGCCGGCAATCGCCTGCATCGCCTGCGCGTTGGTAACTGTCGCAAGAACCGCTTTCGCGCCGCCCATTTTCTGAAGCGCCGCAGCTGGATCGTCAGTTTCGCTGTCAATGTACGCATGAGCACCGAGTTCGCGGGCCAGCTTTTCCTTGTCGCGGCCGCGGTTCACCGCGACGGTTCGGTAACCAGCGTGTGCGGCAAACTGGATAGCGAGGTGGCCGAGGCCGCCCACGCCATGGATCGCCACCAGATCGCCCGGCGTGGCGCCGCAATGACGCAGTGCGTTGAACGTTGTGATGCCCGCACAGAGAAGAGGCGCCGATTCAACGGAGTCGAGTTCGGCTGGTATTCGCGCGAGCGCGGAGTCCAGCGCCAGCATATGGGTGGCATAACCGCCGTCACGCGACACACCGGTTGCGCCCCTTACCGTTTCGCAGGCGAACATATCGCCGCGGCGGCAGTGATGGCACCAGCCGCACGCGCCCGGCGACCAGCCGACGCCCACGCGTGTGCCCACCTCCCAGCCATCCAGTTCGGGCCCGATCTCGTCGACGAGGCCGATGACTTCGTGACCGGGAATACGCGGAAAAACCAGGCCCGGCATATGACCTTCCACGGTCAGGGAATCGCTATGGCAGACTCCGCAAGCTTCAATCCTGACGCGGACTTCATGGCGTCCGGGCGTGGGAATGTCGCGCTCCTCCAGATGAAGCCCCTTCCCGGGCTCCCGCACGACCATGGCTCGCATCATCGACATCCGCATATCTCCTTCGTAGTCAGAGCAGGAGGCATATATACGTACGCCCGTGACGTTTTGCGATCCAAATGGTTGTCCTCATCCGCCGCCGCAGATGTTCGACAACTACAATGTCGGCAACGCACGCCTCTTTGGACCGCGCGGGAAGGCTTCGTCGATACGGTCAAGATCGGATTGCGAAAGATGCACATCGACGGCGGCGGCGTTCTCCTCTACGTGGGCAGGATTGGATGACTTGGGTATCGCAAAAACCGATTTTTGCCGCGTAAGGAAGGCGAGTGCCACCGCGCGGGGCGTGACGCCGTGTGACTCCGCAATCTCGCCAAGCATGCGACCTCCCCTTGTTTCGGGCCCCGGAAAATGTCCGCTGCCGAACGGGCTGTACGCAGTCACCGCGATGTCGTTTTTCTCGCACCACGGAATCACGTCGTGTTCCACCGCGCGCTGCTGCAGGTGATAGAGTATCTGGTTGCACGCGATCCGGCCCGCACCGGTAATAGCACGAACCTCCTCAAGACCTGCCACATCAAAATTACTTAATCCCCAACTAAGTATCTTGCCCGCACGCTGCAACTCTTCGAAGGCTGCGATCGTGCCTTCCAGCTTGTGCCGGACGCGCCAATGCAGCAAATAACAATCCAGCCGGTCGGTCCTGAGACGCGCGAGCGAGCGCTCGCATGCCTCCAGCGTCCCATTGCGCGATGCATTTTCGGGAAGCACCTTGGAAACCAGGAACACGTCATCCCGTCGCCCGGCAATCGCCTCCGCGATCAGTTCCTCGGCCGCACCTCCACCATACATCTCTGCCGTGTCGACGTGGTTCATCCCCAGATCGAGCCCATGCCTCAGAGCAGCAACGGCCGAGGGGCGATCTGCACGTTCCGAATTCCAGGTGCCCTGACCAATTATTGAAATTTCGCGCTTTACAGGCCCGAAATGGCAGCGATGCATAAGTCTTCCTCCCGGGTTGCCCTCACTCAGCAGAGTCTGCGCTGAATGCATCCCTCAAACTTTAATCACCGCAAACAACAAGCCACGACATGCCCGCGCCACGCTACGTTGTAAAGCCGTCGGCCAACATAAGTATCCGTGCGGGTATCATGTTTCACGCTGCGGCGCGCGTGCAGGAAAAAAGGCAGCAAAGCCTCAAGAAACTCGCGCCAAGAGTGGAATTACACGAAGCGGGCTACGATGCGTTAAGCACTAATATGGGTTGCGGGTTCCTTCGGGGAACAACTGCCGCAGCCGGACGTTCGCGCATCTGGCCCGGTGTGCCGAAACGAGGGGAGCCATGATTCCGATAAAAGACGCTTGCGACGGCGTTCGCGAAAAATTGAGGGAAGCTACCGTAAGCCTTCATGCAGAGCTTGACGGCATCGCCGAAGCACTGCTTGCCGTCGGCAAGGAAGGCTATGCGCGCTTCCTCGCGGGCCAAGGTGCTGTCATTATCCCACTGGAGAAACGGCTTGAGATATCCGGCATCGGCAAGGTTGTCCCGGATTGGCCCTTACGGGCTCGTCGCTACGAACTGAAGGCGGATCTGCGGGAGATCGCGCAGCCTTGCGATTTTCTTGAAGTCCCGACGTTCCGCACACCGGCTGAACTTATGGGCGCGGCCTATGTGCTGGAAGGATCGCGTCTGGGCGCAGCCCTGCTGCTACGCACTCTCGAATTGTCAGCAGCAACCCGCTTTCTCCGCCACGGTCAGGGTAAGGGCTTATGGCCCAGTTTCCTGCACGAGATTGAGACGAATATCGATGTAAACGAACATCTTGAAAAGACGAAGCTGGCCGCCACACTTGTGCTCCAATTGTTCATCCAGGCCATGGGCTCCGCCGCACGTGTTACGGCGTTGACCGCCGCGGAATGAATTTCGCTTTCGAACTGGCTAAAGCCCGCGTTCGCGCTGCTTGAGATCAATCTCGGGAATGAATCGAGTTTTCCCGCCGCGGATCGGCAGGTGGCGCTGGACGTACCGTTCGTTTTCGCCACCGGATACGGCAAGAATGTTCACTTGCCCGATTGCCGACGTTCCGGTCGCAAGCAAGCGCTACAGCGCCGAATCACGTTTCGCCAAGATCGCGCAGGCATTCTCCGCCCACGAACCGATTGCTGCCGATGACTCCTGAAAGGTAGAGGCGGAGCGACGGTTTGCTCCGACGACCTTACTCAAGGGGGGTTGTTTCGGTGGCCGCCGCTTCGCCCGGCATCTTCTTGCGCGCAGGAGTTTGCAGAAGCAACGATTCATCGCGTCTACTCTACTTAAAGGTGTGGACGAATCGTTTGGACGGACGTTGCGGCCCTTTCACTCAGCGTGAAGTGAGCCGCGAATCAGTCATCGAGCCAGACCCGATCGAAGATTCGATCCACTCTTTGATCTTCGACTTGGCCAATGCACCGACTTTCGTGGCAGCGACCTGCCCGTTCTGAAAGATCATCAGAGTCGGAACGCCGCGAACGCCGTATTTGCTCGGGGTCTGGGGGCTTTCGTCAATATTGAGTTTGGCGACGGTCACCTTGTCCTGAAGCTCGGTAGCGAGCTCCTCGAGCGCCGGCGCGATCATGCGACACGGTCCGCACCATTCCGCCCAGAAATCGACGACGACGGGTTTCGTGGCCTTCAGGACATCGGCTTCGAAACTTGAGTCGGATACTTTCAGCGGTGGCATCAGCGTGTCCCAATGATGTGTCTCAAAGTATTTAGGAACCGGCTCCCGCCCGGTCAAGGCGACCGGCAACGCGGGCAAGCTCGGCATCAAGCAGCGCGGCAGGCAGGGGCATAAGTTTGGGACCTTCGGTCCAGACCAGCGCACAATCGATTCTTCGCCCCGGGAAGACCTTCCCTAACGCCGCGCGATAAAGCGCCATCTGGGCGAGGTACAGGGGCGCAACTGCGCTTACTTCCAAGGGGGCGGGGCGATTGGTCTTGAAATCGATCGCCAGTATCGCCTCATCAGATACCGCAAGTCTATCAAGCCTGCCGATCACTCGCGCTTCGGCCCCCAACTCCGGCAAATCGGCTACTATCGCAGCTTCCGCCAGAGAGCCCGGCGCGAAGGCGGCCGCGAATTCGGGATGATCAAGCACCGCCAGCGTCTCCTCGATCAGCTTTTCCGCCACATCTTCCTCCACTTTGTTGGCCGAAAGATAACGCCGCGCGGCGGACACCCTTTCAACGCCAACCAGATCCGCCAGATGGGCGAGCAGCGCATGCACAAACAGACCACGGTCGAAACGTTTTGCGCCACGTGGCGACGAACGCACAGGCTCATCGCCTTCGACCGCTTCCGACGGACGGATCAGCCGTGGCTGCGCCTGGGTCTGTTTCGCCCGCTTATTTGCCCAACCGGGCAACTCGACGGTTATCGGTGACGACGTCATTTCATCCGCCGCTATGGCCGGTGCAGGCGCGCGGACAATATCGTCGTCCTCGCCGACCATCAGCCCACGCGCCTCGGCAATTGGACGCATCAGATCGTACCACGAACCAGCCTTCACGCCGCGTTTGCCCTCGAAGCCGCAAATGTGGAGTTCGTCCTTCGCACGCGTGAGCGCGACATAGAGCAACCGGCGGTGCTCGCGTAGCGCTTCGTCATGCGCTTTAGCCTTCGCCGCCCGTACGCATTCCGGTGCATCGGCATCGGACACCGGAAAGAAGACAGAATGACCATCGTAAAGCAGGGCGGCATGGCGCGACGCGCCTTCAGGAATGGTGGTCGTATCAGGCAGAATGACGATATCGGCTTCGAGTCCTTTGGCGCCATGTACCGTCATGACGCGCACTTCGTTGCGTCCACGATCCATGTCGCGGCGGATTTCTGCATCGCCCGCTTCCAGCCAATACAGAAATCCTTCAAGTGAGGGTGTGTTAAGCCGCTCGTAGGAAAGCGCGAGCGACAGAAATTCATCGATCGCGTCATTGGCCTCTGCGCCGAGGCGCACGAGCAGGCGCTTTCGTCCGCCGCCCGGACCGAGCGCCTGCGCATAGAATTCGAAAGGCGGCGAGAAATCGGCACGCGACCGCGCTTCGGCGAGAAGCGTATGAGCAAAGGAAAATGAAGGTGTCTCATCGCGCCGTGCGTCCAGGGCACGCCACAAAGTACCTTCGCGATCCACCGCAAGTGTGTAGAGCTCTTCTTCGGATATTCCGACCAACGGTGACCGCAGCAGGGACGCGAGATTGAGATCATCTTCGGGCAGGAGCACAAACTGCCCGAATGCCATGAGGTCCATGACCGCGATCTGTTCGAGCAGATGAATACGATCTGCGCCCGCTACCGGCACGCCGCGCTGTTTCAGTTGACGAATCAATTCGCCCGCAAACGGCTCGCGCCGCGGCATCAGGACCATGATGTCGCCCGGACGAATCGCTTCTGCATGATCGGGCAGATAGCTGTGCCCCTCGGTCCATTTGCGAATGTTCCCCGCCACTTTCGCGGCAAGCTGCACCACCGGGCTCCATTCCGGCTCGATATCGACCGGCGCCTGCCAGGGATCGCGTTCGGGCTCTTCGACAGGTTTGATAGTAGGCCAGAAAACGACCCGGCCGACAGCTTTCCCCCGTGCCGTCTGATGTCTGATCTCTGTCGATGAGACACCTTCCCGTATTTCATCATCCGCGAATACGGCATCCACGAAATCGAGGATCTCCTGCGCGGAACGGCGGGATTTTGTAAGGCGGACGGATAAAAAATTCTCCGTAGCGTGTTCGCGAAAATGCTCGCGATTGATTTCGAATTGCGTGGGGTCGGCGCCCTGAAAACTGAAGATCGACTGTTTCTCGTCACCGACAACAAACAGGGTTCGCGCACGCCCGCTTTCTGCGCGCGCGCCCTGCCCCGCAAAGAATTCCTGTGCCAGATTGCGAACGATGCACCATTGCTCGGGACTTGTGTCCTGCGCCTCGTCGATAAGAATATGATCAAGACCGCCATCGAGCTTGTAGAGCACCCAGCCGGTGGCTTCGCGCTTTTCAAGCAGACGCAATGTCTCGACGATCAGATCGTCATAATCGAGAACGCCGCGGACGCGCTTGGCATGTGCGTATTCCGCGTGGGCTGCTTCGGCGAGCGTGAGGGCTGCAGAAGCAAGCGCCGCCGCACGGGCGCCGCGGCACCGCAGTTCGGCATCGTGGAAGCGGATCGCAGCTTCCTGAAACTGCATATGCAATTCGCCGCTCTCTGCGATCAGTCCATTGGTTGCGAGCTTCGCGCGTGGCTTACTCCCGGTCGTGAAAAACACCTTGCGAAAATCGTCATAACTTTCGCTTTCGAGCGCCCTGGCGAGCGACTGAGCGAGCTTTCCGTCCGTGCTCTTTCCACCGGACAACCAGCGCAGGATTGCGCGAAGCGTTGCCTCCGCCTCCTTCATTTCGGCGCAGAAGACGTCCTCGATGGCTTCGTGGCGTTCACCGGGCGCGACGGCGTGAGCCTGTGCGATGGCCGCTTCCATCTTGTCGAAATCGCCGCCGAACCGTTCCAGAAAGCGTTCAAATTTGCGCCGCTCGGTGCCGAGTGCGGAGGCAAGTATGTAGTCGAGCTTGCTCTCGCCCGCATGAGTCGCAAGATAGCCTGCGGCATCGGACAGTTTCTGTTCGCCTTCTCCGGCACGTTCGAGCACGCTGACGCGCGCCGCCGCGATGAGTTCACGGGCGGTTTGTTCATCCAGCACATCGAAGGCTGGCGGCACGCCGGCCTCGATGGGAAAGCGCGCGAGAATATACTGACAAAACGAATGAATGGTCTGGATCTTGAGACCGCCAGGTGTTTCAAGCGCATTTGCAAACAGGCGGCGCGCTTTTCGCAAGCCATCAGCGTCTCGGCTTCCGGCGCCGATTTTTTCTAGACTTTCGGCCAATGCCGCATCGTCGAACATTGCCCATTCGCCGAGCTGTTTGAACAAACGCCCGGCCATCTCGGCGGCGGCGGCTTTGGTGTAAGTGAGGCAGAGAATGCGTTGCGGCGGGACATCGTCCAGCAGAAGGCGTGCCACCCGATTGGCGAGCGTGTAGGTCTTGCCTGTGCCGGCATGGGCCGACACCCAGGCGGAGAGACTCGGGTCGGCCGCGTCATGCGTGACATGAACCGCACTCATTTACCGTCCCACCCCGACAGCGACCATTCGCGCACACGCGCGAGATGATCGTAATCGCCAGCGGCGTCGACGCGAAATGGAGCGATCCGCGAAACATACGCTGTTTCTTCCCGGCCGAATTCCGTGATCAGACGCACGAGGTTGGCATAGGTCTCCGCGACGAATTGGCTCGCGTCGCCCTTGACGACATGCGTGTCGCCTGCCTCTTCGCCACCGGAGTAGCGGATGTATACAAGCTGCGCCGTAGCAAGCGGAGCTACGCCTTCAAAGCCGCCACGTTCGAGGATCGCTCCTTCAAGAGGCAACTGGGACGCAAATACGCCGACCTGTGAGTCGCTCGGCGGCTGACCTGTCTTGTAATCGATGATCGCTGCACCGCCCGCTTGCAATTCGTCGATCCGGTCGGCGCGGCCCGTGAGTTTGAAGTCGCCTGCCGGCGTTTCGATTGTCAGCTGACCTTTGACTTCGAGGAACGAACGCGAAATGTCCGCACGTCGCCGGCGCTCATCATCCACGAACCACGTTGCGGCGCGCGCAAACCGCGGCCGCCACACGGCGAGTGTCGCCTGCGGCACGCCATAACGCGCGAAGACTTCCTCGGAAATCGCAATCAGGCGCGCGACGGGATGGGGTGGAAATCCCTCGCCCGCTTCGCGAATGAAATGTTCGAGAATTTCGTGCATGGCGCGGCCGCGATCCATCGGGCCGATTTCCGCATCCAACGGATCGAGAGGCTTCAGCTGCAGCACATGCCGCGCATAAATCGCATAGGGATCGCGGATCCAGGTCTCGATTTGCGTGACCGACAATTCGCGCGGGCGCTTCGACACAGGAGGCCGCGGCTCCGGCCGCAGGGCAGGAACGGGTGCGCGATCGGGAACAGCAAATTTCATCGCATAGGCTGCGTAGGGCGCCTTCGCTTCGAGCCTGTTGTCGAGCTTCAGTCCCTTTGTCAGTTGCTGAAGGCGTTGCAGCCAGCGCGACGCGACCGTCGGCGTACCGTCTACTTTCAGCGCACGTGTAAGGCGTACCTCGGGCATGGCCGCCAGCATCGCGAAATCATGTGCTGAAAGGCCGATGCCCCGCTCGGGAGATTCAAGGCCGAGTGTCTCGCGCATTGGACGTGATAACCAGGGATCGGCCCCCGATGATTGTGGCCAGGTGCCCTCGTTCAATCCTCCCAGCACTACGAGGTCGAAATGCTGCAACCGCGCTTCAAGCGGACCAAGGATGGCTAGTCGGGGATGCCGCCCATAAACCGGTCGGATCGCGCGCTCCTCGGCAAACTGTCGAAACAGAACCGGATAGGCGCCGGGTTCTACAGACGGCAGATCGGCGCCCGCAAGGATCAGGTCGTCCAGTAACTTCGCTGCGGCCTCGCCCGCAGTTCCGCGCCACAGCACGTCTTTGCCGGCCAGTTTTTCTGCAGTGGTGCAATGGAGATCTGCCAACGGCGCGAGCGAAAAACTTCGCGCCTGCATGGCGGCCGCAAGTGGTTGCAGGAGCCCTGCGACTTCGCCAAACCATCTGGCCAATGCATCCAAAGTCGGCGCGAGTTTTGTTTCTTCCCTGTCCGCACGTTTGCTGTCGATCGCTTTTCTGATGCCCGCAAGCCCCGGATCCGGACGCGGTCCACGCAAAACCAATCGGTCCAGCAGGCGCGCATAGCGCCGGGAATCCTCCACCGATCCGATCACAGTAAATGGATGTTTC
Organism: Rhizomicrobium sp.; assembly: GCA_036269235.1. Classification (GTDB taxonomy): domain Bacteria; phylum Pseudomonadota; class Alphaproteobacteria; order Micropepsales; family Micropepsaceae; genus Rhizomicrobium. The sequence goes on from DATASL010000034.1 coordinate 148,576, forward strand.
AACAATGCGAGGAGCGGAACAGGCGCGAATTCCCGGGCTGCCGCTTCGGCAAGCAAAGAGAGGAACACGGCGGGAGGTGTTTGCGCGAGTGGCACGCCGGCAGAATCGTCGATCGCGATGTCCCAGCGCGCAAGTTCGGCTGCGACACGGCGGCCAAGCCCGCGGTCAGGGGTCACAAGCGCCGCCGTCAGCTCCTCATTTTCTGCGGCTTCGCGCAACATCAATGCAATTGCGAGCGCCTCTTCGCCGGGATGCGCCGTCGCGATGCTGCTTGTTCCATCCAGACCTTTGGCGATCTCCTCTGAGCCGTGCCCGGCGAGCGCGCGCCACGCATCCGTTGTGGGCGCGGGTCGCAAGACTTCGCGCAGCAGCGTGACGCGTGCCGCTCTGTTATACGACTCATGAAGGTGGGGAACGGAATTGATTTCCGGCCAATCGGGCACATCGCCGCGATCAACACCCAGGCGTTCGAGAAGTTGTTTCATCCCATATTGCGGATGGCCGGGATTGAGGTTAGCCCAGCTTTCCTTGTCGAGATCGCGATCGAGTGCCGGCAGAATCACGGCGCCGGCAGGAAGCCCGGTGATCGCGCGGAGGAGTTCAGCGGTCGCCGGGATGCTGCCCGTCGTTCCGGCCGCAATGACCGGCGCCGAAGGTTTTGTTTCATGATAGCGGCGCGCAAGCGCGGCGAGAAGCCGGTTGCGACGCGCCGCTGGATCGATCGCAGCTTCCGCACCGAGCAATTTCGGCCATTCGTCGCGAAGCAGGATCAGGAAATCGCGAACCTGAGACCAATGTTCCGCGAACTTCTCCGGGACAAGTCTCTCGAGTTTCCGAAGATCAATCTGCTGCGTCTGTGCTTCGTCCAGAAACTGCGCAAGATGCCGGGCCATCGCCGCCGCCTGCGCGAATCCCAGCGGAGTGCCGCGCCCTTGCTCCGCCCATCTTTGTACCAGCGTTGCAAGCAGAAGACGCCGGCGCACCGGATCGATCGCCGGGGGCAGCGCAAGATCGTCCATGTGAGGATCGAACAGCAACTCGTCTTCTTCGACATCGCCGAGCGGTCGAATATTGGGGAGCAGCGCTGCGCCGTTCAGCACGCGTGCAAATGTTTCCACCAGTGTGCGTACTGCGCGCCGCGTCGGCAGATAGATCGTTGCGTTCGACAATGCGACGGGATTATTCGAAGCCCCGAGTTGCCGGATCAATCCGCGTGCAAGCGCCTCGGCGAAAGGAATACCCGCGGGAATGGTGTAAAGCCCCGGGCGCATCAAATCACACGGGCATCAGATCGGCCATGTACTCTTCCGATTGCGCGAGCGCTTCCGGCGTGCCGACATGCATCCACACGCCATCAAGGCGGATGCCGAAAAGCCGGCCCTTCTCGATGGCCCGGTCCCAGAGCGGATTGATCGAGAAGGCGCCATCCTTCGCACCGGCGAAGAAGCGCGGGTGCACGATTTGCACGCCGGGATAGGCGAACGGTGACAGACGCCGTTCGGGAACACGCGATAGCCGGCCCTCTGCGTCCATCAAAAAATCCCCCGGGCCGTCATAGCCGATTGACGTTACCAGTGGAGCGGCCAGCAGCAGCGCATCCATTGCCCCGGGGTCCCAGCGCGCGATCATACGCGGCAGGGCGCGACCGTAACCTTCGATCCAGATGGAGTCCGCATTGTGCACAAAAAATGGTTCGCCTTCGAACATCGGCAGCGCCTTGAAGATGCCACCGCCCGAACCAAGGATGGCGTCGGTTTCGTTGGAAATCCGGATTTCCACATCGCGCCGCGAGTCCAGATGCGATCTCAGAAGATTGGCGTGGTGATGGACGTTGACGACGATCATTTCCACGCCGGCTGCGGCCAGCCGGTCGATTACGTGATCGATCAGCGCCCTGCCATGCACGCGGACGAGGGGCTTGGGCACATTGTTTGTCAGGGGCCGCATGCGTGTTCCGAGCCCCGCCGCCATGATCATCGCGCGCCTGGGGCCGGTCATGGCGATGCTCCGTCATATTTCATGATGCGCCGCTTCTCATGTGGAATGGCGTGGTCATACCAGCCGCGCAGCTTTGCGAGCGCGGGATGCTCAAGATCAGTTTCCAGGTAATTCCATACGCGCGGCAGGTGTGCAAGATAGCGCGGCTTGCCGTCGCGGCCGGCAAGCCGGGCAAATATTCCGGCGATCTTTGCGTTGCGCTGCGCGGCTGTAACTGCTGCTTCCGCCGCCCACGATTCTGCGTCGAGCGCATGGCCTTCGGCTTTCATGGCTGCGATATAATGCGCTTTCATGCTGGCAGCCAGTTCGGGTGATACGTCCCGGCGGGCATCTTCCAGCAATGAAATGACATCGTAACTCTTGTTGCCGGCAAGCGCATCCTGAAAGTCGATCATGCCGACGCGCGCGGCGCCGGGGCGGTCCGGAAGCCAGAAGAGATTCTGCGCATGATAGTCGCGATGCACGAAGACCGGCTCGGGCGCCCGAACCGATTCCAGGGTTTCGCGCCACAATCCTCGATGTTCCGCAATTTCAGTCGGGCTCGCGGACCGGCGCAGAGCGAGCGGCATGAACCATTCGGCCATCAGATCGATTTCGGCCAGACAAGCGGTCAGATCGTACTCATAAAGTGCAGCTTCGCGCGACAGACGCTGGGGCGCGGGTTGCGCATGGAGGCGCGCGATTGCTTCGATGGCTGCGCGATAGAGGAGTTCTTCGTCATCACCTCTTGCCAGAACATCGGCGTAGAGCTCGTCGCCGAAGTCCTCCAGCAGCACAAAGCCCTGCGCGGGATCGTCAGCATAGATCCGCGGTGCGCCAAGGCCGCGGGAGCGCAGAAAATTTGCGGAGGCGATAAACCTTTCGCAGTCGGCGCCGGCCAGCCTCGCCGTGGCGTTGTAGCCAAGCACCTGACGCTCTTCGGGCGTGGCTTCGGGTGGGCAAGCCGGAGCTTCCGCGTTTTGCGGCTGATCCATGAGCATGGCGGCATGACCGTTCTGCTTCACGCGATAATAGCGCCGGGTCGAAGCGTCGCCTGGCAACACCGCCACGGATGCATCTTTCCAGCCGGCCTGCGCAAGGAAGTCGAGCGCCGCGTCGCCCCGGTCGTGGTTCACCCTTGCGCCCTTCTGCCCGAAAATAAGTGCGCCCAGCGCGCCGGCCCGGAGAATTGCACAGCGCGGTCGCCTTCGCCAACGATCTCGATATGGATTTCAAGCACATCCGCGCCCAGCCGGCCGGGCGCGCGCTCCGGCCATTCGACGATCGCGACACCCTCCTTCACCGCGTCCTCAAGCCCCAGCTCATCCACCTCGGAAGGATCCGCGAGGCGGTAAAAATCGTAATGCGCGACCTTCAGACCCGGCGTGTCGTAATGCTGAACGAGCGTAAAGCTCGGACTCGGCACTTCGCTGGTCACGCCCAATGCGCGCAGGATCGCACGCGCGAGCGTCGTTTTGCCTGCTCCGAGATCGCCTTTGAGCGAAACGGTGTCGCCGGTCTTCAACGCGGATGCGATCCGTCGCCCCAGATCCTCTGTTTCGCGGAGGCCGCAGACAAGAAGTTTTTCCCCGATGCCGGGGGCAGTCTCTGCCATATCGCGTGTCACTCGGCTCGTCCTTCCATCCATTTACCCTTGTCGCCACAGGACGAATTTCGCAAGCCGCGAGCCATGCGAGCGTCGAACCTTCGGTTGAATTGCGAATTCTGGTAACAAGCAGGAATGCTTGCCGGCACAGCCATTCTTTTTTCGCTTCTCACCCTGGCTTTGGCCTGGATGGTCGTCTGGCAGCGCAAACGCTTCGCGCAGCGCATTGCGGAGATCGAGTTGCGCCGGCTGCGCGCCCAGATCGATCCGCATTTCCTGTTCAACACGCTGAACGCTATTTCCGAGCTGGGTTACGATGACCCCGAAGCCGCAGACAGTGCGATTACGACGTTGAGCGGTCTTCTGAGAACCTCACTGGCCGAAACACGTCAGCAGGAAATTTCCTTGCAGGCTGAACTGGAATTTCTTGACGACTACCTCTCGCTGCAACGGCTCCTGACGCGCGACGACCTTTCGGCCAGCGTTCTCGCAGATCCGCGCGCCGCGCATGCACGCGTTCCCGCCATGATCCTGCAGCCGCTGGTGGAGAATGCACTCACGCATGGCCGTCCGCTTGGCGGCAAAGGCCGCATTGATATCTCCACGCGGCGCGATGAGGAGACATTGCATATCGAGGTGCGCGACAACGGACCCGGTTTCGAATCCGGTTCGCCAGGTACCGGAAGAAAAGGCATCGGAATTGCCAATACCCGAGCCCGTCTGGATTATCTTTATGCCGGCAAGGCTATGCTGGAGTTTAGGAATGCCGATGAGGGCGGCACAGTGGCGTGTTTGACCCTTCCATTTCGCGAAGCGCCATGAAACTCCGGATCCTGATTGTCGACGACATGCCGCTGTCGCGCCAGCGCACGCAACGCTACCTTGCGGATGAGCCCGATGTCGCTGTGGTGGGCGAGTGTCGGGATGCCGAAAGCGCGTTGGAAGCAATCACGCGTCTCGAACCGGATATTCTGCTGCTCGACGTGCAGATGCCCGGGCTGACCGGCTTTCAACTTCTCGAGCGCATTCCTGAAGACCGGCGCCCGGCCGTCGTCTTCGTCACGGCGTTTGCAGAATTCGCTGTTAAGGCGTTCGCGGTGCAAGCCGTCGATTATCTGCTCAAGCCCTTCGACCGGGAACGCCTTGGCCAGGCACTGGCCAAGGCTCGCGACGCACTTGGCCGCTCTCGTCCGGCATTGCCCCGGCCCCCCGGGCTGCCGCCCAGTTACCTCGACCGTGTCGCCGTCAAATCAGTCGGCAAGACAGTCTTCGTTGCGACGGGCGTGATCGATTGGATCGAGACTGCGGGCAACTACGTCTGCCTGCATGCCGACAGGGAAACCCATCTCGTTCGCGCGACGATGAACCAGCTTGAGTCTCAACTCGATCCACGGCGGTTCGTGCGCATTCATCGCTCGACGATGGTTCGCATCGAAGCGGTCCGCGAAATCCAGCCCCTCTTCAATGGCGATCAGACCGTGATTCTCGCCAACGGGGACAAGGTGGTGCTCAGTCGGTCCTATCGCGAGAAGGCGCAGGCTGCACTGGGGCTGCGATAACCGCCAACGAACCCGCAACCGACACGTTTCGTCCCATCTCCGGCACGATCCGTCACTCTGCAGTCGCGGTTTTCTACGGCTGTACCAATCTCGGTGCAGAGGCTGGATGGATTTATGGTCGTGGACCCGCGCGATGCGCTTCAGGCGCTGAAAATCGACCGCGAGCAGAATGAGCACCGCGCAATCGGCGGTGCACGCCCAAAGCCCGGGCGCTGGATCGCGGTCGCCCTGGTTCTTCTCGTGATTGTTGTTGTTTGCCTCTCGGCTGGCTGGTGGTTGCTGCGGCCGCGCGCAATGCTCGTGCGGACTGCGGTTGCGACAGCCGACGGCGGTCCTGCGCCCGGCTCCATCCTCAATGCCTCGGGCTATGTCGTTGCGGAGCAGGAAGCCACTGCGGCGGCACAGATTACCGGAATGGTGACCGCCGTTCTGGTGAATGAGGGCGACCGTGTCGCGCCGGATCAGGTTCTCGCCCGGCTCGACGACAGTGCGGCGCGCGCCACACTCGAATCTGCGGAGAGCCAGCTCGATGCGGACCGCGCGCTTGTCCCCCAATACACGGCACAACTCGACCGCGACCAGCGCATGCTCGACCGCTCGCAACGGCTTGCGAAGCAGCAGGCGTTGAGCCAGTCGGCGCTCGAAAGCGCGCAAGCCGCCGTTGCCGTCGATCAATCGCTGCTCGCTCACGCACGCGGACAGGTGGCGGTCGATGATAAGTCCGCTGCACTCGATCGCACGCTGCTGTCTTACACGATAATTCGTGCGCCCTTCGCCGGCGTAGTGACGGAACGCTACGCGCATGCGGGCGAGATGATCTCGCCCCAGGCGGTAGGCGGTTTCACCCAGACCGGTATCTGCAAAATCGTCGACATGCATTCGCTCGAAATCGACGTGGATGTGAACGAGGCTTATATCCAGCGTGTTCATGACGGGCAGGAAGTGGAAGCCGTTCTCGATGCCTATCCCGGCTGGACGATCGCCGCGCATGTCATCAGCATTGTGCCCACCGCCAATGAGCAGAAGGCGACCGTGAAGGTCCGCATCGCCTTCGATCACCTCGATCCGCGCATCCTTCCCCAAATGGGGGTGCAGGTAAATTTTGTATCTGCCGCAGGACCCGCAGGCCCTACCGTTATGCGAATTCCGGCGGTTGCGGTGCATCAGAACGCAAACAGCATGTTTGTTTATATCGCCGAAAATGGGCGCGTCGTCCGGCGCGCGATTAAAGCGCGGCGCGCAAAAGCCGGCGACGTGGTCGTGACAGCGGGTCTGGATGGTGGTGAACACATCATCGTATCGGCGAATGCACCCTTGCAGGAAGGAATGGAGATACGCGAGCCATGAGCATGACGGGACTTGTGGAATCGAATGACCACGCCACGCAGAGGGAATCCGATCCCGCGCCGCTTGTGCGGCTGCGCGGCGTGACCAAAAGTTTCAAACGCGGCTCCGAGAAGCTGGAAGTGTTGAAACATCTCGATCTGGATGTACCCCGCGGCGACTTCCTTGCGCTGATGGGACCCTCCGGATCCGGCAAGACCACATTGCTAAACATATTGGGCGGCATCGACAGGCCGACATCCGGCGAAGTGCTGATCGAAGGCAATCCGTTACAACGAATGAATGAGGCTGCCCTTACACGGTGGCGCGCACGTCATGTCGGATTTGTCTTTCAGCTTTATCATCTCCTCCCGGCGCTGACGGCGGAGGAGAATGTCGCCCTGCCGCTTATCCTCACGAAACTGGGCGCGGCCGAGCGAAAGCGGCGCGCCCGCGCGGCGCTCGCACTGGTCGGGCTTGAAGAGCGCGCACGTCACAAACCCGGTGAATTGTCCGGCGGACAGGAACAACGTGTCGGTATTGCGCGCGCCATCGTTACCGATCCGACGATACTGCTTTGCGACGAACCCACCGGCGATCTCGACCGCAAGGCGGGCGACGAGATTCTTCACCTTCTGCATTTGCTCAATCGCGAGCACGGAAAGACCATCGTGATGGTCACGCATGATCCGCGCGCTGCTGCCCGCGCGCAGCACACGCTGTTCATGGACAAGGGCGTGCTGAGCGAGGAGCCGGAGGTTGTGCAGTGACGCGCCTTGGTCTTGCGCTTAGTGCCTTTCGCCGCCACCGTGGCCGCGTGATCTTCACGGTGCTCTCGGTTGCGACGGCCTTTGCGATCTTCACGGTCCTTGCCACGATCGAGCAGGGCCTCGACGGTAAACTGAGCCTCGCCTCGGCTCAGCGGCTGGATACATCGCCTACGCTGAATATTGCGCTGCCCGTCAGCTACGTTGCTGCGATTCGCACCATTCCCGGTGTCGCCGAAACCACCTATCAGGGAGGATTTGGCGGCTATTTCCAGGATCCGAACAAAGGCATCGGCGTGCTGGCCTTTGCCGTGCCTTCGGTTCTGAAAGTTTATCCCGAATTCACGATAGCCCCCGATCAACAGAAAGCTTTTGTGCACGATCGCCAGGGCGCAATCGTGGGAGAAGTGCTGGCGCGAAAGATGGGATGGCGTATCGGCGAGACCGTTCCGATCCAGGGCGGTCCGCCACAGAAGAGCGGCAGCACGACCTGGATGTTCCATATCGACGGAACCTATCGCACCGACCTTCCGGCAGGATACCAGGAGTTCTTTCTCGTCAACTATGATTATTTCAACGAGGGCCTTGCAGCTTCTCCGATCAAGGACACGGTCCAGCAAATCACAACGCTGGTCGACGATCCGAAAGACATGGATCGCGTCGCCCATGCCATCGATGCGCGGTTCACCAATTCCTCGCCCGACACGCGCACCGAGTCCGAACAACAGGAGACAATGAGTGCGCTGCGCCAGTTCGGCGACGTCGGCACGATCATTACTTATGTCGGCATCGCCGTATTTGCGAGCATGCTGCTCATCACCGGCAATACCATGATCAATTCCGTGCGCGAGCGCATGGGCGAATTTGCGATGATGCGGGCGCTCGGCTTCAGTAGGCTGCAGGTTGCCTTCATCGTGTTCCGCGAGGCCGCAATCCTGATCGGAGCCGGAGCCGCTCTCGGCGTAATTGCCGGATGGGGCGTGAGCAAGCTGATGGAACCAATCATGACAACAATATTGCGCGGCTTCGCCATGACTTGGATGGCCGTGCTCCTTGCGGCGGCCCTTGCAATGTTCTTTGCCCTGGCGACGGGGCTGCTGCCCAGCCGGCGCGTTGCCCGCCTCGAGATAGCAACCACTTTGCGCAGGGCCTGAACCATGGAATCCCTTCGTCGCGGCGCCGCCGTTTGCAGCTGGAATTTCCGCACCATGGGCGCGCGGGCACAATCGGCGCTCACTGTCGTGCTGGGGTTTTTCGGTGTGATACTCGTGTTTGTCGCGGTTTTCGCCGTGCGCGACGGGATCGTAGGGCAAATGACAACGGACGGCGCCGATGGCGTGGCGCTGGTCTATGCCGATATCAGGGGCGCGCTCACGACCGACACCGTGCAGGTGGTCGAGCAAATGCCCGGTGTCCGGCAATCATCGCACGGTCCGCTCGTCTCCGCGACGCTCTTTGCATCGATGGAGCTTCCCAAATGGGCGCCAGGTCTTTTCGCCGAGGCGCAGCTTCGCGGAATCGACGAGAAATTTCCGCTGGTCATGCCGCATTTCCATATCGTGCAAGGCCGCATGTTCCGGACGGGGCTCAACGAGATCATTGTAGGCGTAAACGACGTAAAGCTGTTTGACGAATTCAGGCTCGGCAAAACAGTCCACTGGCGCGCACGCGACTGGAAAGTTGTCGGCATATTCCAGACGGGCAGCGCGCGTTACGACTCCTCCGCGATGACCGATCTGCGCCAGATCCAGGCGCTTAATGCGGCGAGCACGCGCATCTCTTCGATCTTCGTCAAGCTGACTTCACCTGCCGCATTTCCGGCGTTCAAATCGGCACTTGCACACGACCCGCGTTTTCGCGGCGCTACGCAAACGCTCAAGGATTTCGAGGGTGAGATCGGCCGCGATCTTGCACTGCTACTCTCCACCGCCGACGGCGTCATTACGGTCCTGATGGCCATCGGCGCCGTGTTCGGGGCGCTCAATGTGATGTACGCCAACGTCGCGAACCGCCGTGCCGAGATCGCGACATTGCGGGCGCTCGGCTTCGCACGCGGCGCCGTTCTTCTCGCGGTATTGTCCGAAGCGCTGGCGCTTGCACTGCTGGGCGGCGGTCTTGGTGTTGTCGCCGCCTATTTCCTCTTCGACGGCTATGAGGCAAGCACGTCGCTGGGCGGCACGCTCACCGAATTCCGCTTCACCGTTACACTGGCAGCAATCGGCATCGGCCTGCTGCTCACACTCTCGATGGGTTTGCTGGGCGGCTTGTTTCCTGCAATCCGCGCTGCGCGGCTGCCACTGGCGAGGGCGCTTCGCGATGCGTAGAGCCCGAACACGCAACGAATAATTGTGTTCCGGGGAACTGGCGTGACCGGCAATTCGCTGACTTTCGCAGTCTTCCGGCAACATAAGGTACGCACGCTGTTCACAGTGCTTTCCGTGACGGTGGCGTTCGCGGTCTTTCTGGTGCTGGCGACGCTTTACAGCGGTTTCGCCGGACTCGTGAATTACGGGCGGCCCCAGCGGCTGGATGTATGGAGCGATGGCTTCGGCAGACTGCCGTTGAGCTACGTGGCCAAAATCGCGCCGATTTCAGGCGTGAGCGCGGTGAGCTACCAGATCGGCATATTCGGCCATTTCCGCGATGCAAAGAATTCCGTCTTCGTCGCGGGCGTTCCTTTCGAACAATATATGAAAGTGTTTCCGGAACTCTCCGTGAACGGGGCCGAACGGCAAGCAATGCTCGGTGATCGGCTATGCGCCATCGCCGGCGGACCTCTGGCGAGAAAAATGAACTGGAAGATCGGCGACACCATTCCGATTTCAGGAGGCCCGGCGCAGAAGAACGGCGGTACAACGTGGTATTTCCATCTCTGCGGTATCTTCAGGAGCACGCTGCCCGACAGCTTCATGCAGGATTTGGTCGCGAATTACGAGTATTTGAACCGGAGTGTGGCTGATATCGCCGCGCGGGACCAGGTCGACCAGATCGTCCTGATGACGAAAAATACCAGCCAAGTCTCCACCGTCGCGCGGACGATCGAGGCAAAGTTTGCCAATGCCCAGCCAACCGCAATCGCGCTGCCCGACGCCCTCCTGTATCTCAGCGTCGTCAAATCGTTCCGCGACATCGGCATCTTTGTTATTTGCGTGGGCCTCGCCGTGTTTCTTTCGATGCTGCTGGTTACGGGCAATGCCATGGCGAACTCGGTGCGCGAGCGGCTCTGCGAATTTGCGGTGATGCGGGCCATGGGATTCAGCCGCCGCCGCCTTCTCTCGCATGTGTTGCAGGAATCGGCGTGGATTGTTGGCGCAGGTGCGCTACTGGGTCTTTTGTTCGGTTGGAGACTTTGTCTTTTTATGACACCCTTTATCGGCGATGTGCTGCCCTATTTCGTCGTGAATTTGCAATCGGTAGCTGCTGCAATATTACTCGCCGTCCTGTTCTCATTCCTGGTTGGCATTCTGCCGGCACGGCGGGTTACGGCGTTGCCGGTCGCCGACACGCTCAGGAAAGCGTGACGATGACGGCTGTCCTGCACCAGACTCCGGCCCTTTTCATCTGGAATGTGAGAAGCATCCCAAGCCGGGCGCGGAACGCTGCCGTTGTCATTATCAGTTTCCTGGTCGTCGTTCTGGTTTTCATTAGTGTGCTGTCGGTGAGCGATGGTATTCTTCGCAGCGAGACAAGGCCCGGCACGAGTCAATTGGCCATCGTCAGCGGCAGTCATGGCCCGTTCGATACTTCGGCGCTCAATGTGGTCGGTCAGGCGCCCGGAATTGTCCAAATCGACCAAAAACCTGCGCTCGCGGCGGTGGATTCCGGTGCGCTCGTGATCCGCAACTGGCGGCCTGACATGCTTGGGATAGCCTCGATTATAACTATCGATGCCAAAAAAGCCGCCATAATTCCGAATTTTCGCGTTGTCGCGGGTCGGAAGATGCGTCCGGGATTCAATGAAATGATGATGGGTGAAGGTGCTGTACGCATCTATCCGGAATATCTTGCAGGACGAAGTGTCTTATGGCGAAACAGAAAGTGGAACGTTGTCGGCGTCTATTCGACGGGCAGCCTCACTCGCGATTCCCAGTTCATGGTCGACCTGCATCAGTTCCAGGACGCGACAAGAGCGGGTAACAAATTTTCGGAAATCTATGCCCGGATCGTCTCACCGGCAGCAATTACAAGCTTCAAAAATTACATCGCGGGATTGCCGAATCTGGGCGCCACCGTCAAGACCATGGCCGAGGAGGATGAAGAGGTCGGCAGACAATTTCGCACCATTCTTATTGTGGCCGTTAGCGTGATCACCAGCTTGATGGCGGCAGGCGCGGTCTTTGCTGCGCTTAATGTCATGTATGCAAATGTTGCGAGCCGCGCAGCCGAACTGGCGCTTCTGCGCACGCTGGGTTTCTCGCGCTTTCCCGTGCTCGCCGCCATATTGTCGGAGGCCGTCCTTCTCGCCGTCGCTGGCGGCGCAATGGGCATCCTCCTGGCCGTGCTTGGACTGGACGGGCTGGAAGCGAGGACGCTTATGGGAGGCTGGCTCGTGTCGTTCCGCCTCGCGGTTACGCCGCTCTTAATCCTGCTGGCGCTTGTGCTGACGCTTGGCATGGGATTCGTCGGCGGACTATTTCCGGCAATTCGCGCCGCATGTCTGTCGCCTGCGACGGCGTTGCGGGACGCATAGAGGTGCGGGACAAATAATTTTGGGTTTGCGCTTTGCGATGCCGTGGCGGCCAACGCAACATCGCGCGCAGGACATCAACCGGGCGGGCGTTGCGCCCGGGCACGCAACGGCGACTTGAAATATTCCGGCCGGGCGATGGACGGAAATCGCTGGGTGCCCGAAACAAATACCTTCACCTGATGCAAGCGAAACGCGCACCAGGTGAAGGCGCGCTATGAGTTAAGCCGCAACCGCTTTCGGCGCCGGCGCCACCACAAAGCTGGTCAGCAGAAGGACTACCGCCAGAAATGTATGCAGCCAGTGATCCGCCATGTTCATAGCGACCATCCCGAAAATCAGATTTCCGGGCAGGAAGAAACCCATGACGGCAAGAATGGCATAGATGGCGCCGATGAAGCGCAGCGCCATGCCCGGGCCGAAGCTGCCAGCGCTCGCATAGGCTCCTACAAGCAGTATAATACCGGCGCCGATGTGAAACAGATTATGCAGGTTGTTCACCTGGAAATAGCCGGTGGGACTGACAATCGGATTGGGTACAAACCCGAGCACTCCAACGATAAGAAACAGAATGCCAAACACGGCGGCTGCAGACTTGGCGTTCATGACTTTCCCCTTCGCAAACTGATTCGGAAACTCTGCTCCTGCCGCGCCACACCTGCAAGGGGATGTCTTGTGGACAACTCGGGCGCCCGGGTGGTCTCGCAGGCTCCCGCCGCTCGACTGCGGCGCGGTACGAGCCTAATAATGTAAGGAATTTACGGGAGGAATTCGTGATTACGTCAAGGCCAGTCCTTCTGTGGACGGCATCCGTCACGTTGCTGATCGGACTATTCTATTTTTACACGGCATTTCGCGTCGGCAATCTGCGCCAGAAATGTGGGATCAAGGCCCCCTCTGTCACCGGACACCCCAGGTTTGAGCGGGCCTATCGCGTACAGCTCAACACACTGGAGCAGATGGGAATCGTCCTGCCCTTTCTGTGGGTAGCGGCATTCTATCCGATCGGCTTGGCGTGGCTTGCACCGCTGGTAGCTCTGATCTGGGTAGTCTCCCGTATTGTCTATCTTGCGGGCTACATGGCTGATCCCGACAAAAGGCTTGCGGGCGCCATGCTCGGAGGTCTTTGCAATTTTGCCCTCTTCATCATTGCCGCGGTTGGAGTCCTGCGCATCTGGCTGCTGCCTATGGGTTAGTCCCACACCGCACGCTGCGGAAATTTTATTCGATCTCACTCACGCGTGCCAGATGGTGCAAACCCGGCGGAGCCATGCCAGTCTGCCCTTGGTTCGATTGGGCTGTACAAATGCGAAAGAAAGCAGATTCCGATCTCGGCATGTCGCGTCGGATCGCGCGCCGCGATGTGCTTCAGGGCATGGCGATCGGCGTGGCGATCGGGGGCCTCGCGCCCGAACTCGCAAACGCGGCAGAGGCCGAAGCCCAGAACCTGCGTGGCTATTACCCGCCGGACAGACTTGGCATGCGCGGCAGCCATCCCGGTTCGTTCGAGGCGGCGCATGCGCTGCGTGATGGCAATTTCTGGGATCACGCAAGCGGGCTGATCGATTCGGGCGAAAGCTACGACCTCGTCGTCGTCGGCGGAGGGATCAGCGGATTGTCTGCCGCCTGGTTCTATCGTGCCGCACATCCCGGGGCGAAGATACTCATTATCGAAAATCACGACGATTTCGGCGGCCATGCCAAACGGAACGAATTTCATCTCAACGGGCGGGTGGAACTGATCAACGGCGGGACATACGAGATCTCGAGCCCCTACCCCTACAGCGCCGTCGCCAGCGGGCTGCTCAAATCGCTAGGGATCGAACCGGACCGATTGCGTCGTGAATGCGAAGATCCGTTTATCGACCATGACCTGAAGCTCGGCGTTTTTTTCGACCGTGAAACGTTCGGTGCGGATCGCCTTGTCCGGCTCGCAGCAAATGAAAATGGCGATGCGAAATCGGGAGCGTGGAAGGCCTTTGTGGCGCAGGCGCCTGTTGGCGAGGCGGTCAAGCGCAGTATCCTCAAGATCGAGACGGGAACGGAGGATTATTACCCCGGTCTGACCGGCGATCAGAAGAAAGACAGGCTTTGGCGCATCTCCTACAAGGATTATCTGCTTCAGGTGGTGCGGGCCGACCCTGCGGTCATTCCCCTCTACCAGCACCGCACCGACGAATGGTGGGGTTGCGGCATCGACGCTGTATCCGCGCTGGATTGCTGGGGCATGGGTCACCCCGGCTTTGCCGGGCTGAAGCTCACGCCCGGCGGCCCAAGCGTCAAGCGCATGGGCTATACGCCGGCCGGCTATTCGACGACCGGCGGCTCCGAAAATTTTCACTTCCCGGACGGCAACGCATCGATCGCGCGGCTTCTCGTGCGCAGCCTCGTTCCGGGCGCCATACCGGGTCGCGATGCGCGCGACATCGTGACGGCCAAAGTCGACTATTCGAAGCTCGACCAACCGCACAACAACATACGCATCCGGCTGAACAATCTCGCCGTGCGGACGCGCAATGCGGGCAAAGGCGTCGAGGTGGCGTACACGGCAAGCCGCGGCGACGGCAAAGTGTACCGCGTACGCGCACAACACTGCGTACTCGCAAATTGGAATGCGGTAATTCCGTTTCTCATGCCGGAATTACCCGAGCCGCAAAAGGCTGCGTTGTTCCAGATGGTGAAAAGCCCGCTCGTTTATACAAATGTGGCGCTACGGAACGCGATTCCGTTTCACAGGCTCGGCATTCGGCACATCTACGCGCCGGGTTCTTATCACGTCAGCATTTCCATGAACGCGACTGTCAATATCGGCAATTATGAGAGCCCGCGCGTGCCGGATCAGCCCATGCTGATCCGCATGGTGCGCACGCCCGCAAGCGCCGGACTGCCCGAATTCGATCAGAACCGCGCGGGACGCATGGAACTGCTCCGCACGCCATTCGAGACCTTCGAACGCAATATCAGGGATCAACTGGCGCGCACGCTCGGCCCCGCCGGCTTTGACCCGGCGCGCGATATCGAGGGCATCGCAGTCAATCGCTGGCCGCACGGTTACGCGCCGGAATACAATTCGCTGTGGGACAGGGATTTCGACGCCGACCACACGCCCAATCTCATCGCCCGCAAGCGTTTCGGCCGGATCGCCATTGCCAATTCGGACGCGGGCTTCGCAGCCTATACCGACTCGGCCATCGACCAGGCACACCGCGCGGTCGCTGAGTTGCTGAACGCCTGAAACGCCCCGCACAACCGGGTGATACCCTTGCCAAGGCTGGCCGGGCATCGCATTGTCGCAAATGAAGGCGGGCGACCCGCCCCGCCGCTATTTACGGGGGTTCCCAATGCTTTTCTCTCAACGCCTGGCGCTTGCGACCACCGCAGCGACAGCTCTCGGTTTGGTCGCCCTTTCCGGGGCCGTCCAAGCACAACCGGCCGGCCCGCACGGCGCCTACCACATTTTTGCGACGCCAGCCTATGAGGCCAGGACGGGCCGCAATCCGCATCTGAGCCTCGGGGAGATGAATTATTACGGCGGCACGGTGTTCACGAAGGTCGAAGTCGTATCGGTGATATGGGGTTCGAACGTAAACGCGACGACCGTTGCCGAAACGCCGGACTTCAGTGCCGCGCTCGCGAACAGCGACTTCCTGCAGCAACTCGATGAGTACAACACCAAGGGCGTCAAGGCGGTCAACGGTCACAAGGGTTCCAAACAGAAGATCGGGCTCGGCACCTATTTCGGCCAGGTGCAGATCACGCCCAAAAACCAGAGTCTCAGTATCACCGACAAACAGGTTCAGAAGGAGATCGAGTATCAGATCAAGACTGGCGTGTTACCCAAGAACGGGCCGAACATGCTCTACATGATCTATTTCCCGACGAATGTCTCGATCAACCTGGATGGATTGCTCTCCTGTCAGTCATTCGGTGCGTATCATTTCGCGAGCAGCGACAAGAAGGAAACGAAGGGCAATCTCTTCTACGCGGTCGAACCGGATTGCGGCGGCGGCTATGCCAATATCACTTTCGCCGCGTCGCATGAGTTCGCGGAGGCAACCACCGACAACATACCGACGCCGGGGTCGAATCCGGATTTTCCGCAGGCCTGGAATAATTCGAGCGGATACGAGATCGGAGATCTCTGTGAAAGCTCGGACGGAACGCTGACGGACAAGACGCGCACCTATACGGTGACGCAAGTTTACCTGAACAGCAAAGCCGGCTGCAGCACGGGCAACTATCAGAGCCCACCGAAGTAAGCCGCATTTCCGTCCATAGAAAAAACAGCTCTCCTCGCGGGGAGCTGTTTTATTTTGAACAGAAATAATTCCGGAGATTTTCGCGTACCGCCGCCAAGCGCTGCGGCTGGAACGCGCGTCGTGCTTTTTCAGGCGACCTGCCGCGGCAATTCCTGCCGCCGGGCCATCGGCAGAAATACGCGAACGCAAGTCCCGTGGTCGACCACGCTGTCCAGCGTTACGCGTCCACCCTGCGCTTCGGCCAGGCCCCGCACGATGGGAAGACCCAGACCCGTGCCTTGCGTCTGGGTCAGGTTCACGGCGTCGCGATTGCCCTGGTTGTAGCTCTCGAACACCCCCGCCAGATATTCCCTGGCAATCCCCACGCCCGTGTCGGAAACTTCGAGGCAGAACTCGCCCGACTGTAACGTCGAAGCGGTGATCGTTATTTCACCGCCGGCGCGGGTGAATTTGATCGCGTTGCTCAGCAGGTTCAACAGGATCTGGCGGAGGGCCCTTGGGTCGGAATGGAGAACCGGCATGGCGCGCGGAATCTCCAGTCTGAGTGCGACGCCGGCATTGTCGGCGCCCTGCTGCATCAGCGACACGCAATCGCAAACCAATTCCCGCACCAGGATATGCGTGCTCCTGGGCTCGAACTTGCCTGCTTCGATTTTCGAGAGATCGAGAACATCGTTGATCAGGCTGAGCAGAAACCGGCCCGAAGTATGAATGATCTCGGCATATTCCGTCGTCTTCTCCGGACGAATGCCGTTCTTCAGCATTTCGGAAAAACCGAGGATGACGTTCAGCGGCGTGCGCAGTTCGTGGCTCATCTTGGCCAGGAATTCGCTCTTGGCGCGACTGGCGGCCAGCGCGCTGCTTCGTTCGGCGATCGCCGCCGCGCGTGAATTCTCAAGCTCGGCCAGTGCGCGCTGCGAAACGGTTCGTGCCGCTTCCGCTGCTGCATGCGCGAGCGCGAGCTGGTCACGGCTGCGCCGTGAGCCGGACGATTTGCGGACAACAGCGAACGTGACCGACGCGGCAAAGATCGTCGCGGCGCCCAGCATGAGCAACGGGGTGTGGTTGATGCCGTTATCGACCATGGAGATCGTGAGCACGTAGTCGAACACGATCGCTGCGACGATCGCCGCAACGGAAATGACGAGCGTCCAGATCAGCTTGTTCCGAATCATGCCGACGTCCGGGAATTTCGGAAGCATCGTAGGCGGCGGGATATACTAGGATGTAAACGCGCCGGTATGCTTTTTAGCAACGTAGCAGCGGTTCGCAGCAATTCGAGACAATTTGCGCGCATTTCATGCGCCGCATGCGGGGCCGCTGCGAAGGCATAACAGCGATTTTAACAGCGATTAACAGCGAATTCGCCCCGCGGCCGCGGCAACAAAAAACCGGCTGCCAGGGACGGCGCCGGTCGCACAAAACCACCATGACGAAATCACTAGCATGTTTGACCGGCAATGTCGCGGCGGGCAAACGTCGCGCCGCCGCGCTCGAAACGACGCCGGATCAAAACGACGACGGACCGAAGTGACAACAGACCGGAACGCATCCTTCGCGCGCCGGGGTTCCGCCTTGCATGCGATGAGCACCCATGTGGCGATCGCAGCGTCACACGCAACCACGATGACGCGATTTGTCTGCTTATTATTTAGCTCTGTCCGCCGGATCAGCGGAACGATATTTCCAGCAGCGCGAGGCCCTGGTAGACGAAGAAGAATGCCGCGGCGATGATGAGCGCGATGAAGGCTATGCCCGCAATGTCGCTGCTCTCGGTCTTCGGGCCCTTCTCGCGCGCGAAACGGCGCGCCATGAAGGCCATCGTCAGCAACCCGAACGGCGCAGCAAGCGTGAGCGGGGTGCCGCCCCAGCTCTCGCTCTGCATGCTCTGAACTATCGAATTCCACACTTCCATGGCGCTGCTCCGGACCGGCCGGTGCGCAGGATAAGCGCCTCTTCGATAGGAAAGCGTAAACGCATCGTTGAAAAACCCATGACATTTGAGTCATGGGACCGGCCTTCCGCGTGCGGCCGACGAACGATCTCATTCACGCAATGACAATGCGGCGCCGGGCGCTCCGGCGGGCTTTTTTTATGATGCCTTCCGTTTGGGCAGGCGCGTTATGGTTGCCGACTTTCTCTTCGGTCCGCCACCGCCTTTGAGGCTTTTGCGCAGCGCCTCCATCAGATCCACCACGTTGCCGCTGTCCGCGGGTTCGGCGACGTGCCTGATTTTGTGACCCTTCTTCTTTTCCTCGACCAGCCCCCTCAGAGCTTCCTCGTAGCGGTCGGTGAATTCTGCCGGCGTGAACTCGCCTTCCTGCTGTTCGATGATTCGCAGCGCAATGTCGACCATCTGTTTGTCCTGCCTGAAGTCGGGAACAGAGGCCAGAGCTTCGGCGATGTTCACCACTTCGTCTGCCATGCGCAGCGTGGTTGCTATCAGCCCGTGGTCGCGCGGCTCAATTGCCATCAGCCTTTCGCGCGTATGCATGACAACCCGTCCGAGCGCGATGCGATTGGCTTTCACCATGGCCGCCTGGATGACGCCGTAGGCCTCCGCGGAACTCTTGTCGGCAGGCATCAGCACATAGGGCGTATCCCAATAGAGCCGGTCGATTTCGTCCGCGTCGACGAAGCGTTCGATATCGAGCGTACGCGTAGTTTCAAGCTTCACCGACTGAAGGTCTTCCTCGGAGAACAGGACGTAATTATTCTTTTCGACCGCATAACCCTTGACGAGCGAGGAACGCTCGACGGGGCCGGTATCCGGGTCCGTCGTGATCATGCGGATGCGGTTACCGGTCTTGGGGTTGATGAGGTTGAATGCGATATCGTTCGTCGTCGTCGTTGCCTTGTACAGCCCGACCGCGCAACTCACCAAAGACAAACGCAAATGCCCCTGCCATGCCGGCCGCTGCGACAGACCCGCGGGGACGGGCAGCGTTTCAATCTTCTCCTTGTGCCTGGAAGCGGCCATAACCCACCTGTTCGTCGCGTTGTTTCCCGACTCAAAGCGCCGCGCTGGCAGGCGGTTCCCGGAGTAAAATCACCGACTAGGATTGGTGGCTCGGAGACTATTCCGCGCTAAGCGTGGGTAGGCGGCGCGGTAGCAAGTCATTCCGGCACCCGGCACACCGGAAATGTCCGGCCTTCGGACAAGTCCACTGCAAAACTGTCTGACCCTGGCTTTTCCCGTCAGCGTGTTGCCGGGTTCCGGGAAGTTCGCGCTGCTGGCGAACTGGACGTGCAGCAGGCCGACGCGCCCGCCTTCCGCCGTTTGGGCGTTACCGAAGCAACCATCAACGAAGGAGAAACAGTGTCATGTCTATGAAACGTCTCGAAAAACTGGAACGCAGCAATGACCAGCTGCACAAACTGATGGACCGCCTGCAGAACGGCATCGTCACGCTGGAGCGCATGGTGCAGGAACTTAAAGCGCAGCCGATTGTCGTGCCGACCACCACCTTGCGCGTGGTCGAAAAAGGCGATGACGACGCATTTGTGCAGCCGGGCAGGCTAGCCAAGGTCAATGGGTACGATGTGGACATGGATGCGCTGGCGCGGGATGTGCGAAAGTTCGCTTCGAGCTAACCGGCGAAGTCTGCTAGTTTCTTTTGCTGGCCGACGCTTCCCTTTTTCCATTCACGACTATAACCGGCGTCACCTGCCCGCCCTGCAACGCCCGCTTGTTCTTGAGACGAGTGACTTCGTCGTATTTTCGTCCCATGCCGCCAACGTCAACTATTATGTACCGTGCACGCGAGGTCGATGCAGCTGATTTGTAGACCTCAAGCTGCGTTTTGTATCCGTGTACATGCGCCGGTCGGATAAGGAACGCATCAAAGCATTCATGTCCCGCACCGTTGACCGTTTTCGACCGCCGTACGGCCGTCGCGTGATCGAGGCACCGCGGCAGTGTGTCTTCGCCGGCACAGTTAACGGCAGCGAATATCTCCAGGACGAGACGGGTGGAGGGCTAGATGTGCTCCTTCACGCCCGACCTCGATCGCGAGCGCGCGAAGTCGTCGCCCGACCGCGTCGACGCGCTGGTGTGGGCGCTCACCGAGTTGATGGTCGAGGGGACCGCGCAGGCGTGGATCGACCACTACGGCGCGATGGCCGCCGCCGCGAACGCGCCCTCGCCTTCCCCTGTTGCCGGCGACGCGCTGCCCTGGCGGCCGAAGCCCGCGCCCTCGCGGCCGGTCGTCGACAACGAGCTGGTCGACCTCTACCGCGAGGCGTTCGAGGCCGCGCGGGGGGAACGCAACCTGCGCTGCCGGACTGCGGGAAGCCGATGACGCCGGGCGCGACGCGGATCACCGACGGGATCGATGTGTGGCATCCCGCCTGCGAGTGAGCGTGCGTCGCGCTGTTGTTAGTTTTGATGAAGCTCGGCGATATGAGCCTTCAGGGGCCGAGCACTTAGGTCGATACCCGACAAATAAAGAACCTTCCCGCCGTGCTCAGCGGCAAAGCGTAGCGGGCCGGACTTTTCCGGTTTTTCACATGTCAGCGCGATCGAGAAAAAAGACTGTGCCGCGACAGCCGCATCCGCCTCGTTCTTGGTGAGCTGGCTATTGGTCTCGCTTCGACTCAGCAGGTAGGGCTCGCGTATCGCATTGTAGAATTCGCGCTCGGTCTGAGATTGCCACGTGCCCTGATCGAATCCTCCGAAGCGTTGCGGCCCGGGACCTTCCCTGGCGAAACCAAACACCATCGTCGTCTTGATCCCGCATCGCGCTATCGTTTGGGTAATATAGTCTTTGATCATAGCCTTCGATTGCGTATCGGGAATTGCCATGCTCTCGATTTCGACCTCGCGCGTAATGAAAATTGCGAATTCGTCGGCAGGCAGCTCGGTCCGAAGGTCTATCTTTCTTACAAAAAGAAAATCCCACACGTTGTTGTCCAGAGTGACTGATATCCGGCCGTCGGGGCGCTTCGCGTATTGCCAATTCATCAGTGACTGCTACAGGCTCACGCCTTCGAGTGCATTGAAGGCTCCCGTGAAGAAAAGGCACCCCAGGCCGAAGAAGCAATCTCTTTGCAGGGCATGCTTTGCAGCGTCGGGCGTGCCGAGAATTTGCATGGCGGTTGGATGCGCAAATTTCGATAACATTTTGCAGTTGAGTCTGTAACTGTCACCAATTCCGCAATCTCGCGCTGCGACATCCACGCGTTTATAAGCGCCTTGCAACTCTTCAACGCCCTCGGCCGCCGCGCGCCGAGTCAAATCCTGTTTCCCGATTTGAACTTGGGTGAGCCAGTCAGCGGAGAGCGCTGCCGTCTGTCCCCAATTCTCGAAAGCACTGAAGATTTCGTGAGCGTCGCGCCCTGCATCTTCGTAAAGCCGCCGGGCGTTCTCCTTGGTCCTCGTGAAATAGATGGACCACACTGACAATTCCAAAAGATTCCGCGCACGCCATGCTAACAACGATGCGTCTCTATCTTGCTTCGCGTCGTAGGTAGTCTTGAGGGCGAGGTACTCGGAGAAAATCTGAAAACACAGTGACGCAAACAACTGCACGTACCAATCGTTGCCTTCGCCCGGGCTCGCCGCCATGCGCTCGATTTTCGCATTCATGGCGGTCCAGCGGCCAGATGTTTTGATACTGGCCGCGTCGGCAACGAACCTTGCGAATTCTGAATTCATTGGAGCCTAGCTCACTGGCCAGCCGAACGTACCACGCGAAACATCCAAGTCACGTGCTTCGCCTGCCAGGGCCTTGCGTTGGGTTCAGCTGCTGCGCTTGAGGTAGTCGATCACCGACCAAATCTGAGGGTTCGGGTCGATCGGCATGGCGACTCCCGCCGCCAGACCAAGTTCGCGTGCACGCTCTCGCGCCAGGGCTTCCTCTTCGTCCGTACGTGCGCAGGCGAAGGAGACGCCGCACCCCGATTTCATGATGGGAATGACGCGCAGGTGTTCAAATCCGGGCTCGGATTTGGTGTTGCTCGTGTTCATGTCGATGATGCTCAAGATCGGGGAGCTGAAGCCCATTGATGCCGGCCAGCGCAACCCGCGTGTACTCTTCTACGCCGCGCGTCCCAGATGTCAATGCGCCGACGCGGCCTCGTCGAGCAGTTCCCTCAGCAGCTCGCGCAGTGGCCCGCTGAGCTTCACGTCGAAGAGCCTGCCGTCGTCCGACAGGAATCGGCCGCGGATGTATCTGAAGCGGAACCGCTGGAGTGTGTTCGCGCCGGCAAATATCTCCAGCATCTGATCTCGAAACGTCTGCATGTCGGAAAGGAAGAACGTTTCGGAGCTGCGCGGATTGATTACGACCGGGTAGTGCTTCTGAGGAACGAGCGGGTCTTCTTGACTGTAGTCCCAAGGGATGAGCGACCAGCCACGCCGGGTGAACGGCTTCTCCCATTCCAAGGGAACGCGCCAATGGAAAAAGGAGAACGGGACCGAGAGCGGTGCAGGCCGGCGTTGAGAACGTTTGCTGTTATGTACTTCGACTCGGCACCGTTCAGACCCAAGTGATGCACGGTGCTGATTTGCGCGAACACCTCTGCCTGCGTCCGGCTTGCCCTGCGCGCCAACAGCGCAATCGTGAGAGATACTATGATCGCCGCCGACGTACTGAACGCTTCGATTGCCGAGATCGGGTACTGGTGTCGATGGAAAAAGTTCTCCCACCCATCCGTGCAGCTGCTCCCGACTGCTCCGCACTCGTGTTGGACAGTCATTGGCGTCGTCAATGGCTGCGCGGTCGCTGCCTTTGGCGGCGTCAACGTTTCCCTGTTCGCTTGGTCCGCGGTCATGGCTTCACCGCTGTCGAACCCTCGATTAGCGTCCAGGTCTCCCGATACTGATCAAGCCACCCGGCACCGCAACCGATCGCTACGCCGGTCTTGTCGTAGTTTGGCAGGAACCGACGCATGTCCGTCTCGCTGCGTTGCTGCCCCTTCTTTCCCGGCGTGCCCAGCCAAGTGCGGTGCGCGCGGGCGAGAACGTCGGCGACCACCGCGCTCGGAAGCACGTAGCAGGTAGGCAACTCGACGAGGCTCCGGCCGAAGTCAACGAAGCAGTAGAACAGCGTGTCGGAAGTGATCGTCTCGTGCTTGATGCTCATGTGCCAGCCGCCGTCGCTGCCCTTTTCCTGGCGCGCCTTGACCTGCACCGCGCACAGCCGAGCGCCGATCTCGTCGGTGACGACGATGTCCGCATTCGGAACGCCGGCCGGAGCGAGGGCGGCGATCAGGCCGCGGCGCAGCAGCTGGCACATGACGTAGTGCTCGCCTGCCGCTCCTAACACCGTAGTTCTAGAAACCATTCACTGCCCCTTATTGGTCGCCAGTCACATGGTGATACAATAAGCATCGGTATAGGCCGAAGGCTTCGGCCGGAATTGTACCTCGAACGATTGGTAGTCCTTCGGATCAGGCATCAATCCCGACGACCGGATCGGCTCAAAATCCGCGGACTGGAGTTTCGGAGGATTGCGCCCGAAGCGGTCTATGAGGTGTTGCCCGTAGTCGCGCAGGATGTCGATCATTAGCATTGCAAAGTACAGGATCGATTCCGCGTTGATATAGACGCCTTCCATCAAGCCGCGATAGTTCTCGTCGGTGCGCCCGCCTGCATCCCTCAGCCCAAAATACATCGGAAAAACGCGGTCCTCCGATCCATTGCGGATGGTCTCGATAAGCCGGTTCCGCTCCGCAATGACCTCGTGAAATCCGGCGATCGTCTGTTCGAGGTGCGTAGCGAGCAGCAACGCTTTGTCCGATCCGATCCTGGTCATCAGGAGCGCGTTCAGATTGTCGATCGGAATTCGAATAGTAGGAAACGACCTGAGCAGGGCCTCGTACTCAAAAGGCGATCCTGGTGGCAGCAATCCTTCGGCCACACGCTGACGGTGCTCTAATCTGTCTTTGCACTGTTTCTCGTAGATGACCTTCTGCGGGTGCGCGTGCTGACGCATGAAAATGAACGCCCCGTTCACGATCGCGGCGCAAAGCATGAGAGCTTTGTTGACCGCAAGTATTTCCTCTCGCTTCTGCTTCTGACGCTCGACACGTAGCCCGATGTACACGGCGGCGAGAGCACCAGCGAGCGCCCCCGCTAGCGCGGAGAACAAGTTTCCGTTCAGCAGCGTCGAAATGATTCCGGTATCAGGCATCGACCTAATTGTCGTTGAGGCCGTCGGGCGACCGCGTGTGCAGCCGCTTCTTCCAAGTCGTCTCGCGGGCGATCACGTCTTCGGCGTCCATGTGCGGCGACACTCGCTCCAGGATCGTGAACCGGAAGTTCGCGGGGTCGCGCGCCCGCAGTAGCCGGTTGCCGCCGTGGCCGGTCGCCGCGTAGCTCAGCCACCTCTGGAGCAGGTTCTCCGATCCGTATGCCGACCCGACGTATCCCATTCGGTCCCACGCGTCGAAGATGTAGTAGATGGCACGCCACTCTGAGAGCTTCGCCCTCCATCTCGCCGGCAGCACGCGAAGCTCCGCCCAGGTCAGCTCCAGCTCGCCCCACTCAGGTATCGCGCCGCCGAGCGCGCTGTCTTCGAGGATCGCGCGGACGGGCATGTCGTTCTTGTGCGCGCGCCGCCACCACGAGCGTTCGGGCGGCGGCCAGTCCACGATGAGCTTCCCCTTCCACTCGGGGTAGAAGTCGAGCGGCGTCAGGTCGAACCAGATGACTGAGGGTCGCTCTCCCTTGAAGCCCATCATGCCGAGCGACCGGAGTTCGAGGTTGCCCGGGATCGCCCAATACTGATCGAACGTGATCGGCTTCGCGCCGTCGATCCTGTACAGGCCGACGAAGATAGCGCGGCCCGCACCATACGCGATGAACGACGCGAGGTAACCCGTGCCGACCATGCCTGCCATCGTCTTCTCGAGCGGGACGTTGTGGCACTGCTGGTACGTCGAGAAGAGGTCAGGTCGCTCCGCACACAGCAAAGGAAACGCCCTGAACAGTTGCGGCTCGGTTGGCCGGTGTCGAAGGACGAGCACGTCCTTCGCGTCAAGCTGTTTGCCGAGCAGGAGGTCGTTGAGGTTCATCGGCTCCTCGGAGATGCCTGATGTTAGCCGTTTAGAAATTAAGGCGGCGTAGCGTACCTGCCTCCCTGGAGGGAATCTCGATGGGCGGTCCATGGAATCCTCTCGCCGAGTCGCCGCCTGACCAGTCGAACGAGGAATCGACACGCTGGCTTCAGGGTCAAATCGCGGCGTTCCAACGTGCGCACCCCGACATGCCGGAGGGGCACTATTATTCATTGCGCAAGGGCGACCAGTCGAAGCTGGTTCGCGCCTTCGACAAGGCCCGTTCCGCTGCCCGAAATGCGGAGGCGAGCAAGAACAATCCGAAGCTCGCAAGAGCGCTCAAGCGCCGCGAGTCGAAGCGACCCACCAGCTCTCCGCACAGATCTCGCGGGACGTAACGGCAGCCGCCCTCCTCCACGCTTTTGCCTTGTGCTGCGCACAGCGACGGCTGGTGGTGAGCATTGGAGGAAGCCCAAGCCGTGCGGACACAGTGCGGACATAAAGCTGAGCCGAGCGATGATTATTTCGTTGCTCGGCTTAACAGCCTGACTTTATTGGAGAATTTGGTGAGCCCGGATGGGATCGAACCATCGACCCTCTGATTAAAAGTCAGATGCTCTACCCCTGAGCTACGGGCTCTGCCAAAGGGCGGCGGACCATAGGGGGCAGGGCACGGGCGGTCAACACGATCTGGATGAATTTGGCCGGAGATCGGGCAGCTTTCGTGGGCCCGTTCGGGCCGCTCAAACAGCCGCCTTACGCTTGCAAGGACCGGTCAAGGCCATAATGTTCCATGCCGAGGAACGAGCGAGTCCGGCGCGATGTGCGGAAAATTCACCCAGATGATGAGTTGGGCCAGGCTGCACCATCTGGCCGAACTGACGACATCGGCGGGCGGCGGCGTCGACGACGGGGTGCAGATGCGCACGCCCATGCGCTTCGCCTCGGTGATCCGCCTCGGCGTCAATGGTCAACGCGAAACCGTTGCCATGCGCTGGGGCTTTCCCGATTCGCGCGCGAAGACGCCGCTGGAGCGGCCGCGCCACGTGCATGCGCGCGCGGAAACCATCGATGTGCTGCCGACATTCGCCGCCGCCTTCGCCCAGGCGCGCGGGCTGGTGCCGGTGAAAAATTTCAACGTGGGCGAGGAACTTCCCGGCGGGAAAGTGAAACAATGGGTCGTCAGTCCGCGCGACGGCAAACCGCTTGCGCTCGCGGTTGTCTATGAACGGTGGACGGAGAGGAATGAAGGCGAACTGCTGACTTTCGTGATGGCGACGGTGCCTGCCGGTCCGTTGCTGGCGCGCGTCACCGACCGCATGCCGGCAGTGATCGCACCGCAACATTGGGCCGCATGGCTGGGCGAAGAGCCGGCCACCACCGAAGAGCTGAAAGCCCTGCTGATTACCAGCGAAGGTGACTGGGACTTGTCCGAACAGGAGAAACCGCCGAAGCGGCCCGCCCGCGAAACGACGCAGCCGGGCCTGTTCTGATGGTATGTAGCCCGCTCGCAGAAATTATTTTACCACAAAAAGCACAAAGACTACGAAGAAGCTGTCGCGCGCCTGCGGCGCATAACCAATCTTTGTGCGCTTTGTGGTTCAAATCTCTTCCGTCGCAGCGATCTGCGCGACACGTTCCGGAAGCGTACCGTCTGCGATCGCGGCGCGCAGCGACTGCATCAGTCGCTGGTAATGTACGAGATTGTGCCAGGTGAGCAGCATGCTGGCGATGATCTCACCGCTCTTCACGACATGATGCAGATAGGCGCGGCTGAATTGCCGGCAGGCGGGACAGGGGCAATCGGCTTCGAGCGGCCCGTCATCCTCTGCGAAGCGCGCGTTGCGCAAATTCATCGTGCCTTCGCACGTGAACGCCTGGCCGTTGCGGCCCGAGCGCGTGGGCAGCACGCAATCGAACATGTCGATGCCGCGCAGCACCGCGCCTGCAATGTCGGAAGGTTTGCCGACGCCCATCAGATAATGCGGACGGTCGCCGGGCATATGGGGCACCGTGGCTTCGAGCGTTTCGAACATTGCCACCTGCCCTTCGCCGACCGCGAGCCCGCCAACCGCGTAGCCGTCGAAACCGATCCCGATCAGTTCTTCCGCCGAGCGCCGGCGCAGATGGGCAAACGTGCCGCCCTGCACGATGCCGAAACAGGCGCGGCCCGGCTGCTCGCCGAATGCCGCTTTGCTGCGTTTCGCCCAGCGCATGCTGAGCGCCAAGGATGTCTCAATCACAGCTTCGCTGGCGGGCAATGCCGGACATTCGTCGAGCACCATCTGGATGTCGGAACCAAGCAGGCGCTGAATCGCCATCGCGCGTTCGGGCGAAAGAAATTCCTCATGCCCGTCGATATGGGAACGGAACTTCACGCCTTCTTCCGTGATCTTCCTCAGCCTGGCGAGCGACATCACCTGGAAGCCGCCGGAATCGGTGAGGACAGGCCGCTCCCAAGCCATGAATTTGTGCAGGCCGCCGAGCCGCGCGATGCGCTCCGCGCCGGGCCGCAGCATCAGGTGATAGGTATTTCCGAGCACGATATCGGCGCCGGTTTCGCGCACGGATTGCGGCAGCATCGCCTTGACGGTCGCCGCCGTGCCCACCGGCATGAAAGCCGGGGTGGCGATATCGCCCCGGGGCGAATGCAGCACGCCAGCGCGTGCGGCGCCGCAACGGGCTGTTATTTCAAACGAGAACCCGCTCATGCGGCCGGCCGGAATAACAGACAGGCATCGCCATAGGAATAGAACCGGTAGTTCTCCGCAATCGCCACGGCGTAGGCGTGCTTCATGATATCAAGTCCTGCAAAGGCGCCGACCAGCATGAACAGCGTGGAGCGTGGCAGATGGAAATTCGTGAGCAATATGTCCACCGCCCTGAACCTGTAGCCCGGCGTGATAAAGATGTCCGTCTCGCCTTCAAAGGGGCGAATATTGCCCGTCTCGTCTGCCGCGGTTTCGAGCGTGCGCAGCGAGGTGGTGCCGACGGCAACAATGCGGCCGCCATGCGCGCGCGCGGCGTTGATATTTGCTGCCGTTTCCGCTGCGAGCCGCAGCCATTCGCTATGCATGCGATGACCGGAGGTATCGTCCGCATTCACCGGCAGGAACGTGCCGGGGCCGACATGCAGCGTGATTTCCGCACGGCCAATTCCCCCCGCAGCGAGGCGGGATAACAGTTCCGGCGTGAAATGCAGGCCCGCGGTCGGCGCGGCGGACGAACCTTCTCCGGCGGCAAAGATTGTTTGGTAGTCCGCTGCGTCGCGGGCATCGGTGGGCCTGCGCCGTGCGATATAGGGCGGCAGCGGCATCTCGCCGTGCCGCGCGATCATGGCGTCGAGCGCAGCCCCGGCGATCCCGAAACCGATTTCCACCTCGCCGCCTTCGCGCCGCGCGACCACATGCGCGGTGAAACCGTCGGCGATAATGAGTTCGTCGCAGACTGTGAGTTTCCGCGCCGGACGGGCGAGCGCGAGATAACGATCGGGCGCGATGCGTCTGTGCAGCAGCAGCTCGATGACGGGGCCGTTGGCGGCTTTCCGCGCAAAGAGGCGAGCCGCAATGACCCGGCTGTCATTGACGACCAGCAGATCGCGGGCGCGGAGAAAATCCGGCAGGTCGCGGACCTTCGCATGTTCCAGCGCGCCGTCCGGCCGCACCACCAGCATGCGGGCGCTGTCGCGCGGGCTCGCCGGCCGCAGCGCGATCCGCTCGTCCGGCAGATCAAAATCGAACAGCGAAACATCCATGGCAATCAGGATTGAACCGCCAAGGCGCCAGGACGCCAGGAACAATTCAATAGCGCAAAATTGAGTTGCAACGTTTGGGATATGGCTCTTGCGCGCGTTCGCGCGCTGATCGTTCCAACGGCTTTCGTATTTTCGTCGTGCATATTCGGACCCCTTGGCGTCTTGGCGCCTTGGCGGTTCAATGCGCGCGGCCGACGCTTTCCAGAACGGCTTCGATGATCCGGTCCTGGGTTGCCTCGTCGAGATAGGGATGCATGGGGAGGCTCAGAACCGTGTGACCCAGGGCCTCGCTGACGGGGAGCGGCGCGGAAGGATATTTGTTATAGGCGAGCTGCACCGAGAGCGGCGTGAGATAATAAATCTGCGCAGGGATGCCCTGCGCTTCCAGTTCGGCTTTGACGCGATCACGGTCCGGTATCTGGATTGTATACTGCGCCCAGCTCGATTGCGCGCCGTCAATCACATGCGGCGGCCGGATGCGGTTCGAACGCGCGAAAGCCGCCGAATAACGCCGCGCGATTTTCTCGCGCCGTTCCAGTTCCTCCGGGAACAGCTTCATCTTCTCCAGCAGGATCGCGGCCTGGATCGTATCCAGCCGCGAGTTCACGCCGATGCGGATGTTTTCGTATTTGTCGCGGCCCTGCCCGTGCATGCGGATGGAACGCAGCAGATCCGCGAGCCCGTCATCGTCGGTGAAACTGCAACCGCCATCGCCGTAGCAACCAAGCGGCTTCGCCGGAAAGAAACTCGTTGCTGCCGCATCGCCGATGGCGCCGGTGCGGCGTCCCCGCAGCGTCGCGCCGAACCCCTGGGCGGTGTCCGACAGCACCAAAAGGCCTTCGCGTTGGGCAATTGGCTCCAACGCATCGTAATCCGCCGCCTGGCCGAAGAGATCGACCGGCATCACCACACGTGGGCGCAATCTGCCTTCGCGCTTCACCATGGCAATGGCCGCTTCGAGACTCGCGGGCGCCATGTTGAACGTATCTTCGAGCACGTCGACGAAGACGGGCGCGGCGCCCACCAGCGCCACGACTTCCGCGGAAGCCGCGAAGGTGAAAGCCGGAACAAACACCGCATCGCCCGGACCGACATCCCAGGCGCGCAGAATGATCATCAGCGCATCCGTGCCGTTGGCGCAGGAAATCGCATGTTTGACGCCCGCGAACTCCGCCAGTTGCTCCTCCAGCGCACGCACCTGCGGGCCCAGTATCCATTGCCCACCCTCGACCGCCGCCAGAACTGCGCGCTCAAGCGCCGCGCCCATCCGTTTCCGCTGCGCCTGAAGATCGATAAAGGGTATGGACGCCATGCTGTACTACTCCACATTGTCCGCAGCGTTTTATAAAACCGCAGCCGCGGCTTCAATTCAGCTCGCGACACATAATATTGCCGATTGCGTCACCAGATAAATAACGATTGTCATGGCCCGCGACGGCGGCCCACCCAGTTCTGTCAGATATGGTTTTTCAGAAAAAGAATATATTACCTGTAAAACACAAACATCTGCCGGGTAGTACAGGGTAGCCCGCCGTCGCGGGCCATGACAGGGAAATAGCAATGTCCTAATTCGTATTTTCTCCCACCCGCGCTTTCACGATTCGGTCGGGCTCGCCGGAGATGGCGCCGTTATTATGTTCGCCGCCTTTCTTGATGGCGTCGACATGCTCCATGCCGCTCACCACCTGGCCGAACACCGAGTACTGACGGTCGAGCCAGGGCGCGTCGGCGAAGCAGATGAAGAACTGGCTGTTGGCGCTGTTGGGATCGGCGGTGCGGGCCATGGAGAGTGTGCCGCGGCCATGCTTTTCCGGTGAAAATTCGGCTTTGAGATTGGGCAGTTTGGAGCCGCCCCCGCCCGTGCCTGTCGGATCGCCGGTCTGCGCCATGAAGCCCGGGATCACGCGATGAAACACCACGCCGTCGTAGAAACCCTCATTCGCGAGTTCTTTGATGCGCGCGACATGCCGGGGCGCGAGATCGGGCCGCAGCGCGATTTTCACATCGCCCGTCTTCAAGGTCAGCGTCAGCGTGTTGTCGGTATCGGATGTCATTTGCTTGCCTTTCTAAGCTTTGCCCGTTCGGTCAGCAGTTTCGCCACATGCGGCGTGGTGAAGGGCGCCACGTTGCCGCCCAGCACCGCTATTTCCTTGACGAGTTTGGAAGCAATCGCCTGGTGCCGCGGATCGGCCATCAGAAACACGGTGTCGATATCGGGATTGAGGCGCTGGTTCATGCCGACCATCTGGAATTCATATTCGAAATCCGACACGGCCCTGAGCCCGCGCACGATCACCGTGGCGCCCACCTGTTCGGCATATTGCATCAGCAGACAGTCGAAGGTTTCCACGCTGATGGTGCCGCGTCCGTCGCCGCCGAACGGTGCGGTCTCGCTGCGGACCATTTCCATGCGCTCGTCGAGCGTGAACATGGGCGATTTGGACGGATTGGTGGCCACGCCGATCACCAGATGATCGACGAGTTTCACCGCCCGCTGGACGATATCGAGATGGCCGAGCGTCAGCGGATCGAAGGTACCGGGATAGAGGCCGACATGGCGCCGGGTCATCTCACGTCTCCGTTTCTTCCGATGTTTCCTCGATGCGCTCTACTGAAACAACGCGCTCGCCCGTTTCGACCCGGAAGAGCGTCACGCCCTGCGTGGCGCGCCCGGCAATACGTACGGTCGAAAGCGGGCTGCGGATCGTCTGTCCCTGGTCGGTGATGAGCATGATGTCGTCGGTTTCCTCGACCGGGAAGGAAGCGACGACGGCGTTGTTTTTCCGTGCCATCCCCATGGCAACGATGCCCGAACCGCCGCGTCCCGTCACACGGTATTCGTAGGAGCTGGTGCGCTTGCCGAAGCCGCTTGCCGAGACCGTCAGAACGAATTGCTCCGCCGCCGCCAGATGGGCGTAGCGTTCCTGCGTGAGGATCGCCTCCTCGCCATTGCTGCTCTCTTCGGGTTCATCCGAGGGAGCTTCATCGCTGTTCTCTTCGCCCGTAGCGCGGCGGATGGCGCTTGCCTGTTTCAGGTAGGCGCGGGTTTCCGCAGGCGTCGCCTCGACGTGATGCAGCAAGGCGAGGCTCACCACTTCGTCGCCTTCCGCCAGTTTGATTCCACGCACGCCCGTTGAATTTCTGCCTTTGAAGATGCGCAGACCCGAAAGGGCGAAACGGATGCATTTGCCCTCGCGGGTGGTGAGCAGCACGTTGTCGGCATCGGTGCAGGTCTGCACGCCGACAATGCCGTCGTCCGCTTCGAGCTTCATTGCGATCTTGCCGTTGGCGCGCACATTGCCGAAATCGGAAAGCTCGTTGCGCCGCACGTCGCCGGATCTGGTGGCGAAGACGACGTTGAGTTTTTCCCACTCCGCTTCGTTCTCCGGCAGCGGCAGAACCGTCGTGATGCGTTCGCCCGCAGAGAGCGGCAACAGGTTGACCATCGCCTTGCCGCGCCCCTGGATGCGCGCTTCCGGCAAACGCCAGACCTTCAACAGATAAGCCATGCCGGTCGAAGAAAAGAACAGCAGCGGCGCATGCGTGGAGGCGACGAAGATATGGGTGACGAAATCCTCGTCGCGCGTATCCATGCCGGTGCGGCCTTTGCCGCCGCGGCCCTGCACGCGGTAATCGGCGAGCGGCGTCCGCTTGATATAGCCGGCATGCGTAACCGTAACGGCCATCTCCTCGCGTTCGATCAGCGCCTCGTCTTCGATCTCGACATCGGCATCGATCAGTTCCGTGAGACGCGGCGTGGCGAAGTCGCGCTTCACCTCTTCGAGTTCGCTTCGGATAATCGCGAGCACGCGCGGGCGGCTGCGCAGGATGTCGAGCAGATCCCTGATGATCTCGGCGAGCTTCGTCACCTCTTCGGCAAGCTCGTCGCGGCCAAGTGCGGTGAGGCGCTGCAGGCGGATTTCGAGAATGGCTTTCGCCTGTTCCTCGGTCAGCCGGATCGTGCCGTCTTCCTGCACGATGTGGCGGGGGTCCGCGATCAGCGCCACCAAAGGCGCCACATCCTTCGCGGGCCAGGCACGCGCCATCAACTGCGCCCGCGCCGTCGCGGCATCGGCCGCGGCGCGGATCAGCGCGATCACTTCGTCGATGTTTGCAACCGCGATGGCGAGCCCGACCAGCACATGGCCGCGTTCGCGTGCCTTGTTGAGATCGTAGCGCGTCCGCCTGGTAATGACTTCCTCGCGGAACAGGATGAAAGCCGCGACGAGGTCTTTCAAGTTCATCAGCTCGGGACGGCCGGCATTCAGCGCGAGCATGTTGACGTTGAAGCTCGTCTGCAGCTGCGAGTGCCGATAAAGCTGATTGAGCACCACTTCCGGCGAAGAGTCGCGGCGCAATTCGATGACCACGCGCATGCCGTGGCGGTCGCTTTCGTCGCGCAGGTCGGCGATGCCCTCGATGCGCTTGTCGCGGACCATCTCCGCGATGCGTTCGATCATCGTGGCCTTGTTCACCTGATAGGGAATGGCCGTGACGATGAGCGCTTCGCGATCCTTGCGCAGCTCCTCGGTATGAACCTTGGCGCGCATCAGGACCGGGCCGCGGCCGCGGGCCAGCGCGCCGCGCGCCGCTTGTTTGCCGATGATGAGCGCGCCGGTCGGAAAGTCCGGAGCAGGCACGATCTCGGTCAAGGCGTCCAGGCTGATCGAGGGATCGTCGAGATAGGCGAGACAGGCATCTATCACTTCGCCCAGATTGTGCGGCGGCACATTCGTCGCCATGCCGACGGCAATGCCGCTCGAACCGTTGACGAGAAGATTGGGAAAGCGCGCCGGAAAGACGACCGGCTCTTTCTCCGCGCCGTCGTAATTATCCCTGAACTCGACCGTGTCTTTCTCGATGTCCTCGGTCAGGGAATGCGCGATGCGGGCGCGGCGTACCTCGGTGTAACGCATCGCCGCGGCCTCGTCGCCGTCGACCGAGCCGAAATTGCCCTGCCCGTCGATGAGCGGCACGCGCATGGAAAAATCCTGCGCCATGCGCACCATCGCGTCGTAGATCGCGGCATCGCCGTGGGGGTGATACTTACCCATGACATCGCCGACGATGCGCGCCGATTTGCGAAACGGCTTATTCCAGTGATAGCCGTTCTCGTTCATCGCGAAGAGGATGCGCCGGTGCACGGGCTTGAGCCCATCGCGGGCATCGGGGAGCGCGCGGGCCACGATTACGCTCATCGCGTAATCGAGGTAGGAACGCCTCATCTCGTCTTCGATGGCGACCTGAGGCGATTCGGGCGGCGGTGCGGGAGGAAGCGTTTCGGTGGGCGTATCCGGCGGTGTATTCAAGGCGACAAAATCCGCTTGAGAACAGGAACTTAGGGGCTCATGGCGGGACCCAATCGAGCCCCTTACGGCGTCCGCTTCAGCGCCTCCACACTATACCTGAGCGGGGCGCTTTCCGTCCATCCAAAGGTACATTGGAAACAGGCGAATTCGCCCGTTTTGTCAAAGC
>DATASL010000035.1:0-2702 GCA_036269235.1 Rhizomicrobium sp.
CACGACCAAGACCGAGGCGAAGGCGTAGAAGCACATGAAAGCAGAATTGATCGCCCATTTCTGCTTGACATACCCGGCGTAGAGAACCGCTAGGCCGGGAATGCTTTGGAGGCCGACGAAAGTCGCGGCCGCCAGCTGCCATGCGTTGTTGCCAGAATCGAGCCACTTGGGTGATGGTACGAGCATTGTTTGTCCCCTACAATTTTCTGCGTGACGAACCGCAAGACCTGCGGTGCCCAAACGTGGGGTTGAATAAGGATTACATATTAGGGGATCGAGGCAAGAGCCATGCCAATCGCAGATCCAAGGTCGAAACCGTAGGCGCACCAGGCTACTTCGGGAAAATAACCGCATCCTGCCAAAATAAGGGGACGGAATTGCCTAAAATATAGGCACACGCGATTGCAGTTTTAATGTTTTGTAACCCAATTTCATTGTGGTTCGAATGTGCGGCTCGCTTTGCAGGAAGCTCGGATTTGGGTATGGATCGGCGCATGGCGATCTGGAGAACCATGTTCCGGAACCGCGTCATAGCGGCCGGCATAGCCGGCCTTATCGTGGGTTTGGCTGTTCTGCCGATCAACGGTGACGCCCAGGAGAGTGAAACCGCGATCATCTGTACCAATCCGGTCAGCGGCACGTCCTGGCACATTGTGATCGATTACAGTAAAGCCACCGTCGATTCCAATCCGGCCGAGATTACACGCAGCGTAATTTCCTGGTTCGACCCAAAAGACGGCGGCAACTACACGCTCGACCGCAAATCCGGCGATCTCACCGCAAGTGTTGCTTCGAGTACCGGCGGCTATTTTCGACGTGGTCGTTGCCGCCTGGAGACTCCGCGGTGACGGCAAGGACGCGACAGGTGATAACGGCAGCCCAGCGGAAGCGGTGCGATGGCGACGGTTGAGGTCGGCGTACAGGCAAGCGTCGGATTCTCCTCAAAGACCGGGCCGCGCAGGCAAAACGAAGATTTCGCCGGCGCACTATTCGGCGCGGAATTGCCGGAGCCGCGCCAGGAAGTGGTGGCGGCGATTGCCGATGGAATCGGCGGGGCAAAGGGAGGCCGCATCGCAGCCGAGACTGCGGTGCGCGGCTTCCTGGATGGATTTTGCGATCTGCCCGAAACTATGGAGGTGCAACGAGCCGGCGCAAAGATCGTAAGTGCGCTAAGCGGCTGGATCAATACCATGGGCCGCCAGGACCCCAACCTCGCCGGAATGGGATGCACATTGACGGCGCTGGTGCTGCGCGGCCGCATCGCCCATCTGCTGCATGTCGGGGATACGCGCGCCTATCGGTTGAGTGGCGACCGCCTGACATGCCTCACCACCGACCATTTGCGGCAGGATGGCACAGGTCGCTCGAACACGCTCAACCGCGCGCTGGGAGTGGAGCCGGAAGTGCGGCTCGACTATGCCTCGCAACCGGTGGCGCTGCACGACCGCTTCCTGTTGTGCAGTGACGGCGTGCACGGTTTTCTGCCCGATCCGATCATCGCCGACATCTTACGCGAGCGCTCCGCTCCCGAAGATACCGCCGGCGCGCTGGTTGCGACCGCGCTCCGATCGGGCAGCACCGACAACTGCACCGCTCTGGTAATGGATGTAATCGCGCTGCCGACGGGGGGATCGGCCGACATCACCGCTGCCATCCTGCAGTTGCCTGTGATCCCAGCGCCGCTTCGTGGCGAGACGATCGATGGCTTCGTCCTGAAAGCGCTGATCTCCGAGGGCCGATACAGCAGGCTCTTCGCCGCAGAGGACGAAGTCGAGGGCGGCATCTTTGCCTTAAAGTTCCCCAAGCCCGAAATCGCCAGCGTCGATGCCTATCGCGCGGCTTTCGTCCGCGAGGCTTGGGTCGGCGCTAGGGTGCATAATCCCTCCATAGGGCGCGTCACCGAGCTGCCGCCCGGGCGCCAGACCTGCCTATACACGGTCATGCCGCTCTATCAGGGCGAGCTTCTGGAGACGCGGCTTTCTCGCAGTCCGCCGCTGGGATTGGAGGAAGGGCGGAATATCGCCGTCGCCCTTGCCCGGGCAGTGGCGGCGCTGCATCGCGCCGGCATCATCCATCGCGACATCAAGCCGGACAACGTCATTCTCGAAGCGGGCGGATCGCTAAAGCTGATTGATCTCGGAGTAGTTCGCGTACCGGGGCTGGAGGAGTTTCCACCCGAATACATTCCCGGCACCCAGGCCTATATGGCGCCCGAAATGTTCGAGGGTGAAGCTGGCAACGAGGCGACAGACACTTATGCGCTGGGCGTCACGATGTTTCGCGCATTCACGGGGCAATACCCATACGGCAATCTCGACGCCACCAGCCCGCCACGCCGGGACCGGCCGAGGGACTTTTCCGCTCTTCGGCCCGACCTTCCCGCCTGGGTCCAGGCGGCGCTTTCGCGCGCGATCGCGGTCGATCCTGCGAAGCGATATCTCGACATGACCGAATTCGCGTTCGAGATGGAGGCCGGACCGGCGCGCGCTCCGACCGTAATTCGCCGGCCGCGCACGCTCTATGAGCGCGCTCCGCTCCAAGTCTGGCAAGGTCTGGCCGCTCTGCTGGCGGGCGCGCTACTAGTTTCGTTGCTGGCGCGTTGAGCGTTAGCGCCTCCACGTCAGAGCCCGATTATTGTGAGCAAGTCCCAACGAATACCAATTCTGCCTAAATCTTAATCATTTACAAACTCTCATCCGGCG
>DATASL010000036.1:0-16878 GCA_036269235.1 Rhizomicrobium sp.
CGCGTGGAATCGCCCAGCGCCGAAGTGCAGGGCCATGCCGCCGACCAGAAGAAAACGGTGGGCGGCAAGCGGCTGGTGAAGATCTCCGCGCTGGAGCCAGTCGGCAATTATGCGGTACGCGTCATCTTCGACGACGGCCACGACAGCGGGTTGTTCAGCTGGGACTACCTCCACGAACTCGGCCGCGACCGCGAGAAGAAGTGGGGCGCGTATCTGAAGGCGCTGAAGAACAAGGGGCTGGAGCGGTAAGCTCTACCGAGTTACCCCCTCCGTCTGTCTCGCTTCGCCGAGCGCGCAGCGCGATGGCGGACGGAGGGGGTAAGTCGCAGCGTTTCCGTCGTCGCCGAACCGTTCTAAACTTCGCCCGACACAACGCGGGATCTGCCATGCTCAAGCTCGATCACATTGTCTTTCCGGTCTGGAATGCGCAGGCGAGTCTCGCCTTCTATCGCGACGTCATGGGCTTCGCGCTGGTCGATACCTATTCCGGCGACGACTGGGGTGGGTATCCGTGGCTGATGATGTTCTTCGCGGCGCACGATGGTCGCGAGGTCGTGCTGGTCTCGTTGCGGGGCGCGAAGAAGCCAAGGCCCGACCGGCTCGCCCGGGATGTGCGCCATCTGGCCTCCGCCGCCGCCACGGTGAAGGCGCTTGCCGGCTGGCGGCGCAAGCTGGCGGCGAAGGGCGTGGCGTTCTGGGAGGAACGGCATGGCCCGCAGCATTCGCTCTATCTCGAAGACCCGAACGGCACGGTCCTGGAAATCACCGCGCCGCCGTCGAGCCCGGCCAAGCGCACTCAGCGCAAGGCGCTCGCCGCCGCGAAACGATGGATTGCGCAGGCCCGCACCTGATAGACTCGTCCTTGCGAAGCGGGGCGATGGCGATGGGTTGGGTATTGGACAAAGCGGCATGAGCGACAGGAAGAAGTCGCCGGCGTCTTCCGGCGGGTTCATCTCGCCGCGCGGTTCGCGCCGCCTTGCCATCATCAAAGGGCAGGACAGCAGCCGGTGGACGGATTTCTACCACGTCGGCCTCACCGCGCCGTGGTGGCTGTTCTTCCTGTGCCTCGCGCTGCTCTATCTGGCGATCAACGCGCTCTTCGCGCTGCTGTTCATGGCCGATCCGCAGGGACTGGCGAATGCGCGGCCGGACAATTTCTGGGATGCGTTCGTCTTCAGCGTCCAGACCATCGGCGTGCAGACCATCGGCTCGATCGGCCACAGCCCGATGGTCGCCCGCTCGATCTATGTGGACGTCGTCGTCGTCATCGAGGCGTTCATCGGCATCCTCTATCTGGGCACGGTGACCGCGATGCTGTTTTCGCGTTTCTCGCGGCCCTATGCGCGCGTCGTGTTCAGCCGCGTGGCGCTGATCACGCCGTTCGACGGCGTGCCGACCTTGATGTTCCGCGCTGCCAACCAGCGCGCCAACCAGGTGGTGGATGCGGGCGTCAACGTCACGCTCGCCCGCCAGATGACGACGCGCGAAGGCATCGTGATGCGCCGCTTCGAGGAACTGACCCTGATGCGCTCGCGCACCTCGTTGTTCGCGCTCTCCTGGACGATCATGCACAAGATCGACGAGGCGAGCCCGCTGCACGGCCTGTCGCTGGAGGACATCCGCGCGGCGCAGATGGAGATCGTGGTCCTGCTCAGCGGCCGCGATGACACCCTGGCCGACACGATCTATGCCCGCCACGCTTATCAACCGGAACATATCGTGTGGAACCACCGTTTCGTCGACGTGCTGTCGATGACGCCGGCGGGCGTGCGCGTGGTCGACCTCAACAAATTCCACGATACCGAGCCGGTGCCGGAACTGATGGAGAAGGTTCTGTGAAAAACCTTGCGCTGATCGGATTGATGCTGTGTTGCGCGGCGGGAGCGGCCACCGCCAAATCGCCGCCGCTTTATCCCATTCAGGATTGCGGCCGCTACACGGTGCAGAACGACATGAACATCTGCGCCAACGCCAACGAAGAGGCCGCCGACAAGGCGCTCAACGCCATCTACAAACAGGTGCTCGCCTCACGCCCGGCCGACAAGGACGGCCTCAGGCAGACCGAGCGGATCTGGATCCAATATCGCGACAAGACCTGCGCCGATCAGGTCGGCCCGCAGGAAGACGGCGGCTCGATCTGGCCGATGGACATAGCCAATTGTCTGCAAACAGAAACCGACAAGCGCATCCGCAGCCTGCAGCACATGCTCGTGTGCAGCGCCGGCGTCAGCGTCTGCAATCCGCATTGAGGGCGGCATAAGACACTATTATGAACTGCCCTATAGTGTCTCCTCGCCCCGGTTTCAAGGCTTCGAACCATGCCGATCCCGCATGGCTGGCGGGGGGCGGAACGGCTGATCCAAACCATTGTGCAGTGCGCAAGCGGGCCTATCTCCCAGACATGATCGCGGGTGGCGTCTCCTTCGCCCGAACGGTCAAAATGGAGAGGCAAATGACGAACTATTCTTCGAAATCTTCCGGGTCCGGCGAGGTTTATGGCGCGCGCGTGCTCTATGCCGCGATGGTGGTCGGCGCGGCGTTGCTGCTGCTCGGCGCGATCTGGCAGCCGGCGCAGCAGACCATTGCGAGCCCCGCCGATACCGCAGCGCAGCAGGCGCTGGTGCTGGACCAGTCCGGCGCCATCGCCGGCTAGAGCTCACGATTCCGTGACGGATGGCAGCGGCAGGCGTATGCTTCGCCGCGTCTGTCTAGGGGCATGCCGGCAAGGCCGCCTTTGGCAAAGCCGGCATGCCATGGAGGAGGGAAACCATGGAAACGCCAATTCATGCTG
This sequence comes from Rhizomicrobium sp., assembly GCA_036269235.1. GTDB lineage: Bacteria > Pseudomonadota > Alphaproteobacteria > Micropepsales > Micropepsaceae > Rhizomicrobium. The sequence continues at coordinate 2,792 of DATASL010000036.1, forward strand.
CAAACGACGTAGATCGTAACGAGAGGATGCCGCGCATCGTCGCGGCGGTGGCGGGCATCGTGCTCGTCGGCATAGTCGTCGTCGGACTGACCTATTCGGGATTGTGGTCGCCGCCGGCAACGACGCACACCGCGCAAGCAGCGGCGCCCGCCCACTAAGCGGCCGCTTCGTCCGGCACTTCGCGCAAGCTCACATCGTGGCCCCAAAGCCGTTCGACATGGGCGAGCACGGTGTCCTTTGTCTTGTCGTGCAGCGGCACGCCGCGATGCATGCGGTGTTCGAGCACGAGCCTGCGGTCGCCTTTGAGGTCGGCGCGCACGACCTGGATGTTCGGCTCGCCGATGCCGACATCGTATTGCCGGGCGAGGTTCGCCCGCACCCGGCGATAGCCGCTGTCGTTGTGGATCGCGGCGACGCGATAGGCGGAGTCCGAAGCGCGGTCGGCCAGGCCGAACAGCCGAAAATCGCGCATCAGCTTGGGCGACAGGAACTGCTCGATGAAGCTTTCGTCCCGATAGTTCGCCCAGGCGTCGCGTAGCGTTCCCATCGCATCGTTGTTGCCGGCGAAATGCGGGAACCATTCGCGGTCTTCCGGAGCCGGCGCCTCGCAGATGCGCTTGATGTCGGTCATCATGGCGAAGCCCAGCGCATAGGGGTTGATGCCCGAATAGCGCCGGTCGTCGAATTCCGGCTGGAACACAACGCTGGTATGGCTGTGCAGGAATTCAAGCAGCGAGCCTTCGTTAATTAGCCCCTTGTCGTAGAGCCGGTTCATGATCGCGTGGTGCACGAAGGTGGCGCAGCCTTCGTTCATCACCTTGGTCTGCTTCTGCGGATAGAAGTATTGCGCCAGCGTGCGGACGATGCGCAGCGTTTCGCGCTGCCAAGCCTTGAGCGCGGGCGAGTGCTTCTCGAGGAAGTAGAGGATGTTCTCCTCCGGCAGCTTCATCTCGTCGCCATCGTCTTCCGGATCGGGGATCGGCGGTGCGGAAGGCGGCTGGATGCCGGCAGGAAGCGTTCGCCACAGTTCGTTGTAGGCTTCGGCTTCGTATTCTTGCCGCTTGCGGTGCTTCTCCAGCACCCGTTCGCGCGAAGGCCGCGGCGGACGGCTGTAGCGGAACACGCCCTGATCCATCAGCGCGTGCGCGGAATCGAGGATGGCTTCCACCTCGTCGCGCCCATAGCGGTCTTCGCAGGCCGCGATGTAGCCCTTGGCAAAGGCGAGGTAATCGAGAATGCCGGCGGCATTCGTCCATTGCCGGAACAGGTAATTGTTCTTGAAAAAATGGTTGTGGCCGAAGGCGGCGTGCGCGATCACCAGCGCCTGCATCGGCATGGTGTTCTCTTCCAGCAGATAGGAGATGCAGGGGCTGGAATTGATGACGATCTCGTAAGCGAGCGCGGAATAGCCCGCGCGGTACAGCGTTTCCTCGCGCGCAAACAGCTTGCCGAAGCTCCAGTGATTGTACATCAGCGGCATGGCAAGCGAGGAATAGGCATCGAGCATCTGCTCCGACGAGATGACCTCGATCTGGTTGGGATAAACATCGAGCTTGAAATCGTTGAGCGCGATCTCCTCGATGGCCTTGTAGGTGCGATCGAGCGTGGCGAAATCCCATTCCGCTTCCGTGAACAGCGGCGCCGCGCGCGTCACGCTGCGGCCTCCGATTTGCGGAACAGCTCGCGGAAGACGGGGAAAATGTCGGCCGGTTTGGAGATGCGCTTGGTGACAAAGTTCTCCCATTCTTCCGCAACGGTGCGGTAGGCGCGCCATAACTCCGCACCGGAATCCTCGCTGGCAAACACTTCCATCTCGCGCTCATCGAGGATTTCGATGTAGGCGTAGTATTGGCAGAGCGGCATGATGTCGTTGTTCAGCATTTCCACACAACGACGTGCGTCGCCCGATTGCGTGTAGCCGTCTGACGCCTGCGCCGCGTAAATGTTCCAGTCGGCCGTGGCATATCGCTCCCGCTGGATTTCCAGCATCTTTTCCAATGCCGTGGAAACGATCGTGCCGCCAGATTGGCGCGAATAGAAAAACTCCTGCTCATCAACTTCCTGCGCATCGTGCGTGTGGCGGATGAACACGATATCCACTTTTTCGTAGCGCCGCCGCAAGAACAGGTGCAGCAGCATGTAGAAGCGCTTGGCGAGGTCCTTCTCGCGCTCGCCCATCGAGCCGGACACATCCATCAGACAGAACATCGCCGCCTGGCTGGTAGGGACCGGCTGTTCGGCAAAGGCGTTGAATCGCACATCCAGCGGATCGACGAATGCCACCCATTTGCGCTTCGCTTCGGCTTTGGCGACCTCTTCCTTCAGGCCGGCGATCCTCGCACGCGATTCGTCGCTCTGCGGATGTTCATGCTCAAGCGCCTCCAGTTCTGCCTGCAGGGTTTCGATTTCGGTGAGGCTCGGGCGCTTCAGCGCCAGCCGCCGGCCGAAAGAATTGCGCATGGTGCGCACGAGATTGATCTGGTTCGGCGAGCCCGCGGTGGTGATGCCGGCGCGCTTCCATGTCCGGTTGGGTGTCTCTTTGAGGGTCGTGCGCACCAGATTGGGTAGCTCGAGGTCCTCGAAGAAAATATCGAGCACCTCTTCCTGACTCATGGTGAATTCGAAATCATCGTCACCTTCGGCGTAGTCAGCCGCCTGCTTGCCGGCCTGCCCGCTATCGCCGCTTTTCGGCTTTTTGATTTCGTCGCCGGGCATGAACTCCTTATTGCCCGGAAGCACAAAGTCCCGCTCCCCGCCGGAGCGCGGATCGAGTCGAAACCGCGGCTCCTTGGTTCCCTTGGTCGATATCCGGATCTTGCGATCCTTCTCGATGTCCGCGACGGGGCTTTCCTTCAGCGATTTCTGCACTGCCTCGCGAATTTGTGCGCGCGCGCGCCGCAAAAATCGCTGGCGGTTGGCGAGGCTCTTGCCTTTGGGATTGAGACGCCGGTCGATGAAATGCGTCATGCCCTTGATGGGCCTCAACCCGCCTTGTTAACCCGCATGTACCACTCCACCAGACGGCGCACCTGGCGCGGGGTGTAGCCGCGCGCGAGCATGCGCTTCACGAATTCGTTGTGCTTGGTTTCCGTGTCGCTGTCCTTCTTGGATTCGAAGCTGATCACCGGCAGCAGGTCTTCCACTTGCGTGAACATCCGCTTCTCGATGACGCTGCGGATTTTCTCGTACGCCGTCCAGGCTGGGTTCTTGCCTTCGTTCTGTGCGCGATAACGCAGCGCGAATTTCACCACCTCATTGCGGAAATCCTTCGGGTTGGCGATGCCCGCAGGCTTCTCGATTTTCGACAATTCGGCATCCAGGGCGCCCCGATCGAGCAGCTGGCCGGTATCGGCATCCTTGAAGTCCTGATCCTCGATCCACGCATCGGCGTAGGCAATGTAGCGATCGAACAGGTTCTGGCCGTACTCGCCGTAAGACTCCAGGTAGGCTTTCTGAATTTCCTTGCCGATGAATTCCGCATAACGCGGCGCCAGCTCCGCCTTGATAAATTCGAGATATTTCTTCTCGGTCTCGTTCTGGAATTGCTCCCGCTTGATCGCCTGCTCCAGCACATACATCAGATGCACCGGATCGGCGGCGACTTCCGACACGTCGTAATTGAACGTCTCAGACAACGTTTTGTAGGCGAAGCGGGTCGAAATGCCCGTCATGCCTTCATCGACACCGGCCGCATCTTTATATTCCTGCAGTGTTTTCGCTTTCGGATCGGTATCCTTCAATTTCTCACCGTCGTAGACGCGCATCTTGGAGGTGAGATTCGAATTCTCGTGCTCCTTGAGCCGCGTCATGACACAGAACTTGGCGAGAATTTCCAGGGTTTCCGGCGCGCAGGGCGTGCCCGTTAGCTCACTCTGCCGAATAAGCTTCCTGTAGATCTGCGTTTCCTCCGCCGCGCGCAGACAATAAGGCACGGTGATCACGCAAATGCGGTCGAGGAATGCTTCGTTGTTGCGGTTTGCCTTGAAGACCTGCCACTCGGCCTCGTTGGAGTGGGCCAGTATGATGCCGTTGAATGGAATTGGCCCGAGCGTTTCCGTGCCGACGTAATTCCCCTCCTGCGTGGCGGTCAGCAGCGGGTGCAGCACCTTGATAGGTGCCTTGAACATCTCCACGAATTCAAGCAGCCCCTGATTGGCGCGACAGAGTCCCCCGGAAAAGGAATAGGCATCCGGATCGTTCTGGCTGTAGTGCTCCAACTTTCGGATATCGACCTTACCGACCAGCGAGGAGATATCCTGGTTGTTTTCATCGCCGGGTTCTGTTTTCGCCACAGCAATCTGACGAAGCTTCGATGGAAATAGCCGCACCACTTCAAACTTCGAGATATCGCCGCCGAATTCATCGAGGCGCTTCACCGCCCATGGACTCATGATACCGGACAGACGATGCTTTTCGACCCCGTATTTGTCCTGCAGCAGATCCATCAATTCCGGCGAGCGAAACAGGCCAAGAGGCGATTCGAAAACGGGGCTGATCTGTTCTCCGGCTTTCAGGACGTAGATCGGATGCTTCTCCATCAAATCCTTGAGCCGTTCGGCAAGCGATGATTTGCCGCCGCCGACCGGACCGAGCAGGTACAGTATCTGTCGCCGCTCTTCGAGTCCCTGTGCGGCGTGTTTGAAGTAGCCGACGATGCGCTCGATGGTGTCTTCCATGCCGAAGAAACCGTCGAAAGCGCGGTAGATTTTGATGGTGCGGTTAAAGAACAGCCGGCTGAGACGCGAATCCTGGGCGGTATCGATGAGTTCGGGTTCACCGATTGCCGCTACCAGCCTTTCGGATGGACTTGCGTACAGCATTTTGTCGTCGCGCGCGGCCAGCAGCCAGTCGCGCAAACTCATCGTCTCAAAGCGCTCTCGCGCGTAGTCCCGCGTGAAAATGTCGAACACATCAAGCGTGCTCATCGAGCCCTGACTCCTCTACGTCCAGCACGCCCTCCACGACATTATGTCGTAGCCCTCGACGGACATGACAAGACAGGTGATCCTGATCATGGCACGGGCCGATCGTCTCACTCCGCTCTGAACTAATCCTCACCCGGCCCTTTTTGTTCCACTCAAAAGACATACCTGTCGTCCACGGCCCCGCGATTGTTCGCGGGAACGACTACCCTCCCATTACCCCGTGTCGTCGAATTGGCTGCCCGCCCCGGGACGTCTTCCGTCCGCCACGGCGCAGCTGATTTGAGAAACAGTCTAAACCCTTTTCGCAAATTGCAAAAGTCAAATCGCGCGCACTTGAACACAGACCTGTGGAGTATCGCGGCCGTTCATGTTCACACCCGAGTGCAAGGAAATTTTGTCTTGGTCCATTGCGAAGAGGTCCTGCGTTGGAACAGAGCTTCGGCTGCTCAATTTTCGGCGCGGGCCTTGCCGGGCTGAAAATGCCGGGCCAACATCCCAGCGATGGATCAGGCAGTCATCTCGGTCCGGTCGGCACGGCCGGAAGATGCGGCGCATGTTGCCCGCGTCTACATCGAGTCATGGCACGATACATATGCCGGCATTCTTCCGCACCGACTCTTGTGCGCCATGACGGCGCGTGGGCAAACCGCGCGGTGGAACGCGGCCATTCGCGCCCGCGGGCGCGAATCGGTGCTGGTCGCAGAACATGTTGGCGGTATCGTTGGCATGACGAGCTTCGGCCCCGCGCGCGACGGGACGATGGGATTCGATGGCGAAGTGTACACCCTGTATGTCGATCCATCGTTCTACGGCCGTGGAAGCGGCCGCGCGCTGATGCGGGCGGCTTTCGCCACGATGCGCAAACGCGGCAGGGCATCCTGCATCATATGGGCGCACGCCAAAAATCCGGTACGTTATTTTTATGAGGCGATGGGGGGCCGCCTGATTGCGGAACGGACTGCCCAAATGATGGGCGATGCCGTGCTGGAGAGCGCCTTTGGGTGGCATGCGCTCGCGCTTCCCGAACGCAGCAAGGCACACTAATCCGAAAGATCTTTGGGACGGATGAAGTCTGCCACCGCGCCAGTGCGGGGCACGAGTTCCTTCCACGCGTTGATGGCGAAATCGAGCACGAGCAGTGCCGAAGTGGGAAACTTTTCACCGGCTCGTTCCTCGCCAGGAGCCGTTTTGGAAGAGATCAGCAGCTTCGCAGAATCTTCGAAGCCCGGATTGTGTCCGACAATCAAGGGAGCCCTTACTTCCGGCAAATCCTGGAAGAGCGTGAGCAGGCGGGCTGCGCTCGCCGCGTAGATGGCGTTCACAAACTCGACCGGAGCGGCGCTGCGAAGCTCTGTGTTTGCAAGATCCAGCGTTTGCCGCGTGCGCGTCGAAGGCGAACACAGAATAAGATCCGGCAAGTAACCTTTGGCGCGCATCGCACGGCCGATCTTTGGGGCATCCCGGCGGCCTGTTTCGGTCAGCATGCGAGAAGCGTCGGCCGGCGTGTCCTTGTTCGCCTGCTCGGTCTTTGCATGCCGCAACAGGTATAGCCGCTTCATTGTCCCGTGGAGACCTGATACCGGGCTCGCGCACCGCGCTCCAGCGCAGCAGCCACCAGGCGATCGATCGCGAGCGCGTGACGCAAAATCTCGAGCACCCGAACTTCTTCCAGCATCACGCGGGAGTCCGTCAATGCGACCTCGAGAGCAAGTGCGTAAGCTGTTTCGCACAGATTTGATGGAAGTGCCTCACGAATGAGCTGCAGCACCCGATCCAGCGAATCTGGTTCGCACAGCATGGCCGCACATTCCTGCGCGATCGGAAGCAGATAGTGCTCCTCGAAATCCCGGAAGATCGGCAAGGTTTTCGTCATGTCGCCGATTGTGCGCAATTCGCGGTCGCTCATCACGCCATCGGCGGCAGAGACGATCACCATCACATAGATGAGAGCAGAATGATGGCTGATGGCTTTCATGGCGGCCGTGACCTTATGCGCCCCCCCTTTTGGCCGCAAGGATTGCCCGAGATCGCTCCCGCCCGTACCCTGCTCCCGGCCGCGCCATCCGAGGAGGGCCGATGTCGGAGCACCACGCCGGTGTTGAGTGGCGGCGCACAAGCGCCGACTTCACTTACGATTCCTATAACCGTGCACACGGGATGGTGTTCAAGAGTGGCGCAATCCGGCTCGACGCATCCGCGGCGCCCGCCTTTCGAGGAGACGAAGATCGCGTCGATCCCGAAGAGGCGTATGTAGCATCGCTCTCCAGTTGCCACATGCTCACCTTTCTTGCGATCTGCGCCCGCAAACGCCTGATCGTGGACAGTTACGAGGACGAAGCGGTGGGCCTGCTGGAGAAAGGCGCGAACAATAAACTCTGGCTGTCGCGGGTGATATTGCGGCCACTGGTTCGCTTTGCCGCAGGCACCATGGTTGACGACAACCTGCTGGCGGATATTCACCACCAGTCGCATGCCGAATGTTTTGTCGCGAATTCGGTGATGACAGCTGTGACCGTCGTGCCGCGCCTGTGAATTATCGTTAAGCCTGAAACCGTTAAGCACTTGCAATTGCGGCGAATCTCCTTCGATACTGCGGCCATGCAGGGGCAGATTTCAATTGACCGGGGCATTACGCCTCTTCCTGTTTATGAACAGACGACCCGCGGCATCCGGGTTCGCGTGCTGCCGGCGTTCCTGGCTGACCAATCGAACCCTGAAGAGGGGCGCTTTCTCTGGTCTTATACCATCACAATTGAGAACGGTGGCGCCGATACTGTCCAGCTCCTCTCACGCTATTGGCAGATCACGGATGAGGCCGGCAGACGGCAGGAGGTGCGCGGCCCCGGCGTTGTCGGGACGCAGCCAGTGCTGGAGCCTGGGCAGAGCTTCGAATACACGAGCGGCTGTCCGCTTTCCACGGCGTCGGGCGCCATGAACGGCCGCTACATGATGCGGAGCACCTCAGGCGAAGCGTTCGAAGTCGAAATCCCGATCTTCCTGCTTGAAAGCCCGCACGAGCGCCGCCAGATTCATTAGAACCTGATCTGCGGCATCCTTTCGTGTGAAGCGTTTCCCCGGTGATCGTATCCATGTCTGAAGTGCTCAAACCGAAAACGACGCCTTTTTGTGCGCTTAAGCCATGCCCCAAGGATCCCCGGCCTTCGCGCGAAGAGGCTGAAAAGGCCTTGCGCACCCTCATTCTTTGGGCAGGGGACGATCCGGATCGCGAAGGCATGCGGGAGACTCCGGCGCGGGTGGTGCGCGCCTTCGAGGATTGGTTCTCGGGTTACGATCAAGACCCAGAAGAATATCTCCGCCGCACCTTCGAAGAGGTCGACGGTTACGATGAGATGGTAACGCTCAAGGACATTCGTTTTGAGTCCCATTGCGAGCACCACCTCGCGCCCATCATCGGCAAAGTGCACATCGGATATCTGCCCAACAACAAGGTCGTCGGCATCTCGAAGCTCGCCCGCGTTGTGGACGCTTACGCTCGCCGATTTCAAGTCCAGGAGAAGATGAACGCGCAGATTGCGCGCTGCATCCAGACTGTGCTGGAGCCGCAAGGCGTGGCGGTGGTGATTGAGGCGACCCACCAATGCATGACCACACGTGGTGTTCACAAGCCGGGTGTGGTGATGGTGACCTCAACCATGCTGGGACAGTTTCGCCAAAACCCGCTTACCCGCCGCGAATTCCTTAGTGTGATCGGCAATCCGACCTCCAGCCTCGATCATTAACGGCACAATCCTCTCAAATCATCAGGTGCGTGGGCGAGTTTGCGCCCGGTGCCGCCGCAACATCAAAGCTAACGGAACTCTCGAAGTTCCCTCGCATTAATTGTCTGTAAAGACGATTACTGTGCTGGGACACTGAAATGCATCATCTGGCAATAAAAGCTGTGGCCGCCGCCTTGCTGGTGGGTGCCGGCACAGGCGCCGTCACCAAGATTGACAACAACAGCAATGGCGACATTCCGCGCGACGTATTGAACCCGATGGTCGCCGGTCAGGCTATGCTGACCAAATCCAGCATTTACGACAACATCAGCAAATCGCCCGAGCACACTTCCTTCATTGCCGCAGCCAAGGCTTCACAGTTGGTTGGAGTCCTCAAAGCGTCCGGCGCGCTCACCGTATTTGCACCGACCAACGCCGCCTATGCTGCTTTGCCACGCGAAGCCTCCTCCGAGGCGCGAGACGATGCGCGCTATCTCGTTGGGCCCGGCCGCTATGACTCGCAAAAGTTGCTCGGCCTGATTAACGCGAACGGTGGCGAGGCCAAGCTGAAAACGATGGACGGCGGCACCGTGACCGCGATGCTGAATGGTCCCACCAATATTGCATTGATGGATGAGCAGGGCCATGTCGCCGATATTTCCATCTACGACGTGTATCAGCGCAATGGCGTGGTGCAGGTCATCGACCACGTGCTGCTGCCGAAGGCACCGCGCGCCAGCTCGTGAGCTCGTGTCTCACGCCGCCTTTCGCAGGAACCCGGGATAATGCTCGGCCAGCATGCGATCACGGAAGCTCACCAGATTGCGGTGACTTTCTGCGTAATGCCGCAGATCGGATTCGAACCAGGGCGTGAGCAGCGAGGCGATCATTGCGAACGCCGTTGCGTCAACGCCGCATGGCTCAGGCCCCAGAAGGTAGGGCTTGTTGCCCAGCAACGCAGACAGTGCTGCTACGGACCGCCGCCCTAGGTCCTCAACTTCCGGTTTGCTGTGGCGGCCCAATCCTTGGGCACGCAGTGCTTCGAGCACGCGGCGGCGCCCCGCCTCTCGGGTTGTCTCCCGAATATCCGCCGGCAACATATCGAAGAGATGCGAAGGCCCTTTCGCGAAATTCCGGTCATCCGCCCAGCGCAGATGCACAATGGCCCAGTACAGATGATCCTCCAGCATCCGTTCGATGGCCCAGGCGCGCGCCCGCATGTCGCGCGTCAGCCCGCGATCCAGATCGATGGAATATTTTTTCTCGATGTGATCGCGAATGAAAGTGGAATCGGCGATAATCTCGCCATTATCCTCGATATAGGGCAGCTTGCCCTTGGGAGCATCCATCGGCCGACAGCGCGCCCTGCCGAATGGCAGCTCCGCCAGTTTGAGCTGAATTTCGGTCTTCAATACGAACGGGCTTGGATCCGGCAGGCCGAACATGGGCCCGAAGCCATACAGCGTAATCATGCCTCTCCTCCTCAATCGGGCCTTCTCATATCCAACCACTGCTGACAGCATGGTGTCAGCAGTGTGGCGGTAGGTTGTCAGGAGTCGAGGGCAGTGAGTTGAGACGCGCGGACCGGCTGTTTCGCATTATCCAGATCCTGCGGCGCCGGCGCACGCCGGTGACGGCGAACGACATCGCCGAAGAGCTGGAAACCTCACTGCGCACGATCTATCGCGACATTGCGCAGCTTCTGGCGGACCGTGTGCCGATCCGCGGCGAGGCCGGCGTCGGGTACGTGCTCGAGCGGGGCTTCGACATGCCGCCGCTGATGCTGACGCCGGACGAAATCGAGGCGGCGATTCTGGGCGCCCAATGGGTGACCGGCCGCGCCGACAAGGCATTGTCCCGCGCAGCGTCCGACCTTATTGCCAAAATCGGCGCTGTCATTCCGGAGCACTTGCGGCCCCTGGTGCTCGATCCTGCGCTCACCTCGCCCAACTGGCGGCCGGTGCAGCCGGATACCATCGACGTGAGCCGCATGCGCGCGGCCATTCATCAACAGACGAAAGTCGCCATCCGCTACTGCAACCTGAAGGACGAAAGCACGTCGCGCATCGTCTGGCCCGTCGCAATCAGCTACTTCGAAGCGGTGCGGGTGATCGTTGCGTGGTGCGAGTTGCGGCAGAGCTTCCGCAATTTCCGCACCGATCGCGTGCTAGAAGCGCAGTTTTTCTCTGACAGATATCCCACGCCGCGCCTACGCCTGCTCGCGGCGTGGAAGAAGCAGATGAAAAAGGAGCACGAGGAGATGAGGGCGTGCCGGGCCTCCGGCGTTTCGCACGGAATCGCCCAGCACGGGGGCCACTACCGGCGCACATGAAGACCAGATCGCCCATCATGCAAACGCCGCCGCATAGATTTGCTGATTAGTGCTGTCGCGGAACGGATCGCCGTTGGGATCTTCCTGCAATCCCACAAGCACATTCTCGCCGCTCAGCCATTGCTGCTCAGCCAGCGGATTTTCCAGCACCGATTTCAGGGCGGAATTGAATTCACAGGATATAAGCGAAAGACCTTCGTGCCGAATGGCCCCGCACAGCGCGAGATCGTAGCTCATGCGAATGACCGTGAACCACGCCGGACTCGGAATGGGTTCGCCGCTATGCCGGATGAAAGACCGCTCGCAGACTTCCGCATTGATGGACACGGCCGTGCGGCACACGATGGGCCGATGGGCGTAAACGCTGCAGATACGATCGATCAGCAGCGGACAGGGTACGGCCATCGCCAAGCGTTCATGGGGCGATTTACCGAACGTAAGCTGAGACATCCGCGACACGGATTCGCGCGTGGCTGCCATCTTCGCTGCCGGGATCGCGTTGCGGACGAAGAGCGCTTCAGGCGCCGACACTGCGACCCAGCTGACGCAACAATGGGAACATCCTTTGCCGCAGGCGAGCGGCACACTGCGCAGCCTTCGCATGCTTTGCGACATGTTTTCGTAGAAGAACGTCATCAGCGCATCGATGGAGCCTGCGCCGCGGGCGGCCCGCAATTCCTCAGCGAGGACACGCATCAGCGATGGAATCTGCTGCTGCGGGTTGTTGATGGGATCGAGCCCGTTGGCGATCAGCTTGCTGTCGGCCTTCAGCTGGCGACGTCTTTCCGAGCGATCCATGGTTAACCGAACACTTTGCTGGCGGTGAGCCCGTCGAAAATGAACTGCATGGCGAGCGCGGCGAGCAGGATGCCGGACACGCGTGCCACCACGTTAGCGCCCGTTAATCCCAGCACGCGCATCAACGCCTGGGACATCAACATCGCCACAAACGCCAGCAGGACATTGAGAAGCAGCGCCAGCAACACCATGCCTTGTGGCAGCGGCACTTGTGCCCGCCCCATCAGCAGCACGACGGCCGTCATGCTGCCCGGTCCGGCGATAAGCGGAATGGCGAGCGGAAAGATGGCGATGTCCGGCTGCTGCTTCGCTTCCATTTCTTCCGGCGGCGTGATGGAAGTTAGGCCCGTATGGCGGCTGAGGAGCATTTCCGCAGATGTCATCAGCAGCAGCACGCCGCCCGCCGTGCGAAACGCCGGCAATCCGACACCGATTAGCGTCAGCAACTGCAATCCGCCGAGCGCGAACGCCAGCAGCACGCCGGCGGCCACTCCTGCGGCGACGATGGCAAGCTGCCGTTTGACGCGTGGGTCGAGCCCCGGCGTCAACGCCAGAAACATCGCCGCCACCTCCACCGGCCCGATGGCAACGAACAGCGTGGTGAAGGCGCTGATGAAAGTGTGAAACATCGCGCGTGCCGCCGGACGATCAGAAGATTTCGAAAAGCCCGGCAGCGCCCATGCCGCCGCCGATGCACATGGTGACGACGCCGTACTTCACGCCGCGGCGCTTGCCTTCGTAAAGAATGTGACCGGTGAGCCGCGCACCGGACATGCCGTAAGGATGACCGACCGAAATGGCGCCGCCATCCACATTCAGGCACGCGTTCGGCAAGCCGAGCTTGTCGCGGCAGTACAAAGTCTGGCTGGCGAAGGCCTCGTTCAATTCCCACAGGCCGATGTCATCCATCGTCAGGCCAGTCTTCTGCAGCAGCTTCGGCACCGCGAACACCGGCCCGATGCCCATTTCGTCGGGATCGGTGCCGGCCACCGCCATGCCGCGATAGACGCCAAGCGGCTGCAGCCCGCGGCGCTCCGCTTCCTTTGCCTCCATCACCACAGCCGCTGCGGCGCCATCGGACAGTTGCGAAGCATTGCCGGCGGTGATGAACTTGCCGTCCTTCACCACTTGCCCATCCTTGAATACGGGGGCAAGCTTTTGCAGATCGGCCAGAGTCGTTTGCGGGCGGTTGCCCTCATCCTGCTCCAGCACGGTGAATTTCTCGCGCACCTCACCGGTGTCCTTGTTCTTCACCAGCATGGTGGAAGGGAACGGCACGATCTCCTGCTCGAAGCGGCCTTCGCGTTGCGCCGCCGCCGTGCGCTGTTGCGATTGCAGCGCGTATTCATCCTGCGCCTCGCGACTGATGCCGTAACGCTCGGCGACGATCTCCGCGGTTTCGATCATTGCCATATAGATCGAGGGCACGTGCTCCTTCAGCCATTTGTCGCCTTCGCCGTAGCGATCCAGCTTTTCGTTCTGCACCAGAGAAATGGATTCCAGCCCGCCACCGATGGCGACCGTCATGTTATCGGAAATGATTTGCTTCGCTGCGGCGGCAATGCCCATCAGACCGCCGGAACAGCGCCGGTCTATGGTCATGCCGGGAACGGAGGTGGGAAGTCCGGCGCGCAATGCGGCGTGGCGCGCCACGTTGGTGCCGGTCGAGCCCGTTTGCAGCGCGCAGCCCATCACCACGTCTTCGATCTCCTCGCGGGCCACGCCGGCGCGCTTGACCGCGGCGGCGATGACATGCCCACCCAACTCCGCGCCGGAGGTGTTGTTGAAGGCGCCCTTGTACGCCTTGCCGATGGGGGTGCGGGCGACCGAAACGATAACGGCTTCACGCATGCGAACTCACTCTCCTGGTGTTGCCACCTAAGCGGATTCTACTTGTTGTATCCACCAATCTCTCTTTTACCACATGGTGAGAGTTGTTTTAGCCGCCCCCCTCCCCCTTTGGGTGCAAAGTTCCCATTCGAACCTCCGGAAAGTTGGAAGGGGACGACCTCCCAATTCCCCAAAACACCAGATGTTGTGGTTGGCGCACGGACGAGCAGTCGAACTCAAAGATTCGGATGAATTTCGCACGCATCTCTTCGCCGTCATGGCTGTCACCGAGGTGGCCATCCATCGCACGAACATCCGCGCTTTTTCAGTTCGTCGTGGCCGGCCCTGTGCCGGCCATCCATGATCTCTGTGCGCAACGATGAGCATGGGTGGCCGGGACTCAAGCTTGTCCTCGGGCCGCGCTCCGCGCGGACCCGGGGGTCCGGCCAAGACGATGCGGGTTTGGCGGGTGCAGAAACACAT
>DATASL010000037.1:0-5058 GCA_036269235.1 Rhizomicrobium sp.
CTGGATCATCGAGATCGTCAAGCGTAATGAACTTCACACCTTCGTCGTGTTGCCAAAGCGATGGATTGTCGAACGAACGATCGCGTGGCTCAACCGATGCCGCAGGCTCGCCAGGGACTGGGAGAATTACAATCGCAAGGCCCTCGCTTTCTTGTACCTCGCATCAATCCGCCTTATGCTCCGAAAACTATGCAATCCCACCTAATCTTTCCGGACAGACTCTAAGAAAGCGCACTTTTCACTGTCATTCCCGCGCAAGCGGGAAACCAGAATCGTGGACTATCCGAAAGATCGTGCGCTCTGGGTCCCTGCTTTCGCAGGGATGACAGATTGAAGTCGTTTCGTCGATAATATGTATGCGCTATTGTCCGGTCGAGCCGAGCCATGCGGCATAGGGCGGAAGAACGATCGTATTGCCGGAACGTTTTGCAAGGGCATTTGACGTGAGAAGCGTTTCGACGCCGGCGAGTGCCGTATGCCGGAATGAAATTTGTTCGTTGCTCATGTTGAAGACACACAACACGCGTTCGTTTTCGTAAGTGCGTACGAAAGCCAGCGCCGGATCCGGGCAGGCGATGAATTCAATATCACCCAAACGGAGCATTGCGCAGTCGCGGCGAACAGCAAGAAGTTTTCGGGCGTAAGCGAGGGTCGAGTGCGCGTCCTGTTCCTGGACCGACACCGCCAGGGCGCGGTGGGCGGGCGACAGGGGCAGCCATGGCGTACCCGTCGTGAAGCCGAGACTGGCGGCGCGATCATCCCATGGCATTGGCGTGCGGCAGCCGTCCCGGCCGCGATTGAATGGATAGTAGAGATCGCCGACCGGGTCTTTCAGCTGGTCGCGGCGGAGCTCGGCTTGCGGCAGACCAAGTTCCTCGCCCTGATAGAGCAGCACCGTACCGCGCAAACAAATCAGCAGCGTGAGCAGGAGCCGCGCCAGCGCGGGCGGCGCGCCCCGCCCGCCGAAACGCGTCGGCGCACGTATCACGTCGTGATTTGAGAAGGCGATCGAAGGCCAATGGCCGGGAAAACGCGCCAGGTCCTCATAATGCGCACGAATAAACGATGGGCCAAGCTGCTCCGCCTCAAGGAGCGGAAAACTGTATCCGGAGTGCAAGCCTCTGGTAGCGGCCGCGTAACCACCGCAGCGTTCCGGTTCCTCCGAAAATTCGCCCATCACGAAGCGGTCAGGATAGCGCTCGACGCGACGGCGGATCTCGTTCAGCACCGTAAGATTTGCCGCGAGGTTGCTGTCATGACAATGGTTCTGCAGATGTGCCGCATGCGACCAGTTCCAGTCTGCGCGATCCGGCACCGGCACAGCCTTGTTATCTGCAAGCGCCGGATCGTGCAGAAAAGCATTGGCGACATCGAGACGGAAACCGTCCACGCCGCGCGTCAGCCAGTAATCGAAGACGGAAAGTGCAGCCTCGCGCGCTTTCGGGTTGCACCAGTTCAGCTTCGGCTGCTGGCGCAGGAATTTGTGATGATAATATTCCCGGCGCACCGGATGGTATGACCAGGCCGGACCGCCGAAGGCCGACAGCCAATTGTTTGGTGCCGTTCCGTCCTCGCGCGGCGGCGCCCAGACGTACCAGTCGGATTTGTCTCCGCCTTCAAGACTCTCGCGAAACCAGGGATGCTCATCGGATGTATGCGCCAGCACTTCGTCGGTGAGAAGTTTCAGCTTGCGTGCATGTGCTTCCGCGAGCAGCCGGTCGAATTCCGGCTCCGTTCCATATTCGGGATTGACGCCCTTGAAATCGGAAACGTCATAGCCCCAGTCGCGATTGGGCGAAGGATGTATCGGCGACAGCCATATCGCATCGACGCCAAGTGCTGCGATGTAATCGAGCTTCGCGATGAGGCCGGCGAAGTCTCCCACCCCGTCGCCATTCGAATCCGCGAAGCTGCGAACATAGATTTGATAGATGGCCGCGCCGCGCCACCAGGGTGTCGTCACACCTCGCTCGCGTTATTGATGATCCGGCCGACGAGGCCGTAGGCTCTTGCTTCTTCGGCCGACAGCCAGAAATTCCGTTCGGTATCGGCGACGATTTTCTCGTAGGTCTGGCCTGTTTCCTGCGCGATCTCGCGGTTCAGGCGCTCGCGCATCTTGGTGATTTCCTGAGCTTCGATCGAAATGTCCGAAACGGGACCCGCCACGCCGCCGAGTGGCTGATGCAGAAGGAATCGCGTGAAGGGCAGCGCGAAGCGGTTCTCGCGCTTCGCGCCGAGAAAGATATGCGCGCCGGCACTGGCGACCCAGCCGGTGCCGATCATCTTCACCTGCGGTCCGACGAAGCGGATCATGTCGTGGATCGTGTCGCCGGATTCCACGTGACCGCCGGGCGAATTGACGAAGACGCGGATATCGCCCTGGCCCTCCGCCGCATAGGCGAGAAGCTGCGCGGTTACGCGCTCCGCCATCTTCATGTCCACTTCGCCGAAAATCAGCACCGTGCGGGATTTGAACAGCGCCTGCGCCACCGGCGAGGTCTGCTGCTCGGGGATGGGCGTCGCGGACGGCTTCTCGTCTTCGTTAAAAACGCGCATTTGCAACTCCGAACAATTGTCATTCCCGCAACAGCGGGAAACCAGCGGACGAATGTCCGCGAGAGATGGGAATTCTGCGGGCATGGTCAAACTTCGCGCCCGTTTTGGCGGGGATGGCATGTTTTTCCCAGTCCGTCGAGTGCGGCACAGAGCGTGGGGCCGATCTCGCCATGGAGCACAAGATCGGCGACAGGGTCGAGTTCTGTCGGTTCGCGATTGACGATGGCGAGCCTGGCGCCCTGGCGCCGGGCCATGAGAGGAAATCCCGCCGCGGGATAGACGACCAGAGACGAGCCGAGAACAAGGAAGAAATCGCAAGCGCGCGTCGCGCGTTCGGCGCGCTCCATTTCCTGTCCGGGCATGGCCTGACCGAAGGAAATCGTCGCGGTCTTCAGAAGGCCTCCACAGCAGGCACAATCAGGCGCCTCGCCATGCGTTTCGAAATGGAGATGTATCGGTTCGAGTTCCACCCGGGCCCCGCAATCGAGGCATTTCGCGTAGCGCGTATTGCCATGCAGTTCGATCACCTTTTCGGCCGGAATCCCCGACATCCGATGAAGATCGTCGATGTTCTGTGTGATCACATGGCTCGCAAGACCGCGCGCGACCAAGGCTGCGACGGCTTCATGCCCCGCATTCGGCCGCACGCGCGCGAACATTTCCTCCATGGCGAAACGGCGCCGCCACGCTTCCTTGCGCATGCCGGCGGAGGACACAAAGTCGTCATAGGAAACGGGTGCCATCCGGGTCCAGATTCCGCCGGGCGAACGGAAATCCGGAATTCCCGATTCGGTCGAAATGCCGGCGCCGGTGAAGAAGACGGTATTGCGCGCCGCCCGCAGATATTCCGCGAGGCGGGCGGCGCCATCCGTCTGTGTTACTTCGCCGAGCCGCAATCGGCCGAGACCCATTTGCCCTCGAAGGAATCCGTCATGTTCGCGGGGTGCCCATGCGCGGTGCCGGTGAATGTGAAGCTGCCGCTGTAATGCGAGTCGCTGTCATAGGCGACGCTCACCCGGCCCTGCCCGATCATGTTTTCACCTTTGCAGACCATATCCACGCTCACGCTGTGGGCGTCATGGGCATAGTTGCTCATGGCGCAATCCTGCGTGTTGCGTATCGGCGGCGGCTTGTCCTGCGCCACTTCCTCGGCAGTCATGCAGTGCTGCGTCGTGAAAGTCTGGTTGCCCGGCATCTGCATGCCCATCGCTTTCATCCGCGCCATGGCTTCGGGCGGAATCTGCGCCGCCATGCCGGGCATACTCATATGGGTGGTGATCTCCCAGAGCCCAACCTTGCCATGGCCGGCAAGGGCCGCGGCCGGAAGCGCCAATACGCTCAGCCCAAGACCAATCCGAACAATCGATTTGCGTGAAAACATTCTTCTCTCCCCTCTCACGGTCCCCGCGGACCGTCACGATTCGGAATTTGGCACGGCCACGTTGTACTTCAAAATCAGGCGGAATAAGGGGGTACGAAACGTTTCGCAGTTGCGAATTTGCTGGACAAATCCGATCAGAACCTGCTGGAGATTTTGCCGGAATGAATTGATGCACCCGGTGCTCCAAACCAGCCGCCGGGTGTTTGCGTTTCGGGCACGCGTGACTAAGAGTCTGTCCGGAAAGATTAGGTGGGATTGCATAGTTTTCGGAGCATGAGCCGGATTGATGCGAGGTACAAGAAAGCGAGGGCCTTGTGATTGTAATTCTCCCAGTCCCTGGCGAGCCTGCGGCATCGGTTGAGCCACGCGATCGTTCGTTCGACAATCCATCGCTTTGGCAACACGACGAAGGTGTGAAGTTCATTACGCTTGACGATCTCGATGATCCAGTTGCCGCTTTTGGCAGCAACCTTTGCTGCGTGCGGTCCCTGATAGCCCGCGTCTGCAAAGATGCGCAGAATGAACGGAAACAAGGCTCGCGTGCGCTTGTCGAGCACGTAAGCTGCGCCATCACGATCCTGGATGTCAGCGGAATGAACAGCAGCACTCAACAAGAGGCCGAGCGTATCTACGAGAAGATGGCGTTTCTTGCCTTTGATCTTCTTTCCCGCGTCGTAGCCATGCGCATCATGCACCCCCCTTTTTCCGCGCTTTTCACGCTCTGACTGTCGATGATGGCAGCGGTGGGACTGGCTTCGCGCCCTTCGTGTTCCCTGCACTCCACATAGAGCGCGTGGTGGATGCGCCCCAACGTGCCGTCCCAACTCCACAGGTCGAAGTAGTCGTAAAGCGTGCTGCGCGGAGGAAGGTCCTTCGGCACCGCCCGCCACTGGCAGCCAGTGCTCAGGACGTACATAATCCCATTCATCACTTCCCGCACATTGACCGTGCGTTTGGTCCCACCGCGTTTGGCAGGCGGGATCAATGGCGCCACATGGGCCCATTCTTCATCCGTCAGATCGCTCGGGTAGCGCAGTTTGCTGCGGTCATATCGCTCGCGGTTCTTCGCTGTCCACACCGGTGACCACCTCTCGAATCAGGCCACCTCTCTTGAATCACAA
>DATASL010000038.1:0-70949 GCA_036269235.1 Rhizomicrobium sp.
CGCTATCGCATCCCGCAGGGACAGCTCAGGGCCGCTTTTCGTGATCCAGCGAAGCGTCATTGGCAAGCTTGAGCGTCACGGCCGCGACTGCCTTCGAAACAAGCTCGAACACGAAGCGATCATTGTTGGAGAGGTTGTCGCACCAGCGGTGGGCGGTATCGACACACTGCTCGTGCCAGCCCGGCACGACGCCTTCGTAGTCACCGCGATAACCGCCCCAAAGATTGACCTCCCATTGCTTCTTGCAGCAATCCTGCTGGGTGTAGATACCCGTATTCGGAATGCCTACCCTGCTGAAAGCATTGGAATCCGTCCCGTTATTATTCGCATTGCGGGCCACAACGCCGATCGAGTGGAAATAGTCGATAAAATCCTGATTTCCGACACGCGACTGAGGAACGACATTCGGCGGGAATTTCTTCACGTTCCCGGCATTCTTCGGGTCGGCGACAAGGATATCGAAATTGGGCGTGGCAGTTACATCCGCATCGATATCGAAAACGATGCGGTGATTTTCCGCCGCCGTCAGATTTCGCGTGTAATATTTGGAGCCGAGAAGACCGATCTCTTCACCACCGAACCAGATATAGCGAAGCTGGTTGCGCGTATGCGTGTGCGCCAGGTTGAGGGCAATCTCGAGCATCGTCGTCGATCCAGATGCGTTGTCGAGCATGCCGGCGCCGTAGATCGCATCGAGATGTCCCTCGAGAACGACAACATGTTTCGAATTGCCAAGAGGCGCATCCGCAATGACGTTGTAATCGACGTCCGATTTGGTTCGCGTGCGGATATCGATATGCACCGATGGTGTATTTCCGGATTTGTACGCACGTAACAACTCATCCGCGGTCGCATGGCTTGTGACGCCAATAACAGGAATCTTTGATAGCTCCCCAAGGCTTGCGTCGAATGCGTTGCCTTTGCGCCAGGCTCCCCGGCTCATGTCGTTCGCGATCGGTGCATGGTTGTAGATAATAACAGCTGCTGCTCCGGCAGCCTCGGCGTTCACCACCTGCTCGTCGTCGTCGCAACCGCCGCGTTCAAGCAGTGCAACCCGGCCGCGTTTGAAGCGCGCGAAATCTGCTGGCGAACAGCCGCTGGCGCTCTCGCCGTCGTCCAAAGGCTGGAGAAGTGCCGTCAGAGTACCGCTTCCAGACAGACGCGACACGAACCACTCATTCGACGGGGTGAAACTATGTCCATCCGAGTCAAAAACCGGCAACCCAAGAATGTCGGAGTGCCGCCAGATGTAGGATTGTATGGTGACCTTGTATCCGGCTTCGCGCATGAGCTTCGCGACGTAATTGACCGACGCGCGGTACCCCGACGTTCCTGTATTCCGATTCCCGTGTCCGTCCGGGCCGGGATTTTGGTCCGCGATCTTCTGAAACACTTTCAGATGGGACCAAAGATCCTGTTCAGAGATGCATTCGAGGAGGCGGGACTGGGAGCCATTGTCGCGCGACCGGCATTCAGAAACGTTCGGCGCGGTCCGCGGAGAATCCGCGACTGACAAGCCTGGCCCGATCATCGCAGCCAACGAAAGAAGCAGGCCCCAATTTCTCATGCACGAAACTCCTCCGCGCGCGACGCGAGCGTCACCACAACACCCTGTCTGCCTGGAGGGCAGAATAGGCAGGACCGAGCGGATGGTACAGTTGGCGCCTAGCGCCCGGGAGAACTTTGCGCAGCACCTGCCGCTTGTGCGGAACTCCCGGTGCCGATCCTGCCAGCGATCAAATTTGCGATCTCGGCCGTGACCTGGGTAATGGGCGCCATCCCGTCGACGCTCGCGAGCTTGCCCTGCGCGTCGTAGTAATTCAGGAGCGGAGCCGTGCTTTTGTAGTAAATATCGAGACGATGGCGCAGTGTTTCGGGCGTATCGTCGGCACGGCAGGGTCCGCCGTCACGGATTCGCTGTTGTACCCGGGCGACCAGGATATCGTCGTTGACCTTCAGTTCTATCACGCGATCGATCTGCCGCCCGCGCTTGCCGAGCATGGCATCAAGAGCTTCCGCCTGGGCAATGGTACGCGGAAAGCCGTCGAAAACCGTCCCGTCGGCACAGTCCGGCTGTTCGAGCCGCTCGGCGATGATGCCGACCACGATCTCGTCCGGCACCAGTTCGCCGCGATCCATCAGCTCCCGGCATTTGATGCCAAGCTCCGTACCGCGCCGGCACGCATCCCGCAGCATCTCGCCCGTGGAAAGCTGCGGCCAGCCGCGGCGTTCCTGCAGTACTCTCGCTTGCGTTCCCTTCCCCGCCCCCGGCGGTCCAAAAAGGACCAGATTCAACGCCGCACTCCCCGAAGCTTCGCCTTTTTTATCAGCCCTTCATATTGCTGGGCAATCAGATGGCTCTGGATCTGGGCCACCGTATCCATGGTCACGCTGACAATAATCAGGATCGACGTGCCGCCAAATGTCAGGATCGCGTAATTGGTGCGCAGGAATTCCGGAATGATGCATACAAAGGCCAGGTACACCGATCCCACAACCGTGATTCGCGTCAGCACGTAGTCGATATATTCCCCGGTCTTTTTGCCGGGACGGATGCCCGGAATGAAGCCGCCATACTTCTTCAAATTGTCGGCCGTCTCTTCCGGATTGAAGATGATCGAGGTGTAGAAGAAGGAGAAGAAGATGATCATGGCCGCGTACAGCAGCAGATAAAGCGGCCGGCCCGGACCGATATAGGTCAGGATCGTCGCCAGCCAGTCCGGCACGTTGTTGCCGTTGAAGTTGGCCACCGTGCTCGGCATCAAGAGGATCGAAGACGCAAAGATCGGAGGAATAACGCCCGAGACGTTCAACTTCAGCGGCAGATGCGAGGATTCGCCGCCGACCATACGGTTGCCCATCTGGCGCTTGGGGTATTGCACAAGCAGCCGGCGCTGCGCGCGCTCGATGAACACGATGAAGAGAACAAGCAGGGTCGCGCCGATCAGGATCAGGATGATCTCTGGCACATCGATGGCGCCGGTTCGCGCCGATTCGAACAGCTGGGAAATCGCGGTGGGAAGACGCGCGATGATACCCGCCATGATGATCAGGGAGATGCCGTTGCCGACGCCGCGGCTGGTTATCTGCTCGCCGATCCACATCAGCAGGATCGTGCCGCCCGTAAGCGTAATCACGGCCGAAATACGGAAGAACCAACCGGGATCGACCACGACATTGCCCCAGTGCTCGAGACCGATGGCGATGCCGTAAGCCTGCAGCGCCGCAAGCCCCACCGCGCCGTAGCGCGTATACTGGTTGATCGTCTTGCGTCCGACCTCGCCTTCTTTCTTCAGCGCTTCGAGCTCGGGAAAGACGGTCGTCATCAGCTGGATGATGATCGAGGCGGAAATATAGGGCATGATGCCGAGCGCGAAGATCGCCATGCGCTGCACCGCGCCGCCCGACAACAGGTTGAACATGTCGAGCACGCCGCCGTGCTGCTGACCCAATTGCCGGGCCAGTTCGCTCGGGTCGATTCCCGGCATGGGAATGAAGGTGCCAAGCCGCGCGACAACCAGAAGCGCTAGCGTAAACAGGACGCGATCCCGGAGCTCCTTGGCTTTGCCGAGATTCCTGAAATTGAAATTGGCTGCTAGTTGTTCGGCCGCAGAGGCCATGAGACGCTCCTGAACTCCACCCCCGCCCGCCGTTCCAGGGACGATATCCCGGATATCCTACGCGGGCGTACGGCGGACCGCCACGCGCCTCTATGGTATGCGATCAGCCTTCACGGGCAGCGAGCTTTTCTTTCGACTTCGCCCGGCGCTGTGCTTTCTTTCCCGGTTCGCCCTTCTTGTTCATGTGAACAGGCTTGCGGAAAGTCAGTGCAACCGAACCGCCGGCTTTCTCGATTTGTGCCACCGCTCCGGACGATGCGCCCGCAACCTCGATATCGAGCTTTGCTTTCAACTCGCCGCCGAGCAAGCGGATACCGTGGCGGCTCGACCGCGCCAGTCCGGATTTCCGCAGTGCTTCCTCGGTGATCTTGCCCGATGCATCCAGCTTCTTTTCGTCGATCGCCTTCTGGATGCGCGCCAGCCCCACTTCGGCGAAATCATTCGCGAAGATGTTGTTGAAGCCGCGCTTCGGCAACCGCATGTAAAGCGGCATCTGGCCGCCTTCGAAACCATACACTTTCGTGCCGGTGCGCGCCTTCGCACCCTTCACGCCGCGTCCGCAGGTTTTGCCGAGACCTGACGAGGAACCACGGCCCACCTTCGCTTTGCGGCGATGGGCGCCCTCGTTATTGGCGATTTCGTTGAGCCTCATGAATTTTTCTCCTCGACGACCTCAACGAGACTCGCCGCTGCGCGGATCATGCCGCGAACGGCCGGCGTATCCTCAAGCGTACGCGTGCGCCGGATCTTGCCGAGGCCGAGCCCGCGCAAAGTCGCCGCCTTTTCCTTCGGTCGGCGGTTGGCGCTGCGGATCTGCCGCACCGTCACCGTCTTTTTTTCCTTGGCCGTCATAATCAGCTCCCTGCCGGCGCCTGTTCGCCCTTCGGCGCACCTTCGCGTCGCGCGATGATTTCACTGACGCTGCGCCCGCGCCGCTGGGCCACCATGCGTGGCGACTGCTGCAGCTTCAGCGCGTCGAACGTCGCACGCACCATGTTGTACGGATTGGAGGTACCGAGGGACTTGGCGACGACGTCGCCGACGCCCAGAGACTCGAACACGGCGCGCATCGGGCCGCCTGCGATGATGCCCGTACCCGCCGGGGCAGGCCGCACCAGAACTTTGCCCGCTCCATGATGACCGCGCGTCTCGTGATGCAGCGTGCGCCCGTCCTTCAGCGGCACGCGCACCATGGCGCGCTTGGCGGCATCGGTCGCCTTGCGGATCGCTTCCGGCACTTCGCGCGCCTTGCCATGACCAAAGCCGACCCGGCCGCGCTGATCGCCTACCACGACGAGAGCCGCAAAGCCGAAGCGGCGGCCGCCTTTCACTACTTTTGCTACGCGATTGATATGTACCAGCCGGTCGACAAATTCGTTGTCGCGTTCTTCGCGCTGCCGGGGTTCACGTTCACGCGCCATCTGCCGTTCCTTCGCTCAAAATTCCAGGCCGCTTTCGCGCGCCGAATCCGCCAGCGCCTTGACGCGCCCGTGATAGATATAGCCGCCGCGGTCGAACACAACCTGTTTGATCCCTTTGGCGATTGCCCGCTCGGCGATCTTCTTTCCGACCACCGTCGCCGCCTCGACATTCCAGGTCTTTGCCGGACGGTCTGCCTTTTCGTTCGTCGATGCCGTCGCCAGCGTCGAACCTTCGCGGTCGTCGATGAGCTGGGCATAGATATGGCGGCCCGACCGGAAAATCGACAGGCGCGGCCGGCCGTTCGCCGACTGCTGGATACTATAGCGGGTGCGCCGTTTGCGCCTCGCAAACAAATCTGATTCGCGCGTCATGGCTATTTCTTCTTGCCTTCCTTGCGAAGGATACGTTCCCCCGCATATTTGACGCCCTTGCCCTTGTACGGTTCGGGCGGCCGGTATCCACGAATTTCCGCCGACACCTGGCCTACCAGCTGCTTGTCGATTCCGCTTACGGCGATCATCGTCGGTTTTTCACAGACAATGCCGATACCGTCCGGAATCGGATAGAGTACGTCGTGGCTGAAGCCGAGCTGCAATTGCAGATTTTTCCCCTGCACGGCAGCACGATAGCCGACGCCGTTGATTTCAAGCTTCTGCGTGAAACCCTGGGTAACGCCCGTGACGAGGTTGTTCACGAGCGTACGGCTCAACCCCCACATCTGCCGGCCGCGTTCCACCCCTTCGCGCGGCGCAACGACGACACCGTCTGCATCCACGCTTGCCTCGACTTCGTCGGCAAGACGGACGCTCAATTCGCCTTTCGGGCCTTTGACCCGAACTAATTTGCCGTCCACCGTGGCTGTAACGCCGTTGGGCAGCGGGACCGGCCTCTTGCCGATGCGGGACATTTGTTTCTACTCCGTTGCTCGCCGCCTAGAACACGTGACAGAGAACTTCGCCGCCGACATTCTTTTCGCGCGCCGAAGTATCCGTCATCACGCCCTGCGGTGTGGAGACGATGGAAACGCCCAGACCGCTGCGGTGCGGGCGCAGATCGCTCACCGATGCATACACACGCCGGCCGGGTGTCGAAACGCGCTTCAATTCGCGAATGACCGGACGGCCCTCATGATATTTAAGCTCGATCTCGAGCTCTCGCTGGCCGTCCTTGAACTCCACTTCCGCATAACCGCGGATAAAGCCTTCGGCCTGCAGCACGTCGAGCAAACGAACCCGCTGGCGCGAGTTCGGCGATTTCACCTTGGACATGCCGCGCAGCTGGCCATTGCGGATGCGCGTCAGAAGATCGCCGATGGGATCGGTTATCGCCATATGGAATCTCCTACCAGCTTGCCTTGGTCATGCCGGGAATCTGCCCGAAATTCGAGAGTTCACGCAGCGCAATGCGCGACAGCTTGACCTTGCGATAATAACCGCGCGCGCGACCCGACAGTTCGCAACGATGATGCACGCGCGTCTTGGACGAGTTGCGCGGCAACTCCGCAAGTTTCAGATGCGCCGCAAAGCGCTCCTCGGGAGGAACCGACATATCCTCCGTCTTCGCCTTCAGCGCCGCACGTTTCGCGGCATAGCGCGCCACCATCTGTTCGCGCTTCCTGTTGCGGTTGATCTGGCTCAGCTTTGCCATACGGGTCCCGTCTCAGTTGATGAACGGAAACTGAAAGCCCTTGAGAAGTGCTTTCGCTTCCGCGTCCGTCCTGGCGGACGTGTTGATGATGATGTCCATGCCCCAGACATTCTCGGTCTTGTCATAGTCGATTTCGACGAAGACGATATGTTCCTTGAGGCCCAGCGCGTAGTTGCCGTTGCCGTCGAAGCTCTTTCCGTTCAAGCCGCGGAAATCGCGCACGCGCGGCAGCGTCATCGTGACCAGCCGGTCCAGGAATTCGTACATACGATCGCGGCGCAGCGTGACCTTCACGCCGATCGGCAGCCCCTGCCGGATCTTGAAGGTCGCAATGGCTTTCTTCGCACGCGTGATCACAGCCCTCTGGCCTGCGATCGCGGTCAGATCGTTCACGGCCGACTGAATCTTCTTCTGGTCGCCGGCCGCTTCGCCCGCACCGATATTGAGGACGATCTTCTCGATCCGCGGCGCCTGCATGGCGTTGGTATAACCAAACTCCTCCTGCAGCGCGGGCCGGATGACTTCCTCATATCGCTTCTTGAAGCGCGGCACGTAGTCGGCATCGCGTGCCGCGTCTGCCGATTCGACACCCTTTGCGACTTCCGCCTTCTTTGCCTTCGCAGCCTTCTTGCCGTCGGCATTGCCGGGCGGCTGAGACTGTTTCTTTGCGCGCGGTTCTTTCGCGCCCTTCTCAGACATCTATGACCTCACCGGATTTCTTTGCGAAGCGAACCTTGCGGTTGCCTTCCATCTTGAAGCCGATCCGCGTCGCCTCGCCCGTACTGGGATCGGCATGCGCGATGTTGGAAAGATGGATCGGCGATTCCCTGCTGATGATCCCGGCCTGCTGGCGCTGAGTCTGGCGCTGATGGCGCTTGACGATATTCACACCGGAAACAAGCGCGCGCTCATCCTTCGTATAAAGCCTCAGCACTTCGCCCTTTTTACCCTTGTCGCGACCGGTGAGCACGACAACCCGGTCGCCTTTGCGAATCCGTGCGGCCATCACAGCACCTCCGGCGCGAGCGAAATGATCTTCATGTGGTTCTTGGAGCGAAGCTCGCGGGTGACGGGGCCAAAGATGCGCGTGCCGATCGGCTCGTTCTGATTGTTGACCAGCACGGCTGCGTTGGAATCGAATCGGATCAGACTTCCGTCGGGGCGGCGCACGCCTTTGGCGGTGCGCACGATCACCGCTTTGAGCACTTCGCCTTTCTTCACGCGGCCGCGTGGAATGGCTTCCTTGACGCTGACCACAATGGTGTCGCCGACATCGGCATACCGGCGATGGGATCCGCCCAGCACCTTGATGCACATCACGCGGCGCGCGCCCGAATTGTCGGCCACCTCCAGCTCGGTCGACATCTGGATCATGAATGGCCTCCCGTGCCGCGTTCCTGCGCGCCGACGCGACCAATCACTTCCCAGGACTTCAACCTGGAGAGCGGACGGCACTCGCGGATACGCACCACATCGCCGGTCTTGAACTCCTTGTTCTCGTCATGGGCGTGGTACTTTTTCGAGCGGCGAACGGTCTTCCCCATCACCGGGTGGGTGAAGCGGCGTTCGACATTCACCACCACTGTCTTGGCGTTCTTGTCGCTGACCACGACGCCCTGGAGTATGCGCTTGGGCATGTTCTTTCCTTCGCCTCTACTGCGCCGCCTTACGGCGGCGATCACCAAGTACGGTCTGGATGCGCGCGATCTGGCGGCGCACCACACGTACCCGGCTTGTATTCTCGAGCTGGCCGTTCGCGCGCTGAAAGCGGAGATTGAACTGTTCCTTTTTCAGTTTCGTAAGCGCGTCGTCGAGTTCGTCCACGGTCTCCGAGCGAAGATCGGCGGCGTCTTTCGTTCGTTTCTTCGCCATATCTCAGACCTCGAGCCGAGCAATAAATTTGGTATTGATCGAAAGCTTGGACGCTCCCAGCCGCAGAGCTTCCTTCGCGGTTTCCGTGTCCACCCCGTCGAGCTCGAACAGGATCCGGCCCGGCTTGATCCTGGCCACCCAGTATTCCGGCGCGCCCTTGCCCGATCCCATGCGTACTTCGGCCGGCTTCTTGGAAACCGGCACATCCGGAAATACGCGGATCCACACGCGGCCGGCGCGCTTCATGTGACGCGTAATCGCGCGGCGCGCGGCTTCGATCTCGCGCGCTGTGATCCGCTCCGGCTCCAGAGCCTTCAGGCCGAAGGCGCCGAATGTCAGCGACGTTCCGGACTTGGCGGCGCCATGAATGCGCCCCTTGTGCTGTTTGCGAAATTTGGTGCGGCTGGGCTGTAGCATCGTTTCAATCCGTCAGTGTGCAGGCGCCTGCTGCGAGCGTCCGGAGCCGGCAGAACGATTGGGATCGGAAGCTTCCGCCTGGCGGCGTTCCACCGCCATCGGGTCGTGCTCCATGATCTCGCCCTTGAAGATCCAAACCTTCACGCCGCAGGTGCCATAAGTCGTCTTCGCGGTCGCCACGCCGTAATCCACATCGGCGCGCAGCGTATGCAGAGGAACGCGGCCTTCGCGGTACCATTCCATGCGGGCGATTTCCGCGCCGCCGAGCCGGCCGCCGCAATTGATGCGAATGCCCTGCGCACCAAGCCGCATCGCCGATTGCACGGCGCGCTTCATCACGCGGCGGAAGGCCACGCGGCGCTCAAGCTGCTGCGCGATATTTTCTGCGACCAGCTTCGCGTCGATTTCCGGCTTGCGGATTTCAACGATGTTCAGATGCACTTCATCGCTCGTGAAGCGCTGCACATCGTTCTTGAGCTTTTCGATGTCGGCGCCCTTCTTGCCGATCACGACACCGGGACGCGCCGAATGGATCGTGATACGGCACTTTTTGTGCGGCCGCTCGATGACGATCCGCGATACGCCCGCCTGCTTCAGACGCTCGGCGAGATGATTGCGTATCTTGATGTCTTCCTGCAGCAGCCGTCCGTAGTCCTTCTTGCCCGCATACCAGCGCGAGTCCCAGGTACGGTTGATGCCGAGCCGGAGGCCCGTCGGATTGACTTTCTGGCCCATCAGGCCGTCTCCCTTGCTGCCGCCGATGTATTGCGGCCGCGTTTGGTCGTTGTTTTCTTTTCTTCTTCGCGCTTCTGCTCCACGACGATGGTCACCTGCGCAAAAGGCTTCTGAATGCCTGCGCCGCGACCGCGTGCGCGCGCGTGAAAGCGTTTCAACACCATGTTCTTGCCGACGCTCGCTTCGCTGACGACCAGATCGTCCACGTCGAGATCGTGATTGTTTTCGGCGTTCGCAATTGCGGACTGCAGAACCTTCTTCACGTCCCGCGCCACGCGCTTGGGCGAAAAGGTCAGTTCGTTCAGCGCCTGCTCCGCCGATTTGCCGCGGATCGATTGCGCGACAAGGTTGAGCTTGCGCGGGCTCGTCCGGATCGACCGGCCGATGGCTTGAGCCTTGTCCGCAGGAAGGACGCGCGCGCGCGTTTTCTTGCCCATTTAAGCCCTCTTTGCCTTCTTGTCGGCCGAGTGGCCGTAGAATGTGCGCGTCGGGGCAAACTCACCGAGCTTGTGACCGACCATGTCTTCCGTCACCAGCACCGGAATGTGCTTGCGTCCGTTATGGACACCGAATGTGAGACCAACGAATTGCGGCAGAATTGTCGAACGCCGCGACCAGGTCTTGATCACGTCCTTGCGGCCGGAACCGCGCGTAGCTTCTGCCTTCTTCAGCAGATAACCGTCGACAAACGGGCCTTTCCAGACTGAACGAGTCATCTAATTACCCTTACGCCTTCTTCGCGTGCCGCGAACGTATGATGAATTTCGTGGTGCGCTTGTTCTTGCGCGTGCGGGCGCCTTTGGTCGGTTTGCCCCACGGCGTCACCGGATGACGTCCGCCCTTGGTGCGGCCTTCGCCACCGCCATGCGGATGGTCGATGGGGTTCATCGCCGTACCTCGCACATTGGGGCGACGGCCCTTCCAGACGTTGCGACCCGCTTTGCCGATGATTTCGTTCATGTGATCCGGGTTCGACACGGCCCCGATGGTCGCCATGCATTCGAGCGGTACGCGGCGCACTTCGCCCGAATTAAGACGCAGCATCGCGTAGCCGCCATCGCGACCGAGATATTGCACATAGGTGCCCGCGGAACGCGCGATCTGGCCGCCTTTGGCCGGCTTCATTTCCACGTTGTGCACGATGGTGCCGACGGGAATGGACGACAGCCGCATGGCATTGCCGGGCTTCACGTCGACGCGCTCGCCCGAAATCACCGTATCGCCAACGGCAAGCCGCTGCGGCGCCAGGATGTAGGCGAGTTCGCCGTCCTTGTATTTCAGCAGCGCAATGAACGAAGTGCGGTTGGGATCGTATTCCAGCCGCTCGACGCGCGCCGGCATATCAAACTTGCGGCGCTTGAAGTCGATCAGGCGATAACGCTGCTTGTGACCGCCACCCTGCCAGCGCACCGTGACGCGGCCGGTGTTGTTGCGGCCGCCATTGCGCGTCTGGCCTTCGGTAAGATTCTTGACCGGACCGCCCTTGTGCAGCTGGGACCTGTCGACAAGCACCAACTGGCGCTGGCCCGGCGTGGTTGGCTTGTATTGCTTGAGCGCCATTTCAGAGCCCCGTGGTAATATCGATCTGGTAGCCCTCCTGGAGGGTTACGACCGCTTTTTTGACATCGCTACGCTGGTAGGGACGGCCACGAAAGAGCTTGGTCTTGCCCTTCTGTTTGATCGTATTGACCGCCTTCACTTTTACTTTGAACAGGCTCTCCACGGCCTTCGCGATCTGCGGCTTCGTGGCCGCCGGCGCCACACGGAAAACCACCTGGTTAGTCTCGCTGAGCTTGGTCGCCTTTTCGGTGATGACCGGTGAAAGGATGACGTCATAATTATTCATGACAGCCGCTCCTCAAGCGCGGTAACAGCCGCACGCGTCAGCACCAGCTTTTCGCGACGAAGGATGTCGTAAACATTCAGGCCGGCCGTCCGCAGAAGGCCAACTCCCGGAAGATTGCGGGCGCTCAGTGCGAAATTCCCGTCGAACTCGCCATCGACGATCAGTGCGTTTTCCGCGCCGATCTTGCCGAGACGCTTCGCCAGTTCCTTCGTCTTGATGTTTTCCGCTTTCGCGGTTTCGATCACGACGAGCGAGCCACCCTTTGCTTTTGCCGAAAGCGCGTGACGCAAACCAAGCGCACGTACTTTCTTCGGCAGATCGAAGGCATGGCTGTGTTGCACCGGTCCCATCGCCTTGGCGCCGCCGACAAACAACGGCGCGGAGCGTGCGCCATGCCGCGCCTGACCAGTGCCCTTCTGTTTGTAGAGCTTCTTCTTGGTGCGGTTGATTTCACCACGGGTGAGAACCTTGTGCGTACCGGCGCGGCGCTTGGCGAGCTGCCACACGACCACGCGCTGAATGAGGTCCGTGCGGGGCTCGAGCCCGAATATCGAATCCTTGAGTTCGATTTCGGTCGTTCCGTCGGCGTCAAGATTGAGAACCTGGGATTTCATCTCACGCCTCCGCCGTCTGTGCCGGCGCGCTGCTGCGTTCCACTTTGCGTACGGAAGCAGGCATCGGTGCCGCATCGGGGCGCGGACGCTTGGCAGCGTCACGTATCATTACCCAGCCACCCTTGCTGCCCGGAACCGCGCCCTTAATCATGATCAGCCCGCGCTCGACATCGACTTTCGCGATTTCGAGGTTCTGGGTTGTGACGCGATCGACGCCGTAATGTCCGTGCATCTTTTTGTTCTTGAAGGTCTTGCCCGGATCCTGGCGGCCACCCGTACCACCCAGCGAACGATGCGAGATCGATACGCCGTGGCTCGCTTCGAGGCCGCGGAAATTCCAACGCTTCATCGCGCCGGTGAAACCGCGCCCGATGGTGATGCCGGTGACATCCACCTTCTGACCAGGAACGAAGTGATCGGCGAGAATAACATCGCCCACTTCAAGCATGTTCGCATCATCGACACGAAACTCTGCCAGTTTCCGCTTCGGCTCGACTTCCGCCTTCGCAAAGCGACCGCGATCGGCCTGGGTCAGCCGTTTGGTCTTTGCAAAGCCGCTGCCGAGCTGGACAGCCGTGTAGCCGTCCTTCTCTTCCGTCCGCTTCGACACGACCTGACAGCCATCCAGCTTCAGGACCGTGACAGGAACATGCCGACCATCCTCAAGGAATAGTCGAGTCATGCCCACTTTCTGCGTGATGACGCCCGTGCGCATCCGCGTTTCCTTTAGAGCTTGATCTCGACATCGACACCGGCCGCAAGGTCGAGCTTCATCAGCGCGTCGACCGTCTGCGGCGTGGGATCGATAATGTCGAGAAGCCGTTTGTGAGTCCGGATTTCGAACTGCTCGCGACTCTTCTTGTCCACATGCGGGGAACGGTTCACCGTGAAGCGCTCGAAATCGGTCGGCAGCGGGATGGGGCCCCTGACCTGCGCGCCCGTGCGCTTTGCGGTGTTGACGATCTCCCGCGTCGAGTTGTCGAGAATACGGTGGTCGAAAGCCTTCAGCCGTATACGGATGTTTTGACCTTGCATTTTATTTCTCCAGTATCCGTCCGAGGCTTTCGCCGCCTTATTTCACGATCTTTGCGACGACGCCCGATCCCACCGTGCGTCCGCCTTCGCGGATGGCGAAGCGCAGCTTCTCCTCCATCGCGATCGGAACGATCAGTTCGACATCGATCGATACGTTGTCACCCGGCATCACCATTTCGGTGCCTTCCGGCAGCTTCACGATTCCCGTCACGTCGGTCGTGCGGAAATAGAACTGCGGACGGTAGTTGGTGAAGAACGGTGTGTGACGCCCGCCTTCTTCCTTGGTGAGCACATAAACTTCCGCTTTGAAATTCGTATGCGGAGTGATCGAGCCGGGCTTCGCCAGCACCTGACCGCGCTCCACGCCTTCGCGTTCGACACCACGCAGGAGGCAACCGACATTGTCGCCGGCCTGGCCCTGATCGAGCAGCTTGCGAAACATTTCGACGCCGGTAACCGTCGTTTTCTGCGTCGGACGAATACCGACGATCTCAACTTCCTCGCCCACCTTGACGATGCCGCGATCGATACGGCCGGTCACAACGGTGCCGCGGCCGGAGATCGAAAATACGTCTTCGATCGCCATCATGAACGGCATGTCGATGGGGCGTTCCGGCTGCGGAATACCTTCGTCCACAGCGTTCATGAGCGCAAGAACGGCATCGCGACCAAGCTTGGGTTCGCGATCCTCCAGCGCGCACAGCGCGGAGCCCTGCACGATCGGGATCGTATCTCCCGGGAAATTGTAGCTCGACAGAAGCTCGCGCACTTCCATCTCGACGAGTTCCAGCAACTCGGGATCGTCGACCATGTCGACTTTGTTCAGGAACACGACCAGCGCCGGCACGCCGACCTGACGGGCCAGAAGAATATGCTCGCGGGTTTGCGGCATCGGGCCGTCCGCTGCGGAAACAACCAGGATCGCGCCGTCCATCTGGGCTGCGCCGGTGATCATGTTTTTCACATAGTCGGCATGGCCCGGGCAGTCGACATGGGCGTAGTGACGCTTGTCGGTCTCGTATTCCACATGCGCCGTGGAGATCGTGATGCCGCGCGCCTTCTCTTCCGGCGCTTTGTCGATCTGGTCGTAGGCCGTGAATGTCGCGCCGCCCGTTTCAGCCAGGATTTTCGTAATGGCAGCCGTCAACGACGTCTTGCCATGGTCCACGTGACCGATGGTGCCGATGTTGCAGTGCGGTTTGTTCCGCTGGAATTTGCTCTTTGCCATATTGGGCCTCCTGACAGTTTCTTAGGCGTATTTCGCTTTGACTTCATCCGCGATTGCTTGCGGGACCTGCTCGTAGTGATCGAACTGCATCGTGTACTGGGCGCGCCCCTGGGTCATGGAACGCAGATTGTTGATATAACCGAACATATTCGCGAGCGGAACCATGGCAGTAACAACCTGCGCATTGCCGCGCGAATCCGTTCCCTGCACCTGACCGCGCCGCGAATTCAGGTCGCCGATCACGCCGCCCAGAAAATCTTCCGGCGTAACGACTTCGACATTCATGATCGGCTCAAGCAATTTGACAGCGCCCTTGGTGCCGAGTTCGCGGAATGCCGCACGCGCCGCGATATCGAAGGTGAGCGCGTTGGAGTCCACTTCGTGATATTTGCCGTCGATCAGGCGCGCCTGGAAATCGATCACGGGAAATCCCGCCATCAGTCCCGACTCTTTCTGCGCCCTGATGCCCTTTTCGACCGACGGAATGAATTCCTTTGGTATCGAACCGCCGACAACGTCGTTCTCGAACACAAAACCCGAACCCGGCGGCAGCGGCTCGAACGCGATCTTCACTTCGGCGAACTGGCCCGAACCGCCGGTCTGTTTCTTGTGCGTGTACTGGATCGTCACCGGCTTCGACAGCGTTTCGCGATACGCAACCTGCGGCGCACCGACATTCGCCTCGACTTTGTAAGTACGACGCAGAATGTCGACCTTGATGTCGAGATGAAGTTCGCCCATCCCCTTCAGAATTGTCTGTCCCGATTCCTGATCGGTGGACACGCGGAACGACGGATCTTCCTGGGCCAGACGCGCAAGCGCCATGCCCATTTTTTCCTGGTCGGCCTTCGTCTTCGGTTCAATGGCCACTTCGATGACGGGATCGGGAAATTCCATCCTTTCCAGAATCACCGGATTGTTTGGATCGCAAAGCGTCTCGCCCGTTGTCGTGTATTTCAGGCCGGCAAAGGCCACGATGTCGCCGGCGTTGGCTTCCTTCACGTCTTCGCGGCTGTTGGCATGCATCAGCAGCATACGGCCGACGCGTTCGTTCTTGTCCTTGACCGAATTGAGCGCACCCGTGCCGGAAGAAACCGAGCCAGAATAGACGCGCACAAACGTGATGGAGCCGACGAACGGATCGTCCATGATCTTGAATGCGAGACCCGAGAACGGCGCTTTGTCGTCGGCCGGACGTACAACGACCTCGTCCTTGCCAGGTATCGTTCCTTCAACTGCCGGAATGTCGAGCGGCGAGGGAAGGTAATCGACGACCGCGTCAAGCAGCGGCTGGACGCCCTTGTTCTTGAAGGCCGAGCCGCACATCACGGGGACAAAATGGAAAGCGATCGCGCCCTTGCGAATGCAGACTTTGAGCTGCTCCACCGTCGGCATTTTGCCGTCGAGATAAGCGCCCAGAAGCTCTTCGTCTTCTTCCACGGCCATCTCGACAAGCTGCGTGTGCAACTCCTCGGCCTTGGCCTTCAGATCGTCGGGTATTTCGACTTCGTCGAACTTCGCGCCCAGCTGCTCGTCATGCCAGACGATCGCTTTCATGCGAACGATATCGACCAGGCCCCTGAACTCGCTCTCCGAGCCGATCGGCCATGTCAGAATCATCGGACGCGTACCCAGCCGATCGATCATCATGGCGATACAGCGCGGAAAATCCGCACCGATGCGATCCATCTTGTTCACAAAACAAATGCGCGGAACGTGATATTTGTCGGCCTGGCGCCAAACAGTCTCGGATTGCGGCTCGACACCGGCAACTGCGTCGAAGACTGCCACCGCGCCGTCGAGCACGCGCATGGAACGTTCGACTTCAATCGTGAAATCGACGTGGCCCGGCGTATCAATGATGTTGATGCGATGGTCGTTCCAGTAACAGGTCGTCGCGGCCGACGTAATGGTGATGCCGCGCTCCTGCTCCTGCTCCATGAAATCCATGGTCGCGGCGCCGTCATGGACTTCGCCGATTTTGTGGCTCTTGCCGGTGTAATAAAGGATGCGCTCGGTCGTCGTCGTCTTGCCGGCATCGATATGCGCGGCAATGCCGATATTGCGGTACTTCTCGAGCGGGGTCGTGCGGGCCATTACTTCAGTCCTTGAACTACTTACGCATCACCAGCGGTAGTGGGAGAAGGCACGGTTTGCTTCGGCCATCTTGTGCGTGTCTTCACGCTTCTTGACGGCCGAACCGCGATTGTTTGCGGCATCCATGAGTTCGCCCGACAGCCGGCCCATCATGGTCGGCTCGTTGCGCGCGCGCGAAGCATTGATGAGCCAGCGAATCGCAAGCGCACGGCTTCTGTCCTGACGCACTTCGACGGGAACCTGATAGGTTGCGCCACCCACGCGCCGCGAGCGCACTTCCAGTGCCGGGCTCACATTGCGCAGCGCCTCGTGAAAGAGCTGCAGCGGATCCTGTTTGGTCTTCGACTGCATCGCGTCGAACGCGCCATAGATGATCCGTTCCGCGGCAGCTTTCTTGCCGTGATACATCAGGCTGTTCATGAATTTCGCGAGCACGAAATCGCCATACTTGGCGTCGGGTACGATTTCACGGCGTTCAGCGCGGCGGCGACGGGCCATATGTTTCTTTCCTGTCTCTTCTCTTCCCTTGATCGATCCCGGTTATTCGGCCGGGATGATCTTCGCTTCGCTCAGATCACTTCGGCCGCTTGGCGCCGTAGAGCGAACGGCGCTGTCTGCGGTCCTTGACGCCCTGCGTATCGAGGACGCCACGAATGATGTGATAGCGGACGCCCGGAAGGTCTTTCACGCGGCCGCCACGGAGCAACACGACGGAGTGTTCCTGCAGATTGTGGCCTTCGCCCGGGATATAGCTCACGACTTCGTAGCCGTTGGTCAGCCGCACCTTCGCGACCTTGCGCAGCGCCGAGTTGGGCTTCTTCGGGGTCGTCGTATAGACGCGCGTGCAGACGCCGCGCTTCTGCGGACAGCCGGTCAGTGCCGGCACCTTGTTGCGCTTCGGCTTTTCGCCGCGCGGCTTGCGAATTAACTGGTTGATCGTCGGCATTCCTGTTTCCACATTCCGTCGCGTCAAGCGCGATCCAACAAACAAACCAACGGGCCGGCCCACCCGGGCCGCCCCGACTTTGCGGAGGATTGGGGGAATTCCGCCCAATCGCGCAGTTCACACTTCCTAGACTGACTTCGAGCCAGCGTTTCGGCGCCGGTAAGCGCCGACGGCCTGTCCATGAAGGTCCGGCTGTATAGATTCGTGCCCCTGTCCGGTCAACCCCGAAGAAAGGATATTTCCAGTTCGGGCAGCCGGCGGCTGGACCGGGCAGCAGGCGCTCCGCACCTACGCCGCCGGATCCCCGCCCTATCCCGCGTTTGAGCCCAGTTTATCGGGCCTGGCGACATCGCGCACGCGGCGGGCCTCGATATCGGCGAGCAATTCTTTGAGCCAATCGCGGTCGAGCCGTCTTTGCCGGTCGAGATGCCGAAGAAGATAGTCGCCCCCCGTCGACAGAACTTCGGACAATTTCTCGCGGACCGGACCCAGCTTGGCAATCTGTT
This sequence comes from Rhizomicrobium sp., assembly GCA_036269235.1. Classification (GTDB taxonomy): domain Bacteria; phylum Pseudomonadota; class Alphaproteobacteria; order Micropepsales; family Micropepsaceae; genus Rhizomicrobium. Next base: position 17,986 of record DATASL010000038.1, read on the forward strand.
TGTCAAGGCCGGCAATCTTCTTTCGGACCAGCGCTTCGACAATGGCCAGGTCGCAAAGGTGCAGAAAGAGAAGAGCGCCATATAATGTCTGCGATACCGGCCCGTCTTGTTCGAACTGCCCGTGCAGCAGCCGGCGAAACTCCAGCCTTCCCTGTTCGGTGACGCTGTAAACCGTGCGCATGCCCCCGCGCGCGACACGCTCCTGGCTGACCGCCGAAATCAACCCTTCTTTTTCAAGTTGCCGGGTCGCGTAATAGAGGGTCCCCACATCCACGTCGATGTAGCACTCGACCATCGCGTTCTCGAGCCGGCGCTTGATCTCGTAGGGATGAAAATCACCCCTATGCAGCACGCCAAGAATGAGGAGCCTTGCTTTCATAGTTTAATTAGACTATTCAAGTTTCAGTAATGCAAGAGATGGGGACGAGATATGTGGCGGACGATAGGCGGGGTCATCGCGGGATTCGTGGCCTGGTGGGTGGTTGCGACAGTGCTGAATATCGGTCTGAGACTGTGGTTGCCTGGCTACACCCCCGCAGTTGAGCACGCGCTCACGTTTACGCTTGCGATGAAGATCTGGCGCCTTCTGATTGCGGTCGCCGCCGCGCTCGCCGCCGGTATGGTGGTTGGCGCGATTGCTCCGGAGAACCGCTGGGCACCCTGGATCGCGGGCGGCCTCATACTCGCGCCGTTCCTGCCGTTTCACCTCTTCTTCATATGGTCCAAATTACCAGTCTGGTACCACCTGTCGTTTCTTGTGCCGCTGGTGCCGCTGGTAGTCCTGGGCGCACGGTTACTGCCGCGTCCCGCCCAGCATAAAGACCTCGCGCAAGCGCGGAGGTAACAAATAAAAAGCCGCCCGGATCACTCCGGGCGGCTTCGTATTTCGAAGTTCAACAACTACTCGGCAGCCTGGGCCGGTCCTTCGATCTGGGCCGGCTGGCCCTGTGCCTGCTCGGCCTGGATCACCTGATCGCGCTCGGTGGCGATATTGCGAAGCCTCGCGATCGCACCACCGGTTCCGGCCGGAATAAGGCGGCCCACGATCACATTCTCCTTGAGTCCTTCGAGCGTATCGACCTTGCCGTTGACGGCCGCGTCGGTAAGAACGCGCGTCGTCTCCTGGAACGAAGCGGCCGAGAACACCGAGCGAGTCTGCAGCGACGCCTTGGTGATGCCAAGCAGGACCGGCCGTCCCTCGGCAACTTTCCCGCCAAGTTCCGTTGCCTTCTTGTTGGCGTCGCTCATCTCGAGAAGATCGACCTGCTCGCCGGCAAGCAGCGTGGTGTCGCCGCCATTGATGATTTCCATCTTCTGCATCATCTGGCGGACGATCACTTCGATGTGTTTGTCGTTGATCTTCACGCCCTGCAGCCGATAGACGTCCTGGATTTCCTTGACGAGATAGGTCGCCAGTTCCTCGACGCCCTTGATCCGGAGGATATCATGCGGCGAAGGATTGCCCTCGACGATGTAATCACCCTTCTCGACAAAGTCGCCCTCGCGAACACTGACATGCTTGCCCTTCGGGATCAGATATTCGACGGGCTCGCCCTTCTCGTTCTTCGGTTTCACGATGACGCGGCGCTTGTTCTTGTAGTCCTTGCCGAATTCGACGAAGCCCTCGGCCTCGGCAAGCACCGCGCATTCCTTCGGCTTGCGTGCTTCAAACAATTCGGCAACGCGCGGCAGACCACCCGTGATGTCGCGTGTCTTGGCGCCTTCGGTCGGCAGGCGGGCAAGAACGTCGCCGGCCTTCACGGACGACCCATCCTCGACAGAGAGAATTGCATCTACCGACAACGGGTAGCGAACTTCACCAACTGTCGGCAGCATGAGCGGTTTGCCTTTGGCATCCACCAGCATGAGGGCCGGCCGAAGGTCCTGCGTCTTCGAGCCCGTGCCCCGCGCGTCCATAACGACCTTGTTGGACACACCGGTTTTTTCGTCCGCTACTTCTTTCAGCGAAATGCCTGTCACCAGGTCTTCGTAGCGCACGATGCCGTCGATTTCCGTGAGCACCGGAAGGCTGTTGGGATTCCATTCCGCCAACCGGTCGCCACGCTTCACCGCCTGGCCTTCGTCCACCTTGAGCTTCGCGCCGTACACGATGCGGTAGGACGCGCGCTCCTGGCCTTTCGGATCGACGATGGCAACCTGCATGTTGCGCGCCATCGCGACCATCTCGCCATCGGAGTTCTTCACCAGTTTGCGGTTGATGATCTTGATCGTGCCGTCATAGCTCGCCTCGATCTTCGACTGACCCGCCACCTGCGCCGCACCTCCGATATGAAAGGTGCGCATCGTAAGCTGCGTGCCCGGTTCGCCGATCGACTGCGCGGCAATGACGCCCACCGCCTCGCCGATATTGACCGAGGTTCCGCGTGCGAGATCGCGGCCGTAACACTTGCCGCACACGCCGTCCGTGAGTTCGCAGGAGAGCACCGAGCGCACGCGCACCTTCTGGATGTTCGCGTTCTCGATCTTCTCGGCGAGATCCTCGCCGATCTCCCGTCCGCGGCGCACGATGACATCGCCGGTCTCGGGATGCTTGACGTCCTCGGCCGCCGTGCGCCCGAGGATACGTTCCGACAGCGACGACACGACCTGTCCGCCATCGATTTCGGCCTGCACGCTGACACCGTGTTTGGTGCCGCAATCTTCCGTCGTGATGATGCAGTCGTTCGCCACGTCCACGAGGCGGCGCGTCAGATAACCCGAGTTCGCCGTCTTGAGCGCCGTGTCGGCCAGTCCCTTGCGCGCACCGTGCGTGGAGTTGAAGTACTCCATCACCGACAGCCCTTCCTTGAAGTTGGAAAGGATCGGCGTCTCGATGATTTCGCCCGAGGGACGCGCCATCAGTCCGCGCATGCCGGCCAGCTGTTTCATCTGCTGCGGCGAACCGCGCGCACCCGAATGCGACATCATGTAGATGGAGTTCATCTCTTCGATGCGGCCGCTCTTCGGATCGACGCGCGGCTGCGAGATCTCATCCATCATTTTCTTGGCGACTTCGTCGGTGCACTTCGACCAGATGTCGATGACGAGATTGTACTTCTCTTTGTCCGTGGTCAGGCCTTCCTGATATTGCTGCTCGTACTCGCGCACGCGATGGCGCGTATCCTCGATCAGCTTCTCCTTCGTCGCCGGCACCACCATGTCGTCCTTGCCGAACGAGATGCCGGCCTTGCACGCTTCGCGGAAGCCCAGCGCCATGATCGCGTCGGCGAACAGCACCGTCTCTTTCTGGCCGCAATGGCGATAGACCTCGTCGATCAGCTGGCTGATCTCCTGCTTGCGCAGCAGGCGGTTGGCGAGTTCGAACGGGATTTTCGGATTGCGCGGCAGGAGCTCGGCTATCATCAGCCGGCCCGGCGTCGACTTGACGCGGCGGATGATCGGCTTGCCCTCCTGATCCACGGTTTTGTAGCGCGCCTCGACCTTTGCATGCAGGGTGACCGCGTCGGAAAACAGCGCGTGCTCGATCTCGCCGATGTCGTTGAACACCATGCCTTGGCCGGGTTCGTTCTCGCGTTCCTGCGACAGGTAGTAAAGACCGAGCACAATATCCTGCGTCGGAACGATGATCGGTTTGCCGTTCGCGGGGCTCAGGATGTTGTTTGTCGACATCATGAGGACGCGCGCCTCGAGCTGTGCTTCCAGAGACAGCGGCACATGGACCGCCATCTGGTCGCCGTCGAAGTCGGCGTTGAACGCCGTGCAGACCAGCGGATGAAGCTGGATCGCCTTGCCTTCGATCAGCACCGGCTCGAAGGCCTGGATGCCGAGGCGATGCAGCGTCGGCGCGCGATTGAGCAGCACCGGATGCTCGCGGATCACCTCTTCGAGGATATCCCAGACTTCCGGCTTCTCTTTCTCCACCAGTTTCTTTGACTGTTTGACGGTCTGCGAGAAACCCTTTGCCTCAAGCCGCGAATAGATGAACGGCTTGAACAGTTCGAGCGCCATCTTCTTGGGCAGCCCGCATTGATGCAGCTTGAGTTCGGGACCAACCACGATCACCGAACGGCCCGAATAGTCGACGCGCTTGCCGAGCAGGTTCTGGCGGAAGCGGCCCTGTTTGCCCTTCAGCATGTCGGCAAGCGATTTCAGCGGGCGCTTGTTCGCGCCCGTGATCACGCGGCCGCGCCGGCCGTTATCGAACAGCGCGTCTACCGCTTCCTGCAGCATCCGCTTTTCGTTGCGCACGATGATGTCGGGCGCCTTGAGCTCGATCAGCCGCTTCAAACGGTTGTTGCGATTGATCACACGGCGATAGAGATCATTGAGGTCCGACGTCGCAAAGCGACCGCCGTCGAGCGGCACGAGCGGCCGAAGCTCCGGCGGTATGACCGGGACAGCAGTCAGGATCATCCATTCCGGACGATTGCCGGATTCGAGAAACGCCTCGACGACCTTGAGCCGCTTTACGAGCTTCTTCGGCTTTTCGCCGCCGTTACAGCCCGCGATCTCCGTGCGCAACCAGTCTCGCAGCTTCTCGAGGTCGATCGCCTGCAAAAGCGTGCGAATGGCTTCCGCGCCGATCATGGCGGTAAAGCTGTCCCCGCCATACTCGTCCTGCGAACGGTAGTATTCGTCTTCCGACAGGAGCTGACGCTCCTTGAGCGGCGTGAGCCCCGGTTCGATCACGACATAGTTCTCGAAATAGAGGACGCGCTCGAGGTCCTTCAGCGTCATGTCGAGCATCAGGCCGATGCGCGACGGCAGTGATTTGAGGAACCAGATATGTGCCACGGGCGAGGCCAGCTCGATGTGGCCCATGCGGTCGCGACGCACCTTCTGCACCGTCACTTCGACGCCGCACTTTTCGCAGACGATGCCCTTGTACTTCATCCGCTTGTACTTGCCGCACAAGCATTCGTAATCCTTCACGGGCCCGAAGATGCGCGCGCAGAACAATCCGTCGCGCTCGGGCTTGAAGGTACGGTAATTGATCGTCTCGGGCTTTTTGATCTCGCCATGCGACCAGCGCAAAATCTGGTCGGGACTCGCAAGCGAAATGCGAATCCGGTCGAAGGTCGGAACTTCCTTGCCCGCCTGAAAGATGTTCAGCAGCTCTTGATTCATTTGTTTCCTCTCTCGGAGAGAAGGTTCGCAATTCCGTTGAAACCGCCACCCGCGCTTTCCTCCCCCGCTCTGCGGGGGAGGTCCGGCCGAAGGCCGGGGAGGGGGGAAGTGACACGTACCCCCCTCTCCCCTTCGGGGCACTCCCCCCGCAAGCGGGGGGAGAAACATCGAGTTGTCACTTCACCCATCAGCCGTTCACCAGCTCGACATTCAGGCCGAGCGAGCGCATTTCCTTGACGAGCACGTTGAAGCTCTCGGGAATGCCGGCTTCGAATGTGTCCTCTCCGCGCACGATGGCCTCATAGACCTTCGTACGACCCGCCACGTCGTCCGACTTGACGGTGAGGATTTCCTGCAGCGTGTAAGCCGCGCCATAAGCTTCGAGCGCCCAGACCTCCATTTCGCCGAAGCGCTGTCCGCCGAACTGCGCTTTGCCGCCCAGAGGCTGCTGGGTAACGAGGCTGTAGGGACCGATCGACCGTGCGTGAATCTTGTCGTCGACGAGATGATGCAGCTTCAGCATGTAGATGTAGCCGACGGTGACCTGGCGCTTGAACGCCTCGCCCGTGCGGCCGTCATACAGCGTCACCTGCCCCGTCTCGCTCAGGCCCGCCTGATGCAGCATCTCGACGATGTCTTTTTCCTTGGCGCCGTCGAACACCGGCGTCGCCACGGGAACACCTTCACGCAGATTCTCGGACAGCTCGATCAGCCCGCTATCGTCGAGTTCGGCGAGCCGCTCGTCATGACCGTAGATCTGCTTGAGCGATTTGCGGAGCGTTTCAACGCGGCCGTCGCGCTTTGTTTTATCCACGACCTCACCGATCTGCCGGCCAAGACCCGCACATGCCCAACCGAGATGTGTTTCAAGAATTTGTCCGACATTCATGCGGCTTGGCACACCCAGCGGATTGAGCACGACGTCGACCTGTGTGCCGTCCGCCAGATAGGGCATGTCTTCGATCGGAAGAATCCGGCTGATGACGCCCTTGTTGCCATGACGGCCCGCCATCTTGTCGCCGGGCTGCAGCTTGCGCTTCACGGCCACGAAGACCTTGACCATCTTCATCACGCCGGGCGCGAGTTCGTCGCCGCGACGCAGTTTGTCGACCTTGTCTGCAAAACGCTTGTCGAGACGCTGTTTGGACTCGTCGTACTGCTTGCGCAGCGCTTCGATCTCCGCCATCGATTTTTCGTTGCGCAGACCGATCTGCCACCATTGATGACGCGGAATCGCATCGAGCACGCTTTGCGTGACTTTGGTGTCAGCCGCGAGGCCCTTCGGTCCCGAAGCAACCGTCTTGTGCAGCAATATCTCCGACAGACGCGAGAAGATGTTGCGTTCGAGGATCGCAAGTTCGTCGTCGCGGTCTTCGGCAAGACGCTCTTCTTCCGCCCGTTCGATCGCCAGGGCGCGCTGATCCTTGTCCACGCCGTGGCGGTTGAACACGCGCACTTCGACGATCGTGCCCGTTACGCCTGGCGGCACGCGCAGTGACGTGTCGCGCACGTCGGCTGCCTTTTCGCCGAAGATCGCCCGTAGGAGCTTTTCTTCCGGCGTCATCGGCGTCTCGCCTTTCGGCGTGACCTTCCCCACCAGGATATCGCCCGGATTCACTTCCGCGCCGATATAGACGATGCCCGCTTCGTCGAGATTCTTGAGGCTTTCTTCGCCGACATTCGGAATGTCGCGGGTGATTTCCTCAGGTCCGAGCTTGGTGTCGCGCGCCATCGTCTCGAATTCCTCGATATGGATCGAGGTGAAGACGTCGTCGCGCACAATGCGTTCGGAGATGAGGATCGAGTCCTCGAAGTTATAACCATTCCACGGCATGAAGGCGACGAGCGCGTTCTTGCCGAGGGCAAGTTCGCCGAGTTGCGTCGACGGACCATCGGCGATGATGTCGCCTTTCTGGACCGTGTCGCCTTCTTTCACCAGCGGCCGCTGATTGATGCAGGTCGACTGGTTCGAGCGCTGGAACTTCTTCAGGCGATAGATGTCGATACCCGGTTTCGTCGGATCGGTTTCCTGCGTGGCGCGCACAACAATACGCGTCGCATCGACCTGATCGACGATACCGGCGCGCCGCGCCGCAATCGCGGAGCCGGAGTCGCGCGCGACCACGTCCTCAAGACCGGTTCCGACGAGTGGCGCCTCGGGACGCAGCAGCGGCACCGCCTGTCGCTGCATGTTGGAGCCCATGAGCGCGCGGTTTGCGTCGTCGTTCTCGAGAAACGGCACGAGCGCGGCGGCGACCGAAACGAGCTGCTTCGGCGACACGTCGATGAACTCCACCTGGTCCGGCGTCGTCATCACGAAGTTTCCGCCCTTGCGGCAGGAAACAAGCTCGTCCGTCAAACGTCCGCGTCCGTCGATCGTAGCGTTCGCCTGTGCGATGGTGAACTTCGCTTCTTCCATCGCCGAGAGATAGACTATCTCATTCGTCACATGCTTGGTGGCGACCTTGCGGTACGGACTCTCGATGAAGCCGTATTTGTTCACCCGCGCATAAGTGGCGAGCGAATTGATCAGGCCGATATTCGGGCCTTCCGGCGTTTCGATCGGGCAGATTCGTCCATAGTGCGTCGGATGCACGTCGCGAACTTCGAAGCCCGCGCGCTCGCGCGTCAGACCACCCGGTCCAAGTGCGGACATGCGCCGCTTATGGGTGACCTCTGAAAGCGGATTGGTCTGGTCCATGAACTGCGAAAGCTGGGACGACCCAAAGAACTCCCGCACCGCGGCCGCGACTGGCTTCGCATTGATCAGGTCGTGGGGCATCACGGTGTCGATATCGACCGCGCTCATCCGCTCCTTGATGGCGCGTTCCATGCGCAGAAGACCGACGCGGAACTGGTTCTCCATCAATTCGCCGACGGAGCGCACGCGACGATTGCCGAGATTGTCGATGTCGTCGATTTCGCCGCGTCCGTCACGCAGATCGGCCAGAGCCTTGACGATGGCGACGATGTCCTCCTTGCGCAGCACACGCATGGTATCGGGCGCATCGAGGTTGAGGCGCATGTTCATCTTCACGCGACCAACAGACGACAGATCGTAGCGTTCCGGATCGAAGAACAATTGACCGAACAGAGTCTCGGCCGTGTCGAGCGTCGGCGGCTCGCCGGGGCGCATCACACGATAGATTTCGATCAACGCCTGCTCGCGGCTGTGGGTTTTGTCCACGGCCATGGTGTTGCGGATATAAGAGCCGATGGTAATGCCATCGACATTGATGACGCTGATTTCCTTGAAATCCGCTTCTACGAGCTGGGCGAGATTTGCCTGGGTCAGCTCGTCGCCGGCCTCGACGTAAATCTCTCCGGTCTCGACATTGACCATGTCGAGCGCGGAATAACGACCGATCAGATCCTCTTCGGACAGCAGGACGGACTTCATGCCCTCTTCCTGCCATTTGCGGAGCGAGCGCTGGGCGATCTTCTGTCCGGCTTCGGCGATCACCTCGCCGGTCTTGGCATTTTTCCAGTCGCCGTTGGCCTTGGCATTGCGCATCCAGACGGGATCGACCGGCGTCGTCCAGCCTTCCTTCGTCCGTTTGAAGGCGATCTTCGAGTAGAAGTAGTCGAGAATGGCTTCCTGATCGAAACCAAGCGCATAGAGCAAGGACGTCACCGGCAGCTTCCGGCGACGGTCGATGCGCACATGCACGATGTCCTTGGCGTCGAATTCGAAATCGAGCCACGAACCGCGATAGGGGATGACGCGCGCGGCGAACAGCAATTTGCCGCTCGAATGCGTCTTGCCCTTGTCGTGATCGAAGAACACGCCAGGGCTGCGATGCATCTGCGAGACAATGACGCGTTCGGTGCCGTTAACCACAAAGGTGCCGTGGTCGGTCATGAGCGGAATGTCGCCCATGTAGACATCCTGCTCCTTGATGTCCTTGACCGACTTTGCGCCCGTTTCCTGGTCCACATCGAATACGATCAGCCGCAGCGTCACCTTGAGCGGCGCCGCGTAGGTCATGGAGCGCTGCTGGCACTCCTCGACATCGTATTTCGGCTCCTCGAAGTGATAATCGACATATTCCAGCAACGAATTCTCGGAAAAATCCTTGATCGGGAACACGGAGGAAAAAACCGCCTGCAAACCTTCATCCAGCCGGCCGCCTTCCGGCTTGTCGACTTGGAGAAACTGATCATAAGAGGTGCGTTGAACCTCGATCAGATTGGGCATCTCAGCGATTTCGGCGATCTTGCCAAAGCGCTTCCGAAGCCGTTTGCGTCCCGTAAAGGAAAGGGTCATTCTGCAATTCCTTGGCCGAGGGCCTTGAATCCGAAGATGGGGCGCTCGTTCCCGCCCGCATCGCCAATGGCGAAAACCACCGTCCTCCGGCGCGCGCTACGCCGGAGGAGATGGAATGAACGAAATATGTACGCGTTCGCCGATTTCAATCCGGCGAACCCTCCTATTTCAGCTCGACCTTCGCGCCTGCGTCCTCGAGCTGCTTCTTGATCTTTCCGGCCTCGTCTTTGCTGACATCGGCCTTGACCTCTTTGGGCGCACCCTCGACGAGGTCCTTGGCTTCCTTCAGTCCGAGGCCGGTGATTGCACGAATTTCCTTGATGACGTTGATCTTCTTGTCACCTGCTTCAGTCAGGACAACCGTGAACTCGGTCTTCTCGACAGCCGGAGCAGCCGCCGCGGCCGGTGCCGCCATGGCTGCGACCGGAGCCGCCGCGGAGACTCCCCACTTGTCCTCAAGCAGTTTTGCAAGTTCCGCCGCCTCAAGAACAGTGAGGCTGGACAGGTCATCCACAAGTTTTTCGATATTCGACATCTGTTTCGTTCCTTTACTACGGATACTACGGGTTTGATATTGATTGATCGCGCCTCTATGCCGCGTCCTTCCGGGAATATGCGCCGATTACACGGGCAAGCTGTCCACCCGGCGCGGCCAGAAGCCCCGCGAGTTTGGTTGCGGGCGCCTGCAACAGGCCCACAATCTTGCCTCTCAGCTCATCGAGTGACGGCAGTTCCGCGAGGGCTTTGACGCCATTCGCATCCAGTGCCGTATTTCCGACCACGCCACCGAGGATCACGAGCTTGTCGTTCTCCTTGGCGTAGTTCACTGCCACTTTCGAAGCCGCAATCGGATCGCTCGATACCGCGATGCCGGTTGGACCTTTGAAGAGATGGGCAATGCCCTCTGCAGCCGTTCCCTTGAGGGCGCGTACCGCCAGACGGTTCTTCGATACTTTGAAGGAAGCCCCCGCGGCGCGCATGCGCGTGCGGAGTTCGCCCATCTGGGCGACCGTCATGCCGGAATAGTGGGCGACGACCACGGAGCCGGCCCCGCCGATCAGACCACCGAGGTCCTCGACAAGCTCCGCCTTCCTTGCTCGATCCATACGCGCCACTTGGCTCTCCTTTGCAACCGGCGGCTCCGACGATGAAACCGCCGCCCTGTGACAGGCCGCGAGGATTCGCGGCCCATTTCTGCCCCAAGGATCAAACCCGCGTCTCAGACCTCAAAGTCCGGGAAACGGTCTCACCCTGTCTATGCAGGCCGGATTAAGCCTCCGGACTAAGTCCTTGTGGCGCCTGCAGTCTCGGACAGACCGACGATCGCCCGCCGGTTTCTTGGAGTCCCTCTTCAGACTCCCGTTTGGACGCCCACGCTGCCCAGAGCGATTTTGACGCCGGGCCCCATAGTCGAACTCAGGGAAATCCGCTTCATATAAGTGCCTTTCGCACCCTGCGGCTTCGCCTTGGCCACGCTGTCCACGAAGCTGCGCACATTTTCGACCAGCGCATTTTCCGCGAAGCTCGCCTTGCCGACGCCTGCCTGCACGATACCGGCTTTCTCTACGCGATACTCGACCGCGCCACCCTTGGCATCCTTGATCGCGCCCGTCACGTCCATGGTGACGGTTCCAACCTTCGGGTTCGGCATGAGACCGCGAGGCCCCAGCACCTTTCCCAGCCGGCCGACGACACCCATCATATCCGGGGTGGCGATGCAGCGGTCGAAGTCGATTTCGCCCTTCTGCACCCTCTCGGCCAGATCTTCTGCGCCCACGATATCGGCACCGGCGGCCTTTGCCTCATCGGCCTTGGGGCCTTTGGCAAATACCGCGACGCGGAGCTTGCGGCCCGTGCCGTTGGGCAACGATACGACACCGCGGACCATCTGATCGGCGTGACGGGGATCGACGCCGAGATTGATTGCGACTTCGATCGTCTCGTCGAATTTTGCCGTCGCCCGGGATTTCACCAGCTTTACCGCTTCTTCAAGCGAATAAGTCTTAGCAGAATCAATGCCTTCGACAGCTTTTGTGAAGCGTTTAGTCAGCTTTGCCATCGCCCTTACCCCTTCACCTGAATGCCCATGGAACGCGCCGAGCCTTCGATCATCAGCATCGCGGCCTCGACGTCATGCGCGTTCATGTCTTTCATCTTGGCTTCTGCAATCTGACGAACCTGGTCTTTCGTCACGCTGCCACGGAAGTCGCGGCCCGGCGCCTTGGAGCCGCCATCGAGATTCGCTGCCTTCCTGAGAAAATAGGACGCCGGCGGCGTCTTCATTTCGTAAGTGAAAGATTTATCCGAAAACACGGTAATCGTTACCGGAATCGGCATGCCCTTTTCCTGATCCTGCGTTTTCGCATTGAACGACTTGCAGAACTCCATGATGTTCAGGCCGCGCTGACCGAGCGCCGGCCCGATCGGCGGCGACGGATTTGCCGACCCCGCGGGCACCTGGAGCTTTACATACCCAATAATCTTCTTCGCCATGTCTTGCCTTCTCCTCGAAGTTCGCGGTCAACGGCCCGGCGACGGACCTCCCGCGGTTGCTCACTTCCTTTGTCATCCCCGTGAAGGCCGGAACCCGGCAAGCCCGCGTCTGCGGGCTAATGAGTCATTGCGCTCGCATACGCTCGCGCACCGGGTTCCCGCTTGCGCGGGAATGACACGCTTCTTCTTACACCTTCTCCACTTGCGTGAACTCCAGCTCCACCGGAGTTGCGCGGCCGAAGATTGAAACCGCCACCTTGAGGCGCGAACGATCATCGTCCACTTCCTCGACAACACCGTTGAAAGACTGGAACGGGCCATCCGCGACACGAACCTGCTCGCCGATCTCGAACGTGATTGTCGATTTTGGCCGCTCGGCTCCTTCATGCACCTGGTTCAGGATGCGATCCACTTCGCCCTGACGCAGCGGCATGGGCTTGTTGTTCTGTCCGAGGAAGCCCGTGACCTTCGCCACGTTCTTGATGAGGTGATAGGCCTCGTCTGTCAGCTGCGCACGCACCAGCACGTAGCCCGGCAGGAATTTCCGCTCTGCGCTGTGCTTTTGCCCGCGCCGGACTTCGATCACCTCTTCGGTCGGGACCAGAACGTCCTCAATCAGATCGGAAAGTCCCTGGATTACAGCCTGACGCTTGATCTCTTCCGACACCTTCTTCTCGAAATTCGAGTAGGTGTGGACGATGTACCACTTGGCATCCGATTGCTGGATTGTGCTTGCTTCGGCCATCTCAACTGTCCGCCGCTCTCAATGCAACGCGCCGATTAACCAGCGCTCACCAAACGAGAGCACATAGTCCACGACGAAAAAGAAAAACATCAACAGACCAACCATGATGAAAACCATCACCGTGGTCAGCCAGGTTTCCTTCCAGCTCGGCCAGGTGACTTTCGAGGTCTCGCGCTGAACTTCGCGCGCGAACTGGATGATCCCGCCGCGCCGTTGCGGAGCTGGAATATCCTTGCCGGTGCTGTCGGCAGTTTTCTTGATCGCCTCGGCCACTTACGAATACCCGTTCTCGTTTTTCATTGGCAGGAGTGGAGGGACTCGAACCCCCGGCCTACGGTTTTGGAGACCGCCGCTCTACCAACTGAGCTACACTCCTTCAGACAAAAGCCTACGCGCCGGAGAGCCTCTGGCCCGCCAGCGCGGCTTTGCGGCTTTCGCCGGGGAAGCGGGTGTTTATCAGCCGGTAAGGAGCCGCGCAAGCGTGAAATGCCCGGAATTGACCGGGGCCGGCCGGAGCCTCGGGGCGATCCGTGCTAAGCCTTTTCCATGGATCCGCTCGCCGCCGCCCTCGCCGCCTCGCCCGAGCTCTTGCCCCATTCGCTTGAGTTGCGTAGCGAGACGGTGTCGCTGCTTCGGCTTTCACGCAGTGATTACGAGCGGGCAAGCTTTCTGGACGGCCGCATTGGAGGCCCCGAAAAACCGGGCCGGACTCTTCCCTTCGCACAGCTCGCCAACGCCGTCACGGCGGCCGCGCTGCCCGAGCGCTGTTACTTCGTTTTTCACATTGGACATGTCGGCTCGACTCTGCTGTCCCGTCTCCTTGGCCGCCATCCTTCGTTTTTTGCGCTGCGGGAACCCGAGATACTGCGCACACTGGCGCTGGCGGCGAATTCATCCGTCGCCACGACGCAGCTTCCGGTGTTTCTGAAACTGTGGTCGCGGACTTATGACCAGCAGGCGCGATCGATCGTGAAAGCCTCAAGCTTTGTCTCGGACCTCGCCACGCCAATTCTGGCGCGAGACTACGCCCCGAGGGCGCTTGTTATGGGTGTCTCGCCCGAAACGTATCTTGCGACGATATTCGGCGGCGCCAATGCCCCGAAAGAAGCGCGCATGCTCGCACCTTTCCGCCTCGCGCGTTTGAATTCGCGGCTCGGCTGCGACTGGCGCATCGATGAAATGAGCGCCGGCGAAATCGTCGCACTCGGCTGGGCCTGCGAGGCCGTGGCGCTCGCGCAGACCGCCGGCCAATTCGCCGGGCGCGTGCAAGTCATGAACTTCGACGCCTTCCTCGCCCGGCCGCAGCAACAGCTTTCCGCGGCATTCGCACATCTCGGCGCTTCCATCGGCGAAGCCGAAGTCACAAACATTCTCGGCGGACCGGAGATGCGCACTTATTCCAAAGCACCGGAATATTCCTACGACGCGGCGCTGCGGCAGTCCGTTCTCGAACAGGGACGCGCACAGTTTGGCACGGAGATTCATCGCGGACTTTCCTGGCTCGACCGTGCCGCGAAGCAATTTCCACAGATCGGGAATGCAGTTCCGCTCTTTGAAAATTAGGTCGGGTTTGCCTGCATCTGCGACGCCTGCAGTGCGTCGTGCCGCACCGCATTCAGTAGTTGCGCAATATGCCCGGGCGGCGTCGAGGGAAGCACACCGTGCCCCAGATTGAATATGAACGGACGGCCACGCATGGCCGCCAGCGTGGCGTGTGTCTGCGCCGTCATTGCAGATCCGCCCTCTCGCAAAAGTATCGGATCGAGATTGCCCTGCAGGGCAACGGGTTGGGGGATCGCCCTCCGTGCGTCGGCCAGATCCGTCATATGATCGATGCCGACGGCATCCACGCCGGTGCGTTCGACATAAGCCCGCAGATGCGAGCCGGCGCCGCGCGGAAATCCGATGATCGGAACGTCGGGATGTTTCGCACGAACAGCGGCCACGATCCTCGCGGTCGGCATGACAACAGCCGTTTCAAAGAGTGGCGCCGGCACGGCCCCTGCCCAGGAGTCGAAAATCTGGAGTGCTTCCGCGCCTGCGTCGGCCTGGGCAACAAGATATGTGGCAGTCGCTTCAACTACGCGATCAAGAAGCCGAGCAAAGAACTCCGGCTCGCGCCAGGCGAGAGATCTGCTGCGCTCGAAATCGCTGCCGCCCTCGCCTTCGATCATATAGGTCGCAACGGTCCATGGCGCGCCGGCGAATCCGATCAATGCAACATTATCCGAAAGCGATGCACGCACGCCCCCGATTGTCTTCATGACCGGCGCAAGTGTTTCGGCAAATCGCGCATCGGACAATTTGGCCAGCGCTTCGCGATCACGAACAGGCGTGAGCTTCGGGCCTTCATTGGCGACGAAAGTTACATCCTGACCCAGCGCATGGGGGACCAGCAGGATGTCGGCAAAGAGTATGGCCGCATCGAGCGGGAAGCGCCGCAAGGGCTGCAATGTCGCCTCGATGGCAAGTTCCGGTGTCAGGCAGAAATCGATGAAGGAACGCGCGCGCGTGCGAAGCTCGCGGTACTCCGGCAGATAGCGACCCGCCTGGCGCATCAGCCAGACCGGCGGAGGCCACGGCGTTCCGCCTTTCAGGGCTGCAATCAGAGGCTTCATCGCGCGGCTTTCCTTTGCAGAGCATTCCATTCGCGTGTGCCGTACAGCAATATCGCGCCGCAGCCGAGCCGCAACGATCTCATCCATGTCCGATCACATTCCGACGCGCGTGCTGCGGCTGGGCAGCCGGGGTTCACACCTCGCTCGGGCGCAGACGGAAAACGTGCGCGTGCTGCTGGAACGCGCCGGTGTCGCCTGCGAGGCGGTGTTCATCACCACAAGCGGCGATCGCATCCTCGACCGGCCGCTTGCCGACATCGGTGGCAAAGGCCTCTTCACCAAAGAGCTGGAAACCGCATTGCTCACAGGCGCGATCGATCTCGCCGTCCATTCGATGAAGGACGTTCCGGCACCGCTGCCGGCGGGTACGCGGCTCGGCGCGGTGCTTGCCCGCGAGGATGCACGCGACGCTTTTGTTTCATTGAAGGCAACCTCTCTGGACTGCCTGGCCAAAGGCGCAAAGATCGGCACCAGTTCCATCCGGCGCGAAGCGCAGATCCGGCGCGCGCGGCCCGATCTCGAAATTGTTCCGCTGCGCGGCAATGTCGATACGCGGCTTGCAAAACTCGACGGTGGCACATTCGACGCGGCCGTTCTGGCCTACGCAGGTTTGAAACGCCTTGGCCTGGAAGCGCGCGCAACGTCGCTGCTGCCAATTTCGGATTGGTTGCCCGCGCTGTCACAAGGAATAATCGGCGTCCAGGTCCGGGATAATGATTACGAAGTCGAACAGGTATTGGCTCCGCTGAACGACGCATCAACTGCAATCGCCATTGCCTGCGAGCGCGGCTTTCAGCTCGCACTCGATGGCTCCTGCCGCAGTCCCATCGCCGGGCATGCCACATTTTCAGATGGTAGGCTGACGTTCCGCGGCGAAGTACTGGCGCCGGACGGTTCCGATTGCGTGGCAACGGAATTTGCGTGCGACCTCCAGCACGACATGATGGCGGAAGCGGAAGCCGCCGGCCGTCGGGCAGGTCTGGAAATCAGGCCCGCTGCCGTTGCGTGGCTGGTATAATGACGACGCCGTCGAACTACCAATTCCCGCTGCAGCTTTGTTGCAAATCGAACATGCGAATCTGGACGAAGTATTGGAGCGGGTGAAGGGAATCGAACCCTCGTCATCAGCTTGGAAGGCGCGGAATTTCCCATGCTTTTCAAGGGGTTACCTGCAAAATCGCATCAATGCAAGCCCAATAAAATCAATAACTTAGCAAGGGGCTGCAAAACTTTCCGGGCACTACGGCGGGCGGGTTCCCTGCCCTTTTCGCACCGTTGCGCCGATCCTTCGGCATGGTTGCGCAAAACTCAGGGCTGCGCCCTTCGCCAGCCCCTCCGGGGCTGGTCTTCGCTCCCCGACTTGTGCGCGGCGCCACACCCGACGCGGCCACGCCGGTTACTCGCGACCTGATATGTTGACGTTGCGGTCTAGGTACCCCGACACCCGTCCGACGATTAAGACCCGGTTGGACGCAATTAAATCAAGATCGCTGTCGGCCGCTCGCAACCTTTTTTGACCCGTCTGCCCAGATCGGCGAGACATACAGCGTGATGAAAAGCAACGCAGAAACCTGTAGCGTGTGCCCCCTAGCGTTGATTCGAGCATAGGCGCGCGGCGACGGCGTGTCGGTACGGGACGCAGACAATGACCCACAAGGTAAAGCGTTTATACATTAACGAAACAGAAGTCGAACAACGATTCATCTATCCGCTGCTTACGTCACCGGGTTTCTTAGAGATCGATGCTGACGCAATCCAGCCGAAATCCTATTTAGCTCCAACCCAGTTAGATAAAGACGCAGGGCGTAAGTCGGGCTATTTTCCCGACTATTCAATTTGGATATCCGGGCAGCCTGTCCTCATTGTCGAAGCGAAGGACCCGATTATTCAATCACAAACCGGCTTTAGGGAGGCTTGTCTTTACGCGCGGCACTTCAACAGCCGATTCAAGACCGGCGTAAATCCGTGTAAATTTGTCATCGCGACCAACGGCGTGAATCTCTTAGCAGGTTATTGGGATCAAGAAACGCCCGTATTGGAACTAAACGTATCCGATTTGAAGGTCGGAACAAAGCAGACGCAAAGGCTCGTGGATTTTTGCGGAAACAGCATTCTGGAAAATCACGCCACAGCGTTTCGCGCACGGTTCGGAACTAGTCGCGGCGTCAAGCCAGCCACGATGGTGGGCGACCAAGCCCTTCTCAACGCAAAGCGTCCTCTAAATTCTTTTGCGGCTGATCTGTCGCCAATCCTACGGCGCTACTTTTCTTCTACCGATGATGAAAGCAACAGAGAAATTGCTGCCAAGGCATATGTCTCTTCAGCCGAGACCACCGAATACGATCATGTACTTGAAGCGCTATTAAAAGACAGAAGCTCGCCTCGACGCGATAGCATTGTCCAATCGATCCATACATCAAAAAACGAAGAGCGTATTCTGACAAAGGCCATTCAAAGCTTTCACTCGGGAAAGACTCACCAAGGCCAACTTCAAATTATTCAAGGAGGCGTCGGTTCGGGAAAATCGCTTTTCGCTCGTCGATATCGCGACCTCCTTGAGCCGCAAGGTTTGAAAGCATCCAATATTTGGTCATTCATTGATTTCAATGCAAGTCCGCCTTCGCTTAAAGGCGCGGAACGCTGGTTGGCCGAGCGGTTTATTGAGGGGATCGAGCGAGAGAACCCAGCACTTCCGCTCTACGAGACGGAAGTTCAAAAGGGCATATTTGCGCGTCGAATACAACAGCGAAAGGCTTACTACGAACTTTTGCGGAAGGCTTCATCCGAACAGGAAAATCTTGGGCGGGCCAAGGATTTAGCTGAATGGCAGAATGATGTCATTGGATTAGCCGAGGGTTTTGCGCAATACGTGACGAGCATAAATAAGAGTCTTGTTGTCGTTCTTGACAATGTTGACAAGTTGGATTTGCAAAGTCAGTTAGATGCATTCCAACTTGCGCTTTGGTTCATGCAGAAAAGTCGTGCGTTCACAATTTTACAAATGCGCGACGAGACTTACGAGCGTTACAAGAACAAGCCGCCACTGGACACGTTTCGGTCGGGTATCGCATTTTACATAGCACCACCACGCTTTATCGATGTGGTAAAACGCCGGCTGGAACTCGGGATCGCGTTTCTGGCTAAGGAAGATCAATCGGATAGGGAGTATGTACTCGATAGCGGCGCTCGCGTCGTTTTGCCGCCCGGTGAGTTGGGGGGCTTCCTACAGGAACTTTACTTGACGTTATTCGGACGCCGCGCAAATGTCGCACGCGTTTTGGAAGCTCTTTCGGGACGTGATGTACGTAAAGCTTTGGAGATGTTCGTTAGCATCGTGACTTCTGGTCACTTAAGCACGTCGGCCATTACTTCGGCGGCGAGAGGCGAAGGTGAAGTTGCAATCGGAGAATTTCACATCCTTCGCATATTAATGCGTACTGATTATCGGTTCTTTAGTGACCAGAGTGGCTACACGTCAAATATATTTCATTACGAGAACACGTGGACAAAACCAGACAATTTCATACTTGTAGAGATACTATATTTTCTCGCTATGAATCGAAAGAGGGTTGGGGAGATTGGGCTCGAAGGGTATTTCTCAGTAAAACGAATTTGTAACGAAATTCAAAAGTTCGGGTATGATCGAGGCGATATTTTCTCGGCTGTCAACTATCTGCTTTCACGACAGCTTATTATTGCGGACAATTTTAGCACCACAGAAGTCGATTTGAACGACAGCGTGAAGGTACGCGCCGCCGGATTTATGCACCTTCGCGTTCTTTGCGAGCGCATCGAATATCTTTATGGCGTAATCGTTGTCACGCCGATCACTAACGAAACTGTTTACACCCAACTGGCTGAATATGTCGGACGGGAAAATACGCGCGGCAACATCAGTGCCACTGAAAAAACTAGAGCCGTTGAGATATTTCTTGGATTTCTCGAAGAGGAATTTAAGCGGGTTCGGAAAGATAACCCGATAATTGACGATCAACTGTCCGGCGCGAACTACATCTTAGGTCGCATGCAGAGCTCAGTAAAAAGATTTTTCGATCACACGACACATTCCACCACTGACCGAAACGAACTTGATCTAGCTTAGTTTGCGTTACAGCAAGTCCGTTTCAGACTTCGGTTTAGAGCGTGTCGCGTTTCGTTCTTTCGTGTTGCCATTGCGTGCCGCGTCAACCGCTTGCGAAAACTTGTTCCTATGCCGGTTCGCCTTGTATCCTTCATATTCCGTCACGAATTGCTCGCCAGTCTGGCGCAATTCGAATTCTATGCGGGCCATGCCGTCCGCCATGGTCGCGTGAGACTGGTCGCACCTGCCGTTTATGCTCGAACGCCATTGACAGTTGCCGTCCGCGTCTCTCAGGCCGCGCGTCACGCTCGCGTCAAAGCGCGCGGGACCGGAGCCGATGGAAAGGCCGTAGCCTTCGCAACTGCCGCGTCCCCATCGTGACCACTCGTTCCGTGTCATGGGAACAATTCAAGAACAGTATTCGGCGCGAGTCCAGCCCCGAAGCGCGAATTTTTGCGCAAAAATTCGGGAGCCGATTTTTCGGGGTGTCGGATTGGCGAAGGGGGCGGCGGGTCCCCGGGGGTGTTTTTTTTTCGCACGTCGGGCTGTTTGTTAGTTAGAAAACTCGAACACGTGAGCAATCCGAGTACGTCGGGCGTGCCCGATTTCAAAACGGGACAGGCTCCGGGAGTCGGGTCCCTCCCGTTTCGAATTTTGTAAGTTCCTGTCGGGACTGGTCACCGTGGAGGGGCGGATAATCGCTAAGTGACTTTGAGCCTTCCGCGCTCGCCTTGGTAGACACTGCTAATTAACTACGGCGGTTACTCTCACTGTTATCAGTCGTTCCGTTGTGTTCAAAATGACTCGTCGACCAATGAGGAATTCTGAACATGACGGCAAAACAGCCCAAATTCGTGGTCTACGAAAGGGTTTCGACCACGATGCAAAAAATCGACGGCTATGGCATGGCGGCGCAGCAAGCGGCTGTTCAAGCCTTCGCGGCTGCTCGCCAAGGTCGAATCGTAGCTTCGTATCGGGAGGTGGAATCCGGTCGGAACAGCGCACGGCCCGAACTGGCAAAGGCAATCGCACGTTGCCGCAAGAGCGGGGCATGCTTGCTTGTCGGCAAGTTGGATCGTCTGAGTCGAAATGTTTCATTCCTAATGACGCTCAAAGATAGCGGAGTCGAGATTGCGGCAGCCGACATGCCGGAAGCCAATACGCTAATGTTCACCGTTATGGCGGGCGTGGCGCAGCACGAAGCCGAAATGATATCCCTCAGAACAAAGAACGCGCTTGCGGCTGCAAAAGCCCGTGGCGTGAAGCTAGGCGGTTTCCGTGCCGGTGCGGCGGACCTTCGCGAGTATCAGGCGCAGGGCGTCCAAGCCCTCAAATCAAAGGCGCAGGAAGCGGCCGAACGGCTCCGCGACGATGTAGAGCCGCTGGTCCGTCAGGGATTATCGCTTCGTGCGATTGCCGCTCGATTGACGGAAGACGAAAGCCTTACCCCGCGCAACCGCGCATGGGGGCCGTCAGGCGTCAAGAACTTGATTGAGAGACTCGGGCTGGCATAGTCGCGACAGGAAAAACGACTAAACCGACAGGGCGGACGCGAGTCCGCCCTTTTCTTTTAGATCGGCGCGAACAGCCGCCACGACGCAATAGGAAGCCCATGGGAGCCGGTAAGCGGCAAAGGCCGCGTGCAGCCGGGCCGATGCGTGATCAGTGCTGAAGGGGCTTGTGATCGGGTGCGCGCTATCGGAGTCCAGGTGGGATCAATTCCGCTCGTTTGCGCATTGCCGTCGCGTTCGCCAAGGTTTCCGCGACGATCTTGACGCGGATGCGCTTGCCAGCATCTTCGGCAACCTTCCTAGGTGCTCTTATTGCTGTATCAATTAGCTGATTTTCGGGACCAGCTTCGCGCGAGGCTGCGCTGTTCGATTCGACGGGCCGCCAACGCGTCCTGACGGCGCTACCGCGCGTAGTCGGTTCGGGCGATAGGATCGGCGGCCCGTGAGAAAGGAACAAAACTCACGGGCCGCCTTGACGCGCGTCGGAACCGACGCGCGGTATGGTATGGCGGTTGAACTCGTGGCGGACGGGCTACCGGCAGGTGCGATGATCGGCCCGAAGGGCCGGTCAGAGGATCACGCGGAGGTGCCCGGGGAGTTCGGGGAGCGACTTTGACCCAACTCCCCGCCTAACTCCCCGACCGGAAATCCAAGGAAATAGCTTCTTTTCTCTCTTACTTTCTTACTTTAGGGAGTTAGGGAGTTAGATAGAGAGACAGAGAGAGTCGTGAGACAAGTTTTTTCATCCTGAGCCGTGGCAAGGGATCACGATAATACTTTCGTGTTTAATTCGCTCTCTCCCGAAATTTTGCTCCCCAACTCCCCGCCACCTATCGCGCGTCAATTTTTTCGCGATTTCTGTGGGTTTTTGCAGGCGGGAGTTGGGGAGGAATGTCCCGGGGAAGTGCGGGGAGTACCGTTGGACAGTCAATCTTGTCCATGTCCAAAACGACATATTGAGCGTCTTTGCCGAGGCCGGGATAGCCGCTCCATGTCCTGCTATCGGTTTTCCCGACAGGCTTGACCAGATATCCCAACTTGTCGAGGTACGCGCGGAAACCTTTCCCGCTCACGGTGCCTCCGCTCAGTTGGTCAAAGGCCGCTATGCGGATGATGTAGCGCCGCCTCAGGTCGTCGTAGTAGCCGGCCGCCTCTCTTCGATACCGCTTGTCATCATTCAAAACGCTCAGGGCGACGATATCCGCATCCTTGCGAGCCGTAATGGCGTCTACTAAGTGTGCAAGCGCCTTCGCGTTTGGATCGGTCGGGCCGCTGTCACTGTCAAGCGCATGCCGCCAGAGTTTGGCGATAAGCGCCTTCACGTCGAAATCTTCCGGGATCAGCTCCGCGTCCTGCGCGAGCAATCCCGCCATCCACAGATAGCCGAAATGGCGCGCCGCGCTCGCTCGATAGGCGTTATCAGGGCCGGTCGTTCGTTCCATCTGAATGACGTAATACGCGACGTATTGCTTGATCCGGCTGCGCTTCTGTATGAAGCCCATTTTTTCGAGGGCCAGCACAAACACAGGCCCGGACCAGCCAAAATTCTCGATTACCTTCGTTACATGGGCGAACTGCCTGCCATCCAACTTTCCCGTAATATGGGCCGTTGAAATCGGCACCATGCGAACGGCCGCGCCGCCCGCCTGTTTCTCGCCTTCGAGGGCTAACCTTTGAGCAAAGCCTGTCTCAGCCGATACGATCAGCGTTCCGCCTTGCCATCCGCGAGTTGCCCTTTCCTCCGAGTCCGATTTGAGTCGACGCTTTCCAGCGCCACCTTGCGCCATGAAAATTATGTCTTGCTGGACTTTCGCTGAGAGTCTTCCGAATTCGTCCAGCGCGATGACCGTCCCGGCTCCCTTTTGCAAGGCCGCTTCGTGGCTGTTATCAGTTCCCTTGGCTGGCATGAACAGCCCCTTGCTTTCTTTGAGGGACGGATCACACCAAGAGCTTACAGCTCCCGCCTGAGTTGAACTCTTACCTGTTTGGGATTCGTCTTCGAGCGAATAGCCCAACATGTCATCGCCCGCGAGGTTCGCCAGCACGCCCGCGAAGCCCATAATAATGCCCGCTTGGAAGTGATACGCCTTATCAATAGGAAGCCCACAGACACCCTGCACGCCCTCTTTCCACTTCTCTAGGCTGCCTCTGGTCGCTGCGCATTTGAGGCGCGTCTTCCCGGACAGTTCTACCTTCTCCCTTGTTAGAAGGACTTCGCCTGTCGGACACACAAAACCATCTCCGCGAAATCCGGGCCGGTCGTACACAGTCGGACCCTTCGGACGCGATTCCGACAAGTAGTCTGAGATAAAATTTTTCCCGGCCCGCGTGACTCCAAGCCCTCTCGCCATCATGGCCCTGAGCGCGTCGACGCCTGTCATTGTCGCAAGATCGGCCGCGTTGATGTCGACCACCTCCCACTTTGCATGTTCGTTGCAGACTTCGATTCGAAGGCCGCGCTCGCCCTCGCGGTCGGCGTAATTGATAACACCAGCTAGGACAAAAGGCGTGCATAGGCGTGTATCTCCGCGCTTTTCGTCCGCGCTTCGTCGGTATAACCAAGGCAGAGTACCTTCCCCAGCCGCCAGATAAAACTCGCCATGGTGATCTGAGGGAAAAGGGAATTTGCGGCCCAATGTTTGCGACAGTAACGCCGCAAGTCTGTCCGACAATTCCTCCGCCTTCGTATCAAGCGCGGGCGCAGTTTCGCGTTCCGCTTTTGGTGCCACTCTCTTGTGACTTTCCCGGCATTCCTTGAGCATTCCCCTCAGGTCGTCAAGGCTTATCTGCCCGCCAATTTCTTCATGCACGGTCTTCGTAAGCAAACGGTCGCCGGTGGCTTTTTCGTTCGCTATGACATGAAGTTGGAATATTCGTCGGATTAGTTTGGTGTCCGGTCGTTCGTCCGCCCTCAATTTGTGCAGCAGGGCGCCGCAGGCTTTATCTGCCTCCTCCGGGGTGAAGTCTTTTAGTGCTTTGTCGGTCACGATTGGCCTTTTTCGTCAGGGCCTTTATGGGAGAGAGTGCGCGCGTGCGAAAGGCCAGTAACGCACGCGCGCCACAAATGCCCCGGATGACCGGGGCAAATGTTCGATGATTAGTTTGGCAGTTGCCCGATTGCAGCCAGCCGACATAAGCTCGCAATTACCCGGGCACATTTCGAGACCGTCCGCGACAATGTGCAAAGGTCGCGCCAGTCCATTTGTTTAAGTGCAAGATCACGCATTTGATCTGTTAAAGCGATTACCTGCCGGTGAAGGCGGTCTGCCC
Organism: Rhizomicrobium sp.; assembly: GCA_036269235.1. Lineage (GTDB taxonomy): Bacteria > Pseudomonadota > Alphaproteobacteria > Micropepsales > Micropepsaceae > Rhizomicrobium. The sequence continues at coordinate 42,059 of DATASL010000038.1, forward strand.
GCGATAACTTCCGTCCCATGGTGCCTGCCGTTTACCCTTCCGGCGCGCTCCTAGGCGATGGACGCGGACTCGTCAAACGGTTTGATTTGTCAACTAATCACGTCCACCAAATCGGTCTGTCATCGATGTAACGAAAGATGACAGACGATTCCGCGTGGAATCGGCTTGAATTCAACGCGTGTCACTTTTCGGCGCGGCGACTGTCATCTTTCAACGCATTTCCCGATAACCGAAAAAGATCAGCGGCGGCCGTGTATGCCTTTGTCGGCCGCCGCCAATGGCACGCCCCGCGCGCCCAACTCGGAAACCGGTTTCCGAGTGCCCCCGGCGCGAGCGCGACGATGTTTCCGACATAGGTCGCGCCCGCACCGATTTCATTTTTCTACCTGACAACGCGACGGACGCCCTTGCGCCGCGTCCGCTCCATCCATCTACCGCGTGGCGCGCCTCGGGGATCACCCCAGCGACGGCGCTTTGTTGCGCGGCAGTGCCGAGGGTCCCGAAGATCACCAACGCCAGTCGTTTTCATCTTCATCGTTGCTCCGGTCCCCGAACTGTGCGCGAGGGACGAACTTCAAAGTAGAGAGAGAGGATTTGATTGAAGTGACATGCACCGGAAGTTCCGAAAGCCATTCCTGCGCCAAGGTCGCAATTTCGCATTCATCGGGCGAATGTCCCGGCAACCAAGCGAACCGCGCGAATGTCTCGCGGCACGTGCTGCCCGGGAGCGGGCAGCCTTCGCGGACCCGACAGCCGGAGCCGCCTAAGAACGGGCCGGGGCGGACTGCCGGACAATCTGGCGCGGCGCGCACAAGGTGTATAGCCGCGCGACTGCCTTCCCGCTGAATCGCAAGTGTATGCGGAAACAATCCTAATGCTTGTTCCGCGTGACGGCGGGCGGCCGTATAATCGAATCGAATTGCGAACACACGGCTTTTCCGCGTGCAGCGGATTCGCGGACTATTAGTTGAATCTCTTTGCCATGCTTCCGCAAGAGTGCTGACGCTCCGAATCCTTGTCCTGTAAGTCGGTGCCAAATCAAGCGTGAACCGCAGGCGGTCGACAAGCAACGCGGCAACAATCCAAGGATTCGATGATCGGAAGTTTTGCTCGTGCGACTCCGCGCCAATCAGGCGGAAGAACTCGCAAGTTGTGATAGTCACGTCTCTACTGGCTGCGGGATGAATTTATTTTGCGTTTGTAATGACTACTTTTTTCAATGCGAATAGGGTGATCCCGTGGAACAGGTGGACGCCTGTAAATGGGCGCAGCCTTCGCGACAACCGGGCTGCGCGGTCCCTTGACCGGCAACCCCCGCAAGAATGGCAAGGGGAATGGCTGATTCGCCATTGCTCCCGGCCGATATGACGAATGCCAACGCATGCCAGTTCGCGAATCCGGGAGCGCGACGCTGGTTATTAACTCGGCTTGGTGACCATGAATCGCCCTCTCGGTAAGCAAGTCCGGGTCATCGTTTTCCGCGCTAAAAAGAATTACGCTGATATCGCCAGACCGCAGAGTCCACGACGCCCAAAGCCGGGCACCAATTTCATCCTCCAACATTTCGAGGGCGCGCGCGGTTGTGCGGAGTGCCCAAACGCCATACTCTTTGCCCGCAAGTAGGTAATAAACGGCATGCGGGTTTGCTTCATGCGCGTTCGCAAGGTCGCTATGAACCTTGATCGGTGGCCCGTTTCTGTCTGCCGCGACTACTAAATGAACGTCCAACATAATGCACGCCTGCACGAGACCCCGACTCGAATCTAAGCCTTGCTCGGCGGGGGAAACGGAAAACTTCCGCAGAAGTAAACTTGTTTTCGATTGCATGCTAGGTGCGGTCTACTTGCGAAAACCAGACGTAAGCCCCGGAATCACCGCCTGCACTGTCCAAGACGAATGAAATCGTTTCGCCCGCGTAGCACTCGATTAAAATCGGAAAGTTGGCAGGGCAGTATAGATCGGTTTGGGAAGCGTCCGTGTCGCTATTGTTGCGTGCAATGTGACAGGGCTGATTTGCGCCTACGTAGTAGGCGCGGGGCCGTGGTGAAGTTGTTACCCCATAGGTGTTCGTGATCGTGCCGGGCACGACAAAGCTACCAGCGTCTGCACTGAGGGAATATCTTGCGGTCGAATTGAAATAACCGGCCCTCATGACCGATTCTCCGCTTCAAGCCGCTTCAGCTCGCGCGCAAGCCCCAATTTGAACAAACCGGCAAAGTGCGGCGTGCGTTGATAGGTTTTATCAGCCCACAAGTACAGCGAGTCGACGGAGAAAAGCGGCGCGCTCATTCTATTGCCAGAGCGGACAAATTCTAGCACGCTTCCGGACTGACGGGCCGCCTTCAGGAGCATTGCCTCAGTCCACCGCAAAGGCGCAGGAACAGCGGGAGCGATAACGCTCCAAGGAATCCATTGTGTATTTGGGTCAGTCATTAGTAGTTGCGCTTTTTGCGTGCGATGTATGCGTGAATTTGGGCGTCGTTTAAAGTCTTGAACAACTGCAACTCGTGAGGTGTGAATTGCAGTTCGTCTTCGGTCGGCTTTGGTCGCGGGGCCGGGATTACAGGTTGTTTTTCAACCATTGTTAGCTTCCTTTTCCCGCACGTAATCGAGTCGCCGCTGCGGCGACCAAGCGGCCATCATCGTTTTTTCCGCCTCCGAAAGTTTTGTTTTGCCGTCGTTGACGGTCGCAGTCTTGCGGAGGTTCTCTGATAGCGCGTTGGCGGTTTCGAGTGCCTCAATCGCGCCGGTTTTACCGCGTGCGGCGGTTTGTTTATGTATGGTTGCAGGAGGTGCGGAATAAAATTGCGATTGCTGTTCGTCTTCCAGTTCGCGCGCTAGCGTCTTCAATTCTGAAAGGTCCACCTTGGACAAATCTTCCGGGTTGCCAAGCTGCCGGAATAATATTCTCGCCATTCCGGGAATGCTTAGTTCTTTTGGACGCTGGCCGTTTTGCGTCCACGCGCGCAGGCAAAGCCCTTCAAAAAGGGCGGGGTCGTTCATTGTTAGTCCTTGAAGAGGAGGGATTTTGCGCGGCGCCTATAAGGTGCGGCTTTTCAGGTACGCACCCTGACATAATTTGCTACTATTGTCAAGATTTACGGAATTATCTAGAGTAGTTATCTCAGGTCGTTTTGCTTGTATATCGATTCCGGCGGAATTGGACGAAATAAGACTTTCTAAGAGTTTTGGCACTAACGATTAAATTTTCGAATAGGAAACACTCTCAGTCCGTAATCGTAGATCGGGCTGAAGAAATGTGCATAGTGCCGGTCGACGTAACCGCCTCGCATTGAAAGCCTGTCTTGACTTCGCCTGCCCTTGCCTCGCCTGTCCCGTTCCCGCTCTCTCCCATCATGGTCGACAGAAAGGAAGCGGCCCGTTTATGCGGGCTATGCCCCGCCACGTACACCAAGCACGCGCTGAAGGGTTTGCTTCCGCCCATGAACGCGACCGGCCGAGTATCCGTTGAAGCCCTCCGGCTCGCGTGCCTCCGGCTTGACGGCTTGGACCCGTCTACGGGAGTAGACGACCCACTTGACGCGGAGCTTGCGGAATTCAGGGGAAAGCATGGCTACTCTTAAACTTGACCTGCCGGGACTAGCGAAGGTCACCAGTAAGGGCAAAGATTACTATTACGCCTTTCGCGGCGGCCCTCGCATCATGTCGGAACCGGGCACATCCGAGTTTGTAGACGAGTTCCACAGACTCCGAAATCCGCAAGCCAATTTGGATCGGCGGAAGTTCGGAACATGGGTGACGTTATACCGTGCCGAAACTAGGCCGCGCGGTGGAATGCCTTATTGCGAACTCGCAACCGGTACAAAAAAGAATTGGGCTCCGTTTCTAGATGCCGTCAAAGAGCGGTTTGGTCATCTTTCCATTCGTTTGTTTGATCGGCCCGAAATCAAGAAAGACATTCGGGCATGGCGCGACAAGTGGGCTAAGACACCCCGGCAAGCGGATTACGCAAAGCAAGTCCTATCGCGAGTTTGCGGCTTTGCCGTTGCGGAGGGCGCGCTTATGTCCAATCCTTGCGAAGGGATCGAAAGCCTCTACCGCAATAACAGGGCCGCGATTATCTGGACGGCCGGTGACATAGCGAAGTTATGCGCCAATGCATCGCCCGAAGTTGGCTTCGCCGCTCGCCTCGCGGCGCTCACGGGCTTGCGGAAAAGCGACCTGCTCGCATTGAAGTGGTCGGAGATTGTCGGACTCGCGATTGAGAAACCCACTTCGAAGAGTCGGTTTGAACAGGTCGCGGTTATTCCGCTCTATGATGACCTTGCGAACCTGCTCGCGAAGATCCCCCAGCGCGCCGCGACCGTCCTGACCACATCAAGAGGAAAGCCATGGGGCACCGGCTTCCACAATTCGTGGGAGGACGCGGTAGCGCGTGCGGGGCTCGCAGAACGCGGTTTGCACTTTCATGACCTTCGGGGCACGGCCGCGACGAACCTCTACCGTGCGGGGCTCACGTCGCGCGAAATTGCGGAGATTATCGGCGTGAGTGAGGAAGAGGTGGAAAAGTGGATTCGGACCTACGTCAAGAAAGACGAAATCATCCGCGACCGCATCCGCAAGATGGAACACTTCAAGGCCGAACAAGCGCGGTTGCGTGAACAGACAGAGGACGCGACTTGCAAAACTCCCGACAAAACCAATCCGTACACTGAGGAAAAACAGGCGCTAAGTGCTTGATTTATATTGGAGCGGGTGAAGGGAATCGAACCCTCGTCATCAGCTTGGAAGGCTGTTGCTCTACCATTGAGCTACACCCGCATACGCATTCACAAAGCAGAACTCGGCCGGCCAGCCAACCGAAGCTGCGCGAACCGACATACAACCCGCCTTCGCCCTTTGGGCTTGGGCGCGGCAGCCTCCGCTCGCTTCGCGCGAGCATCGAAGCCGGCTTGCCGGGCCGTAGCTCGCGAAGCGAGCGAAGGCTGGTGGGGGAAGTAGGACTCGAACCTACGAAGGCGTAGCCAGCGGATTTACAGTCCGCCCCCTTTGCCACTCGGGACATTCCCCCGGAACAGGAATTTCGCGGCCGGAAGACCACGGGCCGGCGGATATCATCCAATCGCGGGAAGCTGTCAATAGAAGCCGCCAAGCCCTTGCGCGCGCCGCGGATTTGTCGCCCCGCAACCCTTTGCAATTGCCGCAGGATAGGTTCAATGGCGCCATGACACGCCATCGCCTCCCCCATCGTCAGCCCGAAAAGAGCGGCCTCTGGCTCTACGGCGTCCACGCCGTGCGGGCCGCGCTCGGGAACCCGCAACGCCAATGCCGCCGCTGCGTGCTGACCGAGGCCGCCGCCGATCATATCGGCGAACCCCTCCTGCGCGGCATCGAAGTGCAGATCGCCGTGCCGGACCAGGTGTCGCGCCTGCTTCCTCCCGGAGCGGTCCATCAGGGTGTGGCCCTCGCCTGCCAGGCTTTGCCGCGGCGCGATCTCGACGACATCGTCGCCGGCGAGGGGCGGAAAATCATTGTCGTCCTCGACCAGATTTCCGATCCGCAGAATGTCGGCGCCATCCTGCGTTCGGCGGCGGCCTTCGACGCGGCGGCGGTGATTGTCCAGGACCGGCATGCTCCTCCGGAGTCCGGCGCCCTGGCGAAAGCCGCATCGGGCGCGCTCGACCTCATCCCCTATCTGCCCGTCGTCAACATCGCGCGGACGCTGGAGCAACTCGGCCAGGCCGGCTTCTGGCGGATTGCGCTCGGCCAGGATTCCGGCCGCTCGCTGGCGGACGCCATGGCCGACGGCGATGTGGCGCTGGTGCTGGGCTCCGAAGGCGCCGGCATAAGGCAGCTGGTGCGCACGCGCTGCGATGAAACGGCATCGATCCCGATCGGCGGCCGCATGGAAAGCCTCAACGTCTCCAACGCCGCGGCGATCGCGCTCTACGAATGCCGCCGCGCGCAAACTAATTAGTCCATCGCGGCGATAACGTTGCGTCCTCCGTAATCCTCGATGAATACAAGCACCTTGTAACCCCTGGCGAATTGCGCCCGCCCGCCGGCATCGCGCAGGACAAGCCCGTCATTGCTCATCGTGCCGTTAGTGTCGATCGCGAAGCGTGGAACCGCGCCGCGATATTGCGAGCGGATCAGATAAAACAAAGTGCGCGCCGCTTCGGGCGAAAGATGGATGCAGCCCGCGCTGGCGCGATGCCCGAGCTTTGCGACATCGCTTCCCGTCGCGCTGTGGATCGCAAGCCCCGTTGCGCTTCCGTTGCGGATCCAGTTGAAGAACATCGCATAGGGCATTGGCCGGTGCCATTCCGACGAGGTGTGATGAACAAAGAAACGGTCCGGATCGAGTTCGTAGTAACCGGCCGGTGTATGCGTCGTCATCCGCTCGCCGCTGGCGGCATATTCTGTGCGTTCGCGCCCCGTCGACACCGGCCAGTCATACGCAAACGCCAGATCGCCGTCGCGCTTCTTGCGGAATACGTACATCTGCTGCGCCCACGGCCCGCTCGGCGCCTTGCTGACATAAAGAAACAGTTTGAAATCGTCATGCAGCTCCTGGGTCAGATTGTCTTTCAGCCGCTCTTCCACGCGCGCCACTTCCGTCCTGGTCGGCGGTGACAGGTTCGGCTGCGCGTCATGCGGCACCGAAACCGGAACGCGCGGCTTCGCCCGTTCGACACGGGAAGGCGCACGCGGCGGAGCCGGCGCGGCAACTAACGGCTTTTGGATGGCCGGCGCGGCGCTCGGCGCCGACCAGGTGAATTCGAGCCGCGGCGGCGGCTGGCGGTTCGGCCGGTATGAAACAGCAAGGCCGAGCACGAGCAGCGAGGTCGCGGCCAGGAGAGGAACGGCAAAGGGTCTCGCTTCGTACATCGAAACTGCACAATCTCGTCAACGATTTATAAACCATCCGGCCCGGGCCGGGCTGCAAACGCTGACAAACGGTTAACAGAATGGCTCAAATTCATGGCTTGAATCAATATTTTATTAAGAAATCGGTGCCTTTTGACCACAGGAGGTGCGCGTGAGCCCGCTCAGGCCCCGCTCCCATCTGGCCAGCCATGAGGTGACGAACCAGCCGCCCCCGCTGGAAAATCTCGACCTCTTCAGCACCGACACAGCCCTCGTCGAAGCGGTCGCCAGAGCGCGGGCTGGCCTGCATCGGGAGAGGCTGGCGGCATTCGGTACGCGTGCGGGTTCGGCCGAGGCGGCGCATTGGGCCATGGAAGCCAATGCTTTTCCGCCGCGGCCGAAAATCTTCGACCGGTTCGGCCATCGCCTGGACGAGGTCGAATTTCATCCGGCCTATCACGCCCTGATGAAACTGGGCGTCGAGGCGGGAATTGCCGGCGCAGCCTGGAGCGGCACGCCGGCGGGTCATGTGCTGCACGCTGCGCTCGAATTCCTGATGGCACAGGTCGAACCGGGGGTGTGCTGTCCGATGACGATGACCTACGCGTCGGTCGCCGCGCTGCGGCATCAGCCGGACGTCGCCGCGCAATGGCTGCCCCGTATCCTGTCCTGCAGCTACGATCCGTCGTCGCAGCCTGTCGCCGCCAAAACAGGCGTCACCATCGGCATGGCGATGACGGAGAAACAGGGCGGTTCGGACGTGCGCGCCAACACCACGCGCGCCATGCCGGCCGGGCCTGGCGGCTGCGGCGAAACCTATTTGCTCACCGGTCACAAATGGTTCTGCTCGGCGCCGATGAGCGATGCGTTTCTGACACTCGCGCAAACCGGCAAAGGACTTGGTTGTTTTCTTGCGCCGCGCTGGACGCCCGACGGCGAACGCAATGCGATCGAGATCATGCGCCTCAAGGACAAGATGGGCGACCGCGCCAATGCGTCGGCGGAAATCGAATATCGCGGCGCTTTTGCCGTGATGGTCGGCGAAGAGGGTCGTGGTGTAGCTACGATCATCGACATGGTGCAACATACGCGGCTCGATTGTGCCATCGCGCCTGCTTCCTATATGCGGCAGGCCCTGAGGCTTGCGCTCTGGCATGCGGCGCATCGTTCGGCATTCCGGAAGAAACTGATCGATCAGAAGCTGATGCGCGCGGTGCTGGCCGACCTCGCCATCGAAGCCGAAGCCGCGACCGCCTTTGTATTCCGTGTCGCGCAGAGCTTCGATGACGCCGCTTCCGATCCGGCGGCTGCCGCCTTTTCGCGCATCGCCACGCCGCTCGCCAAATACTGGCTCAATCGCCGCGTCGTGAACTTCGTCTATGAAACAATGGAAGTGCATGGCGGATCGGGCTATGTCGAGGAAAGCGTGATGCCGCGTATTTTCCGGCAGTCGCCCCTCAATTCCATCTGGGAAGGTTCGGGCAATGTTATCTGTCTCGATGTCATGCGTGCCATGTCGCGCGAGCCGGAAAGCCTCGCGGCGTTCATCGACGAGATCGAGGCCGCGCGCGGCGCCCATCGCGCGCTCGACGCTTCTATCGAACGGTTGAAATCCCGCCTGCGCGAACCCGCCATGGAAGAAGAGGCGCGTGCCATTGTCGAGGACATGGCGCTCACCCTGCAGGCCGCCATTCTGGCGCGGCATGCGCCGCCTGCCATTGCCGGCGCGTTCTGCGCGATGCGGCTGGCCGAACGTCCCGCCTTCGCCTTCGGCGCCTCGCAGGCAAACATCGACGTGGACGCCATCCTCGCCCGCGCCATGCCCGCGGTATGAACGAGAAAATTTTGGGCCACAAAGAACACGAAGCAAAATTGCGCTTCGCGCGCGAGGATTCCCGCGCACCTTTGGTGCGCAAATCGATTCTTCCTTCCTGTCCTTCGTGCTCTTTGTGCTCTTCGTGGCAAAATACCTCTATGCAGGTTCACCAGGACACCTGCTTCGATGTTATGCCTCCACCAGCCTGCCACCGGCGCGGATGGCATCGACGCAGCGATCCTCCGCCGCCACCGGCTGGATATTCCCTGAGAATGGCGCCGCCTCCGGCCCGACAATCGCGTTCCGCCCTTCCCGCTCCGCCTCGAGCCGCGCCTTGCGCTCGGCATTGATGCGGTCGGCCTCGGCGACGCGGAGGAATTTTTCCCTGAGTTCCGCGCGGAGCGCCTCGGTCTTCGCCGCACTCGCTTCATCCTCGCGCCGCTGGTCTTCACCGGAGGCTTCGCGCCCGCTCGAATCCCAGCCGCCTTCGTCGTCCCAGTCCCATCTGGGCTCCGGCGGCGATTGCTCCGCGGAAATTCCCTGAGAAACCTCATCCGGGATCGCCGCAACCCGCCGCCGCTCCCCTTCATCGAGAAAGAAGGCGACCAGCCTGATCGCGTCGCAGCGGCCGTCGCCGGCGCGGCACACCAGCTTCTGCACGATCTGGCCCATCACGGTCCGCGGCTTCGTGGCCGCAAACGCCTCCGGCTCCGCCTTCACCGCCGCCTCGATCCCGTCGCAGAAATGATGGCGGAGCGATTTCCGCCTGCGGCGCGGAGGTGGGAGGCGGACCGGAGCGGTAGGCTGGGGTTGGTGGTGGTGGGTCCTGGTTTGGGTGCGAGTCATGGGGCTCTCCTGCGAGGGTGGCGGGAGAGTTATAGACCGCTTTGGTTCTTTTGTCAACCGGTACGGACCATGGGGCTGCGTCACCATTCAGGCGGCGGCGCGCCTGGCTTCGTGCAATTTCTTACCTGATCACTTGAATCGGAATGCCGACATTGACCCCGCTCCACGCGCGGTCCGCTGTCATTGCCGAAATCCCTTCCTTCTGCGCAGCCGCAAGGCATGCGCGGTCGCCGAGCGAAAGGCCGTGAGGGTTTGTGGTTGTGATCATAAAGCCCGCTGCTTCGGCCGCGCCCGCTTCAAAGCTCACCACATCGAGGAGTAGACTTGAAAGCATGGCGCGAACACTCGCCGCGCTTGCGCCATGCCGAGTCAGAACGGCAATAGTCTCGGAGTAATTGACGGCGGAAATCCGCGCATCGCCCGTATTCACCGGCACTTTGTCGCCGCCTATTTCACCTTGCAGATACGCAAGCAAGGCGGATGTATCGAGCATGACGGCGCTCAACCTTTCGACTCCCGCTCTTCGCGCTCGAATTCCCGCCGCCGTTCATCGATCAGTTCATCGGCAAGGCTGACGCCATCCGGCACATGCTTGCGCACCCATGCCCGGATTTTGCGAGTCGTGGCTTCCGGCGTGACGAGCTTGATCTCGTCGTCGTCGAAGCGGACCAAGAGATGCCGGTCGGGCCCCGTTCCGGCGGCTTCCATAATGTGCCTCGGCAGGCGGATTTCGCCGTCAGGTCCTATGTCCAGGCGGACTGCTCGATGCGGATCAGTTGTCGGAGTGGGTGGCGCAGAAATGCCCTTCGGAGGAAACGGCGAAGTCGTTCGTACCACTCCTGTCCGACGCTCCTCGTCCACGAGCACGTTGCGAACATGCTGGTAGCGGATTCCCAGGAAATCCGCGATCTGCTGACGGCTGTAGCCAGCTTGGCCGAGGCGCCGGATTTTATCCGACTTGGTGCCGAGACCGGCCGTCAAGGCGCCCATTTCTTCGGTCGAAACGCGTCTAGTTTCCATATGACCTCCCATCACCGGTTGTAACCAAACAATAATATAGCCAGTTAGACACTAACTGTCAATATTGACAGTTAGTATTTCTATCTATACGAACGCCAAGATAATTGGAACGCGGCTCTGCGGGAGGTTGGAATGGTCAGCATGATCGTGACCGCTTGGAACAACGGCCATCATTGTGCGAGTGGGGCCGGTTACGGTCTCAAGCTCTCTGCGGCGGATCGCGACGAACATTTCAAGCGTCAATGGAAGACTGTTTCGTTGCAGTTCCCCGATGTCGCCCAACCCGTCCGTATCAACATTGATAAGCACTCATTTTGGAACTCTTCCTGCCGCGAACTTATAAGTCGCGACATTGGACAATGGCTGTTGGAAAGCGGTCTGGCTCCTTGGCCTAGAGGTCGTCCGCCGAAAGTGACACTTCACGTTACAGGAGAAGCAGCTTTCAAAGTGCAGATTGCGAGAGCCTCGTTATCGCCATAGCACTGAGGAAATTCCGCCGCTACTTCCTCAAACGTTAGAGCCGTTCCAAATTTTGCGAGCTGGGTCGCGTATTCATTACACTTGGCTGCACTGTAGAGGAGAACCGTCGCGGCGTCCGAGTGTCGAAGCACCGAGGCTGGCGGAGACTTCACCCAGCACGCTGCCCGGAACGCGTAGTTAGAGGCTTGATCCTTATTCGTGGGAAATTTATCCGCCGGTTGTTTGACTTCAATGTGAAGCCCAAACCTGGTTCCGGTCTTCGCCTCGAAGATTGCAAGAATGTCTGTCTCCTGCCCGCTGCAACCTTGGCAGCGACACTTCTCGGTGAAATGAGAGCGCCACCAGGTCGCAGATTGCTGGCTTCGCCGTTGTCGCATTTCTCCGTGTAAGACGCGTGCGCCGTCAGCGAATGCCGCAAACTTTGTCTTATGGAGCACCCATGCACAAAATCTGGCGTCCGTTGCCAGTAAGTTCGCGAACGGCTCCGCATACATAAATTCAATCGAACCGTATCGCATTTGCGACTCCTCCCAACAATGCCGTTTTCCGCTTACTCCCGCGCCACCACCGTGTCGTAGAGACCAAAGTGGCTCAGTCCCTCATGGCTTTCAATTCCCGTATACCGAAGCGAAGCGTCTTCGTAGCGGCGGAAGGCGAACACGGCCTGGTTCATCTGTTCCGTGTTGAAGACCTTCAGACGCACAAGGAGGTGGAAGTCTTTCACGGTCAGGCCGGTGACGGCCAGGAATAAGTCCGGTTCGAGCTTGGTGATGACGTCCTGAAGTGTATTCTCACGAAAATCGGTCAGATACATGAATGCTGGGATGCGTGTCGCGAACTTGATCAGCTTTTCTTGTACCATCTTGCGCTTGGACTTGTATTCCCTTTCCTCCTCGGTGAGCTGCTTCTTCTGCTTGTCGGTCAGCTCCTTGTCCTTCGCCTTGTTCTTGAGAGCTTTGACCTTGTCGCTCTTGTTGATGATCGTTTCGATAATGTTGTCGCCGAGCGAGCGCCAACCCTCTATTCGTTCTACTGCTGCCATCGCCTCCGGGTTGTCGAGAACGCGGCGTAGCGTGTCGTTGTCCACATTCACAAGCAACGCGCTTTCCCACTTACGCGCCAGCAGCGTTGCCGAAGTGCCCGCCAATGCGATGTCGAGGATGCCGCCCGCATCAATTTGCACCATGTTCGCGCCGTTATAGGCGAGCACAGGCAGAAATGACACAAGTTCCCTGACGGCGTTCTCCGGGTTCGACTCGTTGGGCGAAAGACCGATCCCGTATTCGGAAAGCTGCCGCAATGCCCGCGTTGGCGCGAAGTCGAATACAAAGCAGACTGGTTTAAGAATTTCTTCCTCGTTCGGGTTGTCGCCATTCGGATTCTTGATGGACCACGGCGACTGAACGCGGAATGCGGCCTGAAAATAGGTCTCCGGGCTCTTCAGATTGCGCAACATCAGGATGGATGACCATTGCGGCACGGTCACGCCGGTAGTGAGCTTTCCGCACGACAGCGTGATGGTCTTTGTCTCGAATCCACCGGCGATGGCCGTGCGCACCGGAGGCAGCGCATCCAGCCCGATGCCCGCCTGTGCGCCCGCCGCCATGATCACCTCGTACTCATGCCAGAAAACATTGTGTTTCTCGGCAAGCAGGTTCGCCATTGCCTGACAGGAAGCGACATTGGGCAGAAACCAAAATGAGTGCTGCAGATACGGCAGCAGCCGCACATCCGAATAAGGGAATGGCGGTCGCGTGCCGGTCTTGAGGCTCTCGATGGATTTTGCTGCGTACTGACCCCGGATGATGTCCAGCCATTTCTGTACGTCGCTCTTGTGCTTGAACTGCGCACCCTTGCCCGTGCCGTTCGCGCAAAAGAACTCGTTGAGATCGAACTCGTCGAACTCTCCGGCACTCGCGATCGCCAGCAGTTCATCCGGCATCCGATAGGTCAGAAGCCGCATCTGCGGCAGCGCGCCATACGGGTTCCATTTGCCGGGATTCATGGTCGCGAACTCTTCCTTGGCGCGTTGCTCGTCGGTGTAGGTCCAGTTGAAAATCTGCTCTTCAATGAACTCGCCAGTGGCCAGTGCCTTGAACGGCGTGCCGGAGAGATAGAGATAGGCCTTGGTCGTGATAGGTAGGAACTCGGCTTCCTTTTCCGAAAGCACGCCGAGGTCTTCGTTCACTTCCTCCAGCCCCCGGCTATATGCAAGTTTGGTTTCGCTGTTAGCGACTGCGTCATCTTCTCCCTCGAACAATTCCTTCGCAGTGTCGCGCCACGCGCCAAAATGGTACTCGTCAAACACCACGAGGTCCCAGTTTATCGCGTGAAGCCATTCATTTTTGGGCTTTATGTTCCCCGCCGAGTCGCGGCCGAGCAAATCCTGGAACGAACCGAAATAGACCAATGGCTTCTTGGCAGAAATTTGGCTTGGATCGCCATCGGAGTTGCGTGAAAGGTATTGCCAACCATCGAAGTCCGCATGATTCTCCAGGTCCGTCTGCCATGCATCCTCCACCGCGGGCTTGAACGTCACCACAAGCACGCGCTTGGCTCTGAGTTTCTTCGCCAATTGATACGTGGTGAACGTCTTGCCGAAACGCATTTTTGCGTTCCACAAGAAGCGCGGTACAGCATGCATGTCTTCCGCCCAACGCGAGAAGAAGTAGGCATGTGTCACCTTCACCGCTGCGGCTTTCTCGCGGCGCATCGGAAACGTCAGGTCATGCGTGCCTACGAACCGCTGCCCTGTGCGTAGTTCAGTGAGGACGGTTCTAAGGTCTCCGAGCGAACAGCGCATCCATTCCAAATCAACATTCTCGAAACCTTTCCGAACAAGCGCTGCGCGCACCTCGTGATCGGTGAGAACGCCACCGTCGTCGCGCTCAGCGGATTCGTCCAGCTCTATGCGAAAGTTCCTGATGGCAGCGGTCTTGAGCTGCTCGGAGACTCGCCGCTTCACATCGCGCGTGGTTTGTCCCACCTTGAGGAGGCCCGCGTGCGCCCTGTCGTCGATGGAATACGCGTAGATTCGCGGTTGCGCCTCCGGCCTTGGCGCGAAGATTTCCTCGATAGTCCTACTCATTATCACCGTCATCGACAACGACTTCATCGAGCAAATCATTACTCAAATTCATTGGGCGAACAATCTTCTCAATGAATGCGATTTCCTCCTTGTTGATGCCATATTTCGCGTAGAGATCGGCGTCAGTCCAAGGCTTCGTCCACGCTTGAGTAGGCACGAAGGTGTACACTTTGCGCGTAGTATGTTGCGATGACTTGTGCAGAAGGATGAGTAAGCGTGTCAATCGGCACGAAAGGTAGGATATGGCGCTGTCTGCCTCCTTCTTGGTGTCAAACGGGCCGATGCAGAGATAAGTTTCGGACGAGATGGAACCGGGTTCACCTACAAACGGGGTGCTGATGATTCGATGCGGGTATGTGTCTCTGTTCCCAGTGCCAGGCGCCGCGTAGCCGACGAAAATCTTATATCTGTCGATAAGCTCCTTACTCGCCGAAATCGAATTTCGCGGTATGTATCCCACGCCACCATTCTGATAGACTAGCACGTCCCCGCGCGACCTTTTCGTTTTCCCTTTGAAGAATGTCCGAAGTCCAAAAGCTCTGGCTGAACTCACATAACGGTCGAACCGCTTGCTTTCAGGGAGCGAAAATGTGCGAGTTTGTTCAGTCTCTACAGCGATGACCTTCCTAAGAATTGAAAGCCCTTCGTTGAAACGGATAAAGACGTCCGTGCCCTTTTCAAGTAACTGACGTGTGGCAGCGGATGTTGGCCAATCCTTGAAATGGGTAGTAACGCGGCAATAGCCTCGGCTGTCTCGGTCCCAGAGGAAGTAGCAAACGCCGCCCTTGAGGCCCACACCTGGAAATACGTCAGATGCGCTGAGATAGTCGTCGATCGAACGGATACGATTGTCAGCGAGCATCGACTCTCTGAATTCGTCTAACCCCTTGCCGCCGGCGAACCAACGAGAAGGAATGACGAGCGAAAGATAGCGCGGTTCGAGTTTCTTCGCCTGTTCAACGAAGTGGTGGTAAATCGGCGCCGCGCTCGTCCCGTAGCCGCCATCATCCAACTGATACGGAGGATTACCGATGATCACATCGAACTGCATATCTTCTCCAAACAACCCGGCAATCCGAGTCTTGATGTCGTTAGTATGGATGAACGCATATGCATGGGTTTCGCGTTGTTCGCCGCGTTCGAACGTCTTCTGACTCGCTCCGCAAAACCTGCATTTACCACCTACCCAAGCGTGCTCGGTGCGCTTGAACCAGATATTGCCACTTTCACTTGTGAACGATTTCGCGACGGAGTATTTCCCGTTGGCGTGCTTCGAGCAATACACGCTTCGACGCGCCAACAGGCTCGTGAGGTGAGTTATCCCGATTCCGAATACCTGTTTTGTTAAGATATGATCAATGCGCTGCTCGAGATTCGGAAATTCGGCCGACAATCCATTTGCGAGGCGGCTAGTTATCTCACGCAAGAACACGCCCGACTTAGTGAATGGATCAAGGAATTTCGCCGTTTTGTCCGCCCAGATACTTGCTCCGTTGTGGTCCGTAGCCCACGCTTGGGCCAGCGTGTCCAGCATTCGGTTTGCGAATTCGGGCGGTGTGAACACCTCGTCGTTGGAGAGGTTCGCAATGCAAGTCAGCACATCCGGATTGCGCCCTCGTAGCGAGAAGCTCGCTTGCGTTTCGCTCACGCGGCCTCCTCCGGTGTTTCATCCAGCGCAGCCAGTTCGCGCATGGTCGTTGGGGTATAGGTCGTGGTCGGCGTGAAGATTTCGTGCTTGCCCAGATGGGCAAACAGCGAACCCTCTTCTGCGAACCCCGACATCCCGGTCAAAACGTCCAGGCGGAAGTCCCGACGTTGAAACTTTCCCTTACCAAGGTAACCCCACTCGGTAAACGTGATCGGTTGACCATCATGGGTGCGCATAGTGAGCGCATCACCGTGGATGATATTTTGCGAAATCACATACGAAGCCGTTTGATACCAATACTCAGGTCCCTTGGTGTTGAGATAGTCGGCCAGCACCTCCAGCATGTTTGCCCGGCACTCGGCGATATTGTCCGCGAGAAGCTCGATCCCGTAAATGCACATCAGAGCAAGAATAGCGTAGTGCTGCTTCTCAAAATCGCCGGACTTTCCGAACTTGAGTTCGACGGCAGCGAGCTTGCGGCGGAGTATCGGCACAAGAAAATTGCCGCTTCCGCACGCGGGCTCCAGAAAGCGGGAGTCGATACGCTCGCTCTCGCCCTTGACGAGGTCAAGCATCGCCTCAACCAGCCAAGCGGGCGTAAACACCTCTCCATGGTCGGCGACTCGCTTTTTTGTCTTGATAAGGCTCATGGGCGATTGGAGTCGGAATTGACCAGGACCGCCATGGAGCACGGACTACGTTCGATTTTGGCGATTTTGGCTGGCATACCGCGCTCCCCTCGAGTCAAGACGGTATTATGAAAGCGGACAGTTAACCAGATGTTCGGAACAAAGGGCCAGCAAAAAACCCAATACAGGGTGGCCAACCTCCCCGGGCCACGATTTTCATGCTAAGAGTCCAGCCATGACCGACCTTCTCTCCCGTATCACCTCGGAGCCCGGCAAATGCGGCGGGCGGCCGTGCATTCGCGGCCTGCGCTTTCGGGTCAGCGATGTTCTCGACCTTTTGGCGGCCGGCATGAGCCATGCGGAGATTCTTGCCGAGCATCCCGACCTCGAGCCGGATGACATAAAGGCAGCGCTGGAGTTTGCGTCCCGCCGCGTAAATCACCCCGTCATTGCGGCATGAAGATTTGGCTCGACGAGCATCTTTCGCCACAGCTGGCGCCGTGGATCGCCGTCACCTTCGAGGCGGAAACCGCCGCTATCCGCGATCTGGGTCTTGCATGGGCATCGGATCGCGAAGTGTTCGACGCCGCTCGAAAGACCGGAGCCATCATGCTGACAAAGGACGTTGATTTTATCGGCATTCTGGAGCGTCTCGGTCCGCCCCCTCAAATTATATGGCTAACATGCGGCAACACTTCGAATGCGAATCTCAGATGGCTGCTGCAACGCAGCCTGAGGCGTGCGCTGGAAGAGCTTGAGCGCGGCGAAACTTTCGTTGAAATCGGTTGATCCAACGCCTTATCAGCAGAACCTGCACGTGAATGCTGCTTTGCAATCCGCCTCCCCTGCCTTCGGCAGGGAAGGGACATGGAGTGCGTGCTTGTCAGTAACTACCCAAACTTCCCCGACCGCGGAAATCCTCGCGGTGGCAGCCTGCCCGCCTGCGCACGCGTGCCTTTCCATTCCTTGAGATCGGCGGCCTGCCACGTCCGCCCATTCGCGTCGCGCAGGCCTTCTTTCCAGGCGAAGCAGCGCGCGTCGAGCAGGTTTCCGTCCTTGAAGCGTTGCAGGATGACGCCGCGGCCGCGCGCGAGTTCGGGCACTTCGGCGAGCGGGAAGACCAGCAATTTGCGGTTCTCGCCGATCACGGCCACGCTGTCGCCCTCGACAAAGGTGCAGACACTCGCTTCGGTGCCCGAAGGGATGTTCATCACCTGCTTGCCGGAGCGCCGGAGCGCCACCGCATCGTCTTCGTTTGTTACAAAGCCGTGGCCCGACAATGCGGCGAGTAGGAGCTTGCGCCCGTCGCGATGCACGAACATGGAAACAATATCGGCCTCGGGCGGCAGGTCGATGAAACTCCTTATCGCTTCGCCATTGCCGCGGCCGCCGGGAAGCTTCGCGCAATCGAGCGTGAAGAAGCGCCCGTCGGTGGCAAACAGCATCAGCTTGTCGGTCGTCTCGGCGTGCAGCCAGAAGCGTTCGCGGTCGCCCTCGCGATATTTGATGGCGTCGCTCGGCTCCTGATGCCCCTTAAAGGCGCGCAGCCAGCCCTTTTCGGAACAGACAACCGTGACCGGCTCGCGCTCCACCATCGCTTCCATCGCCTCGGCTTCGGCGGCGATGTCGGGCGGCGCGGCAAAGGCGGTGCGGCGTTTGCCGAGCGGGGTTTTGAGCCCGAATTTCTCGTCCATCCCGCGCACTTCTTCGGCCAAGCGCGATGAGATGAGCTTCTCCGAACCGAGCAGTTTGCGCAGATCCTTCTGCTCGTTTGTCAGCGCCGCATGCTCCTTGCGGATCTCCATCTCCTCGAGCTTGCGCAGGGCGCGGAGCCGCATGTTGAGAATGGCTTCCGCCTGCACATCGGTAAGGCCAAAGGCTTTCATCAGTTTCGGCTTCGGTTCGTCCTCGTTCCTGATGATGCGGATCACCTTGTCGAGGTTGAGATAGACGGCGAGATAGCCTTCGAGCACTTCGAGGCGCGTCGCGATCTTTTCGAGGCGGTGTTCGGTGCGGCGTTTGAGGACGTCGCGGCGATGCGCGAGGAACGCGAGCAAAACTTCGCGCAGGCTCATCACCCGCGGCACCAGGCCGCCCTCGAGCACGTTCATGTTGAGCGGGATGCGCGTCTCGAGATCGGTGGCGCGGAACATCTGTTCCATCAGCAGCGCCGGATCCACCGCGCGGCTCTTCGGCGTCAGCACAACGCGCACGTCTTCGGTGGATTCGTCGCGCACATCGCCGAGCAGAGATAATTTCTTCTGTTCGATCAGCTCGGCGATGCGCTCGATCAGCTTTGCCTTCTGCACCTGATAGGGCACCTGGTCGACGATGATCTGCCACAAGCCGCGCGGGCCCTCGGCCTTCTCCCAGCGGGCGCGCACGCGAAAGCTGCCGCGCCCGGTGCGATAGGCTTCGGCAATCGCCGCGCGGTCATCGACAATGACGCCGCCGGTCGGAAAATCCGGTCCCTTGATGTGTTTCAACACTTTCGATTCCGGTGCTTCCGGATTGTCGATCAGCAGCAGCAGCGCGGCGCAGAGTTCGCCGGCATTATGCGGCGGAATGGAGGTCGCCATGCCGACGGCGATGCCGTTCGAGCCATTGGCGAGGAGATTGGGAAAGGCCGCGGGCAGGACGACAGGCTCGCGCTCGGCGCCGTCGTAATTAGGACGAAAATCAACCGCGTCTTCGTCGAGGCCTTCGAGCAGGGCCTGCGCCACTGCGGTGAGGCGGCTTTCGGTGTAGCGCATCGCGGCGGGGTTATCGCCGTCGACATTGCCGAAATTGCCCTGCCCCTCGACAAGCGGATAACGCACCGCGAAATCCTGCGCGAGGCGCACCAGCGCGTCATAGACGGCCTGGTCGCCATGCGGATGAAAGCGGCCGATCACGTCGCCGACGACGCGGGCGCATTTCTTGAAACCGGCCTGGGGGTTGAGGCCGAGCTCGCGCATGGCATGCAGCAGCCGGCGGTGAACGGGCTTCAGCCCGTCGCGCACATCGGGCAGCGCGCGCTGCGTGATGGTCGACAGCGCATAGGCGAGATAGCGCTCGCTCAGCGCCTGGCTCAGCGGCGCCGGCCGTATTTCATCCGAATTGGTTGTGTCGCTCATGGCAAGTCCGGAATTGATGTCAAGGAATTACGCCGATTCGCGGCCGGCAAGCGCATCGAGACGCGCGCGCGCCGCGGGAATTTGCCGGTGATGCGGAGCCAGCACGCGTTCCAGCAGGAAATAACCCGTCAGCCGCAAACCCGCGCGAATTTCCTTTTCCTCGATCGTCGCACCCCGCGGCTCGATCAGGAACAAAGGCAATTCGAAGAGCCTGTCGCGATAGGGCGCGCCGGCTTCGGCGGATACGGCGCGGCCGGATTTCGGAGAGACGTAACAAAGATCATGGGCCTGCCCCGTCGCCGCGCAGCGCACGAGGTCGAGGCCGAAACCCAGCGCGTCCAGCACGCCCATTTCCCAGCGCACATAGAGCGGACCCCAATGGGCAAATTCGGTGGCGGCGATGGCATCGAGGAGAATCTCCGCGGCCTCGTAAACACGCGCATGCGGTTCGCGTTCGGGCAGCACGTCATGCGCGACTGCCGCAAAGGCGTTCAGGCCGATCAGCGCGTCGCGGCTTTCGAGAATTGCACCCGCGCGCTCGGTGCGGAGCTCGGGAACGTAACTGCCCAGATGTTCCGAAAGCCGCGCGCGCCAGGAGACGGTCAAGGCGTTTCCCGGCAGCAGCGTGGATTTGATGCGCCGGGATGCGCCGCCATGCACGAGTCCCAGATGGCGGCCATGCGCGCGCGACAGCGTTTCCAGGACGACATCGGTCTCGCCGTGCCGGCGCGCGGAAAGCACGACGGCGTCGTCACTCCATTCCATGGGCGGAACTCATTCTTCGGGAAAATCGAGACCGATCGCGCTCAGCCGTTCGCGCTCCTCCGACCAGTTTTCCCGCACCCGCACGTAAAGAAACAGATGCACGCGCCGCTCGAACAGGGTTTCGAGCTCATGGCGGGCGGCGGCGCCGATGGCTTTCACCATGCGACCACCCTGCCCCAGCACGATCGGTTTCTGGCTGTCGCGCGAAACATAGATCGTCTGCTCGATGCGCGCCGAACCGTCTTTCTGCTCGGTCCATTTGTCTGTTTCGACGCTCGCAGCATACGGCAGCTCGTCGTGAAGCTTCATGTAAAGCTTCTCGCGCGTGATCTCGGCCGCGAGCAGGCGCGAAGGAATATCGGCGGCCTGATCGGCGGGATAGTGCCACGGCCCTGTGGGCATCCTTTCGACGCACCAGTTGCGCACGTCGCACACCCCGTCGCCGTTCAGCGCCGAGATCATGAACACCTGCGCGAATACGGCGGGATCGTGCAGCTTTTCCACCAGCGGCAACAGTGTTTCATGCGGGACCGCATCGACCTTGTTGAGGATGAGCGCCACATTTTTGCGACCCGCGCGCCGCAGATCATCGATGATCGAAAGTGCGTCCGCTGCCGCGCCGCCATTGCCATGTGCAGCCGCTGCCGCATCGACCAGCAGCAGCACGACATCGGCCTCGGCGGCGCCCGTCCAGGCGGCACGCACCATGGCGCGGTCGAGCAGCCGCTTCGGCCGGAAGATTCCCGGCGTATCCATGAAAACAATCTGCGTCGCGCCTTCGATGGCAACGCCGCGCACGCGCATGCGCGTCGTTTGTACTTTGGGCGTGACGATGGAAACCTTGGTACCTACTACGCGATTGACGAGCGTCGACTTGCCGGCATTCGGCGCTCCGATTACGGCCGCGAAACCGCAACGCGTCGTAGCGTCGCTCATTTGCCGACCTCGCTCGCAAGCATGCTGCGATCTTCCCTGCGGCCAAGCTGATCGAGCATGGCCTTCGCCGCCGCCTGCTGCGCCTCGCGTTTCGAACGTCCCTCGCCCGAAGCAGTGCCTTCACCGCACACGCTGACTTCCACGACAAAATGCGGCGCGTGATCGGGGCCCTCGCGGCGCAGCAAATTATATTCCGGCGCACCGCGGGCGGCTCGCGCGCGCGATTGCGCCCATTCCTGCAGCATCGTCTTGGGATCGCGCATGTCTTCGCCGAGTTCCGCGAAAGCGCTCTCCCAGTGCCGCGCGATAAATCTGCGCGCCGTTTCATAGCCGCCATCGAAATAAAGCGCCGCAATCAATGCTTCGCAGGCGCCGCCGAGAATGGCGACCTTCCGCCGCCCGCCGCTGGCCGTTTCCGACGAGGCGAGAACGACATACTCCGAAAGCCCCGCCGACTCCGCGGCCGCGGCACAGGCTTCGCCGCGGACCAGCGCATTGTATTTCAGCGCCAGCAAGCCTTCCGGATCGTCGGGATAGGCGTTGAAAAGCATTTCGGCGATGACGAGACCGAGCACGCGGTCGCCGAAAAATTCGAGCCGTTCATTGGAGGCCTTCGAGCTTGCGCTGGCATGGGTAAGCGCGCGCTCCAGCAGCTTCCTGTCGGCGAAAACATGACCGAGCTTTTCCTCCAGCCCGGCAAGGCGCACCGTTTCAGTCAATGATGTTCAGCAGGCGGCTGAAGCGGATGGCGCCCGGCCAGGTCCAGGGTTCGTACCAGACCGCGCTTTCGTCGATCGAGAAGAACAGCACCACGGCGCGGCCCTCCAGATTCTGCGCCGGGACATAGCCGACATCCGCGCGGCTGTCGGCGGAGTTGTCGCGATTGTCGCCCATCATGAAGTAATGTCCCGGCGGCACGACATAGACCGGCGTGTTGTCGCTCGGACCTTCCGGCATGCAATCGAGAACGTAATAACTTTTGCCGCCGGGCAGAGTCTCGCGGTAGCGCGGCACATGATAATTGCCGTCGGGCCCCGCATCCGTCGCCATCGGACAGGGCGCGTCCGTGGTCACGAAGTCGGCAACGCGGACTTTCGGGATGGCTTTGCCGTTCAGATGAAGCTGACCGTCGATCATCTGCACGCGGTCGCCGGGAAGGCCGATCACGCGCTTGATGAAATCCTTCATGTAGTCTTCGGAATTCGGGTTGGGCATCTTGAACACGATGACATCGCCGCGATGCGGGCTCGAGCCGAAGACGCGTCCGGGAAATGGCGGGATGCCGAAGGGGAAGGAATAACGGCTGTAGCCATAGGAAAATTTCGCGACGAACAGATAATCGCCAACCAGCAACGTATTCTCCATCGAGCCCGACGGAATGTTGAACGGCTGGAAGAGAAACGTGCGGATCACGAAGGCAATGAGAAGCGCATAGACGATCGTCTTGGCTGTCTCGATCCACGATTCGCCGGCTTTCTTCGTGTCGGCCTTCGCCATGGATGAGATTCCCGTGTTGGCCTGGGACGGAGCCAAAGATGCGTCCGTGGTATCTGGCGGGTTGGACATGGAGGATTCCTATTGTGAAGCAACAACGGACATGTGTCAGCCGGAACCCGTATCCGGACAGGCCACGGCAGATATCACAACGACGGCCTGGGCGAGGGGAAAATCGTCGGTGATGGTGAGATCGATCTGGGGCATATGCCCCTTCGGTGTCAATTCTTCCAGACGCAGCAGCGCCCCGCCGGTGAGTTTGAGGCCGGGTTTTCCGCCGGGAAGGTTTACGACCCCCATATCCCGCCAGAACACGCCGTTACGCAAACCCGTTCCCAACGCTTTGGCGCAGGCCTCCTTGGCGGCGAAGCGCTTCGCATAGCTTGCGGCGCTTTGCGCGCGACGGTCGGATCGGGCCCGCTCGACCGGCGTGAAGATGCGATCGAGGAAGCGTTCCCCGAAGCGCTCGATGCTCTTTTCCACCCGCCGGATGTCGATGAGGTCGGAACCGATGCCGAGAATCATGCCGGTCCGGATCCCCGGTGCTTTGCCCGCGCCTCGATCATCAGGGCGCGCATGCGCCGGACGGCTGCATCGAGCCCGGAAAAAATCGCTTCCCCGACCAGGAAATGACCGATGTTCAATTCGCGGATTTCCGCAATCGCGGCGACCGGACCGACGGTGTCGTAACCGAGCCCATGTCCGGCATGGATTTCCAGGCCAAGCGAATTGCCGTAGGCCGCGGCATCGCGCAGCGAGCCGAGCGTGCGCTCCCGCCGTTCTGCGTCGCCGTGCGCCGCCGCTTCGCAATAGGCGCCGGTATGTAATTCCACCACGGGCGCGCCCAGCGCATGCGCGGCTTCGAGCTGACGGATATCGGGTTCGAGGAACAACGAAACACGGATATTCGCTTTGACGAGCGATCCCACGACCGGCACGAGGCGATCGAACTGTCCGGCTGCGTCGATCCCACCTTCGGTCGTCCGCTCTTCGCGCCGCTCCGGAACGATGCATGCCGCGTGCGGCAGGTGACGAAAGGCGATCTCCTGCATCTCGGCTGTAGGAGCCATTTCAAGATTGAGCGGCAAAGAAATCTCGCGGCTCAGCCTCTCGATGTCGCGATCGGAAATATGCCGGCGGTCTTCGCGCAAATGCGCGGTAATTCCATCCGCCCCGGCCTGTTGCGCAATTCGTGCCGCATGCACCGGATCCGGGTGCGCTCCGCCGCGCGCATTGCGGATCGTTGCTACGTGATCGATGTTTACGCCCAGGCGAAGCGGGGTCATGCCACGAATGTCTCGACGGCCCGGTCCGGCCCGCGCACACGATCCACGGATTCGACCGCGGCGTTGACGCGCAATGCGCCGAGAATATTTTCCAGGTGCGCCACGTCGCGCACTTCGATATCGATCAGAAACTCGAAATAAACCGGATTGCGGTTGGCAACTTTCAGATTGGAAATGTTGCCGCCATTGTTTCCGATCACGCTCGCCAGAACCGCCAGCGAGCCCGGCGCGTTTTTCACCCGCACCAGAACACGCGCCACGGCATTCTCGGCTTCTGCCGCGTTCGCATCCCAATGTACATCGAGCCAGTCGTTCATGCTCGACTGCGCTTTCTCCAGCTCCGCACAATCGATCGTGTGAATGACGGCGCCCTCGCCCGGAACCATCAAACCAACAATTCGGTCACCGGGCAGCGGATGACAGCAATCGCCGAGGCGATAGGAAATTCCCGCCGTCAGACCCTTGATCGAAATCGGCTTGCGTATGTCCGGCCGTTTCGGGCGCGCGGGATTGCGGCGAATCTCGGGGAAAACCGCATGCAACACGTCGTCGGCGCGGAGCGCTCCCCGCCCCACCTGCGCATAAAGATCATCGGGCTTCACCAGTCTCAGCTTTTTGGCGACTTCGCTCACCGCTTTCTGCGTCAGTTCCACATTCTCGTCGGCGAATGCTTTTTCGAGAATCTTGCGTCCCAGCTTGGCGTGTTCGTCGCGACGCGCATGCCGCAGGAAACGACGGATTTCCGCGCGCGCCCGGCCCGTGACCACGAACTGTTCCCACAGCGGGGAAGGAGCCTGTTCGGTGGTTCTGATGATATCCACCTGATCGCCGTTCCTGAGTGGCGTGTGAAGGGGCACATGCGTGCCGTTGACTTTGGCGCCGACCGTCGAATGCCCGAGATCGGTATGGACGGCATAAGCAAAGTCGATGGGAGTGGCGCCGCGCGGCAAGGAAATCAGTTCGCCCTTGGGGGTAAAACAGAACACCTGGTCCTGGTACATATGCAGGCGGGAATGTTCGAGAAATTCTTCCGGCGAGTCGCCCTTCTCAAGCAGTTGCACCATATCGCGCAGCCATTTGTAGGTGTTGGCCGCCGCAGGATCATGTTCTTCCACGTTTTCACGGTACCGCCAATGCGCGGCCACGCCGCGTTCGGCCACATCGTGCATATGCTCGGTGCGTATCTGAACTTCGACGCGTTGCTGCTCGGGACCGACGATCGTCGTATGAATGGAGCGGTACCCGTTCATTTTCGGATTGGAAATGAAGTCCTTGAAGCGCTCGGGAATCATGCGCCACTGCGTGTGCAGGACGCCCAGTGCGCGATAACAATCCTCTTCCGTCTTGACGATCACGCGAAAGCCGAAGATGTCGGACAGGGCTTCGAAATTCAGCTGCTTGTCTTTCAGCTTGCGCCAGATCGACCAGGGACGTTTCGCGCGCCCCTGCACGGTTGCTTCGATCCCCCGCTCCGCCAGAACCTTTCGTATTTTGTTGGAAATTCGGCCGATGCGTTCTCCGGATTGCGCATCGAGGCGCGCCAACCGTGTAATGACGGAAGCGCGGGCCTCGGATTCCAGTTCGGCGAAAGCGAGATCCTCGAGTTCCTCGCGGAGGTTTTGCATACCGATGCGGCCGGCGAGCGGCGCATAGATGTCGACAGTTTCCTGCGCAATCCGGTGCCGCTTCTCGGGATCCTTCACATGCCCCAGCGTCCGCATGTTGTGCAGCCGGTCGGCCAGCTTGACGAGCAGGACGCGAATGTCTTCCGACATGGCAAGCATAAGCTTGCGGAAATTCTCCGCCTGTTTGGTGCGTTCGGAGAACAATTCGAGTTTCGAAAGCTTGGTGACGCCATCGACGAGATCGGCAATCTCGTTGCCGAACTCGCGCACGACGTCGTCGTATGTGACGTCCGTGTCCTCGATCGTGTCATGGAGGAGCGCCGTGATAATGGTCGGCAGGTCGAGCTTCAGTTCCGTCAGGATGGCGGCGACTTCAAGCGGATGCGAGAAATAGGGATCGCCGGAGGCGCGCAGCTGCTTTCCATGCGCCGACATCGCGTAGTCGTAGGCCTTGTTTATCAGGGTTTCGTCGGCCTGGGGCTCATAGGCCCTGACCCGGTCCAGGAGTTCGGTCTGCCGCATGAACGGCGCACGCGACCGCACGGGCTCCGGCGCCATGGGTGCCGGAGGAACAGCAGTCAAGCCGCCTGCGACGGCTGATTCAGCCGGAACGGTCATACTGGCCAAGATATAGGGTGGCCCGGCCCGAAGGGCGAGAGCTTCTCTGTCGCGCTAAGGCGCCCGGAGCAGCCTATTCCTCGTAATCTGCCGGTTCCTCGGGCTGCGGCTCGGCCCGGCGCTGCGCCTCGGTGGTAAGCGCACGCAGGAGTTCCTCCTCCGTGACCTGGCGGAACTGGGTCTCCTCGCGGCCGGTATCCTCGTCGGCGGCCGTCTCCTCCGGCTCGTCCACTTCGGCGTGCTTCTGGAGGCTCCTGATATATTCCTCGCGGACCTCGTCCGGCTTGAGCAATTTCGCCGCGATTTCCCGGAGGGCAACAACCGGGTTCTTGTCCCGGTCCCGGTCCACCAGCGTATCGGCGCCGCCGGAAAGCTGCCGCGCCCGAAAGGCAGAATAGAGTACCAGATCGAATCGGCTGGAGACCTTATCGACGCAATCTTCAACGGTTACGCGGGCCATTTCGGCTCCTCTTGGGGGGTAGCGGGGCGCGGAGGAAACGTGGGAACCTATAGAAGCGCTTCAAGGGGCGCAACCCCTTTGCCGGGTCGGTAGTGGGTCAGTTTGTCGGTTATTCGAGTCCATGCCCGATGTGGGCGGGGCATAAGAGGCCGATTGCCAAAGCTTCTAATAGCGCGCGCTCGCGAGGTTTGGCGACCGGGAGGCACCTGAACCCATAGCCTTCACGAAGCCGCACTCCTTTTCGCTGCCCCTTGAACCATTTCTGAGTGAAGGATGACTGGCTGGCGATATGATCGCGCAACCGTTGATAAATTCCCTTTTTAGCACGAGGCGTGCTTCCAACATGGAGCACTCTGCGCTTAGGATCATAAATTACATAAACGCCTTTGAGGTTGGGGGCATCTACCTTGCGGCCCATAGACGGAAATTTCTTGAGTGGCGACTCTAATAGTCGCTTGAAAAGTAATTCAATTTGCCGCTGTTCTTCCTGCATCTCGGGTACGCTCCCAATCCTCAAGAACGGCTACTATATCAGCCATTTCCCAGAGTTTCGAGGTCACGCCAGCGGCCATCGCGGGGGTGATTTTCAGCGTCTAGTGAATGCGCACGAAATTGTAGTGCATAGTGCATGAAGTAGATGGCCCTCATGTGGGCATGGTTCGCGGCCTTCTTTGAGAAGGCATTCGTAAGCCGGCTCTTGGAGGATGCCGGGCAGGCTTTTGCCGAATACATGGACAAGACGCTTGTGAACCTGCCTTGCAATCGTTTGCAGGTCGATGAGGCGTGGGCGTTTTCGTATTGCAAACAGAAGAACCTCGCGACGGCCAAGGCCGCCCCTGCGGGTTCTGGCGACATCTGGACGTGGGTTGCGCTCGATGCCGATACGAAACTGGTCGCGTCATTCTTCGTCGGCAACCGGGATGGCGAGGCCGCGCTTGAATTCATGACTGATCTGGCCAAGCGCCTCGCAACTCGCGTTCAGCTTACCAGCGACGGTCACAAGGCGTATTTGAACGCGGTTGAAGAAGCTTTCGGCGCGGATGTTGATTATGCGCAGCTTGTGAAGATTTACGGCCAGCCGGTTTGCGGCCAGCATCGCTATAGCCAACCAGAATGCATTGGGGCGACAAAGCACAAGGCGAACGGCAACCCAGAGCGCAAGCATGTTTCCACACGCCATGTAGAACGCCAAAACCTCAATATCCGCATGGGCAATCGTCGCATGACGCGCTTGACCAACGCCTTTTCAAAGAAGGCCGAAAACCACGCCCGTATGATGGCAGTTTATTTCGTGCACTATAACTTCGTGCGCATTCACCAGACCCTGAGGGTCGCCCCAGCGATGGCCGCTGGAGTGACCTCGAAACTCTGGGAAATGTCGGATATGGTCGCGGTGCTGGAAACTTGGGAAGCCCGCAATGCGCTACGTGGTGGAAATTGAGTTAGACCGCGATCCATTGGATGTGACCGCTAAGCAATATAAGGCGTATTTATCACTTGATGATGCCGCGAGGCAATTTAACCTCGTCCGCGCTGCATATAGAGACGTTGCCCCACTCGGGCCAGACGGGAAACTCAACATCATCGGTGGGAAAATCTACGCGTCCACTGCAAGCGACGAATCGACCGCCATAGAGGAGGTGAGATCAGGTTCGGTACGCCCATTTAACGACGTGAAAATCGAGGACTTGATCCCAGCTGCCCGTTAACTTTCAGACTGTACCACTACCGCCGGGTCGGTAGTGGGTCAGTTTGATTTTTTGGGGGTAATCCAAACCCTGTCATCGAAGCCATTTGTACATAGACCAGCTTTCGGTCCACGAACCGGGATAACCACCGATACGCAAAATCCGTTACAGTGCGTAGCGCCAACGGTGGTGACAATCCACGCGCGTTTAACGACATCAAGGTGCGCGTGCCAATTGCTGGACGGTGAATGGGGAACAGAGCAAACGATTTTGGCAATAGCAATCGCCCCATGAGCGTCTTTAACCGGAAATTCTGACGCGCTGGCGGCGCTCGCATTGAGGAGCACGACGGAGGCGAACAACATTTTACTGGTCATTTTCTCGCTCCCATTCCTCGATCATCGCTGACGTTGCCCCCAGTTCTTATCCAGCGGGGACTGGAGTCTGAGGGTTGATTTTCTCCATCTGTACGAAAGGAGCAATGGGCAAAGGCGCGTGGCCCTCCACGAGCCTTGGCGGCTTTGCCCATTGCGGTCCGAACTGGC
>DATASL010000039.1:0-1842 GCA_036269235.1 Rhizomicrobium sp.
CGCCGCGTCCGCCCTGCTTCTTGTCTTCATTCTTCTCGACCGCACGCTGCCGCGCGGCCCGGTGGAATAAAACGTGAAACATCAACTCAAGCTCAAATCAACTCAAGGAAGACTCATCCATGCCACTAACACAACTGGACCCCAAACCCGCGCTCATCGTGATTGATCTTCAAAAAGGCATCGTCGCCCTGCCGACAGCGCATCCGAGCGCGGAAATCACGGCGAAGTCTTCCGCGCTGGCCCGTGCCTTTCGCGCGCACGGCCTGCCCGTCATCCTGGTGAATGTGGCGGGCGGCGCGCCGGGTCGCGCGGATGTGACGCATGCCTTCAACCCTCCGGCCGATTGGACCGAACTCATTTCCGAACTGGAACGGCAGCCGGGCGACCATGTCGTGACAAAGCATCGCTGGGGCGCCTTCCATGAAACGCCGCTCCATCACTATCTGCAGGCCCAGGGCGTCACGCAGGTTGTTCTTTGCGGGATCGCCACCAGCATCGGCGTTGAATCGACGGCCCGGAATGCTCACGAGTACGGCTATCACGTGGTGTTGGTCGAGGATGCCATGACAGACCTTGATGCCGAAGCCCATGCCAACAGTGTGAAGAAGATCTTTCCCCGGCTCGGAGAGGTCTGCCAGGCTGCCGAACTTCTGGCCGAGTTGAGAGCCGCATGACAACCGGCGCGGAAAAGCGAGAAGGCGGGGCCGCGCCGAAGGTGGCCATAACCCCGCAGCGGAGTAACGGCCGCGCGCGGGTCGCCCTCATTCTGGAGGCGGCCGCCGATGTGATCCGTGAACGCGGATACGAGAGCACGACTATGAGTGAAATCGCTCTGCGATCCGGCACGAAAATAGGTTCGCTCTACCGCTTCTTCCCGACCAAAGAACTGGTGGGCGATGCCCTTATCGAAGATTACGCTCAATCGTCGGAGGTCCAGTGGCAGGCAATCATCGCGGCAGCTTCGAGCGCCACGCCCGAGAGGCTTGCCGACCTGCTGCTCGACGCCTATATTGATGCCCGCAAGAAGCACAGCGCGCGCGCGCTTCTCGCCCTCCTGGAGGGCCGCACCGACGGCTCCCGTCGGCGCGAAGAGTTCCGGCGCCGGAATCTCGAACGGATTGGCGAGGCATTGAATGCGAACGCGCCGCATCTCAGGGCGCCGACTCTGAGGAAGATGGCGGTCGTCATGCTTTACCACATGCGCGCGATGATGGCGATGACCTTCGACCCCAACGCGCCGAATGCGCCCGGAGCGCCGGAGGAATTGCGGATCAGCGTCAGGTCCTGGCTCGCCGCACGCCTTTTGCCGCACAACGCAAACCTTAAGCGAAAGGAGACGTAACCTTGTCAACCCCTCAATCCTCCCTGCATTCCGCCTTCGCCGTGCTCGACAGCGGACGAGAGCTTCGCACGGCACGAGCCGAGGTAGAAACTAAGGCGCCGGAACGAACCTCCGCACTCCCCCGAAGCGAAAGGGAGCATTGCGACGTGGTCGATATCATCCCGGCGATAGTGTGGAGTGCACTGCCGGACGGCTCGAATGTTTACGTGAACAGCCGATTCGTGGACTACTCGGGCATGTCAGCAGAGCAGTTGGCTGGATCAGGCTGGCATGCCGCAACTCACCCCGATGATCTTCAGCGGCACGAACGCAAATGGCTCGCCTGCGTTCGCACATGCGAAGTTTTTGAGGACGAAGTGCGTTTCCGCCGCGCGGATGGGCAATACCGCTGGCATTTGCAACGCGGCGTGCCGCTACGAGACGAAGATGGAAACATCCTTAAGTGGTATGGTGTCCTCACCGATATCGAAGATCGCAAGCGCGCCGAGGAAAAGATCCAG
>DATASL010000040.1:0-17420 GCA_036269235.1 Rhizomicrobium sp.
GATTTCCGCCAATCACCCCGAAATTTTCCTGATCGTGTTGTTGATCGACGAGCGCCCGGAAGAAGTCACCGACATGCAGCGTTCGGTGAAAGGCGAAGTGATCTCATCCACTTTCGATGAACCGGCGACACGCCATGTTCAAGTCGCCGAAATGGTGATCGAGAAGGCCAAGCGCCTGGTCGAGCACAAGCGCGATGTCGTGATCCTGCTGGATTCCATTACCCGCCTGGGCCGCGCCTACAACACTGTGGTGCCGTCATCCGGCAAGGTGCTGACCGGCGGCGTGGATGCCAACGCGTTGCAGCGGCCGAAGCGCTTCTTCGGCGCGGCGCGTAATATCGAAGAGGGCGGTTCGCTCACCATCATTTCGACCGCGCTGATCGATACCGGCAGCCGCATGGACGAAGTGATCTTCGAAGAGTTCAAGGGCACCGGCAATTCGGAAATCATCCTGGACCGCAAGGTGGCCGACAAACGCGTGTTCCCGGCTATCGACATTCTCAAGTCCGGCACCCGCAAGGACGAGCTGCTGGTGGACAAGGCAACGCTGTCGAAGATGTATGTGCTGCGCCGCATCCTGGCGCCGATGGGCACGACCGACGCGATCGAATTCCTGCTCGACAAACTGCGCTCCTCCAAGAACAATGCGGACTTCTTCGACAGCATGAACGCCTGAGCGGGTGCGGCCCTACGCCAACTTCAGCCCGCAATGTTTTGCGAAATGGCGGAAATCGTCATCCCGCTGGATCAACGCCACATCGTGATCGATGCAGGACTGTGCGATCAAGGCATCCGCGACCTTCGCCTTGAGGCGCTTCTGCATCAACACTCGGCGCGCATTACCGGCGCGAGCCCAATAGCCGCCCAGAATCGGTAACAGATAGAATTCGGCGACAGTTTCGAGCATTTGCCGCTGGGCTTGCGGATCACTCAGCATTTCGGTGAGCACCACTGGTGGCAGCGCGATTTCGCCCGAACGAAATGCTTCGTGAACAAGATCGGTTTCGCGATTCCGATCGCCTCTGAAATAGCATGACAGCGCTGAGGTGTCGGCTGCGATCATTCGCGGTCGTAACGTAACTCATCCAAGGTCAACGAGAACTTCACTTTGCCGCGGAGATCCATCGCTCTCTTTTGTGCAAGCGCTGAACGGAATCTGCGCAACGCTGTCCTTATCGTTTCTGTAACGCCCTCGCCCGTATAGGCTAAGGCGTACTCTAGATCCTCGCTTGGAACCTCAACCGTTATTTTTCGCATCTCGCTCATACCAGCCTCCATACCATAGACGATGCTGGTCTGCAATATGGCGATCTGGCTGGTTACGGCAGCAGCACCGTTGCGCCGGTGGTGGCGCGCGAGTGCAGCGCCTCGTGCGCGGCGCGGACATCCGCCAGCTTGAACCGCTGGTTAACGGAAATCTTCACGGCGCCGGATTCGATCGCCGCGAACAGGTCGTCCGCCGTTTGCTGCAGCTCCTCGCGGGTGCGCGTGTAGTGAAACAGCGTCGGCCGCGTGAGATAGAGCGAGCCCTTGGCGCTGAGGATTCCAGGCTCGAACGACGGCACCGCGCCGCTGGAATTGCCGAAACTCACCATCATGCCGCGCACAGCAAGGCAATCGAGCGAGCCGCTCCAGGTTTCCTTGCCAACGGAATCGTACACAACCGGCACGCCTTCGCCGCCGGTGATCTCGCGCACGCGCTTCACCCAATCCCCCGTACGCGTGTTCAGCACATGATCGCAGCCGTGGCGCTTCGCGAGCTCCGCCTTGTCGTCGGAGCCAACGGTGCCGATCACCGTCGCGCCCAGATGCTTCGCCCATTGGCAGGCGATAAGGCCGACGCCGCCCGCTGCGGAATGAAACACAATCGTCTGCCCACGTTGCACCGGATAGGTGCGCTTCAGCAGATACGCGGCCGTCATGCCTTTCAGCATCGCGGCGGCGGCCATTTCATCCGAAACGCCGTCCGGTAATTTCACCGCGCGGTCGGCGGGGACGTTACTGGCTTCGGCATAGGCGCCGATCGGCCCGGTGCCATAGCCGACGCGATCACCCAGCTTCAGTCCGGTGACGCCTTTGCCCATCGCTTCGACGATGCCAGCGGCTTCCGACCCCAGGCCGGACGGCAGAGGCACGGGATAGAGGCCGGAGCGATGGTAGGTGTCGATGAAGTTCACGCCAATGGCGCCGTGCTTCACCCGCACCTGTCCGGCAGCTGGCGGCGGCAGTTCAATATCCTCCAGCTTCAGGACGTCAGGGCCGCCTGTGTGATCGAACCGGATCGCTTTCATCGTCTGGCTCCAGATGAAGATGCCGTTCTGAGAACAGCAACATCTTTCATCCGGCGAGTGTAAGGCCGTTTCGCGCGCGGCGAACGAAATTATTTTTGCGTTTGAATCCGCCTGCCTCTTCGCCTCCGTGAGAAAGCGATCAACTGCCGCGCGAACGAAGCGTTACTGCGGCGGGTTGGATAGCAGGTAGGGATAGCCGTTGTTGATGCTCGGCGACTGTCCCCAAATTTTCGGATCGAACCCGGGCGGCAATCCTGATTTCAGCTGCGCATCCGTTAGTCCGGTCAGGCCGGATTGATCCGGAACATTGGCCGCTCCGTCATGCCGGTTATGCACATCCGTATCGGTATCCCAATACACGTTGGAATAGGTCGAGGGATTCGCGGTATCCTGATATCCAACAACACCACCGGGCAGACCGCCTGACTTTTTGGCGCTCTCGACTTTTCCCGCAGCATACGATGCGATCGTATGCGGCCGCTCCACCTCGGCAATCTGTGCTTCAATTAAGCCGCCATAAAACGACGTGCCCTGCCGGACGATGGCTGTCAGCGAATAACAATTTTCAATGCGGTTATCGTTGATGCCAACCAGTCCGCCGGATGTGCGCGTCGGGATGGAGATCATCTCTGTTCGTCCTTCCGCATAGGACGTTTGAATTTCGCCCTCGTTCTGCCCCACCAATCCGCCAATATCTCCGCCATCGCCGATAATGCGAATGTTGGCGTGAGAGTTGGCGATCCGCTGTTCATTCACGCCTACCAGTCCACCGGCCACAACGGCGCCCTGTAGCAGCATTGTTCCGGTGACGCGTGCATGATCGATCAGTCCATCATTTTTGCCGACCAATATGCCGCTATTCCCGCCCACCTCCGCCGACGCGCGGAGGAGCGAGAAATTCTCGATCACGCCAGAGTTCCATTCGAAGAACCCGGAACCAAGCATGCTGAAATGCACGATAGTGTGCCCCAATCCTTCGAACGTTCCCGCAAAATTGCCGATTATCGGTGATTCATTGTAGGTGCCATCTGCGGCAGCGTCGTAGTCATTGGAGAGTGCGTAGAAACCTGCCGATCCTCCACCATTGATTGCAGTCGCCAGGCTCTTGATGTCGGAGACGAGTGCGTAGGCGTGACGATTGATGGTAAGACTGCTCCCCAGATCCCAGAAGCTGAGGCTTGCCTTATGCCCGAAAGAGAGTCCGTTGCTTTGAATGGTGACGCCGGCCTTGCCCGCAACCGTTACAGGCTTGTTGACGATCAGCGAACCGTTGGCTGTAAGTGAGAGCGTGGCGCTGCTCGTCCAGGTCAGCGCGGTATTGATCGCGATATTCTTCGCCGGACCTGCATCGAGAGAGACGGCCGACTGCGAAGCGAGCAGGTTCTGCAGATCGGCGACGTTCATCACCGCATTGCGCGCTGTCGCCACGCAACTGCCGCCGCTGCAGCTGACGTTCTTCGTCGCCCGCCTCGCGACAGAAAGATCCGCATGCGCGGGGAATGCCACTCCCGCGATGAGCACAGCAGCAACAGCGCAAAGAGCGCGCGATGGAATGGACATGCGAGGCTCCAGCCTGATTCAAGACCAAAGAACCACAGGCGGATTAGAACTCCGTTAAGACCTGCGGCAAAACTTTAGCAGCGGCAGGACAGTTAAGGTCTGCTAGCGTCAGGCTTAACCGAGCGTCTTCTGCTCCGTTTCGATTGGGCCGCTAGCCGGCACCACATCGAAGCGGATGCGGCCGATGATGTGGCCGTTGGGCAAATCGACATCCACCCGCCATTGCCCCGGCGTTATTTTGTGGGACAGCGTATAGCCGCGATAGCCGCCATCGCGCCCGCCATTAATCGCGTAGGTGACGGTCGAAATCGTGCGCCAGTGGTGGCGCGCGGCATCGTAGCGTTGCCAGCGGTGCTGCACCTGCGTGTTCAGCTTCACCGGCGCGAACACCGCGCTGTACACATAGAGCGGATCGCCCGGCTTCACATGCATGATCGCGGGCGCGCCGAACTTCACGCTCCACGATTGGTGCTCCGCCACGGCCTTGTATGCAGCGCCCTGCTTCGCCACGAAGTGGTAGACGCCGCCAGCCGACAACGCGAGCGGCAGCGGCGGCAATATGCCTGCGAAATAGAAGATGTTCACCAGCGCGTAGACCAGCGCGGTGCCCACCACCACTTCCAGGCGCGAGGCGCGCCATTGCTGCGGCCCGAGCCCCGCCACCACGCGCATCAGCATGAAATAGATGACGAGCGCCACACCGCCTGCCAGCAGGAAGTTCAGCACCCCCACGCTGTGCGTCAGTAGCGGCACAGTGACGATGGCGTAGGAATAGAGCGCGAAGAAGAACAGCACGGCGGCGAAGGCGAGCCGCGAATGGTATTTCTTGAAGATCTCGTTGCCGAGGAAGATGCCAAGCAGCACCATGAGGAACGGCCACGACGCGGTGAGCACCGCGGTGCGCGAATAGAACACGAGGAACGCGCTCCACAATCCGCCCAGCGCGAATTGCGTGGCGAAGGGGAGGATGGCGCGCCAGCGCGGCCATTCCTTGCCGTTCGCCACCCGCTCCGCCAGCACATGCATGATGAGCATGGAGACGGCGGCGACCGATAGATAGGCGATGAACACAACCTGCGTGTTCGGCAGGTCGATCCGGCGGAAGGCGTAATTGTCGAAGGCGAAGCCGCCGACCATGCTGACCGCCGACAGCGACCGCTCGTGCCGGGCAACGAAGGCGAAGGTCCGTTTGATCACGACTCGGTGCGCGACTGTAAGATTATGGCCAATGATCGAACTCTAACCACCAGCCGCCTGCCAGTTCGCGTTGGGCGAAAACGATTTTGTCGGTGGCACGCCAGTCCTTGTCCAAGCTGTCCACGGTTTGGATCGGTTCACCTGTAGGCGAGCCGAATCGATACTTCTTGTAGTCGCCATCACCGCCCAAACCAACTGACCAAACTTCGATCCAGACAACGCACTTTGGACTCGGCGTCCATTGAATGCCTCTGGCGCCAATAGTGCGCAACAGCGCATAGTATGAGCGCTTCTCACGCTCCGATATTTTCGGCCGCGACCACTCAGGTTGCATCATGATTTCATAGCCCTTGCGGGTGTCGCAAGCCAAAGACCGCAACTTGTCGAACGTCGATCTCTGTCTGTTGAAGGCTTGGATCATCTGCTGATCCGTTGGCGGTCGTTCGGTGCAGCCTGCAAGGAAGCTGACGCCTAGGAAGCCGCTACAAATCAGAGAGTTTCGCATTGCAAGATATCGTCTGCGCAAGGCTATGCTTGTTCAAAGCTGATGGATCAACGTAGGCTGCCATTTTCCTTGGGGCGAAAAAAGTGACGGCCTTTGCACGAAAAGAGGGTTCGCAAAAAACCTTATTGGGGCATCCGCGCGGGTTGCTGTTCATCGCTGGCACGGAGTTGTGGGACCGCATCTCGTTTCACGGCATGCAGGCGCTCTTGGTGCTTTACATGGTGGAGCAGCTGCTGCTGCCCGGGAATGTCGAGCATGTGGTGGGCTTTGCCGCCTTCCGCGCGGCTATCCAATCCGTCACCGGGCCGCTCTCGGCGCAGGCGCTCGCCTTCCAGATTTTCGGCCTTTACATCGGGCTCGTCTATTTCACGCCGGTGCTCGGCGGCGCGCTGGGCGACCGCGCGCTGGGGCGCGTGCGCACGGTCACGCTCGGCGCGCTGCTGATGACGGCGGGGCATTTCTGCCTCGCCTTCGATCAGTCGTTCCTGCTGGCGCTGCTGCTGCTGATCGTGGGCGCCGGATGCTTGCGCGGCAATCTGCAGCCGCAGGTGGGCGAGCTTTACGCCAAAGATGACTGCCGCCGCGCGACCGCCTTCCAAATCTACGCCGCCATGGTCTCTTTCGGCGGCTTCGTGGCGCCCATCGTCACCGGCCAGCTCGCCAAATCCTTCAGTTGGCATGCGGGATTTGCCTTCGCCGGCTTCGGCATGCTGCTGGGGCTTGGCGTGTATTTGTATGGGCGGCCATACCTGCCGCCCGACCCGCCGCGCAAAGTCCGGCTGGCCGCGCCGCCGCTCACGCGCGAGGAGCGCGCCATCGTCTGGCTGCTGATTCTGCTGCTGCCGGTGGCGGCGCTGTTCTGGATCGCGCAAAGCCAAGTGTGGAACACCTACAACATTTGGGCGCGCGATCACGTGAACCTCACCTTCGGCCATTGGACGATGCCTGTGCCGTGGCTGCAATCGCTGGATGGGCTGGCGCCGTTCGCCTGCATGCCGTTGGTGCTGATGTTCTGGAGTTGGCAGCGCCGCCGCGGCCGCGAGCCGAACGAGTTCACCAAGATGGCGATCGGTTGCTGGATTTTCGGCGCCTCGACATTGCTGCTGGCGGCGGCGAGCGTGGCGGCGGGCGCCACAGGCCGCGCGTCGCTGGCCTGGGCGGTGGCGTTTCATCTCGGCTCGAACATCGGCTGGATATTCTTCGCGCCGACGACCACGGCGCTCGTGTCGCGCGCGGCGCCGGACAAGATCAACGCCACCATGATCGGCGGCTATTCGATCTCGGTGTTTCTCGGCAGCGTGATCAGTGGCCGGCTGGGCTCCCTGTACGAGCGTTGGCCGGCGAGCGAATTCTGGCTGCTGCATGCCGCGCTGGTGAGTCTGGGCGGCGTGCTGGTGCTCGCCTTCGGCGCACTGATGAAGCCTGCGTTGCGGCAGGTCGAACCGCTAGCCGTTACGGCCGGCGGTCCGCTCACGCCGATGCTGCTGGAAAAGAGCGGAGCGCCGGAGGGCGCTGTTACTTGATCACCGTGTAGGTGCCCTGCTGGTACAGCTTCGCCTTGTACCCGTGGCTCGTCGTGTAAAGGCTCCAGGTCCCACCATCGACCAGCGGATATGAGATCTGAATCAGGTATGGGCGCTTTGTGCCCACCATTTGAATGCTGCCGACGATCGAACGCCCTTCGGTTCCGCTCACTCTTCCGATCACGCCGACGAAGTTGCCGGTCTGGCATTGGTTGACGGAAAAGCCGGCGACGCGCGCGTGGTCGACAAGCACGAGCAGCGAATCGCAAACTGCGCCCAGATTGAGTAGCGGACCTTTTGCCTGGGCCGTGCTCGGCAGAACGAGCATGGCGACAGCGGCCGCGACGATTGAAAACTTGCGCATGAAATCCCTCCCGACTTTAGGATCAGTGAGGTAATCTACGCTTCTGACAAAAGTTTAACAATCTGATTGGCTGAATGCTTGGCTTGTCGGGCTCTGTTTGGGCCCAAACAGGAATCGGGAAGCAAAAACAACTGCTTCGCAAAAGGAAGGATCGAGCACCAGGCTCAGGTTGCGTTTAGCCGGGCTTCCAACGCCCACTTTTTCTCCGGCCATTCGCGGTCGAGGATGGAGAAGTAGACCGTGTCACGGATACGGCCGGAGGCGCAGATCAGATGCCTACGGAAGATCCCTTCCTGCACGGCGCCGATGCGGGCCAGCGCGTTGCGGGATTTCTCGTTCAGGGCGTCAGTTTTGAATTCCACCCGGATCAGTCCAAGCGTTTCGAACGCGTGGCTGAGCAACAGCAGTTTGCATTCGGTGTTGACCGGCGAGCGCTGGTAATCGCGCCCGTACCATGTGCAGCCGATTTCCACGCGCCGATGCGCGAGCGCAATCGCCATGTAACGCGTACTGCCGATGGCGCGGCCGCTCGACAGATGAATTACGGCAAACGGCAGCGACACGCCCGCCTCCTGCTCACGCAAAGCAGTCTCAATGTAGTTGCGCATTTCTTCGCGCGTGCCGACCGAAGATGGAATCCAGCGCCACAGTTCGGGATCGAGTCCGGCGGCACAGAGATCGTCGAGATGCGAGAAGCTCAGCGGCTCCAGCCGCACAAAGCGGCCTGTCAGGATAACCGGCTCCAATCCGCTCATTGGAATGGCAATCCGGGTCCGAGAATGGAAACGAAGGCGGCGCCCGCGATTGCGCCGCCCGCAATCCATGCCCGAGACGGCGCAATAGCAAGCCGCGCGTCCGGAATGCGCCGTTGGAGCGCCCATCCGGCCAAGGGCAGACCAAGAGCGCCCAGCGAGGATGGCAGCGCATCGCTCAATATGGTGCTGGGTCCGCGTGGATCGAGGCTTGCGGCGAGACACGCTGTGACAATCGCGGCGATATAGGCGGTGAGACAAATCATGATCGGCATTTCGCCTTGAGATGCATCCAAATCTCTTTTCAGCAGTGCGGCGAGCGCCCGGACCGACAGCGCGTATAGAACGACGCCTGTAACCGTAATCGCGGCGCGCCAGAAAAACGGCGGCTGCCAATCCGCAATGACAAAGGCCCAGTCGCCCTGATTTGTGAGCCCGGACTTTATCAGATAGCCAAAGTTCCAGAACGCGGCGAAAGCGAACACGAAGCACAAGAACATATGCGTCGCTGGGCTACGCGGCGGAAGGAAGCGTGCCCACAGCCAGACGAGCATCGCAACAAGAATTCCTCCCGCCGGCCCGGCACCATCCACAATCCGCGAGCGAATGGTACATTCCTCGAACGTCGTGCTGACGGAGACAATTTTGCCGCCGGCGGCGACGCAGCCGCCGCCGTGGCCCAAAGCCTCGTGTGCGATGTCGGCAACCGCAAAGGCGGCCACCGCTGTTGCGGCTATCGTGATCGGCGGCAGCAGAAGCCGCTTCAACTCAGATGCTGTTTGAAAAAGGTGGAAGTGCGGCCATTGGCGAGATCGGCGCACGCCTTGTCGAAATGTGCCCCGCCTTCGCGCGCGAAGGCGTGATCCATCTGCGGATAGAAATGCAGGGTGATGAGCGGATTGCCTTTCAGCGCCTCGGCGATTTTCTTCTGCGCTTCCGGTTTCATGAACTGGTCCTTCTCAGCGATGTGCAGCATCAGCGGCTTCTTGATGGTCTTCGCTTCGCCCAGCTTTTGATCGATATTCACGCCGTAATAGCCGACGCTGGCATCGATATTCGTGCGAGCGGCGGTGAGAAAGGCGAGCAAGCCGCCCAGGCAATAGCCCACCGCGCCGACTTTGCCGGTGCAGCCATCAAGATTGCGCAAGTACGCAATAGAGGTCTGAATATCGGCAATTCCCATGTCAGGCTCAAACTTGTTCATCAACCCGAAGGCGTGCTTCCACTCGGCATCGGATTTGTCGGTGAGCTGCACGCCGGGCTCGATGCGCCAGAAAAGATCGGGTGCCAGCGCGAAATAGCCGCGCGCGGCGAAACCATCGGCGATGTCGCGCATCACCTTGTTAATGCCGAAAATCTCCTGAATGACGACGATGCCGGGGCCGCTGCCCGCAGAGGGACGCGCCAGATAACCGCTGAAGCTGCCATCCGGGCCGTTGATGGTGATGTCCGTTCCCGTCATCGAATCCCTCCGTTTACTGCAGTGGCTGTCCGGACGGGCGCTGCGGCGGCAGCTGCAAGGCCTGGCTCAAGGTGACCGGATTGGTAATAGGTGCCGAACATGTCTCCCGGATACACATGTACGCGGTCGGCTGCCCGTTCTCCATCTTTTTGCCGTACACCGGATGATTTTCGTCGAAATCCTGTTTCGGATCGGCAATGACCAGCGTGCGATTCGGCAAACTGCGGCCCATCACCGCCGCGATCAGCTCGTGCGTTCGAGGATTGGTGAGCGGTCCCACGATCACGATCTGCAGGCCGGTAAGGACGGTTTCGAGTCCCGCCAGATAGGCGGGCAGCGAAGCGGGGTTGCGCGCGGGTTCGCCGGAGAAGGCTTCGATCAGCGCGTTGCTGCGATCGCGATAGGCATTCTGCCAGGTGGCCAGATGCATGTGCGCCAGCACTGACACCATCACGCCGTTGGCGGACGGCGTGGCCTGATCGTAGATCATCCGTGAACGGACGATTAGCGGATCGGAGTCGTCGGAGGTGTAGAAATAGCCGCCATTCTGCATGTCCCAGAAATGATCGTTCATCACGTGAATCCAGGCACGCGCGCGATCGAGGTAACGCCCGTCTCCGGTGGTTTCCCACAGGACAAAAGCGGCGCGCGACATCTGGGCATAGTCGTCGGCGAAGCCCATGTGCTGCCGTTTGCCGTTGCGCCAGGAGTGATAGAGGCGGTCGCCATCGCCGAGAGCGCGCTGCACGAAATCGAAGGCGCGGATCGCCGCGGCCGTCCATTCGGTGTTGCGGAACACCGCGCCGGCGTTTGCCAGCGCTGCGATCATCATGCCGTTCCAGTCCGCGAGCACCTTGTCATCGCGCATGGGCGGCACGCGCTCTTGCCGCGCGGCAAGCAGCAGCTCGCGCTGGCGCTTCATCAATGCTTCGTCGGCTTCGGATTGCGGATAGGCGGAGCGCGAACCCAGCCGGTTCAGGATGTTGTGGCCCTCCCAATTACCCTCGCGCGTCACGTTGTAGATGGTCTTGAATTTCGGCGCGTAGGTGCCGGCAAGCGCTGCGTCGATTTCCGCCTCGCTCCACACATAGTATTTGCCTTCGCTGCCTTCCGAATCGGCATCGAGCGAGGATGCAAACCCCTGCTCCACCATCATCTCGCGAAACAGCCAGGCGATCGTTTCCTCGATACGCTCGCGATAAAGTGGCAGCCGGTTGTGCTGCCACACCAGCGTCAGCTGTTCGATGAACTGCGCATTGTCGTACAGCATCTTCTCGAAATGCGGCACCAGCCAGCGCTCGTCGGTGGAATAGCGATGCAGGCCGCCGCCAACATGATCGTAAATTCCGCCGGCGCAGATGTTCGTCAGCGTGCCTTGTGTCAGCTGATTGAATTGCTCGATTCCGTTGCGCAAGTAAGCGCGCCACAGCTGCTCCACCAGCCCAAAAGAGGGAAATTTCGGCGCGCCGGTCAGTCCACCGAAAAACACATCGAACCGCCGGCCGATGTTCACCGCCGTGCGGTCCATGATCCACGCATCAACGGGACCTCGCAGGTCGCGCCCCCACAATGTGGCGAAAGCCTCGTTCACGCGGATGGCGGAGTTTGCGATGGGGTCGGGCTGGTCGCGATAAACAGTCGCCACTTCGTTCAGTACGCGCTTGAACGCGGGTTGGCCGAAGCGCTCTTCCTTCGGGAAGTAGGTCCCGACGAAAAACGGCTCGCCCTGCGGCGTGAGGAAAACGGTCAACGGCCAGCCGCCATTGTTGCCCAATGCCTGCGCGGCGGTCTGATAGATCTGATCGAGATCAGGCCGCTCTTCGCGATCGACTTTGATATTGACGAACAGGTCATTCATCACTGCCGCGGTTTCAGCGTCCGAAAAGCTTTCCTCGTTCATCACGTGGCACCAGTGGCACGCGGTGTAGCCAATGGAGAGGAGAATGGGCTT
Organism: Rhizomicrobium sp.; assembly: GCA_036269235.1. GTDB lineage: Bacteria > Pseudomonadota > Alphaproteobacteria > Micropepsales > Micropepsaceae > Rhizomicrobium. Next base: position 11,606 of record DATASL010000040.1, read on the forward strand.
GTTGGCTTCGCGTGCCTCGGTCAGCGCTTCCTCATTCCAGGGACGCCAGTGCACCGGGTTGTCCTTGTGGAGGAGAAGATACGGACTGGATTCGGCATCCAGCAGGTTGCGGCTCATGAGCGATCCCGGCGGCTGCCGCCGCCTTCTTGGTGGAGTGAAGACCTGATAGGTTCCTAGCGCGGCTTAAGCGGCGCTCACAAGCGATGAAGATCAATATCGAACTCGACATGTCGCCGGAGGAAGCGCGGCGGCTGATGGGGCTGCCGGATGTCACGGCCTTGCAGAACGAAATGCTGGACGAAATGCGCAAGCGGATGAAGGCGGCCGTGGATACCTCCGATCCCCAGGCGATGCTGCGTGCCTGGATGCCAGTGGGCGCGGAAGGCTTGGAGCAGTTCCAGAAATTCCTGTGGGACAGCGCCGCCCGGGCGGCGGGCACCACCGGCAAAAAGGCCAAGCCGTAAGGCGGATGGCGCTGCATTCCGATACAATCTTCGCGCTGTCGAGCGGCCGTGGCCGCGCCGGTGTGGCGGTGGTGCGGGTGTCAGGACCGCATGCTGCGAGTGCGGTGCGGCGATTGGCAGGCCCGGAAGTACCGGCGCCGCGAACAGCTGCGCTACGGAAGATCGTCACCGCGGCAGGGGAACTGATCGATGATGGGCTGCTGCTATGGTTTCCGGGGCCGGCCAGTTTCACTGGGGAGGATGTGGCGGAGTTCCATATCCATGGCGGCCGCGCGGTGCTTGACGCACTTCTGCGTGCCTTGGGTGAAATTTCGGGATTGCGGCCTGCCGAGCCGGGCGAATTTACCCGCCGTGCAGTGGAGAACGGCAAGTTCGATCTGACGCAAGCAGAGGCGCTTGCCGACCTGATCAAGGCCGAAACCGAAGCCCAACGGCGGCAGGCACTGCGCCAGTACGATGGTGCCCTCTTCGATCTCTACGAGGATTGGCGACAGTGCCTGATCCGCGCCGCGGCCTGGGTTGAGGCCGCCATCGACTTCTCGGACGAGGAGATACCGTCCGATTCCCTGGCGAGAGCCAAAGCACAAGTGGCTGAAATAGCTGCGCAAATCCGTGATCATCTGAATGATGATCGGCGCGGCGAAATTCTTCGGGAGGGCTTTTGCCTAACAGTGATTGGTCCACCAAACAGTGGTAAGAGTTCGCTGATCAATGCCCTTGCCCGGCGCGACGTGGCGATCGTGTCGGAGATCGCCGGCACCACGCGGGACGTGCTGGAGGTGCATCTCGATCTGGGCGGTTATCCGGTAATCGTTGCGGACACCGCCGGTTTGCGAGAGACCGCGGATCGGATTGAAGCGGAAGGCGTTCGCCGGGCGTTGGCACGGTCCGAGGCTGCGGATGCCGTCTTGCTGCTTCTTGATGCAACGGCGCCTGCCGCAGAACTGCCCCCTCTGCCCCAGACGCCAGCACTGACAGTTTGGAACAAGACCGACCTCGCGCCGGGCACGGAGGGCGCGGTCTCGATTTCGGTGCGCACAGGCGCCGGTATAGATTCGATACTCGGGCGTGTTAGGAATATTGTCAGTGAGCGATTGGGGGCCGATGTGGCGCCGCCGTTGACGCGGGAACGGCACCGGCATGCCATCCTGTGCGCGGTTGAGGCACTGGACGCCAGCTTCAGAGCGTCTGAGCCGGAGCTTGTGGCAGAAGAGATGCGCATTGCCATGCGTGAGTTGGGACGCATTACCGGCCGCGTCGATGTGGAAGAATTGCTCGACGTCGTCTTTCGCGACTTCTGCATCGGCAAGTGAGTGTTTCACGTGAAACACTCTTGCCCCTCATCCGGCTCGCGCGTATCTCCGGTGCCATGATTTCCTACGACATCATTGTGATCGGTGGCGGGCATGCGGGCTGTGAGGCCGCCGCGGCGGCGGCCCGCTTCGGTGCCCGCACGCTGCTGCTGACGCATCGTCGAAATACCATCGGTGAGATGTCCTGCAACCCCGCCATCGGCGGATTGGGGAAGGGTCATCTGGTCCGCGAAATCGATGCCCTGGACGGTCTGATGGGCCGCGTGGCGGATGCCGCCGGGATCCAGTTTCGCTTGCTCAACCGCCGCAAGGGACCGGCCGTGCGAGGCCCGCGGGCGCAGGCGGATCGCAAACTCTACAGGCAGGCCATGCAGGCCGCCTTGGCCGAAATGCCAAACCTCGATATTTGCGAGGCCGCCGCTGAGGACCTCGTTATCGACAGCGGCCGGGTGGTCGCCGTGCTGACCGAGGCCGGTGAGCGCATTCCCTGCGGTGCCGTGGTGCTGACCACCGGCACTTTCCTGCGTGGCCTGATCCATCTCGGCGAGAAGAAAATTCCCGCCGGCCGGGTAGGCGAGGCGCCCTCCCTCGGTTTGTCTAAGACGCTCTACGGCCTTGGCCTGCGAATGGGCCGGCTGAAGACCGGCACGCCGCCGCGCCTTGACGGCCGCACCATCAACTACGCTGCCCTTGAACTGCAGCCCGGCGACGACCCGCCGTACCCGTTCTCGTTCTTGACCAGGCAGATCACCACGCCACAGGTGGTCTGCCATACCACTCGGACGACGCCCGAAACCCATTCCATCATCCAGGCGAACCTTCACCGGGCGCCGATATATTCCGGCCAGATCGAAAGCACTGGTCCCCGCTACTGTCCGTCGATCGAGGACAAGGTGGTGCGCTTCGCGGGCCGCGAAAATCATCAGATCTTTCTCGAGCCGGAGGGCTTGGACGACGACACGGTTTACCCCAATGGCATCTCCACTTCGCTGCCGGAAGAGGTTCAGCTCGCGTTGCTCAAGACCATACCGGGGCTGGAAAATGCGACCATGCGGCGACCCGGCTACGCCATCGAGTATGACTATGTGGACCCGCGGGAACTTAGACCATCGCTGGAAACCAAGATGGTGTCCGGCCTGTATCTAGCGGGCCAGATCAACGGCACAACGGGTTACGAGGAAGCCGGGGCGCAGGGCCTGATGGCGGGACTGAATGCGGCGCGTGCCGCTGGCGGAAACCAAATCATCGCGCTGGATCGAGCAGCAGCCTACATCGGCGTACTGATCGACGACCTGGTGACAAAGGGTGTCACCGAACCCTACCGCATGTTCACGTCTCGCGCCGAGTATCGGCTGAGCCTGCGGGCCGACAATGCCGACCAGCGTCTCACGTCATTGGGCGAACAGGCGGGGTGCGTGGGCTCCGCGCGCGCGGCCGTGTTCGCGGAGAAGCGGCAGCGGCTGGAGCAGGCGCGAGCGCTGATGCGCAGCCTCGATCTCACCCCCAACCAGGCACAGCGGCATGGGATTTTCGTCAAGCTAGATGGCACCCGGCGGACGGCCATTGAGTTGCTGAGTTTTCCTGATGTCGGCTTCGTAAGTCTGGTTCAGGTCTGGCCGGAGCTGGGCAGCTTCGCGCCAGACGTCATCGAGCAACTGGAGATTGACGCGCAATACGCCGGCTACCTTGATCGCCAGGAGGCGGACATTGTCGCTTTCCGTCGGGAGGAGGGGCTCCGCATTCCTCCTGATCTCGACTACGCGGCAATCAAGGGGCTTTCGGCAGAGGCGGTGCAAAAGCTGGGCTCAATCCGGCCGGCAAGCTTGGGGCAAGCAGCGCGGATTGATGGAGTAACCCCGGCGGCCCTCACCCTGGTGCTGGCGCATGTGCGCGCGAAGGCCGCCGCGCGCGAACGCCTTGCTTCCTGAATTCGGGCCGGAAGAATTTGCCTGCGCCACCGGCGTTTCACGTGAAACACTGGCACGGCTCAAGGCCTACGTCGCCGCCCTCGGCGACTGGAACGCGCGCCACAATCTCGTCTCACGCGCGTCACTCGAGGAGGTCTGGAAGCGGCATGTCTGGGACTCGGCCCAACTCGCGCCGCTGATCCCAGCCTCAGCCCGAAACATGGTCGATCTCGGAAGCGGCGCCGGCTTTCCAGGCTTGGTGCTTGCGATCCTGCTACAGGAGCGGCCCGGCTTCCGGACTGTGCTTTACGAGAGCATCCACAAGAAGTGCGAGTTCCTGAACGCGGCAGCGGCGGCCGCCGATATTTCCGTAGATGTCCGCTGCTCCCGCATCGAGGAAGCATCCACTGAAATCTTCGATGCGGTGACGGCGCGGGCTTGCGCGCCACTTTCCAGGCTGCTCGGATATGCAATGCCCTTTCAGGGACCGAACACGGTCAATCTGTTTCTTAAGGGACAAAATGTAGAGGCTGAGTTGACTGAAGCCCATAAATATTGGAAAATGTTGGACAATCGGCGCCCGAGCCAAACGGATCCCTCGGGCACCATTCTGGAAATCCGCGAGCTTGCCCGTGTCCGCTAGCCAGCCCCGTGTTCTCGTCGTGGCCAACCAGAAGGGGGGAGTGGGCAAAACCACCACCGCGATCAATTTGGGCACGGCGCTGGCGGCCATCGGCGAGCCGACCTTGGTGGTCGACATCGACCCGCAGGGCAACGCCTCCACCGGCCTCGGCATCGGCCGGGGTGAGCGCAAGCTCACGACCTACGATGTGCTGGTCGGCGCCGCCACCATCGCCGACGCGGTGATGCCGACGAAAATCCCGCGCTTGTCCATCGTGCCCTCGACCGTCGATCTCTCCGGCGCCGAACTGGAGCTGATCGAACTGCCGCGCCGCAATTTCCGCCTCAAGGATGCGCTGGAACAATACTCCGTACACGGATTATCGCCCTTTTCCTACGTGCTGATCGATTGCCCGCCCTCGCTCACTTTGCTCACCATCAACGCCATGGTGGCGGCGGATGCGGTGATCGTGCCGCTGCAATGCGAATTCTTCGCGCTGGAAGGTTTGAGCCAGCTCCTGAAAACCATCGAACTGGTTCGCGGCAATCTCAATGCCGCGCTGGAGATTCAGGGGATCATTCTCACCATGTTCGACAAGCGCAATCGTTTGTCGGACCAGGTCGCCGCGGACGTGCGCGCCAATATGGGCGAGATGGTGTACAACACGGTGATCCCCCGCAACGTTCGGATTTCCGAAGCACCGAGCCATGGGCTGCCGGCGCTGGTTTACGATCTGCGCTGCCCCGGCAGCCAGGCTTACATCAAACTGGCCGGCGAACTGGTGCAGCGTGAGCGCGCGCGGCTTGCGGCATGAGCGGGGAAACGAAAATGGCCGAAGAAACACGCCATCGCGGATTGGGTCGCGGGCTTTCCGCATTGATCGGCGACGACACACCCGTTGCTGCACGGGCCGAACTATCGAAAGCGCAGCGCACATTGCCTGTTGCATTCCTGAAGCCCAATCGTTTCCAGCCGCGCAAAACCTTCGCGCAGGATGATTTGACCGATCTCGCCAACTCCATTCGGGAGAAGGGGGTTCTGCAGCCAATTCTGGTGCGGCCGGTCGCGGGCGAAGCCAACGCCTTCGAAATCGTCGCCGGCGAACGGCGCTGGCGCGCGGCACAACTTGCCAAGCTGCACGATGTGCCTGTGGTGGTGCGCGAGCTGTCGGATTCGGAATCGCTCGAGCTGGCGATCATCGAAAATGTGCAGCGCGCCGATCTCAACGCGATCGAAGAAGCCGCTGCCTATCACGAGTTGATGGATCGCTTCGCCTACACACAGGACAAGCTGGCGCAGGAAGTCGGCAAAAGCCGCAGCCATGTGGCGAACACGCTGCGGCTGCTCAAGCTGCCGGAAAGCGTGAAGGTGATGATCCGCGACGGACGGCTCAGCGCCGGCCACGCACGCACGCTTGTCGGCGCGCCGGATGCGGAAGCCCGCGCCAGGGCCATCGTCGAAGCGGGCCTGAATGTCCGTGAGGCGGAAGCCAAAGCGAAACCGAAGCCA
>DATASL010000041.1:0-11886 GCA_036269235.1 Rhizomicrobium sp.
CTTTCTCGGCTGGGGAAGCTGTCGAAAATCATGCTCATTGCGTCCGCTCCGCTTTCCAAGTGATTTTTCTTCCGGCGTTCGCGAGTTCAGCGCAGCAATACTCAATTTGAAAATCGTGCATCCCAGTCTCGCGGATAACCCGCGCACGGCTCGGGCGGTTGGTCTGTTGATCGGCCACAGCACGGATGAACTGACGCAATAGGCGAAACGACACCATCGTCATCAAGTCGGTATGGTCCAAGAACGCGTGCCAGTCCTTCGGCCAGTATTGCGCTATTAGGCCTACATCGTTGTCAGTGGGTTTCATCGAAGGTTCCTTTCGTAAGCGGTTGTGCGCTGTCGAAAGGCGGCGTGAGCAGTGCCCACAGTGAGATCGCCAAGGGACAGCGCAGTTGGTGACTGCGTTTCTCTGTCCCGCTCGGGCTGCCACTGCCCGTTATTCTGATGGCGATTCACGACGTTGCGGAGAGATTTGGCGCGGCCTGTCACGGCACGCGAAGACCGAGGGTTCGTGGAAACCGGGCCGCTGCACGCGGGAGCAGTGACCCTTACACGGTTACGCCTTCGCAAGTGGCAGCATTGTAAGCGCGGCCTTAGAGCGTGTCGAGCGATGGTGTTGCCACGCTTGCCACGCACCGCTCTGACGCGCTGTGGGGCTCGCTGTGGGCGCGCACCATGCCACAGCGCGCCGTGCTGGGGCTGTGTACGCGCCGCCTAGCGCGTCGGCCTGTATACCCAGATGTATACCCCGTGCTTTTGGGCCAGCGGGCCAACTCGCGCACTGACGGTAATCACTTGTTTTTGCTTGGTAATTTGGTGGGCGATGCAGGACTCGAACCTGCGACCCGCTGATTAAGAGTCAGCTGCTCTACCGCCTGAGCTAATCGCCCGACCGTTGGCCGGAAGGCCGCGCCTATAGCAGAGGGCCAGAGCCCGTGTCCACCAATCAAGCCGGCGCGCGGCGGCCCTAGAGAATGATCCCCGAATGACGCGGGATCTCCACCTGCCGGTGAATGTAGACCGACATCAGGATGCCGAAGCCGAACATCACGGTCAGCATTGCGGTGCCGCCGTAGGAAAGCAGCGGCATGGGAATGCCCACCACCGGGATGAGCCCCATCACCATGGCTCCGTTGATCATGATGTAGAAAAAGAAGTTGAGCGTGAGCCCCAGCGCGACAAGCCTGCCGAACTGGCTACGCGACGCCATGGCAATACGCACGCCATAGCCGATCACGGTGATGTACAGCAGCAGCAGGGCGATGCAGCCAAGGAAGCCGAATTCCTCACCCACGGAGGTGACGATAAAATCCGTCTGCTTCTCCGGCAGGAAGTTGAGCTGGCTTTGCGTGTTCTGGAGGAAGCCTTTGCCGGTGAGACCGCCGGAGCCGATGGCAATCTCCGCCTGGCTGATGTTCCAGCCGGCGCCCAATGCATCGTTTTCCGGGTTGAGGAATGTGAGCACGCGCCGTTTCTGGTAGTCGTGCAGAAACTGCCAAACGATGGGAACCGCGGCGGCGACGGCACCGATTGTCGGCGCGATCCACCACCAGGAAAGCCCGGCAAGAAACAGCAGCGATGCACCGTCCATCACCAGAATGATCGCGGTGCCCAAATTCGGCTGCTTCAGCACAAGCGCCGCGGGGATGGCGATCATCACCAGCGGAACCATCAGGCGCAGCGGCTTGGAGACATCCTCCACATTCAGTCCGTGCAGGAAGCGAGCGAGCGCGAGGACCAGCGCAATCTTCGTCAACTCGGACGGCTGCAACTGAATCGGGCCGAGCTGTATCCAGCGCTGCGCCCCGAGCCCCGTGTGCCCGGCTATATCGACCCCTACCAGCAGGAGCAGACAGATTCCGTAAAGCGGATAGGCCAACGCCATCCAGTGCCGGATGTCCACCATCGCCGCCATGAACAGCAGCACCAGACCGATGCTGAAATGCAGCATCTGCTTGCTGGCCCATGGCGAAAGATGCCCGCCGGCGACCGAATAAAGCATGGCAAAGCCGATACAGGCGATCACCGTGATCACCAGCAGAAGCGGCCAGTGAAAACCTTGAAGCTTCTCAAGGAACGGCAGCGTGCGACGCGATGCCGTGTAGGGAGTCATCGTCATGCGCGGCGGCCTACTCTTGTGGCGGAGGCGGCGCTCAAGGGATAGGCAGTCGGCAGCTTAAGGGGATCGCGTTTTTGCGCATAAAGAAGGATGTCGCGCGCCGCCAGTACCTGGGGATGGCCATCGGAAGCATGCTCGGTGATGCAGGCGCAGGCGTAACGCGGCTTCTCGACAGGCGCGAAAGAGATGAACAGTCCATGATCGCGCATTTTCCAGGGCAGCGTGAGATTCTTCTTCACTCCCGCATTGTGCTCTTCGCGGCTGATCACTCGGACTTGCGCGGTGCCAGTCTTGCCGGCCATCTCGTAACCAGGTTCGCTGATGCGAAATCCGAATGCAGTGCCGCCCGGCGTATTGGTCACGCCGTTCATGCCGTTGCGCACCAAGGCGAGCGCACCATCGGAAAATGGCAGTGGCGTCAGCTCTGGGCGGGGCTGTGCCTGACGGCCCACTACACGCGTGAGGCGAGGCACCACCGCATTGCCGCTCGCGATGCGCGCCGCCACCGTGCAGAGCTGCAGCGGCGTTGCCAGCAAATAGCCTTGCCCGATACCCGTGTTGAGCGTTTCGCCCTCAAGCCAGGGGACATGATAGCGCTTCATCTTCCATTCGCGGCCGGGTACCACGCCGGCTTTTTCGCCGGGCAGCTCGATACCCGTCTGTGCGCCAAGCCCGACATGGTGCGCGGCGGCCTCCACACGATCGATCCCGAGCCTGCGCGCGCATTCGTAGAAGAAGACGTCGCATGAGACTTCGATGGCTCGGGTCAGATCGACGTGCCCATGTCCCTGCTTTCTCCAGCAATGAAACACGTGATTGCCGAGCGCGATAGACCCGCTGCAGAACACCTGCATGTCTTTCAGTCCGGCGTCATAAGCGGCCAGTGCCATGGTGGGCTTGATAGTCGAGCCGGGCGGATAAAGTCCGGCAATCGCCTTGTTGACGAGCGGCGTATGGTCGTCGGATGTCCAGGCTTTCCACTGCGTATTTGAAACGCCCACATTAAACAAGTTGGGATCGAACGAGGGTGTGGAAGCAAGCGCCATCACATCGCCGGTGGCGACATCCATTACAACTGCCGCGGCGCTGTCCTGCCCCAACCGTTGGGCGACAAAGTTCTGCAGATTCTGATCGATGGTCAGATAAACGTCGGCGCCGGGCTCGCCTGCCTCACGGCTCAACTCGCGCACCACCCGCCCATAGGCGTTGACTTCGACCCGGCTCACGCCGGCTTTGCCGCGAACTTCGGTCTCGAATTTCTTTTCGACGCCACGCTTGCCGATGCGGAAACCGGGCAGTTGAAGCAGGGGGTCGGGATCGCTTTCCTGATCGGTGGGCGATACAGCTGCCACGTAGCCGAGGATGTGCGTGAGTTCATCGCCAAAAGGATACGCGCGCGTTTGCCCGACATCCGGCTGCACACCAGCCAGATAGGGCAGATGAAGGTTAACGCGTGCAAAATCTTCCCAAGGGAGATTCTCCGCCACGATGATCGGAACGAAGGGCTTGTTCTGATTGGCTTCGCGCAGCACGCGCTCGCGCTGGCGATCGGACAAATAAATGATGCGCCCAAGTTCTTCGACCGCAGATTTCACACCGTCTGGAACTTGTTCGGGAATCAGCAGCACGCGGAAATTGCGGCGGTTGTTCGCGAGTTCGACACCGAAACGGTCGAGAATGCGGCCGCGCGGCGGCGCTACCAAGCGCTCGCTGATCCGGTTCTCCTCCGACTTCGTCTTGAACTCGTCGCCCTCCAGCACCTCGAGCTGGTACAGTCGGCCGCCCAGCACGCCGAAAATAGCCGTCATCGCCCCCGACACCATCAGGGTGCGCCGCGTGAAGGTGGAATAGCGGCTTTGGTCCTTGGAATCGAAGAGCGGCATCAAAACTCCGTACGCAGCGCTCCAACGATATTACGCTGGATCCAGTTCAGCACCGGAAGCGCCGGAACATAGCACAAGACGCTCGCGACAAGTTGCAGCACCAGCGGCGTAAGGGGCGGCCGATGCAAAAAATAAAACCAGGCGATGAAGTAGACGGCGGCCGACGCGACCAGCGCCGCTAGGGCAAATCCAAGAATCGCGCCGACGCCCGCGAGGCCGGCCAAAGACTCGCGATTCCGATCCAGGAGCGCATAAACGGCGACGAACGCCGCCGTCCAAAACCCAGGTGGGCTGCCGGACAGCAAATCCTGACAGAGCCCGACGCCGAAGGCCACCGCTACGGGCATCAGATCGGGCCGGACCAAGGCCCAAAAATAAACCGGCATCAGTGCAAGTACCGGCGGCGGCACCACTCCCCCCGTGAAGGAAACCGGCAGGTTGGAGAGAGCTGCGCCCAACAAGCCGCATGAAACGGGGACTATCGCGGCGAGCAGGGAAGCGGGCGACATCGGTCCGGCCGGATTGGCATTACTGGTTATTGTCCTGATCATCGGTCTGATCGGGCTGTGGCGGTGGGGGTTCCGTCGCTTGCTGCTCCACCGGAGCGGCAACTTGTTGCCCGGCGGCATTTTCCGGCTGCGGCGCGGCAATTGTTTGCCGGGGCTTCGCCGGAACCCGCGGTGTCGCCTGTGCAGCACGTGAGGGTGCGGCGCCGGTGATAGCAGGTGGGGGCGCAGGAGCGGTCTCCGGCGGAGGTGGCGTGAGCTTGTCCGGCACCGGCAGCTCTTTGTCTGTGGGCTTCGGCATCGGTTCGGCAGGCGATTGAAAGTCCAGAATGCGGACTTCGTCTGCCGTCTGCGCATCGGCATAGAGGCGCACGCGCGGATAGTGCTCTTGCAAGGTCAGAACCCCTACCGGCAACCCGGCCGGAAGCAGCCCTCCGTCCCCCGATGTCACCACATCCTGTCCCTCTTTCACCTTTGCGTTCTGGGGCAGCGCTTCCAGTGAGGGAGTGTTCGTGTTGGTGCCGGAGAGTATCGCCTGCAAATTGCCCGGCCGCACGGTCACCGGAATGCGGCTATTCAGATCCGTGAGCAGGATGACCCACGAGGTATGATCGCCGACAACGTAGATGCGGCCCAGCAGGCCGCGTGCATCCACGACCGCCTGCCCGGATTTGATCCCGTTGCGCCTGCCGGCATTGAGCACAAGGGTCTCCAGGAACGGCTGACTGGACCGGCCAATCACCTGCGCTGTGACAGCAGAGGATGAAGGCTCCGGCACCGTCTTCAGGAGCAATTGATAGTGCTTCACCCTGTCCTGCAGCGCGACGGCCGCGCCGTGCCACTGCAGCAGCCGCGCATTTTCTTCGCGCAGCTGCCGATTCTCGCTGTACACGTCGAAGAAGTGACCGACGCCGCCGAGCCAGCGTCCCGCCGCTTCGACCGGCGCGTTGAGCGCTTTCATGGCTGCGCTTGAGCGGTCGGTCAGCGCGGCGCGCGCCCGCTCAAATGGCACAAAATGCGCCTTGCCTGCCAGGATCAGCGCAATCGCAAGAAAACCGGCGACAAGCAGCGGAACGCGGGAGCTGCTTCTGCCGCGCGACATCCGCCAAGTCCCATAGGCCATTCTACGCCGCCAGTCTGATCAATCTCTCGCCATGCTCCTACTAGAACGCTGTGGACAAAACATGGCGCATGGACTTCGGATTCTCCAGCACACGTCCTGTCCCCAGCGCAACACAGGATAATGGGTCATCTGCGATTGAAACAGGCAAACCCGTCTCTTCCCGCAATACCTGATCGAGATTGGCAAGCAGTGAGCCGCCGCCTGTCAACACGATCCCCTTATCGACGATATCGGCAGCCAATTCCGGCGGGGTGGCTTCCAGCGCCACTTTCACGGCCTCCACGATCTGGCTAGTCGGTTCGGCGAGGGCTTCGGCAATATGGCGCTGAGTGATGGTGATTTCCTTCGGCACGCCATTCAGCAGATCACGGCCTTTGATCTCAAGGGTGATGCCATTACCATCGGCCGGGGGCGCCGCGGAGCCAATCTCTTTTTTGATGCGCTCTGAGCTAGCTTCACCGATCAGCAGGTTCTGATGCCGCCGAATATAGGCGACGACCGCCTCATCCATTTTGTCGCCGCCTACGCGCACTGAACGGGAGTACACAATACCCCCCAGAGACAGCACCGCCACTTCCGTGGTGCCGCCGCCGATATCGACGATCATGGAGCCGGTGGGTTCGCCGACTGGCAGGCCTGCCCCAATCGCTGCCGCCATCGGCTCTTCGATCAGGAACACCCGTCGCGCGCCGGCAGACAGCGCCGACTCCTGAATGGCCCGCCGTTCCACTGCAGTAGAGCCGGAGGGCACGCAAACGATAATCATAGGATTCGCGAAAGAACGCCGGTTGTGAACCTTGCGGATGAAATGCTTGATCATCTCTTCCGCGATCTCGAAATCCGCGATCACGCCATCGCGCATCGGGCGGATGGCCTCGATGTTGCCAGGCGTGCGGCCAAGCATGAGCTTCGCGTCGTTGCCGACGGCGCGGACCTGCCGTTTCCCGCCTTTGGTGTAGGTCGCTACGACGGAGGGTTCATTGAGAACGATGCCCCGGCCGCGGACATAGACCAGCGTGTTTGCCGTCCCAAGGTCGATTGCCATGTCGCTCGACAGGACGCCGAGTAAGCTGCCAAACATTTTTTGCTAGCCATTCCTTTCACAATACAGGCTGCGGCCTTCCGGCCAGACTGGCCGGTACGCTCCTAACAATCTCTTGCGCCCCGGACGGGCGCCGCCGTGGAATTCCCGCACCTGAGCCACGCCAGCCGGAAAACGATGTAAGGGAACCTTGAACGCCACCCGTCCGTCCGCCGCATGCTGGCCGTACCGAAACCTCGGCCCGGACCGAAACCGAACGGTCTTGAGCCAGCCTGGTTGCGTGACTTTTCGAGGTCGTTCGCGCTGCTTTTACGCCGGATTCGAAGCAGGCGGCAATACCGGCCGAGGCCTCTTTCGGGTTCCCGGAGCGCGGCAAATCGGTCTACCTGTAGCTCTGCGAAGTCGGCTCACCTCACCATCTTGATCGTTGAAGTCACGCCGGGTTTGCCCCCTCAGAGCAGGTAAGAAACCTATGGTTTACGGTAAAGCGCATATTCCGTTTCCCAAGCAAGGACTTGCCCAGGTTGGTCGCACAGTTCGTGCATCTCGACTGTATGTGTCCCTTGGGAGACCTGTCTAAAGCCTTGCTTTGATGGTGCTACGATATCGTCGTAGCCGCACTTTGGCGTTACGTCCTGACCGTCCACGAATATGCAGCTTTTGGGCGACGGGTCGGTCGCATTCACGGCATATAGAGACACCGTCAGAAGACAGCCGCTCGGGCTCTTACAATTTATCGTATGGGGACCGTCTATAAGGTTGTCGCCCTTCATCACGTTCATTGGCGTGTCGCTGCCATACGCCGTGACCTGCACGGCATTGGCGTAGCCCGGTAGCAACACCCCAGCGAGTACCGCCGCCGCAACTAAGAATCTCATATCAGCCTCCCCAAGAAGAAGGGGAAAGCCTATCCAGCCGCCAGCTTGTCCGCTAGCCGCCGTAACTGGTCTGATCGCTTCTTAGCCAGCTTGGCGGCGGCGCTCTGCCAGCCTTCCGGTGGCGTTCTGCGCCCCTTGGTATCGGCTTCCATGCGGGCCTGTTTAATGGTCTGGGGTGAGCAATGCAGCTCTCCGGCTAAATCCTCTACCCGAACACGATCAAATAGGGCCTCCGTGGCCCCCCGAAAATCTAACGCCATTTGTAAACTATCCTGTTGACACGCTGCCTAATGTAAACTACATCGTTTACATACGCAAGGGCGGCAGTCATGGCAGACAAGAACGATATCACTCGCAAGCTGACGGTTCGGGAGTTCTTCAAGCGGTTTCCGGATGAGGATAGCTGCCTCGAACGTGTCATGGAGGTGCGCTTTGGGCTTCGCCACACTTGCCAGAAATGCGGCGTCTTGAACGCCACGTTTCACCGGCTGGAAAAGCGCAAGGCGTATTGCTGCTCGCATTGCGGCGATCATCTGTATCCCTGCGCTGGTACAATCTTTGAGAAAACGCGGACGCCGCTTCAAGTGTGGTTTTATGCGATCTTCCTCTTTGTCTCGACGCGTCATGGCGTGAGTGGGATGGAACTGCATCGTTCACTTGGCGTGACGCGCAAGTGCGCCTATCGCATGGGAATGCAAATTCGCCAGCTTATGGAGAAGGCGGACGTGAAGGGACTTATCGGCGGCTCGCTCAAGCACGTTGAACTTGACGAAACGTATGTCGGCGGACGCCTCTCGAAAGGCCGTGGTAATTACCGTTCTAACAAAGTGGTGGTCATGGGCCTCAAAGAACGTGGTGGTCCGCTGCGCGCCAAGGTTGTCGAGGATGTGAAGCTTGAAACGCTGCGCGGTGTTTTACTGGAAACCGTAAAGCAAGGCAGCATCATCTCGACGGATGAGCACAAGGGCTACAATTTAGTAGTCAAGGACGGCTTCGTTCACGGAACGGTGCAGCACAAGTCGAAAGAGTATGTTCGCGAGGACGAACTCGGAAACAAGTATCACACGAATTCTCTAGAGGCGTTCTGGAAGCTGTTTAAGGCCAGCGTGCGCGGCACGCACATTCAGATTTCACGCGATCACGCGCAGAAATATCTCAATGAGTTTTGCTTCCGCCAGAATTACCGCGAGATGCAGAACGCGATGTTCGACGTTTTGATTTCGGCGGTGTAGTGGCTTCTCGCAAGATGCGGTCGAACGCATCCACGCTCCCATTAGGAGCGCCACGCGTTTCCTCTTGGTCCACAAAGTCTCGTAAGCGGCCTGTTTTCAACGCCTTAGTGAGAGTTATGCGAGGCATGAAAAACCTTCTGTGAATCAACGCGTTACTTGCTTTTCAGAGTTGCTGAGCATACTCTTTTGTTGAGGTGTGGCAATGACCGTTGATCGTAGCGGAGTTGACGATGCAAGCGCGGTGAAGGCGTTCGGCTTCCACCACGTAATGCATCTCACTGGCCTTTCCAAAGGCCAGCTTAGCTATTGGGATGGGACTGGTTTCTTCGCGCCTACATACGCCTACGAGGACAGGCGTAGTCCTTACAGCCGGGTGTATTCGTTCAAGGATGTAGTTGGCCTGCGTGTGCTCAGCATCCTCCGCAGTAGAGAAAACGTTCCATTGGCGCGACTCCGCAAGACGGCTCAAGAGCTTGAGCGATACAGCAAAACGCCGTGGGCAGACCTAAAGCTCTACGTGTTTAAGCGAGAGGTGTATTTTGACGAGCCAGAAACTGGCCAGACACGCGGCGTTCTGAATAAGCAATATATCGTTCTGCCACTCATTTCCGTCATTGACGATGTTCGAGTGCACTCAATTGCACTGACGCAACGCGACAAGGCGGAAATAGGTAGTCTGGAGCGGCATCGGTATGTGGCGCATAATTCCTGGGTCGTGGCAGGAACCCGAATTCCAATAAACGCGATCCGCCGTTATAGCGAAGCTGGCTTCACGCCAGCACAGATCGTGAAGGAATATCCCGTTCTTACCAAAAAGGACGTGGTCGCAGCGTTGGCCCAGTCAAATTGACGAGCAGTATCGCGCAGGCATCTAATGTCTGCCGATGCACTTTCTTTTGGACCATAACGTTCCGGATTCCGTAGCCGCCGCTCTTATAGAGTTCTCCCATACCGTAGAGCTGGTTCGGAAAATCCTGCCCAAAGACTCTGCCGACCCGGTTGTGGCGACGGCGGCGGAGAATATCGGCGCAATTTTGGTGAGCGTGGATAAGGACTTCCGCAATATTGCCCCTCGGATTCCAAAGGGCCATCGGGCGCGCTTCCGGAAGCTTAGCCGTATCTCTCTGGACTGTAGCGAGTATCAGGCCGCGGACCGGATTCGGAAGCTCATGCGGCACATAGAGTTGGCTTGGGAAGACGCGCAGGAACAGCCCGACAAACGCATGTTCTTTATCGTGCAGACAAGCGGATTCCGGGTGGACCTATGATTGACTGGCTTTGGACCAACATATGGACCGCCGGATTTTGGATGGGGCTAGTGGCGGGATTCCTTCTCGCCCATTACATAGAGGCCAAGCAGAAGGTTTAGCTTCTTACCTGTTCTGAGGGGGCAAACCCGAGTCACGCTCGCAACACCCCTCCCCGGCTTCGCTCGTGCTTCGCCGGGCAAGCCCTTTCCCCAGAGGGTGCGAAGCCGTCCGGCGTAGCCGGAGGCGAAGACGGACCGGCAAAAGTTCCCATTCGAACCTCTGGAAAATCGGGAGGGGGTGCCTCTGCCGCTTCCCCACGACACCAGATGTTGTGCTCCGTGCGCGGACGAGTATTTGAACTCAAAGATTCCGCAAATTCCGCGTGCGCTCGTCCACACATCATGCGTGCCCACTTCCATCGTCATGGCCGCCCGCCGAGGCGGCCATCCATCCGGCGCGTGCGACGAAGCACGCGCGAGCGTGTTCGCCAACAGAGCGCCGAAGAGATTCTATCGCTCGCGGACGCTCGCGCGATGGATGGCCGGGTCGACCCCGGCCATGACGAATGTGTTTCACGCGCGCGAGTGTAAAGCCGAATCGGCAGTGGGGAACGGATTTATTTTCGGCGTTGATTCCGTTTGCGTTTTGCGTGGTGAAGTGGCGAATGGCGACAGATCGATCGCTTCCGCGATCCGCTATCGCGGCGGATTGGCGAGCAGATACGGATAACCGTCGTTGATCTTCGGATCGCTGCCCCAGATTTTCCGGTCAAATCCTTTGGGCAATACGGACTTCAGTTGCGCGTCCGTCAGCCCCCTTATTCCACGTCCTCTCTTGTGATTTCCTATGCCCTGAACGGCACCGCTTGTATCGAGGTCCCAGTAGCAGTCACTAGTCGTACCATCCTTCCTAACGTACCGGCCGATGAAGCCTCCTACTTCGGCATCGTTTCCCCCCGAAACAGCGCCCACCGAATAGGATTCAAAGAGTAACGAGAACCCGTCGTACGCAAAGTCGTCAATCAATCCGCCAGCACAAACTCTGTCGCCACCAAAAACGGGTCCCACAGCGTAGGCGTTCTTGATAGAACCATACGCATCACCTCCAACCAAACCGCCAGCGCCAGAGTAACAATGCGAACCACTACCTGGGCCAACGGTTACCGCCCCTTCAGCAAAGCTACTTTCGATAGATCCAGCATTGATCCCGACCAGTCCTCCTGCATGTGAATCAGAAGGGCCAATAACAGTTGCGTCTGCGTGCGAATACTGAATGCTGCCCATGAAATTTTCTCCCACCAATCCGCCAAGTGTATCGTGGAAAGAGCCTCTTACGGTCCCAGACGCCGATGAGCTAAGGACTTGAGCAACTGCGTCCGATAGCCTTCCCACGAGGCCGCCGATTTTGTTGAAATAGCCTCCGTTAGCCTGAATTCTAACTTTGGAATATGAACTCGAAATCAAACCGCCGCTTTCCCCCACCAGTCCACCGACGGATAGCAAGCCGGCTCCAGAAGCACTCGCTTCTACGAAGCCTATTGCAGATACCGAAATCAGTGTGCCGTCGTTTTCTGCAGCAATCGATCCAAGTATAACATCCCCCGCTTGCGCCGAGATACTGATGTGCCGCAGAAGCAGGCTGCGTACTTCACCCGTCGTTCCGATCTCAGCAAATAATCCTGTGAGTTCAATATCTTGGCTCTGAATTGTTAAATTAGAGATTGTATTTCCTGATCCTTCAACGACACCGGCAAACGTCGTTGCAATCGGCGAAGTCGTATAAGTCCCATCCACGCTGGCATCGTAAGGCTTGGCAAGCGCGTAGAAGCCGGACGGATTGGCGGCGATGTCGGA
>DATASL010000042.1:0-38078 GCA_036269235.1 Rhizomicrobium sp.
CCCGTGCGGAATCGAGCAGTCTTCGAATGGAGGCCATGTGGCGAGTGGTGCCGTGGCAGGCGGACTGTTCGGGCGTCCGCTGGCGCGATAATATTGCTGTTCAATCCTTCGGGGGAATGGCCATGCGGCTGAAATCTCAGGCTTTTCTGGTGACGGCGTCTGTGTTTGTCCTCGCTGCAACGGCGGCGCGGGCGGATGTGACGATCTCGACGGATGCGACGGCGAATATGAGTTGTTCGGCGGGCGTGTGCCAGCCGACGGCAGCGGATGCCGTGCTGAATGCGGGTGATCTGCAGAATTTGCTCGCTTCGGGCAACGTCACCGTCACGACCACCGGCTCCGGCGTGCAGGCGACCAATATCGACGTAAGCGGCAAGCTCCGCTGGTCCGCCGACACGTTGACGCTCGATGCGTATCAGTCGCTCAACGTCACGGCACCGGTCATGATCAACGGCAAAAGCGGGCTCTCCATCCTCACCAATGACGGCGGCACGGGCGGCGAACTCGCCTTCCTCGGCAAAGGCCATGTGACGTTCAAGAAGCTGTCCGGCAAACTTACGATCAACGCCACGGCCTACACGCTGGTGAACTCAATCGCCTCGCTGGCAGAGGCGATCAAGAAATCTCAATCGGGCAATTACGCGCTGGCAGCTGACTACGACGCAGAAAAGGACGGCTCCTACAACAGCGCGCCGATCTCTACTTCATTTACCGGATCATTTGAGGGGTTGGGTAACGTAATATCAAATTTGATCATTGAGTCATATGGTAGAACCAATAGTAACTTCACAGGTCTTTTTGCTCTAGTAGATTCCGGCGGAAGCGTGAGCGACATTGGACTGGCAGATATCAGCGTGATGATCAAAAAAAGTCACGGAGGCTTGGAGGTCGGCGCCTTGGCTGGGCTCAACAATGGAACGATATCTCGGTCGTTCGCAACCGGCGCACTAATGGCTCCTAAAAAAGGGTCATTCTTTGGTGGATTGGTCGGGAATAACAATATTGGAACAATTAGTCGATGTTACGCAAATGTCTCAGTGAAATTCGGCTCCGGCAGCAATTCTCGAGGAGGTGGGCTTCTGGGCGAGAACGGTGGCACGGTCTCAGAATCCTACGCAACCGGCAATGTTGATGGTGGTCTTCTCTCGTCCTCGGGCGGCCTTGTGGGAATTCAGATCGGGAATGTGTCAAATTCTTATGCCACTGGGGACGTGACCAGTGAAGACGGAAGTTCAGGGGGGCTGATCGGCGAGAATGGCGACGGGATAGATAACGGATATGTCAGCGGTTCCTATTCGACTGGAGTACCCCAAGGCAGTGATGAGGCAACTGGAGGCCTCATCGGTGCTGACAATGCACAGGCCGGCAGCCTGGCCAATACTTATTGGGACACCAAAACAAGTCATATCGACAACCTGAGCCAAGGAGCCGGCGCTCCCGCCAGCGACCCAGGAATTACGGGCCTCACGACAAAGCAACTGAAATCCGGCTTGCCTTCCGGGTTCGACCCATCCGTCTGGGGCGAGAACCCAGAAATCAATAATGGACTGCCATATCTTTTAACAAATCCACCGAAATAGCCTTGCTATTTTATTAAGCTTAAAGCAAAATTGCCGATAAGTATACTTGTGTCTCACAAGTAAGAAATGCTTGTTCCTTGGTGGAAAGTCGAGATCGTTATATGCGTTGTTCATAGCTATAAGGAAGCGGGGGGTGAATGTTTAAGCAATTAGAGCGTCTTGCGACGCAATTCGTTGAACAGGCGAATAATCTGGTGCTGAACCGGCTATTGGGCAGCTTACGGCTAGTGCTCGCAGCCATATATTTCCTGGCAATCGGCGGTTCTATTTCATACGGGCAGACGGCCACGCCTCTGGATGAGATTGCTGCGGTGGCCGGAACGGCAAATCCCGGCACTGCGACTATCACCGGCCAAAGTTTCACCGGCTCAAGTAACCGTGTGTACGCCCGGGGAATGTTTCAGCCTGGCGACGGCGGCGGGGGGTATTTTACACAGGTCGCCAGCACCGGCAGCACCTGCGGGTCAACACTTCCAACCGTGGTTGGCACGGTCCCGGCGAACTCCAATGTCATGACTGTATCAAGCTGGACATCGCCGCCGACACGCGGCATGGCGATCTACAGCACAGGAGGGCCGTCGCCATTGCCGACCGGAACCACCGTTGACTCATTCTCGCCGACCACAGGCACTCCTGCAATTATCTGGCTGTCACAGCCGGCTTCACCAACGGGGGCGTCAGGCACCTTTACCCTGGGTGGTGGCGACGGCGGAAATTATGTGGGTGATCAGGCAGGCAATTGCTTCCAGCGCACCAGTGCGTTCACAGGCAATGTGCGCGAATGGGGGGCGTCCTGTGATATCAAGATGCTGGGAACTGCCAACTGGGATGCGACTGGATCTGTTCTGGATATTACAGGCGGACCAGTTCCGGACCCCGGCGAATTCATTGCATTGTCACAGGTCGGATCAGTGCCGATATATGCGACAAGCGCATCTACCATATCCCCTGCCGGCAGCGGTTATACCGTCGGCGATGTCGTTGCTTTTGATGCGCCAGGCACCACGAAGACGCAAGAGGTGGCCTCGTCGTTGATTCGGTTGGTGCCGGAAATAGCATTGTAACGTGGCACTTTGTATGGGGCGGTCAATATACGGCGGTTCCCTTCTCCATGTCCGGTAACAATCGCGTAGCTGGGCCGCTTTCGCAGGTGCTCAGCGGTTCGTATACCAGTGGAACGGGTGCCAAGTTGCAGCCGGTTTGGTCGGGATGGTCGGACTTTGGGAATCCTTTTTCGCAACTCGGCGGATCGCAAACTGGCTACGCCAGAGGTGACTCCATAACATTTACCGGCCCAGGCGAAGTATACAATCAGGATCAGCGAATCACGATCATCGTTGACAGTGTAGCATCCGGGGTCATCAAGGCCACGCATTTTGCCAATCCCGGCTCTTACTTCACATTGCCGAACCCAGGCGTTGGCGGCGTTGTAGGTATGATGTCGCAATTTAGCACGAGCGGCATAGGATCGGGTGCCACGTTGACACCTGTATGGTCTCAAGGCACAGCTGCAGCTGCGGTCTTGTCTGTCGGTACCGGGCCAACTGTGACCCTGGATGGCTCCGTCGTTGGAACGAATTACAACGAATCCGTCCTGGTTGGTTATTTTGGGCATGATGACGGTACCGCGATCAACCTTGCGCTCCAGCAAAGCCCTGCAGGCGCTGACGTGATCCTGCCGGCCAATTGCGGCACAACCACGCAAATCAATTTGCCCAGCAATGTGAATGCGGAAAATCGCAATCCTGCCTTACGCGGGCTTTCCACGACATCAACCGGAATTTACGCGCTGGGTGCAGCGGGCATAACGCCAATGAACCATGTCATCTATCACGACACGAACAACAGCGAAGGCGGCGGGTTGAAGGACATGGTCGTCGAGGGGCTTGGTATTCCGCAGGGTTCAGGCATGGGCTATAATACCACCACGCCCTCACAAAACGGCTCCGTAGTCGAGATCGATTCCGGCGAGCGGATGCATTTCGACAATATCTGGGTGAGGGACGGTTTCGGCAGCGCGAATGCGGATTTTCAATGTGCGCCGTCCGACGCTGATCCCGATCCTAACAACCAGATATATGGAAACCACCCCGGCGATACCTGGATGCTGAACTCCCGCATGGATGCGTCCGGCGGCCTTGGCAGCGCCTATTTGCCGGACTACGCACTGGAAGCGCTGGGCTGCCACGATTCCTACTTCACCAATGTCAACGCCTTCAACGCCATCGTGGCGGATATCCGGATCGGCAAGGATCACCTCCAGTCTCCGCATGTGTTCAACAACGGCTTCCCAGATTTTGCCATGGGCGCACAAACAACCAATCCCACCTATCCCGGCTATCCCGGCGTGCTCGGCTATCCCGGCGTGGCGAGTTACGGCGTTTGGATTAACGGGCATTCGCTGGTCGGCGACGTGCAATGTGATACGGCGAGCCGCGCCTGCATCTACAATTCGGCCGGCGGCGGCCCCAACGATTCGTTGACCAACATATTCGGGCTGAAGATGGATTGCGCCCACGCCAATACCGTGCCGTCCACCTATTACGGCGTGGAGATCGGCCCGGGCGTGCAGAATGTCGACCTGATGGGCGTCGGCAGCGATCTGCAATGCAACATCCCGCCATCGCAACTCATCCAATTCGACGGCACGCCGGATCCCAGCCTGCAAGTGTTCGGAAACACGATCTATCCATCCTTTGCGCAGCTCACGCTGCCGGCTTTCACCCAACCGCAGGGGAGGCTGTCTTTGGTGGCCGGTCAATCGGTGATGACCATCGACGCGAACGCCGCCAAGACGATCTATTATTTGCCCTATGTCGGCGCGCAGGCGCCTGTCTGGACCGGGCAGATGTTTGCACCGCAGAATATCGCTGCGCCTGTGCTTTCGCTGGCACTCGATAATAATCCGTCGCATGTCGGTTACCAGGCCGCCGGCTCGCTTCATGATTTGTTTGTGACCGCCAATCCCGCAGGCAGCGGCCTCGTCCTGTGTACCGGACCCGCCTGGGCGAGCCCATCAAGTCGCGGTCCGGCAATCGCGGTTGGGAATTTCGAAGGCGTTTGGGTAAACCAAACGCCTATTGCCTGCCGCTTTGGCTCCGCTGCCGCTAACACATTTAATTGTCTGCCTGTATATTGCACCTATCTCGGCACGATGTACGCAACGGCTGACGGAATGACGGCGATGCAATTCGGGCCGAACAGCGGCGCAGGCGGCCCGTGCAATGTGCTCGGTATCTGGAACGCCTATAACCGCGTCCATGCGTTTTCCGTCGCGCGCGACAACACCGCCTCAGGCTGGAGCCCGGGCACAGCCAACACCTGGGAACCGGCCAACCCGGGCGCCACAACAGGCGGGCTTTGCAACCGCATCACGTTCGTGGACGGACAGCAGCAATCAAGCATCAACACGGTGGAAACCCAGCGGCTCGAAGCTATCGTCAGCAGCTACGATCCGAAGATCGGCGTGCTGATGGATGCGACATCCGGTGCGCCGCTGAGCCCGGCTGCACAGGCAAACATCGCCGAAGGAACGGCAGCGTTCAGCAATTGGTGGGCGCCGCTTCTGGGGCTTCATTATGCCCAGGCCATGGAAGAGGCCTCGAATACCGGCTCCGCCATCTATCAGTCGGGCCTCTCTTTGCAGCTGAACTGGGAATATTGAAGGCCGGCGGACGTTGCGGTTGGCTGCCTGCTGGACCGGCGGCTCGTGTCCGGGTGGTACGAAGCGATAACGCCGGGACATCATGCCATCTTTGATTATCCGCGCACCGGCAATAGAATCACAGGCAGGATCAGGCAGCGGTTCCGAACATGCACATCGCAATGTCGGGGGCCCCGATCGCAGGGAGTATGCAGGGATCCTCTTGCGGGCCACTTGCGGGAGGGCGGTGCCCAATTTCAGGGAAATCCGGACGGTTGCCGGAGGCGGGCCGCAATCTCAGGGAAAATTCGGGGCTCTCAAAGCGGCAGACAGAGTCTCAGGGAATTTTGACCGCGTGCGAAGGGCGACGCGATTGGCTCAGGGAATTGCAAGGCAACACAGGCGGGATGGGGCGTAAGCGGAAACAGAGATCACAAGCTCAGGGAATATGGGGCCGAAAGGGCCGCCGGGACTGTTTGGATGGTGCGGTGCCGTTGACTGCCGGGCTTCCATACCTATAATCCGCGCCCTTGCGGCGACCTGACCTCCAAAATCCGTCGGTTCGAGCCCATTTCCGGTGGAGAAGGGCGGTTCGCGTTTGAATGTAGCCGGGGCTAAGCAGCTCCAGGGCAAAGGAGATTTACCGTGGCGCGTATAGCCGGCGTCAATATTCCGACCCAGAAGCGAGTGGAGATCGGACTCCGCTATATCCACGGCATTGGCGAAGCCAAAGCCAAGGAAATCTGCGAAAAGGTTGGCATCGCCGCGAATCGCCGGGTCCACGACCTGACCGACGCGGAAATCATTCAGATCCGCGAGGCCATCGACCGGGATTACCTGGTGGAAGGCGACCTGCGACGTGAAGTCGCAATGAACATCAAGCGGCTGATGGACCTTGGTTGTTATCGCGGGCTTCGCCACCGCAAAGGCTTGCCTGTACGCGGACAGCGCACACATACGAATGCGCGGACGCGGAAAGGTCCGGCCAAGGCAATCGCCGGCAAGAAAAAAGTCACGAAGTAACGGAATCGCACAATGGCAAAGCCGGCTGCGCGCGCGCGCAAGAAGGAAAAGAAGAACGTTGTCGTAGGCGTGGCCCATGTGGCCGCGAGCTTCAACAACACGATCATCACGATCAGCGACACCCAGGGGAATACGATTTCCTGGTCGTCGGCGGGCTCGCAGGGCTTCAAAGGCTCGCGCAAATCCACGCCTTATGCCGCCCAGGTCGCGGCCGAGGATGCCGGCAAGAAGGCTGTCGAGCACGGCATGCGCACGCTGGAAGTGGAAGTGAGCGGGCCCGGTTCGGGGCGCGAATCGGCGCTTCGGGCTCTGCAGGCGGTCGGCCTTCAGGTCACATCCATCCGCGATGTGACGCCCATTCCGCATAATGGCTGCCGCCCACCCAAGCGCCGCCGCGTTTAAGCGTACCGCGTTCCGTCGAACGAATGGGGCGCGGAGCAATTCGCGTCCGGGAAACGATGAGGACAGACGTGTTTCAGAAAAACTGGCAAGAACTGATCAAACCGCAGAAACTCAAGGTCGAATCCGGGCATGAAACCGGACGTTCGGCGACGCTCATCGCCGAACCGCTGGAACGCGGCTTCGGACTGACGCTCGGCAACGCGCTGCGGCGCGTGCTGCTTTCCTCCCTGCAGGGTGCTGCCGTCACCTCGATTCACATCGAGGGCGTGCTGCACGAATTCTCGTCCATTCCGGGCGTGCGCGAGGACGTCACCGATCTCGTGCTCAACGTCAAACAGATCGCGATGCGCATGCATGCCGAGGGGCCCAAGCGCCTGGCGCTGCGCGTGACCGGACCCGGCGAAGTGAAGGCCGGCCAGATCACGGCGTCGTCGGACATCGAGATCCTCAACCCGGATCTCGTGCTCTGCACGCTGGACGAAAAGGTCGAGTTCCGCATGGAACTGACGGTCGCCACCGGCAAGGGCTATGTGCCCGCCGAACGCAACCGCCCCGAGGACGCGCCTATCGGGCTTATTCCGGTCGATTCGCTGTTCAGCCCGGTGAAGAAAGTCAGCTACAAGGTCGAAAACACGCGCGAGGGCCAGATTCTCGACTACGACAAGCTTACCCTGACTATCGAAACAAACGGCGCTGTTACTCCGGACAATGCTGTGGCCTATGCCGCGCGCATTCTTCAGGACCAGCTGCAGATCTTCATCAACTTCGAAGAGCCGCGCGAGCGCGTCACCGAGGAAGCAAAGCCGGATCTGGCTTTCAACCCGGTGCTGCTCAAGAAAGTGGACGAGCTCGAACTCTCGGTGCGTTCCGCGAACTGTCTGAAGAACGACAACATCGTCTATATCGGCGATCTCATTCAGAAGACCGAAGCCGAAATGCTGCGCACGCCGAATTTCGGCCGCAAGTCGCTGAACGAAATCAAGGCAGTCCTCGCCGAGATGGGCCTGCACCTTGGCATGGAAGTACCGGGCTGGCCGCCGGAGAATATCGAAGATCTGGCCAAGCGTTACGAAGACCAGTATTGACGGCTATCAAAACCGGGGACTGAAGGGACATGCGCCATCGCAATCAGGGCCGTAAACTCGGCCGGACGACCTCTCATCGCGAGGCCATGTTCGCCAACATGGCCGCGGCGCTGATCAAGCATGAGCAGATCAGGACGACTCTGCCCAAGGCCAAGGAACTTCGCCCGATCGTCGAAAAACTCGTGACGCTATCGCGGCGCGGCGGGGCCGATCTCCACGCCCGCCGTCAGGCGCTGGCGCAGGTCAAGGACGCCACGCAGGTGGGCAAGCTGTTCGACGTGCTCGGTCCGCGCTATGCCGAACGGCCGGGCGGGTACACGCGGGTACTCAAGGCCGGCTTCCGGTTCGGCGACAATGCCGAGATGGCCTTCATCGAGTTCGTGGATCGCGACGAAAGCGCCAAGGGCAAGGATTCGGGGCCAACGACCGCAGATGACGAAACGGAAAGCGAATAGCAAACTTCGCGACAGGTTTCTCGGGTATCAGGGGCGGTTTCGAACCGCCCCTTTTCGTTTGAGGGAACAACATGGGCACTCCTCCTGCTGCCTATCTCCCCCCTTGCGGGGAGGTGAATTGCACGACGCCGATATCCTGGCGTCTGCAACGTGCGCCCAGATAACGACTCCGGAATGCGAAAGCAGAATCTGAGATGACGTTGGGCAAGTTGCGCTGAATATCGAGGGAAAAATCGTGATGAAATTACGATCATTGTTTGCAGGCGCCGTGATGCTGCTTGTGCCGCTATTTGCTGATGGTGCGTCCGCCGCGCAGCCGCAGTCCATGCCGCAGGTGCAACTGACATTCGCGCCGGTCGTGAAGCGCGTCACGCCGGCGGTGGTGAACGTCTACTCGCAGTCGGTCGTCCAGCAATCCGTCAATCCGCTTTTCGCCGACCCGCTGTTCCAGCGTTTCTTTGGTGCTTCTCCGGAATTCCGCCAGCGCGTGCAGCAATCGCTGGGCTCCGGTGTCATCATGCGCGCCGACGGCGTGATCGTAACGAACAACCACGTCGTCCAGGGCGGGCAGAACATCGTCGTGGCGCTTTCCGATCATCGCGAATTCAAGGCGCGGGTATTGCTGGCCGACAGCCGCACCGATCTGGCGGTGCTCAAGATCGACACCAAGGGCGAGAAATTGCCGACGATCGATTTCGGGGACAGCGACAAGCTCGAGGTGGGTGATCTCGTTCTCGCCATCGGCGACCCGTTCGGCGTCGGCCAGACGGTCACGATGGGCATCGTTTCGGCGCTGGCTCGCACGCAGATAGGCGCAAGTGATTATCAGTTCTTCATCCAGACCGACGCCGCGATCAATCCCGGTAATTCCGGCGGTGCGCTGGTGACTGCGGATGGAAAGCTCGCAGGTATCAACACCGCCATTTACTCGCGCACCGGCGAATATGCGGGTATTGGATTTGCTACGCCTGCCAATCTCGTCAAACGCGTGGTCGAAGGCGCGCTCGGCGGCGGTGTGAAGCTGCCCTGGATCGGCGCCGACGGGCAGCCGGTCACCGCGCAGATCGCCCAGGCCATGGATCTTTCGCGTCCGCAAGGCGTGCTTCTCAAGAGCGTCTATCCGGGCGGCCCTGCGGCACAGGCCGGTCTCAAGACTGGCGATGTCATCCTTCAGATCGACGGCGTCGAAGTCGATGACATGCAGGGCCTCAACTATCGCATTGCCACCCATCGCCCGGGCGATGTCGTGAAAGCACGCGTAGCTACGGGACGCCAGACACGGGAAGTATCGCTTTCCGTGGTACTGCCGCCCGAAAATCCGCCCCGCCAGTTGACGACGATAGCCGGCCGCAACCCGTTGACCGGCGCAAAGGTTGAAAATCTTTCCCCGGCCGTGGCCACCGATCTTCAACTCGATTTTTCCGCGCGTGGCGTCGTCATCGTCTCCACCAGCGGCAACACACCTTCCGGCTCCTATGGATTCCAGCCGGGCGACATTGTGCGCTCGATCAATGGCGGCGAGGTCCACTCGGTCAACGACCTCCAGCGCGCGCTTGCCGGCGCCGGCGGCCACTGGGACATGGTGGTGGAGCGCGGCGACCAGCGGCTGACATTGTCCGTGGGCGGATGATGATCCTCCCCCGCAGAGCGGGGGAGGTGCCTGCGAAGTAGGCGGAGGGGGGCAGTGTGCCTGACTTACCCCCACCGGCGCTTCGCTGCGCAAGCGCCACCTCCCCCGCAGAGCGGGGGAGGATCAAGGAGCGCGAAACGTTGTAGTATACACCGATGTCCGATCTCTTTGAAGCAGGTGGATTGCAGGAAGACGCGCCGCGGCCGCTGGCCGACCGGTTAAGGCCGCAGACGCTCGGCGATGTGGTCGGGCAGGACCACCTCCTTGCGCCGACGGGCCCTATCGGCCGCATGGTGGCGGACAACCGTCCGCATTCGATCATCCTCTGGGGTCCGCCCGGAACGGGAAAGACCACCATCGCGCGGCTGCTTTCCCATGCGTTCAAACTCCATTTCGAACAACTCTCGGCCGTATTCTCCGGTGTCGCCGACCTCAAGAAAGCCTTCGAGGCCGCGCGCCAGCGCCGTCGCATGGGGCAGGGCACACTGCTTTTCGTCGACGAGATCCATCGCTTCAACAGGAGCCAGCAGGACAGTTTCCTGCCCGTGGTCGAAGACGGCACGGTGGTTTTGGTCGGTGCGACGACCGAGAATCCGTCGTTCGAACTCAATGGAGCGCTGTTGTCTCGCGCGCAGGTGCTCGTCTTGCGCCGCCTCGACGATGCCGCGCTTGAAACATTGCTTGTTCGTGCCGAGGCCTACTACAAAAGCCCGCTGCCATTGACCGATGATGCCCGACAGACGCTGCGCGCCATGGCCGATGGCGATGGGCGTTATGCGTTGAATCTGGCGGAAGAAATAGCGGCGGTCAAAGCGGTTGCGCCGCTGGACTCTGCGGCGCTGGTGGCATTGGTGCAGAAACGCGCGCCGCTCTACGACAAGAGCCGTGAGGAGCATTACAATCTTATCTCCGCGCTTCACAAATCGATCCGCGGTTCCGATCCGGATGCGGCGCTGTACTGGCTGGCACGTATGCTGGCGGGCGGCGAGCAGCCGCTTTATATCGCGCGCAGGCTGGTGCGCGCTTCCGTCGAGGATATCGGTCTCGCCGATCCGCAGGCCGTGGTGCAGGCGCTCGCGGCGAAAGACGTCTATGATTTTCTCGGCAGTCCGGAAGGCGAGATAGCACTGGTACAGTGCGTGATCTATCTTGCGAGCGCGCCCAAATCCAACGCGGTCTATGTCGCGCTGGGTGCCGCGAAGCGCGCCGCCGGCGAACACGGCTCGCTCATGCCGCCCGCCTACATACTCAACGCCCCGACGAAGCTGATGAAATCACTCGGTTACGGCAGGGGCTACGAATACGATCATTCCGCCGAAGACGCTTTCTCGGGCCAGAACTACTTTCCAGACGGGATGGCGCGCGAAGCGCTTTACGAACCGAAGGACGCCGGCTTCGAACGCGAGGTCAAAAAGCGGATGGAATATTGGGCGAAGCTGCGGGCGGCGAAATCTGCCGAAAATTGAACTCAGCTGCCGGCAGATTTTTCCGCGTCCCCCGAAGCAGAAGGTCCATACTGCAGCACTTTCACCTTCTCAAGCGTAACAAGTCCGCTGCCCATCATCCGGTCGAGTATCGGCAGGAACGCATCGATCTTCTCTTCCGTATCGACAATTTCGATCAGGAGCGGCAGGTCTTCGGACAGGCGCAGGATTTTTGCGGTGTGCACGCGGCTGGAATGGCCGAAACCCATCGGCCCGCGCAGCACCGTTGCGCCCGCGAGGTGCAATTCGCGGGCCTTCATCACGATGGCCTCGTAAAGCGGGCGGCCGCGATGCTTGTCGGCCTCGCCCAGGAAGATGCGGAGCAGAACGGCTTCTTTCGGCAGCTGCATGTCAGGCTCCCTTCAGCTGGTTGATGGCCGCGCCCGCAACCGCTCCGAGCCATACGAAGAACAGGCACAGCACGACGGAGCCCAGAATGTTTCCGCCCGCCGCGAGCCACTCGCCGTCATTCGCCAGATTGAGCGTCTGCAGGCTGAAAGAGGAAAAGGTGGTGTAGCCGCCACAGAGCCCGACCATCGCGAACTGGCGTGTTGTTCCGCCCACTACAAAGCGGCCATCCGGACCTGTGAGCGCACCGAAGAGCCCGATCACAAAGGACCCCGTGACATTGATGATGAGCGTACCCCAGGGGAAGGTCTGGCCGAAGGCGTTCGCGACCACACCCGATAACCAATAGCGAGCCACAGTGCCGAGCGCACCGCCGGCAGCGACTGCAAGATAAACCATGATCGGCATGCTCACTCTCACCGCAAGGGGTTACGGCAGGAGTCATCAGCCGTCTGGCTTTTTGGGCTTTCGGGCGGTTAAAGGGGAACTCCATCCCCTGTCCAGGACCAGAAGCTAAGTGACCGGATTCGCAGCGTCAATCGAAGTTGTTTCACGATGAGCAGCGCAGCAACGGCAAGCGTCGAACCGGACGATGATGGCGCGCGCCTCGACCGTTGGTTCAAGCGGCATTATCCGGCACTCACACATGGCCAGCTGGAAAAGCTCTTGCGCACAGGTCAGGTCCGGCTCGACGGCAAGCGCGCAAAATCCGGAGACCGGATATCCACAGGACAATCCATACGTTTGCCGCCGCAACTCCAGACGCTCCACAGTGCCGTGGAGAACTCGTCCACAGATTCACAGCGAAGATCTCCACAGCCGGGCGGGCAGTCGAGGATAGATGTCGAAGATCTTGTTCTACATAAGGATTCCAGTGTTCTGGTGCTCTCCAAGCCGAGCGGACTGGCGACCCAGGGAGGGAGTGGCATCACCGAGCATGTGGATGGCCTGCTCGATCTGCTGAAGTTTGAGAAGAAGCAGCGCCCCCGGCTTGTCCATCGGCTCGATCGGGACACGTCGGGCGTTCTCGTGGTGGCGCGCACGGTCCCGGCGGCAGCAGCGCTGAGCGAGTCGTTAAGGCGGCGCGATGCGTCGAAAGTGTACTGGGCGTTGACCAAGGGCGTTCCGCACCCCCCACGTGGGACAATCAGATCGGCGCTGTCGAAGGAATTTGTGGGCCGCGAGGAAAAGATGGCCATGGTCGAACAGGACGCCGAGGGCGCGCGGAGCGCCGTTACAGAATATGCGGTTATGGCCAGTGCGGGGCAGGAATTCGCATGGGTGGCCGTCAGGCCGGTAACAGGCCGCATGCACCAGATCCGCGTTCACCTGGCTTCGCTTGGCACGCCTATCGTTGGTGATTTCAAATATGGCGGCGCTGCGTCTCGCGGGCGGGGTGAGATCGAGAACCGGCTGCATCTGCACGCGCGCTCCATCGACATTACCCATCCCGATGGCGGACGATTGCGTGTCGCGGCCCCTCTGTCGCCCCACATGCTCAAGACCTGGACACTTCTGGGTTTCAATCCGGACGCCGAAAGTCCCTTCACAGCCAGACGGGAGCGTCGATGAAACAGACCAAGCGCTTCTACACCGACGCGGTGGTCGCCGAACGCCAAGATGGGTATGTTATCCTGCTCGACGGAAGACCCGTAAAGACTTTGCAGCGCGCCGTCCTCAATGTGCTTACGCAGGCATTGGCGAACGCAATTGCAACTGAATGGCGCGAGCAGGGCGAACATGTCGAGCGGTCCGCAATGCCACTGACCGGTCTTGCGAACTCTGCGATCGATCGCGTCGGCAGCAACCGGGGCCAGTTGATCGATCACATTCTGGCCTTCGGGCGAAGCGATCTTGTCTGTTACCGCGCAAGCGAGCCCGCGAGGCTTGCGGAGCGTCAGAAAGATGTCTGGGACCCGCTGCTCCAATGGGCATGGACGGCACACGGGCTCCGGCTCATGGCCGATGCCGGGATCAGCTATATAGAACAGCCGGTCGATGCGATCGTGCGGATGCAGGAGCTGGTTTCCAGTCTCGGTGATTTCACGCTTGCGGCCCTGGATCTCTCGGCGTCGCTAACCGGATCCTTCGTGATCGCACTGGCTCTGGTGGGATTCCATATCACTGCGGAAGAAGCCTTTGCTGCCGCGCAACTGGACGAAATCTTTCAGGCTGAAACCTGGGGTAGCGATGCGGAAGCCGAGGCGAAGCGGACGCGCGTACTGAAGGAACTGAGAGCCGTGGAGCGGTTCGCGGCCCTGACCGGCGAACGCAGCGAACCGGCAGCGTCGTAGATGCCGGCTGGGACTTCGTTACCGCCCGTACAGGATGGCGGTGACGGATAGCGTTGCAGGACTTATGGATACGCGGCCGAAGAATCATGGCTGCGCAGTGTCGAGGGGAAGCAATGAAGCATATCCTGCAGGAGCTTGAGCGACGACGCGAGCGCGCGCGGCTGGGCGGCGGCGAAGCGCGCATCAAGGCGCAGCATGATCGCGGCAAGCTCACCGCCCGCGAACGGCTGGGACTGTTGCTCGACCCGAACTCGTTTGAAGAATTCGACATGTTCGTCGAGCACCGCAATGCCGATTTCGGCGCCGACAAGAACCGCATTCCGGGCGACGGTGTCGTCACAGGCTGGGGTACGATCAACGGCCGCATGGTCTATGTCTTTGCCAAGGACTTCACGGTTTTTGGCGGATCGCTTTCCGAAACGCATGCGCAGAAAATCTGCAAGATCCAGGATATGGCGATGCAGAACCAGGCGCCGATTATCGGGCTCCTGGACGCCGGCGGCGCTCGTATCCAGGAAGGCGTATCAAGCCTTGCCGGTTATGGCGAAGTTTTCAAACGAAATGTCCTGGCGAGTGGCGTGGTGCCGCAAATCTCCGTGATCATGGGACCGTGTGCCGGCGGCGACGTCTATTCGCCGGCCATGACTGATTTCATCTTCATGGTTCGCGACACGTCCTACATGTTCATCACGGGCCCCGACGTCGTGAAGACCGTCACGCAGGAAGATGTAACGCCGGAAGAACTTGGCGGCGCGCGCGTGCATACCAGCAAATCCTCCGTCGCCGACAATGCCTACGACAATGACGTGATCGCGCTCGAAGAGATGCGGCGCTTTTACGACTTTCTACCGCTTAACAATCGCGAGCAGCCGCCCTCATGGCCGACCAGCGACGATCCACGCCGCGAAGAGCCTTCGCTCGATACGCTGGTGCCGGAAAATCCGAACAAACCCTACGACATGAAGGAACTCATCCTGAAAGTCGCGGACGAAGGAGATTTCTTCGAGATCGGAGAGAACTTCGCAAAGAACATGATCACCGGTTTCGGACGCCTGGAGGGCTCGACGGTCGGCTTTGTCGCCAATCAGCCCAGGATACTGGCGGGCGTACTCGACTCGGATGCAAGCCGCAAGGCCGCACGCTTTGTCCGCTTTTGCGATTGTTTCAACATTCCCATCATCACTTTCGTTGACGTTCCCGGGTTCCTTCCAGGCGTTGCACAGGAGCATGGCGGTATCATCAAGCATGGTGCCAAGCTGCTCTTCGCGTTCACCGAAGCTACGTCGCCCAAGGTGACGGTGATCACCCGCAAGGCATATGGCGGCGCCTATGACGTGATGGCATCGAAACACATGCGTGCCGACGTAAACTATGCGTGGCCGAGTGCGCAGATTGCCGTAATGGGCGCAAAAGGCGCGGTCGAAATCATCTTTCGCCAGGATATAGGTGACAGCGAAAAGATCACGGCGCGCACGAAGGAATATGAAGACCGCTTCCTCAATCCCTTCATCGCCGCAAGCCGCGGCTATATCGACGATGTGATCCGGCCCCGTTCCACGCGCTGGCGTATCATCCGTGCTTTGCGCATGTTGCGGAACAAGCAGGTCCCGCAGATATGGAAGAAGCACGGAAATATTCCGCTTTGACGGCATTTCGGCCGAAGCGTTGCGACGCGATTGCTGCCGGTGTTACTTCCACAATGAGGCTAAAGTGACGATCGCATCAACTCGCCTGCCTCGGAAGCAGCAAAGAGTCCCCTGATTTCGGTACGCGTTGCTCGACCGTTTCCGTCAAGGGTCGTGCTACGATGGTTGTGACGCTTTCTGCAGCTTGACGCCGCGGCGTACCCCATTGCGCCGCGGCGCGACTGCTTATCGGCTTTTGCGCGCAGTCAATGGTTTGGGGCCTGGCTTTTGTCGCGTGAGCGTCCGGTCGAGGCGCTTTTCGAGACGGGCAATAAAGGCTGGCGAACCCAGTGGGCGGCCCGTGCTCTCGTGTGAGCGGATCAATTCTCGCTCCGCATCGCTCAGGTCCGCAGCCAGAAAGAATGGCCAGTGACCATACCTGCTCAGCGAAGACCCAACACGGACAAGTTCGTCATTCTTCCCGGAGAGATGGGCCCGGGCGCTGGACCAGCGCCAGTCGCGGGTGCGTTTCACGAGTCCGGTTACGACCGGAGCGAGTTCGACAAAACGGACGCAGACAGGAAGATGTGCCGGATCCATCGGGAACGAAGCGAAGCGCCCCTGCCAGAGGAAACCCCGCCAGCCTTCGCGCGTGTTGATCTCATGGGTATACCGCCGATGGGATTCGCCGAGCGCGGCCCGGAGACCGTCTTCGTCGCGCGGCACCAGAATGAGATGTACGCGGTCGGGTAGAAGGCAGTAAGAGAGGATTGCCGTGCGCGCGATCCTGCATCCTTCGGCGATGAGGTTCTTGTAGAGCTGGAAATCGGAATCGGAGAAGAAAACCCTCTGGGCGCGATTGCCCCGTTGCGTCACCAGATGCGGTGCGCCAACCGCCACCACTCTTGCAAGCCGCGCCATGACACCGTTTAGGCAGCCTGAAATTTTGCTGTCAATTCCATTTTATGTTCTTTCGCGTGGTCCGTCCCACGCCCAGCATTCCATCTCCACGCGCGCGCCAAGCGCCAGGGCCTGCGCGGCAAAGGCGGAGCGAGCGGGCAGGCGGCCAGGTTCGAAATAACCTGCATAGATACGATTGAATTCGGCCCAATCATCCATGTCGGCCAGCATCACGAGGCATTTGAAGACGTCATCGAAGGAGCGGCCCGCTGCATTCAGCATGTGGGCGATGTTGTCCATCATTTGCCGCGTCTCGGCTGCAATGCCTCCGGGAGCGAGTTCAAATCGGCCGGGTAGATTTCCGAGTTGTCCCGAAAGAACGAGCATCCCGCCAACGCGGACAGCATCGGAAAACGGCAGACCCATGTCCCGATTCCCGCGCGATACGATGAATTCCATATTCTGCTCCTCGCTGCGCCCAGTTGGCGCATCCGGTTACCACACCCTCACCTGCCGTTTACGCGCGAGCGGCCAGCGCCTAAAACCGGAATGTCACAAATACGAGGGCGGTCCCGGTGTTTGGGAAGATACTTATAGCCAATCGCGGGGAAATTGCCTGCCGGATCATCAAGTCGGCGCGGTGCATGGGGATAGCCACGGTCGCTGTCTATTCCGAAGCCGACGCGAACGCATTGCATGTCGAGATGGCGGACGAGGCTATGGCCATTGGCCCGGCGCCATCGGCGCAATCCTACCTGCAGATCGAGAAGATCGTGCAGGCCTGCCGCGACACCGGCGCCGAGGCGGTGCATCCCGGCTATGGCTTCCTCTCCGAGCGCGAAGGCTTTGCCGAAGCGCTGGCGGAGATCGGGGTGACGTTCATCGGCCCGAACGCGAAAGCGATCGCGGCGATGGGCGACAAGATCGAATCGAAGAAACTCGCTCTGGCGGCGGGCGTGTCGGTCGTGCCCGGTTTCGTGGGCGAAATCCGCGACGAGGCGCATGCGCGTTCGCTGGCAAGCGACATCGGCTTTCCCGTGATGGTGAAGGCCTCCGCCGGCGGCGGCGGCAAGGGACTTCGCATCGTTCACGAAGAAAAGGATCTGCTGCAGGCGATCCGTTCTTCGCAGAACGAGGCACGGGCGAGCTTCGGCGACGATCGGCTCTTCATCGAAAAATATGTCACCGAGCCGCGGCATATCGAGATCCAGGTACTCGGTGACAAACACGGCAGCATCATTCATCTGAACGAGCGCGAATGTTCGATCCAACGCCGTCACCAGAAAGTGTTAGAGGAGGCGCCGTCGCCGTTCCTCGACGCCGCGACGCGCAATGCAATGGGTGAACAGGCAGTGGCGCTGGCGAGGGCTGTCGATTACGACAGCGCCGGTACTGTGGAGTTCATCGTCGACCGGAACAGGAACTTCTATTTCCTGGAAATGAATACACGGCTTCAGGTGGAACATCCGGTGACGGAACTGGTAACCGGGCTCGATCTCGTCGAATTGATGATCCGTTCGGCCGCCGGCGAACAACTTCCGTTCAAACAGAACGAGGTGAAACTCGACGGCTGGGCCGTCGAATCGCGCATTTACGCCGAAGATCCTTATCGCGGTTTCCTGCCATCAACGGGAAGGCTTGTGCGCTACCGGCCGCCTGCCGAAGGCAAAAAAGACCATATCACTGTGCGTAACGACACGGGCGTGTACGAGGGCGGTGAAATCTCGATCTACTACGATCCGATGATTGCGAAGCTGTGCACGCATGCGCCATCGCGAGCAGACGCGATTGAAGCCATGAGCGCAGCGCTCGACAAATTCCGTATCGAGGGCATCAATCACAACATCCCGTTTCTCGCAGCGATCATGCACAGCCGCCGGTTTCGCGAGGGTCGGCTTTCGACCGGGTTTATCGCGGAGGAATTTCCCGACGGGTTTCATGGCCGCGCGCTCGACAATGGGCGCGCGCACCGGTTCGTCGCAGCCGCGGTTGCGGCCCGCATCATGCGGGCCGAACGCGCCAGCTCTATCTCCGGCACGCTTAACGGCCCGCTCGACGGCAACGATACTTTCACCGTGAGATTGGCAGAACGGGAATACTCGGTACGCGATGCGCGGTTGCATGATGACCGGTTGCAGCTGCTCATCGACGGCAATGCGTTCACGGCAAGGATCGCGTGGGATATCGGTGAGCCCGCGATGCATATTGTCGAAGCCGATGTGTCACACACGATTCAGTTCTTCCGCGATCGCGGCGGCTATCGCCTCGCCCAGGGCGGAACGGCGGTACTGGCAACCGTGCGCAGGCCGGCCGCGGCCGCCCTTGCAGCGCTGATGCCGAAAAAGGCAGCCGCGGATACGTCGAAATTTCTATTGTGCCCGATGCCCGGCCTGGTCGTTTCCGTAAATGTCAGCGAAGGGCAGGAGGTGAAGACGGGCGAAATGCTCGCCGTCATCGAAGCCATGAAGATGGAAAATGTGCTCAACGCCGAGCGCGAGGGCACAATCAAAAAAATCAACGCCCGGAAAGGCGACAGCCTCGCGGTGGACGATGTAATTCTGGAATTTGCATGAGCAACGAAACCGAGATTACCTCGCTCAGATTGCGTATCGAAGGATTTGTGCAGGCGGTCGGGTATCGCAATTTTGCTATTGAGGAGGCACGCCGGCTCGGCATCGACGGCTGGATCCGCAATCGCTCGGACGGCACCGTGGAAGCTCTTGCGTCAGGCGACACCAAGACGGTGGAGGCCTTCGTGACGGTCTGCATGCTGGGTCCGCCCGGATCGCGCGTGAGGAACATCGACCTGCACAAGGCCGAACCGCCCGCCGACCGTGGCTTTCACCGCAGGCCGTCACTCTAGTTTGTTGTTTCGGGATATATTCCTGTGTGTCCGGACAATGTCGGCATCGGCGTAATTCGGGCACGTGGCCCTGTTCCGCCGGAAACCCGGGAGACTTGTCGAATGAACGGCCGGGATTTGCGAATTCTTCTTTTAGGCGCGTGCGGCTTTGGCATCGCGGTTGCGATAGGGATTGGTATCGTTGCTGCAGCCGGGGCTTATGACGTCGCCGCAGATGCACGGCAAAGTACCGTGTTCGGCCATTTCATCGCGTGGGTCCGCGAACGTTCTGTCGACGTTCGTGCTTCCGCTGTCGACGTGCCGGCGCTCAACAGGCCTGAGATGATTTCGGACGGCGCGTCGGATTATGACGAAATGTGTACCGGCTGCCATCTTGCACCGGGAATGCCCGAAAACGAGATGCGCCCCGGCCTCGACCCCAAGCCGCCACTGCTGGCGAGCGGAGCGCCGGGCGACGCGAAGATACAATTCTGGATTATCAAGCATGGCATCGGAATGACTGCGATGCCGGCCTGGGGGCGGACGCATAGCGACAAAGAAATCTGGAACATCGTCGCATTTCTTCAAAATCTTCCGAGGCTTTCCCCGCACGCCTATCGTGCGCTCGTCGCCAGGGGAGGCGATCATCATCATCACGAAACGGGTGACGGCGATCACATGAAGATGTGAGCTCCGAATATTTCATGCGTGTGATTGCTTCGAGCGCTTTTTGCTTCGCCTTGTCCCTGTGCACCGCGGTCGCACAGACAAATGGCACGGCATCCGACGCAATGCCGCAATCGCCTGACATGGTCTCCGCGAATCAAATGGGCGATATGCCCGGAATGGATATGCAAGCCTTGTCCGGATCGTCACCGACCGGCATCCTCGGCAATTATCCAATGACGCGCGACGCATCCGGAACCAGCTGGCAGCCTGATCTCGTGTCGCATCAGGGCGTGCATGCGATGGCCGGGGACTGGGTGCTCATGGGCCACGCAATGCTCTGGGGCATCTACGATATGCAGAGCGGACCGCGGGGCGCCGACAAAACATTCCTCGCTGGGATGTTAATGGGCGAAGCGCGCCGCGATTTCTCTTCGGCGGATGGTCTGAACCTGCGTGCGATGTTGAGCCCCGACCCGCTCATGGGGCCTTCCGGTTATCCGTTACTTCTTGCGACCGGCGAGACCGCGAATGGCGTCACGCCACTCATAGACCGCCAGCACCCACACGATCTGGTCATGGAGCTTTCCGCGACCTATACACGTCGCCTGTCGCGGAACAACTCGGTATTTCTCTACGCAGCCGATCCCGGCGAACCTGCACTCGGTCCCGCCGCTTTCATGCACCGTGCAAGCTCGATGGACATACCTGATGCTCCCATCACGCATCACTGGCTCGATTCAACGCATATCACGTTCGGTGTGCTGACCGGCGGGTTCGTGCATGACGACTGGAAGGTCGGTGTATCGCAATTCACCGGGCGCGAACCCGATCAAGACCGCTATGATTTCGATACGCCGCGTTTCGATTCCACTTCGATCCGCCTTTCCTTGAATCCCGACGAGCACTGGTCGCTGCAAACGTCCTGGGGTCATCTCAACAGTCCCGAGCAGCTTGAACCGTCGATCAATGAAAATCGTTCGACAGCAAGCGCAACCTACGTAACGCGGTTCGCCTCCGATTCTTCGTTTGCAACCACGCTCGCCTGGGGTCTCAAGCAGCTCAGCAATGGTGTGAATTTGAACGGCATGCTGCTGGAAGGCGAATACAAGCCTTGCGAGCCGTGGACCGTGTTTGCCCGCGCCGAATGGGAACAGAATAACGAACTTGTTCCTTCAGCCGCAGTCTCGCGCGTTGGCGAAGTTACGATCGGGGGCATTCACGATTGGCAGGTCGCCGACCATCTCAAATTTGGTCTGGGCGCTCTCTATGCATTCGATGTCGTATCGTCACTCACACCAGCATATGGCAGCGATCCGCATGGCGCGATGATTTTCACGAGGGCGGTCGTCCATTGATCAAGGGCACCGACGCTTCTTCGAGATTTTCGCTGAGAAGAAATAGGGGATGGGCCTTCTGAATCCACTTTCCGCCCACGTCTTAAAATCTGTCATGCGGGCGAGCGGTCTGCCCCGAGGAGCCAGGGCAATCGGGTGAACGCTCCGAAGAGGGAATCGCGATACGCCGAATCGAGGGCCCGTGGCTTCTCGGCGCCAGAGCGTCTCCCCACGGTTGCAGGGTTGAGGTTGGATCCGCGCACTGCGAGTCCAGAGCACGCAGTTCAGGGGCAACCTATCAGATTGGATTCAGTCTTTGTTCCTTCACCCGATTCCCCTGCCCGGGGAGCTGATAGCGCTTGCATCGCGCGCAAGATGGCCCAAGATATGGCGCTTCCCGCCGTTTTACGGTCGACATGGAAGCTTGGGATCAGGGGGTAATGGAAATGACGAAAGCGATCTTCCGTGCTGCCGACAAATGCATTTTCGGCAGCTCAGTCACGGCATTTTTTCTGCTTTGCACGTGGGCTGGCCCATCAAATGCCCAGCAACCGCCCGTCCTGCAGGCGGGGAAGGGCAAAGGTTATATCTACTGGACCAACAGCGACAACGGTTCAATCGGCCGGGCGCCGACCAGCGGCAAGGGTGCAAAGGAAAAGTTCATCTCATTGGGAGCCGCAGGAGGAGCGGGGCTGACTGTAGACAAGACGTACATCTATTGGTCCGGCGCAAATGGAGGTACGGCTACAACGATTGCGCGAGCCAACCTCAACGGAACTGATGTAAACTCGTCGTTCATCACAGGTGCCCAGAACCCGTGCGGTGTTGCGGTCAATAAGAAGTATATCTATTGGGCAGGCGATGTGGGCAGTTCCATCGGGCGGGCCAATGTCAATGGGAGCAGTGTCAATCAGGATTTCATTACGACAGGTCCGGGTGTGTGCGGGGTCGCCGTCACCAAGAAGTACATCTACTGGGCCAATTACGAGACGAGCCAAATAGGGCGGGCAAACCTGGATGGCAGTAAGACGAATGGCAGTTTTATAAGCGGATGCGGATCCGGAATCGCAATCGAGGGCAATTACATCTACTTCACGGCATCGAGCGGCACGGCGATCGGGCGTGCGAATGCCGACGGGACTAACGTGGATACGAGCTTCATCACCGGCCTGAACGGCCAGATCGCATTCCTGGCGGCAGACAAGAACTATATTTATTGGGCGGACTGGGGAGATCGGGGCTCGGGCAAGACAATCGGACGGGCCAATCTTGACGGCAGCGGCACGAACCAGACCTTTATCAAAGGTACGAGGGGTGGTTTCGGAATCGCTGTCACGGGTGGCGATCCCTGATCGATAAGTTACAACGTGTCACCCTCCATCAAAGATGGGGGGTGACACCAAAGACATTCTCGAATTCCGTTTTCAGAACCTTATCCACGTCGCTCATTGAACCTGATAGTCCCAGATCGGCGAGACTGGTGACGCCATGACCGCGGATGCCGCAGGGTACGATACCAGTAAAGTGGCTCAGGTCGGGCGAGACGTTAAGCGCGATCCCATGGAACGTCACCCAGCGGCGGACGCGAACGCCGATGGCGGCAATCTTGTCTTCGGTCCCGTCTGCACGGGCCACCCAGATGCCGACGCGACCTTCGCGCCGTTCGCCGGCCACGCCGAAGCGGGCGAGGGTGCAGATCAGCCAATCTTCCAGGTCGCGCACGTATCGGCGCACATCCGGCGTTCGATGCTTCAGGTCGAGCATCACATAGGCCACACGCTGGCCAGGACCGTGATAGGTGAACTGGCCGCCGCGTCCCGTCTGGAAAACAGGAAAGCGTGCGTCGAGGAGATCCGACGGATGCGCGCTCGTCCCTGCCGTATAGACCGGCGGGTGTTCGAGCAGCCACACACACTCTTTGGCCATGCCGGAGGCTATCCCGGCCGCCCGCTGCTCCATGAAGGCGATAGCGTCGGGATACGCCACCGGTTCGGACGACACTCGCCACTCGGGTCTAAGAATCAATGGGCCGGGGTCTTTGTCCATTGCCGCATATCTAGGACGGTCGGATGCCCTTATCCACCGGCTTCAGAACGGCGCTTCCCTCCGGCCGAACGATTTGCTACACCCCGCGCCCTGCTGCGGTCGTGGCGGAACGGTAGACGCGCTAGCTTGAGGTGCTAGTGGGGCAACCCGTGGAAGTTCGAGTCTTCTCGACCGCACCACCCTTCGCTGCTGCGCAGCTTCGGGTGGCAGGCCACCGCCCTTCGACCAGCGAAGGGTGGTGTCCACCGGAGCCTTGGCGAAGGTGGACTGCATCCGCGAACTGGTTCGGCAAGCCAACCAGCATCTTGGCAATCTCCTCAATCCCGCACATAACCTGCACATGATCCGCAATTCTTATCCGACCCTTAATTTCGATCTGGGCGATACGGCAGATCTGCTGCGCGACAGCGTGCGCAGCTTTAGCGACGACAGGATCGCGCCGATCGCCGGAGAGATCGACCGCAGCAACAAATTCCCGCGCCATCTCTGGCCGCAGATGGGCGAACTCGGGCTCCTCGGAATCACCGTCGAGGAGGAATATGGCGGATCCGGGCTCGGTTACCTTGAGCACTGCATCGCGATGGAGGAAGTGAGCCGTGCCTCGGCCTCTGTCGGTCTTTCCTACGGCGCCCATTCCAACCTCTGCGTCAACCAGATCCGCCGCAACGGCAATGGGGAGCAAAAGCAGCGCTACCTGCCCAAGCTGATTTCCGGCGAGCATGTCGGCGCGCTGGCGATGAGCGAGACCGGTTCCGGTTCCGACGTGGTGTCGATGCGGCTGCGCGCGGAGAAACGCGGCGACCGCTACGTGCTGAACGGCACGAAAATGTGGATTACGAATGGCCCGGAAGCCGACACGCTGGTTGTATATGCAAAGACCGATCCCTCTGCCGGCCCACGCGGGATTTCGGCTTTCCTGATCGAGAAGGATTTCACGGGTTTCAAACCGGCACAGAAACTCGACAAGCTCGGCATGCGCGGTTCCGACACTTCAGAACTCGTGTTCGAAGATTGCGAAGTGCCGGCTGAAAATTTGTTGGGACGCGAAGGCGATGGCGTGCGCGTGCTGATGAGCGGGCTCGATTATGAACGTACAGTGCTTGCGGCCGGTTCGGTCGGTATCATGCAGGCTTGTCTGGACGTGGTTATTCCGTATCTGCATGAGCGCAAACAATTCGGAGAGTCGATCGGTTCGTTCCAGCTCATGCAGGGCAAGCTCGCAGATATGTACGTCACGCTCTCGGCAACGCGGGCCTATGTCTACGCTGTTGCGAGGGCGTGCGACCGTGGCGAAACCGCTCGCAAGGATGCCGCCGGAGCCATCCTTTATGCGGGCGAGAAGGGCGTTTGGATGGCGCTCGAGGCCATCCAATGCCTTGGTGGCAATGGCTACATCAATGATTTCCCGACGGGCCGGCTGCTGCGCGATGCCAAGCTCTATGACATCGGTGCCGGTACCTCTGAAATCCGCCGCTGGCTGATCGGACGGGAATTATTTGGCGAGTCGGGCTGATAATAATCTGCGCCGTCCCCGCACAACGGGAGACACAGACTGCCGAATTATTGGACAAATTATGCTTGCGGCTTCCCGCTTGCGACGGAATAATGAGAAAAAGAAACCTTGAAGGTTTCGCCTGGATTGCGGGAATTCCATGTTTATCGGATCGGGTGTCTTTGCCGGGCGCTGTACGTTTGCCGCGCTGACCGGCATGGTGTTTCTGGCCGCAACAGCCAATGCGGCGGTCGTCATTTCTTCGGCCCAAACTGCGAATATGAGCTGTTTGGGCGGGGTATGCGCGCCGACGGCGACGGACGCGGTGCTGAATGCCGGTGATCTGGAGACCCTTCTGGCGTCTGGTAGCGTCGAAGTGACAACCACAGGGTCGGGTGGTGTGCAGGCTGGGAACATTGAAGTGCGTGCCCCACTTTCCTGGTCGAGCGCGGCATCGCTCGTGCTGGATGCCTACGATTCCATCGTCATCGGCAAGCCGGTCTCCGTCAAGAAACAGGGTGGTCTCTCGCTTGTCACCAATGACGGCGGCTCGACCGGAACGCTGTCCTTCGGGGCGAAAGGACACGCGAGCTTCGCAAATCTCTCCAGTTCGCTGACGATCAATCGCGGGCCTTATACACTCGTAAATAGCGTTGCGGCGCTGGCAGATGCCATCGCCGGCAATCCGTCCGGCAGTTTTGCGCTGGCCGCCGATTATGACGCTGCGGGCGATGGTACTTACAGCACCTCGCCCATCCCGATGTTGCTCAACGGAACTGTCGAGGGGCTCGGGAACGCGATTTCCAACCTCACAATCACTGCAAACGCGGACAGTGCCCAGATCGGTCTGTTCTCGGGCGTGGGCACGGACGGAATCGTGAGTGATCTGGGTCTTATTGCGGCGAAGGTAGATGTGTCCGGCAAGGATGACGCCGTCGGTGGACTCGTCGGATCGAACAGCGGCGGTCTGATCGGCGATTTCATGCAGGGAACCGTCAGTGGCAGTGAGCTCGGTACCCGGGGCGCTTATACCGGTGGTCTTGTGGGCAACAGCAGCGGCGAGATCAGAAATTCCCATGCAAATGCGACGGTCCACGGCAAGGAACAGGCATATGTTGGTGGATTGATCGGTGCGCAGTCGGGCGGCGAAATTGTCGACTCCTATGCGACTGGAAACGTTTCCGGTTTGGGTACGTGTGCGGGTGGATTGGCGGGATATGCGGGCACGATCAGCGGGTCATTTGCGACCGGCAAGATAACGGCCAAAAGCCCGGCGCGCGGCGGCCTTGCTGGATGCGGTGCAGGAGGAACAATAAGCAATTCCTACGCCACGGGTCTTGTTCGGAGCCGAAATGGCGACGGCGCAATGGATGGCGGCCTGATTGGGAACGATCTG
Source organism: Rhizomicrobium sp. (assembly GCA_036269235.1). GTDB lineage: Bacteria > Pseudomonadota > Alphaproteobacteria > Micropepsales > Micropepsaceae > Rhizomicrobium. The sequence goes on from DATASL010000042.1 coordinate 26,249, forward strand.
TACGGCGGCCATGGCGGCGGTGCGATCATAACTTCATACTCCGCCGGATCGGTCCCGGCGGCCGACGGAAGCATCGAAGGCGGATTTGCCGGAGCGGTGCAAAACAGCGGCGCTGCAACGAATGATTACTGGGATCTCACCGCGAGCGGGACCAGTCAGGGCGTCGGCGAAGGCTCGTCATCCGGCATTACCGGGCTGACGAGCAAACGATTCCGTTCCGGCTTGCCCTCAGGGTTCGATCCGGCGATCTGGGCCGAGAAGCGCGACATCAACAATGGATTGCCGTATCTGCTCGCCAATCCTCCGGCGAAATAGGGGCGGATACAACGATTGCGTCACCGACTTGCGATGATCGGTGACGCCATTATTGATAAGACCCGCAAAGCCTCAAATCACCACGCGCAGGAGCCAGTAAAGAACGCCTGCGAGCAGCATTGCGGCGGGGAGGGTGAGCACCCAGGCCGAGGCGATGCTGCGAATGGTGCTCCATTGCAGGCCGGAGTGATTCGCGGCCATGGTGCCGGCCACACCGCTTGACAAGATATGCGTGGTCGAAACGGGCAGGCCGTAAAGCTCCGCGGCGCCGATCGTCGCCGCAGCAACCAACTCGGCCGACGCGCCTTGCGCATAAGTGAGATGAGTTTTGCCGATACGTTCGCCCACCGTGACCACGATGCGTTTCCAGCCCACCATTGTGCCGAGACCAAGGGCAATGGCGACGGCTACCTTGACCCAGCCCGGAATGAAGCGCGTGCCGTTCTGCAAATTGGTCTGGTAGCTCTTGAGCGTTGCGCCCTCGGCAGTCGTGAACTTCGCGCCGGATTTGGAGAGCAGGCGGATCGAATCCGCCGTCAGATACATGTCGTTGCGCACGTTCGGCGTCGCTGCTGCCGATACATGGCTGATCGAACCATAATTGCGCACTTCGTTGGTAATATCCTGCGACAGCACCGACAGGCCTTCATAAACGACGGGGTGATCGAGGTCGCGGGCGCGCAATGCGGCGCCCACCTTGGCGCGCGCCTCATCTGCGTTCATGGCCGGTGTCTGCTTGGCATGCGCATTGAAAACCTGTTCGGCTGCCGTTGCCGACTGCGTGAATGTCGGCATCGCGCTATCGGGCATGGTGCGGTTGAGCGCATAGGCCGTCGGCGCCACGCCGATCAGGATCAGCATGATGAGGCCCATGCCTTTCTGGCCGTCATTACCGCCATGGGCGAAGGACACGGCGGTGCAGGTAAAGATCAGCGTGCCGCGAATCCACCACGGCGGCGGCGTGTTGCCTTTGGGCTCGGAATAGAGCGCCGGCGTTCGGATAAGCGCCTTCATGACCAGAAGGAGGGTCGCCGCCAAAGCAAATCCCATCAGTGGGCTGAACAGCAGCGCTTCGCCGACGCTTACGGCCTGCGACCAGTCGACACCGGCAGTGTGTTGCGAAGCCGGCGCCATTAGCTGGTTGGCAAGGCCGACGCCCATCACGGAACCGATGAGCGCATGGCTTGAGCTGTTCGGAATGCCGAGTGCCCAGGTGCCGAGATTCCAGACGATCGCCGCGAATAGCAACGCGAAGATCATCGCGTAGCCCGCCGTGCTGCCGACCTGAAGGATGAGGTCGACGGGCAAGAGCGTGATGATGCTGTAGGCAACAGCGCCAGTGGAGATCAGCACGCCTAGGAAATTGAACACGCCGGACCAGATGACGGCCACCACCGGGGGCAGGCTATGCGTATAGATGACCGTCGCCACAGCATTCGCCGTGTCGTGAAAGCCGTTGACGAATTCGAATCCGAGCGCGATCAGCAGCGCGAGGCCCAGGAGGCCAAAAGCGCCCAACGCCAGTGTTTCGTGGACACTCTGGATGTCGTTCACGAAACCATAACCGGCATAGGCAAGTCCGCCGAGAAGCAGAAGGAGCCGGTGTGGATATGCGGGAGGGGAAGAGTCGCGTCGGTCATGGTTTTCTTTTCGTTGCAGCCGACGCGAAGCTAGGTGCGGTTCTTTACGCTATTGTGACAGTCTGCTGCGTCGCAGTTTCCACCATGAGTCCGGCCGCGTTCGCACGCACCAGCGCCAGGGACGAAGCTTGCCCTCGCCAGTCTTAGAAGCCATCTATGGCGCGCCAGATTTCCCGGGGTGCCCGGTCCCAGATGGCGGACGACAGCAATCGCAAACGGAGTTTTCCATGTCTGATATCGTAATTCTGTCCGGTGCGCGGACGCCGATGGGAGCGTTCCAGGGCGAGCTCTCATCGAAATCGGCGCCCCAGCTTGGTGCGGTGGCAATCGCCGCTGCGCTTGAACGCGCGGAATTGACGCCGGAGCAGATCGAGGAAACCCTGATGGGCAATGTGCTGCCGGCCGGTGTGGGGCAGGCGCCGGCGCGTCAGGCCTCGCGCTTCGCTGGTCTCCCGGACAGCGTGCCCTGCACGACGATCAGCAAGGTCTGCGGCTCGGGGATGAAGGCAGTGATGATCGGCGCGGATCAATTGGCCGCCGGCCGCGCCAATATCGTCGTTGCGGGCGGCATGGAGTCGATGACCAACGCGCCGTACCTGCTTTCCAAGGCGCGCGGCGGCTACCGGCTGGGTCATGGCGAAATCAAGGATCACATGTTCCTTGATGGTCTCGAAGACGCGTATGAGCACAAATTGATGGGTACATACGCCGAGGATGCCGCGCGACATTATCAGTTCACGCGCGCCGATCAGGATGCCTATGCGGCGGAATCGCTCATGCGCGCCAAACGGGCGCAGACAGACGGTGCATTTGCCGGCGAAATTGCCGGTGTGAAAATCTCCGGCAAAGGCGGCGAAAGTGAAGTAACAACAGACGAACAGCCGCTCCGCGCCGATCCGGCGAAGATTCCAATGCTCAAACCGGCCTTCGCGAAAGACGGCACCGTCACCGCGGCCAATTCATCGTCCATCTCCGACGGCGCTGCGGCGCTAATCCTCGCGCGCGGGGATTTCGCATCGAAACAGGGATTGAAGCCGCTCGCACGCATTGTTGCGCAGGCAAGTCATGCCGCCGAGCCGCGCTGGTTCACGACTGCCCCGGTTGGTGCGATCGAAAAGGTTCTCAAACAGGCCGGATGGAATAAGGATGATGTCGACCTCTTCGAGATCAACGAAGCATTCGCCAACGTCGCCATGATCGCGATGCGCGATCTCGGCCTGCCGCATGAGAAAGTGAATGTGAATGGCGGCGCCTGCGCGCTCGGCCACCCCATCGGCGCGTCGGGCGCGCGGATCATTGTGACACTGCTGAACGCACTAGAGCGGCGAGGACTGAAGCGCGGCATCGCTTCGCTCTGCATCGGCGGCGGCGAAGCAACGGCGGTCGCGGTCGAGCGCGTATGAGTGCTCTCAAATCGGCGACCAATCCGCGCGACGCCAGGTTCAAAGCCAACGCGGAGGCGATGGAGAAGCTCGTGGGCGAGCTGAAATCGCGGATGGAAACGGCGGCTCTGGGTGGTGACGAGCGCTCGCGCCAGCGCCACATTTCGCGCGGGAAGTTGCTGCCGCGCGAGCGCGTGGAGCGGCTGCTCGATCCCGGCACGCCGTTTCTCGAACTCTCGCCGCTTGCCGCGTATGGAATGTATGATGGCGATATTCACGCCGCGGGAATAATTACGGGCATCGGTCGCGTCGAGGGCCGGGAATGTGTGATCGTCTGCAACGACGCGACGATCAAGGGTGGCACCTATTATCCGCTGACGGTGAAGAAACATCTGCGCGCCCAGGAGATCGCGCGCGAGAACCGTCTGCCCTGCATTTATCTGGTCGATTCCGGCGGCGCCAATCTGCCCAACCAGGCGGAGATATTTCCCGACCGCGAGCATTTCGGCCGTATCTTCTTCAACCAGGCCGGCATGTCAGCGCTGGGGATTCCGCAGATTGCTTCCGTCATGGGCTCCTGCACCGCGGGCGGCGCCTATGTGCCGGCCATGTCCGATGAAACAATCATTGTAAAAGGGCAGGGCACAATCTTCCTGGGCGGTCCGCCGCTGGTGAAAGCCGCGACAGGCGAGATCGTCAGCGCCGAGGATCTCGGCGGCGCGGAAGTCCATGCCCGCGTCTCCGGCGTCGCCGATCATTATGCGACGAATGATTCGCATGCGCTCGCCATCGCACGCCGCATTGTTTCAAATCTGAATATGCGCAAAACGCCCGACACTTCGCTCGTGGCGCCGAAGACGCCGCTCTACGACACGGCCGAACTCGACGGCATCGTGCCGCAATCGCTGTCGGTGCAATATGATGTCCGCGAAGTGATTGCGCGTCTCGTCGACGGCTCGGTGCTGGACGAATTCAAGAAACTTTACGGCACCACCATCGTCACCGGCTTTGCGCATATCGAAGGCATGCCGGTCGGCATCATCGCCAACAACGGAATCCTGTTTTCGGAATCGGCGCTGAAGGCCGCGCATTTCATTGAACTCTGCTGCCAGCGCCGCGTGCCGTTGTTGTTCCTTCAGAACATTTCCGGATTCATGATCGGGCGAAAATACGAAGCCGGCGGCATTGCCAAGGATGGCGCCAAGATGGTGACAGCGGTGGCCTGCGCCAACGTGCCGAAGATCACCGTGCTGATCGGCGGCTCCTACGGCGCAGGAAATTACGGCATGTGCGGCCGGGCCTATTCGCCGCGCTTCCTGTTCACCTGGCCCAATTCGCGCATCTCGGTGATGGGCGGCGAGCAGGCGGCCAGTGTGCTGGCTACCGTGCACCGCGACGCCGACAAATGGACGCCGGAACAGGCCGAAGCCTTCAAGGCGCCGATCCGCCAGAAATACGAGGACGAAGGCAACCCCTACTACGCCACCGCGCGCCTCTGGGACGACGGCATCATCGCGCCATCCGACACGCGCCGGGTGGTGGCGCTGGCGCTGTCGGCGTGCCTGAACGCGCCGATCCCTGAGGCCAAATTCGGTGTCTTCCGGATGTAGTAATTATTCCCTCTTCCCCACGAATGTGGGGGAGAGGGCTGGGGTGAGGGGGTGCTGACGCGCGACGAATGCTGACGTATAAGCTCGGCATTGACGCAGACATTCGACGCCCGTGTGGCGGAGAGGCCCCCTCACCCCAGCCCTCTCCCCCGCAAAGCGGGGGCGAGGGAGACTAAGCCGGCATGTTCTCCAAACTTCTGATCGCCAATCGCGGCGAGATCGCCATCCGGGTGATGCGGACAGCGCACCGGCTGGGGATTGCGACGGTCGCGGTCTATTCGGATGCGGATGCGAACGCCGCGCATGTGGCGAAAGCCGACGAGGCAATCCGCATTGGTCCGGCACCGGCGCGCGAAAGCTATCTCGATATCGCGGCGGTGATTTCCGCGGCAAAAGCGAGCGGCGCCGAGGCGATACATCCCGGCTATGGCTTTCTCTCGGAGAACGCGGAGTTTGCCGAAGCGTGCAGGGCCGCAGGCATCGTGTTCGTCGGGCCGCCGGCGAATGCCATCCGCGCTATGGGGATCAAGGACCGTGCCAAGGCGATCATGGCCGAAGCAGGTGTGGCGGTGGTGCCGGGTTATCTCGGTGAGGATCAATCGCCTGACCGGCTCGCCAGCGAGGCGGCGCGTGTTGGTTTCCCCGTGCTCATCAAGGCGGTGGCGGGCGGCGGCGGCAAGGGCATGCGGCGCGTCGACAGCGCGGAGGAGTTCGATGCAGCGCTGGAAGGCGCGCAACGCGAGGCGAGCTCCGCGTTCGGCGACAGCCGGGTGCTCGTCGAGAAATATGTTTCGCGCCCGCGCCACATCGAAGTGCAGGTTTTCGCCGATGCGCGCGGAAATGCCGTTTATCTCTTCGAGCGCGATTGTTCGCTGCAGCGCCGTCACCAGAAGGTGATCGAAGAAGCAACCGCGCCCGGCATGAACGAAGACATGCGCAGCCAGATGGGCGAAGCGGCGGTCAAGGCCGCGAAAGCCGTCGGCTATGTCGGTGCGGGAACGGTCGAATTCATCGCCGACGCATCGGAGGGTCTCAAATCCGATCGTTTCTGGTTCATGGAGATGAATACGCGGCTGCAGGTCGAGCATCCCGTCACCGAGATGATTACTGGTCTCGATCTCGTCGAATGGCAGCTGCGTGTGGCGACAGGTGAGAAACTGCCGCTTGCGCAGCGCGAATTGCGGCCGCATGGCCACGCGATGGAGGCACGGCTTTATGCCGAAGATCCGCGCAAAGGATTTCTGCCCTCGACGGGGAAGCTCGAGCGTTTGCGCCTCGCGGCCGACGGGGACGGCGTCCGCGTCGATACCGGTGTGCGCGAAGGCGACACCGTGACGATGTTCTACGATCCGATGATCGCGAAAGTGATTGCCTGGGATGAAACGCGCGAAGGCGCGGCGCACCGGCTGGCCAATGCGCTGGCGGCGAGCGAAATCGCGGGCGTGCAGACCAATGCAGGCTTTCTCGTGCGTGCGCTCCGACATCCCGAGTTTCTTGCAGGCGACATCGACACGGGATTCATTCCGCGCCACATGGAAGAATTGACGACCTTAGATCCCCCGCCGGAGATTTATGCGCGCGCGGCTTCGTTTGTGATTGCAGAGCGCGGCCGCGGCAATGGCAACGATCCCTGGGATGCGCAGGATGGTTTCCGTTTGTTCGGCGAGGCGCGGGAAACATTGGAATTCGGCGGCGACTCAAATCACGCGAATATTCTTGCGATACATCATCGCGGCGGTGGTGTAACGCTCAGCATGGATGGCGCGGAAATCAGCCCTCATGCGCATGCCGCGGCTATTCGGCTTGCCTCGGGCGCCATCGCGGTGATGGAGCAGGGCGAAACCTGGACGCTGCAGCCGCACGACCCGTTCGCGGGCGTCGACTCGACGGGCACTGCATCGGACCGCATCGTTGCGCCAATGCCGGGCAAAGTGATCCGTGTACTGACGGAACCGAAAGCCCGGGTGAAGCGTGGCACACCGCTCATCGTGCTTGAAGCGATGAAGATGGAGCACACGCTCGCGGCGCCGGCGGATACCGAGATCGAAAGTGTGGAAGCTTCGACCGGCGACCAAGTGGCGGAAGGCATGGTGCTTGTACGATTTGCCAAGGCGGCTGAGCCCGCGTGACTTTGGCGACCAGATCTCCGCGCCCACTTCCGAAAGTACCGGAGCGTATGATATTTACATTTTGGGACCTCCTTACGTTGCTGGCCTTTAGCGGGGCCGCAGGTGGGTCTTGGGTAGCCGCCGGCAGCAGCCATGCAAATAGTGCGTTGAAAATCCTTTTGGTGGCTTGCGGTATTTTCATCGGCATTTGTTGTGTTTGGTGCATAAGGTCCTTCGGACGCCGAATGATTGCGCAATTTGATCGAAACGAAGACGGCAGCCTGATCCAGTCGCCGCAAGATGAACTCATGATAAAGGCGATGTACGGGTTCGCGATAATCTGGATCGTGATTTCTGGCGGGATTGGTTTTTGGATCACGATGTTCCTCGTTCGACTATGACGCTGCATCTCATCAAGCTTTGCGTCGGTGTGGATACGCTGGAAGAGCTTGCGTGCTGGCAAGCTGGACGCCTCGCCGCGTTGAAGAAAAAGCGCGCGAAACCGGAACTCATGCATGTCACGCGCCAGACGCCGAAACGCGCGCCGGAGCTGTTGGATGGCGGCTCGCTTTACTGGGTCATCAAGGGCCAGGTGGCCGCGCGCCAGACTTTGATTGATATCAGGGAAGTTCGCAGTAAGGGCGGCCCGCCGAAATGCGGCCTTGTCTACGAGCCGGTATTGATCCCGACCCTGCGCCGCGCCCACCGTCCGTTTCAGGGCTGGCGTTACCTCGACCCAAAAGACGCGCCTGCCGACGTGCGCGGCCTCAAACGTGGCAAAGGATTACCCGAGGCCTTGTGCGTCGAATTGGCGGAGCTGGGATTATTGTAATCGGGTAGGTCCTGTGGCGCGAAGGAAGCTGTTCGTTTTCCGGCTTCCACCGATCGTGCCCGGGGCAAATTTCCTGTCAGCTATGCAGCCGACCGGTGCGCGGCCTCGCCTGTGATCAATTCTCCGATTCGCTTTGCGGCGCCTTCGATATTGCGCTCGGACATTGCTCCCAGGCCAAGCACCAATCCCCGGATTTGTTTGCCGTGCTGATAGAATGAGGATAGCGGTTCGACCGAAATTCCCTGTTCGGACGCTCTTCGGCATATCTCAACGTCGTCGCAACCTTCGGAAAGGAGCACGCAGACGTGAAACCCGCTTGAGGGCTCGAGCGGCGTGGCATTCTTCAGATGATTGCGAATGGCGCGTAGCGCGACGGCAATGCGCTGCGCATATTTTGCCCGGATACTTTTGACATGGACGGCATATTGGCCGTCTTCCACGAAACGGGCCACCGCAGCCAGGACAAAAGGTTCGGGACCGCAGCCCTGAGCGTCCGCCGTGCCGTGGAATGCATCGACCAGATGACGCGGAACGACCAGATATGACGCGCGAATGTAAGGCCCGAGTGTTTCATTCATGCTGCCGAAATAAATCACCTGGCCGAACTGGTCGCCGGCATGAATTGGCCGCACTCTTTCCGTGCCGTATGTCAGTTCCCAGCCCGTATCGTCCTCGAATATGACGGCGCCTCTTTGCTGTGCAAATTCGAGGACTGCCGTTCGCTGATCCTGCGGCATTTGCGTGCCCACAGGGAATCGCAGCGTGGGAGAGACATAGATCAGGCGCGGTGGCGGCAACTGGGCCTGCGAGGCATGCACCCAGGCCCTGTCGCCCGGCATCACGGCGAGGCGGGCACCGGCTGCCGAAAAGACCTGGCCCACATCCGGAATTGCGGGCTCTTCCATCAGCACGCAGTGACCGGGATCGATCATGATACGCGCGGTCAGGTCGAGCGCATTTGCCAATCCCGTAACCGGGATGATCTGGGCCGGTTCGCAGGACACGCCGCGCTTGACTCGAAGATATGTCGAAATGACCGCCTGAAAACGGGCGAGGGCTTCGGCGTGATGTTTCGCGGGCGAGCCACGAAATTCCTCGATCAGAAGCCGGCTGAGATGATGTCTTGGAAAGAGCGCGGGATCGGGATGGGACAATGAGGAGGTCCCGTTTGAAATTATGGCCCGCCTGCAGTCCTTGAGAATTTGTTGTGCACGTATCCCGATGTTGATTGGTTCTACCAGCACACTGCGCTGGTCGGGAGCGACAGGGAATGATTTGGCGGGGGTGGAAAACGAATCGCTGGCCAAACCTTCTTCAACCCTGGTGCCCCTTCTGCGGCCGGATGCGAGATAACCCTCCGCAACAAGCTGCGAATACGCCCTGACGACGGTGTTCCGTCCCACCTTCATGATCGCAGCAAGTTCGCGGCTCGTAGGTATTGAAGTCCCGGCCGGAAGATCCCCGGCGACAATCGCCCGTCGCAGAGCATTTGTAATCTGCTCGTATATCGGGACGGGAGACTCCGAACTGACACGCATTGCTGCTATGGCAATGGGTAGGTCAGAACCCAGCAACGACTCGGAAAGTGATTCTTCTTTGCTTTGTGTGCAGCGCTCGACCGACGTTATGGCGTTCATGGACATTTGCGCATATGGCTCCCGTGGCCCATTCAAATCGAGAGCCAATTCCGGTTTTTGTAGGGTACCACCTGACACCTCCAAGAGGCATAAAATGCTTGTGCCAGGGAAAGTTCGGTCGGAAACGTGACGTCAAAGTTCCACGAATAACCGGAAGTTGTTCACCCGGCGTTCGGGACGAAAGCTCAATTGTTTTTTGTGGTTTCTTAATTAGCTCGAATCGCGCGCGCGATGGCTCGTACACCCTTGTCGATGATCGGCGGATGGAAAGCGGAAAATCCGAATAAAACTTCGTTCGTGGCCGGCGGAGCGAAATGATACTCCGCTGCTCCTTTTGCGATGATGCTTTCGGACGCGCAGCGGTCGGCGAAATCATGCTCATTATGACCAAGGAGCGTGGCGGGTACGTGCGTACCTCTGTCGAAGATATTCGGTTCGACGATTGTATCCAGCTCACGTGCCAGAGCCGTGTGAAGCGCCTCCCGGCGTTCGTCGCAGGCGGCGGACAGGCGGGCGATATGATCGCCGAGATAGCCGGCCTCAATGAAGTCGGCCAACATCATCTGATGCAAAACGTTTGATGGCTCATGCAGAGCGGAGCGTGCCTCTGTAAATCTGTCGACAAGCGACGGGGGGCAGATCACATAGGCAATCTGCAGAGCGGGAAAGAGCAGCGGATTGAGGGAATTGATGTAGATGGTGTTCGTGCGGTCATCGAGAGCAAGCGGAGCTTGACGCTTCGGTTGCGGACAACTTTGCCAGTCGTAATCGTCTTCCAGGATCCAGCTGCCCGATGCCTGTGCCCAATCGATCAGCGTACGCCGCCGAGCCGCCGAAAGTACCGCGCAGGTTGGGAACTGACAGGCTGGAGTCACATAAGCAATTTTCGCATCGGGCGCTTTTCGAATCCCGTCGGCAATCTTCAGGCCGGACTCGTCGACGGGCACGGGTACAATTTCGATATTCCGCCGGTTGAACACGGATGCAGCGGCAGGATTTCCGGGATCTTCGACCCAGGCACTGCAACCGGAAAGACCGAGCGCGCGCGTGATAAGTTCGAGCGCCGCCGGAACGCTCGTTGTTATTACGACCTGGTCGGGCTGGTAGTCGAAGCCGCGCATGAGTGCGCAATGGGCAGCGATCGCTTCCCGGAGGGCGGACGTGCCCAGCTGCTGCGATCTTGCAATATCGAATTCGGCAACGTGTTTCCAGCGACGCGACTGCAGGCGGTTCCAAATCTGGTAAGGAAACAAATCCACCGGAGTGGCCCCGGGTGCAAAAGGCCGCGATCGAACGGTTCCTTCGGCGGGCGTGCGCGATGCCGGTAGTTTCCGGCTTTCATGCCTGACATAGACGCCTGACCCGCGTTGCGCTTCGAGCCAGCCGTCCGAGATCAGGCGATCAACGGCCTTGAGTACGGAGTTCCGCGAAACTCCAAGATGCAACGCAAGAGTCCGGGAGGACGCGAATCGTTTGCCGTTGCTCAGCGCTCCCGAGAGAATCAGCGTGCGAATTCTCCGGTATAATTTTTCGTGAACCGGAAGTTCGGGATCCGAGTCGGTAAGACAGATCAATGCCCCAGGGACTTCCGCTAACATCGGGTCGACCTTCAGAAATGAAGTCGCAGGCGCTCAACGAAAGATTCTGGCGACAGCTCACGCGATACGCAACCTGCTGTACAATTTTGTACAATTTTCTTCCGGACCACGCTGGTAGCTGTCTGCAACCACAAATCCGCATGCGTGTCGGTTCCACCGGCGCCCATGCTCTTGTGAATTCAGCCGTCGATGTACTTCAGCGGCGCCACGTCCGGAAGGGTTGGGGGGAATGCAATCCGGTCATTTGATTCCGATGGTCTGCCGGGCGTTATGACTGTTGGCAACCTTTGGGTTGTCCTCGCCGGCCGTTTTGGTTCCTTCGGGCAGCTTCATGTGCCGGGGCGCGGCCTGTCTCCTTAATGCGACACTCCGGATTGATGCGGATAAGAACGGTAAGTGTGCGGCTGTTTCGTGTCGCGAGCAGATAACGCCATTTTTGCAACAGCTGGCGGATGATCGTTTTGGTTCCCTTGGTTTCAAATGGATTGGCCCATCGGGCGATTCCTAGCATGCGGTTGCTGCGTTTTGGCGCGACGTCGCGGTGTCCGATCAGCGATGCGTTACTCACAAGGGGGTTCCACGTGTTAAAGACCAATTCAAATAGCCGCAATTTGCGCTCCGCCCTTCTTTTGGGTGCAGCATCCGCCGCCGCGGCCGGCATGGCGGCGCCAGCGATGGCGCAGCAGAGCGGGGGCAATGTCGAAACCG